>JAFKFK010000017.1 GCA_017307275.1 Alphaproteobacteria bacterium | reverse complement strand
TCGAGAAGTTCAACAAGGAAATGGCGAAGTGACCAAGGCTGCAGAGTGGCAGCTCGCGCTGCCACTCGCGCTGTTCTTCGTCTCGCTGTTCCTGGCGCCGCTCCTGTTGTTGGTCGGCGTCAGCTTCTTCAACGACGACAAGATCACGCAGCCGGGCTTCGCGCAGTGGATCAAGTTCTTCGGCGATCCCTTCAGCTACAAGGTGATCGCCGACACGCTGATGCTCGGCGTGAAGACCGTCTGCGCCACCGTGCTGCTCGGCTATCCGCTGGCGCTGGTCTATCTCGACGCGCCGCCGCGCCTGCAAAGGATCCTGATCTTCATCATCGTCATGCCGCTCCTGCTGTCCGTCGTGGTCCGCACCTTCGCCTGGATCGTGATGCTGGGACGCGACGGTGTGATAAACCAGCTATTGCTCAGCCTCGGCATCATCTCCGAGCCATTGAGGCTCCTGCAGACCGAACTGGGCCTCGTGATCTCGCTCACCCAGATCGAAATGCCGTTGATGCTCCTGCCGCTGATCAGCGTCATGTCGCGGCTCGACCCGAACCTGCGCGACGCTTCGGCGGCACTCGGCGCCTCGCGCTGGCGCACGCTCTTCACGGTGATCGTGCCGCTCAGCATGCCGGGCCTGGTCGCGGGCTGCCTGCTGGTGTTTGCCAGCTCGACGACAGCGTTCATCTCGCAGACCGTGATCGGCGGCGTACGGCTGATCTACCTGCCGCTGCTCATCTGGCAGCAGTCGCTGGTCGTCTTCAACTGGCCCCTCGCCGCCGTCGCTTCGATTGCCCTGCTGGTCTCCGTGCTCACGGTAGTGAGTGCGCTTTCCTGGCTCGGCCGGCGCTCCAGCGGCCATCTCCAAGGGTAGAGAACATGGGCAGGCAACGCTCCCTGGCTGACCTTTCCTACACCCTGGTGATCGGCACGCTTGCTCTGCTGGCGCTGCTGATCATCGTGGTGCCTGTGGTGATTGTCCTCACCACCTCGTTCACCGAGGGGCGCTCCCTGAAATTCCCGCCGACCGGCTTCTCGCTGCAGTGGTACGCGGAGCTGTTCGATGCCTCGAAGTCGCGGCAGATCCATCGCGCCGTCTACAATTCGCTGGAAGTGGCAGCCTGGTCCACAGCATTCGGCGTCCTGCTGGGCAGCTTGGCAGCCCTCGGATTGGCGCGCAGCCGCCACAAGCTTGCCCGCATCGGCGACAGCTTCTTCATGTCGCCCCTGGTGTTGCCCGGCCTCACCTTCGGCCTGGCAGCGCTGATGTACTTCACCTTGATCGGGCTCAGGCCGTCGCTGAACCTGATCATCGCCGGCCACATGATCGTGACCGTGCCCTTCATTCTGCGCACGACGACGGCCAGCCTCTCGCAGCTCGATCCTGCACTGAACGATTCATCGCAGAGCCTCGGAGCGAGCTGGTTCTACACCCTGCGCCGCGTGACCCTGCCGTTGATCGCGCCCGGCATCTTCGCTGGCGCGTTCCTGGCCTTCATGGCCTCGATCGACAACGTGCCGGTGTCGCTGTTCCTGTCGACGGCGCGCACCGACATGCTGCCGATCCGCATGTGGGGCATGATGGAATCGACGCTCGATCCGCGCATCGCCGCGGTGTCGGGCGTGTTGATCGCTGTTTCTTTCCTGCTGATGCTGATTATGGAATGGACGGTGGGCCTCACCCGCCGCATGCGCTGACGAGGAAACCCCATGGAACTGATACCGCAGCCTCTGACGAAGGAGGCCTTCGCGCCCTTCGGTGACGTGATCGACGTCCCGGAGGCGCCTGGCCGTACCTACTACAACGACGCGCTGGGCAATCTGCGGCCCGGTGCCCAGGCGAACCTGTCGCTCAGCCTGAAAGCCGAGACGCCCGACCGGCCGCTGCGCTCCGATTACATGGAGCGTCATGAATTCTCCTCCCAGACCTTCGTGCCGCTCGATGTCGAGCGCTGGCTGATCGTCGTGGCGCCACACGCCTCGGCGGGCGGGCCGGACGTGGCAGGCATGAAAGCCTTCATCGCCACCGGCCGGCAGGGCGTCACCTATCGGCCCAACACCTGGCACCACGGCCTCACCGTACTCGACCGGCCGGGCCGCTTCGCCGTCTTCATGTGGCTCGACGGCGGCAAGGGCGACGAGGAGTTCGTGCCGGTGCCGCCCTTCACCATTCGCATTCCCTGATCGGAGTTTGATGATGCCTTACGACGTCCGCCGCGACTTCATCGGTTACGGCGCCAATCCGCCGAATCCCAAATGGCCCAACGGGGCGCGGATCGCAGTCAACTTCGTCATGAACTACGAAGAAGGCTCCGAGCCTTCGATGCAGGACGGCGAAGGCCACACCGAGATCGGCCTGACCGACGCAGGCCGCATGGGCCAGACGATTCAGGGCCGCGACCTCGCCGGCGAAGGCCTGTTCGAATATGGCAGCCGGGTCGGCTTCTGGCGGCTGATGCGGCTCTTCCAGGAGCGCAACCTGCCGATGACGATCTTCGGCTGCGCGCTTGCGATGGAGCGCAATCCCGACGCGTCGGCTGCAATCGCCAAGGCAGGCTTCGATGTCTGCTCGCATGGCTATCGCTGGATCAAGCACTACGAACTCAGCGAAGCCGAGGAACGCGAGCATATCCGCAAGGCGATCGGCATCATCCAGAAGATGACCGGCGAGCGGCCACTGGGCTGGTACTGCCGCTATGGACCCAGCGTGAACACGCGGCGGCTGGTCGCCGAGGAAGGCGGCTTCCTCTACGACAGCGACTATTACGGCGATGAGCTGCCCTTCTGGGTCACCGTCGACGGCAAGCAGCAGCTTGTCGTGCCCTACTCCATCACCAACAACGACGGCCAGTTCGCTGCGTCCATCGGCACGTCGGACCAGTGGTTCTCCTTCGTGCGCGATGCCTTCGACATGCTCTATCGCGAAGGGGCGACGCAGCCCAAGATGATGTCGGTCGGCCTGCACATGCGCCTGATCGGCCACCCCGCCCGCGCCGTCGGGCTGGAGCGCCTGCTCGACCATATCCAGAAGCACGAGGGCGTCTGGGTTACGCGTCGCCTCGACATCGCCAAGCACTGGATCAAGACGCATCCCTATCCCGGCAAAGGGCTGAATGAGTAATATCCCCCGCCATGGCGGGGGACTTCGAGATCGTTCGCGACTGGCGGCAGATGGAAGCCGCGCTGTTGGCCGCACGCGCCAACGGCACGGCGCCCGTCCTGTTGACGCCTGAAGATGCCGCGTCGCGTTATGGCGCGGGCTATCTCGGCGCCTTGCAGGCGCGCGCGCGCCGGGAGTTTCCCGACATTGCCTTCACGCTGATCGTCGATTGCGGCGATGCGCCGGGCTACGCGCTCGCCTGTCTGCGCGCCGGCGTGACGCGAATCTCGATGCGCACCTGGAATGAGAAAGTCGCCGACATCGCCCGTCAGATGGGCGCCGAACTGGTGAGGAGACCCATATGAGCTGGCAACCGACCCGCGACTTCATCGGCTACGGCGCCAACCCGCCCGATCCCAAGTGGCCGGGCGGCGCACGGATCGCGCTGAACTTCGTCGTGAACTACGAGGAAGGTTCCGAACCCTCGATACAGGACGGCGAAGGCTACACCGAGACCGGCCTCACCGAATCGAGCACCTCCTCCGTCGGCCTCAAGGGACGCGACCTCGCGGGCGAGAGCATGTTCGAGTTCGGCAGCCGGGTCGGCTTCTGGCGCATCCAGCGCGCCTTCCTCGAACGCGGCCTGCCGCTCACCGTGTTCGGCTGCGCCCTGGCGCTGGAGCGCAATCCGCCGGCTGCCGAAGCGATCCGCGCCGCGGGCTGGGACGTCTGCTGCCACGGCTGGCGCTGGGTGCGCCACTTCCAACTCTCCGAGGAAGAAGAGCGCGAGCACATTCAGAAGGCGATCGCGTCGCTGAAGAAGACGGTCGGCGAGCGGCCGGCCGGCTGGTACTGCCGCTATGGCCCCAGCGTGAACACCCGCCGCCTGCTGGTCGAGGAAGGCGGCTTCACCTACGATTCGGACTATTACGGCGAGGAGCTGCCCTTCTGGCAGACCGTCGAGGGCAAGCCGCATCTCGTGGTGCCCTATTCGCTCACCAACAACGACGGCAAATATGCCGCCGGCATGGTCCATTCCGACCAGTGGTTCGGGCTGCTCCGCGACGCCTTCGACGTGCTCTACCGCGAGGGCGCCACGGCACCCAAGATGATGTCGGTCGGCCTGCACCAGCGCCTGATCGGCCATCCGGGCCGTATGGCGGGCCTCTGGCGGTTCCTGGACCATGTCCAGAAGCACCAGGGCGTCTGGGTCACGGGCCGCGTGGACATCGCCAAACACTGGATTGCCACACACCCCTACTCCGGCAAGGGCTTGAACGAATAGCCCTCCGCAGCTATCACCGGCCCCGATTTCGGTTGCAATGAACCGCTTGGGAGCTGGCCCGTGAAGATTACCCGTACCGTCAAGAAGATCCTCGACAACTACGAGAGCGATTGCCCCGGCACGAAGGCCAATCTGGCCCGCATCCTGATGCACGGCCGCCTGGGTGGCTCGGGCAAGATGGTGATCCTGCCGGTCGACCAGGGCTTCGAGCACGGCCCGGCCCGCTCGTTCGCGCCGAACCCCGACGCCTACGATCCGCACTACCACTACCAGCTCGCCATCGACGCCGGGCTGAACGCCTATGCCGCCCCGCTCGGCCCGCTCGAGGCCGGTGCCGACACGTTCGCGGGCGCCATTCCCACCATCCTCAAGGTCAACTCGGCGAACTCGCTGTCGACCAACAAGGACCAGGCCGTCACCGCCTCGGTGATGGACGCGCTGCGCCTCGGCTGCTCGGCGATCGGCTTCACGATCTATCCGGGCTCGGAAGACCAGTACGAGATGATGGAAGAGATCCGCGAGATGGCGGAAGAGGCCAAGTCGGTCGGCCTCGCCGTCGTCATGTGGTCCTATCCGCGCGGCGGCAAGCTCGACAAGGCGGGTGAAACGGCGCTCGACGTCTGCGCCTATGCCGCCCACATCGCTGCCCTGCTCGGCGCCCACATCATCAAGGTGAAGCCGCCGACCAACGTGCTGTGGCAGCCGGAAGCCAAGACCGCCTACGAGAAGGCCCAGGTCGACACCTCGACGATGGCCGCGCGCATCAAGCATGTCATGCAGGCGACGTTCAACGGCCGCCGCATCGTCGTCTTCTCCGGCGGCGAAGCGAAGGACCTCGAAGGCCTGTTCACCGAGATCCGCGGCCTGCGCGACGGTGGCGCCAACGGCTCGATCATCGGCCGCAACACCTTCCAGCGCCCGCGCGATCAGGCGCTCGACATGCTCGACAAGATCATCGGCATCTATCAGGGTAAGATGTAAGGCAGCGACAAGCTACTGCATTCGATGGGGCGTTGGGTAACCTTCAGGGTGACCCGACGCCCTTTCTCTTTGAGGGCTGGCAATCGCTCCCTCGCGGCGCAGCAGGCGCGATGCCTCCGGCGCCGCTACTGCGGAGACAGCCTCACCGCCATCATGTAGCGGGTGCGGTAGTAATCGGCGTCCAGGTTCGTCACCATGACGGGCGAGCCGCGATGCGTGGCATGAACGAACTGGTTGTTGCCCGCATAGATTCCGATATGGGTGAACGTGCCCCGGTGACCGAAGAGGACGAGGTCTCCCCGCTTGAGGTCGTTGCGTGCGACGGGCGTGCCCTCGCGCACCATATCGTGCGGCATGCGCGGGATCCTTTGTCCGAAGACCGCGCCATAGAGGTAGTAGACGAAGCCGCTGCAGTCGAAACCCGTCTTCGGCGAGATGCCGCCGTAACGATAAGGCGTGCCCAGATAGTTCATGGCGCGCGAGACCAGACGGTCGCCCCACTCGTTTGTGATGCCGGACGCAGGAGCTGAGGTGGCCGGGGGGACGGCGTATGACGCCTGCACCGCGGCAGGCGCTGCCTGGTTGAAGCCAGAGAAGGCGGCATTGTCCTGCTGCCATTTGGCATTGAGCTGATCGGCCATCTGGTCCGTCGGATCGGCCTTGGCGACCGGCTTCAACTTCGACTTCGCGGGCGCTTTTGCTTGAGCCATTACAGGAGACAGAGTGGCTGCCGTCGCGAACAACGCCAGGACGGCCAACACCGTGACTGCGACTGAACAGGCCACTACCTGGGAAAAGACTCGCGCACTCGAGTGAGTGCAGTGCCCGGCGCTCAACGCCATTAACTTCTCCCCCTGGACTCAAAGCCGGCTGCCAGCGGGTGTCCCCCAGCGGCGATGCCAATAGTGGCGGAAAGAGTGCCCGCCGTTCATGGGGACAATCTACATGTATTGTTGCATTTTTGCATCACACTTCCGCACACCGGCCGCCACACGATGCGGTTCCATGCGCACGACGTGCGTCTAGTTCGTCAGCGTATTCTTCACCCGAACGGACACGCACAGATACCAGTACCAAAGACCGACAAGGACGACCCTCGCGATGTTCCAGCCGACATCCTCGGCGGAATAAAGCATGTCCAGTCTGATGCCCGGGACGGTCAGCAAGAGCAACAAGCTCAAAGGCACCAGCGCGGAGAGAATCCAGAAGACGAGGTAGAACTGCCGTGTGGCCCGTCTTCTCTGAAACAACGCAACGATGACCAACAGACTTACGACCAGGTACACGGCCGTCAAAAGCCCGATGACGACAAGCTGCAGATGACCGTTGGGGTTCCGGAAGCCCGACATGTAGGTGGGAAGCGATTCAACCGTTCCCACAACATTCCGGAAAAGCCCCAAGCACAGTCCGAAGGCCATGAAAGCGAGCCAGCCACCAATCCCGGACGGCTCGGCAGTCGACGGCGCCGTGCGCTGCTGGTGGAGATGACGAACGAGAATCCAAGCCGGAACACCGAGAACAACCAGAACGGCGGCCCACTGCCAAACCGAGAACGCCCCCATGCCTTGCTCTCCCGTTTCTTGATGTCTTGCCCCTGAAGGACCGCCCTCTCTCGTCTGCGCCGGACAACTCGTGCGTCGCTCCGACCTTATCCATGCTCGTTGTTGCGGACGCCTTCCCCGCAACGCGCCTGCCTCTAGTTGCGCTTGTATGAGTCCTGACCTGCACGAACCTTGGGACGCCCTTCGGCCGCGTCGTGATAGACCAGCACCCATTCGACAGCGAGGCGGCCCTCGCGGAAATATCCGGTCCAGGACGTGATCGACTTGCAGTCCGCCGCCCCGCTCTTCCACTTCGTCGTGTAGGAGATCATGTCGCCGTCGAGCCAGCCCACGATCGGGAAGGCGACGCCGCGGCATTCATAGTTCGAGGAGTTGTTGGCATAGGTGCCCGTGACGCTGCCGTCCGCTCCGATCGAGCGGATGACGAGCTGAGATCCATGATCGTTTGCCCACGTCCCGACGCGCCCGCCGGATTGGGCTCCAGCGACGGTCGACAACGACATCGACAACAGAAACGCAACGCAGGCGAAGGGGCGGATCATGTCTGGATGCTCTCAGTCCGGGCGGAACGGGCAGAAGTTCAACCTTACTCCATGGCCATTCTACCTGCATCTATTGTGACGATATGTGCCGTCATGTACCGTCGTCGCGATCTGGGGGAGCAAACTCTTTGAACGTAAAGCTATCGGCCGCTGCCTGCGGTCTCGTCGCGGCATGGATTTTTCATGGCTCGGTCCACGCGCAATCGTGGAACACCTACGACAACTACAACACGGTCACGATCCCGTTCACGAACGGAGCCATGACGGCCAGCAACCCCGGTCAGATCTACCTGCAGGTCGGCAACGGCTCGCCGACCAAGTTCACCATGGATACCGGCTCCACCGGGATCACGGCCACGCCGGACAATTACACGCCTGGTCCCAACGATCAGAATCTCGGCCCCGGCCAGCTCACCTACAACAGCAGCGGCATCATCGAGAACGGCACCTACTGGCTGACCAACGTCAACATCCAGAACGGCGCGGGCAATACGGTGGCGACGGCGCAGGTGAAGGTCCTGCAGGTCACCAGCATCACCTGCCAGACCGATGCCCGTAGCTGCACGCCCAACTCCAATCCGACCGGCACCGCCTTCATGGGCATCGGTTTCGATCGAGGCACGGCCCAGTCCGCGCCGGCGACGTCCAACATGAATCCCTTTCTCAATCTCACGTCGCTGGCCTCGGGCCAGCCGGTGAGCACCGTCCGTCCGGGCTATCTCATCACCGACAGCGGCGTCACCCTGGGCATGTCTACGCAGCTCACCCAGAACTTCGCCTTCGTGAAGCTGACGCCCAACACCGCCAATCCGACGGAAGTCTGGAACGCCGCCACGATGACGGTCTCGGCCGGCGGCGCGACCGGGACGGGCTCCATCCTGCAGGACAGTGGCATCAACTACATGTTCCTGACGCCGCCTGCGGGCGCCACGCTGCAGACCGCAGTGTGCCCCTCGCCGCCCGGCGGCAAGAACTGCGTCGTCCCCAGCAGCAACGCCCAGATCTCCATCTATCTGCCGGGGCAGAGCACGGTGCAGCCGGCGTTCTACACCTTCACCACCGGCACGACCGGCAATGCGCTCCAGCCCAACGTCGTCGACGTCGTGGGCGGATCGGCGGTCTACGTGAACACGGGCCGCGAGTTCTTCGAAGGCTTCGACTATCTCTACGACGCGGCCGGCGGTTATGTCGGCTATCGCTGGAACGGCAAGGTCAGCAGCGCCTATGGCGGCACGACGCCCGTTCTGTCGCTGCAGAACACCGTCAACCTGGCCAGCGGTTTCTCCACCACCATGCCGGTCATCCTGGCTGGCGACACCACGTTGATGCAGCAAGGCTCCGGCACGTTCGGCGCATCGGTCACGGGTACCAGCAGCAATCTCGTCGTCGGCAGCGGATCGATTGCCTTCAACGCGCCCGTCACGCTCGGCACGGGCAACTTCACCGTCCAGCAGGGCCAGGCGACGATCAACACCAGCCTGTCGGCCACGACCATCACCATCGGCCCCCAAGGCGTTCTGAACGGAAACGGCACGCTCGTCGGCAATGTCGTGCATAGCGGCGTGCTGTCGCCGGGCAACTCGATTGGAACGATCACCATCGTCGGCAACTACACGCAAACACCGGGCAGCTTCACGTACCTCGCCGAAGTCGCCGGTTCGTCGATCAGCGACCGGATCAACGTCACCGGCACGGCGACGCTGCAAGGCGGCACGGTGGGCGTTGCGGCCGCACCGGGCACCTACGCCCCGCGCACGACCTACACCATCCTGAATGCCGGCGGCGGCATCATCGGCACCTACACGAACGCCGTCAGCAACTATCCCTTCCTGCAGCCCAGCCTTAGCTACGACGCCAACAACGTCTATCTGACCCTGCAGGTCGGCGGCTTCGCGCAGGCCGCGCAGACGCCGACGCAGGCCGCCGTGGGCGCCGTGCTCGACGCCAATGCCGGCAACGCGACCGGTGACTTCGCGACAGTGCTCGGCGCACTCTCCACGCTCACGGCCACTCAGGGCCAAGCTGTCCTGACGTCGATCAGCGGCCAGAACTACGCCGGCTTTTCCACCGCCATGGTGCAGAACGCACAGCTCTTCATGAGCAACTTCTCCGCCCAGGCGGGTGGTGGCGGCAGTCTTCGCGGCAGCAGCCGCGTTGCGTTGGCCGAAGCGTGCAATGTCGCCTGCGATACGACGACGCCCGCCGTGTGGGGCGCCTGGGGTGGCGCGCTCGGCGGCCTGGGCACGGTCGGCAACGGCGTGAATACCGGCGCCGTCACCTACAACGTCGGAGGCTTCGCCGCCGGCCTCGACCGCCTGCTGGCGCCCGGCCTGCGTGCCGGTGTGACGGTCGGCTACACCAGCGGCACGCAGTGGGTTGCAGGCTTCGACGGACGTGGCGTTTCCGACACGATCCAGACCGGCCTCTATGCCAACTACAATGAAGGCAAGGTCTACGCCGACGCCATCGTGGGCTACGCCTACAGTTCCAACCAGATGTGGCGCAACATCGCCGTCCCGGGCCTCGCCACGCGCACGGCCCAAGGCATCACGGGCGCCAACCAGTTCTACGGCCAGGTCGAGGGTGGCTATCGCTTCGACTTCGGCGGCGACAGCAGCGCCTTCGTCACCCCTTTCGCCCGCCTGCAGGCCTTCACGGCAACCCAGAATGCCTTCACCGAGACCAGGGCAGGCTCGCTGAACCTCAGCGTCGCCTCCCAGACGACCAACTCGCTGCGCACGGTGCTGGGCGCCCAGCTCGGCGCCTCGATGGACATGGGCTGCCGCGAACGTCTCGCCATGCAGTTCCGGCTGGGCTGGAGCCATGAGTTCGGCGACGTGGCACGGCCGGTGACGGCCACTTTCGCCGGTGCAGCGGCAATGCCGTTCACGACCTATGGCGCCTCGCCGCAGCGCGACGGCGTCGTGCTGGGCTTCGCCGCCAATACCGCCATCGCCCAGGGAACAACCGCCTTTCTGCGCTATGAGGGCGACATCTCCGGGCAGGACAGTGCCCATGCGCTCACGGCGGGCGTGCGCATCGTCTGGTAATTGGTGCTAGAGATCGGGCCGACCAACAGAAGGTACGTCCCGACATGACCGACAGCGTACCGGCGGCCCCAAGCTGCCGGCTCTACCTCATCTCGCCGGAGCGTATCGACCATCCGGCGCTGTTCGCTGACGAGCTGCGCGCGGCCCTGTCGGGTGGCGACGTCGCGGCCTTTCAGCTCCGCCTGAAGGGTGTCGACGACGAAGCGATCATCCGCGCGGCCGATACGCTGCGGCCGATCTGCCAGCAGCGCGACGTCGCCTTCATCATGAACGACCGGCCCGACCTCGCGGTGAAGCTCGATTGCGACGGCGTGCATGTCGGCCAGGAAGACATGCCCTACGTCGAAGCGCGGCGCATCGTCGGTCCGGATCGGCAGGTCGGCGTCACCTGCAAGGATTCGCGCCATCTCGCCATGGAAGCCGCCGAAGCCGGCGCCGACTATGTCGCGTTCGGCGCCTTCTTCCCGTCCGGCACCAAGGCGGTGACGACGCCCGCCGATCTCGAGATTCTCGAATGGTGGAGCGGGCTGATGGAAGTGCCGTGCGTGGCCATCGGCGGCATCACCGTCGAGAACTGCAGGCCCGTGATCGCAGCCGGCGCCGACTTCCTCGCCGTCGCGGGCGGCGTGTGGAATCACAAGGATGGGCCCGAGGCCGCCGTCCGCGCCTTCAACGAAATCTTCGCGAGCAGCTCGACCTAGGCCATCGCCGGCACGGCTTCGCCGGTGAGGAAGCCGCGGAGGTAGAGCTTGCCGCGCCTGTGTCCGGTCATCGGCTCGCCCTCGGCAACGGCGAGGCTGTCGTCGGGTGCAGCGCGCGGCCGGGTCGCCGAGGCACTCAGCAGAACACCCGCGTAGTAGAGCCGGTTGAGCGCACGCGCCTGTTCAAGCCTGTGCTGGATGGCGTCGTCCGGTGTGCGGCCGAGCCACGCCCGCATCAGCACGCTGGCGAGTTCCGGCGAACGCGCGAGGTTGTCGAGCTGGATAGCAACATCGACCAGCGGATCGTTGGGATAGGCGGATTCCCAGTCGATCAGCCACAGGCGTTCACCGTCGAACAGGATGTTCGCGGGCAGACAGTCGTTGTGGCAGGAGACCGAGTGCGCCGGGTCCCAGGTATAGGCGGCGCGCAGCCGTTCCAGACGCTCCAGATGCGGGTCGAGCACGCCCGGCGCGAAGAGGCCCGTCCGCCGCACATGCGCGAACAGGCGCGCGACGATCTCCGGATACGGCACGAACGACGGAACGACCGGCGTTGCATGCAGGCGCCTCAGCAATTCGCCCATCGCCTTCACGAGCGCGGGCATTCCACCCGGATAGGCATGCAGCGGCTGCGTCTCGATGAAATCCGTCACCGCGACACCGGCGGTCTCGTCGACATAGTGAACCTTGGGCGCGAGCCCCTGCTCCGCGGCCATGCGCAGGGCAACGTATTGGTGCGGATAGCGCAGCGGACTGCGCGGCCCCTCGACACGCAGCAGATAGCGCCGACCGCCTGCCTCGATCTGCAGGATCGCCCCGGCCGATGCGCCGACGCTTATGGGCACGATGCCGCCGATAGGCGTCGCACCGAAGCAGGCGGCAAGGGCTGCCTGCACGGTCTCGCGATGACCTTCGGAAACCGTGCTCAGCGCACCGGCAACCACAGAACATCCTCGATGTGCTTCGCGCCGGTCGCCAGCATGACGAGGCGGTCGAAGCCGAGCGCGATGCCGGCGCAATCCGGCAGCCCATGTTCGAGGGCGGCGAGGAAATCGTCGTCGACCGGCCAGCGCACGCCGTAGAGTTCTTCCTTCATGTCCATGTCGGCTTCCAGCCGGTCGGCCTGGATCTCAGGATCGGTCAGCTCGCCGAAGGCGTTGGCGAGTTCGACGCCGCAGACATAAAGCTCGAAACGCTCGGCCACGCGCGGATCGCCGGGCTTGGCACGCGCCAGTGCCGCCATCGAGATCGGATATTCGCAGAGGATCGTCGGCCGGCCCATGCCGAGCCTGGATTCGATCTTCTCGAACATGACGCGGAAGAAGACATCGTCCCAGCTATCGCCGGTATGCATCGCAATGCCTGACGCCGCCGACAGCGCATCGGGGTTGCCGATCGTGGCGAAGAGATCGACACCGGCATAACGCTGAAATGCCTCCACCACCGTCAGCCGCTCGGGTTCGGCCAGCGGATCGCAGACATGCTCGCCCCAGCGCAATTCCTTAACGCCGGTCTGCCGCAGCAATGCGGCACAGTCGGCCATAACGGTCTCGTAGCCCGCATCGGCGCGATACCATTCGAGCATCGTGAATTCGGGATGATGCAGCGCCGAGCCCTCGGCATTGCGGAACACGCGCGCGAACTGGAAGAGCTTGGGGATGCCACCCGCCAGCAGCTTCTTCATCGCGAATTCCGGCGAGCTGTGCAGCCAGCGTTCGCGCTCCTCGCCGTCGGGAAGCTCCCAGTCGGTGGTGAAGCCGGTGAGATGGACTTCCGCACCGGGCGCCACCTGCAGAATCGGCGTCTCGACCTCGACGAAGCCCTCGCCAGCAAACCATTGCCGGAGCGCCGCCTGCAGACGGTTACGCGCCTGCAGGTTTGGCAGGCGGCGAGCAAGTTTGTCGGGGCGCCACTCGGTCATGCCCGAACATCGCATGCGGCGAAGTCGGCGTGTAGGGTATCGCGATGACACCTAAGCAGATCGACGCCTTCTGTTCGAAATTGCCGGCCGCGACTCGGACCGTGCAGTGGGAAGGCGTGATCGTCTTCAAGGTCGGCGGCAAGATGTTCTGCCTGATCGCCCCACCGGAGCACTCGGTCGCCCGGATTTCCTTCAAGTGCGCCCCCGAGCACTACGATGCGCTTTCCCGGTCCGAGGGCTTCCGGCCGGCCCCTTATCTGGCCCGCGCCAAGTGGGTTGCGCTGGACGACCCCAAGGTGCTGTCGCCGGCCGAGACCAAAGCCTACCTCAAGCGGGCCCATGCCGTGATCGCCGGGGCCCTGCCCCGGAAGAAACGGACCGAATTGGGCTTCTGAGGCCCCGGTTGCGACCCCCGGCTGCCTTTGATAGAAGGCCGCGCCGGCCTCGTCCCGCTTCCGCGGACGGGGCCGAATTCCATTTTTCCGACCCAGCGGTAAACCCATGAAAGTCCAAGTCAATTCGATCCGTGCCGGCAATGTCATCGAATACAATGGCAAACTCTGGGTCGCGGCCAAGGTTCAGCACATCAGCCCCGGCAAGGGCGGCGCGTTCGTGGCCATCGAGGCCAAGGCGCTGCGCGAAGGCAACAAGCTGCAGGAGCGCTTCCGCTCGGGCGAGACTATCGAGCGCGTCCATATCGACGAGCGCGAATGCACCTACCTGTTCAAGGACGAGAACGGCTACACGTTCATGGACAAGGAGAACTTCGAGCAGCTCACCGTCGGCAGCGACGTCCTCGACGAGGACCAGGCCAAGTTCCTGCAGGACGGCATGGAAGTCACCGTGTCGCTCTACGAAGGCGCGCCGGTTGGCGCCGAGCTGCCTAAGACCGTCGTCCTCGCCGTCATCGAAGCCGATGCCGTGGTGAAGGGCCAGACTGCCTCCTCTTCCTACAAGCCGGCCATCGTTGAAGGCGGCGTCCGCGTGATGGTGCCGCCGCATATCGGTGTCGGCACGCGCCTGGTGATCAATATCGAAGACGGCACCTACATGGAACGCGCGAAGGACTGAGTACCACGTGGCCCTCCCTTACGATCGTCCTCCCCGCGAGAAACCCGTCGCCCGCGTCGGCCGCGCGCCCTTGGGCGAAGGCCGCGAGCGCTCCGGCCCGGCCGAACGCAAGTCGCTGGCCCCGCGCTCGGCCACCATCACCGTGATGATCCGCGCCGCCTTCGCCGCGGCAAAGAACCTGAAGCGCGACTTCGGCGAGGTCGAGCATCTGCAGATCTCCGAGAAGGGTCCCGGCGACTTCGTGAGCCACGCCGACATCAAGGCGGAGCGCACGTTGCGCGCCGAGCTTGAGCGCACGCGGCCGGACTACGGCTTCCTCGGCGAAGAGGGTGGTGAGACCAAGGGAGACGGCCGCAATCGCTGGATCGTCGATCCGCTCGACGGTACGACCAACTTCCTCCATGGCGTGCCGCACTTCGCGATCTCGATCGCGCTGGAGCGTGAAAAAGAGATCATCGCCGGCGTCATCTACCAGCCGATCTCCGACGAGCTGTTCTGGGCCGAGAAGGGCAATGGCGCCTTCATCGACACGCCCAACGCGCGTTCGCGCCGGCTGCGGGTGTCGGGTCGCAAGGACCCTGCGCGCGGCCTGATCGGCACCGGCATTCCCCACATTGGCAAGGGGGACCATCCCGCCTATCTCGCCAAGCTGGCGGCCGTGACCGAGCGCACGGCCGGTGTCCGCCGCTGGGGCGCCGCCTCCCTCGACCTGGCCTTCGTCGCGGCGGGCCGTTACGACGCCTTCTTCGAGTTTGGCCTGGCGCCCTGGGATGTCGCGGCAGGCATTCTGATGGTCAAGGAAGCCGGCGGCGTGGTGAGCGACATCGCGGGCCAGCCCTACGAGCTTGGCGGCCGCTCGCTGCTCGCCAGCAACTTCAATCTGCGCGACTCCATGGTCGAGATCCTGTCCAAGGCCTGACGGCCCTTCCGGATCTCGCGCGCTCACCCCGCGCTACACAGGAGCGCCCGCCAAACCCTGTTGGCGAGGCGACGCGGCAGAAAGCCCGCGCGCCCTTTCCGGTTTCATCGAATTCCGTCCATTTCTGGGCAAACCCACTCTGGCAGGCACAGCCCTAGCTGGTTGAGCCGGGATCGGGCTTTGGTTATGGTCGGACGGTGATTCTCGTTGAAAGGCAATCGGTTGTGCCTCTCTCTTCACTGGCGGCGCGCAACCTCATCCTCGCTCTGCGGGGCGTGACCGCATGAGCAACCCCCTGCCCTA
The DNA here is from genome assembly GCA_017307275.1 of Alphaproteobacteria bacterium. Classification (GTDB taxonomy): domain Bacteria; phylum Pseudomonadota; class Alphaproteobacteria; order Reyranellales; family Reyranellaceae; genus Reyranella. The sequence goes on along the minus strand of JAFKFK010000017.1, from coordinate 129,529 downwards.
TCTCGTCCGCATGCTGCTGTTCCTGGCTGCGGTCGCGATCATCGCCTACTTGCTGCATCACGACCTGCTGCGGGTGTTCCTGAACACGCCGATCCTGAACAGCGTGATCGTCGCGGTCCTGGTGATCGGCATCTTCTTCGTCATGCGCCAGGTCATTTCGCTATGGCCGGAAGTGCGCTGGCTGCGGCGCTTCCAGGCGCGCGAGCCGGGTGCACCAACGCTCGACGCCCAGTCGATCGACCTCCTGGCGCCGATGGCCGCCATGCTGGGCGAGCGGCAGGACAATTTCCGCCTGTCGCCGACGGCGACCCGCGCGCTGCTCGACGGCATCGCCTCGCGCCTCGACGAGCGCCGCGAACTCAGCCGCTACATGATCGGCCTGCTGATCTTCCTCGGCCTGCTCGGCACTTTCTGGGGCCTGCTCGAGACGATCGGCGCCGTCGCCGACGCCATCGGCGGCATGCAGGTGACAGGCGGCGACGCCGTGCAGATGTTCGCCAAGCTGAAGCAGGGCATCGAAGGACCGCTCAAGGGCATGGCGACGGCGTTTGGCGCCTCGCTGTTCGGCCTCTCGGGCTCGCTGGTCCTGGGCTTCCTCGAATTGCAGGCGAGCCAGGCACAGGGCCGCTTCCACACCGAACTCGAGGAATGGCTGGCCGGCGCGACGCGGCTTTCCAGCGGCGTCCTGCAGACCGAAGGTGAGCAAGGCGTCTCGGTCTATGTCGAAGCGCTGCTGGAGCGCACCGCCGACGGGCTGGACGAACTCACCCGCACGCTCCGCCGCAGCGAGGAGACTCGCGAGGCCGCGGCGGCGGCGAACGCGACCCTGGTCGAGCGGCTGTCGTCGCTGGCCGAGAGCATGCGCACGCAGCAAACCCTGCTGGCCCGCCTCGCCGAGCATTCGATCGAACTGCGCGGCACTGTCACGCGTCTCTCGGAGCGCGGACCCGGCGCCGACTCCGAGGCCCTGGTGGCCCATCAGCGCAACATCGAGACGAACCTCGCCCGGCTGGTCGAGGAAAGTGTGCGCAGCCGCGTGGTCCTGACGGACGAATTGCGCGGCGAACTGCGCCTGCTGGCCCGAACGATGGCCGGCCGCAGCGGGCCCCCGGCTGGCTAGCGCCCGATGGCGGCCATCTCCTCACGCCGCCGCGGCGGCAGCGCCGACTACACTTGGCCGGGTTATGTCGATGCGCTGACCACGCTGCTGATGGTCCTGATCTTCCTGCTCTCGCTGTTCAGCGTGGCGCAGTTCACGCTCTCCGACGCGCTCAACAACAGCGAGAATGCGATCGACCGCCTCAACAAGCAGGTCGGCGACTTGGCGAGCCTGTTGTCGCTCGAAAAGAAGGCCGGCGAGAGCCTGCAAAAGGACCTCGAACAGATCACTCTGCAGCTTCGCCAGAGCCAGGCCGAGCGCGACCGGCTGAACGCCGACCTTGCCGGCCAGCGCAGCGCTGCCGATGCGCTGAAGGTCGAGCGCGACCAGCTCACCGAGCGCCTGACATCGATGCTGGCGGAGCGCGAGCGGCTCAACACCGCCCTGCAGGAGAGCGCCAAGGAAGCCGAAACCAAGAGCGCCGACCTGCAGAAGGAAATCGAGCGCCAGCGACTGGAACTCACGCGGCTCGCGGCCTCGCTGGCGGCCGCCAATTCAGAAAAAGGCAAGCTGTTCGGCGACCTGACCGAGGAGCAGAAGCTCTCGGCCGAGCAGAAGGCGGCCGTGGTGCGCCTCACGGCGGAGCTCGCCGCCCTGAAGGAGGAATTCAGCCGCCTGAATGCCGCGCTCGACGCCGCCGACGTCAAAGCCAAGGAGCAGCAGGCGCAGATCGTCGATCTCGGCCAGCGGCTCAACCGGGCGCTGGCCAGCAAAGTCGAGGAACTGGCGCGTTACCGCTCCGAATTCTTCGGCAAGCTGCGTGAAGCACTGCGCGGCCAGCGCGATGTCCAGATCGTGGGTGACCGCTTCGTGTTCCAGTCCGAAGTGCTCTTCCCCTCGGGCTCGGCGCAACTCCAGCCGGGCGGCGAGAAGCAGCTTGCGAACGTTGCCCAGCGGTTGGTCGAGATCGCCTCGCGCATCCCCAAGGACATCAACTGGGTGCTGCAGGTCGACGGCCACACCGACGACAAGCCCATCAAGAGCGCCCTCTATCCGTCGAACTGGGAGCTATCGGCCGCACGTGCCATCGCCGTGGTGAAGTTCCTCCACAGCCAGGGCATTCCCAACGACCGGCTGGTGGCCGCGGGCTACGGCGAATACCAGCCGCTCTCCTCCATCGACACCGCCCGTAACCGCCGCATCGAGCTGAAGCTGACGAACCGCTGATCCGTCGGCATCAGCTAGAGCAATCCAAGTCGTTTCAGTTCCGCTGCCATTTCAGCCGGCATGTCGGCTGTGTCGCCTTGCGAGAGGTCGGGCGGCGCGCGCTCCGGTTCGAGATAGCGCCATCCCTGGAACGCCTTGCAGGCGCGCGGCGCCGTCTGGATCAAAGTGCGTTTAACCTTGATCTTGCAGTACTTCTTGCCGTCCTCGTCGTCGACATCCTCTTCGAAGCCGACCAATTCCTGCCGGCAACGGATGACGCCGCGCACGACCCAGTAGAGCGAACCGCCCTCCAGCAGCTCCTCGGCGCGGCGCGGCGTGTTGCGCGTATAGACCCAGTGCGGCGAACGCGGCGACTGACGGCGCTGCTTGCGACGGGCGGCCTGGAGTTTCTTCATGTGCGGAAGATCGTCGACGCCGACCGCGAGCTTGATGAGATGCAACGCCATGGCTCGCGCTTAGTACGGCAGGTGTCCCCTGCTCAAGCCTTGCATATCCACAGCGTGACCTTCTCGCCACAGCCTGCAAGAATTGCGGACCGGCCATCAGACTCCACAGAGTTTGCACAATCCACGGTCTATGGTCTGGCGCTTTTTGGCGGGGGTTCCTTATGAATCGTTCGACGCTGGCTGCCTTGGTCGTGGCCCTGATGCTGGGCTCTGGCATTGCGGGATACTTGATCGGCAGGCCGGGCGATTCGGTCGACCGTCCCACACCGCCGCGCACCGCAGCGACGACGACACCCGGCACACCGGCACCCGCCACCCCCAAGCCTGCCTCTACCCCTGCGGCACCGACGCCCGCCAACGCCGCGCCGACGCCGATCGCGCAGCCTCCGGCGCTCGCCGGCGATGGCTTCGCTTATCGCCGCTACAGCGTCGACAGCAGCCGCGCCGAAGCCGAAGCGTGCCTGTCCTTCAACAAGCAGCTGGCCACCGGCGACGTGAAGTACGGCGACTATGTCCGTCTCTCGCCCGAGGCCCGCACCGCCGTCCGCGTCGTCGACGATCGCCTGTGCATCGCGGGTCTCTCCTACGGCCAGGACTACGAGGTGAAGCTGCTCGCCGGCCTACCCGGCCGCGATGGCGAGAAGCTGAAGGACGAACAGGTCGTGACCGTGGCGCTCGGCGCCCGTCCCGCCGTCGTGACCTTGCCAGGCAAGGGCTTCATCCTGCCGCGCGGCAGTGCTGCGGGCCTCCCGGTCACCAGCATTAACGTCTCCAAGGTCGCCATCTCGGTCTATCGCGTGAACGAGCGCGGCATCGATCGCTTCTCCGCCGATCGCTACTACGATGTCGGCTTCCCCGGATCGGAGCCGATCACCGAACCGTGGTCGCTGATGAGCTGGCTGAACGGCAGCAATGGCGCCGAGCAGTGGAGCGGCACGATGGAAGTGCGCAACGTGGCCAACCAGGCCGTCGTGACCGCCTTCCCGATCCGCGAGACCGTCAAGGACTGGAAGCCCGGCGCCTATTTCGTCGTGGTCTGGAATGCCGCCAAGCCACCGGCCCGCAGCTACGACGACGAGGACAATGACGGCGTCGCCGCCGGCATGTGGGTAATCGATACCGATATCGGCCTCACGAGCTTCACAGGCGACGACGGGCTGAACGTCTTTGCCCGCTCGCTGCAGACCGCCCAGCCGATGGCCGGCGTCGAAGTCGTGGTGCTGTCGCGCGGCAACGAACCGCTCGGCAAGGCCATCACGGCGGAGGATGGCCGCGCCTCCTTCCCGGCGGGCCTGCTAAAGGGCCGCGGCGCCGCCGAGCCGGTCGCCGTCATGGCGCAGGATGCCGCCCGCAAGGACTTCTCGCGCCTCGAACTCACCAAGTCTGCATTCGATCTGTCGGATCGCGGCGTCGATGGCCGTGCCCAGCCTGGCCCGGTCGATGCCTTCCTCTACACCGAACGCGGCGTCTACCGGCCCGGCGAGACCGTGCAGCTCATGACCATGGTCCGCGACGACAGCGGCAATGCGCTGGCCAACATGCCGGTCACCCTGATCGTGAAGCGGCCGGACGGCAGCGAGTTCACGCGCTTCACCCATGCCCTGCAGGGCTCGGGCGCGCTCTATCAGACCATCGACCTGCCGAAATCTTCGCGGCGCGGCCGCTGGTCGGCGGCGGCTCACATCGATCCCAAGGCAGCGCCGGTCGGCCGCGTCGAGTTCTCGGTCGAGGATTTTGTCCCGGAGAAGCTCAAGGTCGAGGTGTCCTCGCAGGCCGAGATCCTGCGTACCGGCCGGCTCAATGCCTTCGACGTCCAGGCCGATTTCCTCTACGGCGCGCCGGCGGCCGACCTCGCGGTCGAGGCCGACATGCGCGTGACGGTCGATGCGCAGCCCTTCCCAGCCTTCGCCAAATACACATTTGGCCCGGACGAGGAGCGCTCCAAGTTCGAACCGCCCTTCATCGAACTGAAGGGCCCGGAAACCGACCAGGCCGGCAAGTCGCGCCTCGAATGGGGTGGCGACCAGATCAAGGACACCGTCCTCCCGTTGCGCGCCCAGGTCCAGGTTCGCGTCTTCGAGCCCGGTGGCGGCCGCGCCACCAAGGCCGACAAGACCGTGCCCGTCCGCTCGCGCGACACCTATATCGGCATCAGCCCCACCTTCGAGGGTCGCTACTCGCGTGAGGGTGTAGACAACGAGTTCGACATCGTCGCGGTCGACGACACGGGCAAGCAGATCGCGCGTCCGAACGTCGAGTATCGCATCGAGAGCATTCGCTACGGCTACCAGTGGTATCAGGTGGATGGTCGCTGGCGCTGGCAGTCGACGCCCAATACCCGGTTGGTGACGGCCGACAAGATCACGCTCAAGGCCGATGCGCCGACGCGGCTTACCCAGCGGCTGAGCTGGGGCGAGCACCGCCTGACGGTGATCGACAACGACAAGAACACGACGACCAGCCTCGTCTTCTATGTCGGCTGGTACGGCGGCACCAACGCCGAGGAGACGCCCGACACGCTGCGCGTCGCCAGCGACAAGCAGAACTACAAGCCCGGCGAGAATGCGCGCCTGCGCATCGACGCGCCGTTTGCCGGCGAAGCGATGATCGCCATCGCCACGGACCGCATCGTCTCGACCCAGTCGGTGCAGGTGCCCGCCGGCGGCGTCACGGTCGAAATCCCGGTAAAAGCCGAATGGGGCGCCGGCGCCTATGCTCTGGTGACGGCGTGGCGGCCGCTCTCCGCGCCCGCGGAACGCACGCCGACCCGTGCCATCGGCACGGCCTGGCTGGCACTCGATCCCGGCCTGCGTACCCTCGCCCTTCAGATCGGCACGCCGGAAAAGGTGACGCCGCGGCAGCGTATCGAGGTGCCGATCAAGGTCTCCAACCTCGCCGGTGGGCAGGAGGCGTTCGTCACCCTCGCTGCGGTTGACGAGGGCATCCTCCAGCTTACGCGCTTCAAGACGCCGAAACCTGCCGACTACTACTTCGGCAAGCGTCAGCTCGGCATCGCCATGCGCGACGACTATGGCCGTCTGCTCGACACGCGCGCCGACGATCTCGGCCAGATCCGGGTCGGCGGCGATTCCGGTGATATCGGCGGCCTCGACATCGTGCCGACGCGCACGGTGGCGCTGTTCAGCGGCCCGGTGAAGCTCGATGACAAGGGTGAAGCCAAGATCGCTCTCGAGATCCCCGACTTCGTGGGCCAGCTCCGCCTGATGGCGGTCGCTTACGAGAAGACCCGCGTCGGCTCGTCCGAACAGCGGCTATTCGTGCGCGATGCCGTCACCGCCGACGTCGTGCTGCCGCGCTTCCTCGCCCCGAAGGACGTAGGACGGGTGGCCTTGTCGCTGCACAATGTCGATGGTCAGGCCGGCGACTATCGCCTGACCCTTGAAGCCACCGGTGCCGTCTCGCTGGAGCGGCCCGTCGGCGAGACCAAGCGGCTCGCCGCCAACCAGCGCGAGCTCATGACCTGGAACCTGCGGGCCGGCGATACCGGCATTGGCAAGGTGACGGTCGCGGTCCAGGGTCCCGGCAACTTCGCGGTGCGCCGCGAATGGGAAATCCAGGTCCGGGCAGCGCAGACGCCCAGCGCCGTCGACACGGTCTCGCAGCTCCAGCCGGGCCGCGAACTGACGCTCGACCGGAACGTCACGGCGACTTTCGCGCCGGGAACGGCACAGGTCAGCACATCGCTCACCCGCATCCCGGGCATCGACGTGGCGGCCCTGCTGCGCGCGCTCGACAAGTATCCCTTCGGCTGCGTCGAGCAGACCACCAGCCGCGCCCTGCCGCTGCTCTACTACAACAACGTGGCGCTGCTGGGTTACGGGCCTGCCGATCCGCGCATCTCCGACCGCGTGCAGGACGCGATCTACCGCATCGTCGACATGCAGATCATCGACGGCTCGTTCGGTATGTGGGGGCCGCAGGCGACGCCGGCAGCGGAGTGGCTGCAGGCCTACGTGCTCGACTTCCTGGTACGCGCCAACCAGCAGCAGATGGCGGTGCCCGCCGTGTCGCTGCAGCGTGGCCTCACCTGGCTGAACCGCAACGCCGACAAGTTCTCGCCCAACGCCCAGGCCTATGCCTGGTACGTGCTGGCCAAGTCGGGCCTCGCCGATCCCGGGAGGCTTCGCTACTTCCAGGACACGAAGGCCGCCGAAATGAGGGGCGGCCTCGGCTGGGCGATGCTGGCCGCAGCGTTGAACCAGGTCGGCGAACCGGGCCGCGCCCGCCTCGCCTTCACGATGGCCCGTCAGCACATCGACGAGCGCGATCCCTCCGACTATTACGGCTCGCCGCTGCGCAACCGTGCCGCGCTGCTGACGCTCGCCGTCGAGGCCGGCGGTCGCGAGGCGCTGACCGAAGTGACGAGCCTGGTCGGCGAGCGCATGGCGTCGCGCATCGACTACACCACCACACAGGAACAGGCTTGGCTGGTGCTGGCTGCCCGCGCGATGAGCGCCGGTGGCGAACTCGCATACTCGGTCGATGGCGAGGCCAAGAAGGCTGCGGCGGAGCCGGTGGTGATCAACCCCGACGCCGCCACGATCGCGCGCGGCCTTCGCCTGAAGAACGACGGCGAGCGGCCGATCTGGATGCAGGTGACGGCGCGCGGCGTGCCGCTCGATCCGCAGCCGGCGGCGACTCAGGGCCTGAGCGTCGAGCGGCGCTACTACACGCTGGGCGGCGAGCCTGCCCGGCTCAATAGCGTGCGCCAGAACGACCGGCTGATCGTCTCGATCAGCGGCCGCAACCTCGAAGGCGGCTATCACGAGGTCGCGCTGCTCGATCTGCTGCCGGCCGGTTTCGAGATCGAAGCGGTGCTGAACGAGGAGACGGTGAAGTCCTTCTCCTTCCTGTCCGAGCTCAGCGAGACCCGCATCGCCGAGGCCCGCGACGACCGTTTCTTTGCCTCGATCAGCCTCGGCACGCGGCCCTACCGGACCTGGTGGGACAGTTCGCCGAAGCACGGCAACTCCTACCATGTCGCCTACATCGTGCGGGCGGTAACGCCCGGCACCTTCGCCCTGCCCGCGGCCAACATTTCGGACATGTACGCCCCGCGCGTCTTTGGCCGGACTGCCATGGGCAGCGTCACCATCGCGCCGGCCGCACGCTAGGACGGCGCCGTGAAGCTGAAGGGCCTCCTTGCGAGCCTCGCCGTTGCTGCCACGACCGTGGCGGCGACGGCGCTGACGCTCGACCGGCTCTTTCCGCCCGATCTCCAGCGCTATCTCGACAGATCGACCGAGGTGGTCGACGCCAACGGCCGCCTGCTGCGTGCCTTCACGACCGAAGACGGCAAGTGGCGGCTCAAGGCCTCGGTCGACGACGTTGATCCGCTCTATCTCTCGCTGCTCAAGGCCTACGAGGATCGCCGCTTCGACCTTCACTGGGGCATCGACCCGCTGGCGGCGGTTCGCGCCGCCCAGCAGCTCGCCGAGCGTGGCCGGGTCGTCTCCGGCGCCTCGACGCTTTCCATGCAGGCTGCCCGCCTGCTCGAACCTCGACTGCGGCCGGGATCGCGCAGCTTCACGACCAAGTTGATCCAGTCAGCGCGCGCCCTGCAGCTCGAATGGCGCTACTCGAAGCGCGAGGTGCTGGCGATCTATCTGACGCTGGCCCCGATGGGCGGCAACCTCGAAGGCGTGCGCGCCGCGTCGCTCGCCTATTTCGGCAAGGAGCCGCGCCAGCTCAGCGCCGCGGAAGCAGCCCTCCTCGTCGCCATCCCCCAATCGCCGGAGCGCCGCCGCCCCGACCGCGCGCCAGCATTGGCGCAGAGCGCCCGCGACCGCGTGCTGGAGCGTGGGTTGGAACACAGCGTGATCGACCGGCCGCAGTTCGAGATGGCCATCAGCCGGCCCTCGCCCGACCGGCGGCTCAACCTGCCGATGCAGGCGCCGCATCTGTCGGCCTGGCTTGCCGGCCAGTCGCCGGGCACGGTCGTTCCGACGACCTTGCGCTACGAGCTGCAATCCACGCTGGCACAGCTCCTGCGCGACGAGCGCGGCCAGTTCACCGACAAGGCCCAGGTTGCGATGCTGGCGATCGACAATCGCACCGGCACGGTCGTGGCCTGGCTGGGCGGCGACGATTTCTTCGGCCGCGCCGGACAGGTCGATCTCGTGCGCGCGCGTCGCTCGCCGGGGTCGGCGCTGAAGCCGCTGATTTACGCCATGGCCTTCGACGACCGCGCCCTACACCCCGACACGCTGGTCGAAGACGTGCCGGTGCGCTTCCGCGATTGGCTGCCGCGCAACTTCGACCGTGACCATCAGGGTGCCGTCAGCGTGCGTCGCGCCCTGCAACAATCCTTGAACGTCCCAGCGGTGCTGGCGCTCGAGAAAGTCGGGCCATTGCGGTTCCTCTCGACCTTGCGTCAGGCCGGCGTGCAGCCGGGCCTGCCACCGGGCGATACCGGCAACTCGCTGGGCGTTGCGCTCGGCAGCGCAACGGTGTCTCCGCTCGAAATGGCGGGCCTCTACATGGGCCTCGCCAACGAAGGCCGCTTCGCGCTCCCGCAGATCAGGCGCGATCAACCCAAGCCGGTGCCGGTGAAACTGCTGGGTTCTGCCGCCACCTGGTATGTCGGCGATGTGCTGGCCGACGCGCCGCTGCCGGAAGGCTTCGCCTCCCTGCCCGTCGCGCTGCGTGATCGCCGCATCGCCTTCAAGACGGGAACGTCCGCCGGCTATCGCGACGCCTGGGCCGCGGGCTACAGCGCCAACTGGACGGTCGTGGTCTGGGTCGGCCACGCCGACGGCACGCCGCGGCCCGGCCAGCTCGGCCGCCTCTCGGCATTGCCCATCCTGTTCAAGGCGTTCGGCCGCCTGCCCGGCGAGGACAATCGCGCCCGCCCCGCGCCGATCGACACGATCAAGGTCGCCTCCTATCGCGAGCTGCCGCCGCGCATGCGCACGCTGGGGCCGACGACCGATGCGAATGGCGGCCCGCGCATCGCCTATCCGCCGGCCGATGCCCGCATCGAGGTGGCGGCGCGCGAGGCCGTGTCGCTGAACGCGCTCGGCGGCCAGGGCAAGTTGCGCTGGCTGGTCGATGGACGGCCCCTCGACGGCACGCGATGGGTACCCGATGGCGCGGGCCTTGTCCGTCTCGCCGTGGTCGACGAAGCCGGCCGCTCCAGCGCAGTGACGGTGCGCATCGAAAGGCGCTGACCCGCCGTAGTGCCGCTCATCCAGGGATGAGCAGATTTCATCGACTCACCCCTGCGTAGGACTGTCGGGCACTTGCTACTGTCGCCCCATGGCCCTCCGACTCCCGCCTCTCAGCACCTTGCGCTTGTTCGAAGCCGCCGGCCGCCTCCAGAGCTTCAAGCTGGCGTCGGTAGAGCTCGCGGTGACGCCCAGCGCCATCAGCAAGGGCGTTCAATCGCTTGAGGAGTGGCTGGGCGTTCCCCTCTTCGTTCGCGGTACGAAGCGGCTGACATTGACGGAGGCCGGCGAAGCCTACTTGCCTTCTATCCGTCAGGCATTGGCGCTTCTGGCTACCGCCAGCGAACGCGTGCCCGGACGGCCGGCACGACGCGGCTTGTCCCTCAGCGTCGCGCCCGCCTTCGGAAGCCGCCTGCTGCTGCCGCGATTGGCGGCCTTCCGCCGACTGCACGCCGACATCAGCATCGCCATCGACACCAATCACCGGCAGGTCGACTTTCCCAACGATGGCGTCGATCTCGCCATTCGCATGGGCACCGGCAACTGGCCCGATCTCGAAGCGACCCTCCTCCTCTCGGAAGAACTCGTGCCCGTCTGCTCGCCCGACTTTTTGAAGTCGCTCGCCAGGATCGCCGATCCCGTGGCGCGCCTGCGTGCAGCGCCGCTCATTCATCTGACCAGCGCCTCCGACGATTGGGCGGCATGGGTGCGCGGCAGCGGCCTTGGCACCATCGACGCGCAGCGCAGCTTGACGGTGGACACGATCGACATGGCCCTCGATGCCGCCTGCCGCGGCCTGGGCGTCGCGATCGGCCGGCTGCCCTTTGCCCGCTCCGAACTCGACGCCGGCAAGCTCGTCAGATTCTGCGATCCCGTCGTCGTCGCCAAGACGGGGTACTGGTTCGTGGGCCTGCCCGACACGATGAAGCGGCCGGAGGTCGTGGCCTTCCGGCGCTGGCTGCTGTCCGAATTCCAGCCGCTCGATCCGCATCGCACGAGTGACTAGCGCTCACGCGGCGTAACGGGTTTTCGTTTGTTCGCGATGACGGGAGGAGACACTTCTGTGCTCCCCCTTGTCGGAGCGCACAATGACTTCTCGAGTATCGCGCGGTGTGTACCTGACGATCGTCGCGGGTGCGGTGATCATGTCGGTCGCCATGGGCATTCGCCAGAGCTATGGCCTTATCCTGGGGCCTGCCTCGATGGAATGGGGCCTGTCGCTCTCGATGTTCGCGCTGGCGATTGCGCTCCACAACCTCGTCTGGGGATTGGCGCAGCCGGTCGCGGGCGCAATTGCCGACCGATACGGCGCCGCGCCCGTCGTCATTGCGGGCGCCATCGCCTATGCGCTGGGTCTTGCCCTGACCGCGACACTGCCCGGTCTTTGGCCCGCCATGGTCGGCACGGGCGTGCTGGTCGGTATCGGCCTTAGCTGCACGAGCTACGGCACGGTGCTGGCCGCTGTCGGGCGAGCTGCCCCACCGGAGCGTCGGACGGCGATGATGGGAACGGCGAGCGCCATCGGTTCCATCGGCGGCGCCATCGTCGTGCCTGCAACGCAGTTCATGATCGAAGCGAACGGCGTAGGCGCCGCCCTCCTCAGCCTCGCTTTGGCAATGGTGATCTCCGCACCGCTGGCCTTCGTCTTTCTCGGCACCGACCGTCGGGCCTTGCAGGCGCCGCTGTCGCTCAAGCGCGAAGTCTCCTTCGGCGAGGCCCTCAAGGAGGCCGTCAGCCACCGCGGCTACATCCTGCTCACCCTCGGCTTCTTCACCTGCGGCTTCCAGCTCGCTTTCTTCGCCGTGCACTTCCCGAGCTATCTTGTCACCTGCCATCTGCCCGTCGCGCTCGGCGCGGCCGCGCTCGCGGTGTTCGGCGGCTGCAATGCGCTGGGAAGTTGGATCTGTGGATTGCTCGGGACCTGGTACCGCCCGCAGCTCGTGCTGGCCTGGATCTACATCGCGCGCGGACTGGCCATCGTGGCCCTGGTGTTCCTGCCCAAGACCGAGTTCGTCGCCTTGGCCTTTGCCGGCGTTCTGGGCCTGCTCGGGCTCGGCACGGTGCCGCTCACCAGCGGTCTGATCGCGCGCATCTTCGGCACGGGCAATCTCGGCATGCTGTTCGGCCTTTGCTTCCTCAACCACCAGATCGGCGCGTTCCTGGGAGCCTGGAGCGGCGGCTGGCTGTTCGAGCAGACCGGATCCTTCGACCCGATCTGGCTTGCGACGGCCGCGGCGGGCGGCGTCGCCGCCCTCTTGCACTTCCCCATCCGGGACGAGCCGATCGTCCGGCCCGCCCTGGCATAAGCCGCTGCCCTACCAGGTGAAGCGGATGCCGGCCGAGAGGGCGTGGGAGTTGTCGATGCCCTGGAACTCGCCCTCGTAGCGGAGGAACAGGTTGGTGCGCTCGCCGATGTTTGCCGTGGCGTTGACGCCGAGGATCACACCGTCCCGCTGCGGCGCGGCGCCGTAGGTCGTGAACGGCACGGCCGGCGCACCGACGAACGATGCCGTCACCGGCCGGTCGGTGTTGGCGAACTCGTGCGCCCAGCCCACCTTGAACTGGCCGGCGAGCTTGTTGCCCGAGCCGATGTCCATCTCCCCGCCCAGAGTGACGCCGAGAACCGAACGCAGCGAGTTGGTCGTCTGCGACGCGACGATGAGGTTGAGCGAGTCCGCACCGCTTTCAGTGAGGCCGTTCTGTGTCGCGGTCGAGCCCTGCAGGCGGGCCCACGGGGTCAGGTAGGCATTTGCCGTCGTGCCCAGATCGATGCGATAGCCGGCTTCGATCTGACCGAAGAACTGGTTGGTGCCTGTCTGGCCGGTAGCGACCCGCGAATTCAGACCTGGGATCTGGATCTGCCGCAGCATCTGGTTGTCCGAGTAGGCGTAGCCGATGAGGCCATCGACGTAGACCGGGCCCTTCAGGAAGGAGCCGTAGAGGCCGGCCTGATAGGTATTCGACGTGCTGCGGCCCGAGAAGCCCGACGTCCACTGCGTGCCGCTCGAATAGCCAAGAGTGAAGCCCACCAGCAGCTCTTCGGTGACCTGACGGTCGATGCCGCCGGCGAAGCCACCGAGATTGTAAGTGACGGTGCTCGAGTTGCTGTTGCCGCCGATGGTGCCGAACCCGCCGATGGCGCCGCCCCAGGCGCCCCACAGCCCCGTCGCGGCGGTGTCGCAGGCGACATCGCAGGCTTCGGCGAGCTGAACACGATTGGTAGCACCGGCCGCCTGAGCGGCAGGGCCGCCGCGCGTGGCGCCGCTCGCCTGGTTGGAGAAGTTGCTCATGAAGAGCTGGGCCGACTGCACGCTGGCCGAGCTCAGCGCCGAGTAGTTCTGGCCGCTGATCGCCGTCAGCGCCGCTGGTCCCTGCTGCGTGTCCAGCACCGAGAGGGCGTTGATCACGTTGGCGAAGTCGCCGGTCGCCGTGGGCGCCGCCGCGTCGAGCGCCGCGCCGACAGCCGCCTGGTTCGGCGTCTGGGCGGCGTTCCGGAAGGCGCTCTGCAGCATCTCCAGCATCAAGGTCACGCTGGTGCCGCTGTAGCTCAGCGTCGGCGTCAGGAAGGCGAGGTTGCTGGTGACGTTCGAGTAGGTGCCCGTGATGCCGCCGGTCGCCGTCAGGATCGTATAGGACGTGTTGCGGGCGTAGGTGCCGCCCTGATCGGCCAGCACCTGCACCGTACCGCCGTTGAGTGTGGCGGTGCCGGTGACGTTGATGCGGTCGGCCTGGCCCGAGGAATTGACCTCGACCTGATAGATACCGCCCGACTGCACGTAGTTGCCCGTGACGGTCAGAGTGCCGATCGAGTTGCCGGGCGCCACGGTGCCGCCATTGACGACGATGCCGCCCACCGTGCCGCTACCCCCCAGGGTACCGTCGGCGCTCACGGTCACCGTCCCACCGATCGTGCCATTGGCCTTGAACAGGCCGTCGCTCACACTGACCGGACCGGCAATGTTGCCGGTGAGGGCGATCGAGCCGCCGGTGACGAAGGTGCCGCCGGTGTACGTGTTGTTGCCTGCCAGCGTGAGCACGCCGTCGCCCGCCTTGGTCAGGCTACCGGAGCCCGAGATGCCATTCGCCAGGGTGACGTTGTTGCCGTTGGTGTCGAGCGTACCGCCGTTGACGCCGAACGCCGCCAGCCGGACCGAGATGTCGGTCGAAGTACCGGCCGCCCACTGCACGCCGCCCCCGTTCAGGGTGACGTTGCCCGTGCCGAAGTTACCCAGCGTCGCGAAGTTGACCAGACCGCCAGTGACGGTCGTGCCACCGCTGTAGGTATTGTTGCCGGTCAGGGTCAAAGTGCCGGTGCCCTGCTTCAGCAACGAACCGCCCGCACCACCAATGACGCCGTTGTACTGCGTCGACTGGTTGTTGCCGCCGACCGCAAGCTGCTTGTTGCCGAGCGAGACGGTGCCGCTGCCTTCGATCGAGCCGATGGTCGTGCTGCTGCCCGCGATACCGGCGATCGAAAGATCGCCGCTGCTGCCGATGTAGCGCGCCGTGCCGCCGCTGCTGTTTCCCGTGAAACGAACATTGCCGCTGTTGGTGATCGTCGACGTGCCAGCGGTGCTGGCATCCGAGAATGCGAGCGCGCTGGCTGCATCGGCCACCAGGAGCGCCGTCGCCGCCGCGCTGGCCGAGCTCGAGAAGCCGAGCGTACCGCCGTTGCGGGCCGTGATTGCGCCCATGCCCGACATGTCGGCATTGACGAAGTTGGCAAGGCCGCCATCGGCTGTCAGCGCGCCCACGATCTTGGCCGTCGTCGTGCCGCTGCCGATATTGAGGCCCGCCGTCGAGGTGACCGTCGTGCCGCCGGCGTAGCTGTGCGTGCCGGTGAAGGTCGTCTGCGCCGCGCCCGCGACGGTGACGCCGCCGCTGCCCGAGATCGAGCCGCCGTAGGAGAGGCCTGCTCCCCCCGCCATGAACGTGACCGCAGCGTTATTGACGATGTTGCCGGCCATGGCCGTGCCGCCTACGCCGTCGCCGATCTGCAGCAGGCCGGCGTTGACGGTGGTCGTGCCGGCGTAGCCGGAATTGTCGCCACTCAGGATCAGCGCGCCGTTGCCGTTCTTGGTGAGCCCGCCGTTGCCCGACATGTTGCCGGCATAGGTGCCCGTCGCCGCCTGGTCGAAGACGACCGTGGCGTTGTTGGCGATGTTGCCCTGCAGGCTGCTGGTCGTACCCTGCAGAGTGCCGCCGTTGACGACGGTGTTCGCGTTGGTGTTGGCGCCCGTCAGGACGAGCGTGCCGCTGCCATCCTTGATGAAGCTGCCCGTGCCACTGACGATACCGGCGTAGGTCGTGTTGCCGGTCTGGTTCACCGTCAGCGCGCCGCCGTTCAGCGCGACGCCACCGCCCGTGCCCGACAGCTCGCCGATCGTCTGGGCGTAACCGTTGAGGTCGAAGGTGCCGCCGTTGATCGCGAGCGCGCCCGCCATCGTCAGCGCATTGTCGATGCCGAGCTGCAATGTGCCGCCGCTGATCGTCGTACCGCCGGTATGGAGGCTGTTGCCCGTCAACACCGTGGTGCCGCTCACCTGCTGGACTGCACCGCTGCCCGAGATCACGCCACCGAACGTCGTGCCCGTCCCGGCGAACTGCATCGTGCCGCTGTTGGCGACATCGCCCTGGATCGAACCCGAGCCGCCCAGGGTGAGCAGCGCGCCCGACGAAATGGTCGTGCCGCCGCTGTAGGTGTTGGCGCCCGTGAGAACAATCGAGCTGCTCTCGCCCACCACCAGGCCACCGACGCCCGAGACCACGCCGGCCAGCGTGAGAACGTTGCTGCCGGTGTTGAACGTGCCACCGCCCGTCGCGAGGATGATCGCGCGGTTGCTGGTGAAGCTCGCTGTCGCCTGAACCGTGCTGCCGGCCAGGGTCAGCGTGCTGCCGGCACCGCCCAGCTCGGAGTCGGCGCCGACCACGAGCGTGCCGCCGCCCATCGCGATGCCGCCGGTGAAGGTGTTGTTGCCGGTCAGCGTCACCGTAGCGTTGCCCATGAACAGCAATCCGCCCGTGCCGCTGATGTCGCCGCCGAAGGTGATGTTGTCGGAGCGGAAGAAAGCCAGCGTCCCGTCGTTCTGGACGTTTCCGGCCAGCGAGCCGGTCGTGCCGCCGTTGCCGATCTGCAGGATGCCGCCGGTAATGATCGTGCCGCCGCTGAAGACGTTCTCGCCCGTCAGCACGACGGTACCAGCGCCGCTCTTGGTCAGCGTGCCGGTACCCGACATGGCGCCGGCATAGACGCCCGCGCCCACCTGATCGAAGGTCACGTTGGCATTGTTGACGATGTTGCCCTGCAGGCTCGACGTCGTGCCGGCCAAGGTGCCGCCCGAAACCGTCGTGCCGCCGGTGTAGGTGTTGGTGCCCGTCAGCGTGAGCGTGCCGCTGCCGGACTTGGTCAGGCTGCCGCTGCCGGTGATGACGCCGGCGTAGCTTGTGTTGGTGGTCTGGTTGACCGTCAGCGCGCCGTTGTTGCTGAGCGCCACCGTGCCGCCGGTGCCCGAGAGAGCACCCACGGTCTGGGACTGGCCATTCAGGTCGAACGTACCGCCATTCACCGCCACTGCGCCGGTCGAGGCCAGGCTGCCGCCTGCGCCGAGCTGCAGCGTGCCGTTGTTGATCACCGTGCCGCCGGTGTGGTTGCTGGCGCCAGTCAAGGCCAGCGTGGCGCTGCCGTCCTTGACGAGGCTGCCGTTGCCGGTGAAGGCACCGGCGTAGCTCGTGTCGGTGTTCTGGTTGAGCGTGAGTGCCGCGCCGCCGTTCAGGCCGACCGTGCCGCCGGTGCCGGAAAGGGCGCCGACTGTCTGGCTCTGGCCGTTGAGGTCGAACGTGCCGCCGTTCACCGCCAGCGTGCTTGCTGCGGCCAGGCTGCCGCCAGCGCCGAGCTGCAGGGTGCCGCCGTTGACGACCGTGTTCGCGTTGGTGTTGGCACCCGTCAGGGCGAGCGTGCCTGCGCCGGCCTTGATGAAGGTGCCGCTGCCCCCGATCTGGCCGCCGAACGATCCGTTCGCCGCCTGATTGACGGTGAGAGCACCCGATCCCAGCAGGATATTCGTCGAGCCACCACCCGCAATGCCGCCGACCGTCTGCGTCTGGCCGTTGAGGTCGAAGGTGCCGCCGTTGTTGCCAAGGTCGAGCAGCGTGCTCGACGACAGGCTGCCGCCGACGCCGAGCTGCAGGGTGCCGGCTTCGATCTGCGTCGTGCCGGTGTAGCTGTTGGCACCCGTCAGAACGAGCGAACCGTCGACAAGGAGTGAGCCGCTGCCGGCGATGCTGCCACCGAAGCTCATCGAGCTGGCATTCGCGAAACGCACCAGTCCTTCGTTCTCCACGCCGCCCGCGATCGAGCCCGTGCCGAGGTCGAGCGTACCGCCCGCCTGGACGAAGGTGCCGCCGGTATAGGTGTTGGCGCCGGAGAAGCCGACCGTCGTGCCGCCAGCGACCAGCAGCGCGCCGGTGCCCGACATGATCCCGCCATAGACTCCGGAGTCTGCGAAAGTGACGATGGCATTGTTGACGATGTTGCGCGACAGCGCCGCCATCGTGCCCTGCAGCGTGCCACCATTCACGAAGGTGTCGCCGGTGTAAGACGTCGTGCCGACAAGCACGAGCGTGCCGGTGCCGACCTTGATCAGGTTGCCGCTGCCCGACAGGACGCCGGTCAACGCGAGCGTGAAGCCGTTCGTGTCGAACGTGCCGGCGGCGCCAGCCAGCACGATCTGCCGGTCGGAGCTGAAGCCCGCGGTGGCCTGCACCGTACCGTCGTCCAGGGTGAGCGTGCTGCCGGCCGGGCCGAGTTGGCTGTCGCTGCCGGCGCGCAGGATCCCTCCGACAGAGACACCGCCGGTGAAGCTATTGGTGCCAGTGAAGTCCACCGAGCCCGTGCCCATCAGCTTGATGCCGCCGCTGCCGCTGATATTGCCGGCAAAGACGATATTGTCGGAACGATAGAAGGTGAGCGTGCCGTCGACCGCCACGTTGCCTGCAATCGAGCCGGTCGTGCCGCCGACGCCGAGCTGCAGCGTGCTACCGGTCGCGATGGTCGTGCCGCCGCTGTAGGTGTTGGTGCCGGTCACGACGACAATGCCGCCGCCGTTCACCGTCACCGAGCCCGTGCCCGACATCGTCCCGGCGTAGGTGCCGGTCGTGCTTTGATTGAAGATGACACCGGCATTGTTGACGATGCTGCCCTGAAGGCTGGCGGTCGTGCCCTGCAGGATGCCGCCGCTGACGACAGTGTTCGCCTGATTACCGGTGCCGGCGAGGATCAGCGTACCGCTACCCGCCTTGATGAAGGTGCCCGCCCCGCCGATCGAACCGGCGAAGGTCGTATCGCTGCTCTGGTCGACCGTCAGCGTCCCGCCGCCCAGCGTCACCGCGCCGCCCGCACCCGCGAGCGCACCGATCGTCTGGGCATTGCCGTTGAGATCGAAGGTGCCGCTGTTAATGGTCAACGCACCTGTTGCTGCCAGCGCACCGCCTGCTCCCATCTGCAAGGTGCCACCGGTCACGACCGTGCCGCCGGTGTAGGTGCTGACGCCGGTCAGCACCGTGGTGCCGCTCACCTGCTGGACCGCACCGCTGCCCGAGATCGCACCGCCGAACGTGACGCCCGTGCCCGCGAACTGCATCGTGCCGCTGTTGGCGACATTGCCCTGGATCGATCCCGCGCCGCCGAGGCTCAGCAGTGCACCCGACGTGATGGTCGTGCCACCGCTGTAGGTGTTGGCGCCCGTGAAGGTCACATCACCATCGACCGAGACCGCGCCGGTCCCCGAGATGATGCCGGCATAGGTGCCGGCCACAACCTGGCTGAAGGCGACAGTGGCATTGTTGGTGATGTTGCCGAGCAGACTGTCGGTCGTGCCCTGCAGGATGCCGCCGCTGACCGTCGTGCCACCTGAATAGCTGCTGGTGCCGGCCAGAATCAAGGTCCCGGCCCCCACCTTTGTCAGTCGGCCTGCGCCCGAAAGCGTGCCCGACAGAGTGAGCTCATTGCCGTTGGTGTCGAACGTGCCGCCACTCGCCCCCAGCGAGATCGGCCGCCCGCTGGTGAAGCTCGCGATCGCCTGCACGGCGCCGCCGTTCAGCACCAGCATGTTGCCTGTCGGGCCGAGGTTGGCGTCCGAGCTGGCAATGATGACGCCGCCGCCGACCGTGGTCGCGCCACTATAGGTGTTGGTGCCGGTCAGCGTCACGCTACCGCTACCCATCAGAGTGACACCGCCGCTGCCGCTGATGTCACCGGCGAAGACGATATCGTCCGAGCGATAGAAGGAGAGCGTGCCGTTGGTGACGACATCGCCGGCGAGCGAGCCTGTCGTGCCGCCATTGCCGATCTGCAGGATGGTGTTCGCCGCGATCGTCGTGCCGCCCGTGTGGTCGACCGTGCCAGTGAGCACTACGGCGCCACCGCCCGTGATCGTGAGCGCGCCGCCCTGGGTGATGTTGCCGGCATAGATGCCGATCGTGCTCTGGTCGAAGACGACGTGGGCGCCAGCTACGACAGCGATATCGCCCTGCAGGCTCGTCGTCGTGCCGCGCAGCGTACCTGCCGCAACCGTCGTGCCGCCGCTGTAGGTGTTGGCACCGGTCAGGGTCAGGGTGCCGACGCCGGCCTTGGTGATCTGCCCGCCGCCGACAATGCTGCCGGCATAGCTCAAGTCGCCATCCTGCTGGATGTTGAGGTGACCGGCCGCCGCACCGAGGTCGACGGTGCCGCCCGTGCCCGACAGGCCGCTGATCCGCTGAATATGGCCATTCAGGTCGAACGTGCCGTCATTCACGACGATCGTCGTGTCGGTATTCAGAACGAAATCGCCAGCGAGCTGCAACGTACCGGCATTCACGGTCGTACTACCGGTGTGGGCAACACTGCCCGCCAGGATGACGGTGCCGCTGCCGTTCTTGGTCAGGGAGCCCGCACCCGAGATGGTGCCACCGAAGGTGCCGGTCGTTGACTGGTCGAAGACCACGCCGGTGTTGGTCAGGGTACCGATGGGGCCCTGCAGGCTGTCGGTGGTGCCCTGCAGGATGCCAGCCTCGACGTTTGTGCTGCCGCCGTAGGTGTTGGTGCCGCCCAGGACGAGCGTGCCGCCGCCCCGCTTGGTGAGGCCGCCTGCGCCGGTGATGTCGCCGTTCTGCGTCAGCGTCGTGCCATCGACGACGTCGAATGTGCCGCCCATCGCGGTCAGCGTCGTAGCGCGTGCCATCGTGAAGGTCGCGGTGGTCCGCAGCGTGCCTTCGTCGAAGGTCAGGACGCCGCTGGCCGCGCCCAGCGCCGAGTTGTCGGCAACCGCGACAGTGCCGCTGACGAACGTCGTGCCGCCACTGTAAGTGTTGGCGTCGGACAGTGTCAGTATGCCGATGCCCTGCTTCGTCAGCGAGCCCGTGCCGCTTATGACAGCAGCATATGTCCCGTCGAAGGCTTGGTCGAACGCGACAGCCGCGTTGTTGACGATGTTGCCCTGCAGGCTCGTCGTCGTGCCGGTCAGCACGCCAGCCGAGACTGTCGTGCCGCCGCTGTAGGTATTGGCGCCCGTGAGCGTCAGGTTGCCCGTGCCGCTCTTGGTCAGCGCGCCAGTGCCACTCATCGCGCCGGCATAGGTGCCATCGGTGTTCTGATCGAACACCACGGCGGCATTGTTGACGATGGCGCCCTGCAGGCTCGTCGTCGTGCCGGTCAGCGTACCGGCCGAGACTGTCGTTCCGCCGCTGTAGCTGTTGGCGCCCAAAAGCGTCAGGTTGCCAATACCGGTCTTCGTCAGCGTGCCGCTTCCATCCATGGCGCCGGCATAGGTTCCGTCCGCTACCTGAGCGAACACCACGGCGGCATTGTTGGTGATGTCGCCCTGCAGGCTCGTCGTCGTGCCGGTCAGCGTGCCGGCCGACACTGTCGTGCCGCCGCTATAGGTATTGGCGCCCGCGAGCGTCAGGTTACCGATGCCGGTCTTGGTCAATGAACCGCCGCCGTCCATGATGCCGGCATAGGTGCCATCGTACCCCTGGTCGAACACCACGGCGGTATCATTGGTAATGGCGCCCTGCAGGCTGCCCGTCGTCCCGACCAGCGTCCCTCCCGACACCACCGTGCCGCCGGTGTAGCTGTTGGTGCCAGTGAGCCTGAGCCGGCCGGTGCCGGTCTTGACGAGACGGCCACCGCCGGAAATCGTCATGCCCGCCTGCGTGTCCGTTGCCTGGTCGACGGTGAGGGTACCGCTGCCCAATGCGAGGCCGCCAGACAGGCCGTCGAGCAGGTTGACCGTCTGGGTGGCGCCATTCAGGTCGAACGTGCCGCCATAAATGTAGAGAGACATACTGGCCGACAGGCTACTGCCCGTGCCCAGTCGCAGCGTGCCTTCAGTGACGTTTATCGAGCCGGCGTAGGTGTTGGCACCGGTCAGGGTTACGGTCCCGCTGCCCCTCTTCACCAACCCGCCGCTTCCCGACATCACGCCCGCATAATTGCCCGATATGCCCTGATCGAAGATGATGGTCGCGCCATCGGCAATGATGTTGCCTTGCAGGCTGTCGGTCGTCCCGATCAGCCGCATGTGATCGACGGTCGTCCCGCCCGTGTAGGTGTTGGCGCCGGTCAGGGTAATCTCGCCGCCCCCGTTGGACGTCACGACCAGGCGGCCGGTGCCCGTGATGACACCGCCATAGGTGGCGGCCTGGCCTTGGCCCACCGTAAGCGTAGCGGCGCCGAGATCGATGGTGCCGCCGGTGCCGGACAGGGTGCCGACATACTGACTGTTGCCACCCAGATCGAACGTGCCGCCGTTCACCGTGAGGTCACGCAACATCGGCAGCGTGTTGCCCGCGCCCAGTCGCAAGATGCCGTCGTTCACCACCGTGCCGCCGGTGTAGCTGAGGCCGCCGGTGAGCACGACAGTGCCGCTGCCGGCCTTGGTCAGCGAGCCGCTGCCGCTCATGGCACCGGCATAGGTGCCGTTGAAGCTCTGGTCGAAAACGACCGCCGCGTTGTTGACGATGTCGCCCTGCAGGCTTGTCGTCGTGCCCTGCAGGGTGCCGCTCTGGACGGTCGTGCCGCCGCCATAGCTGTTGGTGCCGCCCAGCACGAGGGTACCGCCGCCCTGCTTGATGAGGCCGCCCGGCCCCATGACGTCGCCATTCTGTGTCAGCGTCGTGCCCTCGAGGACATCGAACGCGCCGTTCTCGGTGTCCAACGTCGTGGCACGCGCCATCGTGAACGTCGCCGTGGTCCTGAGCGTACCGCCGTCGAACGAGAGAGTGCCGCTCGCGGCACCGAGCGCGGCATCGGCCGCGACGGAGATCACACCCGTGCCGATACTGGTGCCGCCGCTATAGCTGTTGGCGCCCGTGAGCTTGAGCTCGCCGATACCGGTCACGACCAGCTGCCCACTGCCGCTCATGACGCCGGCATAGGTCCCGTCGAAATTCTGCGTGAACGACACGACAGCGTCGTTCGTGATGTTGCCCTGCAGGCTCGCCGTCGTGCCCGACAAGGTTCCACCTGATACCGTCGTGCCGCCGCTGTAGCTGTTGGTGCCGGTCAGGACCAGGATGCTGTTGCCGCTCTTGGTGAGCGCGCCGGTGCCCGACATGTTGCCGGCATAGATGCCGTAGGTCGCCTGATCGAACACCACAGCAGCATTGTTGACGATGCCGCCCTGCAGACTGTCCGTCGTGCCTTGCAGGATGCCGCCGCTCACTGTCGTGCCGCCCGAGTAACTGCTTGTACCAGCCAGGATCAGCGTGCCGCTGCCGGCCTTGGTCAGCGAGCCGCTGCCGTCGATGCTGCCACTGAAGGTCTGGTTGGTGGCCTGGTCGACCATCAAGGCGCCCGCGCCGAGCGTCACGGCGCCGGCACCGGTCAAGCCGCCAACGGTCTGCGTGCGACCGCCGAGGTCGAACGTGCCGGTGGCATTGACGTCGAGGAGCCGCGTCGTGCCGAGGCTGCCACCGCTGCCGAGACGCAAGGTTGCCCCGCTCAGCACCGTCGTGGTGCCGGAATAGGTGTTGGCACCCGCGAGGGTAACATCGCCCTGCGCGACGATGAGATTGCCGCTGCCCGACAGGATGCCGGCATAGGCGCCGGCGGTCGCCTGATCGAAGAACACGGCGCCGCTGCTCGCGATGTTGCCCTGCAGGCTCGTCGTCGTGCCCGTCAACGTGCCGTCCAGCACCACCGTGCCGCCGCTGTAGCTGTTGGCGCCCGTGAGCGTCAGGTTGCCACTGCCGCTCTTGGTCAGGCGACCACTGCCGCTCATCGCGCCGGCATAGGTGCCGTCGACGTTCTGGTCGAAGTCGACAAAGGCGTTGTTGAGGATGTCGCCCTGCAGGCTGGTGGCCGTGCCGACCAGTGTGCCGGCCGACACCGTCGTGCCGCCGCTGTAGGTATTGGCGCCGCTCAAGATCAGGCTGCCGGTGCCGGTCTTGACCAGCGTACCGGCGCCCGAGACAACCCCAGTCAGGGTGAGGTCGTTGCCGTTGGTGTCGAAGGTACCGGTGCCGGACGTCAGCTCGAATGGCCGCGTGCTGGTGAAGGTCGCCGTCGCCTGCACCGTGCCGCCCGCGAGTCGCAGGACATTGCCGATCGGACCAAGCTCGGCGTCGCTGCCAGCCCGGATGGTGCCGCCGACCGTGATGGCGCCGGTGAAGGTGTTGTTGCCGATCAAGGTGACTGAGCCCGGCCCCATCAAGCTGACGCCGCCGCTGCCGCTGATGTCGCCCGCGAAAATGATGTCGCCCGAACGGTTGAAGGCCAGGGTTCCGTCGGTCACGACGTTGCCGAAGAGCCAGCCCGTGCTACCCCCGTTGCCGAGTTGCAGGATCGTTCCCGCCGCGATCGTCGTGCCGTTGGCGTAGCTGTTGTTGCCCATCAGGATGACCGTGCCGCCGCCGCTCACCGTCAGCGAACCGGAGCCGGACATCGCGCCAGCATAGGTGCCGGTCGTGTTCTGATTGAAAACGACGCTCGCGTTGTTGGTGATGTCACCCTGCAGGCTTGTCGTCGTGCCGGTCAGCGTGCCGGCCGAAACCGTCGTGCCGCCGCTGTAGGTGTTGGCGCCCGTGAGGGTGAGGTTGCCACTGCCGCTCTTGATCAAAGAGCCGGCCCCGCTCAGGACGCCCGCATAGGTGCCGTCGGCGTGCTGGGCGAACTCGACGAAGGTTCCGCTCGATGTGGCGATGGCGCCCTGGAGGCTCGCAGTCGAGCCTGTCAGCGTACCGCCCTCGACCGCTGTCCCATTGGAATAGCTATTGGCGCCCGAAAGAGTGACGTTGCCGCTGCCCGTCTTGACCAGCTTGCCGGTGCCGTCCATGACGCCGGCATAGACACCATCGCTCGCCTGATCGAACACGACGGTGGCGTTGTTGACGATGGCGCCTTGCAGGCTGGCCGTCGTGCCGATCAATGTGCCGGATATGACTGTCGTGCCACCTGTGTAGCTGTTGGTACCCGTCAAGGTGACCGCGCCCGGCCCCATCAGGCTGATGTCGCCGATGCCACTGATACTGCCGGCAAAGACAATATCGTCCGAGCGGTTGAACGCCAGCGTCCCATTGGCCCAGACATCGCCCACGATCGAGCCGGTCGTGCCGCCGGCACCGAGCTGCAGGATGTTGCCGGCACCGACGGTGGTATTGCCGCTGTAGGTGCTGTTGCCGGTGAGGATGACCGTGCCGCCGCCGGTCACCAGCATCGAGCCGCTGCCCGACATCGCACCGGCGTAGGTGCCCGTCGTAGCCTGAAAGAAGTAGACGGCGGCATTGGTGACGATGTTGCCCTGCAGGCTCTCCGTCGTGCCCCGCAGGATGCCGCCGTTGACGGTCGTGTCGCCGCTATAGGTGTTGGCACCCGTGAGGGTGAGCGTCCCGCTGCCGTTTTTGACGAAGGCGCCCGAGCCCGTGATCACGCCGGCATAGGACGTGTTCGTGGCCTGATCGACCGTCAGCGTGCCGCTGCCCAGGGCGACCGTGCCACCCGTACCGGCAAGCGCACTGACCGTCTGGTTGTTGCCATTGAGGTCGAAGGTGCCGGCATTCACCGTGAGGCTGCCGTTGGTCGAAAGCGTGGCACCGGTCCCGAGCCGCAACGTGCCGCCTGCGATGGTCGTGCCGCCTTCGTAACTCTGGTTGGCGTCAAAGGTGACCACACCGCTGCCGCGCTTGGTGACCGCGCCGGTATTGCTGATGACGCCGGTGAAGGAGCCGTCCGTGTCCTGATCGAAGACGACCTGCGCCTGGTTGTTGATGCTGCCGCGCAAGGTCGACGTGTCGCCCTGCAAGGTGCCGGCGAGAACCGTCGTCGTGCCGCTGTAGCTGCTCGTGCCCACCAGCTTCAGCGTACCGGCGCCGGACTTGGTCAGAGTGCCCCAGCCGCTGAACGCGCCCTGCAGAGTGGTCGTGCCGGCGTCGACGCGGATCGTATTGCCATTGCCGTTGCTCTGCGTGTCGTGAGTGAGAACGAGGTCGGTGTCGGTCAGCAGCGTACCGCCCTGGATTCGCAGGGTCGCGCTCGCCGCACCCAGGGCCGCGTTGTTCGTCACCTTCAGGGTGCCCATGCCGATGACTGTCTCGGCGGTATAGGTGTTCGTGCCCGAGAGCACGAGCGTACCCAGCCCCGTCTTCACCAGGTAGCCCGAGCCGCTGATCTCGCCGCTATGAGTGAGCGTCGCGCCGTTGGAGACGTCGAAACCGCCGCCACTCTGCAGGGTCGTCGTGCGCGCCGTGGAGAATGTCGCCGACGCTTGCAGGAAGCCACCCTGGATGGCGAGGATGCTGCTCGCCGCCCCGAGCGCGGCATCGCTCGACACCGACAGCGTGCCTTCACTGATCGCCGTGCCACCGGTGTGGGTGTTCGAGCCGCTGAGCGTCAGCGTCCCGCTGCCGGTCTTGATCAGTTTGCCACTGCCTTCGATGCTGCCGGCAAAGCTGGTCGCCGTCGCCTGGTTGACGGTCAGTTCGCCGTCGCCGTTCAGATACAGGGTGCCACCGGTTCCTGACAGACCGCCGACCGTCTGATTGTTGCCGTTGAGATCGAAGATGCCACCGTTCACTGTCAAGGTGCCGGTTGCCAGGAGCGAACCGCCCAGGCCGAGCTGCAGGACGCCGCCGGTCACCGTCGTACCACCGCTGTAGGTGTTTGGTGCCATCAGCGTGAGCAATCCGGCCCCCGCCTTCGTCAAGCCGCCGATTCCGTTGATCGCCTGGAAGGCCGTCGTGTCGAAGCCGTTGGTGTCGATCGTGCCACCACCGGCACTCAACGTGATCGCGCGCGCGGCGCCGAGATCGAAGTTCCCCGCTAGCTGCAGCGTGCCGCCGTCGAACACCAACGCGCCGCTCGCAGCGCCCAGATTGGAGTCCATCGACGCACGCAGGACGCCGCCCTTGAGGATCGTCCCGCCGCTGTAGGTATTGACGTTCGAAAGGGTCAGCGTGCCAGCACCCGTCACCGTCAACGCGCCGCTGCCGTCGATCGGACCATTGATTGTCGACGTGCCGGTGAGGTCGAGCGTGCCGCCGCCCGCCTCCAAGACGATCGGGCGCGCCGCGACGAGGTCGACGCCGGCCAGGAACTTCAGCGTGCCATTGTCGAAGACCACGTTACTGGTCGGGGCGCCCAGCGCCGCATCGCTGCCGATCGCGACGGTGCTTCCCCCGGCGATCAGCGTGCCGCCGGTAAAGGTGTTGGCGCCGGCGAGCGTCAGGGAGCCGCCGCCGGTCACGGTCAGGCGGCCGCCGCCATCGACCACGCCGTTGAAGGTCGAGCTGAGGCCGTTGGTGTCGACCGTTCCGTTGGCGATCATCGACACGGACCGATTGACGGTCAGGCCCGCCAAGGTCTTCAAGGTGCCGCCGGCGAAGTAGAGCGTACCCGCTCCCGTCCCCAGATTGTCGTCGCTCGAGATCGCCAGCGTTCCTTCGTAGAGCGCCGTGGGCGAGTAGCTGTTCGCGCCGGTGAGGGTCAGCGTGCCGGCGCCGCGCTTGTTCAGGTAGCCGCCCCTGACGTCGGCCAGGGTGAGATTGGCGCCGGCATCGACGCTGATGTCGCCGGTAACGAGAAAGACGGCCTGTGACAGCGAGAAGCTGTTGCTCGCCCGCAGCGTCCCGGACTCGATCGTAATCGGGTCGAAGCCGGCGTTGGCCGCGCTGCCGAGCACCAGCGTGCCGCCCAGGATCTTGGTCCGAAGGTGCGTGTTGTTGCCGGTCAGGATGAGCGTGCCAGCGCCTTCCTTGACCAGCTCCATGCCGGAGATGTTGCCGGAGACGGTGAGAGTATGGCCCTCATCGGCGATGGACCCGCCGTTGGCGACGACGTTGCGGGCAATGGTGAACGACGCGCCGGCGACGAGCGCCCCGCCCGCCCCGATCGTCAGGGCGCCGCTCGTGTCGCCCAGATTGGCATCGCTGGAGACGTACAGCGCGCCCCCCGTGACCATGGTGCCGCCGCGATAGGTGTTGGCGCCCGACAAAGTGAGCGTGCCGGCACCGGCCTTGGCCAAGCCGCCAGCGCCATCGATCACCTGCGCGATCGTGGTCGCGAAGCTGTTGGTATCGATTGTGCCGAGGCCGGCATTCAGCGAGATCGCGCGCGTGGCGCCGAGATCGAAGGTCGCGAGGAACTGCAGCGTGCCGCCATCGAAAGAGATGCCGCCGCTCGCGGCACCCAGCGCGCCATCGCTGCCGATCGCCAAAGTGCCGCCCACGATCGACGTGCCGCCCGTGTAGGTCTGGTTGCCGCTCAGCACCAAGGTGCCGAACCCAGCCTTCTCCAGTCGATTGCCCCGGACGTCGCTCAAGGTGAGCCGGGCCCCGCCGTCGGTCTCGATGCGGCCGACCGTGGCCGCCAGGTTCACGATCTGGTTGAGCGCGAAGGTGCCGCCGGTTACACGCAGAGTGCCGCCGTCGATATCGATCCGGCCAACGCTGATATTGGCGGCGCTGCCAACGGCGAGCGTGCCGTTTTGGATCGACGTGGCGCTGTAGCTGTTGGTGCCGGTGAGCGTCAGCGTGCCGAGGCCCTGCTTGGACAGCGACGTGCCGGAGACGACGCCCGAGATCGTGACGTCGTTGCCGGACGTGTCGATGATGCCGGAAACGCTCTCGACGTTGCGGGCGATCGTAAACGCCGCCGCCGTGCGCAACGTGGCATCGTTGGTCAGAATCAGGCGGCCGCCGACGCCGAGATTGGCGTCGCTCGAGATCTGCAGGGAGCCGCGCTCGATCGCCGTGTCGCCGGTATAGGTGTTCGTCCCCGACAGGATGAGCGTGCCGGTGCCCCATTTGGTCAGGCCGGCCGTGCCTTGAATGACTCCATTCCAGGTCAGGTTGTAGCTTCCGGTGTCGAAGGTTCCGCCGCCACTGCCCAAGGTCAGCGACCGGTTGCTGGCAAAGGTGCCACCGGCCACGATCCTGCTGCCATTGTTGAGCGTGACGCCGCCGGATGCATTGCCCAGCGCACCATCGGTTTCGATGTAGATGGCGCCGCCGTTGACCGTCGTTCCGCCGCCGTAGGTATTGGCCCCAAGGAGATAGAGCACGCTGGAGCTGGTCTTCGTGAGGCCGCCGTTGCCCGAAACCACCCCCGTAAGGAGCGTCATGTCGAGGGTGTCGATCGTGCCGCCGCCGGCCCCCAAGGAGATGGCCGTGGCATAGGTTCCTTGGGCCAGCGTCCTGAGGGTGCCGCCGTCGAGAACGAGCGACGAGGTCGAGCCGAGATTGGCATCGGTGCTGATCGCGAGAACGCCGCCACTGACCGTGGTGTCGCCGCTATAGGTGTTGTCGGTACCCGAGATGGTCAACGTTCCGGCGCCGGTCTTGGTCAGTCCGCCTATGCCAGCAATCTCGTTGGAGAACGTGATGTCGAAGCCGTTGGTATCGATCGTGCCGCCGCCAGTGAGCAGCGAGATCGCCCGGGTGTTCGCTAGATTGAAGGTCCCGAGGAATTGCAGCGTGCCGTTGTTGAGGATGACGCCGTAAATGTTGCTGCCCAG
This sequence comes from Alphaproteobacteria bacterium, assembly GCA_017307275.1. Taxonomy (GTDB): domain Bacteria; phylum Pseudomonadota; class Alphaproteobacteria; order Reyranellales; family Reyranellaceae; genus Reyranella. Next base: position 100,581 of record JAFKFK010000017.1, on the reverse strand, counting down.
TGCCGCATTGCCGGCAATCGCCAAGGTGCCGCCCGAGATGAACGTGTTGCCGATGTAGGTATTGGCACCCGCGAGGCTGAGCGTGCCGCTGCCGATCTTGGTGAGTCCGCCGCTCCCCGCAATCGTCTGAGAGATCGTCGTGTTGAAGCCGTTGGTATCGAATTTGCTGCCGCCGGTCAGCGTGATCGCCCGTGTCCCTGCGAGATCGAAGCTCGACAGGAACTGCAAGGTGGCGACATTGAGCGTGAGGTTGCTGTTGACGTTGCCCAGATTCGCATCGGCGGCGACCGCCAGCGTGCTACCCGTCACCGAGGTCCCACCGCTATAGGTGTTGGTGCCCGATAGTGTCAGTGTGCCTGGCCCCTCGATCGTGAGGACGCCCGTTCCATGGATTGTGCCGGCGATCTCGTTCGTCGAGCTGACGAGTTGGAGTCCGCCGAGGCTTACGAGCTCGATGTCGCGGCCGGCGGAGAGGTTGAAGCTCGACAGCAAGCGAAGGGTGCCGCCGAACCTGAGACTGATGTCCGCCGTCGCATCGCCGAGATTCGCATCCTGTCCGACCGCGATCGTACCGGCCGTGACGTGCGTGCCGCCCTGATGGGTGTTGAGCCCTGTCAGGGTCAGCGTTGCGCTTCCGAACTTGCTGAGCGTTCCGGTGCCGGACATGACCCCGGCATAGGTGCCGTCGGTGTCCTGCCCGAAATAGACCAAGGCATTGTTGACGATGTTGCCCTGGAGGCTCGCGGTCGACCCGGTCAGATTTCCGCCGCTGACCGTCGTGCCGCCGGTATAGTTGGCCGTATCGCGCAGCGTCAGGGCGCCGGCGCCGGTCTTGATGAGGCTGCCCGAGCCCCCCACATTTCCGTACACGCTGAAGCCGCCGTGACCATCGACGATGTCGAAGGTCGCCGCGCCGGTCAGCGTTGTCTGCCGGGTGATGGCCGCGACATCCGAGACCCGCAGCGTGCCGCCGTTGATCGCAAGACCAGTGCCGGCCCCGAGGTTACTGCCCGCCGAGATCGCCAGAACGCCGCCGTTGATCGCCACGTCGCCCAGGAAGGTGTTGTTGCCCGTGAGGGTCAACGTCCCGGCGCCGGCCTTGGTCAGGCCGCCGTCGCCGCCGATCGCCGTTGAAATCGTGGAGTTGAAGCCGTTGGTGTCGAACGTGCCGCTGCCTGGATTCAGGATCACAGTGCGCGCGAAGTCGAAGCTACCGAGGTACTTCAGCGTGCCGCCACCCAGAACCAGGCCACCCGTACCCAGTGCCTCGGCGCTGCCGACCGCAAGGGTCGCCCCGTCCTGGACGTAGGTGCCGCCCGAGTAGGTGTTGGCGCCGGTAAAAGTCATCGTGCCGGGGCCTTCGATCGTCAGCCGCCCCGCATTCTCGATCACACCGCCGAACGTCGTCGTCGCACCATTCAGCGAGAATATTCCGCCGAAATTGTTGATGTTGACGGTTCGCGTGCTCGCAAGATCGAAGCTCGACAGGAACCTGAGCTTGCCGCCACTGAAGTTGATGTTACCCGACGCGTTGCCCAGATTCGCATCCGACGAGACGGCCAGAACAGCCGAGCTGGAGGTGCCTCCGACAGTGGTGCCGCCCGAATAGGTATTGTTCCCGGAAAGGGTCAGTGTCCCATTTCCGGTTTGCGCGACCCTGCCATCCCCCGAGATCACGCCGGCGTAGGTATTATTGCCGCCAAAATCCTGGAAATTCACGCTGGCGCCGCTGGCAAGGACGATGTTGCCGAGCGGTACCCCCTCTTGGAGGACAACGACGCTCTGATTGACGATCAGCCGGCCGGTGAAGGTACTGGCCTCGATCAGCGCAAGAACGCCGCCGCCTGTCTTGGTCAGATCGCCCGGGCCGCTGACCACACCATTGAGCCGTGTTATGGCCTGGTTATCGATCGTGCCATTGCCATTCAGCGAAATGGCATGGTTAAGGGAGATGTCAGCGGTGGTTCGCAGCGTACCGCCATTGAACGTGAGGCCGCCCGTGGCATTGCCCAACGCGGTGTTCACGCCGATGCTGATCGTGCCGCCGTTGATGGTCGTGCCGCCGGTGTAGGTATTGCCGGGAGCCAGGTACAGCGTGCCCGTGCCGCTCTTGGTGAGGCGCCCGCCGCCGCTGATCGACTGCGAGATTGTCGTATCGAAGCCGTTGGTGTCGACCGTGCCGCCACCGGCGTTCAGCGTAATTGCCCGTGTAGACGCAAGGTTGAAGGTACCGAGCCACTGCAAGGTGCCGTTGTCGAAGGTGACGCCGCCATTGACGTCGCCCAGCGCCGCATCGCCGGCGATCGCCAGGGTGCTGCCGCCCGAGATGGTCGTGCCGCCACTGTAGGCATTGGCGCCGGAAAGGCTGAGCTTGCCAGTGCCTGTCACGGTCAGGCGTCCGGCGCCGTCGACCGGGCCGCTTAATGTCGAGGTGAAGACGTCGGTATCGACCGTGCCGCCACCGGCGCCAAGGGTAATCGCCCGGCTGGAGATGAGGTTTCCAAGAGTCTTCAACGCGCCGCCGTCGAGCGTCAGCCCGCCAGTGCCCAGATTGTCGTCCGACGACACCGCCAGGGTGCCGCCGCTGACCAGCGTGCCGCCGGTGTAACTGTTGCTTCCCGTCAGCGTCAGCGCGCCGGTGCCCTTCTTGACCAACCGGCCGCCGCCGAAGGCCTGCCCCGTCAGGGTCGCGTCGAAGCCATTCGTGTCGATGTTGCCGTCGCTGCCCAAGAGCGCGAGAGAGTTTGCGGTCGTAAAGCCTGACAGGAACTGCAAGGTGCCATCTTGCGCGAGCCTGAGGCCCCTGGTGCCGAGACCCAGACTGTCGACCGACGCCACAGCCAGCGTCCCGCCTCGAACGTCGAGGCTCTGTATGGTGTTGTTTCCGGTCAGGATCAGCTTGCCATCGCGTATGGACAAGCCGGTCGGGCCGCTGACCGATCCGGCGACCGTCACGGTGTTGCCGTTCAGGTAGAGGATGCCGCCGCCGCCCGACGAGACGATGTTGCGCGTGGCCGCAAAGTCGAAGCTCGACAGGAACTCCATCCTGCCGCCGGCCAAGGTGAGCGTGCCGGTGGCCCCGCCCAGGTTGGCATCCGCGGACACGCGGAGCGTGCCGTCGTTGAGCGTCGTGCCGCCCGCGTAGCTGTTCGTCCCGGTCAGGACCAGCACGCCGAGACCCGACTTCACCAGGGATCCGCTGCCGGACATCGCGCCGGCATAGGTCTCGCTGGTGAATCCCTGGTCGAACGTGACGGTGCCGTCGTTGACGATGTCGCCGCGCAGATTGTCGGTCGAGCCGACCAGGGTGCCGGCGCTGACCCTGGTCGCGCCGAGATAGGTGTTGACGCCGGTGAGCGTGAGGGTACCGGCGCCGGCTTTGGTCAGGCCGCCATCGCCGCCGATCACCTGCGAGATCGTGGTGTTGAAGCCGTTCGTATCGATCGTGCCGCCGCCGGCGTTCAGGGTGATCGCCCGGGTGCCGGCTAGATCGAAAGAGTTGAGAAACTGCAGCGTGCCGCCGCCGAAAGTAACGCCGTTGTTGGCGTTGCCCAGCCCCGCATTGCCAGCAATGGCCAGCGTGCCGCCGGTGATGGCTGTGGCGCCGGTGAAAGAGTTGATCCCGATGAGGCTGAGCTTGCCGGCGCCGGCCTTGGTGAGAGTGCCGCTGCCGTAGACTTCCGAGCCCCAGGTGAGGGTCGCGGCCGCGTCGGTCACGTCCACGGTACCGCCGCCCACGCTGAGTCCCAGGAATCGGCCGACGCTGAAGCTCGACGCTGTCCTGAGTGTGGCGTTGTTGCGGAGCGATACGGCACTGGTACCGGCGCCAAGCTGATTGTTGGCACTGACGACCAACACGCCGCCCGAGACACTAAGGCTCGAGAAGCTATTGGCAGCCGCGAAGGTTAGCGTGCCGGCACCTTCCTTTTCCAAGAAACCTGTGCCGGTGATGCTCTGGCTGATCGTCGTATCGAAGCCGTTGGTGTTGATCCGGCCGCCGCCGCTGCCGATCGTGATCGCGCGCGTCGACGCGAGATCGAAGCTCGCGCCAAACCTCAACGTGCCGAGATTCTCCAAGGTGATGCCGCCGGTGGCGCTCCCCAGCACCCCGTCGCTCGAGACCATCAAGGCAGGCGGCCCCGACACCGTCGTGCCGCCGCTATAGGTGTTGGCACCGGCCAGCACGAGATACTGGCCACCGGTATTGCCGGTAACGACCAGCCTGCCGGAGCCGCTCATGTTGCCGTAGTAGGTCGAGGTGAGGTTCTGGTTGAACTGAACCGTGCCGTTGTTGGTGATATCGCCTTTCAGGGTATTGGTCGTGCCGATCAGGGTGCCGCCGCTGACCGTCGTGCCGCCGGTGTAGGTATTCGCGCCGGTCAGCACCAGAACTCCAGCGCCCGACTTGATAAAGCGGGAGGACGCGTCGCCACTGATGATCCCGCTGTAGGTCAGCGTCTTGCCGCTGGAAACCGAGATCGTGCCGTTGAAGCCCGACTCAAGCGCGATGGCGCGGCCGGTCGACATGTCCGACGTTACCGCCAGGGTGCCGCTATTGAAGGTGAGTGCGTTGGACGCGTTGCCGAGATTGGCGTCGCTCGAAATTTGCAGCGTGGTGCCGGAGCTGATCGCCGTGCCCCCGACATAGGTGTTCGTTCCCGTCAGGACCAGCGTGCCTGGTCCGCGCACCGTAAGGCCGCCGGCTGGGGGGGTGCCGGAAATGACCCCGTCCCACGTCAATGTCGCGCCGGCGTCGACGCTGAAGCCTGCATAGCCTTGCGTGAGCGTGAACGAGCGGCTGCTGCTGAAGCTCGAGGTCGCTTTGAGGAAGCCCAACGTGTTGGCCGTCACGCCAGCGCCGGCCGTCCCGAGCTGATTGTCGGCACTGACGGCGACGTAGCTGACGACATTGTTGCCGACGATTGTCAGGCCGGCGAAGTCGTTGGTTCCCGACAGGGTGAGCGTGCCGGTGCCCTGCTTGGTGAGCCCCCCAGACCCGCTGATGGCCCCCGAGATCGTCGTATTGTTGCTACCGACATCGATGGTGCCGCCGCTGCTGCCAATCGTGATCGCGCGTGTCGAGGCAAGGTTGAAGGCCGAGCTGAGCGAAAGCGTGCCGCCGTTCAGGGTGACGCCGCCATTGACGTTGCCCAGCGCCGCATCGCTGGAGATCGACAACGTCGTGCTGGACCCTACGGTTGTGCCGCCGCTGTAGGTGTTCGAGCCGGTCAGCTCATATGTCGCCCCGCCGCCGGACACGACCAGGCCGCCGGTGCCGCTCATCACGCCGCTGAAGGTTCCGCCTGTCACCAGAACGGTAAGCGTGCCACTTCCCAGGGTCACGGAACCGTCGCCGATGACCTGCCCGAGCGTCGTGTTGAAGTTGTTGAGGTCCAGCGTAGCGCCGCTGCCCACGTTAACTATGCGATTGAAGACCAGGACGCCGGACGCGCCGAGCCGCAGGGTGCCGGCGTTTACGGTCGTGTGCCCCAGGTAGCTGTTGGCCCCGGTCAGGGTAAGCGTACCGGTGCCTTCCTTGACCAGCCGGCCCGACCCGGAGATGACACCGCTATAGGTAGTCGAGCTGTTGTTGCCGCCGACCGCGAGCTGATTGAAGCCCAGCACGACCGAGCCGCCACCGGCAATCGACCCGATGGTCGTGCCGCCGGACGTCAGGCCGGAAATATCCAGAACGGTGCTGCTGTCGCCGGTAAGGGCCGCTGTCCCGCCCGAGGCAGTGTCCTTGAAGACGAGTTGCCCGGAAAAGATACTGGTGAAGTTGGCGGAACCGGCCGTGCTGGTGCCGGAGAACTCGATTTTGCCCAGGCTGCTGTTGAGCCTGTATGTGATGAGGTTGTTGCCGGCGCTCGCGGAGTTCTGGAACAGCAGGTTGACGTTCTGGACCTCGATGATCTGCGCCTGGCTGCCGTTGTTGACGATGCCGCCGCCGGTGAACGTGAAGGTGCTGCCGCCGTAGAAGCTGAAGTTGTAGGCCCTGGCGTCGGCATTGAACTGGATCGTGCCGATCGAGCGATCGTTGTCGTTGATGATGCTGCTGATGGTCGACTGACCAAAGGAAGCCACGCCGGTCGGGACCGTGTTGGTCGACCAGTTGCTGGAATCGCCGAACCAGCTCGTATTGGGGTTGGTTTTCCAGGTCGCGTCCTGGGCCACGGCATATGTCGTCAGGACCGCAGCGCCTGTCAGCGCCGTCGACAGCAGCAACGCCGCGCGCACGAGTCGCCGCGGCCGTGCCGCCTGCCCCGCTATCGCCAATCCCACCATGACCGCCTCTTCTCTACGCTGCCCCACTCAGGGCAAGGCTTTGCCATCGACGGCGCGCAACACTGCGCCATCGCCACCGACATTGTTTCTTCGGGCTTTCCATTCCGGCGCTTTGCGCCGCCGATCGATGCGTCGAACCTATGGGCGGCTCACTCCGCAATCAATTCGCAGGACCTCCTGAAAGCTGACTATTTCTGGGTGAATTCTCTGCCGCCGCCGTTGCCACTCGCTCGGCATTTCGCCGGAACCGGGCGTTGAAGGCGTCGTCGATGATGGCAAGCTTGACGGCCTGCGCCCGCGCATACTCGCGGCGGAAACTGTCGGACACCCACATCACCGAATGTCCGCGCTTGCCCAGCCAGCCGATGCTGCCCATCTCCTCGGCCTCGCGCAGCTTGCGCGCCAGGTGCGTGCGAGAGAGATTGAGCCAGTCGGCTAGCGCCGTAGTCGACACCACGCCGGTCGGCACGCGTGCAGCGCCGGCGTCGCGCTCGTCGATGCCGGAAATCAGCCACTCCATGACCACGCCGCCATTGTCGAGCCAGGTGAACAGCGAGAAGGCCCGCTCCGGCTCGCGGATACGACGGGAGCAAAGCAGGCCGTCGGCGATCAGCGGCTGAAGGTCGGCAACCGCATCCGGCGTACCGAGATAGGTCCCGACCCGGCCTCCGCCATCGAGCTTGTCGAGCGTCGCCAGGTGGACGACGACCCAGCCGTGGATGGCATCGATGCTGGGCTGCGTCGGCTCGAGAGGACGGACGCGCTTGTCCGTCCCGCCTGCCACGGGCTGCACGTAGCCGTATTTCAGCATTTCCTTGATGAAGGCGTCCGCCGTGTTGCGGCTCGCTACCTCATGCTTCGCAACGGCGTCGAAGAACCTCGCGGCGGTCAGGTCGCCGCTCCGGCCTGCCGCAGCGGCTCGGAAATGCAAGGCCAGCGCGATGTGCCCCATGAGCCAGCGCTGCTGAGTGGCGAAGACGGAGGAGAGCCGCGGATTGCCTTCGTAGGCCTGGAGAAGGAGTTGGGCTTGCTGGCGGATATGGCCGTGCAAGGCTGGGTGCTCGACGATCTCGTCGACCGTCATGCCCAAGTGCATGCCCTGCACCTGGTCAGGTGCAGTCGAGCACACAGCCTTACGCGACGCCAATACGGAAATACCCACCACAGCACCTGGTTCCCACAGCTCGGACTCACCCGAACACCCAGGAAGAACATCGCTCTAACAAATTGCAGAGGCTACTCTGGACAGGGGGCAGTTTTGGCCAATATGGCTGCACTTCCGGCCAAATCGTCCATTTCGCGGCGCCAAGCCCGTCAGCCTACCGATTGGCTGGCGAAACGCTGCCGGTATTGCTGTGGCGTGATGCCGAGACGGCGCACGAAGGCACGTCGCAGATTGTCGACGGTGGCGAAGCCGCACCGCGTGGCAACGGCCTGCACGCTGAGCTGAATTTCCTCGAGCAGGTCGCGGGCCGCTTCGAGCCGGATGCGCTCGACGAACTCGCGCGGCGTCTCCCCCGTCTCCTCGACGAACGTGCGGCGGAAGGTGCGCTCGCTCATCCTCGCCTGCCTGGCCAGCGCGTCGACACCGAGATCCACGGAGAGGTTGTTCAGCGCCCATTCCTGGGCCGAGCGAACCGGCGGGCTGGCGGCAAACTGAGCCTGCAGGTGGTTGCTGAACTGCGATTGCCCGCCCTGCCGCTTGAGATAGAGCACGAGGGCGCGCGCCACGCGCAGCGCGAGGGTGCGACCATGATCCTCTTCGATCAGGCCGAGCGCCAGGTCGATGCCAGCCGTGACACCGGCGGAGGTGTAGATATTTCCGTCGCGTACGAAGATCGGGTCGATGTCGACGGTCACCTTGGGGTAGTTCTGGCCGAGCTCCGCCCCCATCGCCCAGTGGGTCGTGGCCCGCCGGCCGTCGAGCAATCCGGCGGCAGCCAGCAGGAAGGCACCTGTGCAGATCGAGCCGGTGCGGCGGGCCTCCCGACTGCCGGCGCGCAGCCAGCCCATCAGTGTCTGGTCGTTCCTTGCCTCCGCCTGGCCGCGGCCGCCGGACACCAGCAGCGTATCGATCGGTTCCTTGATGTCCCCGACAGCCATGTTCGGCGCAATCGGCACGCCGAGCGATGTGGGGACAGGTGCGCCGTCCATGCTCGCAATCGCCACTTGGTAAAGCGTGCGACCGGACGAGGAATTGGCCATGGCGAAGGCTTCGAGCGGTCCATAGACATCCATGGTCATGACGCCGGGATAAACCAGCATCACGATGAAGCGGGACTCGGGCTGATCGCCGACCAAGGGTGACAACGCGGACAAGGGCGACACGGGACTGTTCATCGCACTATTTATGAACACAGCGTTCGTCATTCTTATCGACTGACCATTGATTTAATTCAATGTTTCCGGCGCGTCTGGTGGGATATTCGCTGCCTGAACGCAATTATCGGGCTACGCCGCAAAGGGAAGAACGAGCACCGAGCCAAGCAGCAGGATCGCAAAGGCCACGTTGACGATGCGGTTGCTACGGGGATCCCGGAACAGGCGCGTCAGGGCAGCGCCGACAAGCAGCCATCCGACATTGACCACTGCAATGACGAGCGTCAGCCAGGCCATCTTCACGGCGATGTCGAGGACAACCTGTCCCGGCATCAGGACAAAGCCCGAATAGAGCGCGGCCATCGCGGCATAGCCCTTGGGATTGACGAGGGAGAGCAACAGCCCCGCGAGAAACGTCGGCGGAGGACGTGCCGCCCCCTCTTCCGACAGGGGCGGCGCGGTCGCGATACGCCAGGCCAGCCAGACGAAATAGAGCGCCGCCAATCCCGTAACGACAGGCCCTGCACCGGGCACGGCCAGCAGCAGGCCGACGACACCGCTCGCCACGATGCCCATTACGACCACCATCCCGATGGTAAGTCCTGCGAGATAGGCAACACCGCGACGCGCCCCGAAAGCCGCACCAGCGGCAGCAAGGCTCAGCGTCGCCGGACCTGGGCTGCCGGCCAGCGCGAGAGCGGCGATCAGGAATCCGGACAAGGCTTCCATCCGGTTGATATGGGCAATGGCCGATCAGCCGTCTTGAACGTTCGTGCACGAGGGGGGCTTGCCAGAGCGATCGAAGTGCAGGAGTTATTCCCCCGCCAACAATCAGATTCAGCGAGGCTTCGTTCGACATGTCAGTTACCGGCCGCTTCCGCGCTCCCAAGCGCGCCCTCGCCCTCCTCGCCGCCGTTGCCGGCCTTGCCGCACCCGCTGCGGCTCAAGACCAGCAGGCTGCCCCGCCGGCATGGCGCGTCGAATGCTCCGGCGACGGCAAGACACTGGATTGCCGCGCCGTGCAGCAGCTCTTCGCACAGGAGAACAAGCAGCTCGTTCTCTCGCTTGCCGCACGCATGGGGCCCGACAAGACCGCGTTGCTCGGCATGCAGCTTCCCCTGGGCATCAACCTTGCGGAGCCGGTTCAACTCAAGGTTGATGCCAAGCCGGACGAGAAATTCCCGGTGCAGACCTGCACGGCCTCCGGCTGCCTGCTCAATGTTCCGCTGAAGGATCCGCTGCTGGCGTCGATGCGTACCGGCACGACCCTGAAGGTCACGGTGTTCGACCAGAACAAGCGTCCGATCGCCATCGACGTCCCGCTGCTGGGCTTCGGCCTCGCCTTCGACAAGGCGACGAAGTAAGCCGCCGCGAAAGGCCGCTCAGGCGGCCTTTGCTTTCAGCGCCTGCGCCACCTTGGACGCAGGCTCGCGTCCCAAAGCCACACAGATATCGCGGCCGGCCTTTGCGATGGCGTCGAGATCGACGCCATGGTGGATGCCAAGACCGTTCATCAGATAGATCACGTCCTCGGTGCCGACATTGCCCGAGGCGCCCTTGGCATAGGGACAACCGCCCAGTCCCGCGACCGCCGTGTCGAACACCGCAATGCCGCGCTCCATGACAGCGAGGATGTTGGCCAGCGACTGGCCGTAGGTGTCGTGGAAGTGCGCCGCCAGTTTTTCGCGCGGCACCTTCGCCGCGACCGCATCGATCATCTCGACGCATTCGCCTGGCGTGCCGACGCCGATCGTGTCTCCCAGGGAGACCTCGTAGCAGCCCATGCGGAACAGCCGGTCCGACACTTCTGCAACCTTCTCGGGTGCCACCTTGCCGTCGTAGGGACAGGCGATCACCGTCGACACGTAGCCGCGCACCTTCATGCCGTGCTTCAGCGCGGCTTCCATCACCGGCGCGAAGCGCTCGAAGCTCTCGTCGATCGAGCAGTTGGTGTTCTTGCGACAGAAGGCTTCCGACGCCGCGGTGAAGATCGCGATCTCCTCGCACTTCGCTTCCACCGCACCGTTCATGCCCTGCTTGTTGGGCACCAGCACCGGGTAGGAAACGCCGGACTTGCGCTGAATCTTGGCCATCACTTCGTCGGTATTGGCCATCTGCGGCACCCACTTGGGCGACACGAAGCTGCCGGCTTCGACGGCGCTATGGCCGGCCGCCGACAGCGCGTCGATCAGCTTCACCTTGGCTTCGACTGGAACGGGCTTCGCCTCGTTCTGCAGCCCGTCGCGCGGTCCGACCTCGACCAGGCGCACACTCTTGGGAAAATTCATGTCTCTGTTCCTAAACCAGCGTCTGCTTCAGCTTGCCGGCCCGACCGAGGATGAACGCAACGGCCGCCAGCGCCAAGACCGTAAAGGCGATCAGCAGCGTTGCAACAGCGGTGATGGTCGGATTCACCTCGAGGATCAGCTCGTTGAACATCTTCTTGGGTACGGTCTCGTACTTGCCGGCGATGAACGACGTCACGATCACTTCGTCGAAACTGCCGATGAAGGCGAAGATCCAGGCCGCGAAGACGCTCGGCGCCAAATTGGGTAGCACCACTTTGCGCATGGTGTAGGTCCAGGACGCCCCCAGACTCCAGGCAACCTGCTCGATCCGCTGATCGAATTCGCGAATCGCCACGCCCAGCACCATGATGACCAGCGGTACGTTCAGGATCGTGTGCGCCACCACGAGGCCGAGGAATGAGCCCAGCAGGCCGACCTTGGCGAGGCCGAGATAGAGCGCAATGGCGGTGATGATCGTGGGCACGATCAGCGGCGCCATGAAGTTGCCCTCGGCCGGACCGCGGCCGATGAAGTTGCCCCGACGCAGGCCGTAGACAGCGAGCCCGCCCAGGACGAGCGCCGCCACCGACGAGATGGCCGCAACCGACGCCGACGTGGCCATCGCCTCCATCCAGCGCGAATCGCCGAAGAAGGCTTCGTACCAGCGCAGCGACAGACCCGGCGGCGGGAAGGTCAATGCCCTGGCCGAGGAAAACGACATCGGGATGACGATGAGCAGCGGCACGGTCAGGAAGGCGAGACCAAAGAAACCGGCCGCCGTCAGGAGCCGCTGCGTCCAGGGGGTGTTGCCGATCATGCCGATGCCTTCCTGTCGAGGCGACGGTAGGCGGCGAAGATCAGCAGCGTCACGATCAACAGGATCGTCGAGATCGCCGCCGCCGTCTCCCAGCGCGGGATCTGGTTGATCAACGTGTCGAGCAGATTGGAGATCATGGGGACGCGCCCGCCTCCAAGAATCGCCGGCGTCACGTAGAAGCCGAGGCAGAGGATGAAGACCAGCAACGTGCCCGCCGCCAGCGCCGGCAAGGTGAGCGGAAAGAAGACCTTCCAGAAGATGGTGCGCGGCGGAGCGCCGAGCGACGCGGCGGCCTGCAACAACCGGTCGTCGATACGGATCATGGCAGCAAACAACGGCAGCACGAGGAACGGCAGCAGGACATTGGCCATGCCGATGGTGACGCCGAGCTCGTTGTAGAGGAAGGAAACCGGCGCATCGGTGAGTCCGCTCCATTGAAGAGCGCGATTCACCAAGCCGCCGTTGCCCAGCACGACGATCCAGGCGTAGGTCCTTACCAGGATGCTGACCCAGAACGGCAGCACGACAAGCGAAAGCGCGATCATGCGCCCGCGATTGCTGAGCCCGCGCATCCAGAGCGCCAGCGGATAGCCGATGACGACATTGGCCAAGGTCGCCACCAGGGCGACGCGCATGGTGTTGCCCAACACGCGCAGATAGACCGGCGCGTCGAGCAACCCTTCATAGTGCTGGAGCGTGAAGCCCCGCCCCTTCTCCCAGAAGGCGAGGCCCAGCATGTAGACGATGGGCGCGTTGAAGGCGACGAACATCAGCACCAGCAACGGTGCGATGAAGCCAAATCCCTGTCCGCGCATCGAAGTCTCCGCTCAGAGGCTGAGCTTGAAGGCTTCCCACTTCTTGTTCACGGCCTCGCCGTTGGCCGCCCACCATTCGGCGTTCTCGACCCACTGCACGGCCTTGTTCTGCTTGCTGGTCGGATACTCGGCGAGCTTGTCCTTGGGCAGCAGCGCATCGAGTTCCGGGCTCGGTCCGGTGTAGGAGACCACGGTCGCGGCCTTCGCCTGATTGGCCGCAATCGACATCTCGTGCATCAGCTTGTAGGCGGCCGCACGATCCTCGGCCTTCGAGTTCTTCACGATGGTGAAGTACGAGAGATCGGCCATGCCGCCGGCGAAATTGACGCCGAACGCCGGATCGCCCACGACGCGGCCCGACCAGCAGATCGCGTACTGCACCTCGTTGTCCTTCATGAGCTGCGGCGCCTGCGCGCCCGCCTTCCACCACACGGCGATGTCCTTCTTGATCTCGGTCAGCTTCTTGAAGGCGGTATCGACATCGAGCGGAAAGAGCTTGTCCGGCGTGATCCCGGTGGCGAGCAGCGCGAAGGAGATCGCATAGTTGGGATAATCCGGCAGACAGCGCTTGCCCGGGAAATCCTTGGTGTTGAAGAAATCGGCCCAGGTCTTTGGCGCCTTGGCGCCGGCCCGCCAGGCCATGATGGTCGAGAAGTATTGATAGCCGAAGCCGTATTCGTGCTTGGCCTCGGGGAACATCGGTTGCGGCGCGACAGCGGCCCAGTCGATCGGCTCGATCAGCTTGAGATTGCGGGCCTGCAGCATGCCGCCCGAACCCAGCTCCATCAGCACCGTGCTGGTCTGGCCGCTCTCCACCAGGGCGCGCAGCTTGCCCAGCGGATTTGGGCTCTCGCGGATCACCTTGATCCCGGTCTTCTTGGTGAAGGGCTCGATGTAACCCACCTCGACCGACTCGCCGGACTTGCCGCCGGCCTCGATCATGCGGATTTCCTTCACCTGGGCGCGGGCGCTGCCGGCGCCGAGGATGCTGAAAGCGGGCAGGCCGGCCGCAGCCGCGCCCACGAACGTACGACGCTTCATCTGGATTCCCTCCTGTTACAAATCACTTCGCCACCGGCCACAGGTCGGCGGCGTCCCATGACACCATCACGCGTTCGCCCGTCGCATAGGCCGGCCCGACGAACGGCGCAGCAGCAACCATCGGCCTCGCCCCCTCGCCATCGAGCGAGAGGTGATAGCGGACCATCTGGCCGAGATAGATCGCCTCGACGACCCTGGCCGGCTTGCCGGCGCCGCTTCCCGAAAGCCTGATGCGCTCGGGCCGGACCAGCGCCTGACCGCCGTCCGGCAGCCCGACGAAATTGGCGATGCCCAGAAACTCGGCAACGAAGCGGTTTGCGGGCTTCAGATAGGCTTCCGTCGGTGCAGCAACCTGCTGCGTGCGGCCCTTGTCGAGCACCATGATGCGATCGGAAAGCGACAGCGCCTCTTCCTGATCGTGTGTCACGAGCAACGTCGTGACGCCGAGGCTGCGCTGAAGTTGCTTGAGCTCGACCTGCAGTTCCTCGCGCAGCTTGCGGTCGAGCGCACCGAGCGGCTCGTCGAGCAACAGGATATCCGGCGTGAAGACGACGGCGCGCGCCAGGGCCACGCGCTGCTGCTGGCCGCCCGAAAGCTGCGACGGCCGGCGGTTCTCCAGCCCATCCAGCCGCACCAGCTTCAGGGCATCACGCGCCAGCCGGTCCGCCTCGGCGCGACCGATCTTGCGTACGCCCAGGGGAAACAGCACGTTCTCCAGCACCGTCATGTGCGGGAACAGTGCGTAGGACTGGAACACCAGACCTATGTTGCGCTCCTGCGCCGGCGCATCGGTGACATCGCGGCCGCCGATGAAGATGCGGCCGGATGTCGGTTTGTTCAGGCCCGCAATCAGGGAAAGCAGCGTCGTCTTGCCCGATCCGCTCGGTCCCAGGATCGTCACCAGTTCGCCCTGGGCAACCGCAAGATCGACATTGTCGGCCGCCGCAAAGGTGCCGTAGCGCTTGGTCACTCCCTCGAGGCGGATCTCCGACATCTAGTGGCGCACCATCTTCGCCATGGCGCGATCGGCAGCGGCCAATGTCTCGTCGATCACCGCCTTGTCGTGCGCCGTCGACAGGAACCATCGGCCTCCCTGCTGCACGCGCACCCCCTCCTCTTGCAAGGCACTATGGAAGGAGAGCATCGCGTCGCGATCGGTCGCCATGGAGTCGCGATAGTTCCGCGGCGCAGCGGCCGATGTGAAGAAGGTTTGGAAGATGGCTGGCATGCCCTGCACGAGCATCGGGAGCCGATGCTTGACGCCCAGGGCGGCAAGACCGTCCATGAGCTGCTTTCCGCACGCTTCCATCTCGCGATAGACCGCGCCGTCGCCCGCTTCGAGAATATCGAGCGCCGCCAGCGCTGCAGCCATGCTCTGGACGTTGCCGTTGTAAGTGCCGCCGTGCATCACGCCCTTGTCGAGCAGCGTGTCCATGACGTCCCGTCGGCCGGCGACTAAAGCGAGCGGAAAGCCGGCAGCCACCGCCTTGGCGTAGATGACGAGGTCGGCCGTGACGCCGTACTTCGCCTGCGCGCCGCCCAGAGCCACGCGGAAGCCGGTGATGACCTCGTCGCAGATGAACAGCGCGCCATGCTTGCGGCAGAGATCGCGCACGCCCTCCAGATAGCCGGGCAGCGGCGGGATCGCGCCGCCGTTCACCATCACCGGCTCCATGATCACGCCGGCGACCTCGCCGCGATGACGCTCCAGCGCCTGCTCCAGAAGGTCGAGATCGTTCCAGCCGCACACCATGACATCGTCCAGCACGCTGGGCGGCATTCCGGGCGACCCCGCCACCGGCACCGGCGCATCGGCCGGCCCCGCCTCGTTCAGCGATGGCTTGGTGCTGATGAAGGCCTGATCGCTCCAGCCGTGATAGTGACCTTCGAACTTCAGAATCTTGTTCCGGCTGGTGAAGGCGCGCGCCAGTCGCATCGCCATAAGCACGGCCTCGGTGCCCGATGTCGCGAAGCGCACGACCTCGGCGCCCGGCAACAAGCGGCTCAGTCGTTCGGCCAGCTCGGCCTCGCGCGGATGCTGGGCGGCGAAGACCTGTCCTTCGGCAAGCGACGCTGCCACCGCATCGATCACTGCCTTCGGTGCATGCCCCAGAATGGCCGGCCCATTGCCCAGCACGTAATCAATGTGGACGTTGCCGTCGATGTCATAGAGGCGGGCGCCCTCGCCCCGCGCAAAGAACAACGGCACCGGCACGCTGGCATAGCGGATGTTGCTGCTGACGCCGCCGGCCATGTGCTTGCGGGACTTTTCGTAGAGCGCGATCGACTTGGTGTAACTGCGCATGTCCCTCACTCAGCAAGAATGGTGCCGCACAGGTCTCGCCCGTGGTCACGAACGCTACCGAGCCTAGCGATCACCTCTCGCGCCAGCAATGCATTTTTGTGATCACAAATTTGGCGAGTATCGGCTATGGTCGAGATCACGATGCGAACCGCCGCCGCCAACGACGAGCTGACCGACACATCGCTGCGCAAGCAAGTCTACGACTCGTTGCGCGCAGCGCTGACGTCGGGCCGCTTCGCGCCGGGACAGAAACTCACATTCCGCTTTGTCGCGAAGGCACTCGGGGTCAGCCTGACGCCGGTGCGCGAAGCCGTGCGCCGTCTCGTTGCGGAAGGCGCTTTCGAGATGCAGCCCAACCGGTCGGTACGCATTCCGCTGATGACCAAGGCAAAGGTGCTGGAGCTGCGCGACATCCGCGTCGCGGTCGAAGGGCTCGCTGTCGGGAAGGCAGCCGAAGTGGCGACCAGAGCGCAGATCGCCAACCTGCGCCGCATCGCACGCGAGATCGTCGCCGTCCGCAAGCGCGGCGACAGCGTAGCGGATCGCGAGAAGATCAGCGAGTTTCACTTTGCGCTCTACACGATCTCGGGCCAGCCGACGCTGCTGCGCGTGATCGAAGGTCTGTGGCTGCAAACCGGCCCCTACATGAACCTGCTCTTTCCCGACTACATCGCCTCCGCAGGCGGCCCGGCGAGACGGCTCCGGATCATCCAGGCGCTGCAGTCGCGCGACGCCGTTGCGGCACGCCGGGAAATCGAGAACGATGTCGATGGCACGCTTTCCTATGTCGCCGGTCTCGCCGACGAAGCCGGCAACATCGTCCCTGCCCTGCCGTCCGCCGCCGGCAGCCGCCGCAGCAAGGGAAAAGCCAGTGCGGCCCTCGAACTTCGCCCCAAACGTCTTGATCTCAAGTGAGTACGGAGGAAATCGTGGCACAGCAGCTCAGCAATCAACGTATCGCCTGGTTCAACGGCCAGTTCATGCCCGAGAACCAGATCATGATCCCTTTCCGCGACCGGAGCTGGAAGTACGGCGACGGCGCTTTCGACATGACGCGCACCTTCGAGGGCGTCCCCTTCCGCCTGAAGGAGCATATCGACCGCTTCTACCGCTCGCTCCGCTACCTGCAGATCGATCCCGGCATCGGCCCCAAGGAGATGGTCGCACACAGCGAGGAAGTCGTGGAGCGCAATGCACATATGCGCGAAGCCGTCGGTGACTGGTGGATCGGCCAGAGGGTCAGCCGCGGCGTCGATGCCGTCGGCGACGAAGGCTGGGATCACACCGGCCCCAACGTCGTGATCGAAGTGCTGCCGCTGCCGCTCAAGACCCGCGGCAAGCTCTACCGGACGGGCGCCGACGTCATGACCACGACCGTCCGCCGCACCGCGCCCTCGATGCTGTCGCCGCGTGCCAAGACGCACAACTATCTCAACATGATCATGGCCGAGAAGCCGATTAAGGCGTTGAACCCGGACGCCTGGCCGGTCCTGCTCGACGAGAACGGCAACCTGGCCGAAGGCCTGGGTAGCAACATCTTCATCGTGCGCGAGGGCGAGCTCTTCACGCCGTCCGAGCGCTACGTGCTGCCGGGCGTCAGCCGGCAGATGACCATCGACATGGCCAAGCAACTCGGCATCTCCTGCACCGCAGGCGATATCGACATGTTCGACGCCGCCAATGCCGAGGAAATGTTCCTGACCTCGACCAGCCTCTGCATCCTGCCCGTCCGCAGCTTCAACGGCGCTCCGGTGGCGGATGGCAAGATCCCAGGCCCGATCACCAAGAAGCTGATCGACGCCTACGCCAAGAGCGTCGGCTGCGATTTCGTGGCCCAGTACCTCAAGTTCTCGCAGTAGCGAGATGCCCCCTTCGCGGTGCACGCGAAGGGGGCGACTCGGCCCTCCAACAGGCGTAGACTCCTCCCTCGTGGTAGATCGCGTACCGTCGTGATCACCGTGGTGATCGTGATTGGCGCGACCTTCGGACTTTAGTTCGCAAGGAGGCAGTCATGGCGACGCAGAACCACATCCGTAACCCCTTGGAATGGGGTTGGGAGCATCTCAAGCAAACCGGGCAGGCCTTCGGTTCGGCCGCGCAGACGATGGAAGGCACCTGGGAGGATCGCGCTGCCGCGCCGCCCACGGTCCGCCGCATCACCTCCACGGACATCAAGGACGCACTGTCGGCCGGCTGGCGCGACTTCGGCGCCGTGCGCACCGACATCGTCTTCCTCTGCCTGCTCTATCCGCTCGCCGGCCTCGTCATTTCGCGGATGGCTTTTGATTACGGCATGCTGGCGCTGGTCTTCCCGCTGATCGCAGGCTTCGCGCTCATCGCCCCCTTGTTCGGCATCGGCCTCTACGAGATCAGCCGGCGGCGCGAAATGGGACTCGAAGCGCGCTGGACCAACGTCTTTTCCGTTGTGCGCTCCCCGAACATCGGCTCGATCATGGTGATGGGCCTGCTGTTGCTGGCGATCTTCTGCCTGTGGCTGTTCGCCGCCAACTTCATCTACACCGTGACGCTCGGCCCGGATGCACCGGTCTCGACCGTGGCCTTTGTGCGCGATGCCCTGACCACGCCCGCGGGCTGGACCATGACCGTGGTCGGCATCGGCGTCGGCTTCCTGTTCGCCCTCGTTGTCCTGGTGATCGGTGTCGTGTCGTTTCCGCTGCTGCTCGATCGCCATGTCGGCGTCGGCACCGCGATTGCGACCTCCGTTCGCGCGGTCCGGATGAACCCCGGCCCGATGGCGCTGTGGGGCCTGATCGTGGCGGGCAGCCTCGTGGTGGGCATGATCCCGTTGCTGGTGGGCCTCGCCATCGTCCTGCCGGTCCTCGGTCATGCGACCTGGCACCTCTATCGCAAGGTCGTCGTCTGACCTCTGCCGGAGGATAACTTCGTCTTTCCGCTCCCCCCTATCGCGGGGGAGCGTTAGGGAGGAGGTGAGCAGCGCAAACCTCGGGGGAGATACGCATGTTCACCTGGACCGTGAAGCAACCGGCCGATGGCATCGTCATTGCGCCGGACGAGCGGCTGCCGTGGCCGCAAACCGTCGCGCTGGGCATCCAGCATGTGGTCGCCATGTTCGGCGCCACGATCCTGGGCCCGTTGCTGATGGGCTTCGATCCCAACATCGCCGTCCTGATGAGCGGCGTCGGCACCCTCATCTTCTTCGTGGCCGTCGGCGGCAAGGTGCCGAGCTATGTCGGCTCCTCCTTCGCCTTCATTTCCGTGGTGGCCGCGGCGACCGGCTATGCCGGCCAGGGCGCCAACGCCAACATTCCCCTCGCACTAGGCGGCATCGTGGTCTGCGGCGCGATCTATGCGCTGATCGGCCTGGGCGTGATGAGCGCGGGCGCCGCCTGGATCGAACGGCTGATGCCGCCGGTCGTCACCGGCGCTGTGGTTGCCGTGATCGGTCTCAACCTCGCGTCCGTGCCGGTCAAGAACATGGCACCGACGTCCTTCGACTCGTGGATGCAGGCCCTCACCTTCACCACCATCGCCCTCGTCGCCGTCTTCACGCGTGGCATGACGCGACGGCTGCTGGTGCTGGTCGGGTTGATCCTCGCCACGGTTGCCTATGCCGTGCTGACCAACGGCCTCGGCTGGGGCAAGCCGATCAGCGGTGATCTGCTAGCCAAGGCCGCCTGGTTCGGTGCCCCCGCCTTCGTGGCGCCGGTCTTCGACACCAGGGCGATCGTGCTGATCGCGCCGGTGGCGCTCATCCTGGTCGCCGAGAACCTGGGCCATCTGCGTGCCGTTGGCGCAATGACCGGCCGCAACATGGATCCCCATCTTGGCCGCGCCTTCCTAGGGGACGGCGTCGCCACCATGGTGTCGGGCGGTGTCGGCGGCACCGGCGTCACGACCTACGCCGAGAACATCGGCGTGATGGCCGCGACCCGCGTCTATTCGACGGCGCTGTTCGTGGTCGCCGCGCTCTTCGCGATCGTCCTGGGCTTTTCGCCGAAGTTCGGTGCGCTGATCCACACCATTCCCCTGCCGGTGATGGGCGGCGTCAGCATCGTGGTGTTCGGTCTGATCGCCATCGCCGGCGCCAAGATCTGGGTCGACAACAAGGTCGACTTCTCCGACAGCCGTAACCTGATGGTCGCCGCCGTCACCCTGGTGCTGGGCACCGGCGACTTCACCCTGAAGTTCGGCGACTTCGCCATGGGCGGCATCGGCACCGCGACTTTCGGCGCCATCATCCTGAACGCGGTGCTGGGGGGCGGGAAGCGTTAGGCCCGCCGCCAGACGATCTGCTGGGTGCGGTTTGTGCCGGCCGTGAAGTCCGGCCCCGAAAGAGTAAGGCGGTCGCCATCGAGCTTGATGTGCCGGGTCGACCGCAGACCGACTAGCGCCGGATCGGTCGAAAGCTCGATGCTGTGAAAGACTGTGCCGTTTGCGATCTCGTAGTGGCCGGCATAGGCGAAGCAGGCGCTGGCGTCGGCGCGCATGATGGTGGCGCTCACTTGGCCGGCCAGTGTGTAGAGGATGTAGCCTTTCGCATCGGCGCCCATCGGGAACTCGGGCGGCCGACCATCCTCGTAGAGGAACGACCAGCTTTCGAGACGCCAGCCGCCCAGCAATCCCGCGGCGGCGGTCACTCCTCGAACTCGACCAGCTCGGCGCCTTCGGTCACCTGCTCGCCCACGGCATAGCGCACGCTCTTCACCTTGCCATCCGCAGGCGCGGCGAGCGTGTGTTCCATCTTCATGGCTTCGAGCACCAGCAGCGGCTGGCCCTTGCTCACCGTGTCACCGGCTTTGACACGCAGGTCGATGATCTTGCCGGGCAGCGGCGCGCGCACCGCCGTCTCGGCCGAGGCCGTGGCCTCGTACTGCGTCACGTCGAGCGGATCGACCAGCCGCAGCCGGCGCGCCTCGCCGTCGGTGAACACCGTGTAGTCGAAGCCACCGTCATTGGCCTGACGGCGCACCACAGTGGCGGTGAAGGTGGCGGCGCCCAGGCCAATCGCGAGACGGCCGTCGGCGGTGCGCTGCACGCGGGCTTCCTGCGCGCCGCCCGGCAGCTCCAGCCGCACAGTGCCGTCGCGATGGTGGCGCGCGATCACCGCAACATCGCGGTCGCCGTCGTTCCAGCGCACCTCGTCGTGACCCTCGTCGAGCAGGCGGAAGCTGTTGTGGTCGTTCCACGGCGACCAGGGATCACCGTTGATCTTGCGCGCCTCCTGCCATTCGACCAGCCGCGCCAACGTCGCCGTGGCGAAGACGCGGTCGCCGACCGGGGCTGCCTTGGCGAACAGCGTCTCGCGATGGCGTTCGATGAAGCCGGTATCGACCTCGCCGCCGACGAACGCCGGATGCGCACACAGCGCCTTCAGGAGTGCAGCGTTGGTCGCCACGCCCACCACTTCCGTCTCGCCCATCAGCGCCGCCATCCGGCGCATCGCCGAGGTGCGGTCGCGGTCGTGCACGATCACCTTGGCGATCATGGGATCGTAGAACGGCGTCACGGTATCGCCCTGGCGCACGCCGGTATCGACGCGGACATGCGCGTCCTCGTCGGGCAGCTTGAGATGCACCAGCGTGCCGGTCGAGGGCAGGAAGTTGCGCGCCGGGTCCTCGGCATAGAGCCGGACTTCGACGGCGTGGCCATCGATGGTGAGCTGGTCCTGCGTGCGCGGCATCTTCCCGCCGGCCGCGACCACGAGCTGCCATTCGACCAGGTCCTGACCGGTGATCGCCTCGGTCACGGGATGCTCGACCTGCAGGCGGGTGTTCATCTCCATGAAGAAGAACGTGCCGTCCTGGTCGGCGATGAACTCGACGGTGCCCGCGCCCTGGTAGCCGATGGCACGCGCCGCCGCGACCGCCGCCTCGCCCATCGCCTTGCGCCGCGCCGGGTCCATGTTGGGGGCCGGCGCTTCCTCGATCACCTTCTGATGGCGGCGCTGGATCGAGCAGTCGCGCTCGAAGAGATAGAGGCAGCCGCCCTGGCTGTCGGCGAACACCTGGATCTCGATGTGGCGCGGCCGCGTGAGATACTTCTCGACCAGCACATGGTCGTCGGCGAAGGCGGCCTTCGCTTCGCGCTTGGCGCCCGCCAGCGCATCGGCGAACTTGTCGGCGCTCTCGACCACGCGCATGCCTTTGCCGCCACCGCCGGCCGACGCCTTGATCAGCACCGGGAAGCCGATGCGGCCGGCTTCCTTGGCCAACAGGTCGGGCGACTGGTCGTCGCCATGATAGCCCGGCACCAGCGGCACCTTGGCCTTCTCCATGATCTTCTTGGCTTCGCTCTTGGAGCCCATGGCGCGGATGGCGGCGGGCGGCGGTCCGATGAAGACGATGCCGGCCTTGGCGCAGGCTTCGGCAAAGCCCGCATTCTCCGACAGGAAGCCGTAGCCCGGATGCACCGCCTGCGCGCTGGTGCGCTTGGCGGCGTCGATGATCTTGTCGGCGATCAGGTAGCTCTCGCGCGCGGCCGGCGGACCGATATGCACGGCCTCGTCGGCCATTGCGACATGGCGGGCGTTGCGGTCGGCGTCGGAGTAGACGGCCACGGTCTTGATGCCGAGACGACGCGCGGTCTTGATGACGCGGCAGGCGATCTCGCCGCGGTTGGCGATCAGGATCTTGGAAAACATCAGGCGGCCCACCTTGGCTTGCGCTTGTTCAGGAAGGCACTCATGCCCTCGATCGCATCGACGGTCGTGCATTGTGCGGCGACATGTTCGCCGATCAGCTCGGCAACCTGACTGTCGTGCGTCATGCCGTTGATCTCGGTGATCAGCTCCTTCACCAGGGTCTGCACCGACGGCGCGCCGCGCTTCAGCTCGTCGGCCAGTTCGGCGACGGTCGCGTCGAGCGAGGCCGGCTCGACCACCTTGTCGACCAGGCCGATGTCGAGCGCCTTCGCGGCATCGAAGATGCCGCCATGCATCAGGAGCTGCCGCGCCTTGCGCGGCCCCACCGCCTGGATCAGCACGGGGATGGCGATGCCGGCGAGCAAGCCGTTGCGCGCCGAGGTGAGGCCAAAGCGCGCCGCGGTCGAGGCCACGGCATAGTCGCAGGCCAGCATCACGCCGACCCCGCCGCCCACCGCCGCGCCATGGACGCGGGCAATCGACGGCTTGGGAAAATCGTAGATCGCCTGCACCGCGCCCATCATGGCGTCGGCACCGACCTTGCGGGTGATGGCGTCCAGCTCGGGCCAGGTCAGCACCCAGTTGAAGTCGCCGCCAGCCGAGAAGGCCGGCCCCTCGCCCACGACCACCAGCACGCGCACATTGTCGTCGGCGCCGAACGCTTCGACCGTGTCGATGATCAGGCGCGCAGTGTCCCCGTCGAAGGAGTTCATCTCCTTCGGCCGGTTGAGGGTGAGCGTCGCCACCCCCTGCTCGACCTTGGTCACAATGGAAGACGTCATCTTCTGCATCACATCCGGAAGACGCCGAACTTGGTCTGGCCGATCGGCTGGTTCATCGCCGCCGACAGGCCGAGGCCCAGCGCCATGCGCGTGTCGGCCGGATCGAGAATGCCGTCATCCCACAGCCGCGCCGTGGCGTAATACGGATGGCCTTCGCGCTCGTACTGGTCGCGGATCGGCTGCTTGAACTTCTCTTCCTCTTCCTTCGACCAGGCGCCGCCCTTGGCTTCGATGTTGTCGCGCCGCACGGTCGCCAGCACGCTGGCGGCCTGCTCGCCACCCATCACCGAGATGCGCGCCGACGGCCACATCCACAGGAAGCGCGGGCTGTAGGCGCGGCCACACATGCCGTAATTGCCCGCACCGTAGCTGCCGCCGACGATCACCGTGAACTTCGGCACGTTCACCGTCGACACCGCCGTCACCATCTTGGCGCCGTCGCGGGCAATGCCGCCTGCCTCGTATTTGCGGCCGACCATGAAGCCCGTGATGTTCTGCAGGAACAGCAACGGAATGCCGCGCTGGCCGCAGAGTTCGATGAAGTGCGCAGCCTTCAGCGCCGATTCGTTGAACAGGATGCCGTTGTTGGCGACGATGCCGATCGGGTAGCCCCAGATGCGCGAGAAGCCGGTGACCAGCGTCGTGCCGTAGAGGTGCTTGAACTCATCGAGCTCGCTGCCATCGACCAGGCGGGCGATCACCTCGCGCATGTCGTAGGGCGTGCGGCTGTCGGGCGGCACGACGCCGTAGAGTTCCTCCGGCGCATAGAGCGGATCGCGCGGCGGCAACAGCGAGGCCGAGGGGTTCTTCTTCCAGTTGAGGTTGGCCACGATGCGCCGCGCCATGCCGAGCGCGTGGCTGTCGTTCTGCGCATAGTGATCGGCAACACCAGACGTGCGGGCATGGACGTCGGCGCCGCCCAGGTCCTCGGCGCTCACGATCTCGCCGATCGCGGCCTTCACCAGCGGCGGGCCGGCCAGGAAGATCGTGCCTTGCTTGCGCACGATGATCGTCTCGTCGCTCATCGCCGGCACGTAGGCGCCGCCCGCAGTGCAGGAGCCCATCACGACGGCGATCTGCGGGATGCCCTGCGCCGACATGTTGGCCTGGTTGTAGAAGATGCGGCCGAAGTGGGTCTTGTCCGGGAAGACCTCGGGCCATTGCGGCAGGTTGGCGCCGCCGGAATCGACCATGTAGATGCAGGGAAGCCGGTTCTCCATCGCCACTTCCTGGGCGCGGAGATGCTTCTTCACCGTCATCGGATAATAGGTGCCGCCCTTCACTGTGGCGTCGTTGCAGACGATCACGCACTCGACGCCGCTCACCCGGCCGATGCCGGTGATCACGCTCGCGCCGGGCGATTCGTCGTCATACATGCCCAGCGCCGCCAGCGGCGACAGCTCCAGGAACGGCGAGCCGGGATCGAGCAGCGCCCGCACCCGCTCGCGCGGCAGCAGCTTGCCGCGGGCGACATGGCGTTTGCGCGACTCCTCACCACCTCCAAGGCGGATCTGGTCGGTGCGCTGACGCAAATCCGAGAGCTGCGCACGCATCGCCTCGGCGTTGCGCTTGAAGGTCTCGGAACGGGTGTCGATCTGGGAGGAAAGTACAGTCATGTCCGAGCAAAACTGCCCGGACCGGCGGCCCCGTGCAAGCGAGCGCTTATGCGCTGTCTAGGGCTGTGACGGGTGCGGCAGGCGGGAGATGGCCCGCCAGCGCGCAGCCTGCTCAACGAAAGCCCGCTGATTGGCGAGAGCCGCCCCAAATTCGGGATCGCGCTCGGCCTGCTCCTTCAACACGATATCGGTGTTCTTGCGAAACGCGGCCAGCACATCCGCCGACCATTCGCGGATCACGACGCCCGACGACTTGAGCTTGTCCATCGCAACGGCCTGCACGTTGGGTGAACGGCCCAGCATCCAGGCGATGTTCGCCTGACACGCCGTCTCTATCTGCACCCGCAATGCCGCCGGCAGCGCCATCCACTTGTCCTTGCGCATCAGGAAGTCGAGCACCGCCGAAGGCTGCTGCCAGCCCGGCATGTAGTAAGGCAGGCCGAGCTTGTCGAAACCCAAGGCGGCGTCCATGGCGGGCGTCGACATCTCGCCCCCGTCCACGTTGCCCTGCTGGAGCTTGTAGAAGAATTAGCCCGGCGGCAGCGGTACCGGTACGGCGCCCATGCGCGCGATCACTTCCGCGGCCATCTTGCCATAGCGCAGGCGCTGGCCCTTGAAGTCGGCCACCGTGTTGACGTCGCTACGGAACCAGCCGCCCCCCTTGGGGCCCTGGATCCCGCAGGGCATGCCCGCGATGCCGAGCTTCTCGTAGGCCTGGCGATGGATGCGGCTGCCGTCGCCCTCCAGCATCCAGGAGGACATGTCCTCCGGACCCGGGCCGAAGGGTACCGTAGCGAACACCCCGAATACCGGCGCCTTGGCCGCGGCATAGCCCGACCAGGTGAAGCCGGCTTCGAGGTCGCCATTCTGCAGGGCATCGACCATGTCGGCGGTCGGCGTCACGCGCCCCGGCTCGACGATCTTGATGGCCAGTGCCCCATTCGACATGTGTTTGACAGTGCGTGTGAAGACACGGACGCCCTCCCCGGAGCCCGGAAGCGCCGGATTGAAGGCCGTCTGCATCTGAATGAAACGGCTATATTCGCCAGTCTTTCCAGGAGGTTGAGCTTTATCCTGGGCCACGGCGAAACCCGTCGCCGCAACCAGTGCTGCGGCGAGGCCTGCAATTTTCACGAAGTTACGGCGCACGACCGACCATCCGTCGCCCGGCTCCCCCAGCTCCCCCGACCGCTTTTGCGGCCTTATTCACACACCGGGTGAGCTTTGCACGCGCCGGGGCCGGGAACAAGGAAAAGACGAGCCCTACAAAGAGCCCAATCCGCGACCGATCAGGATGCGCTGGACGTCGCTGGTGCCTTCGTAGATCTGGCAGACGCGAACATCGCGCCAGATCTTCTCCACCAGGTAGTCCGAAACGTACCCGTAACCGCCGTGGATCTGAATAGCGGCCGAGCACACCTCCTCGGCCATTTCCGAAGCATATAGCTTGGCCATTGCGGCTTCGGTGAGGCATGGGCGCCCAGCGGCACGCAACGTTGCCGCATGCAGAACCATCTGCCGGGCAACGGTGATCTTGGTTGCCATATCGGCCAGCCGAAACTGTATCGCCTGGTGATTGGCGATCGCCGTGCCGAAGGCCACACGCTCGTTGGCGTAGCTGCGTGCGGCCTCGAACGCCGCACGCGCCATGCCGACAGCTTGGGCCGCAATGCCGATGCGGCCAGCCTCCAGGTTGGCCAGCGCAATCCGATAGCCCTCGCCTTCCGCGCCGAGCATGGCGTCGGCGCCGACCGTGCAGTCCTCGAAAGCGATCTGGCAAGTGTCCGACGATTTTTGCCCCAGCTTCTTTTCGACCGAGGCGACGCGATAGCCCGGCGTCTTGGTCGGCACGATGAAACAGGAGATGCCGCGCTTTGGGGCTGCGGGATCGGTCACGGCGAAGACCAGCGCCACGTCGGCGGTGCGGCCCGAGGTGATGAACTGCTTCACGCCGTTCAACACCCAGCCGTTGCCGCGGCGCTCGGCGCGCGTCTTGAGATTGGAGGCATCCGATCCGGCATGCGGCTCGGTCAGGCAGAAGGCGCCCAGCATCTCGCCGCGCGCCAGCGGCTTCAGCCAGCGCTCCTTCTGCTCGGGCGAGCCATAGGCCAGCAACGCCGCGCAGTCGGGCGAATTGTTGACGCTCATCACCGTCGAGAGGCCGCCATCCGCCGCGGCGATCTCCTCGAGCGCCAGCACGTAGGAGATCATGTCGGAGCCGGCACCACCCCATTCCTCGGGGACACACATGCCCATGAAGCCCATGCGACCCATCTCGGTGAGAAGCGCGCGCGGGATCTCGCCCGCCGCCTCCCAGGTGCGAACGTGCGGCAGCACCTGCTCCTGCGCAAAGGCGCGGGCAGTGTCTCGGATCAGAGTCTGTTCTTCGCTGAGCAGCATCGCTTGCGCCTCGATTACCAGTCGATGGCGCTGCCATCGTAGTTGATGAAGCGGCCATTGTCGGCGGGCTTCAGCCCGTCGATCACCTTCACCATCGACGGCACGCTCTCGGCAATGGTGAGCGTGGCCTGCGCACCACCCATGTCGGTCTGCACCCAGCCGGGATGCAGCACCACGCATGTCACGCCTTTTGCGGCCACGTCGCGGGCCACGCAGCTCCATTCCATGTTCAACGCCGTCTTGCTGGCGCGGTAAGCATAGCTGCCGCCACCGTTGTTCGCGATGCTGCCCATGCGGCTCGAGATCGCCACCAGCTTGCGATCCTTCGACCGCGCAACGTGATCGACAAAGGCGCCGGCCATCATCAGCGGTGCCAGGGCATTCACCTCGAAGACTTCGCGCCATGTCGCCGGGTCGATCTCGCCCAACGCCGAGGCCCTCCCGGCCGAGATGCCGGCGTTGCAAATCAACACGTCGATGGCTTCACCCGACAGCTTCTCGGCCAGAGCCTTCACCGCCGCATAGTCGGTGACTTCGAGCTTGTGGGCGTGGATGTCGCCTTTAACGTCCTTCAACGCCTCGGGCTTTCGGGCGCAGGCGTGAACCTTCCATCCCTTGGCCGCATATTGCTTCACGAAGTCGAGGCCAAGGCCACGCGCGGCGCCGGTGATCAGAACGGTACTCATGCGGGGACTCTCCTTCGGAGGTTCAGCGGCGGGTCGACATCAACCGCGCGCGCTGGCGTTGCCAATCACGATCCTTGATGGACTGGCGCTTGTCGTGCGCCTGCTTGCCGGTGACCAGGGCGATCTCAATCTTGGCCCGGCCGCGCGGATTGAAATAGACCTGCAGCGGCACGACGGTCCGCCCTTCGCGCTGGATGGCGCCGATCAGCTTGTTGATCTGCTTCCTGTGCAGCAACAGCTTCCGCGGTCGCCGCGGTTCGTGGTTGAAGCGGTTGCCGGAGGCGTAGACCGGGATGTTGGCGTTGACCAGCCAGGCCTCGCCACCTTCCTCCGTCACGTAGGATTCCGCGATCGTGCTGCGGCCGCCGCGCAGCGACTTCACTTCGGTGCCGGTCAGAGCCAGGCCCGCTTCGAAGGTTTCCTCGATGAAGTAGTTATGCCGCGCCTTGCGGTTCTGGGCCACAACGGTGCGGTCCAGTTCCGGTTTCTTGGCCACAGGACGCTCGTGTTATCGGGACTCTAAGATCGGCTAGTTGATCAGGCCGGCGTGGACCATTGCCTCGCGCACCTGCTTCTTGGTCGCTTCGGTGCACTCGACGAGGGGCAGGCGCATCTTGGCGCCCGACTGGCCGAGCAGCTCGGCGCCGTACTTCACCGGGCCGGGGCTGGTCTCGACGAACAGCGCCTTGTGCAGCGGCATCAGCCGGTCCTGCAGCTCGAACACCTTGTCGAGATCGCGCTTCTTCCAGGCGTCGTGCATGTCGCCGCACAGACGCGGCGCAATGTTGGCCGTCACCGAGATGCAGCCGTCGCCGCCCTGAGCCAGGAAGCCCACGGCACTGGCATCTTCACCCGAGAGCTGGATGAAGCCCTTCTTGGCCTTGAGCTTGGTGAGCGTCGGCCGCGCCATGTCGTAGCTGGCGTCCTTGATGCCGATGATGTTCTGGACCTGCGACAGGCGCACGACGGTCTCGACCTGCATGTCGCCGCCGGTGCGCGGTGGCACGTTGTAGAGCAGGATCGGAATGTCGACCGCCTCGGCCACCGTCTTGAAATGCTGGAACAGGCCTTCCTGAGTCGGCTTGTTGTAGTAGGGCACGACCAGCATCGCGGCGTCGGCGCCGGCCTGCTTGGCGTGGCGGGTCAGCTCGATCGCCTCGTCGGTCGAGTTCGAGCCGGTGCCGGCGATCACCGGAACGCCGGTGCCCTTGGCCGTCTGGATGCAGATGTCGATCACCCGCTTGTGCTCTTCCATGGAGAGCGTGGGCGATTCGCCGGTCGTGCCGCACGGGACGAGCCCGTCGGTGCCCTCGGCGATCTGCCAGGCCACGAACTTCTCGAATCCCTTCTCGTCGACCGACCCGTTCTTGAACGGCGTAATCAGCGCGACGAGCGACCCGGTGAACATGGCTTCCTCCGATTTTGCCTTGATAAATTCACTTTAGGCTCCGGGGTACGCCCCTGCAAGGTTGGCAACTTGCCATTGTGATGCCCCAACTCCCTGCCTACGATTCCTGGGTGAAGAAGAATAAATCCTCCCTCCTCCTGCTGGCCCTTCTGACAGCAGCGCCATCTCTGGCTCCCGCAGTCAGCGCCCAGAACTTGCGCGATCAGGGCAGCGATCAGCCCGTCTCGGGCGCCCCCAATACGGGTGTGCGGCGCGTGCCGACGGACCATGGCAACCCCTCGCCCTCGCCGCCAACGCCCGCTGCCATGGCGCCAGCCCCCGATCAGTCACCGCCACGTCAGCCCGCACCGCCACCGGCCGGAGGCAACGACATCGCCCAGGCGACGATGCCGGCCAAGCCGTTGAGCGCCGCCGAAGCTGCAGCCTTCGCCGCGGCCCTCAAGGCGATCGACGAGAACCGCTGGAGCGATGCACGCGCGGCGGTCGCAAATTTCCGCCAGCCACTGCTCGACCGCTACATCGCCTGGAGCATCCTGCGCGCCGCCCCCAAGGCCGACGCCGATTTCGCTTCGACCTGGCGCTTCCTGCGGGAAAACCCCGACTGGCCGGAGCCTGAAGTGCTGCGCCGGCAGGCCGAGGACCGGATTGCGACCGACACGCCCGCCGCAGAAATCGTCCGCTACTTCACCGCCTTCCCCCCACTCACCAGCAGCGGCCACATGCGCCGCCTCGACGCGGCGCAGGCCGCGAGCCCCAACGACGTGGCCAAATTCGCACGCGACACGTGGCAGAACGCGACCCTGCGCGGTTCGGACGAAAATGATTTCCTCAATCGCTACGCTCAGCTCCTGACCGGGCCGGACCATGTCGCCCGCTTCGACCGCATTCTGCGCAGCGGCCGTGTCGAGGTGGCCCGCGAGCTTCTGTCGAAACTGCCGCCGGACTATCAGCCGGTCGCCAGTGCACGGCTGGCCATGGCAACGCGCGCGGCCGATGCCGCAAAACTCCTGCGCAACGTCTCGGCCGCAAAACTCAACGAGCCCACCCTACGGCTGGAGCGTGTGCAGTGGCTGCGCCGCACCGGCAATCTCGACGAGGCCAAGACGGCGTTTGCCGGTCCTGCCACCAACCTGCCGGATGCCTGGTGGAACGAGCGCAATCAGCTCGCGCGCGATCTGCTGACGGCGAACCGGCCTGCCGATGCCTACGCCATCGCCTCGGGACACAGCCTCACCAAAGGCGTCGCTTTCGCCGATGCGGAGTTCCTTGCAGGCTGGATAGCACTCCGCCAGCTCAAGAAGCCGGCCGACGCGACGAAGCATTTCCAGAAGCTGCACGACGGCGTCTCGACAGACATCTCCAAGAGCCGCGGCGCCTACTGGCTCGCTCGCGCACATGAGGCCTCTGGCCGCGCCAAGGAGGCGGGCGACTGGTATGCTCGCGCCGCGGGTTACGGCCAGACCTTCTATGGCCAGCTTGCCGCGCGCAAAGCAGTGGCTGGCAGCGCGAAGCTGCCCAGCGATCCGGTCGCCACAGCCACCGAGCGCCAATCCCTGGATGGGCGCGACCTTACAACGATGGCGCGTTACCTTGGCCAGGCTGGCGACTTCGAACGGACGCGCCCCTTCCTGCTGCAGCTTGCCCGACTGGTGAAAGCACCGGGTGAAACCGCGCTGCTGGCCCAGCTTGCCCTCGACCTGAAGCGGCCGGATGTCGGCCTGACCATTGCCCGCCGGGCGCCCCAGAACGGCGTCACTCTCTTCGACGCGGCCTTCCCCGTCGTCGATCTCGGCACCACCGGCGCGATCGAACGTGCACTCGCCCTGGCCCTGACGCGACAGGAGAGTTCGTTCAATGCTGCGGCTGTCTCATCCTCCGGCGCGCTCGGCTTGATGCAGCTCCTGCCCGGCACGGCCCGCGACGTCGCAGGCCGGCTCAACGTGCCCTTCATCCAGGACAAGCTGACGCGCGATCCCGCCTACAATGTCCAGCTCGGCAGCCAGTATCTCACCGAGATGCTGCAGCGTTTCGGCGGCTCCTACGAGATCGCACTCGCCGCCTACAATGCCGGCCCCAATCGCGTCGCGCGCTGGTTGGAGTCCCTGGGTGATCCACGCACCAGCAAGATCGACATGGTCGACTGGATCGAAACGATCCCCTTCCGCGAGACGCGCGACTACGTGCAGCGCATCATGGAAGGCGTCGTGGTCTACCGCGATCGCCTGAACGGCCAGGTCCGTACCGTGCCGCCGGCGCTGGGACGCTCCTAGCGCAACCGCTGCAACGCGGCGTCAGGCAACGGCCCCTTCTCGACGGCCGCGATGGCGGCTTCGAGATGGTCGAGGGTCGAGTAGCCGATCAGCATCGTCGACACAGCGGGATGGGAGATGACGAAACGCTCGCCAAGTTCCGTCAGGCTGCCCGCCACGCCGTCGCGCACCAGCGGCTCCAACTCTTTGGCGCGCGCAACATCGGAGGCGAAGTCGGGCGCCGAGCCGATCGGCGGCACGTCCTGCATGGCAAGCGGATGACGGTCCGTCGTGCCGCTCAAGGCACCGCCGGCCAGCGCGCGGATGACGATGGTGCCCATGTCGGCAGCCATCGCTTTGTCGAGCAGGCGACCATAGTCGAGCCCTGGCGTGCCGGCTGGCATCGGCCCGCCGGCGCTGGGGTTGAGCGCGTTGTAGACGACCTGCACCGTATCGAAGAGCTTCGAGTCGACGGCGCGCAGCAATGCCGCCGGTTCGCCGACGCCGCTGAAACCGATGAAGCGTGTCTTGCCGGATGCCTTGAGCTTCTCCATCGCGGGCGCGACCTGCTCCAGGGCAATCTCCACCGCGAGCTTGTCGCCGGCGTCCTGCGCGGCCAATGGATTGTGAAGCTGGAAGAGGTCGACATGGTCTCGCCCCATGCGCTTCAGACTGTCTTCCATCCCGCGCACGATTGCGCCCGCTACGTCTTTCCGATGTTCGGCGACAAGGCGGACCTTGGTGCCGACCACGACGTCGGCTTTCAACGCCTTCAGGGCGCGCCCGAGATTGCGCTCCGATTCGCCGTTGCCGTAGATCGCCGCCGTATCGAAATAGTTGATGCCGGCCTCGATCGCGCGCGCCATCGCGCGTTCCTGGTCGGCCGCAGCGCCCTTGGTGAAGAGGCCACCGACCGCGCCGGCGCCATAGCCCAGAACCGAGACTTGGAGGCCGGTGCGGCCGAGACGCCGCCTTTCCATCAGGACTCGCCCTCGATGCGGACCTTGCCGGCTTCGTTATCCACGACGACATGATTGTCGTAGTAGGTCACGGTCGGCGTCGCGCCGAAGGCGGCCGCCATGCGCTTCTCCCACTCCGGCGTATACCAGGCGCGGGCCGCGGCCTCGGATTCCCAGAGATAGACACCACCGCCCCCGGCATCGCCGTTGAGGTAGTATTTCTTCAGGAGCCCCTTGGCGCCAAGCGCCGTATAGGTAGGGGCCGATTTGCGCGCGGCATCGACGGCGGCGTCGCGCGGGCGCTTGCTCATGGGGATTTGAACGATGGCAACGAACATGCCAGTTAGCCTACGTCCATTCACCTCCGGGGAGCAATGATGGGCACCGACTTTGCCGGCATCGAGATGTGCGTCTTCGACGCCTACGGCACGTTGTTCGACTTCAACTCGGCCGTGGCCCGCCATCGCACCGCGGTCGGGCCTTCCGCCGAGGCACTGTCGGAGATGTGGCGGACCAAGCAGATCCAATACACTTGGCTGCGCAACGGCATGGGTACCTATGCCAAATTCTGGCAGGTCACCGGCGAAGCGCTCGATCATTGCCTGGCCACGCACCGCATCACCGATATTGCGGTGCGCGAAAAGCTGATGGGCGCCTATCTGGCGCTGGCCCCCTTTCCCGAGGCACCCGGCATGCTCGCCTGCCTGAAGCGTGGCGGCATGCGCATGGCCATTCTCTCGAACGGCAATCCCGAGATGCTCGGCCCGATGGTGGCGGCGTCGGGCCAGGCCGGCGCTTTCGAAGCCGTCCTGAGTGTCGACGAGGTCGGCGTCTTCAAGCCCGACCCGCGCGTCTATCGGCTGGTCGAAGCGCGTTGCGGCGTGCCTCCCGCGAAGGTCTGCTTTCTCTCCTCGAATTGCTGGGATGCCCACGGTGCAGCGCAGTTCGGCTTTCGCGCCGTCTGGGTGAACCGGACAGGCGCTCCCGACGACAATCTGCCCGGTGCACTCGCGGGAGAAATCCGCGATCTTTCCGAGCTTCCCGACCTGATAGGTGTTCCGCGATGAGTTCGTTGCCGACCTTTGCCGATGTTCAAGCCGCTGCCCGCCGCCTCGACGGGGTGACGATCCGCACGCCGCTGCTCGAGAACGAGCGGGTGAACCGCGCGCTGGGCGGCCGGCTTTTCATCAAGGCGGAATGCCTGCAGCGGACCGGCTCGTTCAAGCTGCGCGGCGCCTACAACTTCCTCGCCGCCATGAACGAGGCCGACCGTGCCAAGGGCGTCGTCGGCTGGTCGTCCGGCAATCATGCGCAGGGCCTTGCCGAAGCAGCTCGGCTGTTGGGCGTGAAGGCCACGATCGTCATGCCGTCGGACGCGCCAGCCCTCAAAGTCGCGAATACAAAGGCAAGCGGTGCGGAAGTGATCCTCTACGATCGCGTCAAGGACAGCCGCGAGGAGATCGGCCACGGCATCGCCGCCAAGACCGGCGCCACCATCGTGCCGCCCTACGACCATCCCTGGATCCTGACCGGCCAGGGCACGGCAGGCATCGAGATCGCCGAACAGGCCAAGGCGCTGGGAATCACGCTCGATGCGGTGGCCGCGCCCTGCTCCGGCGGCGGCCTCGCGACCGGCGTTGCGCTCGGGGTCAAGGGCATCAGCCCGACGACGTCGGTGCATGCCGGCGAGCCGGCGGGCTTCGACGACCTGGCACGGTCGCTGGCCACCGGCACCAAGCAGAAGAACGAAAAACTGTCGGGCTCGATCTGCGACGCCCTGCTGGCGCCGACGCCAGGCGACGTCACCTTCCCGCTCGCCCAGAAAGTGCTGGGGCCGGGCCTTGTCGTCAGCGACGACGAGGTGCTCGATGCGATGGAACTCGCTTTCCGCGAGTTCAAGCTGGTGGTCGAACCGGGCGGTGCCGTGGCGCTGGCCGCGGCACTCACCGGCAAGCTGCCGGTGAAGGGCCGCGCAGTCGCCGTCGTCTGCTCTGGCGGCAACGTCGATCACGAGATCTTCAAGCGGGCCCTCGGCCGCGCCAAAGCATGACCCTGTCGCGGCGCGCCCGCCGCGAATGGCGGTTCTTCCTGTGGTTCAGCGTCGCGAGCGCCGCCATCAGCGCCTATTTTGGCTACGCCGTCGGGGCGGAGGACGAGTCGGCGATCAGGGGTGCGTCGCACGGCGTCCTTGCTTCGTTGCTGATCGCCACGCCGATCACGTTCATCGAAATCCGCGGCCGCCGCATCGCTCTGTTGCGCCGCCTGCGGCGCCTGCCGTGGGCGGCCTTCTTCACGATCAAGGCGCTGTTCTACGCGGCCGTCATCGTCGGCGGACTGTTGCTCATGCGCGTGCTGACGCACGCTCCAGACGAGGATCCTTTCGCCTTCACGCCGACCTTTCGGGGCTCGATCGCCTTCGCCATCGCGATGTCGTTGCTCGCCAATCTGATCGTCGAGACGGGCGGCTTGCTCGGCTTCTCGACCTTGAAGAACATCCTGACCGGTCGCTACGTGCACCCGCGGCGGGAGCAGAAGGCATTCCTGCTGATCGACATGCGGGACTCGACGGGCCTTGCCGAGCGGCTGGGCCCAATCCGCTTCCACGAGTTGCTCAACAGCTTCTTTCGCGACATTGCCGAAGCGGCCTTCGAGAGCGAGGCCGAAATCCACAAGTATGTCGGCGACGAAGCGATCCTGACCTGGCCGATCGATGCGGCGTTGGCCGACGGCGAGTGCCTCGCCTGCCCCTTCCTGGCGCGCGATCTGATCGCGCGCAATGCCGAACACTATCGCAAACGCTATGGCGCCGTGCCGACCTTCCGCGCGGCGCTTCACTGCGGCGAGATCGTCGCTGGCGAGATTGGCGACGTGAG
Organism: Alphaproteobacteria bacterium; assembly: GCA_017307275.1. Lineage (GTDB taxonomy): Bacteria > Pseudomonadota > Alphaproteobacteria > Reyranellales > Reyranellaceae > Reyranella. The sequence goes on along the minus strand of JAFKFK010000017.1, from coordinate 65,116 downwards.
GCGCGAGATCGCCTATGTCGGCGACACGTTGAACGTCGCCGCCCGCCTGCTCGAGGCGGCGAAGGGCCTGGGCCACGACATCCTCGTCTCGCAGGACCTGCTGCAAATCGTCAAACTGCCGTCCGGACTGGAGGCCATGCCGCTGCCGACCTTGGCCATTCGCGGCCGGACGGCCCCGCTCGGTATCTCCGCTCTATCGCGCGTCGGCGAGGACTAGATCGGCCGCTTTCTCGCCGATCATCATGCAGGCGGCATTGGTGTTGCCCGACACGAGCGTAGGCATGATCGAACCGTCGGCGACGCGCAGGCCGTCGATCCCGTGCACGCGCAGCTGGGGGTCGACGACGCAATCCGAATTGCGCCCCATCCGGCAGGTCCCGACAGGGTGATAGGCCGACTGACCTTCCCGCTTCGCGTAGTCGAGGAAGTCGCTGTCGGTCCATGCTTTGGAGCCGGGCTGCAGTTCTTCCGTGATGATGCGGGACAGAGCAGGCGTGCGGCTCATCACACGAGTGAACTTGATCGCGGCGACAGCGGCGTTCTGATCATTGGATGTCGACAGATAGTTGGCGACGATCTCGGGATGGTCCTCGGGATTGCGCGAAACGACACGGATATGGCCGCGGCTCTCCGGGCGCGACTGGTTCGCGAGAATGGTAAATCCCGAGAATTTATGGGGGCCGCGATCGATCCTGTCGGTCGACCAGGGGAAGAAATGGAACTGCGTATCCGCTTCGGCCGATTGCGGCATCAGGCGCGCGAAGGCGCCGGCAAAGGCCGGACTGGCCGTCAGCGGTCCCGTCTTCATCAGCATATATTCGACCGCGGCACTCAGCCGGCGGTGCATCAGATTGATGTCGTCATTGACGGTGAGCCGCCACCAAGTCCGGTAGGTCGAGCGGATGCCCCAATGATCCTGCAGGTTCTCGCCGACGCCGCCGATGTCGCGCACCACCGGAATGCCGCGCTCCGACAGCAGTGCTCCCGGCCCGATGCCCGATAGCTGCAAGAGCTGCGGCGATCCGATCGCGCCGGCGCACAGCACCACCTCGCGACGCGCACGCACCGCCCGGCTCTCGCCGCTCCGACGATAGGCGATGCCGGTGGCACGGCCGTTCTCGACGACGACACGCTCGGCCATCGCACCGGTGACCACCTGGCAGTTGGTACGTTTGCGGGCTTCGGCAATATAGGCTCGGCCGGTCGAGGAACGTCGGCCATCGTTGATGGTGGCGTGGTAGTAACCCGCCCCCTCCTGGCCGATGCCGTTGAAGTCGTCCGTCGCCTGGAGACCAACTTCGGCGCAGGCGGCCAGGAAACTGTCGCTCAGTTCGTTGCGATATTCGCCCTGCGTGATCTTTACCGGGCCAGTGCCGCCATGCAGATCGGTCTCGCCGCCGGGATAACTCTCGAGTCGCTTGAAATACGGCAGGCAATCGTCGAACGACCACCCCTCGTTACCCATCTGCCGCCAGCCATCGTAGTCCGACGCCAGGCCACGGATGTAGACCATGCCGTTGATCGCACTGCTGCCGCCCAGCACCTTCCCGCGAGGCCAATAGATACGCCGTCCGTCGAGCCGCTGTTCCGGCGCCGTCACGTACTTCCAATTGACCGCAGGATCGAGAAAGGTCTTGGCGAACCCGAGCGGCATCGAAATCCAGCGGCTTGTGTCGTTCGGCCCTGCCTCCAGCAAGAGGACGCTGTATCGCCCACTTTCGGTCAGGCGGTCGACTAACGGACCGCCTGCAGACCCTGCCCCGACAACTACGAAGTCGAATTCATCCATTCTGCCGCTTACTGGGAGTTTTAATACTCGCCAGCAAGCTACCAAGAATGCCTTTGGGAAGGAAGATGATGAACACGACCAGCAGAACGCCGTAGACGAGATTGTCCCAGCCGACGGCCTTGGTGCCGAAACCGATGCGCAGGGCCTCTGCAAGGAGAATGGTGATGATGGCGCCGACGGTCGGCCCGAGTGCCACGTAGATACCGCCAACGACCGCAGCGAAGACCATCTGTAGAGAGATACCGATGCCGCTCACCGTGTCGGGCGAAATGAACATCTGGTACTGACCGTAGAGGGCACCAGCCAGAGCCGTCATCAAGGCGCTAATGACAGTGATCCGCAGCTTCTCGGCTGTCACATTGACGCCCGCTGCCGCTGCCGCGTCCTCGTCTTCGGAAATTGCCTCCATGGCGTAGCGGCTCATGCTGCGATCGATCCAGTGCCAGATCACGAGGCCGCCCGCCCACACGCCCAGGGCAATCAAGTACCAGACAACCTTGTCGTCGAACTGCAATGCCAGGATGTGGTTGCCCTTGGTACGCTCGGGCGTGTAGCCCAGCGAACCGCCCGTGTAATTGCGCGTCGCCGTGATGACCTGCAGCACGATGCCGGACAAGGCGAGCGTCACCAGAGCGAAATAATGCCCGGTGATACGAAAGCGAAAGCAGGGATAGGCCACCACCAACGCGAGGGCGCCCGCACAGAGCAGTGCGGCGGGAATGCCGAGCCAGGGCGAAAGGCCAAGATGATTCCACAGCAGAACGGTCACATAGGCGCCGACGCCCATGAAGCCGCCATGGCCGAGCGAAACCAGGCCGAACCGGCCCATCACCGCCCACGACGTGTAGGCGAACGACCAGATCAGGATGAGGATCAGGATGTGCAGGTGATAGGGATCGCGATAGACGAACGGCAGCGCGATCAGAGCCGCGCCGACGATCCAGGGCATGTACTGGCGGAGGTTCACGAGCGCCTCGCCAGCAGGCCGGCGGGCCGGATGAACATCATCAGGATGAAGAAGGCGAAGGCCAGCACGTAACCCCACTCAAGGTCGGAGAACAGGCCGCCGAGCGAGATGATCTCGGCGAACAGAAAGGCCGCGACGAAGCCGCCGACGAAATTCCCGAGCCCGCCCAGCACGCAGATCAGGAAGGTGATCGGCCCGAACGACAGGCCAACGAAGGGATGTACGTCGTACTGCAGCACCAGCAGGCAGGCCGCGAGGCCGGCCAGGGCGCCGCCAAGGGCCGAGGTCACGACGTAGATCTTCTTCGCGTCGACGCCCATCAACGCCATGATCTGGCGATCCTGGGCGATGGCACGGATCGCCGTGCCGGTGAAGGTGCGCGTCATGAAGAGGTAGACGACCACCATGCCGATCAGCGCGGCGCCGAAGGCAAGCAGGCGCGAGTAGCTCAAGTGCATGTCGCCCAGGGTCAGGATCGGGAGCCGGATGCCGAGGTTGCGGAAGTCGATGCCGAAGGCCACCGTGGCGAAGCTCTGCAGCACGAACAGTACGCCGCCGGTCGCGAGAAGCTGGTTGATCGGCGGGGACGAGAGCAGCGGCGCGATGACCAGGAAGTGCAGCAGCGCCCCCAGCGCCGCCACCAACAGGATCGCGATCGGTGCCGCGACGTAATAGGACAGGCCATAGTACTGCACGAGGTAGTACATGCCGTACATGCCGATCATCACCAGCTCGGCGTAACAGATCCATGTCACGTCGATCACGCCGAAGATCAGGTTGAGGCCCAGCGCCAGCAGAGCCAGCACACCGCCTAGCAGGATCCCGTTAAGGACCGCCTCCAGGAGATAGATGTCGAAGATTTCGAGAAATGAACCCATCACCTTCTCCAGACCGGAGCGCGGACGCGAAGCCCGCTTGAACTAAACACCGAGGTAGGCCTGCCGGATCGTGTCGCTGGCCAGGAGTTCGGCCGACGAGCCCGAGGTCCGGATCGAGCCGGCTTCCAGCAGGTAGGCGCGGTCGACGACCTGCAACACCTGCTGCACGTTCTGCTCGACGATCAGCACCGTGAGGCCGCCGGAGCGGATGCGCTTCACCAGCTCGAAGACCTGCTGCACCACAACCGGCGCCAGGCCGGCCGACGGCTCGTCGAGCAGCAGCAGCTTGGGATCGCTCATCAGCGCGCGGCCGATGGCGCACATCTGCTGCTCGCCGCCCGACATGGTGCCGGCGAGTTGATGGCGCCGCTCCTTCATGCGCGGAAAGAGGTCGAACACGAATTCCAGCCGTTCGGCGTAGCGCGCTCGGGCGGCCGGCATGTAGGCGCCCATCTTGAGATTGTCCTCGACGGTGAGTCGCGGGAACAACCGGCGATTCTCGGGCACGTGGGCGATTCCCAGCTCGACGATCTTGTGGGCGGGCGTGGTCAGCACGTTCGTGCCCTGCATCGCGATGCTGCCCTTGGTCGGCCGGATCAGGCCGGAGATCACCCGCATCAACGTCGTCTTGCCCGCGCCGTTGGGGCCGATCACGCCGACGGCCTCGCCGGCCTTGACCTCGAGGTTGACGCCGAACAGCGCATGGAAGCTGCCGTAGCCTGCGTCGACCGACTTGAGTTCGAGCATGTACAGTTTCCCCGTCAGCGCCGTGCTTCAGCGGCGGCAGCAGCCGCCTGCGTCGAATGGGCATCGGTGCCGAGATAGACTTCGATGACGCGCGGATCGTTCGAGACCTGGCTCGGCAGGCCTTCGGAGATCTTCTCGCCATGGTCGAGGACCATGACCCGATCGACCACACGCATCAGCACGCCCATGATGTGCTCGACCCAGATGATGGTGATGCCGAGCTCGTCGCGGATCTTGCGCAGCATGTCGGCCGCCTGATCCATCTCGCTCTCGTCGAGGCCGCCCAGGCTCTCGTCGGCCAGCAGCAACTTCGGCGACGTGGCCAGCGCCTTGGCGAGTTCGAGCTTCTTCAGGCCGGCTGCGCCCAAGCCATCGACAGGGGCTGCGCGATCGGTCGGCAGCCCGACCATGGCGAGTGCGCGCTCCGCGGCTTCCTGCGCTTTGGCAGCACTATGACTGCCCTGCCCGTAGTAACCCGCCAGCGCGACGTTCTCGAAGATCGTCAGCCGCTTGAACGGCCGCGGGATCTGGAAGGTGCGGCCGACGCCGGCATTGATGATGCGATGCGGCGCCAGCCCCGCCAGCTCCCGCCCCTCGAAGGAAATCGATCCCGCGGAAGGCGGGAAAGTCCCCGAGAGCATGTTGAAGATGGTGCTCTTGCCCGAGCCGTTCGGGCCGATCAGGCCGAGGATCTCGCCCTTGTCGACCTTGAAGGACACGTTGTTGACGGCGGTGAAACCGCCGAAGCGCTTCACCAGCCCATTTACGACTAACACTGTCGATACCCTCGCTGACGCGACGTTGACGTCCGATCGGCAGTCCGGCGGACCCGCCCTACTGGTTGCTGTAGGTCGTGCCCTTCGGCAGCGGCAGCACGGCGTCGCGCTGCGCCTGGCTCTTCGGCCACACCACGTACGATTTGTCGTCGACGTACTGGATGACGACCGGGAACGAGCGTTCGTTCTGGCCGGCCATCGAGCCGTCGGCCGGGAACTTCACGCCGAAGCCCAGCATGGTGCCGCCTTCGGGCAGATCGACCTCGAGAGCCGCCTTGCGCAGTGCTTCCGGATCGACGCCGCCATACTTCTTGATGGCGCGCGGCACGACCTCGGTCAGCAGCACATAGACGTTGCTGGCCGCCATGCCGACATGGGCGGACCGGATCGCAACGCCCGGCTTGGCCTTGTCGAACTCCTCGCCGACCATCTTGATGACCGGCGGCAGCTTGGGATTGAGGCCTTCCGGCTTGGCGAGCCAGATCGAGATCGGGTCGGTGTTGAAGACATAGTTGACGTCAGTGCCCATGCCTTCCTTGAGCTTCTCGTAGACGCCGTAGCCCGCACCGTGGCCGACGAGCGCACCGAACTTCAGGCCCTGCTCGCGCGCCTGGCGGGCAAACAGCGTGATGTCGGGGTTGTAGCCGGTATGGAAGATCACGTCCGGCCGGGCGCGCTTGAGCTTGGTGACCATGGCCGACAGGTCGGGCGCCGTCGCGGCATAGCCTTCCTTCAGCACGACGTTGAAGCCGGCCTTCTTGGCGCCCGCCTCGTTACCCTTGGAGACGTCGACGCCGTAGGCGCCGTCCTCATGGATGATCGCCACGCGCAGGTCCTTCGGCTCCTTGCCGAACTTGGCCTTCGAGTTGTTGGCAATGAAATCCATGGTCATCAGGCCGAACTGGTTACCGCTGGCCTGGGGACGGAAGATGTACTTGTAGTTCTTGTTTTCCAGCACCGCCGAGGAGATGCAGGTGGTGATCCACATGAACTTCTTCAGCTGCTCGACGCGAGCGGCCACCGGCACGCACTGTGCCGAGGAGAAGAAGCCCAGCAGAATGTCGACCTTCTCCTGTTCGATCAGGCGGACCGACTCATTGATGGCGACGTCCGGCTTGCTCTGGGCGTCGGCATAGATCGCCTCGATCTTGTAGCCTTCGACTCCGCCCTTCTTGATGAAGTCGTCGATCATGATCTTGGCGCCGGTGTATTGCAGCTCCGAGCCGCCGCCAGCCAGCGGGCCGGTGAGGTCGTAGATGACGCCGATCTTGAGTTTCTTTTCCTGAGCTACGGCCGAAGCCGCAAAGCCCAAGGCGGCCGCAGCCGCCACCGTCGCGCCGAGCAGGCGCCGACCCATCGTCCTGGACATTTCCGTTCCTCCCAAGCGCGCTTGTGCGTGCATTCGTTGTGCGCATCACAAGGGCCGCCACGGATAATGTCAAGCGATCTCCGCGCTATCAGCGCCCTTCGCCTGGTGTAACGACGTCGAACATCATACCGGCGGGCTGGTCCATCATCGCAAAGAGCGCGGACAACCTGGAGATGTCCCCTTCGAGCTTCATCGCGCCGCCCGCCACCGCATCGGCAATGGTCGTCCGGCGCAGCATGATGCCGTCCATCGTCGCGCGCGTCGTCGTGACCGATGCGCTGGCGCCCGATGCCTCCTCGCCCATGCGGTGAGTCAAGGTGCAGTTCTTCAGCGTGAGCGCCAGTCGTTCCTGGCGGTCGGTGAAGTGCCAGTTGATCACCATCGCCTGCCCTGCCGCCTTGGCGGCATCGAGGCGAATCGCCATCAGGTCGAAGAAAACGTCGGTCGCAAGGCCCGCCAGCGTGTCGGCGCCCATGGTGGAGCGCGCCGGCACCTGGAAGACGCCGTGGCGCAGCTCCTGCGCGCCGTAGAGGAAGGCGTTGCGCCAGGTCGCCGACTCGGCCTGGTAGCCCATCTGCTCCAGCGCATCGGCGCACAGCGCCCGCGCTTCGAGATTGGCCGGTTCGGCGTAGACGACCTCCTTCATGACTTGCGCCACCCAGCGATACTCGCCCTTGGCGAAGTCTGCGCGCGCGCGCGTGATCACGGCTGAAGCGCCGCCCATGTATTCGACGAACTTCCGCGCTGCCGGCGCCGGCGGCAGCGGATGCAGATTGCAGGGGTTGGCGTCGTACCAGCTCAGGTATCGCTGGTAGACCGCCTTCACATTGTGACTCACCGTGCCGTAGTAGCCCCGCACCGACCAGCGCTCGGCCAGACCCGGCGGAAGGTCGATCTGTTCGGCGATCTCGGCCGGCCGCCAGCCCTTGTTCATGTAGCGCAAGGTCTGGTCGTGGATGTGTTTGTAGAGATCGCGCTGCGCCTCGAGGTAGTCGATCACCTTTTCACGGCCCCAGGTCGGCCAGTGATGCTGGCCGATCAGAACTTCGGTCTGCGGTCCGTACAGGGCGATGGCATCGCCGACATACTTTGCCCAGATGCGAGGATCGCGGACGACGGCGCCGCGCAGCGGGATGAAGTTGTGCAGCAGCGGACAGGCATTCTCCGCCATGTTGAGCACGCCGAGCTGCGGATAGAACATGTGCATCTCGGCCGGCGCTTCGGTCTCGGGCGCGAGCTGGAACACGATCCTGACGCCGTCGATCGTGTGCTCCTCGACCGGCTTCACGATCGACCGCGTCGGCGCGATCAGCCCCGGCGTGCCACGCGCCACGCCCTTGCCCAGACCGGCATCAACCTGACCACGCGCGCCGCGCGGCAGCAGCGATCCGAACTGGAACTGCGCGCGGCGGATCATCGGCGGCCCGGCCAGCACGTTCTCGCCCGACACGGCCTCCATGAAGCCGGTCGGGGCGATCACCTCGACCTTGCCCGCCTTCACATCGGCCTCGTCGACCACGCCGCGCACGCCGCCGTAATGATCGACATGGCTGTGGGTGTAGATCACAGCCACGACCGGCTTCTTCGGCCGATGCGCCCAGTAATGCTCCAACGCCGCCTTCGCCACCTCGGCGGTGGTCAACGGATCGATCAGGATCAGGCCGCTGTCGCCTTCGATCACCGTCATGTTGGCGATGTCGAAGCCGCGAAGCTGATAGAGACGATCCGTAACCTTGAACAGGCCGTTGGCGAGATTGAGCCGGGCGATGCGCCACAGGCTGGGATTGACCGTGGCCGGCGCCAACTCGCCGTCGATGAAGGCGTATTCGCCGAGGTTCCACAGCACCGTGCCACCTGCGGTGCGCACCATGCCACTCGGCACCGGTGCGATCAGCCCGCGCTGGGCCGCCTCGAAATCCGCGGTATCCGAAAATGGCAGCCGTGCCGCCATCGCGGCATTCGCCGCCCGGGTCGCAGGCTCAGCGTCGCGCGCGACATCGAGATGGGAGGCAGGAACAGGAACGGCGGAACCAGCGGCCATAGCAACAACCTTTCATGACGTTCCTCCTCCGCATCGGCAGAGGAGGAAGTCGCGATGTTGTTGCGCTTCGGTGCGCCGGTCCAGTGTCCGGTCGCGCGATGCGGCATTTACTCCGCAGGCTTCAACGACGAGGAAGCCTTGTGCACGTCGCGCTCGCTGGGAAGCAGCGACAGCGCCAGGAAGGAGCAGAAGGCTACCCCTGCCAACACCATCAGCAGAATCGGGAAGCCGGCGTCCTTCACGGCCGGGCCGATCAGGGCGACGACGATGGAGCTGACGCCGAAGCCGATGGCCAGACGCACGCCGGTGACCCGGCTGCGCATGCGGTCGTCGATGTAGCGCACGATCATGGCGTCGGTGAACGGGATGGCGCCGAACACCAGCAGCATGAACAGGATCGCCGTCACGAACAGCGCCCAGTCCGTCACCTGCGACGCGATCAGGAACAGCGGCACCTGCAGGAGCACGATCGGCAGATAGATGTTCTTCAGCGGATAGCGGTCGATCAGCTTGCCGACCACGAGCTGCGCCAGCGACGCCAGCGAGAAGATCACGAACAGCATCATCGCGAGTTCGGCGGGATCCTGCACGGCACCCTTCACGCGCTCGCGCAACAGCTCGCCGTTCCCGTTGGTCGTGAAGTTGAAGATGATGCTGCCGGTCACGGCGGTGAAGGTCATGATGCCGAAGACACGCGCCATCACCGCAGGCGGCAGGTCGAGCATCTTGGCCTTGCGCTTGGCCGGTGCCTCTTCTTCGCGCGGCACCAGCATGACGAACGCGACGGCCGAGATCAGGCAGATCACGCCCGGGATCACGAAGGCCATCTGCCAGCCGAATCGCTGGGCGATATAGACCGACACGCCCGCGGCGATGGCGATGCCCATGTTGCCGGCCAGTCCGTTCACGCCGATGGTGAAGCCGGGGTTCTTGGCCTTCTGGACCAGCATCGGGATGCCGACGGGATGGTAGATCGAGGCGAAGGCGCCCATCAGGGTGAGCGCGGCGCCGATCTGCCACTTGTTGGTGCAGAGCGCGATGATCAGCGCAGAGACGCCCATGCCGGCGAAGAAGATCACCATCATGATCCAGCGGCCCCACAGGTCGCCGAGCCGGCCGCTGACGAGCGAGCCGGCGCCGAACATGAACAGCGCGCCGTAGTTGAAGGGCGTCAGCTCCGTCCATTCGACGCCCCAGACGCCCGCGATCACGCCCCAGCTGTAGGCGAAGACCACCAGGATCCAGTGGTCCATGGCATGGCCGATATTCAGCAGAATGGATGTCGGGCTTCCGTGACTCATTTTTACGCTTCCTCCGGTGCGTAAAGAGTAAGCATGACCGCCCTGTCTGTCTTGCGCTAGAATGCCAACTTATGTCGCAAAAACGCCAAGCCGCCTTGCGCTCCACAGATACCCGCTCGACGAACCCCGAGGATTATCAGCGGGTGCCGCGAGCGGTCGCGGCCATGCCCAAGGATTTCGCCGCGGGCTTCGAGATCGCGCCGCATCGGCATGCCCGCGCGCAGTTGATCTACGCGACCGTCGGCACGATGCGGGTCTCGACCGACGAGGCCGTTTGGGTGGTCCCGCCGCAGCGCGCGCTGTGGATGCCGGCCGGCATCCGCCACTCCATCACCATGTCGGGCGATGTCACCATGCGGACACTCTACCTCCGGCACGATGCCGCCGCCGGCATGCCGGAGGTCTGCCGCGTGCTGCAGGTCTCGCCCCTGCTGCGCGAGCTGATCGTGCGCGCGACCGAGCTTCCCCTGCACTACGACGAGCGGGGCGCCGCCGGTCATGTTGTGGCGCTGATCCTCGACGAGCTGCATCACGAACAGTCCTTGCCGTTGCACCTGCCGATGCCGCGCGACAGGCGGTTGCGCCGCCTGTGCACGACATTGCTGGAGCAGCCCGGCGATCCGCGCACCCTCGAAGAGTGGGCGCAGTCGGCCAATGCCAGCCCGCGCACCCTGGCCCGCCTGTTCGTCGTCGAGACGGGCCTCACCTTCGGCGCGTGGCGCCAGCAGGCGCGCGTCCTCGAGGCGATGGGGCGTCTGGGTGGTGGCCAAGCGGTGACCGACGTGGCGTTCGATCTCGGCTACGACAGCGTCAGCGCCTTCAGCGCCATGTTCCGCCGGGCCTCCGGCGTTTCGCCAAGCGCCTACAGGCCGTCCCGCTAGGGGAAATCGCCCGAAGTCCCTCCGCCCGGTGAGGGGATTTAATGCGATGTTGCAAATGGTTAGCGCACAGAGACCTTGACGCTGACTCGTAATAATCCCCCAATGCCGCCCCCATTTGGGGTAGTCTAAACTGTCATTTACCTGAGTTTCGTTGCTCCGCCGCCGCTTGGAGTTTCTGTTGAAGCCGACCGATATCGCCAATCCCGACTACTTTCATAAAGTAGTCGACTGCCAGTGGGCCTGCCCCGCACATACGCCCGTCCCCGAGTACATCAGGTTGATCGCGCACGGACGCTACTCCGACGCGTACATGATCAACTGGAAGTCCAATGTCTTCCCGGGGATCCTCGGCCGCACGTGCGACCGTCCCTGTGAGCCCGCGTGCCGGCGCAGCCGCGTCGAGGACGAGACCCTCGTGAAGGGCAAGAAGGAGCCGGTCGCGATCTGCCGCCTGAAGCGCGTCGCCGCCGACTACAAGGACGACGACGGCATCAAGGCCAGCATGCCCAAGGCGCCGGCCAAGAACGGCAAGAAGGTCGCCTGCATCGGCGGCGGCCCCGCTTCCCTCACCGTCGCACGCGACCTTGCCGTGCTGGGCTACGAGATCGTGATCTACGATCAGGATCCCAAGCTCGGCGGCTTCATCCGCACGCAGATCCCGCATTTCCGTTTGCCCGAATCGGTGATCGACGAGGAAGTCGGCTACATCACCGACATCGGCAACATCGAGTTCCGCCACCAGCGCGTCGACTCGATGAAGAAGATCCTGGGCGAAGGCTACGACGCCGTGTTCGTCGGCTCGGGCGCTCCGCGCGGCCGCGACCTCGACGTGCCGGGCCGCAAGGAAGCCGCCGCCAACATCCATATCGGTCTCGACTGGCTGTCCTCGGTCTCGTTCGGCCACATCAACAAGGTCGGCAAGCGCGTGATCGTCCTGGGCGGCGGCAACACCGCAATGGACTGCTGCCGCACTGCACGCCGCCTCGGCGGCGAGGACGTCAAGGTGATCGTCCGCTCCGGCTTCGAGGAAATGAAAGCTTCGCCGTGGGAGAAGGAAGACGCGATGGGCGAGGACATCCCCATCCTGAACATGCTCGTCCCGAAGGAAGTCCGGCACGAGGGCGGCAAGATCAAGGGCATCCTGTTCGAGAAGGTGAAGGCCGAGTACGACGCCAAGGGCCGCCGCTCACTGGTGCCGTCGGGCGATCCCGACGAATTCTACGAATGCGACGACGTGCTGGTGGCAATCGGCCAGGAGAACGCCTTCCCCTGGATCGAGAAGGACGCCGGCATCGAGTTCGACAAGTGGGGCCTGCCGCAGCTCGGCGAAACGACGCTGCAGAGCACCAAGAAGAACGTCTTCTTCGGTGGCGATGCCGCCTTCGGCCCGAAGAACATCATCTGGGCCGCCGCCCACGGTCACGATGCGGCGATCTCGATCGACAAGTTCCTGCAGGGCGAGAATGTCGAGGAACGCCCCGCGCCGGGCGTCAACGTGGTCAGCCAGAAGATGGGCATCCACGAGTGGAGCTACGACAACGCGCCGACCATCGACCATCGCCTCAAGGTCCCGCACCGCGCCAAGCAGGAAGCGCTGAAGGACATCATGGCCGAGGTCGAACTGGGCTTCGATCCGCAGCTCGCGTTCAAGGAAGCCCAGCGCTGCCTGAACTGCGACGTGCAGACCGTCTTCACCGGCAATCTCTGCATCGAGTGCGACGCCTGCGTCGACATCTGCCCGATGGACTGCATCACCTTCACCGAGAACGGTGAAGAAAAGGACCTGCGCACCCGTCTCAATGCGCCGGCGATCAACCCGATGCAGGACCTCTACATCGGCAACGACCTCAAGACCGGCCGCGCGATGGTCAAGGACGAGGATGTCTGTCTGCACTGCGGGCTGTGCGCCGAGCGCTGCCCGACCGGCGCCTGGGATATGCGCAAGTACTACATGGAAATGACTCACGCGGGGCAATCATGCCGCAAGATGTAGGGCCAATCGCCGTGAAGCCGCAGGCAATAGCGGCCGTCAACGACTTCGTCGTCAAGTTCGCCAACGTCAACGGCTCGGGCTCGGCCAGCGCCAACGAACTGTTTGCCCGGTCGATCCTGCGCATGGGCGTGCCGGTCAGCCCGCGCAACATCTTCCCCTCGAACATCCAGGGCCTGCCGACCTGGTACGAGGTGCGCGTCACCGAGAAGGGTTATCTCGGCCGGCGCGGCGGCGTCGACATGATGGTCGCCATGAACCCGCAGACCTGGGCCGAGGACGTGAAGGAAATCACGCCCGGCGGCTACCTGTTCTACGATTCGACCAAGCCGATGCCGGCCTCGATGTTCCGCGAGGACATCAACGTGATCGGCGTGCCGCTGACGGCGATCACCAACGCCACCTACTCCGACGCCCGCCAGCGCCAGCTCTTCAAGAACATCATCTATGTCGGCGCGCTCTCGGTGCTGCTCGACATTGACGAGAAAGAGATCCAGCGGCTGTTCGGCGAGCAGTTCAAAGGCAAGGAAAAGCTGATCGACTCCAACGTCAAGGCAATGAACCTCGGCCGCGACTGGGTGAAACAGCATGTCGACCTCGACCTGGTGAAGATCAAGGTCCGCAAGGCCGACAATGTCGGGGACCGCATCTTCGTCGAAGGCAACAGCGCCGCCGCGCTCGGCGCGGTCTATGGCGGCGCCACGGTCTGCGCCTGGTATCCGATCACGCCGTCCTCGTCGCTCGCCGAGGCCTTCCAGGCCCATTGCAAGAAGCTCCGGCACGACAAGGAAACCGGCAAGGCCAAGTACGCCATCGTGCAGGCCGAGGACGAACTGGCCTCGATCGGCATGGTGATTGGCGCGGGCTGGAACGGCTCGCGCGCCTTCACCGCCACCTCCGGCCCCGGCATCTCGCTGATGACCGAGTTCATCGGCCTCGCCTACTTCGCCGAAGTGCCGGCGGTGATCGTGAACGTGCAGCGCGGCGGCCCCTCCACCGGCATGCCGACGCGCACGCAGCAGTCGGACCTGCTCTCCTGCGCCTACGCCTCTAATGGCGACACCAAGCATGTGCTGCTGTTCCCCGAGGATCCGCGCGAGTGCTTCGAGTTCACCGCCGACGCGCTCGACCTCGCCGACCGCCTGCAGACACCGGTGTTCGTCATGACCGACCTCGACATCGGCATGAACCATCGCCTGTGCAAGCCGTTCGCCTGGGATCCCAATCGCGAACTCGACCGCGGCAAGGTGATGACGGCGGCCGACCTCGACGCCGGCAAGACCTTCGGTCGCTATCTCGACGTCGACGGCGACGGTATTCCCTTCCGCACCTATCCGGGCACGCATCCGACCAAGGGCTCCTACTTCACGCGCGGCACGACCAAGGACGAGTTCGCGCGCTACAGTGAGGAAGGCCCGGTCTATGTGCGCAACATGGAACGGCTGCAGAAGAAGTTCCACACGGCCGGCAAGATCGCGCCGCAGCCGCTGCGCTACTCTTCGCCCAAGCCGACGCGCTACGGCGTGATCTACTTCGGCTCCACGAGCCCCGCCATGACGGAGGCGCTCGATCATCTCGAGGCCGACGGCAATCACGTCAACGCGCTCCGCGTGCGCGCCTACCCCTTCGCCCAGTCGGTCGAGGAATTCATCCACGAGCACGAGAAGGTGTTCGTTGTGGAACAGAACCGCGACGGCCAGCTCCGCACCATGCTGATGAGCGAATTCACGCTCGACGCACGCAAGCTGGTTCCCGTCCTGCATTACGACGGCACGCCCATCACGGCGCGCTTCATCGCGGGCGACATCGGCAAGAAGCTCGCTCAGTTCAAAGTGGTTTCGTTCGAAAAGGCGGCGTCATGACCTACATCGCCAAGCCCCGGCTGCATCATCCCTCGCTGGTCAAGAACAAGGCCGGCTATACGCGGCGCGACTATGAAGGCGCCGTCTCGACCCTCTGCGCCGGCTGCGGCCACGATTCGATCAGCGCCGCCATCATCCAGGCCTGCTACGAGCTGGATATCCTGCCCCATCAAGTGGCCAAGCTCTCGGGCATCGGCTGCTCGTCGAAGGCGCCGACCTACTTCGTGGGCGCGAGCCACGGCTTCAACACGGTGCACGGCCGCATGCCGTCGGTGATGACCGGCGCCAACCTGGCCAACCGCGACCTGATCTATATGGGCGTCTCGGGCGACGGCGACTCGGCCTCGATCGGCCTCGGCCAGTTCGCGCACGTGATGCGGCGCGGCGTCAACATGACCTACATCGTCATGAACAACGGCGTGTACGGCCTGACCAAGGGCCAATTCTCGGCCACCGCCGACAAGGGCTCGATCAGCAAGAAGGGCGTCGCCAACTCCGACTCCTCGATCGACATGGTGTCGCTGGCCATCCTGATGGGCGCCACCTTCGTGGGCCGCTCCTTCTCCGGCGACAAGCACCAGCTCGTGCCGCTGATCAAGGCAGCGATGGCCCACAAGGGTGCCGCGTTCCTCGACGTCATCAGCCCCTGCGTGGCCTTCAACAACCATGCCGGCTCGACCAAGAGCTACGACTATGTGCGTGAGCACAACGAAGCTCTGAACCGCGTCGACTTCATCGAAGGTCGCGAGGAAATCACCACCGACTACGAGCCGGGCACCGTCACCACGGTGCAGCAGCATGACGGCTCGTTGCTCCGCCTGCGCAAGCTCGGCGAGGATTACGACCCCTCCGACAAGGTTGCCGCCATGAAGCGTGTCCAGGAAGGCATGCATGCCGGCGAGGTCGTGACCGGCCTTCTCTATGTCGATCCGAGCCCGAAGGACCTGCACGACAACCTGAACACGATCGATGCACCGCTGAACACGCTGGAAGCAGCAGACCTCTGCCCCGGTACGTCGGCACTCGACCGCATCAACGCCAGCCTGCGCTAATCAAAAGCCCTGCCCTTGAGGCGCTGCGCAAGGCGTGGCCCCTCAAGGGCGAGCCTCAGGCGTGGCGAGGGCTCTTGCCCCTCACCGCACGAAGAAATCCTCGTACAATTCGGGCGGAAAGAGCGGGTCGGCGAACAGGCGGGCGTGGGCGTTCTCGCCGAACTGGATCTGATAGAGCATGTTGAGGCGGCCGATGCCGAGGACGTGCCCTCGCCGCGCGCCCATCATTGAACGCGTCGCGGGATCGATGCGGCCATCGTGGATCATCGTCAGCGCCGCGTCGACGCCAGTATCGTAAAGCTCCTGGAAGCGGCGAATCGCGGTGAGCGTGGCTACTCCGCAGACGCCGTCAATACCGATGCGGATGTTGCGGCCGCTGGCATCGCGGGAATAGTCGCGCGTCACCCCTTCGAAGACTTCCGGCCGGGTTTGAGCGGCGGCCAGCAGGAACTGCACCAGCAGCACGTCCTTGCGCAGGTTACGCCCGCCCGCGCCCACGGCATGGTCCGGCGAATAGACGCGTGAGAGGAACGGTGTCGGCGTCGCAAACATCAGCAGGCGTGGCATGGGCGATGTCCCGGTCTGTGATCCCGTGAACGCAAACGCGACGCGACGCCTGCCGTTGTATCATCCGGCACGACCGTCGGGAATGCAGGCCTAAGGAATGCCACGTTCCGGAACGATGGCGTGCAATCGATTGCACGCCATCGCGTGACGCCGATCAGAGGTCCACCCGCTCCTCGGTGACCGACTTGCGCGTTTCCATGTTGAAGCGGCCGGCATAGATCGGGCGTTCACCGGTCGTCGGGCCGGGATACTGCACGATCAGAATCTCGCCGCCGGTATCGGTGTGGAACTCGCCCTCGAAATGCGGATCGGGATGATAGAGCATCGTACCGGGCGGGCAGAGCCGGCCGTCGATCTTGAACTCGCCCTTCAGCACGAACCAGACCTGCGCGAAGCCGTGATAGTGCTCGGGGTGATAAGCGCCGGGCTCCAGCCGCAGGATGCCGGCATTGGGCTCGGTCGGGCTCTCGGGCCGGGGATGGAACAGCATCTTGCCGGTCTCGCCCGGCCAGCGAATCGTTTCCCAGTCGATCTCGTCGAGATGGCGCACCTGATAGGGCTTGTGATCGCGCCGCGACGCCTGACGTGCCGTATCGAGGGCTGCATTGGCCTCGGCCGTGTCGGGAACATGCTTGCTCGTTTGCTGGCTCATGATCGCGTCTCCTCCTTCTTCGTCGTGGTCGTCGTCGCAAGCCGCCACCAGTCGGGCAGATCGCCGGCATCGGCAGGCCGCGCCACCGTCATCAGCATCTGCGCCTGGCCGCGGCCGGCATTCTCGGCGCGGTGCGGTTGCTGGGAATCGATCAGGATGCCGTCGCCCGCCTTCAGGCGGTACTGGGCATCCCCGACATGAAACAGGACCTCGCCCGACAGCACGTAGCAATGCTCCTGGCCGGGATGGGAAACCGTGGTCGCCATCCCCCTCGCCCGCGGGAAGACGAGATGAAACACTTCCATGCGATCGAGCGGTGCACCGCCGCCGAGATGGCGCCAGCGATACCCGGTCGCCGCCACCTCCTGAAGATCGCCAGCGCCGGCACGGTGCACGGCAACCCGCGTCTTCGCGGGCGCGCTGTCGCTCGGGAACAGTTCGTGCAGGCCAAGCCCCAGCACGTCGGCAAGCTGGATCAGATTGGCAATCGAGGCGGCCGCCTGGCCGCGTTCGAGCTTGGACAGGAACCCCTCCGACACACTGGCTTGGCGCGCGACGGCGGCCAGCGTCAGGCCGGCGCCGATGCGCGCCGCCCGAAGCCGGCGGCCGATGTCCTGGGTGGTGCGAGCGATCTTGTCCATGCATGGAGGATGAGCCGGACTTTCCTAAGAGGCAAGTGTTCTTTCTTTTCAGGAAAGTACGTTATCCCGGCCGTTCCTGCGTAAGCTCACGCCCCATGGACGAGATGACAAAGGGCTTCCGCCTGGGGGACGGCACGTTGGTGCCCTGGGGCACGCGCTTTGACGAGGTCGTGACGGACTTCGAGCGCACCGGCTATGCCAGCCGCGACCTACGCTGCGACGCGGCCTATGGCTTTACCACGCGCTACCTCGAAGTGACGGCGCCGCGGCCCGACCGGCCGATCCTCACCGTCTCCTACGAGCTCGCCGACACCGGCGCGCCGATCAAGGACCTGTTCGCCCAGCTCGTCATCAAGCTCGGCATGCCGGGCGAGATCGAGCGCGACGAGACGTCGGACTACATCCATTCGTCGAGCCACGTCGTGCTCTACGCCAACTGGCAGAAAAGAGGCCGGCCAATCGGCGTCTCTTTCTACGGTGCACCGCGCGAGTCGGCCTTCGGCGACGGCATCGGCAAACTCTATTTGAGCTGGGGCGACCTCGATGCCGCTGCTGCGCCGTGGAAGCCGGCGTGGCTTGCCGCCAACGCCGCGCTGGCGCAAGCCGCGCTCGCCCCCGGCAAGATCCAGCTCTTCTCGGTGCAGTACGATACACGGGTCTTCCCGCAGGACGATCCCAAGCGCGCGAACGATCTCTGCCTGAACTCGCCCGAGATTCTCGACACGCCGCAACCGATTGCCCGGCAGCTCGACGACAAGCGCTTCGCACTCTGGAGCGATCAGGCCGGTGCGCGCTGGCACCTCTCGACACGCACCGACACGATCGTGCTGGGCGGGCCGGATACGTCCGTCGTCCGCCTCACCCAGCTCGAACCGGCGCGCGGCGGCGGCTCGGCCACCATCGACGTCGGGTAATGGTGGGTGCGCGATGCCTGGAAGTCCGGCTCCATCGCCGACGCCGAGCGCGCGCTGGAACGCGTGCCCGGCCTCACCTTCAACCGCTCCTCAGGTCACGACGCTTAAGGTTCCCGTCTCGCCAGGCTTGCGATTGAGCACGAGCTGGCGCTGGTGCCACTGCTTCAACGACGGGCGGTGGCCGATGGAGACGATGGTGGTAGCAGGCAGACGTTCCTTCAGTACGCCGTAGACCGCCGTCTCGTTGGCCTCGTCGAGCGAAGCGGTAGCCTCGTCGAGGAACAGCCAGTCGGGCTTGAACACCAGCGCGCGGGCGATGGCCAGCCGCTGCTGCTCGCCGCCGGAGAGCGTGTTGCTCCAATGCGCTTCTTCGTCGAGCCGGTTGGCGAGATGGCCGAGTTGGGCCGCCTTCAGTGCGTCGACGATCTCCGCGTCGCTCGCCTTGGACTCGACGTCGGGATACTTCACCGCGTCGCGCAAGGTGGCGATGGGGATGTACGCCTTCTGCGGCAGGAACAGCACCCGCGCGCCCGCGGGCACCCGCACCTCGCCCTTGCCGAACGGCCAGATGCCGGCCAGCGCGCGGAACAGCGTGCTCTTGCCCGAGCCGCTGGTGCCCGAGATCAGCGTCGAGGTGCCCTTGGGCAGGACGAGGTTCAGGTCGGCCAACAGCTTCTGGCCGTTGGGCAGGGCGAGATCGACGCCTGCGGTGCCGACGTCCGCGCTTGCTGTCTGCGTCGTGACGGCGATGGCGTCGGCGGGCTTGTCGTCGATGGCCGCCTGAAGGCCACGCAGACGTTCCATCACCGCCTTCAGCTCGGCGACGTTGGTGTAGTTGTCTATGAAGAACGACAGGGCGGACTGCACCTGGCCGAAGGCCTGCGCGGTCTGCATCACGACACCGAGCGTAATCGCGCCGGCGAAGAACTTCGGCGCCGTCACGATGTACGGGAAGATGATGGCGAGCTGGCCGTAGCCGATTTGATAGAAGACGAGCTGCAGCTCCGTCACCAGCACGCGCCAGGTATTGTTGAAGACGTCGGTGAAGCGGGCGTCGAGCACTTCCGCCTCGCGCGGTTCGCCGCGATAGAGCGCAATGCCTTCGGCATTCTCGCGCACGCGGATCAGGCCAAAGCGAAAGTTCGCCTCGTAGCGCTGCTGCATGAAGTTGAGTGGGATCAGGCGCCGGCCGACCAGATTGGCGAAGAACGTGCCGAAGAAGGCATAGAGCAGCGCTGCCCACACCATGTAGCCCGGGATCGTGATGTCGATGCCGATTGGCTTCAGCGACAGCGGTCCCGACAGCATCCAGAGGATGACCAGAAAGGAGACGAGTGTGGCGACGGCGCTGATGAAGCCCAGCAGCAAGGTCATCGTGTAGAAGCCGAGCAGGCGCAGGTCCTCGGCGATGCGCTGATCGGGGTTGTCGACCTTGCGTGCGAGCTCGATGCGGTAGTAGCCGCGGCCGTCCAGCCAGTGGCCGAGATAATGCCGTGTCAGCCATCGCCGCCAACGTAGGCGCAGGTAGGGACTGACGAGGCCACGGGCCACGCCGAAGAAGATGGCGAGGGCCGCGATCCAGCCGAACGCGATCATCTCGGTCCAGAAGGCCGCTTCGTCCTTATTCTGCAGGGAGTCGTAGAAGCGCCGGTTCCACTCGCTGAAGGCGACGCTCACCGAGACGCTGGCCAAGGTCAGCCCGATCGCCCCCGCCAGCAGGAACAGCGCGATCCAGCGCTCCTCGGAGCGGAAATAGGGGATGGTGAGCCGCCACCAATCTCCGAAGAACGAACCAACGCTTTTCATGCCGGGATCCTTTCGGCCGGCACAGTACCCTTACATTTGCTTGGGCAGCCAGAGTGCGATCCTGGGAAAGGCAACGAAGCCAATCGGCCGCAGCGGACCAGTCGCGATGAAGACCCATGACAAGCGCCCCAACCGGGTTTATAGCGCGGCGCAATGGACGCTACTCCGCTCGCTTCCCGCCGCGCCGCACTGGATGTGCTGGCCGCCTGCCTCGACAAAGGACAACCGCTCGACGATGCGCTGGCGCGTCACCAGGGCTTTGCCGGCCTCGATCCGCGCGACCGCGCTTTCGTACGCCTGCTGCTGGCCACGACCTTGCGCCGGCTGGGCGAAATCGAGGAAGTGCTGGCAGGCCTCGTAGAGCGGCCGCTCGGAGGTGCCAACGCCGCCGGCCGGCAGATACTGCGTCTGGGCGCGGCCCAGCTCCTTTTCCTCGGCACGCCGCCGCATGCCGCCGTCGATACCTCCGTCCGCTTGGCCGAAGACGCCCGCCTGCCGCACCTCAAGGGCCTGATCAACGCCGTGTTGCGCCGGATCAGCCGCGACGGCCCGGCCCTCATGGGCGATCGCGACCCCGCTCATCTCAACACGCCGCAATGGTTGTGGGAGAGCTGGGCCGACGCCTATGGCGAAGCGGAAACCCGCGCCATTGCGGCCGCGCATCTGATCGAGGCGCCGCTCGACCTGACGCCGCGGTCCAATGCCGATTTCTGGGCAGGCCAACTCGAAGCGGAAAAGCTGCCGACCGGGACCTTGCGCCGCTTCGGCGGTGGAGCGATCACCGAACTGCCGGGCTTCGCGGAAGGCGCCTGGTGGGTGCAGGACGCCGCGGCCACCCTGCCCGCACGCCTGCTGGGCGACATCGCCGGCAAGCGCGTAGCGGACCTCTGTGCCGCCCCTGGCGGGAAGACGATGCAGCTCTGTGCCGCCGGCGCAGAGGTAACTGCCGTCGACATTTCTGCGCGCCGCATGACGCGGCTCGGCGACAACCTGGCACGTGCCGGGCTGACGGCGGAACTCGTGACGGCCGACGCCAGCAAGTGGACGCCTGACCGGACGTTCGACGCCCTGCTGCTCGATGCGCCCTGCTCCGGCACCGGTACGCTTCGTCGTCATCCCGACATCGCGTGGCTGAAGGACGAAGAGGATGTCGACCGCCTCACCCTCACCCAGGATCGCTTGCTGCTGCGCGCCGCGGAACTGCTGAAGCCCGGCGGCATGCTGGTCTATGCCGTCTGCTCGTTGCAGGAAGATGAAGGCCCTGCCCGTTTCGAAGCGCTGCTGGGCCGCGACAAGCGCCTGCGTCGTCAGCCTGTCGTTCCGACCGAACTGCCGGGCCTCGAAGTGGCGATCACCAGGGACGGCGACGTCCGCACGCTGCCGTCGATGTGGTCTGATCGTGGCGGTCTCGACGGGTTTTTCATCGGACGTGCCGTTCGGGCTTAAGACGCGGCGTTTGTCAGCCGCGTTCGTCAGGCCGCAACGTCAACACTGACACACCCGATGCGGTTACGGCGACGGTGTGCTCGAACTGGGCCGACAGCGAGCCGTCTTCCGTCACGACCGTCCAGCCGTCGGCTTCGGTACGCACGTTGCGACGACCGCGGTTGAGCATCGGCTCGATGGTGAAGACCATGCCCTCGCGGAGCGCGAGGCCCGTTCCCGGGCGGCCGAAGTGCAGGACGTTCGGTTCCTCGTGCATCTCGCGGCCGATACCGTGGCCGCAATATTCGCGCACCACCGAATAGCCATGTCGCCTGGCGTGTCGCTCTATGGCAAAGCCGATGTCGCCCAATCGCGCACCCGGTCGCACCGCGCGGATACCGCGCCATAGCGCATCGTAGGTCGTCTGGACCAACCGCCGGGCTGCGGGATCGACCTCGCCCACCAGATAGGTCTTGCTGGAGTCGGCGATATAGCCGTTTTTCTCCAGCGTAATGTCGAAGTTCACGATATCGCCGTCCCGCAGCACCGCCGTCGACGACGGCATGCCGTGGCAGACCACATCGTTGACCGACGCATTGAGCACATAGCGATAGCCGTACTGGCCCTTGCTCGCTGGCCGCGCTTGCAGGTCGTCCACGATAAAGCGCTCGACCATCGCGTCGATCTCCAGCGTCGACCTGCCGACGAGCGGTGTTCGATCGAGCAGCGCGAAGACCGACGCCAGCAGCCGGCCGGACTCGGCCAGCAACGCCACTTCGTCCGGCCGCTTGGTCATCTGTCGTTCACCGCCAGGGAGGGCGGTGCAACGCCCGCGGCGCGCAACTCACGCTCGATGATCTCGGTGAACGGGATGGTCGGATGGGTTTCGCAGAGCATGCCGATCTTGATCCAGTAGGCTGCCTGCGCGTTGATCGATCGGCACGACACCTTGCTCGCGCGGCGCACCTGCTCGTGCAGATCGTCTTCTATGTTCACAATGCCCATCGGCCCTCACTATATGAAACATATACATTTCATATAGTGCGATTCCAAGGGCAAATTGGGAATCTCAGGATGACCACGACGACCACCATCGCCGCCTTCGACCATTCTCCCGATGGCGGCCGCGGCCTGAGCGGGCGGCTTACCCAACTGATGTCAACGCGCTCGCTGGTTGAGCGCTACTTCTTACGCGCCAACGCGCGATACTTCTGGCGCTCGACGTGGCCGAGGTAGAGACCGGAGCAGACGATCACGCCGGCACCGATCCAGGTCCAGAAATCAGGGACGTCCTGGAATACGAGGTAGCCGAGGAGTGCTGCTCCCAGGAGCTGCATGTAATTGAACGGCGCCACGACCGCGGCCGGCGCCTGGCTGTAGGCGATCGTCAGGAAGTAGTGCCCCACGCCCGCCATCACGCCCATGCCGGCAAACAGCAGCCAGTGCCAGCCAAGTGTCGGCGTCACCCAATCGAACGGCAGGAGAGGCGCCGCCGCGACCGTGCCGACGATAGTCGCCATGGTGGCCGATGCATCGGGCCGCTCGGTCTGGCCATAGCGCCGTGAGAAGAGCTGGTAGAGAGAACTGCAGAGCGTGCTGGCGACGATCAGCAGCGAGTGCCACTCGAAATGTGCATGTCCCGGCCGCACCACGATCAGCGCGCCGATGAAGCCGATGCCGCAGGCCGCCCAGCGACGCGGGCCGACCGGTTCTCCTAGGAACTTCGACGAGAGCGCCGTCACCACCAGCGGGCTGGTGAGCGAGATCGAGGCCGCCGTCGCCAACGGCAGATAGACGATGCCGTGGAAGTAGAGGAACGAAGAGGCGAATAGCAACAGCCCGCGCACGATCTGGCTCGGCACGTTGTGCCAGCGGAACAGGTTCATCCCGCTCTGCGGCAGGAACAACGCCAGCATGAAGATGAAAGCGAAGACGTAGCGGCCCCAGATGACCTCGATGACCGGGAAGGTCTGGCTCAGCGTCTTGGAGATTGCATTCAGGACCGAAAAACAAAGGACTGAAAAGATGATGGAAAGAATGGCCCGCAGGGTCCGGTCCACCGGCGGGGGCGCGTCGCTCTTCATCTTTGCAACCTAACGATTGGCGTCGCGTGAGCAAGTGCAGCATCGGACTACGCCCTCCTGCCAATTGCATGGATCGCGCTCCGAAACGACAGGCATCGTGCAAGCAGTGTGCCAGCGGCTCCGCTAAGGCTTCAGTTCTTCCTTCAACTCTTCCGCGCTCGGCCACAGAAGCAGAGACACGAGCATCAGGATGCCGAGCCCGCCGGTGATGCCGGCAAACCGGTCGATACCCGGCATCAGGCTGGAAGGCGGCGACGCGCCCTGGATCATGGTGATCACGAAGACGAAGGCGAACTGTGTGCCGACATAGCCGACACCATGTCTGCCGACCTGGATATGCATCCCGACCCAGACCACCGCGGCGATCATCGCAAGCCACCAGATGAACGCCTCGACTTGCAGGGCAAGGCAGGCCAGCGCCACGACACCGCCGAACAGGCAGCCCATGAAACGATGCAGCGATTTCTCGGCGACCTGATGTCTGGTGCTGACGCCGGAGTCGGCAATCAGCGGGGCTGCCATCACCACGGCAATGGTGATCGCCATCTCGGTCACGTCCGGCAAGTTCATCAGGATCCAGAGTTCCAGTACCACGACGACGGCGATTGCCGACCGGACTCCATGCAGCACCGAGGGCCATTGCGCCCCCAGCAGATGGCGCCACCCCGGTGCCGTGGGCGGACGGTCGGCGTGCCAGTCCTGCAGGACATTGGCGACGACAATGGCGGAACCGACACCGACCGCGACGTCGATCACGCGATAGACGGCGAGCTGAAAAGCCAGTGTCGGGTCGTTCAGGCTCGAAAGCAGCACGAGGCTCGACGTGATCGACATGAACATCCAGGCAAGCCCATGGGGACTGACCTGCATGGCAATGACGCCAAACGCCGTCATCGCGGCGAGGAATATGCAAAGGGCGAGGTGATCGTATGGCAACCAGCGCGCCATGACGAAGCCGATCGCCGCACCGGCAATCGTCCCCGTCAGGCGCAGGAGGCCGCGCCGAAACGAGGCCGCGCCCGTCGACATCAACGACATGAATCCACTGATTGCGACCCACCACGGCGCCTCCAGCTGGAGCGCGAGCGCCAGGGTCGTCGACAGGGTCACCGAGGCCGCGGCAACGATGCCCTGCCGCGTTTGCACGGGGTTCGTTCCCAGTTCTTTCAGCTCGTTCCAGAAGCCGGCAAGTGTCTTGTCGACCATCCGGCCGCCTTCGGCGAAGTCCTCGATCACGCCGCGCGCGAAGGACATCTTCACGGGAAGATCACCGTACGCGCATCGGCGCCCATGTAGAGCTTGAATTCGTCCGGCTTGTCGACGAGCACGATGGTCACCGGAATGCGGCGTTGCAGCCGGATCCAGTCGGTGGTCGGCGCCACGTAGGGCAAGAGCATGTCCGGGCCCGGATTGCGGCTGATGCCGCGCGCGATGCCGGTGATCTTTGCGCGATGCCAACGCCAGGGCTCGCTGTCCAGCCACACCCACGCCGTCTGGCCGACCTTGAAGTCGCGAATATAGTATTGCTTGTAGTTGGCCATGATGCGCCACGCATCGGCGTCGACAATGCCGATCATCGGCACGTCGATGTTGGCAGTATCACCCGGCTGCAAGGTCAGGTTGGTGATCGTGCCGTTGACCGGCGCGAAGACCTGCGTCCGGTCCAGTTTCCACTGTGCCGTGGCATTCTCGGCAATGGCGACCTCCAGGGCGGCCTGATGCGCCACGATGCCGGTCTGCGCCTTGGAAATCGCGATCTGGCTGATCGTCATCTCCGCCTGGGACCGGCGCAGCTCGTCGTTGGCCCGATCGAGTTCGGCGCGCGGCGCGTACTCGTTCCTGGCCAGATCAGCGTAGCGTGCCTGCTCCTGCGCCGCATAGAGGTTTGCCGAGGTCGAAGACGCAAGGGCCGCTTGCGCCGTGCTGAGCTCCTCCTGGGAAGACTTCAGCAACGCCTTTGCCTGCTCGATCTGCGCCTTGGTCTGGTTGACGACCAGCTGGAAAGGCACCGGGTCGATGGTGACAAGCTTGTCGCCCTTCTTGACCGACTGATTGTCGACGACATGGACGGCAATGATCCGACCCGTGATTTCCGGCGCCAGCGCGACGAGGTCGGAGCGCACATAGGCATCGTCCGTATAGACCACGTATGTGGTGAAGACCTCCCAGAGCACGAAAAGAGCAAAGATCGTCCCGCCGACCACGAGGAGCCGGTGCAACCGGCTGGTCTCGCGCTTCGTCAGCCCAGCGGGCGGGGCATCGGGGGCAGGCGCGGGGGCTGGCGGCGGTTGGGGGGCTGGAATCGATTCGGGCTTCGGCGTGGGTTCGGGGGCTGACGCAGGCGCCACCACAGCCGGCGCCTGTGTTTCAGGCTTCTCAGGCTTCCGGGGGACCTCTGCAGGGGCCGGAGGTTGCGGCTGGGTAACGTCAGGCGGCATCGCTCGGGAAAATAGCTCAGCCAGCCTTACAAGCCCATGCTCTTCATCTTGGCCGCCAGAGCCGACACGGAAAACGGCTTGCCGATGAAATTGACACCCGCATCGAGCACACCGTGATGAACAATGGCGTTGGCCGTGTAGCCCGTCGTGAACAGCACCTTGAGGGACGGCCGTCGCTCCGTTGCAATGCCTGCGATCTGACGGCCGTTCATGCCGCCGGGCAAGCCGACATCCGTAAACAGCAGCTGGATATCGTCATGCGCCGCCAGCACCCGCAGCGCTTCCTCGCCGTCGCCTGCCTGGTAGACGACGCAGCCGATCTCACGGCAGGCAGCCAGGGCGAATTCGCGCACGATCGGATCGTCTTCAACCACCAGCACGACTGTCCCGGTTCCCGTCTCGGGCGCGAGCGGCTGCGACTCGACCTCGGCCACGGCATCGCTCATTTCACGCGGCAGGTAAATCTTGACCGTCGTGCCCTGCCCGACCTCGCTGTAGATCTTGAGGTGCCCGCCGACTTGCTTCACGTAACCGAACGACATGCTGAGGCCGAGCCCTGTCCCCTGCCCGCGCTCCTTGGTCGTGAAGAACGGCTCGAAGGCGCGCGCAATCGTCTCTGGCGCCATGCCGGTGCCAGTATCGGAGACGGCAATCATGACGTACTGCCCCGGCACCACTTCCGCGTTGGCCGCAGCATAGGCGTCATCGAGATGACTGTTCGCGGTCTCGATCGTCAGCGTGCCGCCCTCCGGCATGGCATCGCGCGCGTTGATCGCGAGATTGAGGATGGCGCTTTCAAGCTGCGCGACGTCGGCCTTCGCACGCCAAAGACCGCCTGCCAGGACGGTCTCGATCCTGATCTTCTCACCGATCGTCCGGCGCAGAAGTTCCGACATGCCGGACACGATGCGGTTGGCGTCGATCGCTTCGATCTGCAGGGGCTGCTGGCGTGCAAAAGCAAGCATGCGTTGCGTCAGCGATGCAGCACGCGATACGCCCGTTTTGGCGAGATCAAGAAAGCGCGTCACATCAGGCGTGGGTTGCGGCACACGCCTTCCCACCATCTCGATCGCCCCGCCGATGCCTGTCAGCAGATTGTTGAAATCGTGCGCGATGCCGGCTGTCAGTTGGCCGACCGCCGTCATCTTCTGCGACTGCCGTAAGCTTTCCTCGGCGGTCACCCGACGAATCTGCTCGGTACGAAGCTGCTCGAGGGCTTCGTCCTGCCTGATGGCGCGGCGCGAGGCCACCAAGGCCAGAATGAAAAGAGCGATTGTCGCCGGCACGCCGAAGACCAGGTGAGAGGCCATGCGGCGGAGCCAGGCCCTCGTAACCGTCTCTTCGCCATATCCATGCACGACATACAGGGGCAAATCAGTGAGTTTGCGGTACATCACGATACGACTGATGCCGTCGAAGGAAGAGGCCGGCGTGGCATAGGCACCACTTTCCGGCGACGCCGCTATCGCCTTCATGAACCAGCTGTCAGACGCAAGGCGATGAGTTTCGGCTTCCGCAGGATAACGGGCGAGCACTTCGCCGTCCGACTTCACCAGTGCAGCGGTGAAGAGGTCGGTGTCCGCCGCTTCGGCAAATCGCTCGATGAAGTATCGTGGCGAAATCGACACCGCTACGACACCGTTGAACTGGCCATCCGGCGTTTCCCGCCGCTCGCTGTACTGGAAGAAATATCCATCGTTGACGCGGCCCCGCATCGGCTCGCTGATGTGCCGCCGCTCAGCGCGGTCGCGATGAGCGATGAAGTAACTACGGTCGGCCGCAATCAGTCCCGTCGGCAGCGGAAAGCTGCGCGCCGAAACCAGGGGTGCGCCCTGCTGATCGATCACGAAGACGTTCTGGATCTGGCGCAGCGGCTCCACGAGCCGATGCAGGCGGTCGTGAAGCCGTTGCTCGTTTGCCCTGATCCCTTCGTTGCTGAAGTCGTCGACGATCTCGGCGACATTCGCCGCGACGAGATAACCGGTCTCGAAGGTCGTTGCGACGTTCACGTACAGCAGGTCGAGCGTGCGCGCCATGCGCTCCTCGGCCTGGCTGCGGACGTCGTTGTAGGTGAGCCAGCTTGCCCCGACGAACAGGAAAACCGGGACGACGACCGTCGCCGCCAGCAGTACGAGCGACGCTTCGACAGCCGTGGTCCCGCGAAACGTCCAAGTCCGCAGCTTCAGCATCCGTCGCATATCGAACCTAAGGCCCTGCTCCGATCAGAGACGAGACGAACTTCGAAAGTTCGGCGGCACTATAGGGCTTGGGAAACGAATGGACATCCGCGGCCTTTGCGAAGGCGGCCGGAATAGCAGCCCCCGAACAGCATATGATGGGGATACCCGGTCGGCGCCGAACAGCCGCCTCGATCACGTCCTCTCCCGACATGTCGGGCAGACCGATATCGACGATGATCGCTGCAAGTGGCGTGGCGCTCTCGACCAAATCGAGCGCCTCTCGCCCCGTCGAGGCTTCGATGCACGTGACTCCAACGTCCTGCAACGCATCGACGAGGACGGCCCGGATCAGAAACTCGTCTTCTGCGAGAAGGACACTCGACATCCGCGGCTAGTCCGCCGCCTTTACCAGATTGTGTTGAGGCTTGAAGGGCAGGATCGTCGTCGCGCGTACCGCCGGCAGCGGCAAGGACGGTGTCTCGACACCCAGGGCGCGGGCCGCATTCCACGCCCATCGCGGGTCGAGCAGGAACGGGCGCGCATGCGCGGTGCAGTCCGCCTCGCCGTTGGCGATGATCCGTTCCGCCTGCTCCGGTTCGGTGATCAGCCCGACCGCCCAGGTCTTGATGCCGGCTTCGCGGCGCACGCGGGCCGCGAACGGCACGTGGTAGCCGGGTTCGATCTTGATCTTCTGTCCCGGCGCGTTGCCGCCCGAACTCACATCGACGAAGTCGCAGCCCAGCGCCTTCAACTGGCGCGCGGTCTCGACCGTGTCTTCGATCGTGACACCACCCTCGACCCACTCGACGGCAGACAGCCGGATACCCAGCGCCTTTTCGGTCGGCCAGACCTTGCGCACGGCCTCGAAGACTTCGAGCGGGAAACGGCGGCGCTTCTCCATCGTGCCACCGTACTCGTCGCTGCGGTGGTTGCTGAGCGGCGAGAGGAACTGGCTGAGGCAGTAGCCGTGGGCACCGTGCAGTTCGATCACGTCCAAGCCCAGCCGCGCGCTGCGCTCCGCCGCCGTCACGAAGGCCTGCTTCACGCGCTTCAGGCCGACGGCATCGAGCGCCACCGGCGTGTGCCACTTGTGGGCCGGATCGTAGGGCAATGCCGAGGCCGAATAGGTGGTCCAGGGAAGATCGGGCGCGTCGGCCTGCGTAAGCGGTCCGCCGCCCTTCCAGGGCCGTTGTGCCGAGGCCTTGCGGCCGGCATGGGCAAGCTGAACTCCGAGCTTCACGCCGGGCATCCAGGCGCGCGCCCAGTCGATCACCGGCTTCAGCGCCGCCTCGTTCTCGTCGCTGTAGAGGCCGAGGCAGCCCTGGGTGATGCGGCCCTCGCGCTCGACATGCGTCGCTTCGAGGCAAAGCAGGCCCGCACCCGACATGGCGAGCATGCCGTAGTGGACCTGATGCCAGGGCTGTGCGCTGCCATCGACGGCCGAGTACTGGCACATCGGCGAGACGACGATGCGGTTGGGCAGCGTGATGCCGCCGAGCTCGACAGGAGTGAAGAGTTGGGCGGTCATGCTGTTATCCCGGTCTGGTCAGCCGTTGATCGGTCAACCGTTGATGGAAGGGCCGGCCTCGTGCCCCAGCCATTCCTCGATGAGGCGGCGGGCAATCGAATCGCGACGAGGCATGAAGAAGGAGCCGTCCTTGGGCAGGTTCTCCGGCTTGAGGTCTTCGCGGCTCATCCAGCGGGCACTCGCCAGCTCGTCCTCGTTGACGGTGAAGTCCAGCGACTCGGCTTCGGCGTGGAAGCCGATCATCACCGACGCCGGGAACGGCCAGGGCTGCGAGGAGCGGTACGTCACGTTACTCACCTTGACCCGGACTTCCTCGTAAACCTCGCGCGCCACGGCATCCTCGAAGCTCTCGCCCGGCTCGACGAAGCCCGCGAGGGTCGAATGCATGCCGCGCGGAAACTGCTTGCCGCGTCCCAGCAGGCACTTGTCGCCGTGATGGACCAGCATGATCACCGCCGGGTCCGTGCGCGGGAAATGTTCCGTCTTGCACGCCTCGTTGGTGCACATGCGCACATGACCGCCGCGCGTGATGCGGGTCGGCGATCCGCAGACACCGCAGAAGCGGTGGCGGCGATGCCAGTAGGTCATGCCGCGCGCATAGGCGAGGATCGAGCCCTCTCGCGCGAACAGCAGCGCACCGACCTGGCGCAGATCGACGAACTCGCCCATCTCGGTCAGGGGCGTTTCGAGACCGGTCACGTCGACGGCGAAATAGGGCGTGCCTTCGACATAGCCCAGGAAGATCTTGGTCTCGCTGGAACTGACGACGGCCCGGGCCATCATGCCCTGGAGGAACACCGGCTCCGGGTCACCCCCGGTCTTCACCAGGTTCCTCTCGGTATCGATCGGAACGAACCGTGCCGCGCCTGACGAGGCCAGTTCAATCATGCGCTCGTCGTTCTCGCGCTCATGGGAGGAGCGGTCGATTTCGGCGCTGGAATAGGGGTTTCTGGGTCTCTGCATAGGGCGCGGACCGTGCCACAGGGCGCGCGCGACCGCAATCTGCGGGCCTTTTCTGCATCGCGAGGGGTCGCCTTTTCGATGTACCATGACGCATCCATCCGGCCGCTGCCCCGGCACGGGAGGTGTCCATGTTCACAGCTTTGATAATCGGCGCCGTTGTCATCGTCGGGTTCGGCGTGCCCGCCGCCCTGTGGCTGACGAAGCTGATCCGGCCGCCGAAACCGGAAGAAGAGGCGATCCACCGCGGCGTCGCGGATGCGCGCAAGGCTGCCCGCAACCTGATCGACCGGTCACGCCCTCACTAGGGCGGGCGACCCGCCCTACCCCAGCGCGGCGGCGAGGACCTGAGCGACGTGCAGCGCCTGGCGGTCGGCGCCGTCGGCGATCTGGTGGCGGCAGGAAGTGCCGTCGGCCACGATCAACGTATCGGCATCAGCCTTGCGCACGGCCGGCAGCAGCGACAGCTCGGCCATGGCAATCGAGGTTTCGTAATGCTCGGCTTCGTAGCCAAAGCTCCCGGCCATGCCGCAGCAGCTTGATTCAATCGGCGTCACCTTGAGATCGGGCACCAGGGCCAGCACCTCCTGCACCGCGCTCATCGCGCCGAAGGCCTTCTGATGGCAATGGCCATGCAGCAGCGCCGTCTTTTCCTGCAGCGGCTTCAGGTCGAGCGTGAGCCGCCCTTCCTTCTTCTCGCGAGCCAGGAACTCCTCGAACAGGACGGCATTGTCGGCAACCGCCTTGGCGTCCTCGCCGAGGTTCATCGCCAGGAACTCGTCGCGCAGGGTGAACAGGCACGAGGGCTCGAGGCCGATGATGGGGACGCCCTTGATGGCGAAGGGCCGGAGTGCATTCAGAAGCCGCCTTCCCTCGCTCCTCGCCCGCTCGACCTGGCCGGTCGACAAGTAGGTGCGGCCGCAGCAGAGCGCCGGTGCGCCCAGCGTGGGCCACGCGATGGCGACCTTGTGGCCGGCGGCCGTGAGCACGCGGCGAGCGTCGTGCAGAATCTCGGGCTCGAAGTTGTTTGAGAAGGTATCGGCGAAGATCACCACCGTCGCGTCACGATCGTCGACCTCGGTGGTGGTGAGGAACGTGTCGCCGCGCCACTGCGGCAGACGGCGTTGCTTCGCAAAGCCCAGATAGCTCTGCACGAACCACGCCGCGTTGAACAGCCAGGGCAGTCGCCGCGCCCACGGTGCCATCGACGGCACAGCGCCGATCATCCGGTCGCGCCAGGAGAGGCCGCGCGCCATGGTCCGCGCCGACTTCACCTCGATCTTCATGCGCGCCATGTCGACGCCGGTGGGGCAATCGCGCTTGCAGCCCTTGCAGCTCACGCAAAGGTCCATCGCCGCCGCGACATAGTCGGAGCGCAGAGCCTCGGAGCCGAGTTGGCCGGAGAGCGCGAGGCGGAGCGTGTTGGCACGGCCGCGCGTCAGATGCTTCTCGTCGCGGGTCACGCGGAAGGACGGGCACATCGTGCCGGCATCGAACTTCCGGCAATGGCCGTTGTTGTTGCACATCTCGGCGGCCTTCGCGAAGCCGCCGGTGCTGTCGCCGCCGCTGCCGGGTTCGGTGAGTTCCTCGGTGCGCGGATCGTTCTGGACGTTCCACGCCGACCAGTCGAGCGCGGGCGTGTAGTCGATGTTCTTGTAGCCCGGCTTGAAGCGGAAGAGGCTGCGATCGTCCATGCGCGAGGGCCGCACGATCTTGCCGGGA
The DNA here is from genome assembly GCA_017307275.1 of Alphaproteobacteria bacterium. GTDB lineage: Bacteria > Pseudomonadota > Alphaproteobacteria > Reyranellales > Reyranellaceae > Reyranella. The sequence goes on along the minus strand of JAFKFK010000017.1, from coordinate 32,546 downwards.
TTGAGGATGCCTTGCGGATCGAACAGGTCCTTGACCGTCTCGAAGGCCTTGGTGAGACGCGGGCCGAACTGCCAGCCCACCCATTCCGAGCGCACCAGCCCGTCGCCGTGCTCGCCCGAATAGGCGCCCTTGTATTCGCGCACCAGCGCCGAAGCCTCCTCGGCAATGGCGCGCATCTTGGTGGCACCCTCGCGGCGCATGTCGAGGATCGGCCGCACATGGAGCGTGCCGACCGAGGCGTGGGCGTACCACGTGCCCTTGGTGCCGTGCTTCTCGAACACGTCGGTCAGGCGCTGCGTGTAGTCCGCCAGATGCTCCAGCGGCACGGCGCAATCCTCGATAAAGGAGACGGGTTTACCGTCGCCCTTCATCGACATCATGATGTTGAGGCCAGCCTTGCGCACTTCCCAGAGGGCGGCCTGCGGGCCGGGCTCCGGCATTTCCACGACGCTGCCCGGCAGGCCGAGATCGCCCATCAGCTCGACCAGCCGCGCCAGATCGCGCAACTGGTCCTCGCGCTCCTCGCCGGCGAACTCGACCAGCAGGATCGCCTCGGGCTTGCCGATCAACGCCCGCTCGATCACCGGCCGGAACGCCGGGTTGGCGCGCGCCAGTTCGATCATCGTGCGGTCGACCAGCTCCACCGCCGCCGGCTTCAGCTTCACGATGTGCTGGGCGCTGTCCATCGCCTTGTAGAAGCTGGTGAAGTTCACGACGCCCAGCGTCTTGTGCTTGGGCAGCGGCGCGAGCTTCAAGGTCAGCCGTTCCGTGACGGCCAAGGTGCCTTCGCTGCCGACCAGAAGATGCGCGAGGTTGACCGAATTGTCGGTCGTGTAGGGCCGCTCCGACTGCGGGAAGAAGATATCGAGATTGTAGCCACCGACTCTCCGCAGCACCTTGGGGTACATGCGCTCTATCTCGTCGCGCTCGGCGAAGGCCAGCTCGGCCACTTTATCGGCAATGGCGCGCACCGAGGGCGGCATGTCCTCGGGCCGCGCCGATCCGAAGCGCGCCCGTTCGCCGCTGGCCAGGATCGCGTCGATGGAGGCGACGTTGTGCACCATGTTGCCGTAGCGGATGGAGCGCGATCCGCAGGAATTGTTGCCGGCCATACCGCCCAAGGTGCACTGCGCCGCGGTCGAGACATCGACCGGATACCAGAGCCCATGCGGCTTCAGCCAGGCGTTGAGCTGATCCAGCACCACGCCCGGTTGCACTGTCACCTGCGCCTTGCTCTTGTCGAACCCCACGATCTCGCGAAGGTACTTGGAACAATCGATGACCAGCGCTTCGCCAACCGTCTGGCCGCACTGCGAGGTGCCCGCGCCGCGCGGCAGGATGGCCGCTTTGGCATCCCGCGCCACGTCGATGGCGAGCCCGAGGTCGGTCTCGTCGCGCGGCACGACAATGCCCACCGGCTCGACCTGATAGATCGAGGCGTCGGTCGAGTAGCGCCCACGCGAGGCCCTGTCGAAGAGGACCTCGCCTTTGAGGGTGCGCTTCAGGTTCTGTTCGAGCTTGCTCAGTCTAGTTTCACCCCGGCCGCCGCGACGACCTTCTGCCATTTCTCGATTTCGGTGCGGATGCGCTTGGCAAAGTCAGCCGGTTTCTCGCCGCCGACCTGCGCGAGCTGGTCCTTCCAGATGGTCTGAAGCTTCGGGTTCGCCAGCGCCTTGACCACCTCAGCATACATGCGATCGACGATCGGCTGCGGCGTGCCCTTGATGGCCCACAGGCCGTACCAGGTCGACACGAGCCAGTTCGGTACGCCGATCTCGGCCGCCGTCGGCATGTCCGGATACTCCGGCACGCGCTTCTGGGTCGCCACCGCAAGGCCCTTCAGCTTGCCCGCCTTGATCTGCTGCGCCGAGGTGCCCATGCCGTCGAACATCATGTCGGCATTGCCGGCAAGCAGGTCCTGCATCGCAGGGCCCGCGCCGCGGTAAGGCACGTGCGTGATCTCGGTCTTGGTTTCGAGCTTGAACAGCTCGCCCGCCAGATGATGCGCCGTGCCGGCACCGGCCGAGGCGTAGTTCACCTTGCCGGGATTGGCCTTCACGTAGGCGATGAACTCGGCGGCCGTATTGACCGGCACCTTGTTGGGATTGATCGAGATCACCTGCGGCACCAGGGCCACCATAGTGATCGGCTCGAAGTTCTTCTCCAGATCGTAGTCGAGGTTCTTGTAGATCGACGGGGCGATCGTGTGGTGGATGGCGCCGACGAAGAAGACGGAACCGTCGGGCTTCATCTTGGCAGCCTGCGAGGCGCCCACCGTGCCGCCTGCCCCGCCCTTGTTGTCGATGATGATCTGGCAGCCGAGCTGCTCACCGACTTGGGCGGCCAGGGGCCGCGCGAAGACATCGGTGCCGCCGCCGGCCGGGAACGGGTTGACCCAGGTAATCGTCTGGGGCGGCCAGCCCTGCTGGGCACGCGCCACTGCGGGGGCGGCCAGCGTTGCCGCGAGCCCGAGCTTCAGCGCTTTGCGGCGCGTGGAAAAAGTCGACGTCATTCTTCGTTTCCTCCCTCAAGGATCTCACTGTCTTGATTATTCATCGTAGCCAGTACCGCCTGCTGCTTCGCACGCAGGTGCCGGATGAGGAGATCACGTAGCGCAGCGCCATCGCGCGCGGCAAGGGCTGCGATCATGGAACGATGTTCCGCAACCGCCTGATCCCATTTCGCGCGATTGAGGTTGGAGCGGAAGCGGAGCGCGTGCAGGCGCGCGTTGAGCGTCCGGTAGGTCTGGCCCAGCACCGCATTGCCGGCAATGGCATTCAAGCGGTCATGGATGGCGCGGTTGATGCGGTAATAGGCTGGAAGATCGTGCTGGGCGTGCGCCGCCTCCAATTCCGCCTGCAACGCGCGCAAATGGGCGATATCGCCCTCGGTCACCCGTGCGACAGCGAGTTCCCCCGCCAGCCCCTCCAGGGCCGCCATGACCTCGAAGCCATCGCGGACATCATCCGGCGACAGGGCCACGACCTGCGCGCCGCGATTGGGAAGCTGAACCAGCAACCCGTCGGCGGCCAGCATACGGAAGGCTTCACGCAGCGGCGTGCGCGAGACGCCCAGCCGTTCGCAAAGCTCGCGCTCGTTCAGCTTGGCGCCCGGCTGCAACCCGCCCTCGATGATCAGGGTGCGCAGCCGCTCGGCCGCCGCCTCCGGCAGGCTCGATCGGGCGATGGGGAAGGAAGAGCCATCCATGTGTCTGGACTCAGCTTGGCATATTGTATACAAAATGCAAGTGAACAGTTGGAAAGGCTGAAACCATGCGCCTGAACTCCCATCCGAGCGGCCGTCACTTCCTGCAAATTCCTGGGCCGACCAATGTTCCAGACCGCGTTCTTCGTGCGATGGATCATCCGACGATCGATCACCGCGGCCCCGAGTTCAACGCGCTGGCCAAGAAAGTGCTACGGTCGGTCCGACAGGTTTTCCAGACAAAACAACCGGTTATCATCTATCCCGCATCCGGTACGGGAGCTTGGGAAGCCGCCCTCGTGAACACCCTGTCGCCCGGCGACCAGGTGCTCATGTGGGAGACCGGCCACTTCGCCTCCTTGTGGAAGAAGATGGCCGACAAGCTTGGAATCAAATCAGAATTCATGGGTGGCGATTGGCGCAAGCCGGCCGATCCCGCGGCCATCGAGAAGCGCTTGAAGGAAGACACCGGCCACGCCATCAAGGCGGTCTGCATCGTCCATAACGAGACCTCGACGGGTGTCGTGAGCGACATCTCGGCCGTCCGGCGCGCCATCGATGCCGCCCGTCACCCCGCCCTGCTGCTGGTCGACACGATCTCCTCGCTGGGCTCGGTCGACTATCGCCACGACGCCTGGGGCGTCGACGTCACGGTCGCGGGCTCGCAGAAGGGCCTGATGCTGCCGCCCGGCCTCTCCTTCAACGCGATCAGCGAGAAGGCGCTCGCGGCCTCCCAGACCTCCAAGATGATCAAGGCCTTCTGGGGGTGGGACGAGATGCTGGCGTCGAACGCCAACGGCTGGTTCCCCTACACGCCCGCCACCAACCTGCTCTACGGCCTCAACGAAGCCTGCGACATGCTGCTGGAGGAAGGGCTCGACGCCGTGTTTGCGCGCCACACCCGCCATGCCGAGGCAACGCGCGCCGCCGTCAACGGCTGGGGGCTGGAGATCCTGTGCAGCGATCCCAAGGCCTATTCGGGCTCGCTGACCGCCATCGTCATGCCCGAGGGCCACGACGCCGACGCCTTCCGCAAGGTCGCGCTGGAGAACTTCAACCTGTCGCTCGGTCAGGGCCTCACCAAGGTCGCGGGCAAGGTCTTCCGCATCGGCCATCTCGGCGATTTCAACGACCTGATGCTGATGGGCACGCTGTCCGGCGTCGAGATGGCGCTGGGCCTGGCCAAAGTCCCGCACAAGGCGGGCGGCGCCCAGGCCGCCCTCACCTACCTGCGCGACACCGCGCCGGGCGCACGCGGCTGACCACCGCTCGCCCGTGCAATCGATTGCACGGGCGCAGGATCGCAAGAGTTGCCGAAAAGCCGCAACGCCGCGGCTTTCGGGTTCGGGAGGCATCGGGGGACTCCCCTGCACGCCGATCCTTTGCCAATGTCGCGCGCGAAGAGCAGTGGCGCAGCGAGTTGGACTTTGCCTAAGTAAATACCGGTCTCAGTCAGTTACCCCCGTAGGCCCGACAGCGATGCGCTGCCGGCGCGTACGATTTTGTCCATCGGGTGGCGGCAAGAGACCGGTTTGGCATTGTTAAAATGTGCCCCGCGCCGCTCTGCCGTCGCAGCTCTTCCGCTATCTACAACATCGCCACACCGTGCCCTTCCATGAGGGCTCTCGCGCGCAACCACCTTGGTGGACTTCCGAACGGAAGACCAAGACGGTATGCGCGATTCAATTCGGGTTCGATGGACTATCGTTCCCCTGACAGCTCCCCAACCCTGGCTTGTCTGCAGCGGCTGCGGCGGCCTCAAGCCCTTCCAGGCCAGCGGCAAGACCCGGCTCAACGCCAACGGCCGCAAGCTCGATGCGTGGCTGATCTACAAGTGCCTGGCCTGCGAGAAGACCTGGAACCGGTCGATCTTCGAGCGTCGGAACGTCCGCGACATGGACCCTGTGGTCTTAGACGCACTTCAATCCAACGATCCGCAGTGGATCAGGAGGGAAGCGTTCAACCTCGATGCTCTGCGACGCAGCTCACCGAGGATCGACGAGTTTCCCGAGGTTGGGATTGCAAGAGAGGTGCAGCACGAACCGCCCGATTGGACGAAACTGGAGATCGAGCTGATCGTCCCGCTTCCGACCAGCACCCGTCTCGACCGTCTGCTGGCGTCCGAACTGGGCGTCTCGCGCTCGCGGCTGCAAGCGCTTCACGACGGCGGCACGTTACGGACAAACCCGGACCGTGCCGACATCCTGCGGCGACGCCTCAAGACCGGCACGCAGGTGACTCTCGACCTCGTCACCGAGGCCGGGCGAGAGACCTTTGCTCATCGGCAAAGGTCCCTCGTCTTCGGGTCGGGATGACGCGATTGGCGTGGCCTCACACCACGCCGAACGCCCGCATGGCTTCGGCGACGCGGATGAAGCCCGCGATGTTGGCGCCCAGCACGTAGTTGCCCGGCGAGCCGTACTCGTCGGCGACTTCGGCGCAGCGGTCATGGATGCCGTTCATGATGCCGGCGAGGCGCTCTTCCGTCGCCTCGAAGGTCCAGGAATCGCGCGAGGCGTTCTGCTGCATTTCGAGCGCGCTGGTGGCCACGCCACCGGCGTTGGTCGCCTTGCCCGGCCCGAACAGCACGCCGGCGTCGAGAAACACCCGCACCGCCTCGGGCGTGCAGGGCATGTTCGCGCCCTCGCCGACGGCCAGGACCTTGTTCTTCACCAGGGTCCGCGCGTCGCGTCCCGTCAGCTCGTTCTGGGTTGCCGACGGCATGGCGATGTCTGCGGGCACGTCCCAGATGCAACCGCCGGGCACGTAGGTGGCGCCTGCGCCGCGCAGCTTGGCATAGTCCTGCACGCGGCCGCGACGCTTCTCCTTGATCTCCTTCAGGAGGTCGAGGTCGATGCCGGCTTCGTCGAGGACACAGCCATTGGAATCCGAACAGGCGACGACCTTGCCGCCCAGCTCTGCCACCTTCTCGATCGTGTAGATCGCGACGTTGCCAGCGCCCGACACGATGACTTTCTTGCCGTCGAAGCTCTGGCCGCGCGTGCCGAGCATGCGCTCGACGAAGTAGACCGCGCCGTAGCCGGTGGCTTCGGTGCGGACCCGCGAGCCGCCCCAGGCCAGGCCCTTGCCGGTCAGCACGCCCGACTCGTAACGGTTGGACATGCGCTTGTACTGGCCGAACATATAGCCGATCTCGCGCTGGCCCACGCCGATGTCGCCCGCCGGTACGTCGGTATATTCGCCGAGATGGCGCGACAGCTCGGTCATGAACGACTGGCAGAACCGCATGACCTCGCCGGTCGAACGGCCTTTGGGATCGAAGTCGGAGCCGCCCTTGCCGCCGCCGATCGGCATGCCGGTCAGCGCGTTCTTGAAGACCTGCTCGAAGCCCAGGAACTTCACGGTGCCGAGATAGACCGTGGGATGAAAGCGCAAGCCGCCCTTGAAGGGGCCGAGCGCCGAATTGAACTGGACGCGAAAGCCGCGATTGATCTGAACGTGGCCGCGGTCGTCGACCCACGGCACGCGGAAGATGATCTGCCGCTCCGGCTCGCAGATGCGCTCGATCAGCGCATCCTCGGCATAGTCGGGATGCTTCGCGATTACGGCGCCGAGACTGTCGAGAACTTCGCGCACCGCCTGATGAAATTCTTCTTCACCCGGATTGCGGCGCAGCACATCAGCGAAAATCGGCTCCAGCTTTTCATCAAGCATTTTCTGTAGGCACTCCTTCTCGACCGGCGTTGATCACGAGGTCGAGGAGCATCCGCGCGTGTGCCCAAGCAAGAGGCACAACGACGCACAGAAAATAGGCTTACAGCGAGAGGGGCCCCGGGTCGCCGCCGACGGGGCGGCGCAGGCAGGCGACGTGATGGCCTTCCGCGACTTCGATCAACGGCGGGGCCGTCACCTTGCACTCAGGCATCGCATAGGGGCAGCGCGTGTGGAAGTGGCAGCCCGGCGGCGGCTTGGCCGGGCTGGGCACGTCGCCCTGCACGATGCGCTTCCTCTGGCGACGACGCTTGGGATCGGGCGCGGTGGCGGCCGAGAGCAGCGCTTCGGTGTAGGGATGCAAGGGCTGCGTGAACAGCGTGCGCTTGGGCGCCAGTTCGACGATGCGGCCGAGATACATCACGGCGATGCGATGGCTGATGTGGCGCATCACCGCGAGGTCGTGGCTGATGAAGAGATAGGCGAGGCCGTACTCTTCCTGCAGGTCGATCAGCAGGTTCAGCACCTGCGCCTGCACGGAGACGTCGAGCGCGGAGACAGGCTCGTCGGCCACGATCACGTCGGGATTGACCGACAGGGCCTTGGCGATGCCCAGCCGCTGGCGCTGGCCGCCGGAAAACTCGTGCGCGTACTTGCGCATCGCCTCGGGCCTGAGCCCGACTCGCCGGAAGAGCTGCGCCACTTTCTCGTCGCGCGCTGCGCCTTTGGCGATGCCGAAATTCTCCAGCGGCTCGCCCACGATGGTGCCCGAGGGCAGCCGCGGGTTCATCGAGGAGTACGGATCCTGGAAAATCGTCTGAATGCGCCGGCGATGCGGCCACATGGCGCCCGGCTTGAGATGGGTGATGTCCTCGCCGCCCAACGAGATGAGTCCGGCCGTCGGTTCGATCAGCTTCAGCACGACCTTGCCGATCGTCGACTTGCCGCAGCCGGATTCGCCCACCAGGCCGAGAGTCTCGCCGCGGCGGATCGAGAAGGAAACACCGTCGACCGCCCTCACCTCGCCGACGCGGCGCTGCAGCAGGCCGCCATGGATCGGGAAGTGCTTTACGAGGCCTTCGACCTGCAGGACGGGCTGGCTATCGAACTTGTCGCTCATGCCGAGGCCCTCAAGCGCTCGACTTCCCAGCAGGCAACGGTATGGCCCGTGCCACCCTCGACCAGCGGCGGCGCCTCGCTGCGGCACCGGTCGGTGGCGAAACCGCAGCGCGGCGCGAAGGCACAACCGATGATCGGCTTGGTGAGGATCGGCACCAAGCCGGGGATCTCCTGCAGCCGCGGCCGCGTGCCGGCGGCATCGGCCTCGACGTCAAGACGCGGGATCGCTCGCATCAGACCGCGCGTATAGGGATGCAGCGGCTCGGCGAACAACGCCTCGACCGGCGCCTCCTCGACCTTGCGGCCGGCATACATCACCACGACACGCTCCGTGGTTTCTGCGACCACCCCGAGATCGTGGGTGATCAGCACGATCGCCGTGCCGGTCTTTTCCTTGAGCTCGATCATGAGATCGAGGATCTGCGCCTGGATGGTGACGTCGAGCGCCGTCGTGGGTTCATCGGCGATCAACACCTGCGGGTCGCACGACAGCGCCATGGCGATCATCACGCGCTGGCGCATGCCGCCGGAAAGCTGGTGCGGATATTCGTCGAGCCGGCGGCGGGCGTCGGCGATGCGCACCAGATCCAGCATCTCGCGCGCGCGATCACGTGCGGCCGACCAGGGCACATTGAGATGGCGCACGACGTTCTCGGCAATCTGCGTGCCGACGGTCAGCACCGGATTGAGGCTGGTCATCGGCTCCTGGAAGATCATGGAGATGCGATGCCCGCGCAGACGCTTCATCGCCTCGTCGGAGAGCGTGGTGAGCTCCTCGCCCTCGAACTTGATCGACCCCGCGGCGATGCGGCCGGTCTCCGGCGGGATCAGCCGCAGGATCGACATCGCCGTCACCGACTTGCCGCAGCCGGACTCGCCCACGATGCCCAGGGTCTCGCCGCGCCCGACGTGGAAGGACACGCCGTCGACCGCCCGGACGATGCCGTCGAGGGTACGAAACTGCGTGTGCAGGTCGCGGACTTCGAGGATGGAAGCTTCGGCCATGGTCAGAGCCGCCTCGCCAGCCGCGGATCGAGCCGGTCGCGCAGGCCGTCACCCAGCAGGTTCACGGCCAGTACGGTGACGGCCAGGAACGCACCGGGGATCAGGATGGTCCAGGGCGCGATCTGAAAATAGGTTCGGCCCTGGGCGATGATGTTGCCCCAGCTCGGAATTTCCGGCGGCACACCGGCGCCCAGGAAGCTGAGGCCCGCTTCGATCAACATGGCCGAGGCGCAGACATAGGTCGACTGCACGATCAGCGGCGCCAGCGTGTTGGGCAGCACATGGCGCAGCAGGAGCTTCATGTTCTTCGTGCCGCCGGCGATGGCGCTTTCGATATAGGGCTGGGCGCGGATCGACAGCACCACGGCACGCACCACGCGCACGATGCGGGGCACTTCCGGGATGACGATGGCCACGATCACGATGCCGAGGCCGGGCCGCGACAGGGTGATGAGCGCAATGGCGAGCAGGATCGAGGGGATCGCCATCAACCCGTCCATGATGCGCATGACAAAGCTGTCGACCCTGCGGAAGTAGCCGCAGGCAAGCCCCAGCGCGAGGCCCAGCACGCTCGAAAAGGCAGCCACCGAGAGACCGACGATCAGCGAGACGCGCGCGCCGTAGATCGTGCGGGAAAAGACATCCCGGCCGAACTGATCGGTGCCGAACCACCAGCGCTCCGACGGCGGACGCAGTCGATTCACGGGCGAAAGCTTCAACGGGTCGTTGGGCGCGATAAAGGGCGCGAAGACCGCCATGATGATCAGCGCCCCGAGCAGCACGGCGCCGAAGGCGATGGTGGGATTGCGCCGCACCGCGGTCCACAGCGAGAAACGGCGAGCACCGGGCAGGTCGAGATCGTCTGCGATGACGGCCATGTCAGTACCGGATCCGCGGATCGAGGAAGGCGTAGGAAATGTCGATGATCAAATTCACCAGCACCTTGGCGCCGGCAAAGACCAGGATCAGCCCCTGCACCACGGGATAGTCGCGCTTCAGCACGGCATCGACCGTGAGCCGCCCCAGCCCCGGAATGTTGAACACCGTCTCGGTGATGACGACGCCCGAGATCAGCAGCGCAATGCCGATGCCGATCACCGTCACGATGGGCACGGCGGCGTTCTTCAGGGCATGCAGCAGCAACACGCGGTCGGTCGCGAGGCCCTTGGAGTTGGCGGTGCGGATGTAATCCTGCGCCAGCACCTCGAGCATGGAGGCCCGCGTGATGCGGGCGATCAGCGCCATGTAGGTGATGCCCAGCGCCACCGAGGGCAGGATCAGGCTCTCGACAAAGGGCCAGAAGCCCTCCCGGATCGGCGAATAGCCCTGCACCGGCAGGAGCTGCCATTGCACGGCGAAGAAGTAGATCAGGATATAGGCCAGCACGAAGGTCGGCATGGCAAAGCCCAGCACGGCGAAGGCCATAGCCAGGCGATCGACCAGCTTGCGCGCCTTCCACGCCGCCACGACGCCAATCGGAATGGCGAGCGCCACCGCCACGAACAGGGTCGAAAGCGTGAGCGCGACCGTCGGCTCCAGCCTCTGGGCAATCAGGCGCGTCACGGCAAGGTTCGAGAAGATCGACACGCCCATGTCGCCCTGCAGGAGTTGCCCCACCCAGACGACGAACTGCTCGACCATCGGCCGGTCGAGCCCGAGCTTGGCGCGCACGGCCGCAATCGATTCGGCCGTGGCGTCGTCGCCTGCGATGATCGCAGCGGGATCACCCGGCGCGAAACGCAGCAGGAAAAAGACAAACAGCGCCACCACCGCCATCACCGGCAGGGTGGCGAAGAGACGGCGCACGATATAGGAGGTCATGCGCCGTTACGCTTAGCGGATTTCACTTCTTGGTAATACCCCAGAGCACGGCGAGCCCGGTGTTCGGCACGACGTTGTCGATCTTGTCGCCACGGAACGCGATCGGCGTATCCCACTGACCGAACGGCAGGAACACGACCTGTTCCATGGCGCGGGTCTGCAGATCCTTGGCGATCTTCTGGCGCTCCTCCTCGGTCGCCGCCATGCCGAAGGCATTGCGCAGCTTCTCGACCTCGGGATCGCATGGCCAGCCGAACAGGCCCTTTTCACAGGCCGCACCGATCCAGGTGTGCAGGACCGGATTGGACGAGCCAACGCCGCCCGATGTCGTCACGAAGATGTTCCAACCACCCTGCGATGGCGGCTCCTTCTTGGCACGGCGCGTCACGACCGAACCCCAGTCCATCGACTGCGCATCGACGTTGATGCCGGCCTCACGCATCGCCTGGATCAGCACCTGCGTGGCTGGCGTGATGGTGGCGTGGTCGGTGGCCGCGAGCACAGTGATCGGCTCGCCCTTGTAACCGGCTTCCTTGAGGAGCTGCAGCGCCTTCTTCGGATTGTACTCCTTCATCAGCTCGCTGCCGCCGTTGTTTTCGTAGGGGCCGCCGCAGGTCAGCAGTCCCTTGCAGACGCGGTAGAACTTCGGATCGCCGACGATGGTCCGCAGGAAATCTTCCTGATTGATCAGGTAGTACATCGCCTGCCGCGCCTTCACGTTGTCGAACGGCGGGTGGAGATGGTTCAGCCGGATCATGCCCTGCGTGCTGTCGATCTTGCCGGTCTTCATCAGCTTCACGCCGCGCGCCTTCTCGAGCAACGGCAGGAAGTCGTTGGTCGGCTGCTCGTAGAAGTCGATCTCGCCGTTAATCAGCGCCGACATGGTGGTCTGCGGATCGGAGATCCACACCAGCTCGATGCGGTCGACGCCGGGGATCTTAGCGCCCGCGAAGGACGACGGCGCCTCGGTGCGCGGCACATAGTCCTTGTTCTTGAGATAGACCGCCTTGCTGCCGGGAACCCACTGGTCCTTGGCAAACATATAGGGACCGGAGCCTACGGCTTCCTTCACCTGCTGCTGCGGATCGGTGAGCGCATCCTTCTCGCGCATGATCGCCGCGATCGAGCTCTGGCTCTTGCCGAGCGACTCGAGGACCATGCCGTAGGGCTCACGCAGCACCATCGTGAAGGTCTTGTCGTCGACCGGCTCCATCTTGGTGACGAAGCCCATCAGGCGCTGGCCGACGCCGTCCTTGGCGCCCCAACGCTTCAGCGAGGCGATGACGTCCTTGGTCGTGACCGGCGAGCCGTCGTGGAACTTGAGCCCGTCGCGCAGGGTGAAGGTGTAGGTGAGCCGGTCGGGACTGATTTCGTACTTGCCCACCATCTGCGGCTGCGGCTTCTGGTTGCCGTCATTGCCGAACAGCGTGTCGTAGACCAGCGCGCCGTGGATGTTTGCGATCGTCTGAGTGGTCCACACCGGATCGATGACGCGGACATCGGCGTGCATCACCGCCTTGAGCACCTTTTCCTGCGCCTGCACGTTGGCGGCTGCAAAAGGCACAGCCAGCGCGAGCGCGCCGGCGAGAATACGCCTGAACATACGAATGTCTCCCTTACTCCCCTCATTTAGTATGCAAAGCCGTTGTCGTGCTTGTCCAGCACGACAACGGCGGGGAGATCAGAAGATCAGCCCACGCGGCTTCGCGTCCTGGTCCAGCGGCCAGATCGGGCGCTCGACCTTTTGGTAGGGGACCTTACGGTGGTCGCGGCGCAGCGGGCCGCTCGATTCGACGTAGATCACCTTCTTGGCGATCGGACCGTAGGCCGCCATGAAGTGATTGGTCGACTTCACCACCACGATCTTGCGCTCGCGCGGATCGATGCCGAGGTTGGTGAAGAGTTCGAGGCCCGTTGCCTGCGTACGATTCGCAATTAGAACGACTTCCACGCCGTCGACACGCACGGCCGCGCAATCGCCCACCGACACCTGCGTCGGCCCGAAGCTCTGCCAGGCGTCGCGCTTCAGCCCGATCACCTCGACCTCGGCATCGACGGGCTGGCCCGAACTCGGCGCAATCTTGCCGCCGAAACGCAGGCCGAACTTCGCCCCCAGCCCGGCATCGAAGCAGAGTCGCACGGCAATCGGGTCCCAGATCGGCCCGAGGCAGGCATTCTCGACCTTCTTCTCGATCAGGTGACGCAGGATGTCGGTATTGTCCGACGGCGCGCCGCCGCCGGCGTTGTCAGCGGGATCGGCAATCACCACTGGCAGATCGTTGAAGGCAACGCCCTCGCCTACGCCACCGGCCACGTCGAACGACGGCGGCTGGGTCTTGCCACGCAGGCTTACCAGCTCCTCGCCGAGGGTCGTCGCCAGCGCATCCGCCTTCTTCTTGTCGCCGTCGGCAATCACCAGCACGCGCGTGCCGATTTCGGGCACGTCGCCATAGGGAAAGCAGTGGGCGATCGAGACGGACAGGATGCCATCCTTGCCCTCCATCGCCTTGATGCGATCGACCAGGCCGCGCATGGGCTGGATGGTCGTGGGATAGCTCTGGATCTGCCGGCAGTCGTAGACCGACATCACCGGCTTCACCTTGCCGCGCAAGGTGGCGAGGACGAGGTCGAGAACATCCTCCGCCCGCTCGACCACGTCGGTGTGCGGGAACTCCTTGTAGAGCACGACGATGTCGGCGCCGGCGATGCGCTTCAGCGTGAGATGGCAATGCGGATCGAGCTCGACGCCGATCACGCATTTCGGACCGACGATGGCGCGGGCACGTTCGATGATGTCGCCTTCGACGTCGTCGTAGCCATGGGCCACCATTGCGCCGTGCAGGCCAAGCAGCAGGCCATCGACCGGCAGGGCAGCCTTGAGCTGCCCCAGGATTTCGTCGCGCATATTCTCATAGTCGGCGCGGTTGGTCGTGCCGGCCGGACTGGCGGCAAAGCAGCTCCCTTCGATCAGCTCGAAGCCCTCTGCCTTTGCGCGGGCACGACCGACGAACAGCGGCGCGGTGCACATGCGCGGCGCATCGGTCGGATGCTCGCCGGCGCGAAAGAAGACCGACTCGCGGTAGTTTTCGATGCTGGTGGGGAGTGGAGAGAAAGTGTTGGTCTCGGTGGCGAGCGTGGCCGTGAACAGACGCATGGAACTCCTAGGGGACAGTGCCGGCGGGTAAGGAAATGCAATGCCGGGCGATGGCGCCCGGCGTGGTGATCCAGATCGCGTCGCGCTGGGCGGCGATGTGCCGGAGCGCGCGCTTGAGATGTCTCAGCCGATGCGGCTGGCCGACGATGTAGGCGTGCAGCGCCACGCCCATGACGAGCGGCCGCTTCTCGGAAAGCTCCAGCATCTCGTCGAACTGGTCGATGATGATGTCGGCGAATTGCTCGGCGCCGTCCTTGCGAACGACGACCGAGGGAATGTCGTTGGCTTCCTGTGGATAGGGCACCGAGAGGATCTTCTTGCCGTCGCGGCAGCGGAACCAGACGGGCTGGTCGTCCATGCACCAGTCCAGATGGTAGCTGTAGCCGGCATGGGCCAGCACGTCGGGCGTGGCGTGGCTCTGCGAGATCCAAGGCCCCAGCCAACCCTCCGGTGCCTTCCCTTCTTCGTTCGCGATGCGGCTGGTCACTTCCGCTATGAGCTGGCGCTCCTCGGCTTCGCCCAGGACACCCTGGCGCTCGGCGTTGGTCCGGCCATGCCCCACGATCTCGTCGCCACGGGCGCGGCAGGCGGCCACGAGCTGCGGCGCATGGTCGTACATGGCGGTGTTCACCAGTGCCGCCATCGGCAGGTCGAGGTCATCGAACGCGTCGAGCATGTACCAGGCGCCGACCCTGTTGCCGTAGTCCCGCCAGGCATAATTCAGCACGTCCGGCTGCGGCCCCGCCGGCACCAGCTCTGCGCCCAAGCCTTCGCCAAAGGTAAAATGTTCAAGGTTCAGAGCAAAATAAACGGCCAGCCTACGGTTATCAGGCCATGTGTAATCCTTGCGTCCACGCAATGGGACATAGTCGTAGCGATCGTGCGAGCGAAGCTTCATCAGCAAAACGTAGCGTCTCATTTGCCGATGGGCTACGATTTCACCAACGATGAAGAAGCCGCTGGCGTCGCCTGCGGACGATCGTGGGAGGGAAGCGAGCGTTGACGGCGACGAGTGCTGCTGCATTGCCTACGTCTGATGAGGTCCGACCGGCGCCCCGCCGGTGGGGTGCACCGCTGTGGGTCGGCGCGCTTCTGATCGTCCTCACCTTCCTTGTCCTGTATCCGCTGCTGATGCTGGTTTTCGGCGCGCTGAGCGACTCCAATCCGGTGGTCGACGGCTTCGGCGCCTTCCGGCCATCGGTGAAGCACTTCCTCGACGTTCTGGGCAACGAAAACGTCCACCTCGCCTTCTTCAATGCGCTGGCAGCTTGCGGCGGCGGCACGATCCTGGCCGTTGGGATCGGGCTCGCCTTCTCCTGGATCGTCGTGCGCACCGACACGCCCTTCAAGGGGTTCATCGCCGGCGCCAGCATGATTCCGCTGTTCGTGCCGCCGCTGGTCGCTGGCGTCGCCTGGGGCATCCTGGGCTCGCCCAAGACCGGCCTGCTCAACACTGTGCTGAAGTGGGTCGGTATCGACTTCCGATTCGACTTCTATTCGATGTCGGGCCTGATCCTGGTGTTCGGCATTTACTACGCGCCGTACGTCTACATGTTCACGGCCTCGGCGCTGCGGAACATGGACCCGAGCCTCGAAGAAGCGTCTGAAGTTTCCGGCGCTTCGGCCTTCACGACGCTGTTCACCGTCACCTTCCCGCTGATCGCACCGGCGATTCTCGCGGGCTCCCTGCTCTCCTTCGTCGTGATGCTGGGCATCTACGGCGTGCCGGCGGCTCTGGGGGCGCCCGCCAACATCAGCGTCCTCACGACCTATATCTTCAAGCTGACCGCCTGGAGCCCGCCGCTCTACAACACCGCAGCCGCCGTCGCGATCCTGCTGATGGTGGTGACGGCGATCCTCGTCTGGGCGCAACAGCGCGTGCTTTCGGGCAAGAGCTTCGCCACCGTCGCCGGCAAGGCGTTCCGCCCACGCGCCCTGAAGCTCGGCCGCTGGCGTTGGTTCACCTTCAGCCTGGCGCTCCTCTACATTTTCGTGGTGGTCGTGCTGCCGACCCTGGCGCTGATCATCGCCGCGTTCCGGAAATTCCTGTTCATCAAGGATTTCGACGCGCTGTTCGACGCCAAGGCCTATAGCTGGGTCCACTTCAACAGCGTGTTCGACAATCCGCTGACCATCCTGTCGATCTGGAACACGATGAAGGTCGGCGTGCTGACCGCGCTGGTCGGCGGCGCCCTGGCCTTTGCCATCGGCTACACGGTCAACCGCACCCAGGTCGGCGGCCGCCGCTCGATCGACCTGCTGGCCACCCTGCCTGTGGCAATTCCCGGTCTCGTTGTCGGTGTTGCCTATCTCTGGGCCTGGATCGGCCTGCCGGGCGGCCTCTACGGCACGATTTGGATCCTGGCGCTGGCCTTCGTCGCCCGCTTCATGCCCGACACGGTGAAGGCGCTCTCGACCTCCTTCATGCAGATCCACAAGGAACTGGAAGAAGCCGCCTGGATCTGCGGCCGCGGCATGCTCGGCACCATCCGCACCATCGTGCTGCCGCTCGCCCGCCCCGGCGTCGTGGCCTCGATGACGCTCCTGTTCGTGCTGGCGATCCGCGAGCTCGGCTCGTCGCTCTTCCTCTACACCAGCGACACGACCGTCATGGCTGTGCTGCTGCTCGACTATTACGAGGGCGGGAACGTCGGCAAGACGGCCGCCTTCAGCCTCGTGCAGACCGTGCTGCTGGCCGGCCTGCTCGGCATCACCACCTGGCTTTCCCGCGACGCCGCGCAAGGCAGCGCGCGTGCGGGCTGATCAACTCGGCTGACGAACAAGGAAAACGGAGGATATGCCTATGTATCGCAGGACATTGACCGCAACCGCCATCGGACTGGCGCTGGGCCTCACCGCCCTGCCGGCGATGGCGCAGACCCAGTTCGGCTCCAAGGAGCTGATTGCGGCCGCCGAAAAGGAAGGCCAGCTCACGCTCTACACGGCCGACTTCGCGGAGACGCAGCAGGAAGTCATCAAGGAATTCAACAAGGTCTTCCCGAAGATCAAGGTGGCGATGGTCCGCGCGCCGGGCGGCCAGCTCATCACCCGCATCAAGACCGAAGCGGCGGCCGGCAAGCTCGGCGCCGACGTGGTCAACCATTCCGACCGCGGCCTGATGCTGGAACTCGCCGACCTGTTCCAGGACTATGCGCCGCCGAACGCGGCCGACTATCGCCCCGACGCACTGGTCTCGCCCAAGCTGTGGCCGGGCGTCACGCTGGGCTGGGCCATCGCCTACAACACCCAGCTCGTGAAGAACCCGCCCAAGACCTGGATGGATCTGCTCAAGCCCGAGTACAAGAACAAGCAGATCGGCCAAGTGATCGGACCGTCGGGCGGCACGACCTGGACGCGCATCATGTTCGAGCGCCAGGTGCTGGGTGAGGATTACTGGAAGAAGCAGGCCGAGCTCGGCATCGCGCTCTATCCGTCGGGCGCCCCACTCTCCGATGCGCTGGTGCGTGGCGAGGTCTCTATCGCACCGCTGCTCTACAACATCATCTACACCAAGATCGTCGACGGCGCTCCGGCCGAGGCCATCTTCGCACCCGAGGGCGTGCCGATCGTCCCCTACGCCGACGGCATCACCAAGGCGTCGAAGAACCCGAATGCCGCGAAGCTGTTCATGAACTGGCGCCTCTCCAAGGAAGGCCAGGCGTTCATGATCAACAAGCTCGGCAACATCACCTCCCTCAAGGAGCCGCCGGCTTTCCCGAAGGGCTGGGATCCGAAGACGATCAAGGTCTGGGTGCCGAAGTTCGAGGAGTTCGACAAGCTGCGCGCCACCTGGATCGAAGAGTGGAACAAGACTTACGGCTACCGCCAGTGAGCTCCGCTCTCCTCATCGAGAACCTCGTAAAGCGGTTCGCGGCGGGCAAACCCGCCGTGGACGGGGTCAATTTCGACGTCCCGGCCGGCGAGATCGTGGTGCTGCTGGGGCCTTCGGGCTGCGGCAAGACCACGACCTTGCGCTGTGTCGCGGGCCTCGAGCATCCGACCGGCGGCCGCATCTCGATCGGTGGCCGGGTCGTGTCGGAACCCGAGCGTAACCTGCTGGTGTCACCGCGCGAGCGCGACATCGGCATGGTGTTCCAGTCCTACGCCGTCTGGCCGCACATGACGGTGAAGCAGAACGTCGCCTATCCGCTGAAGCATCGGCGCAACAGCAACGGCAGCGGCGACGTCGATACGAAAGTACGCGAGACGCTGGAACTGGTCGGCCTCGGCGACTACGCCGAACGCCCCGTCACCTCGCTGTCGGGCGGCCAGATGCAGCGCGTGGCGCTGGCCCGCAGCCTGGTTTACCGGCCGCAGCTCCTGCTGCTCGACGAGCCGCTCTCCAACCTCGACGCCAAGCTGCGCTTGCGCCTGCGCGACGAGCTGCGGCGTATCTTGAAGCAGACCGGCATGACCGGCCTTTACGTGACGCACGACCAGGCCGAAGCCGTGGTGCTGGGCGACCGCATCGGCGTGATGCGCGACGGCAAGCTGCTGCAGATGGCGCCACCGGGCGAGATCTACAACAGGCCGGCCGACTCCTTCGTCGCCAACTTCACCGGCGCCGCCAACGTGCTGCTGGGCAAGGTGCTGGAGCGCAAAGGCGAGCGTGCCACGATTGATCTCGGCGCCGCCGGCCGCATCGAAGCCTGGACGCCGCAACCACTCCAGGCCGGCGACAAGGCCCGCGTCGCCCTGCGAGCGGAAAACATTCGCCTCGGCGAGCGCGGCCCCACCAACGCCTTCACCGGCCGGGTCGTCGAACGCCGCTACCAGGGCATGCAGACGGTCTACGACGTCGAGTTCGGTGGCCAGAAGCTCGAAGTCCTCGAACTCGGCACCGCGGCCCGCCACCAGGACGGCGAAGTCGCCCTCACCCTGCCGCCCGACACTTGCTGGGCCTATCGCGACGAGGGCGCCAGCTCCGTGGAATGATCTGACGGCATGACTGCGTTCTGGTGGGTCAATCACAAGCAGACTGTCCGTCAAGAGATTGACTTTCAGTACCTGTGGTCGCCCAAGACAAAGAGCGACGGTGCGAAGAGTGTATTCTACGACAATATGAGACGAGCCACGCCGGGTGATCTCGTATTGTCGTTTGCCAATCAGCTCATTCGCTATGTAGGTCGTGTCGCAGAGTTCGCCTTTACAGCACCTAAGCCGGCAGAATTTGGCTCTGTCGGAACCCACTGGCAGAACGAAGGCTGGCTGCTGCCAGTCTACTGGACACCTCTCTCAGCCCCGGTTCGCCCGAAAAGCCTGATCGACATCCTGGGGCCTCTCCTCCCCGAAAAGTACTCGCCTATCCGACCGGAAACAGGCGACGGGAATCAAGGCGTCTATCTGGCGAGTATTTCGGAGAGGGTGTTCGACGTCGTCGTTGCGGCAACAACATTCGATCAACCAGCGCTCATGCGCGGCGGCGCAAACAGCCTCACCTACCAAGTGGTGGCAGAGACGCTCGACGATGCAGCCGAACAATCTCTGCTGCACGATCTGACGCTTGACGACACGACGCGGAAATCCGTCATACAGGCACGGCGGGGTCAGGGGCTATTCAGGTCAAACGTCGAGGCCGTCGAGCGGTCCTGCAGGCTCACCGGCATAACAAATCCATCGCTGTTGATCGCAAGCCACATGAAACCTTGGAGAGCTTGCATCTCGGCACAAGAGCGTCTCGATGGGATGAACGGCTTGATGCTCACCCCTGATGCCGATCTTCTCTTTGATCGTGGCTTCATCAGCTTTGAGAACGACGGTCAGGTCAATGTTTCTCGACGGGTCGATCGAGGAGACCTTCGGCGTCTAGGTTTTCAAGATCTCGCATGGGATCAGTTCGGTTTCTCGGAAGCGCCGATGAAATGGCAAACAAAGCCGTTCGTCCCAGCTCAGCACGAGTACTTGGCGTATCATCGCACGCAAATCTACGTTCAATAGACAATCTCAGGCCGACGCTGCGATCACGTGCGCTTGAATCTTGGCAGCGACCTCGCCGCTGCCATGCCGGCGGGCTATCGCCGATGCGACGTAGTCGGTCGCCGCTTCCAGTTTATCTGCGCCTCTCGTCTCGATTTCGGAGCGAAGAACGGTTCCCTGACAGTAGGCAACGGCCGGAACACGTGGCGAGGATGCATGGCTTTGCTCGGCGCGGGTCTCGATCGCCACGCGGGAAAAGCCGGCGCTCTCCAGGTCACGACGAATGAGCGCCGTGTCGTGATAACCGTGCGGCGTGCGCGCCAGAAAGCGCGGCGGGTCGTCGGGGAACATCTCGGCGAGCGCCTTCGTCACGTCATCGGCAAAGACATTCTCTTCGATGCGATCCCACACGTTGAACAGGAGATTTCCGCCAGGCTTCAGCACGCGCCTGGCTTCTCGGAAGGCCGCCGCACGGTCGGGAAAGAACATCGCACCGAACTGACAACAGACGAGATCGAAGGCAGCACTCTCGAACGGCAATGCCAGAGCATCCGCCTGTCGCCACTCGAGGCGACCGTCGGGAGGCTGGCGCGACGCGGCGTAGTCGAGCATCGGCTGGTTGAGGTCGGTGACGACGTAGCGTGCATCGGCGGACAGTTGTGGCGCCAACGCACGGGTGACGACGCCGGTGCCTGCAGCGATCTCCAGAACCGCGCTCGGTGCGAGGGAGGCGGCACGGCGTGCAAGGTCGGCGGCATATGGCGCGAAGATCAACGGCACCATATGGCGGTCGTAGTTTTCCGGAATGGAGCCCGCGAACACCTTGTCGGTTTCCAGCATCGCCATCACCCGCCATCCGTTCGACAGCTCGCAAATCTACCACGCCAGGGATCGCCGGACCTCTCCCGACGACGTCAATCCGCCATCGATTGCAGAAGCCATGCGCCGGCGAAATTAATTGCGAAGCAGCGCACGGATATTCGGCGATCCGCCCTCCGAGACATGGTGCGGCCACGGACCAATCGTGGTCGCAACAGCACGAAGGATCGTCATCATGTCCAAGGAACAGGAAAACAAGGAAATCGTCGGACGCTGGTTCACCGAGTTCTGGGGCAACCCCTGGAATCCTGGGATCGTCGATGAACTCGCCGCGCCCGACATGCTGCTGCAGTACTCCCTGCACGCGCCGCGGCGCGGCCGCGAGGACGTGAAGAACTTCATGATGGGCTTTCGCGAAGCCTTCCCCGATCTCGAGTTCGGCGGCGCGGCTGATCTCATTGCCGAAGGCGACTATGTCGTCGGTCAGTGGAAGGGCGGCGGCACGCACACCGGCCCCGCCTTCGACGACTTCCTGATCGGCGGTTTGCCGGCCAATTCGGGCCGCAAGATGTACTTCACCGGCACGACGGTGCTGCGCATCAAGGACAGTAAGGTCGCCGAGGAGATCGGCCTCGACGACGGCGTGACTGCCCTGCAGCAGCTCGGAATTCTGCGAGCCGCCTAACCTGACTGAAGCCCGGCACGAAGCGCCGCCGCCAGCGGCGCATCGTGCTCGGGCAGCAGGACCTGCGGATCGAGCGTCAACACGCCCCGCGCGGCATGACGTTCGGAGAGGTGCACAGGTGGATCGCCTTTCTGCAGGCGCGCGCTAAGGGCCAACGCATCGCGCACGGCGATCTCCAGAACGGGCACACGGCCCGTCTTCGCAGCAGGAACGAGAGTCACGTCAAAACCGTTCAACGAGGCAGCAATAGCTTCGAGTCGCTTCTGAAGGATCGCATTGGCAGCCGCATCGTCGGCCGCGATGAAGCGATCGAGCGCCGTCAACAGCCCGACGATCTCCTCCTTGCCGGCCTTGAAGCCGCGTCCGATGCCGTGATGCGGCACACCTCGCAGATTGGCGCGATCGACCAGCTTTGGCGGAGTCCAGGTGTCAGGCGCCACATCCATGTCGAGCTGCTGCAAGAGCGCCGAGGCCACGAGGTCACGCCGGCCCGCCAGGATGCCCGAGGCTTGCGGCCCGCCCAGCGCCTTGCCACCGGAAAAAGCCACGAGGTCGGCGCCCATGGCGATGAAGCGGCGAAGGTTCTCCTTGGGCGGCAACTGTGCCGCCGCATCGATGATCAACGGAATGCCTTGTGCCTTGCAGACCGATGCCGCTGTCGGCAGGTCGGCGAGGCTCGTGGCGTTGGCCGAGAAGAACACGGCGACGACCGACGGCGAGAGCGCCGTCTCGATCTCCCAGGCTTCGAGACCGCGCACGCCGGCCCCGGTGCCGCGGTCGTTATGACCGATATCGACCAGCCGTGCACCCGCCGCCGCCAGCGCATGGGCATAGCCGGTGCGCTGGGTGCGCGGCACGAGGATATCCCGTGGAAAGGCGTCGGCATGGGGCAGAGCCGCCATCTTGGCCACATCCCAGCGCGCGATTGCAGCGGCGGCGGCCAAGGTGAGCGCCGCAGCGGCGCCGGTCGTCACCATCCCCGCTTCCGCGCCGGTTGCCTGGGCGATGCGCCCGCTTGCGGCATCCTGCAGCTCGCCGATATCGACCGACGCGCGCGACGCCGCCGCCATCGCTTCGACCACTTCCGGCGCCATCACCGCGCCACCCAGCCGCGTCAGCGCACCCGCGGCATTGATGCGGCGTCGCACACCCAGCGCCGCGTAGGGATCAGTTCCTGTCATCGACCGACCTTAGCGCAAGAAACGCCAGACGCGAGATTCCAGACGGGGCAATTTACGATAGGCTCGCCGCTGATGATCAGGATCGGCATCTTGGGAGCGGGGACGATGGGCGCCGTGCATGCGAGCGCCTACGCCGGCATGCCGGACATCGAGGTCGTCGGCGTTTTCGCACGTACCCTCGACCGCGCTCGCCGGGTCGCCACGATCTGCAAGGCCCAACCGGTCGACGACGCCCGCGCCTTGATCGAGCGGGCCGACATCGATGCCATCGACGTCTGCCTGCCGAGCGCGCTCCACGGCGAAGTGGTCGTCTCCGCGCTGAACCACGGCAAGCATGTGTTCTGCGAGACGCCGATGGCACTGGAAATGACGAAGGCACAGGAGATGCGCGCCGCTGCGCGCAAGGCGAAGCGGCTTCTGCAGGTCGGGCTGCTCATGCGGTCGGTCAGTGCTTACGAGCACGTCAAGGCCGCGACGATGTCGGGCGAGCATGGCCGCCTGATCAAGCTCTCGACCTGGCGGCTGGGCTCCTACCTGCATCCCGACGCGCCGGACCGCAAGGCGCACTATTCCGATCCGGCGATCGAGCTGATGACGTTCGATTTCGACGTCCTGCACTGGCTGATGGGAAATCCGGCGCGACTCGCCGCGACGGGCGGTGGCGACGTCACCGCCATACTCGACTATGCCGACGGTCGACATGCCACCGTCACGGCAAGCGGCTTGATGCCGCCGGGCTCGCCCTTCACGGTCGGCTTTAGAGCCCTCTTCGAGCGCGCAGTGTTTACATTGCAAACCGTCTTCGTCGGAACGCCTCCCGACAGCACTTTCACCGTTGCCACGGCCGACACACCACCGACCGAGGTGCCGATTGCAGGTCGCAATCCCTACGAAGTCGAACTGCGCCGTTTCGTCGATTGCATCGCCGGCAATGCCGATCCCGCCTTGCTCGACGTAGACCGAGCCATCGAGGCGCTCACTCTGTCGCTCGCGACGCAACGTGCTCTTGCCGAAGGCCGACCCGTCACGCTCTAAGGTGACATGGATTACGAACTTCGCGGCAAGACGTGTCTTGTCACCGGGGCAAGCTCTGGAATCGGCGCCGGCGTCGTACGGCTTCTCGCACAACAAGGCGCGCGCGTCGTTGCGACGGCACGGCGTGCGGACAAGATCGCATGCCTCGACGGCGTGACGCCCATCGCGGGCGATGTCACCCATGCGGAGGATCTCGCACGCCTCGTCGACGACGCCACGAAGGCACTGGGACCAATCGACATCCTGGCGAACTGCGCCGGCGGCTCGCGGCCGACGGGTCCCGATGCTGCTGAAGATGTCTGGGAGGAGGCCTTCGCGCTCAACTTCACGGCAGCGCGTCTTCTCACCAAGGCGCTGCTGCCAGCTATGCGGGCGCGCAGATGGGGCCGCATCATCAATATCAGCGGGTCGATGGAGCCGCGCGGGCTGAATGCTGCCATCGCCGCCAAGGCCGCGCTTCATCTCTGGGCGAAGGGACTGTCGTGCGACGTGGCCGCCGACGGTGTCACCGTGAACACGATCCAGCCCGGCCGCATCAACTCCGAGCAGATCCTGCAGAAGCTTCACCCGACCGAAGAAGCACGCCGCAGCTTCATCGAGCGCAACATCCCGATCGGCTATTTCGGGGAACCGGAAGACGTAGCGGGCCTCGTCGCTTTCCTCGCCTCTCCTGCCGCGCGTTACATCACCGGCGCCGTAATCCCCGTCGACGGCGGCATGCACTATTTCGCTCATTAGGCCGGCAGCCGGGGATCACGCCGACCGGCTCAAATGGGCGGCCTAGCGCCGCCTGACGAGGGCAAAAGCGGTCAACGCCACCAGACCCGCAACACCGGTGGCGATAGCGAACCCCAGAACAAGAAAGATCCGGCGACGCTGGTGTCGCACTTTAAGGCGCCGCAGAAACTCACTGCGGGTCATGCCGCCAGGAAAGTCGTACCTCTCGGGAGGGAGCTGGATGTTGCGGGTGCCAACCCGCCACCCCCAGAAACCGCCCGCCACTGCGAACATCGCCAGAACAATGGCTATGGTGAAAGTCATGCCCCTCCCCGGCGACGCCCCCTGCTTGCTCTTTGTTGCCGACAAGATGAAACATTCGCCGGTGAATAAAAAGGACCAAGAATGGAACGGGATTTCGAGCTGACGTCTGGCCGCCAGATGCGCCTCGGCGTCTTCGTACAGACACCCGGGCATCACGTCGGCGGCTGGCGGCACCCCGACGCCACCGTCGAGGGATGGCCCAATCTCGGCCTGATGCAGCACATCGCGGCGACGGCAGAGCGTGGCAAGTTCGACATGTTCTTCCTGGGCGACGGCTTCGCGACCGGCTATGGCGAGCATCCCTCGACCATCGGCAAGTTCGAGCCGCTGACCTTGCTGGCGGCGCTCGCCATGGGAACGAAGAAGCTCGGCCTCGCCGCCACCGCGTCGACCACCTATGCCGAGCCCTATCACGTGGCGCGCGGCTTCGCGTCGCTCGATCACATCTCCGGTGGACGTGCCGGCTGGAACGTCGTGACGACAGCCTATTCCAAGTCCAGCGCCGTGTTCGGCCGCCAGCATCCGCCTCATGCCGAGCGCTACGCGATGGCCGAGGAGTTCGTCGAGGCGTGCCGGCTCCTGTGGGACAGCTGGGACGACGACGCATTCATCGGCGACAAGAAGGCCGGCCAGTTCGTCCGCCCCGGCAGCCTCCATATTCCAGACTTCAAGGGCAAATACTTCACCATCGAAGGCGCGCTCAACGTGCCGCGCTCGCCGCAAGGCCATCCGGTGCTGATCCAAGCCGGCTCCTCCGGCCCCGGCCAGGCACTGGCTGCGCGCATCGCCGACGTCGTCTTCACGGCACAGAACGACATAGGCGAAGCTCAGACCTTCTATGCCGGCATGAAGGCGCAGCTTCTCCAACAAGGTCGCGGCGCCAACGACGCGCTTGTCATGCCCGGCGTGATGCCCGTGGTCGGCCGTACCGAGCACGAGGCTCGCGAGATCTTTGCCGAGTTGAACCGCAACATCGACACGACGCAGGCCTTCACCGTGCTCTCCGAGCGACTGGGCGCCGACATGTCGGTTCATCCACTCGACGGGCCGGTACCCGACGTGCCGGAGACCGAACACCTCAAGAGCCGTGCCGCCCTGCTGTTGCAAATGGCGCGGCGCGAGAACCTGACGCTGCGGGAACTCTTCCACAGAGTGGCCGCTGCCCGCGGCCATCTGCTGCCCATCGGCACGCCCGAGCAGATCGCCGACGTGCTGGAACGCTGGTTTCGCAGCGGCGCGGCCGACGGCTTCAACGTAATGCCGCCCTTCTTTCCCGGTCAGTTCGACGATTTCGTGAAGCTGGTCGTCCCCATCCTCCAGGAACGCGGCCTGTTCCGCGCCGACTATGCCGGTACGACGCTACGCGATCATCTGGGGCTGGCGCGCAAGCGGATCGCCGCGAGATAGGCGACGCCCGCACCGAGCAGCAGCAGCGCATCCATGCCGCCGACCGCCCATAGATGGCGATGGGCGAGGCTGCGACCGAGATGATCGCCCGTCGTGACCCAGTTCAGGCCGACAGCGGCAATCGCCAGGGTACCGATCGCCCAGCACTGCTCGATCCAGGCGCGGCCTGAACGCGACCAGGCGTGAGCGAAGCTTGCCAGCCAGGCGAGGAAGAAGGCCCAAATCTCGAGCGCGCTGCGATCCTGATCGAGCCACGTTGTTCCATACGGTAGCAGGCGATTGACCACGAAGAACACGAGCGTGGCGATCACGATGCCGCTGGTCGATCCTATGGTCATGCCTTCGACAAGCCGGAAGCTGCGCTGTTCGAGCGGCGTGGATTTTCGGCGGCGTGCTTCGAGCCAGAAGAGATAGCCGGTCGCAATCGTTACGCAGCCGGCTAGTCCCAATCCGAAGTAGACCCAGCGCAGGGTCCAGTGCTGGAAGCGGATCAGGTGAAATCCGACGATGAAGCGTTGCGCCGTCGCAATCGGCTGGACCTCGGTGCGCTGATGCAGCAGCGCCCCGCTTGCGCCATCGAAGTACGCAAGATCGCCCGAAAGCACCACGCTATCTTCGTACGGGCGGCTCACCTGCACATAGGCGGCGGCATCGCCGGGCAGCCGAACCACCAGCGCTCGCGGCAGGTCGCCATCCCAGAATCGCTGGGCCTCGGCCACCATGGCGTCGAGCGAGCCAAGCTGGCCTGGCTTGTTCAGCCTCGGCCTGGAATAGTCGCCGACCTCCTCGGCAATGAAGGTGCGGCGATCCGGATAGAACATCTTCCAGCCGCTCGGAAAGTAGATCGAATAGAAGAAGATCAGGCCCGAGAGCGTGATGGCGATGTGGAACGGCAAAGCCAGGACGCCCGCGACGTTGTGGAGGTCGAGGATCACGCGACGCGGCTTCCGGGCCGACCGGAAGGTGAAGAAGTCGGCGAAGATCTTGCGGTGGATGACGACGCCCGAAACGCACAGAGCCAGCATCGCTATCGACGCGAGGCCGACGATCCAGATGCCGATATCCCAGGCCCTGATGTGCAGCATGTAGTGGAAGGGATAGAGGAAGCCCGATCCGCCCCGTGTCCCCGGATCGGCGATGGCCATGCCCGTTGCGGGATCGAGATAGCGCACGACGAGATCCGACTTCTCGCGCCAGGCCAGCCGAATTGTCGGCTGGCGTTCGGTCGGCAGGATCGCCGCGATGAAGGGCGAGCGGGCCCTTGCCGCATCGGCGATCGACGGCCGGAGCACGTCGAAAGACAGTGGCTGCTCGGGAAGCGCAAGGCGCAGCGTCGGCATCATCCATCGGTCGATCTCGCGATCGAACACCGAGAGCGTGCCCATCCAGAAGATCGCGAACAGCAGGCCACCCAGCACGACACCGGCCCAAGTATGGAGCCAGTTCATCGACGCCCGGAACGTCGGCTCCATGCCGGGGTGCTCAGAAGTCGGCGGTCAACGACAGACGGAACGTCCGTGGCGCACCTAGGCTGAGCGTGGTGGCGGCCGAACCGGTCTCCCAATAGTTCGCGTCGAGAAGATTCTCGACCGAGAACCGCGCAATGATCGGCTTGCCGGTTGGGCTGCGGACCACGTCGAGCGCATAGCGCGCGCCGATATCCAGACGTGTCCAGTCGGGCAAGCTGCGGCGCGGCGAGGTCGTGTCGATGTACTGCGAGCTCGTGTAGACGGCCCGCGCGGTAAGCGTGAGGCCACGCACGAACGGCGTATCCCATTCACCGGCGATGTTGAGTTGGAAGCCAGGCGAGAACGGTGCGGTCCATCCGTCGGTCAGGCCGCCCTGCGTCTTGGTCAGCACGGCGTCGAGCAGCATGAAGCCACCCAGCAAGCGCACGCCCTCCATCGGCTCCCCAAAGACATTGAACTCCAGCCCCTGGTTGCGCTGCTCGCCAGCCAGCACCAGCGTGTTGGTCGCCACATCGGTGATCGTGCTGGGCTGCGTGATCTGGAACAGGCTGAGGGTGGTCGTGAAGCGGCCCCAATCGACCTTCACGCCGGCCTCGAACTGCGTCGACTTATAGGGTGGAAAGACCTGGCCGGCGTTGGTGAAGGTCGATCCGACGACAACGCCCGGGCGCAGACCCTGGATGAAGTTGCCGTAGAGCGAGACATTCTCCCAGGGCTTGAAGATCAAGGCCACGGCGGGCGTGAGCGCGCTCTGGTCATAGCTGTCGGTCTGCGCCCCGGTGGTCGGGTTGAAGTTGGTCGCGGTAACCCTCTGCAGGCGGCCACCGACGGTGAGCTGGATGCGCTTGTTGGCAGCCGACAGCGTGTCGGCGAACGCCAGGCTCGAAAGCGTTTCGAAGCTGGTCTTGTTGGCCGCACCGATGGGAATGTTCGGCCGGGCGATGATGTTTGGATTGTAGATATTGGTGTTGTAGGCAGCGCCCATCACCGTCACCGCGCCAGTCTCCTGCTGGAAGCCAGTGGCGCTGAAGGCGAACTCGTGGTCGATCGGCCCCGTGTTGACGAGTGCGCGCACGCCCGCTTCGCCGGTCTGGTAGGTCTGATATTGGCTGAACGTACTGGACGAGGTCGTGGCGTTGCCGCTGAAGTTCAGGGCCGTGATGTTGGTGCCGCCCGCCAGACGCTGGGCTCGATAGTCGTGGGCACCCACTGTCGCGTAGGCCGTGATCTTTTCGGTGATATCGACCTCGGCTCTAAACACCCCGAAGAGGTCCGTGCCGCTCTGATAGTTCCACGGCTGTCCGATATTCTTCCGGGCGTTCGGGGCGTAAGGCAACTGCACGCCGGCATTGACGCCGAGATAAGGAATCAGGCCGCCGATATAGCGATACTGATAGCCAAGGTCGGCCGAAAGCCGAACGCGCTCGCCGCGATAGTCGAGACCAAGGACTCCCAGGTATCTCTCATCGGAATTGCCCGACACTTCGGTCTGACCGGCGCGTGCGACGCCGTTGAAGCGCACGCCAAACTGCTTCTCGTCGCCAAACCGGCGCGCCACGTCCGCATGACCACTGATCTGGCCGGCGGAGACATAGCCTGCCGTCAACTGCGTGAGCCCGGCATCCGGCGCACGCTTCGGCACAAGGTTGATCGTGCCGCCGACCGAGCCGCCGGGCGGCATGCCGTAGATCATGGCAGCCGGCCCCTTCAGCACTTCGACGCGGTCCGCCAACTCGGCCATGATCGAACTCGTCGGCAGCACGCCATAGAGGCCGCCATAGGCCGTACTTGCACTGCCAACGGGAAGGCCGCGAATGCGGACGGTATCCGTTCCGGGACCGCCATCGGGAAAGTAGGCACGCACCGAGGGATCGTCGATCAGCACGTCGCGGATCGTCTTGGCTTGCTGGTTCTGGACCTTCTCCGCCGTGAAGTTGGTTTGATTGAACGGCGTATCCATCACGTCGCGGTTACCGAGCAAGCCGAGTTGGCCGCCCTTCGCCACCTGACCGCCGGCATAGGGCGGCGGGATGTTGTCGATCATCGCCTGCGATGGAACGGAGTAGCCCTGCACCTGCACCGGATCGAGATGGACCGCGCCGGGTGCGCTGCTCGCCCCTGGCCGTTCCAGTGCCACCGTCGTGGCGTTCGTGAAGCGATAGACGAGCCCGGTCCCAGCCAGCAGCCGGGCGAGCGCTTCCGACGGCGGCAAAGTGCCCGTGACGCCGGGGCTCCTGACCGAAGCCGTCAGCCCGCCATCGGCCACGACCTGCAAACCGGACTGGTAACCAAACTGTACCAGCGCATCCGCCAATGGCTGCGCCGGAATGTTGAAGGCTCTCGCCTGCTGCGCGACAGCCGAGCCCGACAGGAACGGCGTCGTCACGATCACACCATTGATGGCGACGGCCGCAAGCAACGACTTGCCCAGGCTCCAGACGTGTCTAGCCGCCTTCTTCTTGGATCCCCTGTCCCGATTCACGCGCGATCTCCCCAACGCAAAACACAAGGAGACCGAGCTGCCAGTGGCGATTGCTTCTCAACCGCTCCAGGCTCCTGAAAAGACTGACGAGACGAGGCGAGATGTTTTTCCGGAAAAAGTTGTGTGCGCCGACGTCGGCATTCAGCCTTTCGAGACGACCAGCAGCCAGGGCGTGACCTGAATGACCCGGCCACCCTGGGGAACGACCAGCGCTTCGAGCGCACGCACCGGATCGCTGGCGTCGAAGACGCCTGTCACCGGCTGACGTCCGACGCTCCCGTCGGCAATCACGATGCGGCCGGCAAACCATGGACGTATGCGATCGATCACCTCGGAGACAGGCCGGTTGCGTGCGGCCACGCGGACGTCAGGCCCCGTCATCAGGAAATTGGGAAGGTCGGACCCTTTCTCCGTCATTCCATCTGGACCGATACGCACCCAGTCGCCCGGTCGCAGGTCGAACGACTCCGCCCACGAGGACTCGACGCGGACCTGACCGCTGCCGACGAGAACCGATGTGCCCTGGCCGCGCATCGCGACATCGAAGCGTGTCCCCAGCACGGTCACGGTGGCATCCCGTGCGACGACCCGGAACGGCCGCGCGGCATCGGCGGTTACATCGAACAGCGCTTCCCCCGCCAGCAGATCGACCTTGCGTTCGCCGGCCGAGAAGGCAAGCCGGATCGCGCTGTCGGGTCCGAGCCGAACAGTGCTGCCATCGTCGAGCTGCAATGTCTCGAGTTGCGCCGTGCCCGTCAGATAGTCGGCTTGCAGGTGCAACGTCAGCGTCGGCACGAAGACCATCAACAGGCAGGCTGCAATGGCGATCGCAGCCGCCACCGGACGCCATCGGCTGAAGACACCCGGCAAGGTTCGCGTCCCACCCGACGGCGCGGCAGGTCGAGAATCATGGTCCGCCGCCAGTGCCAGCAGATCGTCGGTGCGCGCGACGCTTCGCCAGGCCGCGGCGTTGACCGGTGCAGCCGCCAGCCAGGCGCGGAACTCGGCCTGACGTGTCGCATCGCCAGGCTCGTCGTCGAGGAGGACGAGCCAGCTTGCCGCTTCGAGGCGTGCGCGGTCGGCGTCAGCGTTCATGAGAAGTAGACGTTACGGCACGTCGCCTTTTTCCGCGCAAACGGTCGCAATGGGCAATGCCTTCGGCAATCAAGGCGTGCGTCCGCGTGATGGACAGGCCGAGATGGTTCGCAACTTCCTGCAGCTTGCGCCCTTCCATGCGGTTCATTCGAACGGCGATACGGGTTCTTTCGGGCAATTCGGCCAGGGCTTCCAGAACCACGCGCAGCTCGTCCCGCGCCAGGATCGCCTGCTCCGGCGAGGGCTGTTCGTCCGTCAGCACGTCTGCAGCGCTCTCCGAGGCGGTACGGGCCGTCTCGCGGGTCAGGGTGCGGCGCGTATCGATCGCAAGATTTCGCACGAGGCGGTAGAGATAGGCGACGGGCTCCTGCACCAGGTCGAAATCGTTGGCGCGCTTCAGCCTGAACCAGGCTTCCTGCACGACATCTTCGGCCTGGGCATGGCTGCCGGCGATCGCACTGGCATAGGCCACGAGCGCCGAGCGGTGCGTCATATAGAGACGCAAGGCCGTTCGCTCGTTCTCCAATACCACCCCCAATTGCGAACCATTCGCAATTGGCTTCTAACGGGGTGGCCGGCGCACGGCAAGCGAGGTTCGGCGCTACCTGCCGAATTAGTGCCGAAACCGGAACAGAGACGGCATTGGCAATCGTTCCCCTGCGCGGCCTTTTCAGCCCTTGCGCGATGCCGTCCGACTCCTGATATAACCGCCTCGAGGGGCCGGTGTGGGCGGAGCAGTCGCCAACCCGGTCAGATCCGGAAGGAAGCAGCCGTAACGAATTCGCTTCGGGTCATGCCGGTCTCTCACCTGTCCTTTTGCGCGCGCCGCCGCGGAAGGCAGGCGGCCCAGGCGCGACGACCGCCGGGCCTGAAGGGGCCACGGCGCACCACCGGGTAGGACCGCCATGGCGAAAGCCTCCAAAGGCACTGGTGCCGATACTGGGACCAAGGACGTCGCGGCACCCGCACTTCCCTACCGTGTCCTCGCCCGCAAATACCGCCCCGTCGATTTCACCACCCTGGTCGGCCAGGAAGCGATGGTGCGCACCCTGCGCAACGCCATCGCCACCGGCCGCATCGCGCACGCCTTCATGCTCACCGGCGTGCGCGGCGTCGGCAAGACCACAACGGCGCGCATCATTGCCCGTGCGCTCAATTGCATCGGCGCCGACGGCACCGGCGGCCCGACCGTCGATCCCTGCGGCGTCTGCGCCAACTGCACGGCGATCACCGAGGACCGCCACGTCGACGTGATCGAGATGGACGCCGCCTCGCGCACCGGCATCGACGATGTGCGCGAGCTGATCGAAGGCGTGCGCTATCGCCCGGTCTCGGCGCGCTACAAGGTCTACATCATCGACGAAGTGCACATGCTGTCGGAGAAGGCCTTCAACGCGCTGTTGAAGACGCTGGAAGAGCCGCCGCCGCATGTGAAGTTCCT
>JAFKFK010000016.1 GCA_017307275.1 Alphaproteobacteria bacterium | reverse complement strand
GCGTTCAAGTCGTTGGACCTGGTCAGGCGCCTGCGGGAACGCGGCGCCTCGGTGCGTTGCGTTCTGACCGAAGCCGGCGCGAAATTCGTGACACCGCTGTCGCTGCAGGCCCTGACGGAGGACAAGGTCTACAGCGACATGTTCTCGCTGACCGACGAAAGCGAGATGGGCCACATCCAGCTGTCGCGCGATGCCGACCTGCTGGTCGTCGCCCCGGCGACCGCCAACATGCTGGCGCGGATGGCGGCCGGCATGGCCGACGATCTCGCCGCGACCGTGCTGCTCGCCACCGACAAGCCGGTGCTCGCCGCGCCGGCGATGAATGTGCGCATGTGGACGCATGCCGCCACTGTGGCCAATGTCGAGATCCTGAAGAAGCGGGGCGTCAGCTTCGTCGGGCCCAACGAGGGCGCGATGGCGTGCAACGAGTACGGGCCGGGCCGGATGTCCGAGCCGCTTGAGATCGTGGCAGCCATCGAGGCGATGCTGACGGTCGAGAAGCCGCTGGCCGGACGCCGGGCGCTGGTCACCTCGGGGCCGACCCGCGAAGCGCTCGATCCCGTGCGTTACATCTCCAACCATTCCTCGGGCAAGCAGGGCCATGCCATCGCCCAGGCGCTGGCCCGACTCGGCGCCGAGGTCACCCTGGTGAGCGGCCCGGTGGTCGTGCCCGATCCGACGGGCGTGACGGTCGTGCGCATCAATTCGGCGGACCAGATGCTGGCAGCCTGCCTTGCGGCCGGATCGGTCGACATCGCCGTCTGCGCCGCCGCCGTCGCCGACTGGAAGGCTGCCCGCCCCGCCGCAGCCAAGATCAAGAAGAAGGCCGGCGCCGAGCCGCCGACCCTCGAGCTCGCCCCCAACCCCGACATCCTGGCGACGCTCTCCAAGCCCGGCCCCGGCCGGCCGGCGCTGGTCGTGGGCTTTGCCGCCGAAACCGAGGACGTGGTCGCCAACGCCGTCGAGAAGCGCAAGCGCAAGGGCTGCGACTGGATCGTCGCCAATGACGTTTCGCCGGCCACGGGAACTTTCGGCGGCGAGCGCAATACGGTGCACCTGATCAGCGCCAAAGGGGTCGAGGATTGGCCGACGCTCGCCAAGGAGGACGTCGCGCTGCGGCTGGCCGATCGGATCGCCGCGCACTTCGGGCAGCCACGCAAGGCAGAGGCTGCCGAGTGAAACCAGTATGATCAAAACAGGCACGACGAGGACGGGGGAGAAGAGCTGATGAAGGGCGTGGAAAGTGTCGAGATCGAGATCGTGCGCCTGGCCCACGCGCGCGACCTGCCCCTGCCCGACTATGCGACCACCGCGGCGGCCGGCGCCGATCTGCTTGCCGCCATCGACCAGCCGATCGAACTCGGCCCGCTCGAGCGCCGTATCGTGCCGACCGGCATCTCCATTGCCCTGCCGGTGGGCTTCGAGGCCCAGGTGCGGCCGCGATCGGGCCTGGCGGCCAAGCACGGCATCACCCTGGTCAACACGCCGGGAACCATCGACGCGGACTATCGCGGCGAAATCGGCGTCATCCTGATCAATCTCGGCAAGGAGCCTTTTCGGATTGAACGCGGCATGCGAATTGCTCAAATGATTGTTGCTCGCCATGCGCGTGCCGCCTGGCGAGAAGTCGTGACACTCGACGAGACGGTGCGCGGCGCGGGGGGATTCGGGTCCACGGGCGTACAGACAGGAGCGGCAGCCGGGTCGGCAAAACGCGCCTGAAAAGGGGACGGGAACGACAATGCCTCGCCTGAGCAAGAAGACGATGTTCGCCATCGAGGCTGTTCTCGATGTGGCGTTCCATGTCGGCGAGCATCCGGTGCGCAGCGGCGACATCACCGAACGCCAGCGCATTCCCAAGCGTTATCTCGAGCAGGTGCTGCAGCATCTGGTACGGGCCGGCATCCTGAACGGCAAGCGCGGCCCGCGCGGTGGTTACCGGCTCGGCCGCGACAAGGTCGCGATCACCTTGGGCGAGGTGGTGCGCGTGGTGCGCAATCTCGAAGTCGAGACCGAGCCCAACGATCCGTCGATCGGCTCGCCGCTCGCCCATGAGGTGGTCTGGCCGCTCTGGGAGAAGTTGCGCGAGGAGATGATGGCGCAGCTCGACAACATCACCATCGAGGAGCTTTGCCAGCGCGCCCATGCCAAGGGCCTCGATACGCCGCCCCAGGCCGCCGCCGGCATCGTGGAGCCGCGTCCCGCGCCGTCGACCGAACAGGTTTAACTTAGTCAGCGGCCGCTCTTCGGTGTCCGATCGAACACCAGGCGGTGCTTCAAGTAGCCTTTGACCAGCGCGAGCCCGACCACCGGCAGCAGCGCCAACTCCATCACCCACATGCCGACGATGTCGCGCAGGAAGCCGATTCCGACGCGACGGCCCTGCACCGACGTGGCAAGGGCTGCCCCGCTCGTCTTCAGGACGACCAGCAGCACGGCGACGGCGAGGAAGGCCAGCAGGATGCACAGGCCGCGCCTGGCATCGACCAGCAAGGTCACGGCGGCAACGACGAAGATGGCCCCCAGCAGCAGGGAGATCGCGGCATAGAATTGCGCCAGCAGGGCGAAGATCACGGCCTGGTGCCAGCGCAGATGATGGAGCAGTCGCCATGACAGGTCGTTGAAGGCCTGCGCCGTGCCGGCGCCCCAGCGCGTCCGCTGCACTGCCAGCACGCCGAAGCTCTCGGGCAGCTCGCCGGCGGCCGACACTGAGACCAGGTTGCGGCATCGCCAGCCGGCCGCGAACGCCCGGAAGCTGAGATCCTGGTCTTCGACCAGCGATCGGCCGCTCCAGCCCCCGGCCTGCTCGATCGCTTCGCGGCGCCAGACCCCGCAGGTGCCGTTGAACGTCATCGGCACGCCGGCCCAGTTTCGCGCCGCCTGCTCGTAGGCGAAGAAGGTGTCGAGCTCGATGGCCTGTGCGCGGGTCAGCAGGTTGCGGTCGCGGTTGCGAAAATCGAGGCGGGCCTGGACGAAGGCGGCCTTGGGATCGGCCAGCAGGGCGGCCATGGTCAGGCGCAGGAAGGAGGGCGCGGGACGATAGTCGACGTCGAAGATCGCGAAGAAGCGCGCGTCGGTCTGGTCGACGGCAGCGGCCAGAGCGCCGGCCTTGAACTCCTCACGATGGCTGCGTCGCAATACGCTGATCTGCAGGCCGGCCGCCCGCCAGTGTGCGACGCGTTCGGCGACGATGGCTGACGTATCGTCGGTGCTGTCGTCCAGCACCATGATCTCGAGCTTGTCGCGCGGCCAGTCGAGCTGGCAGAGCGCATCGATGGCCGGCGCCACGCTGCGGCCTTCGTTGAAGATCGGCAGCTTCACGCAGATCTTCGGCTCGGCGCCGCGACCCACCTGGCCGAGTTCCGCTTCACGCGCGAGTTCGGCTTTCGATCGACTGAGGTGAACCAGGATCAGGTAGAGATCGGCCAGGAGCAGGATCGCGACATAGCTGCAGAGCGCCAATCCGAGAATCTCGAGAAGGAAACCCAGCAATACCGCCCCTCTTCAATCTCCTCCCGCATCGTCAAGGGAGGTGCCCCCGCAATCAGGGGCGGAAGGGTCACGCCCCCTCCGTCAGCATGTCGGCCGCCAATCTAGGCCAAGGCCTGTCGCGGATCAGCCGGAATTTCGACACGCGTCCGCAAGTCCGCCGCCCATGGTTTCGATCTGATATACAGCCTGCTGGCATAATACGGAGGAACGGACATGGCGAAGGCCACTCGGGCAAAGGCGAAGACCAAGACGGCAAAGGCCAAGGCAGTGAAGGCCCGGCCCAATCCGCGCAACAAGAAGCTCTACGACGAGGGCATGAAGGTCCGCAAAGCCGTGCTGGGCGCGGGCTATGTCGACAACTCGATGGCCAATGCCGACGACTTCATGATGACGTTCCAGGACATCACGACCGAGTATTGCTGGGGTTACCTCTGGACGCGCCCGGGCCTCTCCAAGAAGTCGCGCTCGATGCTCAATCTCGCCATGCTGGCGGCGCTCAACCGCGGCCCGGAGCTCAAGCTCCACATCAACGGCGCCTTGAACAACGGCCTCACCAAGGACGAGATCAAGGAGATCTTCCTGCAGGTCGGGATCTATTGCGGTATCCCGGCCAGCCTCGATGCTTTCAAGACGGCGCGCGAAGTCTTCAGGGAACGCGGCGTCTAAAGGACGACCGATGGCGCAGCCGTCCGGCACCATTCCCGGACGGCTGCGGCCGCTCTATGAATACGACTTCATCCCAGAAAGCTGATCGAGGAAGCTGACCATGACGACGCTTGCGCCTCCCGCCACCATCGCCTTCATCGGTCTCGGCATGATGGGGCGGCCGATGGCGAGCCGCCTGGTCGAGGCGGGCTTCAAGCTGCAGGTCTTCGACGTCTCGCAGAAAGCGGTCTCGGATTTCGTGGGCGCCCATCCCGCAGCGCTGGCGACGGCATCGGCCAAGGCGGCCGCCAAGGGGGCGGCGGCTCTCATCACCATGCTGCCGGACGGCAAGATCGTGCGGCAGGCCGTGCTCGAAGGTCGCGATGCCGCCTTCGAAGGCCTCGAGGCGGGCGCCTTGGTCATGGACATGAGCTCGTCCAATCCCGTCGACACCCAGAAGCTCGCACGCGATCTCGCGGCGCGCGGCGTGGCGCTGCTCGATGCGCCGGTCTCGGGTGGGGTGAAGCGGGCGGTCGACGGCTCGCTCAGCATCATGGTCGGCGGTGCGGCGGCCGACCTCGAGCGGGTCCGGCCGGTGTTCGGCGCCATGGGCAAGACGATCACGCATTGCGGTCCGGCCGGCGCCGGTCACGCGCTGAAGGCGTTGAACAATTACCTCTCGGCCGCCGGACTGGTGGCGATGTGCGAAGCGCTGGTCGTCGGGGAGGCTTTCGGCCTCGATCCCGGCACCATGGTCGACGTCTTCAACAGCTCGACCGGCAAGAGCAACGCCACCGAAGTGAAGGGACGGCAGTTTGTCGTGTCGCGCAGCTTCGCGGCGGGCTTCACGGCGGCGCTGATGGCCAAGGACCTGCGCACGGCAGGCGACGTCGCACGTCACCTCGAGCTCCATATGCCGAACCTCGAACAGGCGGTATCCTATTGGGCGGCAGCCGATGGCCGGCTGGGCAAGGGCGCGGACCATACCGAGATCTTCCGATACGCCGAGATGCTGGCCGAGGAGAACGCATGAGTCAGGCCCTTTCGCTCGACACGACCTATATCCACCTGCGGCCTGACGAGCGGGCCTCCGTGATCGAGGGCGGCGAGGCCTTCTGGGCGACCGTCGAGCAGCGCCGTGAGCTCGACAAGGGCCGGCTGATGGGCATCTTCGACCAGTCCGGCGACTGGCCGCATTGGGAGCGCCATCCGGCCGGCGAGGAGATCCTGACCCTGCTGTCGGGCGAGATGGAGATGGTGATCGAGACCGCGTCGGGCGAAGAGCGGACGGCGCTTACGCCCGGCCAGACCTTCGTCGTGCCCCAGGGCGCCTGGCATCGCGGTATCGTCCACAAGGCCGGGCAGCTCCTGTTCGTGACTCCGGGGGCCGGGACCGAACATCGGCCGGTGGCGGCCGGGCTTTGACAAGATCAGGGTGCCTGCCTATATAAACGCCACCTCAGGGCCCCTGGCATCGCCTCCCCGGCGGTAACTCGACGGGGCCCCCTAGTACGACACAGCGCTGATTTTCGACGTTTGGCCGGTCCGGCCGGCGAAAGCGCGTGCGTCATTTCCCCACCAGATTGAAGACAGATGAATCTCCAAGACCTCAAGAAGAAGAAGCCTCCCGAACTCCTGGCCTTTGCCGAAGAGCAGGGCGTGGAGGGTGCGGCGATGATGCGCCGCCAGGAGCTGATGTTCGCTATCCTGCAGAAGCTCGCAGCCGCCGACCAGGCGATCTTCGGCGTCGGCACCATCGAGGTGTTGCCCGACGGCTTCGGCTACCTGCGTTCGATGGAAGCCAACTACCTGCCCGGCGCCGACGACATCTATGTCAGCCCCACCCAGGTCCGCAAATTCGGCCTGCGCACCGGCGACACCGTCGAAGGCGAGATCCGCGCCCCCAAGGATGGCGAGCGCTACTTCGCCATGGTGCAGATCAACAAGATCAACTTCGACGACCCCGAAGCGCTGCGCCACCGCATCAATTTCGACTCGCTGACGCCGCTCTACCCCGACGAGAAGCTGAAGCTCGAACTCGAAGGCGGCGCGGCCGCCATGGCGCCGGCCGTCACCGAAGAATCGGTGGGCGGTGCGCGCGCCACCTCGTCGGGCCGCGTCGGCGCCCGCCGGACCGGCACGCTGACCAAGAAGGCCGGCACGACGCCGCAGCAGCAGCTCGACATCTCGACCCGCGTGATCGACCTGATCGCGCCGATCGGCAAGGGCCAGCGCGCCCTGATCGTATCGCCGCCGCGCACCGGCAAGACGGTGCTGCTGCAGAACATCGCGCACGCCATCACCGCCAACAATCCCGAGGTCTACCTCATGGTGCTGCTCGTCGACGAGCGCCCCGAGGAAGTGACCGATATGCAGCGGACGGTGAAGGGCGAGGTCGTGAGCTCGACCTTCGACGAACCGGCCAGCCGCCACGTTGCCGTTGCCGAGATGGTGATCGAGAAGGCCAAGCGCTTGGTCGAGCACAAGAAGGACGTGGTGATCCTGCTCGACTCGATCACCCGTCTCGGCCGCGCCTACAACACCGTCGTGCCGAGCTCCGGCAAGGTGCTGACCGGCGGTGTCGACGCCAACGCCCTGCAGCGCCCCAAGCGCTTCTTTGGCGCGGCGCGCAACATCGAGGAAGGCGGCTCGCTCACCATCATCGCCACGGCGCTGATCGATACCGGCAGCCGCATGGACGAGGTGATCTTCGAAGAGTTCAAGGGTACCGGTAACTCCGAAATCATCCTCGACCGCAAGGTCTCCGACAAGCGCACCTTCCCGGCGATCGACATCACCAAGTCGGGCACCCGCAAGGAAGAGCTGCTGGTCGACCGTGCAACGCTCTCGAAGATGTGGGTGCTGCGCCGCATCCTCATGCCGATGGGCGCCGTCGATGCTATCGAGTTCCTGCTCGACAAGCTGCGGACGGCGAAGACCAATCAGGACTTCTTCAGTTCGATGAACCAGTAGGCCTTAGGGCAAGTCGCGAGCCTGACGGCTCGCGGCGAACCAGACCCAGGCCACGGCCTGGGTCGCCAGCAGGGCGAAGGTCACGAGCTGATGGGCCTGGGGGCGCGGCAGACCGTATGCCGCCTCCATCCAGGCCAGGGCAGGGCCGATCGCGGCCTGCACCAGAAACGCGATCCCCATACAGACGAGATTGAGCGTGGTGTTGACCCGGCCGGCAAGCTCGGGCGCGAAGGCGCGTGTGACCAGCGCGTAGCAGACCACCGGCATGCCGCCCAGCATGACGTAGAGGAACCACAGGAGCTTGGGCATCGCCGTGACGTTCAGGGCGATGGGTATGTGGATGGCGAGGAACATCACCCCGTAGACCAGCAGCACGCGCCCGCCGCGGATGCCGCGACGGTGCAGCAGATCGACGATCATGCCGCTGAAGAAGTAGCCCGGTATGATGGCGATCGAGAGCGCGAACAGCGCGACGCCGACCGAAGGTTCGTCGAGATGCGCCACGTCGCGCAGCCAGCCGGCCGCCCAGAAGCTCGTGTAGCAGATCCAGACACCCAGCGAGAAAGTGGGCGCGAGGCCCGCCCGCCAGAAGAGCGGTGTCTTGAGCACGCCCAGCAGCCCGTGCACCTCGTTGCTCAGCCGGCCCTTGCCGCCGCGTTCGTAGGCGGGAGCGGCGAGCAACTGGTAGAGCGCCACGGCGACGGTGATGACGGCCAGACCCAGGAAGATGTGGCGCCAGTCGTAGTCGGCCAGCAGCCATTGCACCGGCCGCGTCGCCATGGCCGCGCCCAGCCCGCCGAAGGTCATCATGATGGCATTGGCCAGGGGCAGCCGGCCCATCGGCCAATAGAGGACATTGGCCTTGAAGCCGCACATCAGCGCGACGGACAGGCCGAGGCCGATCAGCGCGCGGCCGATGCTGAGCGTCACCACGTCCTGGCCGAAGGCAAACACCACGGCGCCAATCGCCGTCGCCAGCAACATGATCGGCGCGACACGACGCGGACCGAACCGGTCCAACGCCACGCCGGCGGGAAGCTGGGCGATCACGAAGGCCGCGAGATACATCGAGGTCACGACGCCGATCGCTGCTTCGCCGAGGCCGAGCTCGCTCTGCAGCGCCGGCGCCACGACGGCGTTCAGCGAGCGGAAGAGGAAGCTCAGGAAATAGCCCAGGGCAAACGGCAGGAAAGCCGTCAGGACCAGCTTCAAGATTGAGCCCCCGCGGGGCGGTCGCCGGTCCGGGCGAACACGGCGCTGGCATGCACGATGCGCTCCTCGCCGACCATCAGGTAACAGTTGGCGAAGGCCAGACGGCCGCCGACCTTCTGTACGTCGACATGTGCCTCGACCCAGTCGCCGATGCGGGCGGAACCGGCGAAGTCCGTCTTCACGCTCGCGGTGGTGAGCAGGGGCGACGGCGTCTGGCTGCGTGTCGTGCGATAGCCCAGGGCGATGTCGCAAAGCGTCATCAGCAGGCCGCCATGGGCAATGCCGCGCGCGTTGGCGTGCTTGGGCTGGATGCGCAGGCCGACGACGAACGTGCCGTCGCTGTTCTCGCGATAGAAGAACGGCCCGTTATGGTCGAGGAACGGGCTGGTGCGGAACAGGGGCTTGAAGCCGTCGGGCGGATTGCTGTCCATGCTGAAACTCTTTCCTCACACGCCGAGATCGGCCGCGACGGCGCGGCGCTGTTCGGTACTGACATCGACCATCCTGCCGAACCAGGCTTCGAAGCCCGGTCGGCCCTGATGCAACAGCATGCCGAGCCCGTCGACGCAGCGATTGCCACGACTGCGCGCGGCAGCGAGCAGGCCGGTTTCGAGCGGCACGTAGACGATGTCGTAGACCGTGGCCTCTCGTGGCAGCGGCGCAAGATCGATGTCGAGTGCAGGCTGTCCCTTCATGCCGAGCGATGTCGTGTTGACCAGCAAGGTAGCTCCGGCCAGCAACTCACTTCGTTCGTTCCACGAGCCGATCACGATGCGGCGGCCGTCCGGGGGCGTGAAGGCAACGCCGAGATCGACGGCGGACTGGCGAGTGCGATTGACCAGGCGGAGTTCGGGCACGCCTTCATCGATGAGGCTCGCCACGACGGCACGGGCAGCTCCTCCGGCGCCAAGCACGACGA
Organism: Alphaproteobacteria bacterium; assembly: GCA_017307275.1. Classification (GTDB taxonomy): domain Bacteria; phylum Pseudomonadota; class Alphaproteobacteria; order Reyranellales; family Reyranellaceae; genus Reyranella. The sequence goes on along the minus strand of JAFKFK010000016.1, from coordinate 140,065 downwards.
CCGGCCCCGAGGCCGCGGTCCAGTGCGGCGCGTTGTACTTCAGGGCTTCGAGGAAGCCGAAGCCATCGGTGTTGCGGCCTTCCAGTGTGCCATCGGGCAGCTTCACCACCGTGTTCACCGCGCCGATGCGCTTGGCCACGGGATCGATGCGATCGAGCAACGGCATGATCTCGATCTTGTGCGGCAGGGTGAGGTTGCAGCCCCGTGCATTGGGTGTGCGCTTGAGAAAGGCCACCAGCTCCTCGAGTGCCGCGCGCCGCGGCTCGACGGGCAAGCGGCCATAGTGGCCGTCGATGCGCTGCTGTCTTAGCCAGAAGCCGTGCAGTGCTGGCGAGCGCGAATGTTCGACCGGCCAGGCCACGATGGCGGCGAAAGGCCGGCCCTGAGCTTCGGCGACGAGTTGTTCGTAAGCGTTCACGGGGATTTCTCCGGGGACGTCTCCAGGCCGATTCCATGCCCTGACAAAAAGGAAAGCAACGGCAACAGCGGCAGACCAAGAATGGTGAAGTAGTCGCCATCGATGCGGCTGAACAGATGTGCGCCGACGCCTTCGAGGTGATAGGCGCCGACCGAGGCCGTGATGCCCTCTCCGGCACGTGCCAAATAGGCATCGAGGAAGGACTCGGTGAAAGGCCGCATCGTGAGACGCGCGCGTTCGTTGTGGTGCCACAGCCGGGTGCCGCCACGCGCCACGACGACGGACGAGCAAAGCTCATGAGTCTGGCCGCGAAGATCGAGCAATTGCTGGCGCGCTGCAGCGAGCGTCGGCGGCTTGTCGAACAGGCGACCGTTGCAGGCGAGCGTCGAGTCTGCGCCGATCACCATTGCGGAGGGATTCCGTTTGGAGACGCGCTGTGCCTTAAGCTCGGCCAGGGTTTCGGCGACGTCCTGCGGTCCGGCTCGTTCGGCAACGAGGCTCAGCTTCACTTCGTCTTCGTCGACCCCTGACAGCTCGATCGTGAAATCGAGACCGGCATTGGCGAGGAGCTGGCGGCGCGAAGGGCTGGCAGAGGCGAGAATGAGCATGGATCAGGCAGGCTCGAGGCGATAGAGGCCACCGGAATCGGTGTGGGTCACGACATAGATCAGGCCATCGGGGCCCTGCCGGACGTCGCGGATATACGGAAGCAGATCGACGAGCAACCGTTCCTCGCCCACGTACCGCTCGCCATCGAGCTCGATGCGAAACAGCGCATTGTTCGAGAGGGCACCTGTGAACACCGAGCCCTTCCAGCCGGGAAAGCGATCGCCCGTATAGAAGGCAAGACCGCTGGGCGAGATCGACGGCACCCAGACCCGCACCGGATCTTCCATGCCGGGCAGGCTCTTGTTGGGGCTGATGACGGAGCCGCTGTAGTCGATGCCGTGGGTGGCCAGCGGCCAACCGTAGTTGGCGCCGGCCTTCAGCAGGTTCAGTTCGTCGCCGCCGCGCGGGCCGTGCTCGACCAGCCAGATGCGCCCCGTTGCGGGGTTCATCGCCATGCCCTGCGGGTTACGATGGCCATACGAGAAGATCTCCGGCCTCACACCCGCGCGGCCGACGAAAGGATTGTCGGGCGGCACCGACCCGTCGTCGCGAAGCCGCACGACCTTGCCGCCGAGATCGTCGAGCCTCTGGGCGCGCTGCATCTGATAGCGTTCGCCCGCGGTCACATAGATCAGCCCGGCACGGTCGAAGACGATGCGCGAGCCGAAGTGCAGCCCGCCTGAAGTACGCGGCAGGGCCTCGAAGATCGGCTGGACGTTTCGCAGGCCGCCGCCATCGCGGAACTCCGCCCGCGCCAGCACGGTGGCCGAGCCACCGTCGCCGGGGCCGGAATAGGAGAGGTAGAGGGTCCGGTTTTCGGCGAAACGCGGATGGAGACAAATGTCGAGCAGGCCGCCCTGACCGCTGGCATGGACTCTCGGCACGCCGCCGACCGGTGCGCGTTCGAGGCGGCCGTTGGCGAACACGCGCAACCGGCCCGGCCGCTCGGTGATCAGCAGGCGGCCATCCGGCAGGAAGGCCATGCCCCAGGGTTGTTCGAGGTCCTGGGTGAGCGTCACCACGCGATACGATGCCTTGGTGCTGCGCAGCACCATCTGTGCGCGGGCGACCGCTGGCGCCGCCAGCAGGGCGGCGGCAGTCGTCGTCAGAAAGTCACGGCGCCGTGGCAATAGACCCTCCTGGCAACAGGGCTGCGCCGGACTGGCGCGAACAAGGCCGGTCACTATACTCGACGCCGCCAAGCGGGGGGACGTTCAGTGACCACCGCCTCACTGGGGAGCTTCTGATGTCCAAGTCCATCCTGATGCATGAAAATGGCGGTCCCGAGAAAATGAAGTTCGAGGACGTCGAGGTCGGCAAACCCGGCCCCGGCCAGGTCAAGGTCCGCCACACGGCGATCGGCCTCAACTTCATCGACGTCTACACCCGTTCCGGCCTCTACCAGACGCCGCTGCCCAACGCCGTTGGCCGCGAAGGTGCAGGCGTGATCGTCGAAGTCGGTCCCAAGGTGAGGGGCTTCAAGAAGGGCGACCGTGTCGCCTACTGCGGTGTGCTCGGCGCTTACTGCGAAGAGCGCTTGATGGGTACGGACCAGCTCGTGCATGTGCCGAAGGGCGTGAGCGACGAGCAGGCGGCCGCGATCATGCTCAAGGGCATGACGACAGAATATCTCGTCGACCATACGCCCAAGGGCTGGTTGAAGAAGGGCGACACCATCCTGTTCCACGCCGCTGCCGGTGGCGTCGGTCTGTTGTTTGGCCAGTGGGCTAAGGCGCGGGGCTACAGGGTGATCGGCACGACCTCGTCGGCCGAGAAGGCCGCCCTCGCCAAGAAGAACGGCTACAAGTGGGTGATCGACTACACCAAGGACGACATCGTTGCCGAGGTGAAGAAGATCACCAAGGGCAAGGGCGTGCCGGTAGTGTTCGACGGTGTCGGCAAGGATACCTGGAACGCCTCGCTCGACTGCCTGCAGCCGCGCGGCTTGATGGTGTCGTTCGGCAATGCTTCCGGCGCGGTGCCGCCGGTGGCGCTGGGCATCCTGAATACCAAAGGCTCGCTCTACGTTACGCGCCCGAGCCTCGGCGCCTACACCGCCACGCGCGCAGAGCTCGAGGCGAGCGCCAAGTCGGTGTTCAAGATGGTGAAGAGCGGCAAGGTGAAGATCGCCATCGATCAGCATTATCCGCTGAGCGAAGCCGCGCAGGCGCATATCGACCTTGAGAGCCGCAAGACCACCGGTCAGACCGTTCTGGTTCCCTAAGCTCCTTCCTGAGGTCTGGTGTAGCGTTGCCGTAGATGGTCATTGTCGGACTGACCGGCTCGATCGGCATGGGCAAGTCGACCGCAGCGAAGATGCTGCGGGAGATGGGCGTGCCCGTGTACGACGCCGATGCCGCCGTTCACGAGTTGCAGGCGCCCGGGGGCGCGGCTCTTCCCGGAATCGAAGCTGCGTTTCCCGGCGTCGTGAAGGCGGGCGTGCTCGACCGCCAGGCGCTGGGCGCGCGCGTCTTCGGCAACAAGGAGGCGCTGCGTCGACTCGAGGCGATCGTGCATCCTCTGGTCTTCAAGAAACAACGCGCCTTCCTGCGACGGGCCGCACTGGCCGGCGAGAAGCTGGTGGTGCTCGACATCCCGCTGCTGTTCGAGGGAATGGGCGAGCGTCGCGTGGATGCCACCTTGGTCGTGAGCGCACCGGCTTTTCTGCAGCGCCGGCGCGTCATGGCCCGACCCGGCATGACGGCGGAGAAATTTGCCGGCATCCTGCGTCAGCAAGTGCCGGACACCCTGAAGCGGCGGAAGGCTACGATTGTGATCCCCACGGGCATGGGGCTGGCGCCGACACGAGCGGCGCTGGTTCGTGCTGTGGCCGAGTTGCGCACACTGCAAGGCCGCTTCTGGCCACCCAATCCGTGGCGGGAGAAATTCACAGGCCAGCTTGCGCGCGCCCGTCGCAAATAGCGGCGCAAGTAAGCTAGAACGGGTCAATGCGCGAAGTCGTTCTCGATACTGAAACCACGGGCCTCGACCCGCTGGCGGGCCATCGCGTGGTCGAGATCGGCTGCATCGAGCTCGTGAACATGGTGGCCACCGGCCGCTCGCTGCAGCTCTATCTCAATCCTGAGATGCCGATGCCCGCGGGCGCACAGGAAGTGCACGGCCTCACTGACGAGTTCCTGGCGGACAAGCCGCTGTTTGCCGACAAGGTCGAGGAATTCATCGAATTCCTGGGCGACGCGCAGCTCGTGATCCACAACGCGCAGTTCGATCTGGGCTTCCTCAATGCCGAGCTGGCGCGTACCGGCCGCGCGAAGCTCACGAACGATTATGTCGACACGGTTTCGTTGGCGCGGCGCAAGTTTCCCGGCCAGCGCGCCAGCCTCGATGCGCTCTGCGACCGCTTCAGCATCGACAATACCAAGCGCACAAAACACGGGGCGCTCCTCGACTCCGAGCTGTTGGCCGAAGTCTATCTTGAGCTGAGCGGCGGTCGGCAGCGCGACCTCGGCCTCGCGCCCGAGATGGCGGCGACGGGCCTGAGCGGCATGCTGGCGGTGAAGCGCACGGTGCGTCCGGCGCGCCCGCATGCGGCGAGTGCTGCGGAACTCGCGGCCCACGCCGAGTTCCTGAAGAAGGTCAGCGACCCGATCTGGCTGAAGGAATAGCGCCGAGGGCATGTGCCCCCGGCGTCCTTGAAAAGCGGAAGATCAGGCGTGGCCGACCGGGCCGGGCGAGATACCGGGGACCTGGCCGCCATTGGCTTCGAGCTGCTGACGGTAGAGCGCCACGAAATCGACCGGAGCGATGTTGAGCGGCGGGAAGCCCGCCTCGCGCGTGGTGTTGGCCACAATGGCGCGGGCGAAGGGGAAGAGCAGCCGCGGCGTTTCGATGTAGAGCATCGGGCCGTAGGCATCCTGCGGCAGGTCGCCCAGGGTCACCGTGCCGGCATAGACCAGCTCGAGCATGAACAGCGGCTCTTTCTCCGGCGTATGCGCCGAGGCCTCGATCGTCAGCGACACCTCGAAGGTCTTTGTGTCGAACTGGCGGTTAGCGACCTGCACGTTCAGCGTGAGCTGCGGCTGCGTCTGCTCGATCAGGCTCTGCGGAGCGCGCGGATTCTCGAAGCTGAAATCCTTGATGTACTGGCCGTGCATGGTGAGCGGCGCGGCAGGACCCTGCTGCTGGCCGGCAGTCGGGTTCGACGGAGGAGGGGTGGTCGTCATGGGCGCTCTTTCCAATGTTTGCTGCGGCGCGGCGGTACCATGCAGGGCTGCACTGCACAAGATGCGGGCACGATCAGGGGGCGAGCAATTGCCAAGAACCCCCGTAACGACGATGATATTTTTCCCGCTATTTGCACGCACCGGCTGACTATGAATCGCTCGTCTTCGCGTCCCCCGACTCTGCGACCCTTGGTCGGCATTTCCGCCTGTCTCAAGGAGAATGGTCGCGGCGGCTGGCACCATACGGTGGGCGAGAAATACGTCCAGGCAGCGGTCCGCGCCGTCGGTGCCCTGCCTGTGCTGATCCCGGCGATCGGCCCCGAGTTCGATGATAGCACTGGCTTGCTGCCGGCCTTGGATCGGTTGCTCGATGCTCTCGACGGCGTGTTGCTGACCGGCAGCCCGTCGAATGTCGAGCCTCATCACTATGGCAAGGAAAGCCGCGACGGCACGCTGCACGATGCGGCGCGCGACGCCACCACCCTGCCGCTGATCCGGCACACGATCGCCCGCGGCGTGCCGCTGCTGGCGATCTGCCGCGGCCTGCAGGAGGTGAACGTGGCGCTGGGCGGTTCGCTGCATCAGCACGTGCACGAAGTCGAAGGCCGCCGCGACCATCGCTCGCCCAAGTCGCCCGACATGGATGTGAACTACGCACCGGCGCACGATATCGACATCGTCGAGGGCGGCATGTTGCACCGCCTGCTGGGCGAGCGCCGCGTGAAGGTGAATTCGCTGCATGGCCAGGGCGTCGATATGTTGTCGCCGCGTGCGAAGATCGAGGCGATCTGCTGCGAGGACGGACAGGTCGAAGCTCTGAGCGTCCCTGATGCGCAGGCCTTCGCCCTCGCGCTGCAGTGGCACCCTGAATACAAGGCGCTGGAGAACCCGGTTTCGATGAAACTGTTCGATGCCTTTGCCGCGGCCTGTCGTACGCGCATGGCGGAGCGTGCCGGATCGTTGCTGCGTGCGGCGGAATAGAGCGCCATGAGTGCGCCGGCCACCCGAAACAACGCGCGACGCGACTTCTACGAGCGCATCGGCGGGCTTTCGATGGCGCCGCTTTGGGAGTCGCTGCACCAGCTCGTGCCGCCGCAGCCCGCGCCGAAATATCAGGCCGCGCATTGGGACTACGACAAGGTCCGCCCCTTCCTGATGGAGTCGGGCGCGCTGATCACGGCCAAGGAGGCCGTGCGGCGCGTGCTGATCCTCGAGAATCCGGCGATGCCGGGCAGCGCCTGCATTACGCCGACACTCTATGCCGGCCTGCAGCTCATCCTGCCGGGCGAAGTGGCGCCGTCGCATCGTCATACGCAGTCGGCGCTGCGCTTCATCGTCGAGGGCGAGGGCGCTTACACCGCCGTCGACGGCGAGCGCACGATCATGCACGAAGGCGACTTCGTCATCACGCCGACCTGGACCTGGCACGATCACGGCAACGATTCGTCGAAGCCGATGGTCTGGCTCGACGGCCTCGACATCCCGATGGTCGCGATGTTCAACGCAGGCTTTGCCGAGAACGGTGCCGAGGACGAGCAGGCCGTCACCGCGCCGGCCGGCACGTCGGATGCGAAGTTCGCCAGTGGGCTGCTTCCCGTGGACTGGAAGCCGGCCCGTCAGACGTCACCGATCTTCAACTACCCCTATGCCCGCACGCGCGAGGCGCTGGAGGGGCTGGCCAAAGCCGGCGCCCCCGACGCCTGCCATGGTTACAAGTTGCGCTACGTCAATCCGGCCAGCGGCGGCGCCCCGATCGCCACCATGGGCACCTTCATGCAGCTCCTGCCCAAGGGCTTCGCCAGCGCGCCATACCGCAGCACCGACGGCACGGTCTTCTCCGTGGTCGAGGGCGAAGGCGAGAGCCGGATCGGCGACAAGGTGATGCGCTGGAAGAAGCGCGACCATTTCGTGGTGCCGAGCTGGGCCAAGGTCGAGCATCGCGCCGATAGCGACGCAGTGCTGTTCTCCTTCTCCGACCGTCCGGTTCAGGAGAAGCTCGACCTGTGGCGCGAGGATCGCGGCGGCCGGTAAGGCTCGCGCGTGAGCGGGCGCATCACGCCGGAAGCCAGCCTGCTTCCCTGACCTGCTCGCGATAGGTTTTGCTTACGGGCACGCGCAGCCCATTGCGCAGCACCAGGATCGACCGTCCGGCCTCTCGATCGACCGAGGCGACGGCGCCTTCGGCGACCCACCAGGACCGATGAACCTGGCGGCCGTGCGCCGGCCCAAGCTCGGTCAACGCATCCCGCAGCCGCAGCAGGATCAGGTCGCTGCCGAGTGCCGTGTGAATACGGAGGTAATGATCCTCCATCTCCAGCGCCAACAGATCGCGGCCGAGGGCGGGTGGCACACGGCGGAAGAAGTCGGGCGCGGCGGTCGCCTGGGCAGCCTGTGCGGGCGCGGTCGGGGCCGCGGCAATACGGGCCCGCTCGCTGTCGGCGTCGACGTGCCGGCGGCGCTCGATGAAAAGCCCGACCAGAACCGAGACGACCATGGCCAGGATCGCATTCTCGGCGAGGATCTCGGGCACGAAAGAGAACGGAATCGGCCGGACCAGCCAACCCACCAGGATCATGACAACGGCGGTGCCCGGTACCGAGGCGACGAGGCCGGCGGCCGCCATGCGGGCCGCAACAGGCCACTGGCTGGTCGGTTCGAAACTGCGCAGCAGGTGCGCGTACAGGATGACTTGTAGCCAGAAGACTATCGCCGTCGACGTGAAGAAGAACAGCCGGACGGGAAATCCCATCGACAGGTAGCTGCCGAAGGGTCCGATGACGGCCATGACGATGGCGAACCCGAGCACCCACGGCACGTGTAGGAGCAGCAGTTTCCAGCCGGTGATTTCACGCATCGCGAAATGATGATCGCCGTCAGCTCGCGAAAAAGCCAGTCCATCCGCGAAAGGTTCGTGGTGGTGGGCCGGGGTTGCATCGATCTTGACGGCATCCGCGATCGCTACGGTCCCAAGGAGTCTTCTTGCCGTCTCTCTTTCAAATCGTCGCCCAGACACCGGTCTGGGTCTGGCCGCTCCTGCTGCTTCTCCTGTGGCTGGGCTTGTCCGGCCTCAGGTCGCGGGTCGTCCCGATTTGGCGTCCCGCCCTGCTGCCCTTGATCGGACTGGGCGTCAGCCTGACGGGTGTGGCGCAGTCGGGGTCGCCGACGTTGGCTCTCGCGAGCTGGCTGGCGGTCCTGCTTCTTGCCTTTGGTCCCGGATACGCCTTGGGCCGCCGCCGCGCGGTGCGCCTCCTGCCGGAAGGTCGCCTGGAACTCGCCGGCGGTTGGTTCGGTCTCGTCTTCGGGCTGTCGGTTTTCTTCGTGCGCTATGCGCTTGGCGTGCTGTTCGGTGTCCTGCCGGCCCTGCGCGGCGACCCGCTATGGGTTGCCCTATCTGCGGGCATTGGCGGCGCCATCGCAGGTGTTGGTCTTGGCTGGCTGGCAGCGATCCTTGTACGTGCGCGGCGCAACGCTTCGATGACGGACCAGACGTTTCAAATGCGCGGCATGGGCTGAAATCAGAGGTGTTTTCATGGGGTTCTCAATGCGTATGCCACTCGGCTTCTCGCTTTCATCCCTCCTGCTGGGCGTGATCGCGGTCATGGGCCTGTCGTTGCCGTCGCGGGTGGCGGCCGACGAGGTCGGCTGGCGGCAATTCACGGTTCCGGTTTCGCCGGCAAATGATCAGGTCATCCCTGTCGCGCTGTACTACCCGACGCAGGCAACGCCCCGGGCCATAGCGATGGGTCCCTTTACTGTGACTGTTGCGATCCAGGCGCCCCCGAACGAGAAATTCAGGGGTCTCATTATCGTGAGTCACGGGACGGGTGGGTCCGAACTCGGCCACAGCAGCCTGGCGGAAGCGCTCGCAAAGCGGGGCTATCTGGTCGCGGCACTCCGGCATCCGGGTGACAACTGGCAGGACCGTTCCCTGTGGTCCAAGCCCCCGGACCGTTACTTCATCGAAAGGCCCGCCCAAGTCTCGCGGGTGATCGATGCCCTGCTCGACGATCCCGTCTGGAGGGACCGTATTGCAACGGATGCACAAGGCCCTCGGATTGGCGTGGTTGGGCATTCGGCCGGAGGGTACACGGCAATTGCCCTGGTGGGTGGCCAGGCCGATCTGCTGCGCATCGCCGAGCATTGCCGAGACAATGCCGCCGCTGATCCGATCTTCTGCGGCATGAGGCGGCAGACGGCTCAGCCGCCCCAAGCCCCGTCGCAATCAGTGCAATCGATTGCACCGACCATCGACAAGAGGGTCCGCGCAGCCGTTGCGCTGGCGCCGTTTGGCGTTGCCTTCACCGCATCGTCGCTGGCGGGCATCCAGGTCCCGACCTTGATCTACGCGGCAGAGCTGGATCGCTGGCTGGTGCCGCGTTTCCATGCCGAATGGATTGCCCGCAATACGCCGCGAACGGCCTTTCATCAGGTCGGCAATGCGGGGCATTTCGCCTTCTTGGATCCGCCCAGCATGCCGATCCCGACGCCGGATGGGGATGCGGCTGCCGATCCCCCTGGGTTTGACCGCCGCGCGCTGCTCACCCGCTTGCAGGTGGAACTACCCGACTTCTTCGACAGGGTGTTCTCGAACCAGCCGTGATCAGGCGGTGCGGCGCTTCTGTGCGGCGATGGAGCCCGCGCACTGGTCGGGCGGGGTCAACGCACGTAGCTGAGTGTCGTAGGCATCGGCGAACTCGGCGCGCCAGGGTTGCCCATCGCGCTGGTACATCGAGACGAACAAGGTGCAGCCGTCCGACTGGTACCGCAGCACGCGTGCCGGTCCGTCCTTGCGGTCGAGCTGCGGCGCCCCCAGCAGCGCCGAAAGCTGGGCTTCATCGAGGCCCTTGAGGCGATCCTGAGAGATCGGTGATCCGGCGTTGCGCGAGTTGAAGACGCCCTTCTCGCCGCCGGAAAGCGAATATTGCTGATTGCCTGTCTGGCATCCCCCCACCAAGAGGATCGATGCCAGTGCCCCCGTCGTCCATTTCATGCCCGCACTTTAGCGCGGGCTTGTCGGTAAATTAAGGGGTGGCCGCAGCATTTGCGCGATGTGGACCATCATCGCGACCCCGAGGACCGGCACGATCAGGTTCAGGATCGGGATGGTGCCGAGGAAGACGATGGCCGCGCCGGTCAGCCAGAGGGTACCGCTGTTGGCCTTGCGCCAGGCGCGTACCTCGGCCGGGTCGCGGCGGCGCAGCGCCACCTGCTCGTAATATTCGCGGCCGGCCAACCAGCCGTTGACGCCATAGAACAGGACGGCGCCCAGCCCGGCCACGAACAGCGCCACCAGGTAGAAGGGCAGCATCAGCAGGTTCAGGACAATCAGGGTCACCAGGAACAGGATGCCCGACCAGATGCCGGTCCAGACCGGGATGCCCCGTGCCGGCCCGAGCTTCGGATAGTGCTCGCTTTCCACGATGTCGGCGATCTTCTCCATGAAGATCGAGATCACGATGCCGAAGCTCGCGGGAAAGAGCATCAGCGCCAGCACGATCACCGCGCCGCCGCCCAACCAGCGGATGCCCTCGTTGAGCCAGCTCCACTGGAAGGTCGCGAAGGACTGCAGCGCCCACCAGGCGAGGACGCCGATGCCCACCTGCAGCACCAGCGACAAGGCCAGTGACTGCCAGATGATGCTGCGCAGCCGGGGATCGCTGAGCTGCCGAACCGCGAGTTCGAAGGCGCGGATCATGCGCCTTTGTTACGCCTGCGCGCCGACGACGCCTGCGGCCTTGAGCTCGCCGATCTCCTTGGCCGAGAAGCCGCGCTCGCCCAGGATCTCGTCGGTGTGCTGGCCGCGCTTGGCGGCCGGCCCGCGAACACCTTCCTTGGTGCGCGAGAAGCGCGGTGCAGCAGCCGGTTGCGCGAAGCCCGCGACGTCAACATAGGCGCCGCGTGCCTTGGCGTGCGGGTGGCTCGGCGCTTCCTTCATGGTCAGTACCGGGGCGAAGCAGATGTCGGTTCCTTCCATGATCGCGCACCATTCGTCGCGCGTCTTGGTCTTGAAGATGCCTTCGAGGCGGGTCTTGAACTGGCCCCAGGCCTTGCGATCCATCTGGGCCGGCAGCGATTCGCCCTTCAGGCCGGTCTTCTCGAGGAGCAGTTCATAGAACTGCGGCTCGATCGAGCCGATGCAAACATGTTTGCCGTCCTTGGTCGCATAGGTGCCGTAGAAGTGCGCCCCGCCATCGAGCATGTTGGTCTCGCGCTCGGCGTCATTCCAGAGACCGGCGCCGGCCATGCCATAAATGCCGCCCAGCAGAAGGGAAGCACCGTCGACCATGGCGGCGTCGACCACCTGTCCCTTGCCCGAACGTTGTGCTTCGAGCAGGCCGCACACCATACCGAAGGCCAGCAGCATGCCGCCGCCGCCGAAATCACCGACCAGGTTGAGCGGCGGCGTCGGCCGGTCCTTGCCACCGATCGCGTGCAGCGCGCCGGTCAGCGCGATGTAGTTGATGTCGTGGCCGGCCGCCTTGGCGAGCGGTCCGTCCTGGCCCCAGCCGGTCATGCGGCCGTAGACCAGTTTCGGATTGCGCTTGAGGCAGACATCGGGCCCGAGGCCGAGCCGCTCGGCGACACCGGGACGGAACGGCTCCGTGAGGCCATCGGCCTTCTCGATCAGGCGCAGCACGACCTCGACGCCTTCCTTCTTCTGCAGGTCGACTGAGACCGAGCGGCGGCTGCGATTGTGCACGGCGAATTTCGGATCGGAGAGACGGTCCATCACGTGCGCTTTGGTACGATCCACGCGGATCACGTCGGCGCCCATGTCGCCCAGCATCATCGAACACATCGGCGCCGGCCCAATGCCGGCCAGCTCAACGATCGTCAGTCCCGAAAGTGGTCCCGCCATGATTTTCCTCCTGCAGAATGCGCCATTCTTGATGTTGCCAATGGTAGCCGAAGGGTTCGGCGTTACAAAACCTGTCCTCCGGTCTAAAGTTCGCGCCGCGATAAAGACGGTCGGAGGAAATGGGATGGAGTTGGGCCGCATTGTCACGACGGCGGCGCTGGTGTTTGGCCTGGCGGGATCGGCGCTGGCCCAGCAAGCTGCACCGTCGGCACAGCCAGCGCCAGTGGCCAAGGAGTACAGTCAGCAGTTCCTGGTGCCGGGCTCGTGGTTCCATGGCGTGCATGGCCTCGCCTTCAACAAGGACGACCAGCTCTTCGCCGGCTCCGTGGTGGGCCAGACGATCTATCGTGTGCAGGTGGATTCCGGCGAGGTCGACCGCGTCATCGATCCGCCGACCGGCATGGCCGACGACATCGCCTTCGCCGACGACGGCACGATGGCGTGGACAGCTTTCCTTCTGGGCAAGGTCTATATCCGCAAGCCCAACGGCAAGACCATCGAAGTCGCGCAAGGTCTTAGCGGGCCGAACTCGCTCGCCTTCGGCAAGGACGGCCGTCTGTTCGTCACCGAAGTGTTCCTGGGCGACGCACTCTACGAGGTCGACCTCAAGAACGTCGACAAGCCCGACTTCAAGCCGTTTGCCCGCAACGAGCTGCGCCGCGTCGCCGAGAAGATGGGCGGCCTGAACGGCTTCGAGATTCACAAGGACGATGGCTTCCTCTATGGGCCGATCTGGTTCAAGGGCGAGATCGTCAAGGTGAACCTGGAGACCGGCGCTTCCGAAGTGATCGCTTCCGGCTTCAAGATCCCGGCGGCCGCCAACATCGATCCGCAGAACCGCGACAATATCTACGTTGTCGACACGGGCACTGGCGGTATCTGGAGCGTCAGCCTGACCAGCAAGGCGAAGAGGCTGGTGGCGTCGATGAAGCCCGGTCTCGACAACCTCGCCTTCGATTCGCGCGGCCGGCTGTTCGTGACCTCGATGACCGACAACGGCATCTACATGGTCGACAAGCAGACCGGATCGTGGCGCACCATCGTCGAGGGCAAACTTGCCATCCCGGCCGATCTCGCGGTGACGACGGAAGGTAGCAAGGAGACGGTGCACGTCGCCGACGTGTTCAGCTATCGCAATGTCGACGGCACGACCGGTGCGGTGACCGATGTGCTGCGCGTCCATGGCGAGACGCACTCCTATCCGACAGGCATCTCGGTCGGGCCCAAGCACACGCTGCTTTCGAGCTGGTTCTCCAACACCGTGCAGAAGATCGATCGCAAGACCGGCAAGCTGGTGGCGACGCTCGGCGAATTCACGGCCCCGGTCGATGCGCTGGAAGCTGCCGACGGCACGATCTACGTCGCTGAACTCGCCACGGGCAATCTCGTGAAGGTGAGTCCCGACGGCAAGACGCGCACGAATATCGTGAAGGAGCTGCGCGGCCCGGTGGCCCTGGCGCAAGGCGCCGGCACGCAGATTTACGTCACCGAAATCGCAGCCGGTGCCGTGACCCAGATCGACGTGGCGACGGGCGCGCGCAAGGTTGTGGCCGACAATCTCGCCGGCCCCGAGGGCATTGATGTCGGGCCGGACGGCAAGCTCTATGTCGCCGAAGTCGGTCAGAAGCGAGTCGTCGCCATCGATCCGGCCAACGGCCACAAAGTAGTGATCGCCTCCAACCTCGATATCGGCCTGGCGCCGTTCCCCGGCGGACCGCCGGCGCTGATGCCGACCGGCGTGGCGGTGAGCCGCTCCGGTGCTGTCTATGTCAGCGCCGACATCCGCAACGCCCTCTACAAACTGACACCGCCCAGCCCTTAGCGAGTACGCGATGCCCGGCATTCCCTTCATCAAGGATTTCAAGTTCGACTACGGTACGGCCATGGAGGTGACGCCGCTGATTCGTCGCGTCGTTGCCAACAATCCGAATCCGTTCACCTTCAAGGGCACGGGCACTTACATCATCGGCCATGGCAAGGTCGCCGTGGTCGATCCCGGTCCCGACCAGCAGGACCATATCGACGCGGTGCTGCGTGCGCTGCGCGGCGAGACGGTGACGCATATCCTGGTCACCCACACCCACATCGACCATGTGCCGGCAACGCCGGCGCTCGCCAAGGCGACCGGTGCCAAGGTCTACAGTTACGGGCCGCATCCCAAGCCGCCGGAAGGCGATCACGCCGAGGAACCTGGCGATCTTTCCTTCGCGCCCGACGTCAAGCTGAACGACGGCGATGTGATCCAGGGCGACGGCTGGAACGTCGAGGCCGTCTATACGCCCGGCCACATCTCGAACCATCTCTGCTTCGCGGTGAAGGAGGACAAGGCGTTGCTCTCCGGCGACCATGTCATGGGCTGGTCGACGGCCGTGATCTCGCCGCCCGACGGCAACATGGCCGACTACTTCGCCAGCCTGCGCAAGCTCCTGCCGCGCGACGAGACGCTCTACATTCCAACGCACGGCGCGGAGATCCGCGATCCCAATCCGTTCGTGCAGGCCTATATCGAGCATCGCCTGGGCCGCGAGGCGCAGATCCTGGCGCGCCTCAAGGACGGGCCGCAGACGATTCCCCAGATGGTGGCCAAGAACTACGCCGACACGCCGGTGCATCTGCACAAGGCCGCGGGTCGGTCGATGCTGGCGCATCTCGTGCAGATGGTGAAGGACGGCCGTGTGAAGACCGAGGACGGCCGCGCCAACATCGACTCGGCCTACCGACTCTAGGAAGTTGATCCCATGGACCTGAAGTTGAACGGCAAGACCGTCCTGATCACCGGCGGCAGCCGTGGCATCGGCTTTGCCTGCGCCATGGGCTTCGCCGCCGAAGGTTGCACGGTGCACATCGCTTCGCGGTCGAAGGAATCGCTAGAGGCGGCGCGCGAGAAGATCCGGGCCCGGCACAACGTGCCAGTCGAGATTCATCCTGCCGATTTTTCCAAGGGCGATACGGCGCGCGGCGTCGTCGAAGCCGTGGGGCACGCCGACATTCTGGTGAACAATGCCGGTGCCATCCCGCGCGGCGACATCTTCGGCATGACCGAGCCCAAGTGGCGCGAGGCCTGGGAGCTCAAGGTGTTCGGCTATGTGAATGCCACGCGCGCCATGCTGGAGAAGATGTATGCCCGCAAGAAGGGCGTCGTGGTGAACGTGATCGGCCTCGCCGGCGAGAGCTACAACTACGACTACGTCGCCGGCACGATGGGCAACGCCGGTCTGATGGCTTTCACCCGCGCCGTAGGCTCGCGTAGTGTCGACCAGGGCGTCCGGGTCGTGGCGATCAATCCTCCGGCCACTCGCACGGACCGCATGCTGACTCTGCTGCGCGGTCAGGCCGAGCAGAAGTGGGGCGACCCCGAGCGCTGGCCCGAACTCACCAAGCACATGCCCTTCGGTCGCGCTGCCGAGCCCGACGAAGTGGCCGACCTCGCGGTGTTCCTGGCGTCCGACCGCGCGAGCTACATCAGCGGCGTGGTGATGACCCTCGACGGCGGGCAGGCGGCTCGGCACTAGGCCGCGGCGGCCTTTCCGCGCGGCGCCGTTCTTCCACATGACGGGGCCAGGTGTTGGCGTAATAGTGCCGCCAACCAAGATGAACGACCCCCTCTCTCACGCGCGCGCTTTGCTGCATTCCGTCTTCGGGTTCAACGAGTTTCGGCCCGGACAGGAGGAGATCGTGCGCGCCGTGCTCGCGGGCGAGAATGTACTGGCCGTCATGCCGACAGGCAGCGGCAAGTCGCTCTGCTACCAGCTTCCGGCAATCGCACGGCCCGGACTCACTCTGGTGATCTCGCCGTTGATTGCCCTGATGCGCGATCAGGTTCGTGCGTTGACGGCGGCCGGTGTGGCGGCAGGCAGTCTCAATTCGAGCAACGAGCCTGCGGAAAATGCGCGCGTCTTAGGCTTGCTGCGCAGTGGCGAGCTACGGCTGCTCTATGTTGCTCCCGAACGGTTGGCGCGGCCCGACACCGTCGAGATGCTGGCCGAGGCCCACGTCTCGATGATGGCGATAGACGAGGCGCATTGCGTTTCGCAATGGGGCCACGACTTTCGCCCGGAGTATCTGACCCTCGGCAATCTGGCGCGCCAGATCGGCGGCCGGTTGCAGACCTTGGCCTTCACGGCCACGGCCGATGCGCCGACACGCGGCGACATTGTCGAGAAACTGTTCGCCGCATCGCCGCGCATTTTCGTCCGGAGTTTCGACCGGCCCAACCTCAAGCTCGCTTTCAAGCCCAAGGAGCGTTCGACGCGACAGGTCCTGTCGTTCGTGCAGGCCCATCAAGGCGAAAGCGGCATCGTCTATTGCGCATCGCGCCGCAAGGTCGAGGAGCTGGCCGCCGCCCTTGCTGCGGCTGGCGTGCGGGCGCTGCCCTATCATGCCGGCCTCGATAAGGCAGTGCGCGACGCCAACCAGGATGCGTTCCAGCAGGACGATGGCGTGGTGATGACGGCGACCGTGGCCTTCGGCATGGGCATCGACAAACCCGATGTGCGTTTTGTCTGCCACGCCGACCTGCCGGCCAATGTCGAAGCCTACTATCAGGAGATCGGCCGCGCCGGGCGCGATGGTCTGCCGGCCGACACCCTCACGCTCTATGGCCTTGGCGATATGCAGCTTCGCCGCCTGCAGATCGAGCAGGGTGAATCGTCGGATGAGCGCAAGCGCATCGAGCGTCAACGGCTGGGTGCGTTGTTGTCGCTGGCCGAAGCGCCACGCTGCCGTCGCCAGACTCTGCTCGCCTACTTCGGCGAGCCGTCGGAGACGTGCGGCAACTGCGATCTCTGTCAGGAAGGCGTCGAGCTCTTCGATGGCACGATCGATGCGCAGAAGGCGATGTCGGCCATTGTCCGTACCGGCGAACGGTTCGGCATGGAGCATCTGGTCGCCATCCTGATCGGCGACCTCACCGACAATGTGCAGAAGTTCAATCACGAGAAGCTGCCCACCTTCGGCGTCGGCAAGGACCGCAAGTCTGCCGAATGGCGGTCCATCTTTCGCCAGCTATCCGCCGTCGGCCTGATCGCTCAGGACCTGATGGAGCACGGCCGGTGGTGGGTCACGGACGATGGCTGGCGCGTGTTGAAGGGCGAGCAGAAGATCGAACTGCGCAAGGACCTGACGTCCGGCGCGGCCGGCAAGGGCTCGCGCCGCGACCGCCGCGCCGCCGCGGCGACGATTGTCGGCGATGGCGACACGATCCTGCTCGATGCCCTGAAGGCACTGCGCACCAAGCTCGCGCGTGCGCAAAACGTTCCGGCCTATGTCGTTTTCTCGGATCGGACTCTGGCGGAACTGGCGACCCATCGACCCGCCAGCGAGCGCGCAATGCGGGAGATTCATGGGGTTGGCGATGCCAAGCTGGAGCGTTACGGCGCCGCCTTTCTGGAGGTCATCCAGGGAACCGCGGCCTAGCAAAAAGCCCGTTATTCGGAACTTCTGCGCTCTGCCACCGTTAAGCTAGTCGCTCTCCTGCGGCCCATTTTGCCGCTCACCGAGGGCACATGCGAGGTGGTGAGGGACGATGGACCGCCAGAAGGAAATGCCGAAGGCCCGGACCGGGGTGCCGGGACTGGACGATATTCTGTTGGGAGGTCTCGCCGCCGGAAGAGTCTTTCTCCTCGAAGGTAGTCCGGGTACCGGCAAGACAACGATGGCCATGCGGTTCCTGGTCGAAGGCGCCCAGAAAGGCGAGCGCGGCCTCTATGTCACGCTTTCCGAGACGGAGCAGGAACTGCATAGCGCGGCGCTGTCCCACGGCTGGGAGCTTGGCGACAACATCGACATCTTCGAGGTCGTGCCACCGGAAAGCCTGCTGGATGCCGACCAGCAGCAGAGCCTCCTCTACTCGTCCGACCTCGAATTGGGCGAAACGACCAAGCTCATCTTCCAGGCCGTGGAGAAGAGCAATGCCCAGCGCATCGTCCTCGACTCCCTTTCCGAGATTCGTCTGCTGGCGCAGAGCTCGTTGCGCTATCGCCGGCAAATTCTGGCGCTCAAGCATTACTTCGCGCGACATGGGGCGACGGTGCTCATGCTCGACGATCTTACGACCGACACGCTCGACAAGACGGTGCACTCGGTCGCCCACGGCGTGATCCGGCTGGAGGAGCTTACTCCCGACTACGGCGCCGAACGCCGCCGCATGCGCGTGGTCAAATATCGCGCGCAGCCTTTTCGCGGCGGCTATCACGACTTCGTCATCCGCACCGGCGGTGCGCAGGTCTTTCCGCGTCTTGTCGCGAGCGAGCATCGACTGGACTTCAAACGCGGCCGCGTGACGAGCGGGATCGCGGCCTTTGACAGGTTGCTCGGTGGTGGCATCGAGCAGGGCTCGAGCACGCTCGTCCTCGGCCCCTCGGGATCCGGTAAGACGACACTTGCCTGGCAGTTCGTGGCGGAAGCCGTACGCAAGGGCGACAAGGCCGCAATGTTTGTCTTCGACGAGGAGCTCGGCCTCCTGTTCGATCGCGCCAAGCCGCTCGGCTTCGACTTCGAGGCGATGCGCGCCAGTGGAAAGCTGCGCATCACGCAGCTCGACGCGGCAGAGCTTTCGCCCGGCGAGTTCGCCCACGCCGTACGCTCGGCGGCAGCGGACCCGGGTGTCAAGACGGTCGTCATCGACAGTCTTAACGGATACCAGACGTCGATGCCGCAGGAGAACTCTCTGATCCTGCACATGCACGAGCTTATCCAGTATCTGAACCGCACCGGTGTCTCGACATTCCTGACCGTGGCGCAGCATGGGCTGGTCGGCGAGATGAAATCGCCCGTCGACATCACCTATCTTGCCGATGCGGTGATCCTGCTGCGTTACTTCGAAGCCGAGGGATCCGTGCGGCGCGCGCTCTCGGTCATCAAGAAGCGGGGCGGCAAGCACGAGGACACGATCCGGGAATTCTGGATCGACGGCGGGCTGCATATCGGCGAGCCTCTGACGCAGTTCCATGGCGTGCTGCGGGGCACGCCCGTCCTGCCGAACAACGCTTCGCCCCAGCGACCCGAGAAGGACGAGTGACCGCGCGGCCCGAGCGATCATTGCGCGCGCTGGTGCTGGCCCCGCGCGGCCGCGATGCTACCGTAGCCTGTTCGCTTATCGAGCAGACACATGTGTCATGTGTCGTCTGTCCGACACTCGGCGCGCTGGTCGAGTCCCTCGACGACGACGTGGCCTTCTTCCTCATCACCGAGGAAGCAATCCGCGGCGCCGACCTGAAGTTGCTCGCGACCTGGTTTGCTGGCCAGCCGGCCTGGTCGGACCTGCCGGTCTTGCTGGTGACGGATCATGGGGGCGGACCGGAGCGCAATCCGATCGCGTCGCGCTGGCTCGACACGCTGGGCAACGTGTCGTTCATCGAGCGGCCCTTCCATCCGACCACGCTCGTCAGCGTCGCGCGCGCCGCCGTGAAGGGCCGCCGACGGCAGCATGAGACGCGGTCGCTGCTGGAGGATCTGCGCGAGGGCGAGGTCCAGTTGCAGCAGGCCAACGACATCCTCGAACGGCGGGTCGAGGAGCGGACGGCACAGCTTCAGCGTGCCCACGACGAACTCCTGTCGCAGATCGCCGAACGCGAGCGCACCGAGGCGAAGCTGCGTCAGGTTCAGAAGATCGAATCCATCGGCCAGCTCACAGGCGGCGTGGCCCACGATTTCAACAACCTACTGACTGCAGTGATCGGCAACCTCGAACTCCTCCGCAAGCGTCTGCCGGCCAACCAGAGGACTGACCGGCTGATCGACGGCGCCATGCAAGGCGCCCAGCGTGGCGCGGCGTTGACGCAGCGACTTCTAGCCTTCGCGCGGCATCAATCGCTGGAACCCCAGCCCGTCGATCTGGCCGATCTCGTTCGCGGAATGGGAGATCTATTGCGCCGGTCTATTGGGCCCTCGGTGGAGATAGAGCTCGATCTGCCACAAGGGTTGCCGGCGGCCTATGTCGACGCCAACCAGGTCGAGCTCGCGCTCCTCAATCTCGCAGTGAACAGCCGCGACGCGATGCCCACCGGCGGAAGGCTCGCAATCGCCCTCGATGAAGTCGAGAGCGCCAGCACGCGAGACCTCGACGCAGGCCGGTATCTGCGCCTCACGGTATCGGATTCCGGTGTCGGCATGGATGCGCAGACCTTGCAGAAGGCCATCGAGCCCTTCTTCTCCACCAAGGAGGTCGGCAAAGGAACGGGCCTCGGCCTGTCGATGATCCATGGCCTCGCACAACAGCTCAAAGGTACGCTTCGCCTGTTCAGTACGCCGGGCCGCGGCACGCGCGCAGAACTATGGCTGCCCATCGCAGACCGAGCTCCGGCAGCGACTGTTGCCGAATCTGAGGGCGTGGCAACCGATGGACGGAGGCACGCGACCCTGCTCTTCGTCGACGACGATTTTCTGATCAGCCTGTCGACGACGGCGCTCTTGGAAGACCTCGGGCACACGGTGGTGACGGCATCGTCGGGCGGAGAAGCGCTCGACGTTCTGCGAACGAGCAAACCGATCGACATGATGATCACGGACTATGCGATGCCGGGGATGACCGGCCTGCAGCTCGCCGAGCAGGCTCGTTCGTTGCGCCCCGGATTGCCGATCCTGCTGGCGACCGGCTACGCAGACCTGCCGGCGCGCGCCAACCTCGACCTGCCGCGCCTCAACAAGCCCTATCAGCAGACGGAGCTGGCCGAGCAGATCGAGGCACTGCTCGGCTAACGTCTCGCCGTCATTGCAGGAACGGCATGACTCTCCGCACCCGTTCGTCGCGCAGCCACAGGCCGGCCCAGACGATCAGGCCAAGCCACAAGCCGAACAGCGTATGGGTGAGCAGCGGATGGTCGAGCCGGATATGGCTCGCCATGGCGCCGCCCAGCAGGCCGGTCATCAGCACGGCGCCCAGTAGGGCGGTGCGCGGCCAGGCATAGAGGGCGGTGCAGCCGAGCGTGATCACGCCCAGCAGGCGGGCGAAGGCATCGCTCGTCGGGTAACCCAGATCCTTCAGGCTGTCGGTGACTGGCTGGATCGGCACCAGCTTGATGACGCCGTCCATCGTCAGGAACGCGATGGCAAGGCCGCTCAGGATGCGGCCCGCCCAGAGTGCGCGCTTGGAGATCATCTCAGGCCGTCTTGATCGGCGCGCCCATCGACCACAGGACGCCGAACGGATCGCGGAACTGGCCGTAGCGATCGCCCCAGAACATGTCCTGTACCGGCAACACGACTTCGGCGCCGGCCTTGATCGCGTGATCGAACGCAGCGTCGACGTCGTCGACAGCCAGATGCAGAGTGAAGCCCGCCGGCTTTTCCAGCGGATGGCCATGCTCGGGGAAGGCATCGGCCAGCATCATCGAGCCGCCGTTGATCACGAGATGAATGTGCAGATACCGGCCCTTGTCGTCGGGCGGCATGCGCATGACTTCCTTGGCGCCGAGCGCCTTGACGTAGAAGTCCGCGGCCTTCGCTGCACCGTCGACTGACAGATAAGGGCAGGGGCCGCCGAGAACCGGCGGTTGGGCGTTGGTCATGAGAGTCTCCTTGGCTGTTGTCATACGCCAAGGACGAACAAGCCCGGCGCGATCCGACATCGTGATCGGAAAAAGTTTTCTCAATCCCCTACGCGGTAACCGCGGAGAAATGATTGCTGCGCGGCGGAGGCGGTTACGAGGAAAGCCGGTCGAGATGCTGCCGGATGTGAGCCGCTTCGGCCGGCGTGTTGGCCAGCGCGATCGCGCGGCCGAAGGCTTCACGCGCTTCGTCAGCCCGTTCGAGCTGCTGCAGCAAGGCTCCTTTGACGCCATGGAAATAGAAGTAACCCTGCAGCCGGGAGCCCAGGGGCTCGATCATCTCCAGGGCGGCTTGCGGGCCGCTGACCTTGGAAACGGCGACGGCCCGATTGAGCGTCACCACCGGCGAGGGTTGGAGACGCTCCAGGTTGGCGTAGAGCAGGTCGATTTGTTTCCAGTCGGTATCTTTTGCCTGCCTGGCCTGAGCGTGGAGCGCCGCGATCGCGGCCTGGATTTGATAGGGGCCGGGTCGGCGGTGGCGCATCGCCTTGTCGATCAGCGCCAGGCCCTCGGCGATGCGGCCCTTGCTCCACAGGCTGCGGTCCTGGTCTTCGAGCAGGACGATGTTGCCGTCCTTGTCGAAGCGTGCCCGCGCCCGCGACTGCTGCAACTGCATCAAGGCCGTCAGCCCCATGATCTCGGGCTCGGTGGGAAAGAGGCGCAGAAGCAACCGCACCAGTCGGATCGCCTCTTCTGCGAGCGGCGCGCGTGCCTCGGCTTCGGCCTGGTTTGCCGAATAGCCCTCGTTGAAGGTGAGGTAGACCATGGCTGCGACGGTCGCGAGCCGTTCGGCGCGCTCCGGCGCTCCGGGTGTCTCGAAAGCCATCTTGGCATTTCCGACACGGGCCTTGGCGCGCGTGATACGCTGCTCCATCGCCGCTTCGCTGACGAGGAAGGCGCGCGCAATCTGCGCGACCGAGAGGCCGCAGACGATGCGCAGGGCGAGGGCGATCTGCTGCGTCGACGGCAGCTCGGGATGGCAGCAGATGAAGAGCAGCCGCAGGATATCGTCACGATAGTGATCGCCGTCGAGCCGGTCGGCCATCGAGGCTTCGGCATCATCGAGGTCGGAGAGTTCCGCCTCGTCGGGCAGCTGGGTCTGCTTCGCGCGCTTTCGGACATCGTCCATCGCTGCATTGCGCCCAACCAGGATCAGCCAGGCGGCAGCATCGCGCGGCGGGCCGTTCTGCGGCCAGGTCTTCAGTGCTCGCAGGCAGGCTTCCTGAAAGGCTTCCTCGGCCGTATCGAGGTCGCGGAAGTAGCGCAGCAGCGCCCCCATCACCTGGGGGCGGGCTGCTGCCACGACCGCGTCGATCCAGCCGAGATCGCTCATGCTGCGGGCTTCTTCTCTGCAGGCAGATGGCTTTCATGCATCTGCGCCACCGGCCGGATCTCATAGCTGCCGGTGCCCGGGTTGGCCTTGGCGAGGTCCTTGGCCACGTCGAGGGCCGCTTCCAGCGAGGCGCAGTCGACGATGTAGAAGCCGAGGAGCTGTTCCTTGGTTTCCGCAAAGGGGCCGTCGATCACCATTTCCTCGCGGCCCTTGCGCAAAGTGGTAGCGGCGGTGGTGGGCAGCAGCCGGGCGACGGGCCCGAGCCGGCCCTGCTTGGCCAGCTTGTCATGCACCGTGAGCAACCGCTCCATGGTCTGGGCATGATACTCCTTGGACCAGGAGCCAACGGCGTCCTCGGAATTGTAGCAAAGGATGGCGTAGAGCATGAAAAGGGCCCCTCTTGTTACCTAGGACGGAGAGATAAGGGCTCTGCCGACAGTTCGGCACAAATAATTTACCCCTCGGAGGAGAGAGGATTCTCGAAGGGCGTGCCGGCCTCGAGAAGCCGGTAGCGACCGTCCTGGATCTCCGCCGCGGTCACGATGCCGGTGCGCGCACTGCCGCCGTCAAGGCCGAGCCGGTCGCCCTCGAACAGGTGCGGATCTTCCAGGCCGCTGATCGCCCGATGCTTGTCGGGTGGGGTGTGGCCATGCACCACCAGGGTGCCTCCGAAGCCCTTCTTCCAGTCGAGGAAGCCGTGATTGATCCAGGCCCAGCGCGCCTCGGTGAAGAGGGTCCAGGGCCGCGCCAGAAACTCGTCCGGATCGGCATGGGGGTCGAGGCCGCCATGGACGAACAGCGTATTGCCCAGCCGGACATGGGATCGCATGCCCTGCAGGCGGTGCACGACTGTTTCGCCCAACACCTCGGCCAGCAGCTCCTGGCTGGCGTGCGCTGCGGGATGGCCGGCCTTGGCGACCATCCGGTCGAGCAGGACATGGCCGCCCATGCGCTTGGACAACCACATGGTCTCGGCCTTGTGACCGTGAGGTCCGCCGATGACGGCGAGCATCATCATGATTTCGTGATTGCCCATCAGCCGGTCGACATGGTCAACGCCGTGCGCCGCCTCGTTCTGCGCCCAGAGATCGAGAACGCGGACACTGTCCGGCCCGCGATTGATCATGTCGCCGAGGTAGATCAGGCGCCGCTTTCCCGTGGCGTCGCGCGCCAGCCTGGCAATTGTTTCCAGCAGCCCCGCCAGCTCGTCGGCGCAGCCATGGACATCGCCGATGGCAAACACCGTCTCGCCCTTGACGTCGAACGGGGCGGCTTTCCAGTCGGAAATCGATACGGGGGCGGCCATTGCCGGGATGCTAGCCCCATTCCGGGGGCAAATCTCGTGCTATGCTGGGCTCATCCGACGCAGATCGGAAGCACAGGGAGGATGACGATGACAGGCTTTAATCGCCGTCGCGTTCTGGCGTCCATGGTGGGTGGTGCGTTTGCTGCACCGGCGTTGGTCCGCGCCCAAGGATCTTGGAAACCCGACAAACCGATAACGATCTACAACCCGCTCGCGGCCGGCGGCGTGTGCGACGTACATCTGCGTTTCCTCGGCGAGAGGGTCAGCCGCAAGTGGGGGCAGCAGGTTATCGTCGATGTCAAAGCCGGCGCCGGCGCGACGCTCGCGGCGGCGCAGATGGTGAACACCAAGCCGGACGGCTACACGATCGCCTGCATGACGATCAACAGTCTGCGCTATCCGCACTATCAGGCTGCGAACTGGCATCCGTTGCGCGACTTTTCCTACATCATCGGCCTGTCCGAATTCACCTTCGGCGTCGTCGTCCTCGCCGATGCACCCTGGAAGACGATCGGGGAGCTGATCGAGGCCGGTAAGCGTGAGCCGGAGAAGCTCAACTACGGCACCAGCGGCATTGGCGGTACGGGCCATCTGCTGATGCTCGAAACCGAGCAGGCGACCGGCGCGCGCTTCACTCACATTCCCTACAAGGGCGGCGCCGAATGGATGCCGGCCCTGCTGGGCGGCCACATTCAGTTCGTGCCCGACGGTGCAGCATGGGCGCCATTCGTCGAAAGCGGAAAGGTGCGTGTGCTGGCGATGGCGACGGAGAAGCGCTTCGGCCTTTACCCTGACAAGCCGACCTTGATCGAAAGCGGCATCAATGCCGTGGCCGTCAGCCCCTACGGTCTGGTTGGGCCCAAGGATCTGCCGCCGCAGATCGTTCAGGCTCTGCACGATTCGATGAAGGAAGCGATGGCCGATCCCGGCCATCAGCCGCTTCTGGACAAGTTCATCCAGGAGCCCTGGTATCGCGATCCCGCCGGCTATCGTGCCTTCGCGGAGAAGTACTATGTCGACGTCAAGCCGACCTTGGTGAAAGCCGGCCTGGCGAAGGCATGACGGCCGCCTTGGCGGCGAAGCCCGCTTAGGAGGCGTCGTTGTCGCGGATGAAGGTTCGCACGCGCGGCATGATCTGCTCGCGCCACTTGCGGCCGTTGAAGATGCCGTAGTGGCCGACGCGCGGCTGTTCCCAGTGCACATGGCGGGCGCCGGGAATGTTGGGGGTCAGCGCGTGCGCGGCCTTGGTCTGGCCGACACCCGAGATGTCGTCGAGTTCGCCTTCGACCGTCATCAGCGCCGTCTCGATGAACGACGGGTCGATCTTGCGGCCGCGGCTCACCCAGACGCCGCGCGGAAGCTGATGCTCCTTGAACACGACCTGGATGGTCTGCAGGTAGAACTCGGCCGTGAGGTCCATCACCGCGAGATACTCGTCGTAGAAAGCGCGGTGGCTGGACGATGAATCGTCGTCGCCTTTGATCAGGTGCTCGAACTGGCGCATGTGTGCGTTCACATGCCGGTCGAGGTTCATGCTGATGAAGCTCGTGAGCTGCAGGAAGCCGGGATAGACCCGGCGCAGCGCGCCCGGGTAGTTGAGCGGCACCGTCGAGATGACGTTCTGGCGGAACCACATCATCGAGTTGCGCATGGCGAGGTCGTTGGGGACCGTCGGGCTGACGCGCGTATCGATGGGGCCGCCCATCAGGGTGATGGATTTGGGCTGACGCGGATCCTTCGCCTCGGCCATCAGCGCCGCTGCGGCCATCACCGGCACCGAAGGCTGGCAGACGGCGATCACGTGAACGTCCGGGCCGAGGTAGCGGCAGAACTCGATGACGTAGTCGATGTAGTCGTTGAGGTCGAAATTGCCCTGGGCCAGCGGCACCTCGCGCGCGTCGATCCAATCGGTGATGTGCACGTCGTGGTCGGGCAGCAGCGCCTCGACCGTGCCGCGGAGCAGGGTGGCGAAATGGCCGCTCATCGGCGCCACGACCAGAACCTTGGGGTCGCGCCGCGTCGTATCGCGATGGAAATGAAGGAGCTGGCCGAACGGCTTGCGCAGCAGGATCTCTTCATTCACCGCGACGATTTCGTCGCCGACCTGCGTCGTGTTCAGCCCGAAGGCGGGCTTGGCATAGGTCTGGGTGAGGCGGGCCACGATCTCGGCGCCGGCCGCGACAGACTTGCCGAACCATGTATCAGCCCACGGATTGTAGGGGCTTGAATAGGCCTGCTCGAGCGCGTTTGCCCAAAGGCGGACTGGCGTCGCGAGCTGCCGCTGAAATTCATAAGCTTGATAGAGCATTCAGCCGGATTGTACGCTCGGCCGAAGGCTTGTCACTTTAATAGTGCACTGCACAATTAAGGCAAATTCAACGACTTAAGTCGAATTTACAGCAAACGACCCACAGTATTGGCGATCTGCTCGGCTTTGGCGTCGTGCGTGAAGTGGGTCACGAACCGGCCGTTACGGTCGAGCAAGTACACGATGGACGAATGGTCCATCAGGTAAGGGCCGCCGTCCTTGCCCGGAACCTTCTGATAGTAGACGCGGTAGGCGCGGGCCACGTCGGCGACCTGTTGCGGGGTGCCCGTGAGGCCGATGAAGGTCGGCCCGAAGTTGGGCACATACCCCTTGAGCAGCTCCGGCGTGTCGCGTTCCGGGTCAACGGTAATGAAGACCAGATTCACCTTCTTGGCGGCGTCGGGGCCCAGCTTCTCGACGGCAGTTTCCATCAGCAGCAGCGAGGTCGGGCAGACGTCCGGGCAGAAGGTGAAGCCGAAGTAGATCAGCGTCGGCTTGCCCTTGAGGCTGTCGCTGGTGACCGTGCGGCCATCCTGGTCGGTGAGCGTGAAGGGGCCGCCGATCGTCTGCCGGTCGTCGCCTTTGACGACGTCCCAGGCAATCCAGCCGGCGGCGGCGGCAAGAGCTGCGATCCATACGCCGAGCAGCGTCTTCATTGTGGCTGACATGGGCTCGAAGATGGTCCGTGCCGGGTCGCTCGACAAGCCGGACGCCTCGTCGCACAACGGGATGTGACCTCAGCCCGACGCATCCTTGTTCTAGGCGGCGGTTTCGCCGGCCTCTGGAGCGCACTTGCGGCCGCGCGAGCGCGCGAGTCGTTCGGTGCAGGGCAGATCGAGATCGTGCTGCTGAACGACACGCCCTGGCATTCGATCCGTGTGCGCAATTACGAGGCCGACCTTTCGGAGACGCGCGTGGCGCTCGACGAGGTGCTGGCGCCCGTCGGCGTGCGCCGCGTCGAGGGCAAGGTAACGGGCATCGACGTCGCCGCGAGGACCGTGGCCTACGACGATGCCGAGGGGCCGCAGACCCTTGGCTACGACCGACTGGTATTCGCCCTGGGCAGCCAGCTCGCGCGCCCGAATCTGCCCGGATTGGCGGAACATGGTTTCGACGTCGATACCTACGCCGCCGCGATGCGGCTCAACGCGCATATCGCCGGCCTGGGCCCGCGGGCCGCGTCGACCGTGCTGGTGGTGGGCGGAGGCCTGACCGGCATCGAGGCGGCTGCGGAGATGCCGGGCAAGTTGCAGGCGGCCGGCGTCGCGGCGGCGCATGTCGTCCTCGCCGACCATGCGCCGCGCATCGGCTCGGACATGGGCGAGGGCGCCGTGCCGGTCATCGAAGAGGCGCTGGCTGCGCTCGGCGTCGAGGGGCGCGGCGGCGTTTCGGTCGCGTCGGTCGATGCCAAGGGCGCGACCCTGGCGACCGGAGAACGTATCGAGGCGGAGACCGTCGTCTGGTGTGCCGGCATGCGGGCTCATCCACTGACCGCGACCCTTCCGGTCGCCCGCGATCGATTGGGCCGGCTGCCCGTCGATTCGTTCCTGAAGATCGAGGGGCTGGAGGCGGAGTTCGCGGCGGGCGACGTGGCGTCGTTTCTGATCGACGGCACGCATTCCTGCGTGATGTCCTGCCAGCACGGCCGGCCCATGGGCCGTTTTGCCGGCCACAATGCCGTTTGCGATCTTCTGGGGCAGCCGATGCTGCCGCTTCGGATCGACTGGTACACGACCATCCTCGATCTCGGTCCCTGGGGGGCGCTCTACACCGAGGGATGGAACCGCAAGGTCGTGTCGCGCGGCCAGACGGCCAAGCGCACCAAGGAGACGATCAACCGCGAGCGCATCTACCCGCCGCGGACCGGCGGCCGGCAGGCGATCCTTGATGCGGCGGCACCGACAGTGCAGACACCACCAGTGCGTTACGAGTGAGAGGGACCGATGTTCTACGATACCGCCAAGCGCGATCACGGATTGCCGCAGGATCCTTTGAAGGCGGTGATCGTGCCGCGGCCGATCGGCTGGATCTCGACGGTCGACAAGCAGGGCCGCGTGAACCTGGCGCCCTACAGCTTCTACAACGGCGTCGGTGAGTTTCCGCCGATGGTCTACTTCGCCATCACCGGCACCTACGGCGACACGCCGACCAAGCACAGCCGCATGAACGCCGAGGAGACCGGCGAGTTCGTCGTCAACATGGTGGCGGGCACATTAGGCGAGAAGATGAACATCACCACGGCGATGGTGGCCTACGGCGTCGACGAGATGAAGCTCGCCGGGCTGACGCCGGAGCCTTGCCGCTTCGTGAAGCCACCGCGGGTCAAGGAGTCACCGGTGGCGCTGGAATGCAAGTACTGGAAGACGATCGAGCTGCCGGTCGAGAAGGGCCACGAGGAAAAGCGTGGCTCGATCGTGCTGGGCCATGTGGTCGGCGTGCACATCGACGACTCCATCCTGAAGGATGGACGGGTCGATATCATGGCCTTCAAGCCGGTCGCCCGGCTTGGCTACAGCGAGTACACCACGACCGAGAACGTCTGGCGCATGCGCCGTCCCGACGATCCTCGGTATCAGTGAGCTGAAACGACCGGCGCCACGCTGCGCGCCATTGCCAGCACGCGCCGGTCGGCCATCGCCTCGCCCATCAACATGAAGCCGACCGGCAGTTCGCCGGCGGCATGGCAGGGCAGGCTGATGCCGCAGCGGTCGAGGAAATTACCGACCGTGGTGTTGCGCAGCAGCAGCATGTTCTTCTTGGTGAAGCCATCGGCCGTCGAGACCTCATCGAGGGTCGGCGCCACGATGGCGCAGGTCGGCATGATCACCGCGTCGTAGTTCGCCGTGATCGCCGAGACGCGGCGCTGCAGGTCGGCGCGCTTGCCGAGAAGCTCGATATAGTCGGCCGCGCTCATGTCCTTGCCGCGCATGATGCGGGGTGCGACGAGCTGGTCGTAGTCGTTGTGCCGGCGGGCGATCAGGTCCTTGTGCCAGGCATAGGCCTCGGAGGCAGCGAACCCGCCTTTGGCGTTGATGGCCGGCAGCTCGTTCAGCTCGACGAGATCGATTTGCTCGATCTTCACGCCCTTGGCCGAGAGCGCCTTGCAGGCACGCTCGAACGCCGTGGCAACGACGGGGTCGAGTTCGTCCATCACGAAGTGCTTGGGAATCGCGAAGCGCAGGCCCGAGAGCGGCGTCGCCGCCGGTACCGAGATCGGCTCGCCGGCGAACACGGCATCGACGATGGCGCAGTCTTCGACCGAGTTGGCGAGAGGGCCAATCGAGTCGAGAGAGGTCGAAAGCGGCACGACACCGTCGATCGGCACGCGCCGCGCCGTCGGCTTGAACCCCGTGAGGCCGCAGACAGCGGCGGGGATGCGAACAGAGCCGCCGGTATCGGTGCCCAGGGCGGCCACGGCCATGCGGTCCGCGACCGAGACGGCAGCGCCGGAGGAGGAACCGCCCGGCACGCGCTTGCGGTCGGCGGGATTGCCCGGCGTGCCGTAATGCGGGTTGAAGCCGACGCCCGAGAAGGCGAACTCGCTCATGTTGGTGCTGCCGACGATCACTGCGCCGGCGGCCCGCAGACGGGCCACGACGGGCGCATCCGCCGCGGCCGGCTTGGCGTCGTCGAGAGCTGTCGAGCCGGCAAGCGTCGTCTCGCCTGCGACATCGCAGAGGTTCTTGATCGAAACGGGAATGCCGGCGAGCGGCGAGAGCACGAGGCCCGCCTTGCGCTGGACGTCACTGGCCTCGGCGGCGGCGAGGGCCTGTGCTCTCCACACTTTGACGAAAGCACGCTTGCCTTCGCCCTTGGGATTCTCGATGCGCGCCAGCGCTTCTTCGGTGAGCTGGCGGGAAGTGGTGCGGCCGGCGGCCAGATCCGCGGCGAGTTGCCCTATGGTGGGATTCTGCGTCGGGTTGGCCATCGGACTCCTTACTTTCCTCGGTTCTTCACCAGATCGTCGACGACCATCGGATCGGCCAGGGTCGACGTATCGCCGAGATTACTGAAATCGTTCTCGGCGATCTTGCGCAAGATGCGGCGCATGATCTTGCCCGAGCGCGTCTTGGGCAAGCCGGGCGCCCACTGAATCACGTCCGGTGTGGCGATCGGGCCGATCTCCTTGCGCACCCAGGCGACCAGCTCCTTGCGCAGCTCCTCGGAAGAATGCTCGCCGGCCTTCAGGGTGACGTAGGCGTAGATGCCCTGGCCCTTGATGTCGTGCGGGAAACCGACCACGGCGGCCTCGGCCACCTTGGTGTTGCCGACCAGCGCGCTTTCGACCTCGGCCGTGCCGATGCGGTGGCCGGAGACGTTGATCACGTCGTCGACACGGCCGGTGATCCAGTAGTAGCCGTCCTCGTCGCGGCGCGCGCCGTCCCCGGTGAAGTACTTGCCCGGGTAGGTCTTGAAGTAGGTGTCGATGAAGCGCTGATGGTCGCCGTAGACCGTGCGCATCTGGCCGGGCCAGGAATTGATCAGGCAGAGATTGCCGGTCGCGGCGCCCTGCAGCTCCTTGCCGTCGGCATCGACCATCACCGGCTGCACGCCGAAGAACGGCTTGGTGGCGGAGCCCGGCTTGAGCGCCGTGGCGCCGGGCAGCGGCGTGATCAGGATGCCGCCGGTCTCGGTCTGCCACCAGGTATCGACGATCGGGCAGCGCCCATCGCCGACCACGCGGTGGTACCACAGCCAGGCTTCGGGATTGATCGGCTCGCCGACCGACCCGAGCAGGCGCAAGCTCTTGCGCGTGGCCTTCTTCACCGGCGCCTCGCCTTCGCGCATCAGGGCACGGATCGCGGTGGGCGCAGTGTAGAAGATGTTGACCTGGTGCTTGTCGATGACCTGCCAGAAGCGGCTGGAGTCGGGATAGTTGGGCACGCCCTCGAACATCAGGGTCGTGGCGCCGTTGGCCAGCGGTCCATAGACGATGTAGCTGTGGCCGGTGACCCAGCCCACGTCGGCGGTGCACCAGTAGATGTCGCCATCGTGGTAGTCGAATACGTACTGGTGCGTCATCGACGCGAAGACGATGTAGCCGCCGGTCGTGTGCAGTACGCCCTTGGGCTTACCCGTTGAGCCCGACGTGTAGAGGATGAACAGCGGATCCTCGGCGTTCATCGGCTCCGGTGCACACTCCGCCGGCACCTTGGCGGCGATCTCGTGCCACCAGACGTCACGGCCGGCGTCCCAGCCGATCTTGCCGCCGGTGTGCTTGACCACCAGCACCTTCTTCACGCCGGGGCACTTCTTCAGCGCTTCGTCGGTGTTGGCCTTTAGGGGGATGGGCTTGCCGGCGCGCAGGCCTTCGTCGGCGGTGATGACGATGTTGCTCTCGCAATCGACGATGCGGTTGGCGAGGCTGTCGGGCGAGAAACCGCCGAACACGATCGAGTGGACGGCGCCGACGCGCGTGCAGGCCAGCATGGCGTAGGCGGCTTCGGGAATCATCGGCAGATAGATCGTGACGCGATCGCCCTTCTTGACGCCGAGCTCCTTCAGCGCGTTGGCCATGCGGCACACTTCGGCGTGCAGCTCGCGATAGGTGATCTTCTTCGACTTCGACGGGTCGTCGCCTTCCCAGATGATGGCCGTCTGATCGGCACGCTTCGCGAGATGACGGTCGACACAGTTGGCCGACACGTTCAGCACGCCGTCGTGATACCAGCGGATACGGACGTCGCCGGTATAGTCGACATCGCGCACGGCGCCGGGGCTGTACGGCTTGATCCAGTCGATACGCTTGCCGTGCTCGCCCCAGAATCCGGCGGGATCCTTGACCGACGCTTCGTACATCGCCTTGTACTTCGCTTCGTCGACATAGGCGCGCTTGGCCCAATCGGAGCTGACGGCGATCACCTCATCGGCCATTTTATTCCTCCCATATCGCTAGGCTTAGGCCATGAATTGCTTGCGTTTTAGCGCGCCGTCGTCGCGCTCGGCAATTCGACTTTGGCCGCGCCTCGGCGTGTTGCCGTCATTCGGTGAACCAGGTCGTGAAGTCCTGGATCGGCGCCCGTTCGGTGATCAGGCTGTTGGGGACGACATCGGGGTCGGCATGACCCAGCGCCAGACCGCAGATGACGATCTGGTCTTCGGGAACATTGAGCTCGCGCCGCACGACATGCTGATAGCGGCTGAACGCCGCCTGCGGACAGGTGTGCAGTCCCTTCTCGCGAGCCAGCAGCATAAGCTGGTCGAGGAAGATGCCACAGTCGATCCACTGGCCGCCGCCCATGCGCTTTTCGACGCAGAGAATCATTCCGACCGGTGCATCGAAAAATTCATAGTTCTTGCGGAACTGCTTCATCATGCCGGCGGCGTCGCCGCGCGGCACACCGAGGAGCGTGTAGAGCTGCTTGCCGACGAGCTTGCGGCGCGTGTCGTAGACCGGCGTGAATTCCTTGGGATAGACGTCGTACTCGCCGCCCGGCCCATGGTCGCCCTCGTCCATCGCCTTGAGGATCGCGGCTGACAGGCGTTGCCGCGCCTTGTCCATGGTGACGTAGAGCTTCCACGGCTGCAGGTTGCCGTTCGACGCTGCGCGGTTGGCGTTGGTGACGATCCACTCGATGTCGGCCTTGGCCACGGGCTCGGACTTGAAGACCCGCATCGAGCGGCGGGAGTTGATGGCTTCGGACACACGCATGGACAGTTAGCTCCGAGTCAGGTGGCGACGCATGAAGTCGAACAAGGTGCGCAGGGCAATGCCATACTCCTTGTCGTTAAAATAGTGCGTCGCACCGGGAATGACGAAGGCTTCGACGTCCTTTCCGTGATCGCGTAACGCTTCCGCCATGGTCGTCGTCTGATCGACCGGCACGTTCTCGTCGCTGTCGCCATGGATCAGCAGCACCGGAATGTCGATCTGCGCAACGCGGAATATCGGTGAGCGAACCGGCAGCCCCTCGGGCCCGCAGAGATCGTCGAGATAGTCGCGAATGAACGGGTTTGCCGCCCGCCAGCGCGCGAGATCGGTCGGCGCGAAATAGGAGGCGACCGCCTTGATCGGCGGTTTGTGCGCCGCCGTCAGCAGCGCCACCTGACCGCCCATCGAGGCGCCGACCAGGCCGATGCGGTCGCGATCAACCGAGGGCCGCTTGGCCAGCCAGTCGATGGCGGCCAGCACGTCGAGCGGCTGGCGCAGTCCTTGATCGCTTTCGCCTTCCGAACCCAGCCAGCCGCGCAGCGAGAGCGCGAGCGTGGCGTAGCCGTTGGCCGAAGCACGCCGCGCCAGACCGACCAGATTGTGGGCATGGCCGGCAAAGCCATGCAGCAGGATCAGCGCGGGATAGGGCGGCTGCCCCGCCTGCGGTTTGAAGAAGTAACCGCCCAGGGTGACGCCGTGGCCCGGCACGCGCACCTGTTCGGCGTCGGCAAGGTCGGGCAGCTCGTCCCAACGGTGCACGACCTCGATCGGCACGCCGTCGGGATCGCGAAATCCCACCGAGTAGTAACCGGGGGCGAAATACTCGAGCTCCTTGGGGGGCTGGAGGATTTCGGCGCCGGCATCGCGCAGTTCGGCGAACACCTGGTCGACCTGGGCGCGGCTCTCGGCGGAGACGGCGAGCCACAGCGCACCCGGTCCGTAGGACACGCCATCCTTGGCCTGGCGCATGACGAAATGGTCGTAGCCGCGCGACCACATCACGCGATCGGGGTGCGCCCAGACGCGACGGAAGCCGAGCATGGGCAGCCACAGACGATGGAAGGCGACGGAGCGCCCGAGGTCGCTCACCTCGATCGCAGCACCGGCGAAGGAGGGACGCGGCCGCATCAGCTCGGTTCGAGGCCCAGCGACAGCAGCTCGTCGCGGCGCAGATGCTGCTCGCCAGCAAGAAAGAACTCGTCGAGCTGCGGCGGCTTCACGGCGGTACCGGCCAGCATGGCATGGGCCTGGCCGCGATGATGCGTCTGGTGCTGGAAGAGATGTTCGAGGATCGACAGCACGGTCGACGGTGGTGGCGTGCGGTTGGGCCGCGGCAACACCAGCCCTCCGAGAAGGCTTGCTTCGGTCTGGCGTTCGCAGAAGGCAAGCAGCCGGCGGTCACTTGCGATCTGAGCGGTGTGAAGCGACGCGGCGTCGGGAAAATCGGGCAGCGGATCGTTGTAGCGCTGCAGCACCGTCGGATCGCGCTCGAGGGCGTCGATGTAATAGGTATCGACCCAGAGGATATGGTTCAGCGTGGCGCGCAGCGTGGGAAAGAAGCTCGTGCGCGGGGCGGCGAACTCCGCCGGCGACAGCGCCATGCAGGCGCTGAGCAGGCGGTGGTTCGCCCATATGTTGTTGCGAGCCATGGCGACAGCATGGTCGGCCAGCCCCCCGCGCTGAGAAGCTGGCGCCATGGCTCCCGTTTCTCCCGGCGTCAGGCCGCTTGGGCCAGGTTGCGCAGCACGTAGTGCAGCACGCCGCCGTTCTTGAAGTAACCGACCTCTTCGGCGGTATCGATACGGCAGGTAAGCGTCACCGTCTCCGAAGCGCCGTCCGGCCGATGGATGGTGAGCGGCACGTCCATGCCGGGGCGCAGCTCGCCGTCGATGCCGCCGACGTCGAAGGTCTCGCGACCCGTCAGGTTCAGCGTCTTGCGCGTCATGCCGTCCTTGAACTGCAGCGGCAGCACGCCCATGCCGACCAGGTTCGAGCGATGGATACGCTCGAAGGTCTCGCAGACCACGGCCTTAACGCCCAGCAGGTTGACGCCCTTGGCCGCCCAGTCGCGCGAGCTGCCGGTGCCGTATTCCTTGCCGGCGATCAGGACCTGCGGCGTGTGCTCCTTCTTGTAGCGCATCGCCACGTCGTAGATCGGCTCGGGCTGGTCGGTCGTGTAGTGGTGCGTGAAGCCGCCCTCAATGCCCGGCACCATCTCGTTCTTGAGACGGATGTTGGCGAAGGTGCCGCGCATCATCACCTCGTGGTTGCCACGACGCGTGCCGTACTGGTTGAAGTCCTTCGGATCCACCTTGTGTTCCATCAGGTACTTGCCGGCGGGGCTGTCCTTCTTGATCGAACCGGCCGGCGAGATGTGGTCGGTCGTGATCGAATCACCGAACTGGCCGAGCGGACGGGCCCCTTCGATATTGCTAAGTGCTGCCGGCGTCTTGCTCATGCCCTCGAAGTAGGGCGGGTTGCGCACGTAGGTCGACTTGTCGTCCCACGAATAGGTCAGGCTCGGCTTGGTCTTGATGCTGCGCCAGAACTTGTCGCCCTTGAAGACGTCGGCATAGCGCTTCTTGAAGGCCTTGGCCGTGACGAACTTGTCGACGGCCTTGGACACTTCCATGTTCGAAGGCCAGAGGTCCTTGAGGTAGACCGGCTTGCCGCCCTTGCCGATGCCGATCGGGTCCTTGGTTATGTCGATCTTCATCGAGCCGGCCAGCGCATAGATCACCACCAGCATCGGCGAGGCGAGATAGTTGGCGCGGGTCAGCGGATTGACGCGGCCCTCGAAGTTGCGGTTACCCGACAGCACCGAGCTGACCACCAGGTCTCCGTCGCCGATCGCCTTGGTGACCGGATCGGGCAGCGGGCCGGAGTTGCCGATGCAGCTCGTGCAACCGTAGCCCACCAGATTGTATCCGATCTTGTTCAGGTCCTTCGTCAGACCGGAAGCGTCGAGGTACTCGGTCACGACCTGCGAGCCCGGCGCCAGCGAGGTCTTGACCCACGGCTTGACCTTGAGCCCGTGCTTCACGGCGTTACGGGCGATCAGGCCAGCGCCCAGCATGACGTAGGGGTTCGACGTGTTGGTGCAGGAGGTGATGGCCGCAATCACCACGTCGCCATGGCCGAGGTCGTAGTCGGTGCCCTCGCACTTGATGCGCTTGCCGTCGTCCTTGCGGTCGAATTCCTTCTCCATGTTGGCGACGAACTGCGAGGCCGCGTCGGTCAGCGCCACGCGATCCTGCGGACGCTTCGGGCCGGCGAGGCTCGGCACCACGTCGCCGAGGTCGAGCGACAACGTGTCGGTGAAGATCGGTTCCGGCGACTTCTTGGAGCGCCACAGGCCCTGCTTCTTGGCATAGGCCTCGACGAGCTTGGCGGCCGGGCCGCGGTTGGTCGTCTTGAGGTAGCCGAGCGTGATCTCGTCGACCGGGAAGAAACCGCAGGTCGCGCCATATTCCGGCGCCATGTTGGCGATGGTGGCGCGGTTGGCGAGCGGCAGGTCTTCGAGACCTTCGCCATAGAACTCGACGAACTTGTTGACCACGCCCTTCTTGCGCAGCATCTGCGTGACGGTCAGCACGAGGTCGGTCGCCGTCGCACCTTCCTTCAGCTTGCCGGTGAGCTTGAAGCCCACGACGTCGGGAATGACCATCGGCTGGGCCTGGCCGAGCATGGCGGCTTCGGCCTCGATGCCGCCGACGCCCCAGCCCAGCACGGCGAGGCCGTTCACCATCGTGGTGTGGCTGTCGGTGCCGACCAGCGTGTCGGGATAGGCGATCGTCTCCTTGCCTTCCTTCTTGGTCCACACGACTTGCGCCAGATACTCGAGGTTCACCTGGTGGCAGATGCCGGTGCCCGGCGGCACGACGCGGAAGTTGTCGAACGCCATCGCGCCCCAGCGCAGGAACTGATAGCGCTCCAGGTTACGCTCGTATTCGAGCTTCACGTTGGCACCGAAGGCCGAGCTGTTGCCGAAATTGTCGACGATCACCGAGTGATCGATCACGAGATCGACCGGCACCAGCGGATTGATCTTCTTGGCGTCGCCGCCCAGCTTGCCCATGGCGTCGCGCATCGCGGCGAGATCGACCACGGCCGGCACGCCGGTGAAGTCCTGCATCAGGACGCGAGCGGGGCGGAAGTTGATCTCCTTCGTCGACTTGCCACCATTCTTCAGCCAGCCTGCGAATGCGGCGATGTCGTTCTTCTTGACCGTCGTGCCGTCTTCGTGACGCAGCAGGTTTTCCATCAGGACGCGCAGCGAGAAGGGCAGGCGGGAGAGGTCGCCGACCTCCTTTTCGACCGCCTTGAGGCTGAAATAGGTGTAGCTCCGACTACCGACCTTCAGCGTCTTGCGGGCCTTGAAGCTGTTGGGATGGGCGGCGGCCATATCGTACTCCTGCGAGGTCGGTTTTGTGCGGACGGATGGCAAAATAGGGGCACGGAAGGGCACAGGCAATCGGCGGATGCAGCCTGATGGTCCTTGTGCCAGATTGGTGCCATGCAACGTCGAATGGTGCAGTTGTTCGGGCTTTTTGCCGCCGTCCTCGCTTTGTCTGGCGAGGCTGTCGCGCAGCGTAATGCGACTGAGTCGTGGGATCCGTCGTCGCGCGGGTTTCCATCCAGCGGTCCTTCGGACAGTTCACCGGGTTCGGGCGCAGCCGCCGCGGGCCGGAATGCGACGCTCGATTCGCTGAACAAGATCCTGTCGGCCTCTCAGCTCTCGGCGCTGGACCGGTCGATGTATCTCAGCATCCGTGCATTTCAGCTGAGCCGGCTCGGCCGGGAGGCGGACAGCCAGAAGGACATTGCCGAGATGGGCCGGGTCCTGCCTTCCGACTGGCAGGTCGTGATGTCGCTGGCCATGCCGAGCCTCGCGGGTGGTGGCGACCGGGCAGCCGCCTTGCGCACGCTCGACAGCGCGTTGGCACGCAAACCCGGCGATCCCTCGCTGATGGTCGCCCAGGCCCAGGTTTATATGCAGATCGCCGACTTTCCGCGCGCCCTGGGGCTGCTCGACTCCGCCCTGGCCAACGCGAAGACCGAGAGCGAACGGCGCTCTGCCTTGTTCTTCCGTGGCCATGCCAACTTCAATCTCGGCAACTACGCGCAGGCTGCCGACGACTTCAACGGCTCGCTGGAGGGGCGTCCGACGTTCAAGTCGAAGATATCGCCGCTCCTCTGGCGCTACGCCGCCCAGGTGCGTGCGCGGCGCGATGCCCGCACGGCGCTGGCGAGGGACGTTGGTGCGGAGAGCCTGAACGAATGGCCCGGCCCGATCGTGCGCTTCCTGCTGGGCAAGGGCTCGTCGGGTGAGCTTGAAGTCGCCGCCGAGTCCGACGAAGCCGCCAAGCGCAGCAACGGCAAGTGCCCGGCTGCCTTCTTCATCGGCATGGATGCAGTACGTCGCGGCGACAAGCAGAAGGCGCGCGAACAGTTCCAGCTCGCCCAGGCGCGTTGCCCGACGGTGTCGGAGATGAACTGGGCCGCCTCCAGCGAGTTGAAGCGGCTCTAAAGATCAGCCCGCCAGCGCCAGAGGGGCGATAAAGCGGGTGATTTCGGAGAGAACGTAAGCGGGCTGCTGCAGGTGCGGGCTGTGTCCGCAGTCAGCGACCAGCCTGGTTTCGCAGTATCCGCCGACCTTGCCGGCAATGATGCCGAGCTGAAGCTCGCTGCCGTATTCGTCGTCCTCGCCTTGAATCGCCTGCAGCGGAACGAGCACACCGGGCAGCCGGCCGTTGGCGTCCATCGGCTCGAAGCCCGGCGCCACCCAAGCGTCCGACCACAGATGGAAGGCGCGGTCGACATTGTCGCCGTGATACTTGGCCAACCGCTGGCGCAGATCGCCTGACGCGAACGCCTCGCGAGCCTTCTGGATTGCCGTGACGCAGACTGGCTCGTTGATCGCATGGGCGGCCAGGGTCACGACGGCGCGCAAGGGCTCGGGATCGCGCGCGGCGTAGTTCAACGCAATCGTGCCACCGTCGCTGTGGCCGACCAGCACGCAGTCGTCGATGGTCAGGGCCGCGAGCAGGCGCGGCAGAATCTGGTCGGCCTCGATCTCCATGTAGCGAACGCCCGGATCGGACGGCCACGGGCTCGACCGGCCGTAGCTGGTACGGTCGTAGACGATGCCGCGGCAACGCGTGGCGTCGCAGAGTTTCTGCGGAAAGTCGCGCCACATCTCGATGCAGCCCAGGCCCTCGTGCAGGAAGACGAGGGTGGTGCGTTCCAGCCCATCATCTTGTGCGGGCGAGAGGTGGCGCACGCGCAGGCGGCGGTCGCCGAGGTCAATCAGTTGGTCGTCGAGGTTCACACCTCAGATGTAACCGGGACGCGACGCCGAGAGAAGGCGCCGATGATCGCCGGCAGCACGGTGAGAAACAGGATCGGCGCCAGCACCATGCCGCCCACGACCACAATGGCGAGCGGACGCTGGACCTGGCTGCCGATCGCCGTCGAGAAGGCGGCGGGCAGCAGGCCGACGGCTGCAGCCACGCAGGTCATCAGGACGGGGCGCATCTGCAGTTCGCAGGTCTGGCGCAGCGCTGGTTCGCGCGCCATGCCTCCGGCGACCAGGCGATTGAAGCAGGCCAGGACCATGATGCCGTTCATGGCGGCGATACCGAACAGCGCGACGAAGCCGATGGCGGCCGAAATACTGAACGACATGTCGGCCAGCCACAGGCCCAAGATGCCGCCGACCAGCGCCAGCGGGATCGCGCTGCCGGCAATCAGCGTGTCGACCAGCGAGCCGAAGCTGACATAGAGCAGCAACAGAATGATGGCGATGGCGATCGGCACGGCGATGGCGAGCCGCGCGATGGCGCTCTCGAAGTTCACGAAATCCCCGGCCCAGTCGAGGCGATAGCCGGGTGGCAACTTCACCTGCTCGGCGACCCTTTGCTGGGCTTCGAGGACGGCCCCCCCGAGGTCTCGACCGCGCACGCTGAACTTCACCGGAATGTAGCGTTCCTGCTGCTCGCGGTAGATATAGAAGGCGCCGCTCGACAGGCCGATCTTGGCGACTTCACCCAACGGGACCTGCACGACACCGCCATTGGGGCCGGGCACGCCGACCGAGATGCGACGCAGCGCCTCGATGTTTTCGCGATATTTGGGTGCGAGCCGCACCAGCATGGGGAAGTGCCGGTCGCTGCCATCCTCGTAGAGGTCGCCGGCGGTCTGGCCGCCGACGGCCGCCTGGACCGTCGCATTGATGTCGCCCGGCGAGAGGCCGTAGCGGGCGGCGCGCTGGCGATCGATCGCGATCTGGATGGTCGGCAGGCCGAGCAGTGGCGGCACCTGGATGTCGGCGATGCCGCGCACACCCTCCAGCACGGTACGGATCTCGACGGCGATCTTGCGCAAGGTTGCGAGGTCGGGGCCGGTGATCTTGATGGCGTTCTCGGCGTCGATGCCGGAGGCCGCTTCCTGGACGTTGTCCTGGATGTACTGAGAGAAGGCGAAGCTGACGCCCGGGAACGCCTTGCGCAGCGCATCGCTCATCTCGGCGATCAGCTCCGGCTTCTCCATGCCCTTGCGCCATTTACTGGCGGGTTTCAGGGCGACGAAGAACTCGGCGTTGGAGAAGCCGTCGGGATCGGTGCCGTCATCCGGCCGGCCATGCTGGGTGATGACTGTCTCGACCTCGGGGAAGCTCTTCACGAGGCGGCGCATGCGGTTCACGTAGCCGTTGCCTTCGTCGAGCGACACCGACGGCGGCAGCGCCGCGCGCATCCAGATGTTGCCTTCCTCGAGCTTGGGAAGAAATTCCAACCCCACCGAGCTTGCGGCGACGGCGGCGAGGGCCACCAGGCCAGCGCCTACCGTCAGCGTCGGAATGCGCCACGCCATCACGAAATCGATGACATTGCGATAGAGCAGGCGCAGGCTGCGGACGATGATTGTCTCCTGCTCGGAGACTTTTTCGGGCAGCAGCACCGCGGCCAGAGCGGGCGTCACGGTGAAGGTCGCGAGCAGGCCACCGGACAACGCGAAGGCATAAGTCTTGGCCATCGGTCCGAAGATGTGGCCCTCGACGCCCGACAGAGTGAAGAGCGGCAGGAAGCCCGCAATGATGATCGTGGCGGAGAAGAAGATCGCTTTGGTGACCTCGCCGGAGGCCTCGTAG
The DNA here is from genome assembly GCA_017307275.1 of Alphaproteobacteria bacterium. Classification (GTDB taxonomy): domain Bacteria; phylum Pseudomonadota; class Alphaproteobacteria; order Reyranellales; family Reyranellaceae; genus Reyranella. The sequence goes on along the minus strand of JAFKFK010000016.1, from coordinate 98,702 downwards.
ATCGTCGCGAGCTTGCCGGTAAGTCCGGCCGGCGCGTGAAGCGTCGAGCGGTGCGACCGGTGGCCCGCACTCGCTTCGGCGAGATGGCGGTAGATGTTTTCGACCATGATCACGGTGGCATCGACGATGATGCCGAAGTCGATCGCGCCCATGGAAAGAAGATTGGCCGATTCGCCGCTGAGCACGAGGATGACCACGGCGAAGAGCAGGGCGAAGGGAATGGTGGCCGAGACGATCAGGGCGCTGCGCAGGTCGCCGAGGAACAGCCACTGGATCAGGAAGACCAGGACGACGCCCATCACCATGTTGTGCAGCACCGTGCTGGTCGTCACGTCGACCAGGATGCTGCGGTCGTAGATGCGTTCGATGCGCACGCCCGGCGGCAGGAGGTCGGAGTTGTTGATGCGGCCGACCTCGCGCTCGACGCTACGCAGGGTGGGCATGGTCTCCGCACCGCGTCGCATCAGCACGATGCCTTGGACGATATCGTCGTCGTCGTCGTGTCCGGCGACGCCGAGCCGCGGTTCATGCCCGACGGCGATGGTCGCCACGTCCGATACCAGGATCGGCGCGTTGTCGCGCATGGTCAGCATCGTGTGCGCGATGTCTTCCATCGAGCGGATCTGCCCGATGCTTCGGATGACCGCCGATTGCGGACCGAGATTGACGGTATTGGCGCCGACATTGTTGTTGGCGCCGTTGATGGCGTCGAGCACCTGCTTCAGCGTGAGCCCGTAAGCCATCAGCCGGTCGAGATCGACGGTGATGTCGTAGGTCTTGCTCTTGCCGCCCCAGGTCGTGACGTCGATCACGCCAGGCACGGCCTTGAGGCGGCGCAGCAGGATCCAGTCCTGAATGGTCTTGAGATCGGTAACGGTGAAGCCCGGCGGACCGACCACGCGATAACGAAAGATCTCGCCAATGGGGCTGGTCGGCGAAATGAAGGGCTGCGCACCGTTGGGCAGGGGGCCGAGCTGCGACAGCCGATTGGTCACAAGCTGCGAGGCTTCACGGTAAGTGAGGTCGTAAGTGAACTGCACCTTCACGTCGCTGAGGCCGACCAGGGAGATCGTGCGGATCGACTTCACATACGGCAGGCCCGCCATCTGAACTTCGATGGGGATCGTGATGTAGCGTTCGATCTCTTCCGACGACTGGCCGGGATTCTGGGTGACGATGTCGACGAGTGGCGGCACCGGGTCGGGATAGGCTTCGATGTTCAGCTTCTTGTAAGCAAACAGACCGCCTGCAATCAGCACGGCGCTGAGGATCAACACCAGTATGCGCTGACGTAGAGCAGCACCGACAATTGCGTGCATCCGCGACCCCCGACGACCGCCGCACTGGAGCGGCGCCTCCCCCTATGGGTGCGCAGATAAGCCACAAGTCCTGCAGTCAAACTAGCGCTGAGAGTGCATCGACTATGCAGTGCTCAAGCGCTTCACACTCAGTGTGATCAGCGTGACGCTTGCAACGGAGTCTTGGCCGGTATCGCCGATGGCGGGCGACACTTCGAACGTCCGTTAGCGAGGGCCGTGTCGCGGTTCCACCAGCCGCCGCCCAGCGACTGGAACAGGGCCGCCGTGTTGGTGAGCCGCGCCGCCTGCGCCTGGATGCGAGTGAGGATAGCCTGCTGATAGGTGAGTTCGGCGATGAGCACGAATACATAGGTCGTGTCGCCGAGCTCCAGACGCTTGCGGGCGATGTTGAGGCTGGTCGCAGCGGCGCGTTCGGCTTCCACGGCGGCCTTGAGAGTTATGGCGTCGTATTCAAGGGCGTTCAGCGTGTCGGCGACATTGCGAAAGGCGGCGAGCACGGTTGATTGATATTGCGCATCGGCCTGCTCCAGTGCGGCCTGGGCGCCCTTCTTCTTGGCATAGAGCGCGCCGCCGTCGAGCACGGTCTGCGCGACGTTGAACCCGGCCACCGTTCCGGCGAGGCCCGAACCGAACAGTGAATCGAGACTGATGGAGTTGGCGGTCACGCCCGCACTCAAGGTGATTTGCGGGAGTTGATTGGCGATCGCCACGCCGACCAGCGCACTGGCGGAGTGGAGGTTGGCTTCGGCGGCACGCACGTCGGGGCGCTGCTCGACCAGTTTGGACGGCAGGCTGAGAGGCAACTCGCCGGGCAGTTTGAGATCGCTGAGTTCGAAACGTTCGGCGACGGGATTGCTGGGCAGCCGACCGGTGAGATTGGCCATCAGGTTGCGTTGCTGCGCCAATGCCTTCTGCAGGGGCGGCAGGATCGCTTCCGACTGCGCCATGGCGGCCTGCTGTGTCGCGACATCTGCGCCGGGAATGGCACCGAGCCCGGATTGCTGAGTGAGGATGCCCAGCGTTTCGCGTTGAGCTGCGATGATTCGCTTGGTCGCCTCAACCTGGGCGCGCAGCGAGGCTTCCAGGATGGCTCCGGCAACGACGTTGGACGCGAGCGACAGATAGGCGCCTTCGAGCTGGAAGCACTGCGCTTCGGCCAGCGCATCGAGCGATTCGATCTGGCGGCGATTGCCGCCCCAGATGTCGAGGGCATAGGTGATCTGCAGGCCGGCGGTGAAGAGGCCGAAGATCGTCATCGACTGGTCGGCAAGCGGCGTCTGCAGGATGGTTGCCGTCTGGTTCTGCGTTCCGGCAAAGCCGGCCGAGATCGTCGGGAATAGCGTCGCCCGCTGCGCTCGGGCATTCAGCTGCGCCACCTTGAGCGACGCGGCGGCAGCGCGGATATCGGGATTGGCCGTCAGCGAACGTTCGATCAGGCTGTTGAGCTGCGGTGACTGGAACACGCCCCACCACTGGCCGGGAATGTCCATGCCCTGCACGATGCGCTGGGCCTCGCCGCCCGGAATGTTGGCAGCGATGAGATCCGTCTTCTGGTCGGGCAGGTAGGTTCGGGTGCTCGGACCTTCGGGCGCCATGAAGTCTGGACCGACCGAGCAGGCAGCCAGTGCCGTCGTTGCGGCCAGCACCGGCAGCGCCTTGAGAAGGAAGTGTCGCATCATGATGCCTCCGCGGCAGATGCTTGGGGGGCCTCGCTGGGCGTGGGCACATGTCGGCGCGAGAAGAGGCCGATGGCTGCCGGCAGGACCGTGAGGAAAAGCAAAGGTGCCAGTAGCGTGCCGCCGACCACGACGGTCGCCAGCGGGCGCTGGACCTGGCTGCCGATCGCCGTCGAGAAGGCGGCGGGGAGCAGGCCGACCGCAGCCGCGGCGCACGTCATCAGCACGGGCCGGAGCTGCACGCTGCAGGTCTCGCGCAGCGCCGCCTCGCGTTCGCGTCCGGCGTCGATCAGCCGGTTGAAGCACGACAGCACCATGATGCCGTTCATGGCGGCAATGCCGAACAGGGCAACGAAGCCGATGGCGGCGGAGATGCTGAAGGGCATGCCGACCACGAACAGGCCGAGGATGCCGCCGATCAGCGCCATGGGAATCGCGCTGGCCGCCAACAGCGTGTCGCGGAACGAACCGAAGCTCATGTAGAGCAGGAGGCCGATCAGGCCGATGGCGATCGGCACGGCAACGGCCAGACGCTGCAGGGCGTTCTTGAGGTTGCCGAACTCGCCGACCCATTCGATGCGATAGCCGCCGGGGATCTTCACCTGCTCGGCCACCTTCTGCTGCGCCTCCAGAATGGCGCTGCCGAGGTCGCGGCCACGAACGCTGAACTTCACCGGGACATAGCGTTCCTGCTGTTCGCGGTAGATGTAGTAGGCGCCGGAGACGAGATCGACCGTGGCGACCTCGCTGAGCGGCACCTGGGTCACGCCATTCCCGCTCTGGGCACCGATCTGGATGCGTTTGATCGCTTCGAGATTCTCGCGGTATTTCGGCGCCAGGCGAACGACCATGGGGAAGTGCCGGTCGCTGCCGCCTTCGTAGACATCGCCGGCGGCCTGGCCACCGATGGCAGCCTGAACGGTGGCATTGATGTCGCCGGGGGCGAGGCCATAGCGCGCCGCGCGAGTGCGGTCGATGTCGATGCGGATCGTCGGCTGGCCGAGCGAGGCCGACACAGCGAGATCGGTAATGCCCGGCACCGTCGCCAGCACATTCTTGATTTCGGTTCCGAGCTTGGCCAGCGTCTCGAGATCGTTGCCCGAGACCTTGACCGAGTTCTCGCCCTTCACGCCGGAAGCAGCCTCCTGGACGTTGTCCTGGATGTACTGGGAGAAGGTGAATTCGACGCCCGGGAAAGCCTTCTGCAGGGCATCGTTGATCTCGGCGATCAGAGCATCCTTGTCGACACCCTTGCGCCAGCGGTCGAGCGGTTTCAGCGGCACGAAGAACTCGGCGTTGAAGAAGCCGGTCGAATCGGTGCCGTCGTCGGGGCGGCCGTGCTGCGAGATGACGGTTTCCGCTTCGGGGAAGCTCTTGATCAACTTGCGCATGCGATTGGCGTAGTCGTTGCCGGCTTCGAGCGAGATCGACGCCGGCATGACGGCGCGGATCCACATGTTGCCTTCCTCAAGCTTGGGCAGGAACTCGAGGCCGATCGTGCTGCCGGCCATCACCGCGAGTGCGCCGGCGCCGAGGCCGGCCGCCAGCGTGACGCGTCGGCTGGCCAGAACGACGTCGCGCAGCCGGGTGTAGCCACGGCTGAGCAGTTGCATGGCGCGTGTCTCTGCGTGGGCAACCTTGTCCGGCAACAGGAGGGCGGCCAAAGCAGGCGAAACCGTGAAGGTGGCGATCAGGCCGCCCAGCAGCGCATAGGCATAGGTGCGCGCCATCGGTCCGAAGATGTGACCCTCGACCCCGGACAGCGTGAACAGCGGCAGGAAGCCCGCGATGATGATGGTGGCGGAGAAGAAGATTGCCTTGGTGACCTCGTTCGAGGCGTGGAAGATCGTCGCGAGCTTGCCGGTGAGGCCTTCCGGCGTGGGCCGCCGGTAGTTTACGGCCGGACCGTGGCTCGCCTGGGCGAGATGGCGGAAGATGTTCTCGACCATGATCACGGTGGCGTCGACGATGATGCCGAAGTCGATCGCGCCCATAGACAGCAGGTTGGCCGATTCGCCGCTGAGCACGAGGATGACCACGGCGAAGAGCAGGGCGAAGGGGATTGTGGCCGAAACGATCAGGGCGCTGCGCAGGTCGCCGAGGAACAGCCACTGGATCAGGAAGATGAGCACCACGCCCAGCACCATGTTGTGCAGCACGGTGTGGGTGGTGACCTCGACCAGAGCGCTGCGGTCATAGATGCGCTCGATGCGCACGCCCGGCGGCAGGATGTTCGAATCATTGATCTTGTCGACTTCGGCCAGCACGCCGGTCAGCGTCGGCATGGTTTCCGCACCGCGCCGCATCAGCACGATGCCCTGGACGATGTCGTTGTCGTCGTTCTGGCCTGCGATTCCGAGCCGCGGCTGGTTGCCCACCATGACGGTCGCCACGTCGGCGACCAGTACCGGCGCGCCATCGCGCACCGTCAGCATGGTGTTGCGGATATCGTCCATGGACCGGATCTGGCCGACGCTGCGCACGATTGCCGACTGCGAGCCGATATTCACGGTGTTGGCGCCGACGTTGATGTTGGCGTTGTTCAAGCCATCGAGCACCTGCTTCAGCGTGAGCCCGTAGGCCAGCAGGCGGTCGAGATCGACGGTGATGTCGTAGGTCTTGGTCTTGCCGCCCCAGCCGGTGACGTCGATCACGCCGGGAATCGCCTTGAAGCGGCGCTGCAGGATCCAGTCCTGCACGGTCTTGAGATCGGCCGACGAATAGCCGGGCGGGCCGACCACGCGATAGCGGAAGACTTCGCCGATCGGGCTGGTCGGCGAGAGAACGGGCTGCGCGCCATTGGGCAGGGGGGGAAGCTGCGACAGACGGTTGATCACCATCTGCGAGGCCTGCTGATAGGTCACGTCGTAGGTGAACTGCACCTTGACGTCGCTGAGGCCGAAGAGAGAGACGGTGCGGATCGCCTGGACATAGGGCAGGCCCGCCATCTGGATCTCGATCGGGATCGTGATGTAGCGCTCGATCTCCTCGGACGACTGGCCGGGATTCTGCGTGATGATGTCGACCAGCGGCGGCACCGGGTCGGGATAGGCCTCGATGTTCAGTCGCGCATAGGCAAAGAGCCCGGCGACCGCGAGGACTCCGCTCAGGATGACAACCAGGATGCGTTGCCTGAGAGCGGCGGCGATAAGGGACTGCATGGGACGATCGCCGTTCTGGAGAGTGCCGGGACCGGCGGGGCCCGGCAGGCCGTCAGTCGCGCTTGGCCGCGCGATCGATGAAGAGAGTGCCGCTTGTCACCACGGTTTCGCCGGGCTGCAGGCCCTTGCGCACTTCGACGACGCCGTTGGCGGTCGTGCCGACCTCGATGGGGCGCGAGACAATGGACTTGTCGTCCGGCCGTGCCACCCAGACGCGAGCGTTGGCGCCTTCGTACACGACGGCTTCCTGCGGGACGGCCGGCATGGTCTGTGGCGCACCAGTGACGATGCGGAAGCTTGCGAACATCTCGGGCAGCAGCTCGCGGCCTGGATTGGTGATCTCGGCGCGCACGGGCAGGCGCCGTGTGTTGGGATCGAGCGCCGGTGCGACGTAGCTCAACTTCGCATCGAAGGTCCGGCCCGGATAGGCGAGCACGGAAACCTCGACCGGCGCGCCGACCTTCATCCGTGGAGCGTCGGATTCGCGGACATTGGCGATCAGCCAGACTTTCGACAGGTCGCCGATATTGAACACCGGATCGGTGGCGCCGGCATTGATGTACTGGCCGAGGCCGATCTTGCGCTGGATCACGGTGCCGTCGATCGGTGCGGCCACGATGGTCTCGGCGCCGATGCGGTCGACCTTTTCGAGCTGCTCGATCTCGGCGTCGGAGCGGCCGAGGATGCGCAGCCGGTTACGCACCGCGGCCAGCGCGATGTCGGCGGACCGGAGATCGCCCTGTGCGGCCACGAGGTCGGACTGGGCCTGTTCGAGGTCCTTCAGCGCGCCGCCGCGGATCGACAGCAGTTCCTTCTGGCGCTTCTCGGCCATCTGCGCGAGCGCGAGCTTCGAACGTGCCTTCTCGACCCCGGCGACGGCGGTCACGAGATCGTTCTGGCCCTGCACGAATTCGCTCGCCTCGATGGCGAAGAGCGGAGCGCCGCGCTCGACATGGTCGCCGGGCTTGGCAATCAGACGTGTGACGCGGCCGGAATAGGGGGAGAAGACCGGTGTCGTGGTGTCCTCGTTGATGCCGATCTTGCCGTCGGTCGCCCGCTCCTCGCGGAAGGCCACCGGCTTCACCGTCTCGAAGCGGAGGCCCGACCACTGCGTATCGCTCGGACGGAACGCACCATCGGCCTCGACGACTGCCGCAGGGCGCATCAGGGCATTGCTTGGCTGCGTGTCGACCGTCCAGACAGCGGCCAGCGCCAGCCCGACGACGCCAGCGCCGGCAAACCAGAGGCGATGGCGGCGCAGGCGGGCGATCAGGGAAAGGTCGGTCGGAGCGGTCATGATGGACAACCCTAACCAGTGCACATTACGTGCACCTGACGGTTGCCAATGGGGCTGGAGCGCCACCGGCAGGCCGACGTGCTAAAGTCGACGCGATGTAATCGCGCTCCGGGAGGGCGTTGCCGTGAGAGTCCTTCTTGTCGAGGACAATGCCGAGCTGGTCGCGCTACTGGTCAAAGGGCTGGCTCGCAATGGCTTCTCCACTGATTCCGTGGACAATGCCGGTGATGCTGCCCATGCACTTGCCGCCATGCGCTACGCTGCGGTCGTGCTCGACCTTGGCTTGCCGGACGAAGACGGGCTCTCTTTGTTGCGTGGCGTCCGTGGCCGCGGCGATTCGACACCAGTCCTTGTGCTGACGGCGCGAGACGGCGTTTCCGACCGGGTCAACGGATTGCGAGCCGGCGCCGACGACTATCTCGTGAAGCCCTTTGCCATGGAGGAGTTGGTCGCTCGGCTGCAGGCGCTGTTGCGTCGTCCCGGCAATATGCTGGGGAGACGGCTTACCTTCGGCAATGTCTCGCTCGATACCGAAGGGCGGCAAGTCCTGGTCAACGACACGGTGCGATCCTTCCCGGCCCGCGAAACGGCAGTGCTGGAGATCCTGTTGCGGCGCGGCGGCAACGTGGCGCCCAAGCGGCTGTTCGAAGATCAGCTCTTTGGTCTGTCGGGCGACGTCGGTTCCAATGCCGTCGAGGTCTATGTCCACCGGTTGCGCAAGATGCTGGCGGATTGCGGCGCCAACGTGCGGGTCCATACGGTAAGAGGCGTCGGTTACCTGCTCGCCGAGGACAAGGCCGGGTGAATCGTTTCCGCTCGATCATCTCCCGTGTCGTCGCGCTTCATGTCGTTGCGGTCGCCATCACCTCGATCCTGATGCCGTTGGCGCTCTACTGGCTCCTGAACCAAGCTGCGAACAATCTTCACCGCGATGCGTTGCGCAGCCAGGCGCTCACCATCGGCAGCTTCCTGCGGCCCACGCCGAGCGGCGCCACGGAACTCGATATCCCGGCCGAGGCGATGCCGCTCTACTCCGGTGAGTACGCGCTTTATTCCTACGCTGTGCTCGATGCCAAGGGAAAGGTGCTGTTCTCCTCGAGAGGCGATGACCAGCCGCTGTTCGACTCGATCGACCCGCCATCGAGCGAGTGGTTCAGCCGGCGGCGCAGCAGCGGCGCCGTTCTGTTCGGTGTCAGCGTTCCCCGTGCGGTCGGCGAGCGGCTCTATTGGATTCAAGTCGGCCAGGACCTGACGCATCGCGACGTCATCATCGACGATATCGTCACGTCGTTCATTCCGCGCGTTGCCTGGATCACCTTTCCGATCCTGCTGCTGCTTCTCTTGATCGACATCCTGATATTCCGGCGTGCGCTCGATCCGGTGCGGCAGGCCTCGACCACGGCAGCCGCGATCGGACCGACCAGCACCGACATCCGCCTACCCGAGACGTCCATGCCGGCCGAGGTCGTGCCGCTGGTCCATGCCGTCAATCAGGCGCTGGAACGGCTGGAAGCCGGCTTTCGTGCGCAGCGAGAGTTCACGGCCGACATGGCGCACGAGCTGCGAACGCCGCTTGCCATCATGCGCGCGAGAGTCGACTCCATGGACGAAGGTCCGCTCCGGCTGTCCTTGCAGACCGACATCGTCAACATGACGCGGACCGTGAACCAGGTTCTCGATATTGCCGAACTCGAGAGCTTCGTCGTGCGCGCCGACTCCACGGCCGATATCCACGCCGTTTGTGCCGACGCCGTGGGCTTCATGGCGCCGCTCGCCGTCGGCAGCGACAAGACGATCGCGCTGACGGGCGTCGAGGAGCCGGTTTGGGTGCGCGGCCACGCCGAGGCGTTGTTCCGGGCCGTGCGCAACCTCGTCGAGAATGCCATCCGCCACACGCCGCGCGGCGGTTTCATCGAGGTCGACGTTGCGGCCGACGGCACGGTGCGCGTGCTGGATAATGGCCCGGGCGTGCCGCTGGCGGAGCGGCAGTCGATCTTTGCGCGGTTCTGGCGCAGGGATCGCGCCAAGGCCGACAGCCGCGGACTGGGGCTCGCCATCGTGGCGCGGGTCGCGGCCGCCCATGACGGCAGCATCTCCGTGGATGACCGGCCCGGCGGCGGCGCCATGTTCACCCTCAAGCTCAGGTTGGCTTGACCGGCGCGAAGGGCCTGTGGCTATCTGCCTGACGGAACTGCCGCATAACGAGACGAACGGCAGGCCGTGTGGGAGTGCTGCAGGGAATGACCGCCGAAAGGGCCATTGCCCGGACCGAGACTCGAGACACGTTCCCCAAGCTGTTGGCGGAGCTGGCGCAGACGCGCGGCGATCGGCCCGCCTACCGCGAAAAGGAATACGGCATCTGGCAGACCTATGACTGGGCCCATGTCGCAGCCCAGGTGCGTCTGCTGGCCGCCGGCCTCGCCGACCTGGGCTTTCGGCGGGGGGATCGGCTGATCGTGGTCGGCGACAACCGGCCGAGCCTCTACTGGTCCATGTGCGCCGCGCAGTCGCTGGGCGGCGTGCCGGTGCCGGTCTACCAGGACTCGGTCGCCGACGAACTGGCCTACGTCGTGGAACATGCCGGCGCCCGTTACGCCCTGGCCGAGAACCAGGAGCAGGTCGACAAGCTTCTGGAGATCCAGAAGAAAGTGCCGTCGCTGCAGACGATCCTCTACAACGATCCGCGCGGCATGCGGCATTACGAGGGGCTGCTGTCCTACGCCGAGGTGCAGGCGCGGGGCGAGAAGCGGCTGGCGGTCGCACCCGACACGGTTTCGGCCGAGGTTGCCCAGGGCAAGGGCAGCGACGATGCCATCATGCTCTACACCTCGGGCACCACGGGCCGGCCGAAGGGCGCGGTACTGAGCTACGACAATCTCGTCTGGGCAGCCGAAGCAGGGGCAGCCTTCGACGGGCTCAGGGCGGGCGACGAGCTGCTCTCCTATCTGCCGATGGCCTGGGTCGGCGATCACATCTTCTCCTACGCGCAGGGTTACGTGGTCGGGCTGGTCGTGAACTGTCCCGAATCGGCCTCGACCGTGATGACCGACCTGCGCGAGATCGGGCCGACCTATTACTTTGCGCCGCCACGCGTGCTGGAGAACCTGATCACCCAGGTGACGATCCGCATGGAAGATGCGGGCTTGATCAAGCGCCGCCTGTTCCAGTCCTTCATGGGCGTAGCGCGTCGCGTTGGTCCTGCGCTGCTCGATGGCCGGTCGGTTTCGATCGCGGATCGGCTGCTCTACGGGCTGGGCAACCTGCTGATCTACGGCCCGCTCAAGAACACGCTGGGCATGAGCCGTGTGCGTGTGGCCTACACGGCGGGCGAAGCCGTAGGGCCGGAGATCTTCAATTTCTATCGCGCGCTCGGCGTGAACATGAAGCAGCTCTACGGCCAGACCGAAGCCTCGGTGTTCGTCACCATCCATCCCAACGGCGAGGTTTTCCCCGAAACGGTCGGCAAGCCGGTTTCCAAGGTTGAACTCAAGATCGCCGAGTCGGGAGAGGTGCTCTACCGCAGCCCCGGCGTGTTCAAGGAATACTTCAAGAATCCCGAAGCGACCAACGACACCAAGACCGCCGACGGCTGGGTCCATACCGGCGATGCCGGCTACCTCGACGAACGCGGCCATCTGCGCATCATCGACCGCGCCAAGGACGTCGGGAAGCTCAACGACGGCACGCTGTTCGCGCCGAAATACATCGAGAACAAGCTGAAGTTCTTTGCGCACATCAACGAAGCTGTGGCGTTCGGCGATGGCCATGACTTCGTCGCCGCCTTCGTCAATATCGACATGATCGCCGTGGGCGACTGGGCGGAGCGGCGCAACATCGCCTATGCGAGCTACCAGGAGCTGGCGGCCCGGCCCGAGGTCTACGACCTGATCCAGAGCGAGATCGAGCAAGTGAATCGCGACCTCGCTGCCGATCCGCGGATGGCCGGCGCGCAGATCCGCCGCTTCCTGATCCTGCACAAGGCACTCGAAGCCGACGACGGCGAGCTGACTCGTACCAACAAGGTGCGGCGCGGGTTCATCGGTGAGCGCTACAAGACGCTGGTCGATGCGCTCTACGGCACGGCCAAGTCGGCGCACATAGGGGTCGACGTCACCTTCGAGGATGGCCGCAAAGGCAGGATCGAGGGCGATGTCGCGATTCGCGATCTCGCCCCACATCCGGCACTCAGGAAGGCGGGCTGATGGCGATGGCCGAGCGTACGCGTTCCTTCACCGAGGTGCTGCTGTCGGTCGAGAATATCAGCCTGTCGTTCGGTGGCGTGAAGGCGCTGACCGACATCAGCTTCGACATCAGGAAAGGCGAGATACGCGCCATCATCGGCCCCAACGGTGCCGGCAAGTCGTCGATGCTGAACTGCATCAACGGTTTCTATCATCCGCAGCAGGGCGCCATCACCTACAAGGGCGTGCGGCGCAGCCGGATGCGGCCGCACGAAGTAGCGGAACAGGGCATCGCGCGAACCTTCCAGAACATCGCGCTGTTCAAGGGCATGTCGACGCTCGACAACATCATGACCGGGCGCAACCTGCGCATGAAGACCGGCCTGTTCTGGCAGGCGCTTCACTTCGGTCCGGCGCGGCGCGAGGAGATCGAGCACCGCAAGGCGGTCGAGCGAATCATCGACTTCCTCGAGATCCAGCATATCCGCAAGGTGCCGGTCGGGCGGCTGCCCTATGGCCTGCAGAAGCGGGTCGAGCTCGGCCGCGCGCTCGCCGCCCAGCCCGAGCTGCTGCTGCTCGACGAGCCGATGGCCGGCATGAACATCGAGGAGAAGCAGGACATGTGCCGCTTCATCCTCGACGTGAACGACGAGTTCGGCACGACGATCTGCCTGATCGAGCACGACATGGGCGTGGTCATGGATATTTCGGACCGCGTCGTGGTGCTCGACTACGGCAAGAAGATCGGCGACGGCGTGCCCGACGAGGTCAAGAGCGACCAGGCCGTCATCGACGCCTATCTCGGCGTCAGCCACTGAGTGGAGCGAGCATGCTGGGCCCCTTCCTCGAAACCCTGATCGGCGGCCTCCTGACCGGCGTGCTCTATTCGCTGGTCGCGCTGGGCTTCGTGCTGATCTTCAAGGCTTCCGGCGTCTTCAACTTCGCACAGGGCGCCATGGTGCTGTTCGCGGCGCTCACCATCGCGCGGCTGGCCGGCGCCATCGACAACAAGGAAGTCTTCCTCGGTCAGTTCGTGGCCGCCGCCGCCGTGTTGGGCGTGGCGCTCGCCCTGATCGGCTGGTGGGCCTGGCGCGAGTATGTCGCGCGCGGCAGCGGCCCGACGGAACGACGCAAGCTGCAGCTTCTGGCATTGCTCGGCGCGCTGGTCGGCGGAGGCGCGGCCTATGTCTATGGCAAGGGCGCCTGGCCGCTGTGGCTGGCCATCGCGGCAACAGCGGCGATCATGGGCCTGCTCGCCTATGCCATCGAGCGGCTGGTGCTGCGCCATCTCGTGAACCAGGAAGGCATCATCCTGTTCATGGCGACGCTCGGCATCACCTACTTCCTCGATGGCCTTGGTCAGACCTTGTGGGGCAGCGACGTCTATTCCATCCATCTCGGCCTGCCGAAGGATCCCATTTTCCTGTTCGAGGGCATCTTCGAAGGTGGCCTGTTGATCGACCCCGGCGACCTCGTGGCGGCCGGCATCGCCGCGGCATTGGTCATCGTGCTGGCGATCTTTTTCCAGAAGACACGCGTTGGTCGTGCCTTGCGCGCCGTCGCCGACGACCATGCTGCCGCGCAGTCGGTCGGCATCCCGCTCAACACGATCTGGCTGATCGTCTGGACGGTGTCGGGGCTGGTGGCGCTTACCGCCGGCCTGATCTGGGGGGCCAAGCTCGGCGTGCAGTTCTCGATCTCGCTGATCGCGCTCAAGGCGCTGCCGGTGTTGATCCTGGGTGGCTTCACGTCGGTGCCGGGCGCCATCGTCGGCGGCCTGATCATCGGGGCCGGCGAGAAGCTCTCGGAAGTCTTCCTGGCGCCGATCCTGGTCAGGACCTTCGACCTTGCCGGCGGCGGCATCGAAAATTGGTTCGCGTACGTGCTCGCCCTGGTCTTCTTGCTGTTCCGGCCGCAGGGCCTGTTCGGCGAGCGCATCATCGAGCGCGTTTAGGAGGGCGGGTCCGACATGCTTTACCGCGAGGCCGGCCAGTTCAAAACCAGCTACGACGCCGATCAGCAGATCTTCCCGATCGTGCAGGATCGGGTTTTCGTGATTGCCGTCGTGCTGGCGGCCTTCCTGGTCGTGCCGCTGTTTGCGAGCCAGTACCTCTACACCGAAATCCTGATCCCGTTCCTGATCCTGTCGCTGGCGGCGGTCGGGCTGAACATCCTGGTCGGTTACTGCGGGCAGGTGTCTCTGGGGACGGGCGGCTTTATGGCCGTCGGCGCCTATGCCGCCTACAACCTCTGGCTACGCGTGCCGGAGGTCAACAATCTGGTCGTCGTCTTCCTGTTCGGCGGTGTGATGTCGGCGGCTGTCGGCATCTTGTTCGGCATCCCGTCGCTTCGGATCAAGGGCTTCTATCTGGCCGTGGCGACGCTCGCCTCGCAGTTTTTCCTCGACTGGCTGTTCGCGCGCGTGAAGTGGCTGACCAACTACACGCCGTCCGGCTCGGTGGCGGTCGGCGAGACCAGCGTGTTCGGCTGGAAGATCGACACGCCGGTCGAACGCTATCTCTTCGTCCTGGCCTTCGTGGTCGTGGCGACGCTGGTCGCGAAGAACCTTGTGCGCGGCCATATCGGTCGCTCCTGGATGGCCATCCGAGACATGGACATCGCTGCCGAAATCATCGGCTTCCGGCCCCTGCGCACCAAGCTCTCGGCCTTCGCGGTCAGCTCGTTCTTCATCGGCATTGCGGGCGCGATGTGGGCCTTCCTGCGGCTTGGCGCCTGGGAGCCGTTGGCGTTCGACATCAACCGCTCCTTCCAGCTCCTGTTCATGGTCATCATCGGTGGGCTGGGCTCGCTGCTCGGCAGCTTCCTGGGCGCGGCCTTCATCATCCTGGTCCCGATCGTGCTCAACCAGCTCCCGGGCTGGCTCGGCATCAAGATGTCGGTCGCCCTGATCGGCCACCTGGAGTTCATGGTGTTCGGTGCGATGATCGTCTTCTTCCTGATCGTCGAACCGCACGGCCTCGCCCGGCTCTGGGCGGTGGCCAAGGAGAAGCTGCGGCTCTGGCCGTTCCCGCATTGATCAACTAGGCTTTAAACCAAGGGTTGCCCGGGGAAGGATCGACCCAACAATCAAAGGAGGAAACGATGAGGCTAGGAAAGGCAGCACTTCTGGGTGCGGTCGCGGTTGCGGCAGGTTTCGTCGCAACAGCGTCCACTACCACCACGGCGTGGGCACAGAACGAACAGTATCTCGCCGGACTGATCTATCGAACGGGTGCCTATGCACCGAACGGCATCCCGTTCGCGAACGGCATCGCCGACTACTACGCGCTGATCAATGCACGTGACGGTGGCATCAACGGCGTCAAGCTGAATTACGAGGAATGCGATACGGCCTACGCCACCGATCGCGGCGTGGAGTGCTACGAGCGCCTGAAGAACAAGGGCCCGACCGGAACAGCCTACGTCGCACCGCTCAGCACCGGCATCACCTTCGCGCTCACCGAGAAGGCGCCGATCGACAAGATCCCGATCATCTCGATGGGATACGGCCGTTCCGAGAGCCGCGACGGCAGCGTGTTCCAGTGGAACTTCCCGCTGCTCGGCACCTACTGGTCGGCCGCCGACATCATCATGCAGCACATCGCCAAGAAGGAAGGCGGCTTCGACAAGCTCAAGGGCAAGAAGATCGTGCTGGTCTATCACGACTCGCCTTACGGCAAGGAGCCGATCGCGCTCCTCGAAGAGCGCGCCAAGATGCACGGCTTCTCCTTTACGCCGATGCCGGTCACCCATCCCGGCGTCGAGCAGAAGGCGACGTGGCTGCAGATCCGCCAGAACCGGCCGGACTATGTCCTGCTCTGGGGCTGGGGCGTCATGAACTCGACCTCGATCAAGGAGGCGGCTGCCGTCGGCTTCCCGCGCGACAAGATGTACGGCGTGTGGTGGTCGGGCGCCGAACCCGATGTGCGTCCGGCCGAGGGCGGCGCCAAGGGCTACAACGCCGCCATGCTGCAGCATGGCGCCGGTCAGTTCGCCGTGCACAACGACCTCAAGAAGTACCTCTACGACAAGGGCCTCGGCTCGGCGAAGTGGGACGAGACCGGCGAGGTGCTCTACATCCGCGGCCTGATCAACGGCATGCTGGGCGTCGAGTCGATCCGCAAGGCGCAGACCAAGTTCGGCAACAAGCCGCTGACCGGCGAGCAGGTGCGCTGGGGCATCGAGAACCTCGAGATCTCGGCCGCCCGCATCAAGGAGCTGGGCTTCGAGGGCGTGCTGCAACCGATGAAGGTGAGCTGCTCGGATCACGAAGGCACGCGCGCCGGTCGCATCCAGCAATGGGACGGCACCAAGTGGACCGTGATCAGCGAGTGGTACGAGTCCGACGACAAGGTCATCAAGCCGATGGTCGAGGCGGCGGCGAAGAAGTACGCGGAAGAGAAGAAGTTGCCGATCCGCGACTGCTCCAAGGAGAACTGAGCTGTCGACGCCGGCTCCTTCTGGCTCGTCGAACACCCTCCCCCGCGGTGCGGGGGAGGAAGGCGTCATGGCCGCGCCGGCCAACGTCATCGACGTGGCCAACATCGAGGTCATCTACAATCACGTGATCCTGGTGCTGAAGGGCGTGTCGCTGTCGGTGCCGGAAGGCGGCATCGTGGCGTTGCTCGGCGGCAACGGGGCCGGCAAGTCGACGACGCTCAAGGCGATCTCGAACCTGCTGCTGACCGAGCGTGGCGAGGTCACGAAGGGTCAGGTTCGCTGTCGCGGCGAGCGGGTGGACGGGCTCTCGCCCAACGACCTGGTGCGTCGCGGCGTCATTCAGGTGATGGAAGGCCGGCACTGCTTCGGCCACCTTACTGTGGAGGAGAACCTGCTGACCGGCGCGTTCATCCACGGCAGCAAGCGGCGGCAAATCGCCGACGACCTCGAGAAGGTCTACCACTATTTCCCGCGATTGAAGGTCCGCCGGTCGAGCCTAGCGGGCTACACGTCGGGCGGCGAGCAGCAGATGACGGCGATCGGCCGTGCCCTGATGAGCCGGCCCAACACCATCCTGCTCGACGAACCGTCGATGGGGCTGGCGCCGCAGCTCGTGGAGGAGATCTTCGAGATCGTGAAGAACCTCAACGAGAAGGAAAAAGTCTCGATCCTGCTGGCCGAGCAGAACACCAACGTGGCGCTACGCTTTGCCCACTATGGTTACATTCTGGAGAACGGCAGGGTCGTGCTCGACGGCGACGCTGCATCCTTGCGCGAGAACGAGGACGTGAAGGAATTCTACCTCGGCATCGGCGGCGAGGGGCGTCGCTCCTTCCGCGACGTTAAACACTACCGCCGCCGCAAGCGCTGGCTTTAGGCGCGCGCGAAAGTCTTCCAGGCGGCGTAGGCCAGCGGCGGGATCGCCACGAGATCGGCGATGGCGATGGTACGCAAGGCGCCGCTCGGCATGCCGTAGAGGGCGTAGAAGCCCAGGAACCCCGCGACATTGATCGCGGCTGCCACGAGCGCGGCGGGCCGCACCGACGGCGACCAGCTCGCCCAGAGGCAGAGGATGCCGACCAGCGCCAGCAGAAGCGCGCGATGGCGCATCAGCACCAGTAGCGTGGTGTCGGTCGGCGCGATGCCATAGAGGCGCGACAGCATCTCGGGCGCGAAGACGGGCGCGACCGGCAGCAGGTGAATGATGCCGACGACGGCAAAGGCCAGGGGAACGGCGAGGGTGGTCCACATGCTTCGACCATCGCCGCTTTCGGTTACTGCCGGCAATTACCTCGCCGGTAAGGGCCGAGACCGTTAGTCGATCGTCACATCCAGCGCGATCGCGGGAGAAGCGCAGAGAGTTGCGCTGACCGGCGAGGTGGTCGCTGCCGCTGTCGCCAGCTCTCGCAGGATCGCCGGGTCGACGCCTTTTGCGGCGATGCGCACGTTCATGCGCAGATTGTCCATCGCCATCGACACGCCGTCGATGCCGACCAGTCCACGCGAATCGCTCTCGCTGTCGACGCGGACTTGCAGCGTGTCCAAGGTGATGCCGCGCATCGCCGCCTTCATGGCGATGACCGTCGCCGCGCACGACGCCATCGACGCACGCATCAGCCAGCCTGGATTGGCGCCTTCACCCTGGCCGCCGAGCGCCGGGGGCATGTCCGTAACAGTACGCTCGCTTGCCGGGCCGGCAATCTCGCAGCGCAGGCCCCCTGTCCAGGTCGCCGTGGCGAAGGCGTTGGGCTTGCGGGCCGCTGTCGGCTTTTCCGTGAAGGCCTGGCGGAGGTGCGCGATAGCGGCAGCGGTATCGGTAGGCATGGATGCTCCCCTCTTGCGCTCTGGCTGGAAGAGGCGCGTGACGACACGTGCGCCTGATCCATTATAGCCGATGCCAGGGGAAATGGCGTTCTCGCGCTTCTCGGCGGCGGGCTACGAAGGCTTAAGCTGCCTTGGTCGCTGCCGCGGACTTCAGGATCGGCGGGGCGAAGCGGAAAGCGGCACCCAGTCGGTTCCAGGCATTGATGGTGGCGACCGCCGTGCTGAGGAAGATGGTCTCGCTTTCGCTGAAGTGGCGGCGCACGGCGTCGTAGGCCTCGTCGGATACGGTCTTGTCGGAGAGCCGCGTCAGGGTTTCCGCCCAGGCCAGTGCCGCGCACTCGCGCTCCGAGAAGATACCGGCCTCGTGCCAGGTCGCGACCAGGTCGAGCTTCTCCTGCGGCAGGCCCAGCCGGCGCGAGACGTTGAGGTGGATCTGCAGGCAGAAGGCGCAGTTGTTGATCTGCGAGACGCGGAGTTTCACGAGTTCGATGATCGTCTTGTCGAGGCCCGCTTCGTCGGCGGCCTTGCCCATGGCCAGCAGGGCGGCCTGTGCCGATGGCGCAGTCTTCTGGAAGGTCTCGTAGGCAATGCGAACAGACGACATGGCAGCAGCTCCATAATATTCGAGCTCTGATATTATGCAGGAGCGGTGGCGTTGCAAGGCCGGGAGGGGGGCTCTACCGTCCCCTCAAAGACAGGATGGCAACGGGAGAAACGCATGTCGCCGCACTACGACACGTTGGAGACCAGGACCCCCGAGGCGCGCGAGAAGGCGTTGATGCAGGCCCTGCCACAGCAGATT
Source organism: Alphaproteobacteria bacterium (assembly GCA_017307275.1). Lineage (GTDB taxonomy): Bacteria > Pseudomonadota > Alphaproteobacteria > Reyranellales > Reyranellaceae > Reyranella. The sequence continues at coordinate 80,002 of JAFKFK010000016.1, read as the reverse complement.
GCCAACGCCAAGGCCAATGCCCCCTTCTTCACGGAGTGGTTGAAGGACGTCGATCCCGAATCGATAACCTCCCGAGCCGCGCTTGCCAGGCTGCCCGTCCTGCGCAAGTCGATGCTGGGCGAAGTGCAGAAGAAGAATCCGCCGATGGGTGGGCTGATCACCGTGCCGATGAGCAAGGTGCGTCATGTCTTCATGTCGCCCGGTCCGATCTTCGAGATCGACACTGACGAGCCCGACTACTTCCGCGGCGCCCGCGCCATGTATGCCTGCGGCTTCCGGCCGGGTGACATCGTCTACAACACCTTCGCCTATCACCTGACCCCGGCCGGCATGATGATGGAGTCGGCGGCGCGGGCATTGGGCTGCGCCGTCGTGCCGGGCGGTGTCGGCAACACCGAGCTGCAGCTCGACGCCATCGCCGCGATCCGGCCCACTGGTTATGTCGGCACGCCCTCGTTCCTCAAGATCCTGATCGAGAAGGCGGTCGAGCTGGGCAAGGACATCTCTTCCCTGAAGCACGCCTTCGTCGGTGCCGAGGCGCTGCCGCCGTCCTTGCGCCAGATGTTCCGCGACAAGGGCATGACCTGCCTGCAGAGCTACGGCACCGCCGATCTCGGCACCATCGCCTACGAGTCCGAAGGCCCTGGCGGTGCGGTCGAAGGCATGGTCGTCGACGAAGGCGTGATCGTGGAAATCGTGCGCCCCGGCACCGGCGATCCGGTGCCCGAAGGTGACGTTGGCGAGGTCGTGGTGACCTCGTTCAACCGCGCCTATCCGCTGATCCGTTTCGGCACCGGCGACATGTCGGCCGTGCTGGCAGGCGCCAGCCCCTGCGGGCGCACCAACATGCGCATCAAAGGCTGGATGGGCCGCGCCGACCAGCGCACCAAGGTGCGGGGCATGTTCGTCGACCCCGAGCAGATCGCCGAGATCGCCAGGAAGCATCCCGGTCTCGGCCGTCTGCGGCTGGTGATCGACTGGGTCAACCAGGCCGACGTCATGACGCTCAAGGTCGAAGCCCCGCAATCGTCGGCCGATCTCGAAAAGGCGCTGGAAGGCACCATCCGCACCGTCTGCAAGGTTGGCGGCAAGGTCGAGTTCGCCAAGCCGGGCAGCCTGCCGAACGATGGCAAGGTGATCGACGACATCAGAAAGTACACGTGAGGATACGATGGACCTGGGTCTTGCCGGCAAGCATGCGCTGATCACCGGCTCGACGGCCGGCATCGGCTACGCGATTGCGCGCGGCCTGGCCGCCGAGGGCGCGAGCGTGGTGATCACCGGGCGTGGCCAGGCTGGCGTCGACGACGCGCTGAAGCGCCTGAAAGAGGCGGTGCCGGAGGCCAAGGCGGTAGGCATCGCCGAGGATTGCGCCACGGCCGCCGGCGCCCAGGCCGTGTTCGCCAAGCTGCCGGCGGTCGACATCCTGGTGAACAACCTCGGCATCTACGAGCGAAAGCCGGCCTTCGAGATCGAGGATGCCGAGTGGCAGCGCTTCTTCGAGGTGAATGTCATGAGCGGCGTGCGCTTCACCCGGCACTATGCACCGGGCATGGCCCAGCGCGGCTGGGGTCGTATCCTGTTCGTGTCGAGCGAATCGGCCCTCAATATCCCGCGAGAGATGCTCCACTACGGCATGACCAAGACCGCGCAGCTCTCGATTAGCCGCGGCTTCGCCATGGAACTGGCCGGCACCGGCGTCACCGTGAATGCCCTGCTGCCGGGGCCGACCCATACCGAGACGACCGACAAGATGCGCGCCGAGCGCGCCAAGGCCGCAGGTAAGACGGTGGCCGAACTCGAAACCGAGTTCATCCGGGATTTCCGGCCGACCTCGCTGGTGCGCCGCTTCACGTCGGCCGACGAAGTCGCTGCGATGGGCGTCTATCTCTGCAGCGAAGCCGCCTCCGCGACGTCGGGGGCCGCGGTAAGAGTCGATGGTGGCGTCGTCAACCAGATCATGTAGTTCGGGCGCCTGGAATTCTTCCTTGTGATTTCAGGGAGTTGGCCGTTCGCCAGTGCGGCTGCGCTGGCAAATCTGCCACAATTCCCGTATCTAGTCGGCTGTGCGGCTGCCCCCGATTCGCCGGGCTTTTCCGGCGGTTCGTCCCCCCTCTCGCCTGGGGTCCGTGCCAAGGAGGATATCTTGAAGAGGCGCACTTTCGTCTCCGGTTCGGTGGCCGTCGCTGCCGCCGGTGTGCTGGCTGCCCCGGCCATTGCCGCGACCATCAAGCCGTATAGCTGGGATCTCAACCCGCCGACGGACACTCGCGATAACTTCATCGCCTGGGGCAAGGCCCGCGGTGAAGATCCGGTGTTTCTTGGCCAGCGCTGGGACCGCTTCCAGGCCCTCCTGCGCAACAAGGACATCTGGGACGCCAAGACCAGCCGCGCCTTTCTGCTCACGCCGCGCGAAGAGTTCGCCTCGATCAATCCGGCGATCCACAAGCGGGCCTACGAGCACAACTTCCTCGACATCGGCTACGGCGTCACCATGTCCGGCCCGCATATCCAGGGCCGCATGACCAACGTCATCGACGTGAATCGCGGCGAGAAGGTGCTGGAGATCGGCACCGGTTCGGGCGTGCAGGCGGCCTACCTCGCCAACCTGACCGAGAACACCTACACGATCGAGATCATCGCGCCGCTCGCCCAGCGCACCCGTGGCCTCTACGACAAGCTGATCGACAAGGGCTACACCGAGTTCAAGCACATCAAGACCAAGCAGGCGGATGGCTACTACGGCTGGGAAGAGGTCGCGCCGTTCGACAAGATCATCGTGACCACCGGCATCGACCACGTGCCGCCGCCGCTGCTGAAGCAGCTTAAGTCGGGCGGCCTGATGGTCATCCCGGTCGGTCCGCCGGGCGCCCAGCGCGTGCTCAAGGTGACCAAGACCCAGGGTGCCGACGGCGCCATCACCACGAGCCGCGAGGACATCTACGGCGGCAAGATCGTGCCCTTCGTGCCCTTCACCAAGCTCGAAGGCGACAAGATCGTCGGCACGCACAACCGCTAGCGGACAATATTGTCATCCGGACGGAGTGAGGGACCTTCTCGATCAGTAGAGGTTCCTCGCTTCGGTCCAAGCCGGATGACCAGGATATCGGGCTCCGCAAAAGCCCCCTCTGAAGATCGCACAAAGCGATCCAACAACAACGGAGAGCCCCCTTGACCGTCGCGGTCGATCTCGACCATCGCCCCTCGCTTGCCTTCTATCTGTCTGTAGGCCTGGTCGCCGGCAGCATCATCGCGCTGCAGATCGGCATCATGCGCGTCTTCTCGGTGGGAAGCTGGGCGCATTTCGGCTCGCTGGTGGTGAGCCTCGCCATGTTCGGCTTCGGCCTGACCAGCGCGGTCATGTGCGTCGGCAAGGGCTGGTTCGAGCGCCACTGGATCGGTGCGATCAAGGGTGCGCTGCTGGCCTTCGGCCCATTGATGGTGGTGTGCAACCTCGCGGCCCAGCAGGTGCCGTTCAACGCCATCTTCCTGATCTCCGACCCGATGCAGAAGTGGCGGCTGTTCGCCAACTTCGTGTTCTACTTCCTGCCGTTCCTGGCAGGCGCACTCTATCTCGGCGTGGTCTTCCTGAAGGCGCAGAAGACCTTCAACCGCGTCTATTTCGCCGATCTTGTCGGTTCGGGCCTGTGCGGCCTCGCCGTCCTGCTCGCCATGTATGCCTGGCGGCCGAACGATCTGATCATGGCGCCGCTGCTGCTCTGGCTCGCCGGCGGCATCCTGTGGTTCGTGGCCATGGGTGATCGCCGGGGCATCGCCGCCATCGTCGGCGTCGCGATCCTGTCGGCTGCCGTGCACCACGTCGCGCCGCAGGTGCTTGGCATCCCCAAGCTCACCGTGTCCGACTACAAGGGCGTCTCCTACGTCCGCAAGTTCCCCGACAGCAAGCGCACCTACGAGCACACCTCGCCGTTCGGCTACCTCGAAGTCTATTCGAGTTCCTACCTGCACTTCGCACCGGGTCTGTCGGACAACGCCGCCTTCAACCTGCCGAAGATGCCGTCGAACGCCTATCTCGGCCTCTACATCGATTCGGAAGGCCCTTCCGGCATCATCAAGGATCTGCCGGCGGACGAGACGGCCTACTTCAAGTATCTGCCGATGTACTATCCGTACCTGCTGAAGAAGGACCCCTCGACGTTCGTGGTCCAGTTCGGCGGCGGTATCTCGACGGCGGTGGCGCTGAAGTCGGGCTCGGAGAAAGTGACGGTCGCCGAGGGCAATCCCGCGGTGCTGAGGGCGTTCCGCGAGGACAAGGGCCTGCGCGATTTCACCGGCGACATCCTGAACAACCCCAAGATCGACGTCATCGACTACGACGGGCGGCTCTACCTCGCGCATACCAAGAACCGTTACGACGTGATCGACCTGTCGCTGGCCGACTCGGCCGGTCTGTCGAGCCCCGGCGGCTTCTCGATCGTCGAGAAGTACTCCTATACGCGCGAGGCGATGAGCGCCTACATGCGGGCGCTGAAGCCCGACGGCATCCTGTCGGTCACCTTGTGGAACAAGGAGGAGCCGCCCAAGTCGGTGCTGAAACTCTACGCCACGATGGTGGCGGCGGCGCGCGACGTCGACGGCGGCAAGGACATCGCCAACGAGTTCTATGTCGTCTCGGCCTATCTCTCGACCACGACCGTGCTCTACAAGCGCAACGGTTTCACGCCCGAGGAGATCGCCAAGCTCAGCGCTCAAACCAAGGCGTTGTCCTTCGACGAGATCTACTATCCCGGCATCAAGGTCGATACGTCTGCACTGCCGCAGATCCTCTCGGACTATCGCGACCAGTTCTTCTTCACCGGTCAGGCAGCCGATCCGACGGCGCCGTCGGAAAAGGAACCGAACGACAAGCCGCCGCCCGGTGTGACGGGGGCCTCACCGGCCGCCACCGAGACGCAGGCTGACGGCGCGCCGCCAGTCGTGAAGATTCCCGCCACGGTGCTCGGCCGGCTGGCCTGGCACTATCTGATCGACGGGGGCTGGCAGAAGGTCGCCGACGAGTATGTCTTCGACACGCGCATCCTCACCAACCACCAGCCTTACTTCGCGGCCTACATCAAGGTGCCGGACCTGCTGAAGTTCTCCGACCGGCTCGAGCTGGTGCAGGACGAATGGGGCTATCTGCTGCTCTGGGCAACGCTCGGCATCGCGACCGTCTTTGCGCTCACCCTGGTCCTGTTCCCGGTGATCTTCGGCTGGCGAACCATCTTCAGCCGCTACCCCGGCAAGTTCGGCACGATGATCTACTTCCTGTGCCTGGGGCTGGGCTACATCATCGTCGAGGTGGGCATGATCTCCCACTTCATCCTGGCGCTCTCCAACGCCACGGTGTCGGCGTCGGTGCTGATCACCGGCATGCTGGTCTTCTCGGGCATCGGCAGCTTCTACGCCGAGCGTTTCCTCGACCGGACGCGCACCTTCATGCCGAAGGTCTTCCTCTCGATCTTCGTGATCCTGGCGATCTATGCCTTCACGATCGACTATGCGCTCGACTGGATCGGCACGCTGCCCTATGCGCTGCGCATTGTCCTCTGCCTCGCGATCATCTTCCCGCCGGCGTTCCTCATGGGCTTCCCCATGCCGACGGCGATGACGATGCTCGGCCGCCTGGGCAAGGACCATATGTTCCTGTGGGCGTGGGGCATCAACGGCTGCTTCTCGGTGATCGGTGCCGCCCTGGTGCCGATCGTGGCGACCAGCTTTGGCCTGCCGGCTGTGGTGCTGGTCGGCGCGGTCGCCTATCTGGTGGCGCTGCCGACGTTCTTCTCCGTGCTGATGCCGCTCCCAGGCGGGCGGCCCGCCGCCGCGTGAAGCGGCGGGCGCTGCTGGTGCTGGGGGCTCTGCTGATGCCAACTGCCGTGCACGCCCAGAAGAAGAAGCCCGCCAAGAAGCAGGCGGCGAAGCCGGCCGCGGCCAAGGTGGCCGCTCCTAAGGCTGCGGCCAAGGCGCCGCCGCCTTCGCCGACGCCGTCACTCAAGGAAGCGAAGACCGAACTCGTCGCCTTCAACGCATCGCCTTTCCCCTATCGCGGCTTTATGCCGGGATCGACCAAGCCCTTCCTCGATGCGCGCGACGGCAAGCGGCGCGGCCATACGACCGGCCGCGGCGACGTCTATTGGGAGGAGACGGTCTACAGCGACCGGCGCTCGCTGCTCTATTTGCCGCCCGGTTTCGATCCGGCACGGCCGGCGATGATCGTTCTCTATCTTCACGGCAACGGCGCCACCCTGGAGCGCGATGTCATAGCTCGCCAGGCCGTGCCTCGGCAGGTCGCCGAGTCGGGCCAGAACATTGCCCTGGTGGCGCCGCAGCTCGCCGTCGATGCCGCCGATTCGAGCGCCGGCAATTTCTGGCGAGGCGGGCATTTCGCGGCCTATCTCGACGAGGCGGCAGAGCGGCTGATGCGGCTCTATGGCAATCGCCTGGCCGGCCGCGCCTTCAACACCGCGCCGGTGACGATCGTGGCCTATAGCGGCGGCTATCTGCCGGCGGCCTATGCGCTGGAGCGCGGCGGCGCCAACCATCGCGTGCAGGGCGTGCTGCTGCTGGATGCGCTCTATGGCGACGAGGACAAGTTCGCCACCTGGTTCGCCGCCCGCCGCCGCCAGGCTTTCCTGTTCAGCGCCTACACGGACTCCACCAAGGCCGAGAATGCGGCCCTGGAAGGATTGCTCGCCAAGCGGCGCATCTCGGTCGTGCGGAGCGTGCCCCGGACCCTTTCGCCCGGTACTGCGGCTTTCGTGGCCACGGGCGGCCTCGACATGCATGGCGAATTTGTTACGCGCGCATGGCAGGCCGATCCGTTGAAACAGGCTCTCTCTCTGATTCCCGGCTACGGCCCGGTCCGTGATAAGAAAGGCGCATGAGCGATCCTCTGCGCCAGGAACTTCTGGATATTTTCGTCGGTCGCGCGACCCGCCGCTACGGCCTGAGCGAGATCAACCAGCTCCAGCATGCGCTGCAGTCGGCGGCGCTTGCCGAAGCCGACAACGCGCCGCCGGCCACGGTGCTGGCCGCGCTGCTGCACGATGTCGGCCACATGATCCACGATCTGGGTGAAGACCCGGCATCGCGCGGCGTCGACGATGTGCACGAAGCGTTGGGCGCCCAATGGCTGGCCGAGCGGTTCGGCCCCGACGTCAGCGAGCCGGTTCGTCTTCACGTCACGGCCAAGCGCTACCTCTGCACGGTCGAGTCCGATTACTTCGGCAAGCTTGCGCCCGACTCGGTGCGCAGTCTCAAGCTGCAGGGCGGCCTCATGTCGGCCGACGAGGTCGAGGCGTTCCGCGCCAATCCGCATCACGCCGAGGCGGTGCGGCTGCGTCGCTACGACGAAGAGGCGAAGGACCCGCATGCCCGCACGCCGGACTTCGACCACTATCTGCGCCACGTGCCAGCCTGCCGGCGCGCCTGAGGTTCCCATGATTTCCCGAAAAGAGGTCGAGGCCGCCTGGAGCCTCATCCGGCCGCATGTCCGCCGCACGCCTGTGCTGGAACTCACCGGCTCGTTCGGCATTGCCGCGCCGCTGGCGTTGAAGCTCGAGGCCCTGCAGGTCAGCGGTTCCTTCAAAGGCCGGGGCGCGTTCCACAAGCTGTTGGCCTCGAAGGTGCCGGCCGCCGGTATCGTCGCGGCGTCGGGCGGCAATCACGGCGCCGCGGCGGCCTATGCGGCGCGGGCGCTGGGCCACAAGGCCGAGATCTTCGTGCCGACCATCGCCGCTCCTGCCAAGGTGGCCCGCCTGCAAAGCTATGGGGCGACCGTCCACCAGATCGGTGCCGTCTATGCCGAGGCGAGGGCCGCGTCCGAAAAGCGCGCGGCGGAAACGGGCGCACTGATTGCGCCGGCCTATGAAGATCCCGTGGTGTTTGCCGGCGCGGGCAGCGTGGCGCTTGAGTTTGCCGAACAGGCGACGTTCGATACCTTGCTGGTGGCGGTTGGCGGTGGCGGCCTGATCGCTGGCTGCGCCGCCGCGATCGGCGACCAAATCAAGATCGTGGCCGTCGAAACCGAAGGCACCCCGACGCTCCACGAAGCGCTGAAAGCCGGCAAGCCGGTCGATGTCGCCATCTCCGGCATTGCCGCCGATGCGCTGGGTGCCAGCCGCATCGGCACGCCCAATTTCGAAGTCGCGCAGAAACTCGTGCGCGAGTCGGTTCTCGTCAGCGACGATGCCGTGCGCGCGACGCAGCGGGCTCTGTGGGACGCACTGCGCCTCGTGGCCGAGCCGGCCGGCGCCACGGGCCTGGCGGCGCTGATGTCCGGTGCCTATCGCCCGGCGGTGGGCGAGCGCGTGGCGACGCTGATCTGCGGCGCCAACACCGATCCGGCGTCGGTCGCTTAACCTGCCATCGGGAAATCGTGATGCGCAGGCGCCTGTCGGCCCGCTTCCTGATCTTGAATGATACCGGACAGGTTCTGCTCTTCCGCTTCGTGCACAAGCGTGGGCCGCTCGCCGGTCTGGATTTCTGGGCGACGCCAGGGGGCGGAGTCGAAGACGGCGAGACCCTGGAGCAAGCCGCGATTCGCGAGCTGTTCGAAGAGACCGGAATCCGCCGCGCTTCCGTCGGCAAGGAAGTCGCCCGACGGGAAGTCGTGATGCAATTGCCCGACGGCGAGCATGCCGTATCGGACGAGTGGTACTACGTCGTCAGTCTCGGCGCTGAAACTCTGTCCTGGGAGAGCTGGACCGACTTCGAGCGCGAGGTGATGGTCGAACATCGCTGGTGGTCGCGCGACGATCTCCGGCAGACCCAGGCGACCGTCTGGCCGGAAACCCTCGCCGAGACGCTCGAACAGGCCGACCGTCAGCTCCCGGCAGGCGGCGTCGGGCGTTTCACCAGCGCGTAGATCGCCGGGATCACCAATAGGGTGAGCAACGTCGAGCTCGCCATACCGCCGATCATCGGCACGGCGATGCGCTGCATCACCTCGGACCCGGTGCCGTCGTTCCACAGGATCGGCAGAAGGCCCGCGACGATGGCGGTCACTGTCATGATCTTGGGCCGAACCCTTTCGACCGCGCCGGCCATGATCGCCGCATCGAGGTCGGCGCGAGTGACGGCACGCCCTTCCTCGGCGCAACGGGCGCGCCGGGCGGCCAGGGCCTGGTCGAGATAGATCAGCATCACGACGCCGGTTTCGGCCGCGACGCCGGCCAGCGCAATGAAGCCCACGGCGACGGCCACGCTCATGTTGAAGCCCATCCACCAGACCATCCAGAGGCCGCCGACCAGGGAGAAGGGCAGCGACAGCATGACGATCAGGGTTTCTGTCATGCGGCCGAAGTTGAGATAGAGCAGCACGAAGATCAGCAGCAGGGTTGCCGGCACGACCAGTCGCAGCTTGGCTTCGGCACGTTCGAGGTACTCGAACTGGCCGCTCCAAACGGCGTAGGTGCCGGCGGGAAAGGTCACTTTTTCCTGCACCGCGCGCCGGGCATCGGCGATGTAGCCGGCGAGATCGCGGTCGCGAAAGTCGACATAGACATAGACCGCGAGCTGGGCATTCTCCGTCCGGATGGCGGTTGGTCCCTGCGTGAGCGCGACCTCGGCCAGTTGGCCAAGCGGCAGCATGCCGCCCTGCATGGTCGAGATCAGGACATCCGAGGCGATGGCGCGCGGATCGGAGCGGAAGTCGCGCGGATAGCGGACATTCACGGAGTAGCGTTCACGGCCCTCGATCGTGGTGGTGACGGTCTCGCCGCCGAGTGCACTGGCGACCGCCTGCTGGACGTCCTCGATCATCACGCCGTACTGAGCGAGCCGCGCTCGGTCGGGCAGGATCTCCAGGAAGTAGCCGCCGGTGACTCGCTCGGCGTGCGCCGCCGTCGTGCCGGGAACGGCATGGATTGCCGCTTCGACCTGCCGCGCCACCTTCTCGAGCTCGCCATAGTCGCGGCCCAGGATCTTTACCCCGACCGGTGTGCGGATGCCGGTCGCCAGCATGTCGATGCGTGCCTTGATCGGCATCGTCCAGGCGTTGCTGACGCCGGGAAATTGCAGGGCAGCATCCATGTCGGCGATCAGCCGCTCGGTCGTCATCCCCGGCCGCCACTCGTCCTTTGGCTTGAGATTGATCACGGTCTCGAACATTTCGAGGGGTGCCGGATCGGTGGCCGTCGCGGCGCGACCGGCCTTGCCGAACACCGAGGCAACCTCGGGGAACGACTTGATGATCTTGTTCTGGGTCTGCAGCAGCTCCGCCGACTTGGTGACCGAGAGGCCGGGCAGGGTGACCGGCATGTACATCAAGGTGCCCTCGTCGAGGGTCGGCATGAATTCGGCGCCGAGGCGCGACAGCGGCCAGACGGCGGCGGCCATCGCCACCAAGGCGATGCCAATGGTCAGCAGTCGGGCCTTGAGCACCAGTCGGATCAGCGGCCGATAGACGAAGATCAGCAGCTGGTTGATCGGGTTGCGGTGCTCCGGCACGAGGCGGCCGCGCACGAACAGCATCATCAGCGCCGGCACCAAGGTCACCGACAGGAGCGCGGCGGCGGCCATCGCCAGGCTCTTGGTCCAGGCCAGCGGCTTGAACAACCGTCCCTCCTGATCCTCCAGCGCGAAGATCGGCAGGAAGGAGACGGTGATGACCAGCAGGCTGAAGAACAGGGCCGGGCCCACTTCGACGGCAGCAGCGACGATCGCCTCGCGGCGCGAGCGGCCTAGTTCCAGCCGCTCCAGATGCTTGTGGGCGTTCTCGATCATGACGATGGCGGCGTCGACCATGGCGCCGATCGCAATCGCGATACCGCCGAGGCTCATGATGTTGGAGCCGATGCCCAGCGCCTGCATGGCGATGAAGGCCATCAGGACGCCGACCGGCAGGGTCACGATGGCGACCAGTGCCGAGCGGACATGCAGCAGGAACACCAGGCATACGGCTGCCACCACCAGGCTTTCCTCGATCAGGGTCCATCTCAGGGTGGCGATGGCGCGTTGGATCAGTTCGGACCGATCGTAGACGGCCTCGATGCGCACGCCATCGGGCAGGCCGCCCGCGATCTCCGCGAGCTTCGCTTTGACATTGCCGATCACGTCGAGCGCGTTCTGGCCGAAGCGTTGCACGGCAATGCCGCCGACCGCTTCGCCTTCACCGTCGAGCTCGCTGACACCGCGTCGCTCGTCGGGCCCCAGCTCGACCCGCGCCACATCGCGAATCAGGATCGGCGTGGGACCGCCGGCCTTCAGTACGATCTGCTCCAGGTCGGCGGCATCCCTCAGGTAGCCGCGGCCGCGCACCATGAACTCGGCTTCCGCCATCTCGACGACCCGGCCGCCGGCCTCTCGATTGGACTGGCGGATCGCTTCGATCACCCGCCCGAGCGGGACGCCGAAGCTGCGCAGCTTCGCCGGGTCAACGACGACATTGTACTGCCGCACGAAGCCGCCGACGCTCGCCACCTCGGCGACGCCCTGTGCCTTGGCGAGGCCGAAGCGCACGTACCAGTCCTGCAGCGAGCGCAGCTCGGCGAGCGTTCGGTCGGCGCCCAGGACGGCATACTGATAGACCCAGCCCACACCGGTCGCATCGGGCCCCAGGGTGGGGCGGGCATTGGCCGGTAGCCGTTGCGCCGCCGAGTTGAGGTATTCGAGCACGCGGCTGCGCGCCCAGTAGATGTCGGTGCCGTCCTCGAAGATCACATAGACGAAGGACACGCCGAAGAAGGAGAAGCCGCGCACGACCCGGCTCTTCGGCACGGCGAGCAGCGCCGTGCTGAGGGGATAGGTGACCTGGTCTTCCACCACCTGCGGCGCCTGCCCCGGCATCTCGGTGTAGACGATCACCTGCGTGTCGGAGAGGTCGGGGATGGCATCGAGCGACAGCCGGCCGATGGCGAGCAGACCGCCGCCGACGATGGCCGCCATGGCGATCAGCATCAGCAGGATATTGCGCGCCGACCAGCGGATGGTGCCGGCGATCATTTCGCCGCTCCGGCTTCGAAGGCGGCAAGGGCGGCGCGGATGTTGCTTTCGGCGTCGATCAGGAAGGTGGCCTGGGTGACGACGCGTTCGCCAGGCTCGAGACCATGGACGACCTGCACGAGCCCCGGCACTCGGGCGCCCAGTTTCACGGGGCGCGGTTCGTAGCGGCCCTCGCCGCGTTCGACCAGCACGACCTGTCGTCGCCCGCTGTCGATCACCGCGGAGTCGGGCACGGCGATGCGGCTGCCCTCCAGCGGTGAGGCGATCTCGACCGTGGCGGCCATGTCGGCACGCAGCGCGCCGTCGGGATTGGCCACTTCGATCCGCAGGCGCGCTGTACGGCTCTCCTTGCCTATGTTCGGATAGATGAAGGTGACCTTGCCCTCGAAGGTACGGTCGGGCCACGCGTTCACCGTGACACGCGCGAGATCACCCACTTTTACGTAAGCGAGGTCCTGTTCGTAGACCTCGGCGATCACCCACATGTTCGTGGTGTCGACGATGCGGAACAGCGGATCGCCGGCCTGGAAGCGCGCACCCTCGACGGCCGTCTTCTCGATGACGGTGCCGGTGGTCGGCGACGGGATGGTGACGATGCGCGGCCGCTCGCCCCGCCGCAGTCTCTCCATCTCGGCTTCGGGATAGCCGAGATTGCGCAGCTTGTCGGTGGCGTAGGCCATGCGGCCGGCAAGCTGCCACTCCTGCTGCAGGACGTTAAGCTCGGGGCTGTAGACTTCGAACAGAGGCTGGCCACGCGTTACCGGATCGCCGACGGCGTTGACCAAAAGCTTCTCGATCCAGCCCGCAAATCTCGGCGCGACGACGGTCTGGCGGCGCTCGTCGAACTGCAGGCTGGCGAAGGCGCGCACCGTGTGGGCGAGGGTGCGCTCCTGCACCTCGGCCGTCCGCACGCCCAGCCGCTGAACCTTGTCGAGGCTGATCGTGACGGCGCCCGGGTTCGTCCCGGTCTCGTCCTCGCAGACCGGGATGTAGTCCATGTTCATGGAATCCTTTTTGGGCACCGGCGAGGTGTCGGGCGTGCCCATGGGATTGCGGTAGTACTTGACCTTGCCGCCATTGCAGGCGGGATCGGCGGCAGCCGCTTGCGGCGCCGCGAGGCCAAGACCGAGCATGGCGAACAGAACGGCGCCGGCGAGGCCGGGCCGCAACGAGACGAACTTCATGAAATTCTCCGCAATGCCGGACGCGCGCCACATCGAGCGTGGGCGCGCCGGTTCAAACCGATCGACGAAGGATCAGGTGCGCGGAGGGAAGGGGTCGGGAGGCGGCGACAGGCCGCTCAAGCTCGCGGTCGCGAGTGACCAGCGGATCGAAATCGAGCCGAACGCCGGCAGGTCGGCGGCCGTTGCCGCGAGTGCGGGCACCGCGCCGCCGCCGATCTGCGCGCAGGCAGGCATCGGGATCGGGCAAGGTACGCCGTCGCATTCGTCGCAATGGCTGCAGGGTGCGTTGGCCGCCGCACTGCGGTCGGCCATTGCTGCGGCACTCGGCATCGCCGCGGCCACCGTCATGACGCCGCTTGCCAGGATGGCAAGGCAGGCGAAAAGAGCGGCAAGGGCGCGCAGGCGCATCATGATCCGAAGATGCGCCAGCACCTTCGTGGTGCCAAGAGGCACCGGGTCACAAAACTGCGACCTAACGCGTCACGCTGGTCACGACAGCGCGGTTGGCCTTGCCGGTGCCGTCGCTGAAATCGTAGCGGATCGCGAACTTGTCGGCGGGCGAGATCCACCAGCGCGAGATCGACCGCTGGCCCTTGCCGCCCTGCTCGGTCATTTCGATCAGGAAGGTATCGATCATCTTGTCGGCCGGGCCGGTACGGCGCTCATAGCGCACCACCGTGAACTGGTAGTTCCAGGTGGCGCCACCTGCCGAGTATTGCGCCTCGATCTTCTTGCCGACTTCGAGCGGCCAGAGCCGTTCCGGGCGGAGCGCCGCGATATAGGCAGACATGTTGGCGCCGTCCGGCGAGGGATTGTCAAACAAGAGGGCGCTGAGCTTGAAGGGCGCGCCGCCGACCCGTTCCATCGTACAGGTCATGCCGTCGCGGCCCCGCGCCACGACCTTGACGCCGCTGTCGTAAGTGAACGTCGTGCCCGGGTCGGGGCAGGCGAACTCCATGGTCTGGGCTGTGGTAGCGACCGGGAAAGCGAGGGCAGCAAGGCTGGCAAGCAGGGCGGAACGGCTCATGCGCCGATCATAGCTGAATCGTCGAGCGGCGATAGCGGTGGGCTTCCAATGTGCGAAGATCGCTCCCGCCTTTTCCGACTGGAGCGTCCAATGTCCCAGAGATGGCTCGCCTTAGTAGTCGCCGTGGCGACCGTCGTCGGCATGACGGCGCCGGCATTTGCCGACCCTGCCGCCGACCGGGCGGCCATCATCCAGCGCTTCGAGCGCTGGACAGAAGCCTTCAACGCCAAGGATGCGAGGGGCTCCTGCGATCTCTTTGCGCCGGATCTTCTCTACTCGTTTCCCGGCATGCTTCGGGGCACGCGGGAAACGATGTGTACGAATTTCGAAAAGCTCTTCGCCCGGACCGACCTCCAGGCCCGCTACGAAAAGCCCGACATTCACGAAATCATCGTGGCCGGCGATGTCGCCATCGTTCGCCTGACCTGGACCCTGACGACCGAGGCGAACGGCGCAAAGGACACGACGACGGAAGAAGGTATGGACTTCTTCCGCCGGCAGCCGGACGGCAGATGGTCGATCGCGCGCTACATTGCCTTCGCGCCCCGGCCGAACAAGCTGCTGGAATAGGGGCTATGCCGGCAGCGTCGAGTAGGTCGCCCGGCCGACGGCCAGGAGCGCCTTCTGCTCGTTGTAGACGTCGACATCGACCACGCCGACGCTTTTGCCGGCTCGCCGCACACGCGCGGTCGTGATGAGCGAGGTCTTGATCGCGGGACGCAGGTAGTCGACGCGGAAGTTGATCGTCGGCAGGCCGCGGCGCAGCGCCATCACCAGCGCATAGTCGCCCACCGTGTCGATGATCGCGGCGATCGGGCCGCCATGCCATTGCCCGGTGCCGGCGCCGCGCTCGAACTCCGGCCGCATGGCGCAGCTCATGGTGACCTCTTCCTTGGTCGGATCGGCTGCCGTCACCTTGAGGCCCAGAAACGCGATGAAGGGCGAGCGGTCGAGCAGGGCTTGTATCTCCGCCGGGGTCAGCGGCTGGAGCTTGTCGTTGTTCTTGTCGCCGCTCATGGTGCCACCACGACCTTTCCGAACACTTCGCGATCCTCGATCACCCGCAGCGCCTCGCGCGCCTCTTCGAGCTTGAAGACCTTGTCGACCAGCACCTTGAGCTTGCCGCTCTGCACCAGCTCCAGGAGCTTCTCGATGTCGGTGCGCATCCAGCCGTTCGAGCCCAGGACCTTGAGTTCAAAGGTCCAGATGAAGCGGATGTCCTCGGTCGGCGCATAGCCTGCGGTGGCGCCGCAGGTCAGCAACCGGCCGCCGACCTTCAGGCACTTCATCGAATTCACCCAGGTGTCGCCGCCGGTATAGTTCACCACCACGTCGATGCCATTGTCGCTGCCGGCGCCGCGCCGCGCCGGCTTGCCGTACATCGCGAAGACTTCCTTCATGAAGTCCTTCTCGATGTAGTTGATGGTCTTGTCGGCGCCGAGTTCGCGCAGGCGCTGGGCCTTGGCGTCGGTACCGGCGCAGGCGATGACCTCGGCGCCGGCAAGCTTGGCGAGCTGCAGGCAGCAGACGCCCACGCCGCCGGAGGCGCCCAGGATCAGCACCTTCTCGCCCTTGGCGACATTGCCGTTGGTCACCATCATGCGCAGCGCCGTGCCGTAGGCAACGGGCAGTGCCGCGGCGTCCGCGAATGACACGCCGTCGGGAATGCGCACGAGCTGGTGCGCGCGTGCCTTGCAGAGTTCCGCCAGGCCGCCGTGCACCGTCTCGCCCATCAAGCCGCCCTCGACCCGGTTGATCGGATCGACCAGAACGCGATCGCCCTTCTTCCAACCGGTGACGCCAGGACCCACCTCGGCAATCTCACCGGCCACGTCGAGCCCCATGATCGCGGGCATCGGCACCTTGATGCCGGGCATGCCGCGGCGGGTGAAGACGTCGTGGTAGTTGAGCGATGACGCCTTGACCGCGACGATCACATCGCCTTCGCCGGGCTTGGGATCGGGAAAGTTGGTCTCGAAGACCAGGCGGTCCGGCCCGCCATGTTCTCGGACGACTGCTGCTTTCATTGTTCACACGTCTCCGGTTGGGATCTGTTGGGCAAGTACGCGCTTGTCGATCTTGTTGGTGCCGGCGAGCGGCATTTCGTCGACGAAGAACACCTGCCGCGGATGCTGGTAGGCTGGCGCATTGGCCAGTGCGTAGGTCTTCACCGTCTGCTCGTCGAGCTGTGTGCCGGGCACCTTGACGACGAAGGCGATCGGCTTGTGACCTTTCAGGTCGTCGGGCACTGCGATCACGGCTGCCTGATGAATGTCCGGATGACGCTCCAGCATCTTCTCGACTTCGCCGGGATAGATGTTCTCGCCGCCGCAGACGAACATGTCGTCGACGCGGCCGACGAAGTAGAAGAAGCCGTTGCCGTCGCGGCGGAACACATCGCTGGTGCGATAGTAGCCATCCGCGGTCATCGCCTTGGCCGTCACCTCGGGCAGCTTGTGATAGTGCGTCATCAACGCGCCGCACTTCATTTCGAGGGCGCCTTCGTCGTCGACCACTTTCCCATCGCGGACCAGGCGGAGCTCGACATCCGGATGCGGATAGCCCGTCGAGAGTTCGGGTTGAGGGATTCCGTCGGGATGCGGGCCGAACACGACAGGGCCGGCTTCGGTTGTGCCGTAGCCGTTGGAAATGATGGCGTTGGGAAAAACCTGCCGTACCTGGTCGATCAGCGCCTGGGTGATGGGCGCGGAGCCCATGCGCACTGCTTCGACGGCCGAGAGGTCGTGCTTCGCCAGAAGCTCGCCGTCGCGCAGCATCATGGCGATCATGGTCGGCACCGACGTCAGGAAGGCCACGCGATGCTTCGCGGCGGCCTGGACATAGCCGCTGGTCGTGAACTGCGGCAGCAGGACGATCGTGTCGCCGTGGGAGAAGGTCGTCTGGCACATCGCCAGTCCGTTCATGTGGTAAAGCGGCGCTGCCACTTGGACTCGCTGGCCCGGTGGTGCCGGCCGGCGCTTTCGCTGGCTGATCGCCCAGAGATGCGAATAGTGGGACAGCACGACGCCCTTGGGCCGCCCGGTCGAACCGGACGTGTAGAGGAAGAGCGCCGGCTCCTCGGGCTTCATCGCCAGCGGCGCGAAGGAGCCTTCATCGAGCAGCGAAGCGAAGTCGCGGTCGAAGGAGATCTTGGGCACATTGTCCGGCGCCAGGCCGAGGCGGGCATCGTCGCCGATCACCAGCTTGGCGTCGCAATTCTCGACGACGTAGGCCACCGTCTCGGCCGGTAGCTTGTAGTTCACCGGCACCGATACGAGGCCGGCCTGCATCGTGCCGAGGAAGGTGAACAGAAACTCCGCGCGGTTCGCCGACAGGATCGCCACCCGATCGCCGCGCTGCAATCCGCGTTTCAGCAGCCCCCGCGCCACGGCACCGCTCAGCCGCATGAGATCGGCGTAGCTGTAGCTGCGGTCCGATCCGTTGCCGCCAGCGTCGATCAGCGCCAGGCTGTCGGGCGGTACATCGCGCGAGATCGCGTCGCCCTGGTTGTCGTACTTGATGGTGACCATGCGGCGAGCCCCAGGAGTGTTTGGTCGGTAGAGGCGAGCCCGGCTATTCGACGAACTCCAGGACGGCGTTGAACGCCTCCTTGGCCGGCACGACGAGCCGCCCGCCGTTGCGCGTCACGCCACCGATGTTCCCCGCCTGCAAGGCACGTGCCGCCTTGTCGGCCGACACGGTGCGGAAGGTGAGCCCGGCCATGTAGGCCTTGCGGCCCTCGGCGTCCGGCACGGCATCGCCGAACTGCGCCTTGAGTTCGGCCTCGGTCACGATGTCGAAGCGTGAATTGCCGACCACGACGGTTTTGCCGCCCTTGATGTCGCGCACTGATTCCGGGCCGAACATGTCGGCGTAGAGCTTGGACGCTGCCGCGGGATCGGGCTCGACAATGACCGCACGCACAATTGCGACGGTCCCATTGGCGTGATGCCGCCACTCGTCACGCCAGACGAGATCGCGGGTGAAATGATGGCAGTAGTAGACGCGGCCGTAGGGCACGACGCCAGCCTTCATGCGGATCGTCCGGAAGCGCGCCTCGCGCTCCGCACCGTCGACCTTCACGGGCCGGGTGAACTCAGAGGGCGGATCGACCGGCACGCCCGCCTTGGCGAGTGCGGCGTAGGTGATTGCCGAATCCTCCGAGCCGAAGACCAGGCCGTTGAGGCCGGGAGAATAGGTCAGCAGGTCGAGGCGCCCGCTCTTGGCGTCCTTCGGTATGGCAATCAGCTCGAGATAGTCGGTGCCGAACATGGCGAGATGGTTCATCGAGCCCAGCGAGTGATAGCCACGCTCGGTCAGCGAGAAACCCAGTCGCGTATAGACGTCGGCCGCGCGATCCATGTCGTCGCGCGCGTTGATGACCACGTGATCGAGCGTCGCCACTGGCAATGTCATCTCTGTTTCCTCTCGTTCCCGAGCGTCACCCATCTTGGCATGCAGGGCACGTCAGATTTTTTTATATTCGGTCGCGATCCTTTCATGTGCGGAAACCGTTTCCAACTCCAACGACGATTGGAGAATGGAAATTCAGTTTGGCGACGTGTTTCGCCATTCGGTCGTTGCCAGCCACACGCCGAGGCAGACGGCGACGAGGCCGGCGATCAGCGCCGCGGTCAACGGCTCGCCGAGCCACAGTGTGCCGGCAGCCATGCCGATCATCGGATTGACGGTGATGGTGTTGGCGACGCGCGTCGGGCTGGCATAGCGAAGGGCGACCACCCAGAGGAAGAAGCCGAGGGCGCCGCCGCCGATCGCGAGATAGAGCCCTGTCCATATTTGAAGTGTGTCGAAGGCAAGCAGCGTCTGGGCGCGGCCGGACACAAGAGTGAAGAGGATCAGCGCGCCGCCCCCCGCCATCATGCCGACCGTCAGGAAGCCCAATGCACTCGAACGGGCGATGAAGGGCCGGGCGTAGACATTGTAGAGCGCCATGCAGAGGGTCGCGCCGGCCATGATGAGGTCGCCGCGCCAGGCGCCTTCCGGGGCATTGCCCAAGCTGGCGGTGAGCGCCAGCGCCACACCGCCGGTTGCCAGCAGCACACCGGCCGTCTTGCGAGCACTCAACGCTTTGACGCCCAGAAGTGCGCCTGCCACCATGGTCAGCAGCGGCAGGGTCGAGAGCGCCAGGGTTCCGCGTGCCACCGTCGTGTAGGAGAGGGCGAGGTTATAGAAGGCGATGAAGACGCCGTAGAACAGGAAGCCGAGCCCGGCGACGGCCGGCAGGTCGGCCCGCGACGGCCATTTGGGCCGCAGCAGCAGGGCCAGCGGCGCGAGGCAAAGAGCGCCGCCGCCGAACCGCACCGCAGCCAGGGTCAATGGATCGACGCTGCCGATCAGGAAGCGGGTAGCCACCGCGGCACCGCCGCCCAGCATGCTCGACAGCAGTGCAAGCAGAACGCCGGTCTTCTCGTTCATGGACGAGAGCATCGCCGCGTCGCAAGCCCGCCGGCAACTACCTCGGAGGTACTTGTACTTGAGCGGGGCCTAGGCCGGCGCGTTGCGGGTGATGACCTCGCGATAGAACGAGGCGCTGAGCTTGGGTGTCCGCTTCTGGGTCGCATAATCGACGTGGACGACGCCGAAGCGTGTCGCATAGCCGTCGGCCCACTCGAAGTTATCGAGCAGGCTCCACAGGAAATAGCCGCGGACCGGCACGCCCTCGGCGGTGGCGCGCTGGAGGTGCATCAGGCAGTTGCGCAGGTACATCACCCGATCGACGTCGTAGACCGTGCCGTCGGCCGCCGGCTCGTCGGAGGCCGACGCGCCATTCTCGGTGATGAAGATGTCCTTCACTTTCCAGAGGTTGGCGGCATGGCGCGGTGCCCAGTAGAGCACTTCCGGTCCCAGGGTGAGCCACGGCGACGCCATGTGGGGATGCGACTCCTGGAGCGGCACTTCTACAAAGCCGGGGGCCGCCTCGCTGGCCAGAACATACTGGCTGGGGGCGTAGACATTGAGGCCGACGAAATCGACCTTGCTGGAGATCGTCTTCAGGTCTTGCGGCGTGAAGCGGGGAGCGTCAGCGCCTGCGTTGGCGAGATAGGCGTCGGTGTAGCGGCCCTCCAGCATCACCGTGAGGTAGGGCGCGTTCAGTTCGCGGGTCGCCAGCTCGGCCGCGCGGATGTTCTCGACCGTCTCGATGGCCGGCAGCGCCGTGGCGATGTTCTCTGCGGGACCGACCTTGGTTCCGCGCCGGCCGCTCGCGCGTACCGCCTGTACGGCGAGGCCATGGGCCAGCACGGCGTGATGGCGAACCTGGTTGAGCCGGGCGCGGTCGAGCTTGAGGCCGGGCGCGAACACGCCACTATTGTGGCCGTGCTCTACGAAGGTCTGCATCTCGTTGATCGTGAAGACCTGGCGGACGCGATCGGTCAACTTGCTTGCGACATAGGACGCGTAGTCGCCGAAGGCCTCGGCGGTGTCGCGCGACTCCCAGCCGCCGCGATCCTGCAGCGCCTGCGGCAGGTCCCAGTGATAGAGCGTCGCAAAGGGCTCGATGCCGGCGGCGAGCAGTTCGTCGACCAGCCGGTCGTAGAAGTCGAGCCCTTTGGGGTTGGCCTTGCCCCTGCCTTCGGGAAATACGCGCGGCCAGGCGATCGAGAAGCGATAGGTTTGCGCCCCGATCCACTTCATCAGGGCGACGTCTTCCTTGTAGCGGTGATAGTGGTCGACGCTGGTCTGGCCGTTCGACCCATCGCGGATGCGACCGGGCTCCTGGGCGAAGGTGTCCCAGATCGAGGGGCCGCGGCCATCTTCCTGCGCGGCGCCTTCGACCTGATAGGACGAGGTCGCCGTTCCCCAGCGAAAGCCATCCGGGAATCCCATTGCCGACCGGCGAATCGGCGACGCCGTCCGGACCGTCGTATGCGCCGATCCATATGCCATTGCTGCAATCGCCGTGGCGCCCGCGGCGGTCATCCAGGTACGACGGGTCAGGCGGGACGGCATTGAGCCCGGACGTCTCGTTCAGTCATGGACCGAACTAAGCATCCGTCGTGCCATTCGCGCCGCAAAATTTTGGGGCGCGCGTCAGTCCGACGCACGCCCCGTGCATTTCGGTCCTGTCGCGGGATGGTTCCCGCCGCAGGTCAGGTGCTCTCGTTGCTCAGCACGTCGCCGAACAGCTCCCAGGTCTCGCCCTTGAAGCGCTGCAGGCGCACCGCCTGGATCGGATAGAAATCCGTCGGGCTGGTGTTGATCGAGATACCGGGCAGCAGCATCGGCACCACCAGGCTCTTCATGCTGGCGGCCTGCTTCATCAGGTTTTCGCGCGTCAGGTTGTCGCCGCACTCCTTGAGGCAGTGCCGCATCGTGGCGGAGACGGCATAGGCGTAGGTGTTGCCCGAGTCGGCGGGGTTAGCCTCGGGCAGGTACTTCTTCATCCACGCGTCCCATTCCTTGTAGTCCGCGTCGTTGACCCACTGCGTGTCGGTCGCGTCCTTGAGGTAGGCGGCGGTGATGATGCCCTGGCTGTTCTCGAAGCCGGCGGGCTTCAGCACCGCGGCGACGGAGGCCGAGACGTTGGCGAGATAGTGGTCGGGTTTCCAGCCGAGGTCGGCCACCTTGCGGATGGCCTGCGCCGCCGCCTTCGGTGCGGCGTCGTTGAAGAAGACGTTGGCGCCGGAGTTCTTGATCTGGATGATCTGGCTGTCGACGGTGGGATCGGTGACCTCGTAGCTCACCTTGGCCGTGACGTACTTTTCGTTCTCCTTGCCGAGGCCCGCCAGGAAGCCGCCCGTGTAATCCTTACCCGAATCGTCGTTCTGGTAGAGCATGCCGATGCGCAGGTCCTTGAGATTGTCCTTGTGCTTGGCCAGTACGTGTTTGGCGTAGATCGCCGCCTCGGTGTGATAGTCGGGTTGCCAGCCCATGGTCCACGGGTAGTTCTTGGGGTCGCCCCACTTCGAGGCGCCAGTGGCGACGAAGAGCTGCGGCACCTTCTTCTGGTTCAGGTACTTCTGCACGACCGTGTTGGTCGGCGTGCCGAGCAGCTGGAAGATCGCGAAGACCTTGTCGTCCTCGACCAGCTTGCGCACCATCTCGACGGTCTTGGGCGGCGAGAAGCCGTCGTCGTAGGTGATGAAGTTGACCTTGCGGCCGTTGATGCCGCCGGTGTCGTTCACCATCTTCCAGTAGGCCGCCTCGGCTTTGCCGATGACGCCGTAGGCGGAAAGGGGGCCGCTGTAGGGGTTGGTGTGGCCGAGCTTGATCTCGGTGTCGCTTACGCCCGGATCGTATTTCTTCTGCGCCCGCACGATCGACGGTGCGAAAACGAGCGCAGCACTACCAGCCGCGAAATCGCGGCGACGCATCTTGACCATTATCGCTTCCTCCAGTCGTTCTTCTTGTCTTAGAGCAGATGGCCTGCTCGCTCCGCCTTGGTGCGAAGATAGTTCTCGTTGTGTCCGTTCGATGGGAAGGAGTGCTGCACGCGCGCGGCGACCTCGATGCCGTAGCGCTCGAGCTGCGCGATCTTCTCCGGATTGTTGGTCATCAGCCGCACGCGCTTGATGCCCATGCGCGTCAGCATGGTGGCGGCCGGCGCGTAGATGCGCTCGTCGGCGTCGAAGCCGAGCTGTTCGTTGGCGTCGATCGTGTCGAAACCGTCATCCTGCAATTCATAGGCGCGCAGTTTGTTGACGAGGCCGATGCCGCGGCCCTCCTGCGCGAGGTAGAGCAGGACGCCGGAGCCGTGTTGAGCGATCTGGGCAATGGCGCCGCGCAGTTGCACACCGCAGTCGCAGCGCAGCGATCCCAGGAGATCGCCGGTGAAGCATTCGGAATGCAGGCGGATCAGCACCGGTTCGGTCGGGTCGATCTCGCCCACGACGATGGCGAGATGCTCCTTGCCGCCGTCGCTCGGCCGCCACGCCAGGATACGGGCATTCTCCGCGCCTTCGAGCGGCACGTGCGCCTGCGCGACCTGCTGCAGGTTGCGCGACGACGTTTCCTCGTAGGAGGCGACATCGGTGGCATCGACATAGGCGATGTCCTGTTCGCGCGCCCATTCGCGCCGCTTGTTGCCGGGATCGCGGCTGAGCGGTCCCAGCACGACAGCGGGCAGCAGTCGCGAGAGCTTGGCGAGTTCGATCGCCGTCTCGGCAATCTGCGGTGCATGGCTGGCGACCGGCCGCGACAGGTGACGCAGCGCGACATGGCGGCCGGCATTCTCCGCTTCGTGCGGGCGCAGGATGATGTCGACCGGCACGCCTTCGGGCAGGTCGAGCGTGATCGGCTTGTTGGTCTCGCCCATGCCGCCCGCGATGTGCGGCGGAATATCCATGCCGATCGCTTCGGCGCGGCGACGCGTGGTCACCAGCACGGGGGCGTTCTGGGCCAGGCCCTGCAGGCGCTGCAAGGCGCGCGGGCCGCAGGATTCGGCGGCAATAACCAAGCCACCACTGCCATCCTCGCCGCGCAGCACGACGATGCCGCCGCGGCGCAACTCGGCCATGGCACGCTCGACGGCGGCGACTGCAGATGCGGTGCGAGAGTGAACGGAACCGGGACTCATGCTTCTATCTACCACGCCGGTGGGATTTTACTGAAGCGGGCCGCTTTTGTGTCCAAATCGTACCGGATACAGTGACTTTGGGATGGCCGGCAGGTGGCACAAGCATGTCCGTAAACAATCGCGGCAAGAAGATTCTCCTGGTCGACGACGACCAGTCGCTGCGCACAGTGCTGGCGGAGCAACTCGACCTCTATGATGGTTTTACGACCATCCAGGTCAGCACCGCTGCGGAAGGGCTGGAAAAGGCCAAGCTCGCGCATTTCGATGCGATCCTGCTCGATATCGGCTTGCCGGACATGGACGGGCGCGAACTCTGCAAGCTGATGCGCCGGCAGGGCGTGCGGGCGCCCGTGATCATGCTGACGGCCGCCGACAGCGATGCCGACACCATTCTTGGCCTGGAATCAGGCGCCAATGATTATGTGACCAAGCCGTTTCGCATCAATGTCCTGCTCGCCCGATTGCGCGCCCACCTGCGCCAGCACGAGCGCAGCGAGGATGCCGTAATGACCATCGGCCCCTACGAGTTCCATCCGGCCGCCAAGATGCTGGTGGAGAAGGGCGGCAAGAAGAAAGTCCGCCTGACGGACAAGGAAGCCTCGATCCTGAAATATCTCTTTCGTGCCGGCGACCGCCCCGTCGCGCGCGACGTCCTGTTGAACGAGGTCTGGGGCTACAATGCCGGCGTCACCACCCACACGCTGGAAACCCATATCTATCGCCTGCGCCAGAAGATCGAGAAGGATCCGGCAAGCGCTGCCATCCTGATCACCGACCGCGGCGGTTACCGCCTTCAGCCCTGATCGGCCGCTATTTGCCTATTGCGAGAAGGGACTTGCCAGAAGATGAACGAGGCGTCATCTTTCTGGAAGGCAAAACCCAAATGAGCCCGGGAGGGGCAGCGCCATGAGCACACAACGGATCTACGCCCTGCCGGTCGACGTGACCCAGTGGACGTTCGATGGCGCGACGGATCTCCAGTTCAACTGGGAATACGAGGACGGCTCGGCCGAGCTGCTCACCCTCTACGAGAAGGGCAAGCAGCAGCAGTGGGATGCCAGCACGCGGCTCGACTGGTCGCTGGAACTCAATCCGGACAACCCGATGGAGCTCAAGGACGAGGCGATCTCGATCTACGGCTCCGACTACTGGAACAAGATGAACGACAAGGAGAAGGGCTGGCTGCGCCACCATCTCCAGGCCAATTCGATCTCGCAGTTTATGCATGGCGAGCAGGGCGCGCTGATCGCGACCGCCAAGATCGTCGGCACCGTGCCGGACATGAACGCCAAGTTCTATGCGGCCACACAGGTGATGGACGAGGCCCGTCACGTCGAGGCCTACAAGCGCCTGCTGCACGAAAAGTTCCAGCTCGCCTATCCGATCAACAAGGCGCTGCAGAAGCTCCTGGAGCAGACGCTGACCGACCGTCGCTGGGACATGACCTATCTCGGCATGCAGGTGCTGATCGAAGGCCTCGCGCTCGCGGCCTTCCAGTCGATCCGCGACAAGTCGGGCAATACGCTCGCCGGCGCAGTGAATGCCTATGTGATGCAGGACGAAGCGCGTCACGTCTCGTTCGGCCGCCTGGCGCTGCGCGAATACTATCCTCATCTCTCCGACGCCGAGCGCGACGAGCGCGAGGAGTTCGTGGTCGAAGCGCTCTATTTCATGCGCGATCGCTTCAACCAATCCGAAGTGTGGGAGCGGCTTGGCCTGCCGGCCAAGGTGCTGGATGAAATCCACTACAATTCCAAGCAGATGAATTCCTTCCGCGGCCGGCTGTTCAGCCGCGTCGTGCCCACGGTTAAGGATATCGGCCTGTGGGGGCCGCGGGTGCAGAAGGCCTTCGCCGAGATGGGCGTAATGGAATACGCCAAGATCGACGTCGCCGAGCAGCTCGCCAACGACGGCAAGGTTGCCGAGGAGTTCGACAAGAAGATGTTTGTCGAGCGGGCAATCGCGGCAGAGTAACTGCCCACTCACCGCCTGTTGATCCCGCGCGACGCGGGCGATGCGCTAGCGTGCGGCTTCCTTTCGGGAGGCCGCCCATGTCCAGCGTATCGCGCCGTCCCTTCCTGATTTCACTTCTCTCTGTCTGCGCTTTCGCCCTGCCTCTCCAGGCGCAGGAAACCATGCGCGTGCGCGGCACAATCGAGAAGGTCGAGGGGCCGCTCCTTCTCGTGAAGGCACGCGACGGAACAGACCTGAAGATCGCCACCGGCGATGCGCTCGTGGTCGTTGCGATGGTCAAGGCGAGCGTCACCGACATCAAGCCGGGCACTTACGTGGGTGCGAGCGCGATGCCTCACGCCGACGGCAGCCTGCGCGCGATTGAGGTTCATATCTTTCCCGAGGCGATGCGCGGTGCGGGCGAAGGCCATCGGCCGTGGGATCTGCAGCCGCAGTCCACCATGACCAACGCCAATGTCGAGCAGATGGTGACCGGGACCGACGGTCACACGCTCACCGTGAAGTACCAGGACGGTGAGAAGAAGATCATGGTGACGCCCGAGACCGTCGTGGTCGTCTACGCGCCGGGCGACAAGGCGGACCTGAAGCCTGGCACGGGCATCTTCATCGGCGCGGCCGAGAAACGAGCCGACGGCACGCTGTCGGCGTCGCGCATCACCTACGGCAAGGACGGCCTCATGCCGCCGATGTAGGCCGTGGCTTCGTCAGGTCGAGCAACAGGACAACCAGCAGCAATCCGGCAGGCACCAGCAGCGGATAGGCCACGCGCGCGACCAGCATCGCGCCGATCACGGCTCCCACGAGATAGCCGCTCCAGGTGAGCGTCATCAGCAGCGTGTTGGTCGCCGACGGCGGTTTGACACCGGCGCCCGGCCACAGCCAGTCGACCGCGGCGTCTGCCGTGCGAGCAAGCGTGCTGGTCACCACGACGGTGCTGATGGCGCTGCCAGCAAAGCTGGTGATCGTCGAGGCCTGAATACCCATGGCGAGCGCGACGACCATCACGGCGGGCTCCTCGCCGATATCGACGAAACCCACGCCTGCGATGATTGCGGCCTCGATCAACAGCCCAATCACTGGCGATCCCCGCAGGCGCAGCAGCACCCGGGCCAGCATGGCGCCGGCAAGGAAAGCGACCAGCGGCGTCAGGTGATGCCAGGCGCCGACATAGTCGGCCTTGGCCAGGTCGATGCCGGCCAGAACCGTGTTGCCGGTCATGTTGGCCGCGAACACGCCGCCCATGGTGATGTAGCCCACCGCGTCGGCGATGCCCGCGACGACCGTCAGCAGCGTCGCCTGGGTGAAGGGTTCGATGCGAATCGCTACACCACGTCGTAGGTGATCTCGACTTCGGGGCCGAAACAGTGACCCTGGCAGGTCAGGATCCAGTTATTGGCGAGATCGTCCGGCGTGTAGATGTCGTTCTTGGCCAGCACGACCTTGCCCTTGATACGTTTGGCCGCGCACGAGGCGCAGAACCCTTCCTCGCAGGAGGAGAGCGGGTTGAGGCCCGCGCCGCGCGCCGCTTCGAGAATGGTCAGTCCCTTGCGGTAGGGCACCTTGTGCGTCTTGCCTTCGAAATGGATGGTGATCTCGTTCGGGATCACGTCGCCCTCTGCCGGCGGCTCGACCGGAACGGCATCGTTGCCCGAGGCCTCGAAGCGCTCGATCAGCACGCGCTCGCGCGGCATGCCGGCGGCAAGGAGCGATGCCTCGACCAGGTTCATGAACGGGCCGGGACCGCAGAGATAGGCCTCCGCATCCTCGAAACCCTTGAGGGCGGCGGCGACTTCCTCGGGCTTGGTCAGCCCCTGCACCGCGTCGAGATGATGGACGACCTCGAGCCGGCCGGGATGGGCCTTGGTCAACGATTCGAATTCGGCGTCGAAGATCACCGACGGCTTGTCGCGGTTGGCATAGAAGAGGCGGATGCGGCGCTTGCTCGACTTCAGCGCGCTCTTGATCAGCGACATCATCGGCGTGATGCCGCTGCCGCCACCGAAAAGCAGCAGAGGCGCTTCGCCCTGGCCTAGCACGAAGCGGCCGGCCGGTGGCAGCACGTCGAGGGTGCCACCTTCCTTCAGGGCGTCGTGGAACCAGTTGGAGCCTTTGCCCCCCTCGACGCGTTTCACTGTCACCTTGGGCAGGCCATCGATCTCCGGCGCGCTCGACAGCGAGTAGCAGCGGTTGAAGGCCCCATCGGCGTGGGGCACCCGGAAGGTCAGGAACTGGCCGGCCTTGTAACGATATTTCTCGGCGAGATCGGCCGGGATCTCAAAGACGAAGGAGCGCGCATCTGGCGTTTCCTGGATGATCTTGGCGATGCGCAGACTGTTGTAGGACATCGATAAATCCGTTCTCAAAAACCCGATTTCCGAGCGGGACTCTCCTACCAGACTGTGATAGGTTCCGCTTAGAAAAATGAACGGAGCGTCATGTTTGCTGCTCCGTAAGGGGATGGGACTAGGTTCAGCGCCAGGAGGTCAAGAGCCCATGACGACGCAAAAGATTTACCAGCTGCCGGTCGAGGTCACGAACTGGAAGTTCGACGGTGCCACCGAGATCGCCTTCAACTGGGAATACGAGGACGGCTCGGCCGACCTGCTGAACCTTTATGAGAAGGGCAAGCAGCAGCAGTGGGATACCAGCACGCGTATCGACTGGAGCCAGGAGCTGTTCGAAGAGAACCCAATGGGCATGGCCGACGAGTCGATCCCGATCTACGGCTCGCCCTTCTGGGAAAAGATGACCGAGAAGGAGAAGAACTGGCTGCGCTTCAACCTGCAGTGCCACTCGATCTGCCAGTTCATGCACGGCGAGCAGGGCGCCTTGATCGCGACCGCCAAGATCGTGAACACCGTGCCGGACATGAACGCCAAGTTCTATGCCGCGACGCAGGTGATGGACGAGGCGCGCCACGTCGAGAGCTACAAGCGGTTGATCCATGAGAAGTTCAAGGCGGCCTATCCGATCACCGAGTCGCTGAAGAACCTGCTCGAGCAGACGCTCACCGACCGTCGCTGGGACATGACCTATCTTGGCATGCAGGTGCTGATCGAAGGTCTGGCGCTCGCCGCCTTCCAGCGCATTCGCGACACTGCCAAGAACAATCTGGCTGGCGCGGTGAATGCCTATGTCATGCAGGACGAGGCACGGCACGTCACCTTCGGCCGTATGGCGCTGCGTGAATACTACCCGCACCTCTCCGACCACGAGCGGGCGGAACGCGAGGAATTCACCGTCGAAGCGCTCTACTTCATGCGCGATCGCTTCAACCAGGCCGAGGTCTGGATGCGCTCGGGCCTGCCGGTCGATAAGCTCATGGAATATGCCTACAACTCGGGCTCCATGCAGGCGTTCCGCACACGCCTCTTCACCCGCATCGTGCCGATCCTGAAGGAGATCGGCCTGTTCGGGCCGAAGGTGCAGAAGGCGTTGGGCGACATGGGCGTGATGGAATACGCCAAGATCGACGTCGAGAAGCTGCTCGGCAACGACTTGAAGGTTGCCGAAGACTTCGACGCCAAGAAGTTCGTGAAGGACGCAATCGCCGCCGAGTGAGGGCGCGGTTCTCAGAAGTTTAAAGGGGCGCCGGTGGCGCCCCTTTTATTTGCCTGTGTTCATTTGCACGCGTCGATGCGCGGAGGCGCGTCGAGCACGGCCGCCACCTTGGAGATGTCGAGGCAGCGCTGGCCGATCCAGGCCTTGCCCTGCACGAAGAGGGCAAAGCGCGCGAAGGTATCGGCCTGCTCGGTGGGCGTCGGACGGTTGCGCGCCAGCAGCCAGGTCAGTGCATAGAGATTACCCGTCGCGAAGTCGGCCGCGGCAATGTCCGGATCCTTGTCCCACATCGCCGCATTCTTCTTCGCGGCACCCGTGGGATCGGGCAGGGCGGCGAGCCAGGCATGGGCATTGCTCGCGAGCGCATAGGGGCCACCATTCTGGCTGCGCAGGCCCTTCACCTGCTCGGCGGCAGCGATATAGCCCTGGCCCTCGACCGTGCTGTTGGCGCAGCCGCGGCGGCAGAGCGCGACGAACATCAGGTACTCGGCCAGGATGATCTCGACATTGCCGTTGTTGTGCTTGCGCCAGGCGCGCGCCAGGTGCCAGCCCTGCGTTAGTTCCGATCCCCACGGCTTGGCGGCGGCCTGAGGTTGATCGCGTTCCAGTTCGCCGATCACTGCCTGCGCGCCGGCCTGCCATTCGGGGGGAATCTGCGCCGTTGCCGGCGTGACACCGCACAGGACCAGCAGCAGGATCAAGATGGTTCGTCTCATGGTGGCGCTCCCTAGTATTTGCGAGCCGTCTTGCGATCGCGGCTTTCGTATTGAACAAGGTCGTCGGCCCGCAGCACGGTGGCATCGGGCGGCATCAGCCAGCGCATCTGGGCCGGCTTGATCAGGCGATAGTGGCGCGCATCGTCGAGGGCGGCGCCGACATCCCAGCAATTCTCCTCGTCCGTGATCCAGGTCTCCGGCGCGAAGCGGCGCAGGTCGAACGAGGCCGAATAGGTACGCAGCGTCTTGCGGCCATTGTTGAAGTACTCATGGAAGTACGACATCGCGAGTTCGCGCAAGTCGCGATAGACCGGATCGCGCCAGCGCAGCCAGGCGTGGTTGCTCTTGGAGATGGCGCCCCAGCAGCCATTGCGCCGGAACAGGGTGACGACGTGGTCGGCATCTCCCTTGGCTGCTGTCAGGTCCATGAGCAGCGGTGGTTCGCCCTGCAGCCAGAGCGCGCAGGCCGCGACAAAGGCCGCTTCGAGGCAGTGGGCTTCGCGATGGTGCAGCACGCCGCGCACGGAGCGCAGCGTGTCGCCATCGCGCTCGAAATTGGCGTGCAGGCCCACGACGAATTCCTGAATGCGCTGCGGCGTCTTCAAGGCGCCGAGGATTCGGCCTTCGCCAGCGGTGAGGCCGAGCTCGGCAGGGGTGGGACGTTTGCGTCTGCGCATCTACTGCAATAGTGCCGCGACGGGAGGCAGCAGGCCAGAACATGTGGCCGGCAATGCGGCCAAGGACGCGGGTCGGGGTGGTTGGTGGAGCTGAGGGGGATCGAACCCCTGACCTCCTCATTGCGAACGAGGCGCTCTCCCAGCTGAGCTACAGCCCCCTCCGACCCGGAGAACCGCGCGGATAAGGCTTACGGGGCCACCTGTCAAGCAAACCGGCCTGTGTTAGCGTCCCGCCCGGTAATCTTTTCCGCGTCTCCAATCGAGAGGTAAACCCGTGGCCAACGGCAAGAAAGTGGTTCAGACGGCAGCCGCCCCCAAGGCGCTCGGTCCCTATTCGCAGGCCATCGTCGCCAATGGCCTGGTGTTCTGCGCCGGCCAGATCCCGCTCGATCCTGCGACCGGCAACATCGTCGAAGGCGGCATTGCCGAACAGACGCACCAGGTGCTGAAGAACCTGCAGGCGGTGCTGAAGGAGGCTGGCAGCGGACTCGACCGCGCCGTGAAGACCACCGTGTTTCTGAAGAGCATGGACAGCTTCGTCGCTATGAACGACGTCTACGGCCGGCCGGAATATTTCGGCAGTGCCGCGCCGGCGCGTTCGACCGTCGAAGTGGCGCGACTGCCGCGCGACGTCATGGTCGAGATCGAAGTCGTGGCGCTGGCCTGATCAGCGCTGTCATCGGACCAAGAACATTGATGGACGAACATGGGTGATCCCGTGAGCTGGTTGCTGGGATTGAGCGCGGTACTGCTGTTCTCGGTCGTGATCGGCCACGTTCTGATCGCGTTGCTGCTGATCATTCCGACCTGGCGCATCTGCCAGCGCGCGGGCTTCTCCGGGGCGCTGGCGCTGTTCCATCTGGTGCCGTTGATCGGTTCGTTCATCGTCATGGGCGTGCTGGCCTTCAGCGACTGGCCGAACGGCGAAGCCGGGCCGCAGCGCCCCGTGACGGGGCGATAAAGATGGGCGCCGAGATCGCGGCCCTGATGGGCTTTTTCGGAATCACGGGCGCTTTTGCCCTGATCGGTACCGTGCTGGCCGGCTGGATGGCGTGGCGGATCGTGGAGAAGGCCGGCCTGCCGGGCTGGGCCGGGCTGGGGTCGATCCTGCTCAGCCTGACCGCCGTCGGTGCCATCGTGCCCCTCATCCTCCTCTGGATATTCGCCTATATGCGCTGGCCGCGCGACGAACCTGCGTCCGCCTCGCCGGGCTATGCACCGTCTCCGCCACGCGGATCGCCGCCGCCGACAGGGCCGGTTGCCCTGGCGCCGCCGCCGGCCGCCCTGCCCGACGGCCGTGGCTGGAAGCTGACGGGTGTGCTCGGCAATGGCGGTACGGTCTCGCTGGCCGTCTATGGCGGTCCCGCGACCTACGCCCTGACAGGTGCGCTTGCCGCGGCGCCGACCGATCTCAGCGTGCCCGATCCCTCGGTCGGGCAACCGCATGCCCGCCTGATGACGGCCGGACAGCGGCTCGGCCTGGAGGATCTTGGCAGTCCCGGCGGTACCTACATCGATGGCGCCCGGTTGCTGCCCGAGCACGGTCCGCGCGACATCAGTGCAGCCCGCACCATCCGCCTCGGCAGTGTCGAACTCGCCCTGACGCGAGCCTGAAATAGGCTTGTGATCGACAATCTCACCCGAGTAGGGTGCGCGCGGCCGGCGGCTCGCCGGTTTTGACAGACGGGGAGCCGATGATCTCGCTGGCGAAGCTGATCGATAGCGTAATCGACATCTACACCTGGGTCGTGATCGCGAGCGCCATCATGAGCTGGCTGGTGGCATTCGGCGTGGTGAACGTCCGCAATCAGTTCATCCGGGTGATCGTCGATATGCTTTTCCGGCTGACCGAGCCGGTGTTGCGTCCGATCCGCCGCATCCTCCCTAACCTCGGGGGCGTCGACATTTCGCCGGTGATCCTGCTGCTCGGCCTGTTCTTTCTGCGCAGCCTGCTGTGGGAGTATGTCTGGCCGGCCTTGATCCGCTGAGCGATCCGACCTTCCTGCGCCGCGCCAAGGACGGCGTCACGATCCAGCTTCGCGCCCAGCCGGGCGCCCGCCGTTCCGCGCTTGAGTTGACCGCCGAGGGTGCGCTCAAGGCCGCAGTGACGGCACCTCCCGAGGATGGCAAAGCCAACGCCGCCGTGATCGCGCTGCTCGCCGAAGCGTGGCGTCTGCCGAAGTCCAGCTTCGACGTGATGCGTGGGGCGACGGCACGAGACAAGACCGTGAGCGTGGCGGGCGATGTCGCTTTGCTCGTCGACCGGATAGCCGAATGGGTGCGCAAGCATGGCTGATGCAAAGTTGATTGATGGCAAGGCATTCGCCATGGGCCTGCGGCAGCGGGTAGGGGCTGGCGTGGCAGATCTTGCCGGCAACGGCGGCCCCAAGCCTGGCCTGGCGACGGTGCTGGTCGGCGCCGATCCGGCCAGCCAGGTCTATGTACGCAGCAAAGGCAAGCTGGCCGTCGAACTGGGCATGGCGAGCTTCGATCGCAAACTCCCGGCAGAGACCACGGAGCAGGAACTGCTTTCGGTCATTGCCGAGCTCAATGCCGATCCGGCGGTCAACGGCATCCTGGTTCAACTTCCGCTGCCCAAGCATATCGACACGGCCAAGGTGCTGCTGGCGATCGATCCCGCCAAGGACGTGGACGGCTTCCACCCGATCAACGTCGGACGGTTGGGCTCGATCGCGCCGGGCGCGCCGCTCGACTTTCCTGTGCCCTGCACGCCGCTCGGCGTCACGATGTTGCTGCAGGATGCGCTGGGGAGTCTGGCGGGCTCCAACGCCGTTGTCGTCGGCCGCTCCAATCTGGTCGGCCGGCCGGTGGCGCAGCTTCTGCTGCGCCTCGACTGCACGGTGACCATCACTCATTCGCGCACGCGCGACCTTCCGGCGCTCTGCCGTCAGGCCGACATTCTCGTGGTGGCGATCGGCAAGACGGAGTTCGTGCGCGGCGACTGGATCAAGCCGGGCGCCGCCGTGATCGACGTCGGCATCAACCGTATCCCGACCACAGAGGGCAAGAGCCGCCTGGTCGGCGACGTTGCCTTTGGCGAAGCGCAGAAGGTGGCGGGGCATCTCACGCCGGTGCCAGGTGGCGTCGGCCCGATGACCGTGGCCTGCCTGATGTACAACACGTTGCAGGCGGCGCGCCGTGTCGCCGGCCTGCCTTACGTGGCTGTCTGATCGGCTGTTCTCAGTTCTTCAGCATGCCGGCGACCAGCGCCGTCACATTGTGCCGGATCATCTTTTCGTAGGTTGGCGCCGGGCCATTGGGGCCCGAGAGCGCATCGCTGTAGAGACGCGGGCCCACGACGCCGCCTGACTCGCGCGCGATCTGGTCGATCAGGCCAGGGTTGGTCATGTTCTCGACGAACAGCGCCTTGATGCCCTGGTCGCGTACCTGGCGAATGAGCACGGCGACATCCTTGGCGGAGGGCTCGTTGCCGGTGTTGTAGCCGCGCGGTGATTTGAACTGCACGCCATAGGCTGCAGCGAAGTAGCGGAAAGAGTCGTGGCCGGTGATCGCTTTGCGTTTCTCGGCTGGCACCTTGGCGATCTCCTGCTTCACCCAGGCATCGAGGTCGGCCAAGCGCTTGTCGAAGGCCTCGGCGCGCTCTCGATAGCGTGCAGCGTTCGCCGGATCGGCTTCGGCGAATCCCTTGGCGATGTTCGCCACGTATTGCCGGACCCGGCCGACATCCTGCCAGCAATGCGGATCGGGACCATGGGCATGATTGTGACCGGGCGTGGGGGCGGCTTCGAGCGTCGGCACGCCGACGGTCGCCACGACGGCCCGTCCCTTGAAGGGCGCAGCCTTGGCCAGCCGGTCGATCCAGCCTTCGAAGCCGAGGCCATTGCTCACCAGAACACGGGCATCAGCGAGCGCCCGCGCATCGGCTGGACGTGGCTGGTAGGTGTGAGCGTCGACATCGGCGCCGACGAGCGTGGATATCTCGGCGAGGTCGCCCGCCACTTCGGTCATGAGGTTGCTCAGGATCGAGAAGGTCGCAACGGCCTTGAGTTTGGTTTGCGCCGAGGCCGGCAGGCCTCCGGACAGGAGAGCGCCCAGGCAGAGTGCGAGGGAAAGAGCACGAATCAGCATATTGTTATGATATAACACTACAGCGGGAAGTCGAGCCATAGCGGCACGTGTCCGGTGGCCCCGAAGAACCGCTGCAGATCGTCGGTCGCAATCGCCGTGGTCATGGTGTTGACCAGCGGATGGGCATTCACCGGGCCGCCTTCGGTCAGGCCGCGGTCCAGCGCCAGGCGCACGACCCTCGAGTCGTCGTTGATCAGGGCCAGCGGCGTCACCGAACCCGGTTCGACGCCCAACTGGCGGCGCAGCCGGTCGGGGCTGCCGAAGGAGAGGCGGCCGGCACCCAGCACCTCGCCCAGCCGCTTGAGGTCGACGGCGCGGTCCTCGAGGGCCACGACCAGCCACATCTCCTCCTTTTTGTTGCGCAAGAAGAGGTTCTTGATGTGATGGCCGGGCAGGTTGCCACGCAGTGCCTTTGCCTCCTCCACGGTGAAGACCGGAGGATGCTCGACGGTACGGTGGGCTATGCCCAGCGCTTCGAGGCGGTCGAATAACTGTTGCGGGTTGTGCATGGGCTCGTCTTACATGGCTCGAATGAAGGGAATCATCCTCTCGGGCGGCAGCGGCACGCGGCTCTACCCCATGACCCGGGCAGCCAACAAGCAGCTCCTGCCGGTCTACAACAAGCCGATGGTCTACTACCCGCTGACCACGCTGATGCTGGCGGGCTGTCGCGACATCCTGCTGATCGTCAATCCGGGCGACGTCGAGGCCTATCGCCGGCTGTTCGGCGACGGCCGCCAGTGGGGCATCGATATCAGCTACGAGCCGCAGCCCAAGCCCGGCGGCATCGCCGAGGCTTTCCTGATCGGTCGCCATTTTATCGGCAACTCACGCGTCGGCCTGATTCTGGGCGACAATCTCTTCTATGGCGATTCGCTGCCGGCGGTTGCGGAGCGCGGCGCCGAGGGAAGCGGCGCCGTGGTCTACGCCTATTGGGTGGCCGATCCTTCGGCCTATGGCGTCGTCGAGTTCGATGCCACAGGCCGCGCCCTCAGCATCGTCGAGAAGCCCAAGCAGCCCAAGTCGAACTGGGCCGTCACCGGTCTCTACTTCTACGATTCTGATGTGTGCGAGGTGGCGGACCAAATCCCGCGTTCAGCACGCGGCGAACTCGAGATCAGCGACATCAACGCACACTACCTGAAGGAAGGCCGCCTCACGGTCGAGAAGCTGGGCCGCGGCTATGCCTGGCTAGACACCGGCACGCCATCGAGCCTGTTGCGTGCGGCGCAGTTCGTCGAGACGGTCGAGGATCGACAGGGCCTGCAGATCGGTAGCCCCGAAGAGATCGCGTGGCGGCGGGGCTATATCGACGATGGCGCTTTCGAGAAGCTGATCCAGCCGATCCGCGAAAGCGAATACGGCAAGTATTTGCAGCGGCTGCTGGCGCGCGGGTGAGGTTGCGCCAGGCTCTTGCCAAGACGGTGGAAAAGCCCTATCAACGCCGCCTTCCGGCGACCTACCCAGCCGGATCGGAGCGCGGGCGTAGCTCAGGGGTAGAGCACGACCTTGCCAAGGTCGGGGTCGAGGGTTCGAATCCCTTCGCCCGCTCCATTGATCTAGAAGGGTTGTAGGGGTTTCATTCGAAACCCCGTTTGGCGCGTTCGACGCGAATCCCCCAAATTTTCCGAGTAGCCGTGTTTCGAGCGCGCCTTGGTGTGCCCGCTGTAGCTACGTGCTGCAAAAGAATCGCTGGGCTTGCCCGGAGAGCCGCGTATTGTCCGGCTGAGACCGCTTTTGCCGCTGCGCTTGGCCCGACATCGTTGGGCGCCTGCGTTGCTCTGCCCGTTGGTTGTTGAAGTGATGATGCTCGCCAATCCCTCTCGGGCCCTTGCCACAGTCCGATCAGACCGCCGGAGGAAAGTCGAAAACTTCCTCGCCAAGGCAGCCTGATTGCGTCCGCCGCCATGCCTGAAGTGAAACTGCCGCCGGTCGGCGTCGTCATCACGAGCCACAATTGCGAGGCCTATGTCGCTCAGGCCATCGAATCCGTGGCGCGCCAGACGGTCCGCAATCTCGATGTCGTCGTCGTCGACGACGCGTCGCAGGACCGCACCACCGACGTGATCCAGGAAACGCTGGCGAAGCTGAAGGACCGGCGGTTTCGCTTCGTGCCGCTGGCCGCAAATCTCGGTCAGACCGGCGCCGCACGGCGCGGCCTCGGGGAGCTCAGCACGCCCTTCATCTGCTTCCTCGACGGAGACGACGTCTGGCACGAGGCATTCGTCGAGCGGCATCTCGCGACCCACCTGAACACCGATTTCCCTGTCGGGTTCACCTACTGCGATTCGCACGTCATCAATGGCGATGGCGAACTGCTGGCCGGAACGGCCTGGTGGTTCGAGCGGCCGGTAGGAGATCCCCCCCATCGTCCGATCGAACCTGTTGCCGCCCCGACAATCGATGCGGCGAGGGGTATCGCCAGCTTTCCCCCCAAGCCCAGCCTGACGCTCCATGCCGAATGGTCGCCGACCTGGTCGTGCAACAGCATGGCCTCGTTGATGTTCCGGCGCAGTCTGATCGACCTGATCTATCCGCAGGCCGACGAGCCGTTGCGGCTGTACCTCGATCACTATCTTTCGACGTTCGGCGTGCTCGTCGCCGGCAGCATCGCCATCCACGAGTCGCTCTACGCCTATCGGATGCACGGCAAGAACAATCATTCCACGGCGTCGGTCGTCGGCGGCACTTTCGCGACGTCGCGCAACGACTGGGACACGATCAACCGCGATATCCTGCAGCTCATTCACAAGGAGATGCTGGCCCGGCGCGACGAACTCTGCGCGGCCGTGGGCGCCGGACACTTCGAGCACTCCCTCGCTCTGTTTACCGCCGGCATCGCCGACATGAACCGCAGCCAGGTCAACGACAAGCTCCGCGAAGAGAGCCAGGACGACAGTGGCGGCGTACTGGTGCGGCTGGGCAAACTGTTCGGCAACGGTCGCTGAGATGGCGTCCCGGATGAAGACAAAGACGCTCGTCTTCGGCTCGATCTATTTTTCTATTCTGGCGGCCGTAACGCTGGTGGGCATCGAGGTACTCTCCTCGTTCTACAGCCCGTCCTGGCCGGCCTATGCGCTTCGGTCGATACCGCCGGTCAACAGCTTCCCGCCGGGCGCCGATCTGCCGGCCTGGATGGTGGCGCCATTCAACTCCTGGGGGATGCGGGACCGCGAACGCACGTTTGCTCCCGCACCGGCAGGGACCGTGCGAACGGCCTTTGTCGGCGACAGCTTCGTGGAATTCCAGCCGCTGCGGCGGAGCTTGCCCGCGGCCGTGGAGGAGCGTCTTCTCAAGGAAAGCAAGAAAGTCTTCGAAGCCGTCAATCTGGGGATCAGCGGGACGAACCTGCGCAGCTACTACTACCGAATGCGCGACGTGGCGCTTCCGTTGTCGCCCGACTCCGTGTCGGTGTTCTTCTTTTCCGGCAACGATTTCCTCTTCGATGGCAACTTCAAGTGGGAATGGCTGCCGCGGCTGGTCGACGAATCGCCGGGCCGTTCGATCGTCGGCAGTGTGATGCCGCATACCAACTGGCTGTTGGTCAACCGGTTGCGCCTGTCCGAAGTGCTGAACAGCAACGAACCGATCGAAGGGGAGTTCGCAACCTTGCAGCAACTCGTCAAGGAGCCCAAGGAACAGGCCCTGACGAAGCTCGCGCAGCACATGAAGCGCTACTACTACCCTAATGTGCCGGAGCAGAAATTGAGGGAGATCCTGTCGCGCGGCAACGGCCGGCTGCTCGATCTCTTCGCGACCGGATCGGACGATCAGGAGTATCTCGCCGGTTGGCTACCCAACCTCATCCTACGCGCCGAACTCGGTCCGGACGCATACAACAGCATTACGACACGCCAACAGGCCGACGCCAAGGTTGAGGAGAGCGTTATCGGCGCGACGCTGTCGTGGCTGGTGGCCATGAATCGTCTGGCGCGCGAGCGCGGCGTCCCGTTCTCGCTCTTCATCATCCCGGCGGGCGGCGTCGATCGTGCCTTCGTCGATTTCTGGGCGCCGTGGCCGCACTATTTCAGCTGGTACCTGCATTGCGACGCAATGCATGAACGGCTCGTCCAAGCGCTCCGCGGCACCGACGTGCCGTTTGTCGATCTGCGGCCGGCCCTCGAAGGCCGGGTCGATACCTATCGCAAGTCCGATGCGCATTGGACGGAGTACGGCCAAAGTTTGGCAGTTGATCGTATTGCCGAACAACTCAGGATTACCCTGAAGGCGAAACTCGACTGACGGCGCAGGTTGCGCGGTCTCGGCACGGTGTGCTTAACCACGAGCGTGAAAAGCTCGAACGATCCTACTCTGGAGCAGGGCCTCGCCGTCGTCCGCACGGTGGCGGATCTGCGTCGTGCCGTTGGCGCCTTCCGCAAGGCTGGCCGCACGGTTGGTCTGGTCCCGACGATGGGTGCCCTGCACGAAGGCCATATCAGCCTGGTGAAGGGCGCGCTCGAGCGCGGCGACATTCCCGTGACCAGCATCTTCGTCAATCCGACGCAGTTTGGCCCCAACGAGGATTTCGCGGCCTATCCCCGCGACGAGCAAGGCGACTTCGACAAGTTGCGCGAGGCCGGCTGCCGTATCGTCTTCGCGCCGTCCAAGGACGAAATGTATCCAGGGCAGCCGCTCACGACCGTCACGGTGACGGGCATCACCGACGGGCTCTGTGGCCCCTTGCGTCCCGGCCATTTCCAAGGCGTTGCGACCGTCGTTTCCAAGCTTCTGCTGATGGCGATGCCCGACCGGGCGTTCTTCGGTGAGAAGGACTACCAGCAGCTTCAGGTGATCAAGCGCATGGTGCGCGACCTTTCCATGCCCTTCGAGATCGTGGGCATGCCGACCGTGCGCGAGGCGGACGGCCTCGCGATGTCGTCGCGCAATCGCTACATGAATCCGACGGAACGCACGGTCGCGGTTGGCCTCTATCGTGAACTCAATGCGGTCGCGAAGGCGGCCCGAGGTGGTGCGTCCTGCACCGCGGCCGCGGCGGAAGCGTCCAAGGCCTTGCTGGCAGGTGGCTTCGACAAGATCGAGTATCTGACCGTCGTCGATGCCGAAAGCCTGGCGCCGCTGGAGAAGGTCTCGGGGCCGGCCCGCGTTATTGCTGCCGTGCGGCTCGGCCGCACCCGCCTGATCGACAATATCGCGGCTTAGGCCGCTTCCAGGAGACAGACCGAACCCTGGCCGCCGTCGGCACAGATGCTGACGATGGCGCGCTGGCCTTTGGGCATGGCGGCCAGTTCCTTGATGGCCTGGCTCAGGATGCGCGCACCGGTCGCTCCGAAAGGATGGCCGATGGCGGTGCTGCCGCCGTTGGGATTGATGCGATTGCGCGGGATGGCCCCGAAGTCGCGATCGACGCCGGCCTTGTGCTTCCGGAACTCGGCACTTTCCAGCGCCTTCAGATGAAAAGCGACCTGGGCCGCGAAGGCTTCATGGATTTCCCAGAGATGGATGTCGCCATAGCCGAGATTATGGCGCGCCAGCAGGCGCGGGATGGCAAAGGCCGGCGCCATCAAAAGCCCCTCGACCCGGAAATCGACGGAAGCGATCTCCCAGTCGACCAGTTTCACGCGCGGCGTCTTCGCCGGCAGCTTCTCCAGACCCTTCGAGGACGCGACCCAGAGGGCTGCGGCGCCGTCGGTGAGCGGCGAGGAATTGCCCGCCGTCAGCGTGCCTTTGCCGCTGGTGCGGTCGAACGAAGGCTGCAGCTTGGCCAGCCTTTCGAGCGAGGTGTCCTTGCGCGGAATGGTATCGCGTTTCGTGCCTTCGACCTCGACCACCAGGTCATCGAAGAAACCGCGGTCCCAGGCGGCGACGGCGTTGCGATGGCTGGCCAACGCAATCTCGTCCTGCTCAGCCCGGCCGATCTGCCATTCCTTGGCAGTGATCTCGGTGTGCTCGCCCATGCTGAGCCCGGTGGTGCGGTTGCTGATCGCCGGAATGAAGAGGCGAATATCTTTCAGATGCAGATGGGTGATGTGGTCGATCTTCTGCCCGAGCGACCGTGCCTGCTGGAACTTGCGCAGCCAGTCCGACAGCTGTTGGCCGAGGCCCACCTGCACGCGGCTAAGACTGTC
Organism: Alphaproteobacteria bacterium; assembly: GCA_017307275.1. Taxonomy (GTDB): domain Bacteria; phylum Pseudomonadota; class Alphaproteobacteria; order Reyranellales; family Reyranellaceae; genus Reyranella. The sequence continues at coordinate 39,189 of JAFKFK010000016.1, read as the reverse complement.
GACGCCGCCGACCAAAGCGAGGTTGCGGCTCTCGCCGTCGATCATGCCGGCGGCCTCGATGGTGCCCATCATGCTGGTCGAGCAGGCCATGATCGTGGAGAAGGCCGGGACCGTGGCGTTGATGCCGGCGTCCATCAGCACTTCGCGCGCGATGTTGCTCCAGGTGAGGCTTGGTACGACGACGCCCCAGACGGCGAAGTCGGGCTGGGCGCCGTTGAGCTCGGCCATCATGTGGCGGGCCACCGGAACGGAAAGCTCGATGGCATCGAGCCTGGCCAGCGCGCCATCCACCTTGGCGAACGGCGTGCGTACACCGGCTGCCAGCCAGACGTCGGTCGAGCGCTTCATCGGGAGATCCTAGGCGGCCTGTTCGAGTGTCGAAGCGACATCGCGCGTCGTGACCCGACGCAGGTCGCGTACCTTGGTCGTGTCGAACGGCCGCGCACGATGCATGGTGCAGCGATTGTCCCAGATCACCAGGTCGCCCTGCTTCCAGGCATGGGAGTAGGTGAACTTCGGTTGGGTCGCATGCTCGATCAGGTCCATCAGGAGCAGGCGACCGTCGGCGACGGGCCTGCCGAGAATGTGCGAGGCGTGGGACGCGACATAGAGTGTCTTGCGGTGCGAGCCGGGATGGGTGCGTACGACGCGCTGAGGCACCGGCGGCAGGGAGGCGAGTTCTTCTGCGCTGTATTTGACGACGCCGAGCTGTTCACGCGACCGCCAGATCGAATGCTCCGCGACGAGACCTTCAAGTTCTCGCTTCGTGCTGTCGGGCAATGCGTCGTAGGCGGCGCGCATGTCGGCGAATTCCGTGTCGCCGCCCTCGTCCGGAATGATGTGGGCATAGAGCATTGAAAGCGCCCCTGGCACGCGGCGGAACGAGGCATCGGTATGCCAGAGCCGGTTGCCCAGCCAGTCGAGCCGGCGGCGCGAATCGGCTTCGAGCACCTTGCCGTCGCTGTCGAGATTGGAAATGTCGGCGATTTCGTCCGCTAACAGGCGATGCTTGATGTCGCGCTGCCGCAGCTTGGCTGCGGAGGCTTCGACGGGGCCGAAGTGGCGCGCGAAGGCGACCTGCCGTTCGTCGTCCAGTTTCTGGTCGTGAAAGATGACGACGGCGTAGCGGTTTATCGCAGCTTCGATAGCGTCGCGGTCGGCAGGTTTCAGCGGTGCAGCGAGATCAACGCCTTCGATCTCGGCGACGAACTCGGGCTGCGTTGGCGTAACCGTGATGCTCACAACCGCCTCCTGCGGCTATAGTGCCGACAATCGTCATTCTCTCCCAGGAAACGCCATGCCGCAAACGATGAAGCTCGCCCTGCTCGACGACTATCAGAAGGTCGCCCTGCGATTGGCCGACTGGGATCGCCTGCGCAAACGCGGCATCGACATCACCGTCTTCAACGAACCCTTCGCGTCGGTCGATGACGCAGCGCAAAAACTGGCGCCCTTCGAAATCCTCGGTTTGCTGCGCGAACGCACGGCCTTCCCGCGGGCCCTGATCGAGAAGCTGCCCAACCTCAAGTTCATGGTGCTGACCGGCGCCCGCGCGGCAAGCCTCGACGACAAGGCTGCGACCGAGCGCGGCATTCCGATTTCCACGACGCCGGGCGGCGGCTCGAACGCACCCACGGCGGAGCTGGGTTGGGCACTCCTGATGTCCTGTGCGCGTGACCTCGCCAAGGCCGAGCGCCTGATGCGCAGCGGCGGCTGGCATGACGGCATCCAGCAGATGAACGTGTTGGAGGGTAAGCGGCTCGGCATCCTGGGCCTCGGCAAACTCGGCAGCCGCGTCGCGGGTTATGCCAAGGCCTTCGGCATGGACGTCGTAGCCTGGAGCCAGAACCTCACGGCGGAGAAGGCCGAGGCCATCGGGGTCAAATACGTCAGCAAGGACGAGCTGCTCTCGACCTCGGACTTCATCTCGATCCACCTCGCTCTGTCGGATCGCACGCGCGGGCTGATCGGTGCGGCCGAGCTGGCGAAGATGAAAAAGACCGCGATCCTGATCAACACTTCGCGCGGTCCGATCGTCGACGAGGCGGCGTTGATCGCGGCGCTGAAGAACGGCACGATCGCCCATGCCGGTCTCGACGTTTACGACAAGGAACCGGTCGCCGCCGGCCACCCGTTGACCAAGCTGGAGAACGTCACCCTGGTGCCGCACCTCGGCTATGTGGTCGAGGACAGCTACCGCCACTTCTACAAGGGTACGATCGAGGACATCGAGGCCTGGCTGGATGGCAAGCCGATCAACGTCCTCAATCCGGACGCCCTCAAGAAGTAGGGGCGCGGAGGCGGGCGGCGATCAACCACACGGCGCCGCCCAGAATGACGGCGGCGGAGAGCCATTCGCCCTTCGACAGGTTGGGGGGCGATAGCCAGCCGAGCTGAGCGGCGGCGGCCTCCAGCACGATGGCGAAGAAGGGCATGGCCGTCAGCGCGATGAGATAGGTCTGAACGCCCGAGCGGTTGATGGTCCAGAAACCGAGCCAGGTTCCGGGGGCCCGGAACACCACGCCGGCGATGATGGCGTAGACCCAGAGTTCGATGCGCCCGAAGGCGTCGCCGCCGCCGGCCCAGGGCGAGGCGATGACGCCCAGCAGGCCCGCCAGCGACCAGACGAAGATCAGCGCCAGCGAGGCCGCGACCAGAATCTCGCCGGTGAAGCGGCTGCGCGCCGCCGGATCGGTCTCCCGATTGCGGGGATGGTAGGCAATCATCCACGAGGCCGCGACGGCGACGGTCTCGGAAAGGACCAGCCAGGCGACACCGCGCCAGGCCGTGTCGGAGGCCAACGCCAAGACGAACGACACGATGCCGGCGGCCAGTAGCAGCAGGCCCGGCCAGTCGCGCCTTGCCGGCGCCTGGCGGGTCAGGAGCCAGCCGGCGGCGGCCCCGATCAGCACGCTCATGGTCGATATCAGCGTGCTCTGCGTGACGGCGAGCCAGACGATAGCGGCCGACGTGGCGCCGTTGATGACGACACGCATGAAGGCGTAGCTGATCGTCCAGGGCGCCAGCAGGTCGCGCCAGCTACCCGGCGTGCGCCGTCCGACCCAGAGCATGGCAAGGCCCGCGCTCAGGAGCTGCACCAGCGTATAGGCCCAGGCATCGAGATGGGCGCCGCTTACGACATGGCGCGTGAACAGGAGGTAGGTGGACCAGAGAAACGAGTTGCCCAACGCGATGGCGAGGACATTGCCGCTCATCGGGCCGATCATAGTGGAAGCCTAGGTGCGGAAACGCAGCAGCAGATGATTGACGCCGTTCAACTTGACGTAGAGGTCTTCGAACTGCGTGTAGAAGTCCTCCCACTGCGGCAGGCCGCCCTGGGCGCCGAGCGAGGTGTAGATCTCGGCCACGGTACGGCGGCCGTCGATCTGCGAGACGATGCGGGGCGCCAGCGACGGAAGCTGGGCGCGCCACGGGAAGCCATCGAGGTTGGCGATCAGCGGGGCGCCAGGCTGCAGGCCGGCGGCGAGCTTCTGCGCATCCATCTCGCGCAGGACCGGGATGGCCGACGTATCTTCCGGCCGCGCCACCGTGTCGAAGCCGGCGCGCGTGGCATAGAAAATATGGGTGCGCAGGTTGCCGGCCAGCCGCTCGGCGAAGGAAGCACGTTCGATCAGCGGCAGGGAGCTGGTCTGGCGGGCAATCACCGGATCGCTCATGTAGGTGGCCGGCTCGTAGCGCACCGGCTCGAGGAAGGCGACAACGCGCAGGCCGGCTGCGGAGGTCATCGCGCTGATCTGCGGCACCGTGAAGGCGCGGTCGCAGCTGTGCAGCAGCAGATCGTAGAGGCCGGCGTCGCCACCGGTTACGTGATCGTTGAGATAGGGGTTGCGGCGGAACAGGTTGGTCGTCGGCAGGAAGCGGATAAGCCGCTTGGCCATCGCCAGCCGGTCTTCCAGCGCCATCGACAGCGGGGCGAGGGTTTGCAGCATCTGCTGCAGGGGATAGACGCCGCTGCGGCCATATTCGCCATAGAGCATGACGCCAACGCCGCCCTCGGCATGGAGCACGCTCGCCAGCGCCTGCATGCCGGCCGTCGGATCGGGCAGGTGGTGCAGCACGCCGGTGCAATCGATGTAGTCGAACTGCCCGATGTTCATCGACGGCAGGTCGAGCAGGGAGCCCGTCAGGAACTGGATATTGCGCAGGCCGCGGGCCTTGGCGCGGGCTTCGCAGATCTGCCGCGACGCCGTGGACAGGTCGAGATAGACGACCTCGCCCGGACAGCGCCGGTCGACGAGCTGCTGGGCCAGCATGATGCAGGCATCGCCCGTGCCGCCGCCGGCCACCAGCGCTCGAAAGGGCCGGATGAAATTCAGCCGGCCGGCGAACAGGTAGTGATTGATCTCGAGGATATGGCTCGGTGTGCCCGTGATCAGCCTGATTGCCTCGTCGCGCGGATCGCGCGCCGGATAGGGCAACGCTTCGTATTGGGCGCGGACTTCATCCAACGGCGACGGTACGGTCATTCGGGCCTTGTTTGACGACGGGCGGGGCGCTACCGGGAGGGCGACAGCGCCAGCGAATCATTAGTGCAACAAATCAGAGAGCCATGAAAGGCTATTTCGGTATCGGTGTGGAAGGCATCAGCAAGGCCGTGAATGTCGGCACCTTGTTCCGGACCGCGCATGCCTTCGATGCCGCCTTCGTGTTCACGCTTCGCGCCCAGTACAACCGGCGGGAAGGCGGCCATAGCGACACCTCCGACACGCCACGTTCGGTGCCGACCTACCACTTCAGCGACCTTGAAAGCTTCCGCCTGCCTCTGGGATGCCGGCTGATCGGCATCGAGATCACGGAGGATGCGATCGAGCTGCCGACCTTCCGGCACCCGCGTCAGGCCGCCTACATACTGGGCGCCGAGCGGGAGGGGCTTTCGAAGGACGTGCAGTCTCTCTGCGACTACATCGTGAAGATCCCGATGCGTTTCTCGGTCAATCTCGGCGTCGCCGGGGCCCTGGTCATGTACGACCGGTTGGTTAGCCTCGGCCGCCACGCGCCACGTCCGGTTGCCGAGGGCGCGCCCACGGAAATGGCCGAACTGCCGGTATTCGGCGAGCCGATGTACAAGCGGCGCCAGCGCTTGCGGCAAAAAGCCGAGATAAAACAATAGATTGGCCAGGGGGCATTTGGTCGTAGTTGCGCCGGAGGGGCGGCGCGACTATCTCACGCCCTCCATGGCCATTCTGCCCACCGAACCGCTGCAAATCGTCGAGCCGCGCCCCGCGCACGGCCGCAACGACCTGCGCCGCAACCTGATCGGCCTGTCGCGCGACGATCTGAAGACGACGCTCGTCGAGGCGGGTCTCGAGCCTTTCCGGGCGCGTCAGGTCTGGCAGTGGATCTACTGGCATGGCGTCACCGATTTCGAGCGCATGACCAACATCGCCAAGAAGACGCGCGACAGGCTGGCCGAGCTCTTCGTCGTGGCGCGCCCCGAGATCGTGACCGAGCAACGCTCGGTCGACGGCACGCGCAAATGGCTGCTGCGTTTCCCCGACGGCAACGAGGCCGAGACGGTCAACATTCCGGAGCAGGATCGCGGGTCGGTCTGCGTCTCCAGCCAGGTCGGCTGCACGCTCACCTGCACCTTCTGCCACACCGGCACCCAGCCGCTGGTGCGCAACCTGACGCCGGACGAGATCGTCGGCCAGTTCATGGTGGCGCGCGACAGCTACGGCGAGTGGCCGACGCCGACCGAGACGACGCGCATGCTCTCCAACATCGTCATGATGGGCATGGGCGAGCCGCTGTACAATTTCGATAACGTGGCGACAGCCCTCAAGATCGTCATGGACGAGCAGGGCATCGCGCTCAGCCGCCGCCGCATCACGCTCTCGACCTCGGGCGTCGTGCCGATGATCGCCAAGGTGGGCGACGTGCTCGACGTCAACCTCGCGGTGTCGCTGCATGCTGTGAGCGACGAGGTGCGCGACACGCTGGTGCCGATCAACAAGAAGTGGCCGATCGCCGAGCTGCTGGCGGCCTGCGCCGCCTATCCGGGCGCCCGGAACAGCCGACGCATCACCTTCGAATACGCCATGCTGAAGGGCGTCAACGACAGCGACGCCGATGCCCGCGAGCTGGTGCGCATCCTGAAGCCGATCCACGCCAAGGTGAACCTGATCCCGTTCAACCCCTGGCCGGGTGCTCCCTACGAGTGCAGTTCCAACAACCGCATCCATCGCTTCGCAGAGATCGTGAACGATGGCGGCCTCAGTGCGCCCGTGCGTACGCCGCGCGGTCGCGACATCTTTGCCGCCTGCGGCCAGCTCAAGAGCGCGAGCCAGCGCGGCCGGCGCGAAAAGGTCGTTCTCTAGTCGCGCCTCAGTCCTTCGTGAAAGCGCTGACGCGTGCGAGGAAGGCTCGCTCGCTGGCGACCGGCTTCAGCCCAGCCGCATCACACCAGGCGTCGATGCTGCCGTTCGCATACTCCGCGTAATACGGCTCGTGGAAGTAGTAGGGGAAGAGGTCGAGCAGCCCGTTCCATTTCGGCATGTCGCCTTTCTGGATCGACTCGACGATCACGACCAGCCCACCGGGTTTCGCGACGCGCGCCATTTCGGCCAGAGCCTCGGCGCGAATCCTCTTCGGCAACTCGTGCAGCAGGAACGAGGAGACGACGAGGTCGAGGCTGGCATCGTCGAAGGGCAACGCTTCGGCGGCCGCCTCGAGTAGCTTTACGCGTGCGGTGCGGCCGATGAGACGGCGGGCTTCCTCCAGATAGGGCGCGCTGAGGTCGATGCCGGTGAGCCTCATGCCGGGCCAGGCGCCATGCAGGAAGGCGAGCAGCCGGCCGGTGCCGCAGCCGACGTCGAGCCCCAGCACTTCGCGCTGACGGCGTCCCTTCATCCACTCGGCAATTGGCCGCAGCATACGTCGGCGCATGGCGTCGGCGGCGCCGGTGAACAGCACCTCGACCTGCGTGTCGTAGATCGTGGCCGACTCCTCGGTGAGCCAGCCGCCGCTCTGGAAATGGAAATTCTGCCGGTAGTAGCGCGGCAGATGCGCATTGGCTTCGTCGTGGTTCGGCTCGTCGTTGATGCGGCCGTGGCGGCGGGCATCGACCTTGGGCAGGTCGCGGAAATAGAGCGCGCTGCGGCGCAACAGCTCGGCCGGATCGGGGCCGGGCAGGGTGGGGGCGGGGAACAGTCCGGCCGCGATATCCTGCCATTCCCGTTCGAACAGGCCGCGCAGATCGGCCGTCAGCTCGGCCCGGGTCGGGGTCGGCCCGATGGGAAAATCGGGCTTGGGCAGGGGCTTCAGCAGGCGGCGGCCGGCCGCGTAGTGGCCGGCATACCAGGCGACCCGCGCGGTCTGGCGGGCGGCGTAGCTCAGGCGGTCGAGGGCGGAAACCATGGGAGGCGCGAGTATACCGCCCAATATAGCGGCTTTGCGGCACCCCTGCGCTCGGCTTGGCTCCCCGCCTGGCCCTCACCCTTGCCCCAACGGGGTCGGCCGCTATATTCGCGCGCCTTCACCGAACGGACACGAAAGCCGCCAGCATGAGCGTTTCTTATACCGGCCCTCACAGGAAGGGCGACATCAAGAAGGTCGTCTTGGCCTATTCCGGCGGCCTCGACACTTCGGTGATCCTGAAGTGGCTGCAGACCACCTATGCCTGCGAGGTGGTGACCTACACCGCCGACCTGGGCCAGGGCGAGGAGCTCGGGCCGGCACGCCAGAAGGCGGAGCTGCTGGGCATCAAGCCGCAGAACATCTTCATCGACGATGTGCGCGAAGAGTTCGTGAAGGACTTCGTCTTTCCGATGTTCCGCGCCAACGCCCTCTACGAGGGCCAGTACCTGCTCGGCACCTCGATCGCCCGGCCGCTGATCGCCAAGCGCCAGATCGAAATTGCGCGCGAGGTCGGCGCCGATGCCGTGTGCCATGGCGCCACCGGCAAGGGTAACGACCAGGTCCGTTTCGAGCTCAGCTACTATGCGCTGAAGCCCGACATCAAGGTGATCGCGCCGTGGCGCGAGTGGGAACTCACCTCGCGCACCAAGCTGCTCGAATTCGCCGAGACGCATCAGATCCCCATCGCCAAGGACAAGCGCGGCGAGGCGCCGTTCTCGGTCGACGCCAACCTCCTGCACTCCTCCAGCGAGGGCAAGATCCTGGAAGATCCCTGGGAGGAAGCCGACGAGATCGTCTATCAGCGCACCATCTCGCCAGAGACGGCACCCGACAAGGCGACCTACATCACCATCGACTTCGAGAAGGGCGACGCCGTCGCGATCGACGGCGTGAAGATGTCGCCCGCGACCCTGCTTACCAAGCTGAACGAGCTGGGCAAGGCCAACGGCATCGGCCGCCTCGATCTGGTCGAGAACCGCTTCGTCGGCATGAAGAGCCGCGGCATCTACGAGACGCCGGGCGGCACGATCCTCTACGCGGCGCATCGCGGCATCGAATCGATCACGCTCGACCGCGGTGCGGGGCACCTCAAGGACGAGCTGATGCCGAAATATGCCGAGCTGGTCTATTTCGGCTTCTGGTATTCTCCCGAGCGCGAGATGCTGCAGGCCCTGATCGACAAGAGCCAGGAAAACGTCATTGGCACGGTGCGGGTCAAGCTCTACAAGGGCAACACTACGGTTGTCGGCCGCAAGTCGCCCAAGTCGCTCTACTCGATGCAGCACGTGACCTTCGAGGAAGACCAGGGCGCCTACGATCAGCGCGACGCCGAAGGGTTCATCAAGCTGAACGCACTGCGCCTCAGGCTGCGGGCCTTGGGCCAGGGCGGACCGAAGACCTGATCTTCGGGCTCCCGTACGTCCATTCGTTTTTCGATGTCGCCGCTTGGGTGACATCGATGGCGGTGTTCTGGCTGACCACCCGCCACCTCATTCCAGCTACCGCACTTCCGGCCCATCGCGTTTCCCATCCCGGCGCCTATGCCATCGCCGCCGGCTGTGGCGCGCTATGCGGCGCCATGTTCTTCGGCACGGCAAACGCCCTGCTTTCGGGTGAGCGGGCCATCGGCTTCTCGATGGTGGGCGGCCTCGCGGGGGCCATCGCGGCCGTCGAAGCTTTCAAGCGAATGACCGGCGTCAGCGGCTCGACCGGCATCGTTTTCGCAGCGCCTTTTGCCGCCACGGTAGCCGTGGGGCGGCTTGGCTGCTTCTTTTCGGGACTGGTCGATTTCACTTACGGCACGCCGACATCGGTGCCCTGGGCCGTCGATTTCGGCGACGGCGTCCTGCGTCACCCCGTGCAGCTCTACGAGTCGCTCGCGATGGCCCTGATGTTCGTCGTTCTGATCTGGCGCTTTGTCGCGCGCGACCGTTTCTGGCTGGCCAACGGCTTCTATCTCACCGTGGGTTGGTACGCCCTGCAGCGCTTCGTCTGGGAGTTCTTCAAGCCCTATGCAACCGTGATCGGGCCGTTCAACCTGTTCCACGTGGTCTGCCTGGGATTGCTCCTGTACGCTGCCGCCATGATCCGCAGCAGGAGCGGTGCATGTACGACGGCGTAGCGCGCAAGTCGGCGCCCTATCTCTTCCTCGGCCAGACGACGTCGCTTTGTGAGACCTGCCTCGGTCTCGTGCCGACCAAGATCATCGAGGAAGACGGCGCCATCTACTATTCCAAGCGCTGTTCCGAACATGGGGTGATGAAGACCCTGGTGTCCGACGATCCGGTCTACTGGCGCCGTACCCTCGAATACCTCAAGCCCGGCGACCGGCCTCTGGCGCCGCAGACGCGCACCGACCATGGGTGTCCCTGGGACTGCGGGCTGTGTCCCGATCACGAGCAGCATTCCTGTCTGGCCATCGTCGAGATCAACGAGGCCTGCAATCTCGCCTGTCCCGTCTGCTTTGCCGACTCTTCGCCGAAGCGTAACTCCCATCGCAGCCTGGCCGAAGTCGAACGCATGTTCGATGCCCTGGTGGCCAGCGAGGGCGAGCCCGATCTGGTGCAGATCTCTGGCGGCGAGCCGACCATCCATCCCGAGATTCTCGAAATTCTGGCGGCCGCACGACGTCGTCCGATTCGCCATGTCATGCTGAACACGAACGGCATCCGCATTGCCGAAGATCCTGCCTTCGTCGATGCGCTGGCCGAGCTGAAGCCGGGCTTCGAGGTCTACCTGCAATTCGACTCCCTGAACGACGACGCGCTGCGCAACATTCGCGGCGCAGCGCTCACGCGCATTCGCCGTCAGGCTCTCGCGGCCCTCGAGGCGCGCAACATCTCGACGACATTGGTCTGTACCGTGAAGCGCGGCGTCAACGATGGCGAGATCGGGGACATCATCCGCCACGCGCTCACCTTCCGGTGCGTGCGGGGCATCAATTTCCAGCCGGTGCAGGATGCCGGCCGAAACGATGGCTTCGATCCGCGCAAGAACCGCGTCGTGCTGTCGGAGATCCGCCGCCGGATCGTCGAGGAGTCCGGTGTATTCGGCGATGGCGACATGATCCCGCTGCCGTGCAATCCCGCGTCGATCTCGATCGGCTACGGATTGCGCGACGGCGAACGCGTCGTCCCGCTGACATCGCTCGTGCCGCGCGACGCGTTGTTGCCGGCCATTCCAAATGCCATCTCGTTCGAGAAGTATCCCGAGCTGCGGCAGCGCTTCGTCGATCTTCTGTCGCTGTCCACGGCCGACACGAACACGGCGGAGCGGCTCGGTTCCTTGCTCTGCTGCCTGCCCGGCGTGCCGATGCCGGAAGGCTCCGGCTACGAGAACGTCTTCCGAATCACGATCGTCGAGTTTCTCGACCGGTTCAATTTCTGCCTGGGCAACGTCAAACGCTCCTGCGTTCATTTTGTGACGCCGGAGGGCCGGATCGTTCCGTTCGACACCTACAATACCTTCTATCGGCCGGGCGCCGCGGGCAATGCACGGCTGACGAAGGAGCAGGCGCGGTGAACGATCCTTCGGTTGCACCGCCGCCGCCACCGCCTGTTCACCCGCCATCGCCGCCGAAAAGCACGGGGCTCGCCTGGTTTTTCCTGATTTCGGGCGGGATCGTCCTGTTCCTGACCTTGGGCTGCATCCTTGCCGTCACAGAGGGCAATCCGTTTGGTGAAATGGGCGGCATAGCCATTCTGTGCGGCTCGCCGACCCTGCTCCTGGGCGCTCTCTTTCTTTGGCTGGGCTCCCGTCGGCTAAAGCGCTAAGCAGGTTGCAGCACAGCGTTGGTTTCTTACGGAGTTTCTGATGCCTTTCGATGACGGCGACCGCCCGGGACGGGGTCGCGGCACGAGCGAGCGGGCGATCAACCTGCCGCCGGCCGTGCTCTGGTTGATCGGCATCAACGTCGCCGTCCAGCTCGTGCGCCAACTGCTGGGCGAGCAGGCCGACCAGGAGATCATCCTGCAGTTCGGGCTGATCCCCGCCGCCTATACGTCGGACCCCAACCACGATCTCTTTTCGCTCCTCGTGGCGCCCATCACCTACCAGTTCCTGCATGGCGGCTGGATGCATCTCGGCATCAACATGCTGACCCTGGCGGCCTTCGGCGCGCCGGTCGAGCGCCTGCTCGGCGTTAGGCGGTTCGTCCTTTTCTATCTGGTGTGCGGCGTCGTCGCGGGCTTCGTGCACATCCTGGTCTATCCCGGTTCACCCGATCCCGTCGTCGGCGCGTCCGGATCGATCAGCGGCGTCTTCGGCGCCGTGCTCATGCTGATGCGCTATGTGGGCAGCCTGACCTCACTGCTGCCGGTTGCCGGCATCTGGATCGGCCTCAACGTCTTCTTTGGCCTGTTCGGTGGTGCACCTGGAGCAGGGGGCGAGTCGATCGCCTGGGTGGCGCATATCGCGGGTTTCGTGTTCGGCCTGCTGGCCATCCGCTTCTTCGCACCTCGCCTATCGAACGGACCGACTTAGCCGATTAACAAACCGGGCTATAGTCGGGGCATGGCCGAACAGGCGATTCCCTTGCGCCGCACGCTCCTCGCCAACGCCGTGGTGTTGACCCCATCCTGGGGCGCGCTCGTCATCCTTTATGGCGTGGGCGAGCTCAGTGGTCGTGCCACGCTGATTGCCATGGCAGGCATCGCGCTCCTCACCGGCCTGCTGGTGCAACGCTATCTCGGCACGCTGGCGCGCTTTGCCCGCTTTGTCGGTGAACTCTCCGACGAGCGCGAGCCGGTCATGCCGCGGCTTTCGTTCGCTCCGGCTACCGAGGAGCTGGCGACGGCGGCGGCGACCCTGGCCGTCGGCTGGCGGCGTCAACGCGCTTCGATCGACAATCTGGCGGCTTCCGCCCAGGCGATCGTCGACGGCCTGCCCGACCCGCTGATTTCGGTCGATCGCCAGCGCCGTATCGTGCGGACAAACCTCGCCGCCGTGTCGCTGCTCGGCGCGGTCGGTGCCGAACGCGATCTCTCGACTGTCCTGCGTCAGCCGCAACTTCTGGCGGCCATCGATGCCCTGCTGGAAACAGGCGCCGACGGTAACTTTTCCAGAGCCGATCAGAGCGCGGTCGAGCTGGCGCTGGCCGGGCCACCCGAGCTCGACCTCATCGCCCATTTGCGCCGCTTGCCGCGTGCAGCTGCCGACGGCTCGCTGGCGCTGATCGTGCTGCACGATACGACGGCGTTGCGCCGCGCCGAGCGCATGCGCGCCGATTTCGTGGCCAATGCCAGTCACGAGCTCAAGACGCCGATTGCGGGTCTCGCCGGCTTCATCGAAACCCTGCGCGGCCCGGCGCGCGACGATGCTGTCGCGCGCGAGCGCTTTCTCGGCATCATGGCCGAGCAGGCCGACCGGATGCGCCGGCTGGTCGACGATCTCCTTATGCTGTCGCGCATCGAGCAGCATGAACATGCGCGGCCGGATGCCGCCGTCGATCTCGGCCGTGTCCTGCGTTCGGTGATGGACCTGCTGCAGCTCAAGGCTTCCTCGCGCAACGTGAAGATCGAACTCGGCTTCGATCCAGCACTGCCGCCGGCCGTCGGAGATTTCGACGAACTCACGATCGTGTTCCAAAACCTGATCGACAACGCCGTGAAGTATGCGCGGCCGGCAACGACCGTGAAAATCGCGGTGCGGCCGGTCGGCTCGGACCGGCTGGCCGTCGCAGTGAGCGACGAGGGCGATGGCATTCCCGCTACCCACTTGCCGCGTCTCACCGAGCGCTTCTACCGGGTCGATACGGCGCGCTCTCGTCAACTCGGCGGGACGGGCCTCGGCCTTGCCATCGTCAAGCATGTGGTCAACCGCCACCGGGGCCGGCTCGACATCCAGAGCAGTCCCGGCAAGGGTTCGACCTTCACGGTGACCTTGCCTGCAGTTCGTTGACGGCTCCGCCGTGGCGCTCCGGTGTCGGCACACCGAGATAGCAACCGAACTCTTTGGGAAAGTCGACCGAGACGCGGGCGTGGACGCGGCCTTGGCGATCGAGGAACGTGGCCTGGTCGTCGAACGGCACCAGCGCGCCATGCCAGATGTTGGGATGGATGTAGAGGCCGCGACGTCCGTCGCATCGGAAAGAGACGAACTTCTCCGGCGATATGTCGTCGCCCGGCAATGCCAGAGGCACGACGAAGCTCTGGCCGTCGACGGGATAGAACAGCTGGCCGCCGTCGGGATGGTAGTTGGCGCGCCAGATGAGGGCGTGTGTGCGCAACTGGCCTGTGCGGGCGCTCTCGGTCGCTTCTTCCGGCCAGTTGCTCCATCCGAACAGATAGCTGTCGCCGACGGCATTGTTCCGCGCGTAGAGCACTTCACCCTTCCACCAGAATTCGAACAGTCCTTCGGTCACGCCACCTTGATCGCCGGAGTTCTTGTCGATCGGGCGCCAGCCCTGGGCGGGCCAGCGAGTGATCTCGATAGGGAATGCCTTGGGTTCGTCGACAAGGCAGCCATACCCTTCGAGTGAGTCCTCCGTCGCGTTGACCAGAGGTGTCTCGTGTATTTTCCTGACGCCTGTCGTGGGCAGATAGGCGATATCGGAAGGGTCGACGTTCATGATTGTTCTCGCACTTCTGGCGGAAGCTGAAGGTGCTTCTCGGCAACTGTTCGTGTCTTGTGCACGTGGGAAATGACCGTTTGGTTACGCCCGGCCTCGCCGCCGCCTGTTCCTCCACCGATCGTCTCCGGTTTGTAACAAGACCGTAGCGCTCTCGAAGCTTGGCGCCGCTACCCCACGCGAAGGGATGGGATGTCTCGAACAAGTGGGGCGCGTGGTGCTGCGACTGGAAGGGGTTACCAAGAGCTTTGGCGGCAAGAGCGCCGTCGACAGCGTTTCTCTCACCGTGCCTGTCGGTCAGCTCGTCGGCGTGATTGGCCGGTCCGGCGCGGGCAAGTCGACTCTGCTGCGCATGATCAATCGGCTGGGTGAACCCACGTCCGGCCGCATCCTGTTCGGCGATACCGATGTCACGGCCCTGCGCGGCCGGCCGCTCCGCGCCTGGCGGGCGCGATGCGCCATGATCTTCCAGCAGTTCAATCTCGCCGGTCGGCTCGATGTGCTGACCAACGTGTTGATGGGCCGCGCCTTCCATATGCCGCCCTCGCGCGCGCTCCTGAAGATGTGGACCGACGACGAGAAGGCGCAGGCCCTGTCGGCGCTCGAAAGTCTCGATATGGCGCGGCTGGCCGGTCAGCGCGCCGAGACTCTGTCCGGCGGCCAGCAGCAGCGCGTCGCCATCGCCCGCGCCCTGGTCCAGGAGCCCGACATCGTGCTGGCCGACGAGCCGATTGCCTCGCTCGACCCGCGCAACACAAAGGTGGTGATGGACGCGCTGCAGCACATCAACCGCCATCTCGGCATCACCGTGATCTGCAACCTTCATAGCCTCGATCTGGCGCGCAGCTATTGCGACCGGCTGGTCGGCATGTCCGGCGGCCGTGTCGTTTTCGACGGTGCTCCGGCTGCCCTCACCGATGCCACGGCCCGCGATCTCTACGGGCTCGAGGCGGGCGACGTGGTCGGCCATGCCGCTCCGCCGCCGATGTTGCCGGCTGGCGCCCAGCCGGGCTTCGCCCTCGCGGGTTCCTGATCTCTCGCGTTTCTACGTTTTTCCAAGGAGAACACTCATGCTCACCCGTCGTCTCGCGCTGGGCGCTGCCCTCGCTGCTGTTTCGTTTGCCGGTGCCGCCCACGCCCAGAGCTGGCGCAGCGCCTATCCCGAACTGGTGTTCGCCGTCATTCCGGCCGAGAACGCGTCGGGCGTCACCGAGCGCTATGGCCCGTTCATCGAGTATCTGTCGAAGGAACTCGGCACCAAGGTGACTCTTCGTATCGCCAATGACTATGCCGCCGTGATCGAAGGCCAGCGCAACGGCAGCATCCATCTTGCGGGTTACGGTCCTGCCTCCTATGCCCGCGCCATCGTCACCGGCGTGAAGGTCGAGCCCTTCGTCACGACCGTGAACAACGACGGCACGATGGGGTATTACTCGGTCTTCTACGTGCGCGCGGATAGCCCCTACAAGACGATCGAAGATCTCAAGGGCAAGAACCTGGGCCTGGTCGATCCCAACTCGACCTCGGGCAACAACGTGCCGCGCTTCACTCTGAACAAGCTCAAGATCAATCCGGACACGTTCTTCGGCCGCGTCACCTATACCGGCAGCCACGAGAACGCGATCATCGCCCTCCAGCAGAAGACGGTCGATGTCGCAGCCAACTGGTGGAATGCGGAGAACGATTCGAACCTGACGCGCATGGTCTCCAAGGGGCTGGCCAAGCTGGACGACTACCGGATCATTTCCAAGTCGGACCTGATCCCCAACTCGCCCTTCGCCTACCTCGCCAGCCTGCCGCCCGATCTCAAGGCCGCGATCGTCAAGGCGTTTGACGAGGCACCGACCAAGGCCAAGGCCGCCTTCGACAAGCTGTCTGACGGCAAGGACCGTGGCTTCACCAAAGTCGACGCCAAGACCTACGAGCCGGTGGTCGAGCTGATCAAGTTCGTCGACCAGCTGCGCAAGCAGAAGAGCTGAGCCAAGCGCACGTCGTCCGGGGCGCATCGCTCCCGTGAGCACGCACGTCGTCCGCCTGCCCGAGGCGCAGCTCCAGCCTCTGCTGGCAGCTTACAACGCCTCGGTTCGTAGCCGTCGCCGACACACGCTGCTGATCCTGGCGTGTGTCGTGGTGGCAATGCTGCTGGCGTCGGTCTCGGCCGAAGTCTCGCTCTCCAAGCTTGCAGAGAACATCCATCGCTTCCCGAGCTACATCGTCCGGCTGTTCTTCCTCGAGAACGGTCAGCCGGTCTGGACCGACCTCAGTGAATGGTTCTGGGGCTTGCCGCGCTGGCTGAGGCTGCTCGGCGAAACCCTGCTCATGGCCTATGTCGGCACCGTGCTGGGTGCGGGTGTGGCCTTTGTCCTGGCCTTCCTGGCGGCGGCCAACGTGGCACCGTCGCGCTGGCTGCGCATCGTCGTGCGCCGCTTTGGCGAGGTTTGTCGCACCGTGCCGACCCTGGTGCTGGCGCTGATCTTCGTCATCTCCTTCGGGCTCGGTCCGATGGCAGGCGTGCTGGCCGTCATCGTCCACACGTTCGGCGTGCTCACCAAACTGTTCGCCGAAGTCATCGAGAACATCGACATGAAACCCGTCGAGGGCGTGTCGTCGACCGGTTCGCCCTGGCATGTCGTCATGCGTTTCGGCGCGCTGCCGCAGGTCATGTCGAATTTCACCAGCTACACTTTGCTGCGGTTCGAGATCAACGTCCGCGAGGCGGCCGTCATGGGCTTCGTCGGTGCTGGTGGCATCGGCCAGGACCTCGTCGAGGCCATCCGCAAGTTCTACTACTCGGACGTCTCCGCCATTCTGGTGCTGATCCTGCTGACGGTGGCGGTGATCGACATGCTCACGTCCAAGGCGCGGCATCGCCTGATCGGTCTGGAGGGCAAGGCCTGATGTCTTCCGTGCGCCAGCGCTACCCCGAACACTTCCAGCGTTTCGGTCGCGACCGGTTTGTCATGGCGGCGATCGGCTTCGGCCTGTTCGCTCTGCTGATCTACGCCATGGGTCGTCTCGGCTTCTTCGACGGCACGCTGCTCTCGGGTCTGGGCCGTCTGTTCGAGATCGTGGGCCTCATGTTGCCACCCGATCCGGGTTCGTGGGCGCACGTCAAAATTTACTCGATCTCGCTTCTCGAGACCGTGGCCATCGCGCTGCTCGGCACTCTGTCGGCCGCCGTGCTGGCTCTCCCTGTCGCCTTGCTGGCAGCACGCAACGTGACGGCTCAGCGTATCGTGCGTTTCCTGTCGCGCCGCTCTCTCGATACGATCCGCAGCGTCGATATCCTCGTCTGGGCGCTGATCTGGATCAACGTGGTAGGCCTGGGGCCGTTCGCCGGTGCGCTCGCGATCATGACTGCCGACATCGGCAGTTTCGGCAAGCTCTTCTCCGAGGCGATCGAGGCCGCGGACCGCAAGCCTGTCGAAGGCATCACCTCGACCGGCGGCAGCCATATTCTCGGCATCCGGTTCGGCATCCTGCCGGAGGTCTTTCCGGTGTTGATGAGTCAAATCCTCTACTATTTCGAGTCGAACACACGCTCGGCGTCGATCATCGGCATCGTCGGAGCGGGCGGCATCGGCCTGCATCTCGCCGAGGCAATCCGCACCCTCGAACTGCAACAGACATCCTTTATCGTCCTGATGATCCTGGTAGCTGTCGCTGCCATTGATTTCCTTTCGAGTAAGCTGCGCTTTGCCATGATCGGCCGGCGTGGAGGAGTTGCCGTTTGACCGATCTGGCCCCCGATCTGGCCGAGACGCCCCGCTACGCGCTCTACTACGCGCCGCGGGCCGACGAATCGCTGGCCCGCACCGCCACCCAGTGGCTGGGCCGCAACGCCGAAACAGGCCAGAGTCGCGCCCTCATGCCGATGCCGGGCATCCCCTACGAGCGCCTGGCCGCCATCGTCGCCGATCCCCGGCTCTATGGCTTTCACGGCACCCTGAAAGCGCCGATTGCGCTTGCCGATGGTGTCACGGAACGCGATCTGGTCGACGCCGTGGGCCGGTTCGCCGTGGGCCAGCGGCAAGTCACCGTGCCGACGATGGAGTTGACGGAGCTGTCGGACTTCCTCGCCCTTGTTCCGGGAGCGCGTTGCCCGGAGCTGCAGGATCTCGCCGACCAATGCGTCGTCGAGTTCGACGAGTTTCGCCGTCCCGCCGAGGAGGCCGAGCTGGCGCGCCGGCGTCGCTCAGGCCTGACGCAGCGTCAGGACGATCTGTTGGTGCGCTGGGGTTATCCCTATGTGCTGGAACATTGGCGTTTCCATCTCACCCTGAGCGGCCGGCTGCCCGACGAGCGCGAGCGCCAGGTGGTTCTCGCGGAGCTGCGCCATCGCTTTGGCGGCGAAATCGGCCGGCCGCTGGCGGTCCGTGATCTCTGCGTCTTCCGCCAGCCTGGCGCCAGCCGGCCCTTCTCGATGCTGGCGCGCTTCAGGCTTGGCGGAGGGCGTCGCCTGAGTACGCAAGTGTGGCAAGCAGCGTGACGAAGCGGGTGGCGGCCTCGTCTAAGGGTCCATCGTTGACGATCGTCATCAGTCGCGGATCGTTGATCCTGTAGGCATCGGCACGGTCGAGCCGCGCGGCGGCCTGAGTTGCGGTCTCGCGCCCCCGGATGGCCAGACGTTGCTCCAGCCGCTTCTGCGAGGCGGTGATCAGTACAGGACGAGCCAGTGAATCTAGGCCACCGGTCTTCTGGAAGTGATCGCGCGAGCCGCTTACCACGACGGCCATCCCGGCGCGCCGCCAGTCGTGGATCTCTCGACCGACACCATAGTCGTTGCCATGCGCGTGCCAGTGATAGGCGAAGAGGCCATGGGCGAGCCGCGTCGCGAATTCGGCGCGGCTCAACGAGACATGGTTCTCGCCCCCGATGTCGGACGGCCGTGTGATGTAGCGATGGGCGAAGACCACCGGCGCGTCGGCCGGCAGTAGCGCGCGGGCACGCCCCAGCACGGAGTCCTTGCCGGCGCCCGAGGGGCCCATGACGTAAACGAGGGTGCCATCCATGTCGGGCACCCTCAGACGACGCGGTCGCCTTCGCGCCAGACGGCACGAACCACGGCGGCACCGTCGACGGCGCGGACACGCACAAGGTCGGCGCGGCGGTCGGCGGCTATCTCGCCGCGGTCGCCGAGACCGACGGCCTTGGCAGGATTGAGCGATGCCAACCGCACGGCCTGCGGCAGCGAGATGCCGATGCCGACGGCAGGCAGCTTGAAGAGGCTTTCCATCAGGCTCGCCGGCACGTAGTCAGACGACAGGATCTCGGCATGGCCGGCACGCACCAGGTCGATGGCCGCGATGTTGCCGGAATGCGAACCGCCCAGCACGAGGTTGGGCGCGCCGACCAGCACGGCGAGGCCCGCGTCGCGCGATGCCTGGGCCGCCTCGTGCGTGGTCGGGAATTCCGCGATGGTCATGCCATTTGCGACAGCTTCCTTGACGTGGGCCTCGGTGGCGTCGTCGTGGCTGGCGATCGGCAGGGCACGCGCATGGGCGCGGCTCACGATCTCGTTGCGGTGCCGGGTGGCGTTCCGGTGATGCAGTTCGATGACGCGGATCGAGAATTCCTCGAACTGGTCGTCGGTCATCGCGTGCTTGCCCTTGTAGTACTGCTTCAGCTTCTCGGGATCGAGGAACTGGCGCTGCCCGGGCGTGTGATCGTTGATCGAGACCAGACCGACCAGAGGAAGGTCGATCCACTTGTCGACGGCCTCGACGGCGTCGTCGGCCGAAATCTCGCAGCGCAGATGGATACGATGCTCGGCGCGCGTCATCTGCCGGTCGGCAGCAGCGCAGACCGCCTCGATCATGCGTTCGCGATTCTGCACCCGGTCCGAGTTACCGTGCACGTCGCCCAGCGCCAGCGAGTCGTAGACGGTGGTGATGCCGGCGGCGCTGATCTGTGTGTCGTGCGCCATGACGGCCGAGACACTCGGCCACTTCACGCCCGGCCGTGGGGCGAAGTGCTTCTCCATGTTGTCGGTATGCAGCTCGACCAGGCCGGGCAGGAGGTAGTCGCCCTCCAGGTCGATGGCGCCCGCGATGTGGCTGCGACCTGGCGCAACTTCGGTGATGCGCCCGTCGTGCAGCACGACAGTGCCATCGAACTCGGCATCGGCAGTGACGACACGGGCGTTGGTTAGAACGGTTTCGCTACGCATGGCGGGCTCCAGCCGGGGACGCAGGGGGAAGGACTTCGTGGATGCGGGTGGCGACGGCGTCGCGAACGCCGGTGTCGTGAAAGATGCCGACGACGGCCGCGCCGGCATCGCGGCGCTGGCAGATCAGCTCGACCACGCCGTCCCGATTGGCAGCATCGAGCGAGGCTGTAGGTTCGTCGAGCAGCAGGATCGGATAGTCGACGATCAGCGACCGCGCGATGTTGATGCGCTGCTGCTCGCCGCCCGAGAAGGTGGCCGGAGGCAGTGCCCAGAGGCGCGCCGGAATGCCCAGCATGCCCAACAGAAACTCGGCCCGATGGTGCGCCTCGGTCGCATCGACACCTCGCCGCAGCAGCGGTTCGGCTACGACATCGACGGCGGCTACACGGGGGATCACGCGCAGGAACTGGCTGACGAAGCCCATGGTGCGGTGGCGCACGTCGAGCACGGTGCGCGGCTCGGCTCCGACCAGTTCGGTCCAGGTGTCGTCCTGTCGAACACGGATGGAACCGGCATCGGCGCGATAGTTGCCATAGAGCGACCGCAGCAGGGTGCTCTTGCCGGCTCCGGAGGGGCCGACGAGAGCCAGGCATTCGCCCGGCGACACGGCAAGCGATACGTCGTGCAGCACGGGAAGGGCGAGGTCGCCGTGCGCGTGGACGACGAAGGACTTGGCGAGACCGGAGACGCGCAGCGCGGGTGGCATGGTTGGGTCTTCGCAGCTCCTTTCGGGGTGGCTCATACGGGCAGGATCGAGGCGACGAGCATCTGCGTGTAGGCGTGCTGCGGATCGTCGAGGACCTGATCGGTCAGGCCTTCCTCGATGACAGCGCCGCCCTGCATGACCATCAGCCGGTGCGTCAGCAGCCGGGCGACGCCGAGGTCATGAGTTACCAGGACAGCCGACAGATGCAGCCGTTCGACGAGACCGCGCAGCAGGTCGAGGATGCGCGCCTGCACGGAGACATCGAGGCCGCCCGTCGGCTCGTCCATGAAAACGAGCCGCGGCCCACTCACCAGGTTGCGGGCGATCTGCAGGCGCTGGCGCATGCCGCCGGAGAAGGTGGTCGGCCGGTCGTCGAGCCGGTCGGCGTCGATCTCGACACGCGCTAGCCAATCGGCAGCACTGCCGCGGATTTCGCCATAGTGTCGCGCGCCCACGGCCATCAGCCGTTCGCCGATGTTGGCGCCGGCGCTCACGCCCATGCGTAATCCCTCGCGCGCGTCCTGGTTCACGAAGCCCCATTCGGTGCGCGTGAGCAGGCGGCGGCGCGCTTCGGAAAGGCGATGCACGTCGACGGTGCCGGCCGACGCCGTCTCGTAGGCGACCGAGCCTTCGTCAGGCGTTAGGCGGCCTGCGAGACAGTTCAGCAAGGTCGTCTTGCCCGACCCCGATTCGCCCACGATGCCCAAAACCTCGCCCGGCCACAGATCGAAGTTCACATCGTGGCAGGCGATGCGGCCGCCGAAGCGCTTGGTGATGTTGCGGGCCGAGAGGAGAGGGGACGAAAGCGTCGGCGTGTTCATCGCCGTCCCTCGCAATAGTCGGTGTCGGAGCAGACGAACAGACGCTTGCCGGCATCGTCGATGATCATCTCGTCGAGGAAGCTCTCGGTGGAGCCACAGAAAGCGCAACACTCGGTCCAGCGCTCGACCTCGAAGGGATGGTCGTCGAAGTCGAGGCTCTTCACCGGCGTGTACGGAGGCACCGCATAGATACGCTTCTCGCGGCCAGCGCCGTAAAGCTGCAGGGCCGGGCTGCGGTCGAGCTTGGGATTGTCGAACTTCGGAATGGGCGAAGGGCTCATGATGTAGCGCCCGTTCACCTGCACCGGATAATTGTAGGACTTCGAAATGCGGCCGTGCCGGGCGATGCTCTCGTAGAGGCTCACCTGCATGACGCCATATTCGGAGAGCGCGTGGAGCGTCCGCGTCTCGGTCTCGCGCGGCTCCAGCATGCGCAGCGGCTCGGGGATCGGCACCTGGAAGACCAGGATCTGGCCGTCCTCGAGCGGCGTCTCCGGCACGCGATGGCGCGTCTGGATGATGGTGGCTTCTTCCGTGCGGGTCGTAGTCGCGACATCGGCCACGTGCGCGAAAAAGCGGCGGATCGACACGGCATTGGTCGTGTCGTCGGCGCCCTGATCGATCACCTTCAGCGTATCGTCGCGACCGATGATGGCGGCCGTCACCTGGATACCGCCGGTGCCCCAGCCATAAGGCAAGGGCATCTCGCGCCCGCCGAACGGCACCTGATAGCCCGGTACGGCCACCGCTTTCAGGATGGCGCGGCGGATCATCCGCTTGGTCTGCTCATCGAGGTAGGCGTAGTTGTAGGCGCCCTCGGTCATATTGGTGTCCGGCATGGCCTACTCCGCCGCCTGGCTGAGGGATGCACGTTCCTCTGCGGCCTGCTGCTTGCGCGCTTCGACCGCGGCGCGCAGGGCCCGCACCACCACCAGCTCCGACTGGAAGTCGACATAGTGGGGCAGCTTCAGGTGCTGCACGAAGCCCGAGGCCTCGACGTTGTCGGAGTGCGCTAGCACGAACTCTTCGTCCTGAGCCGGTGAGTCCGCGCTTTCCGCGAGTTCGCGCGCTCTCAGCGCACGGTCGACCAGGGCCATGGCGATTGCCTTGCGCTCGGCATGGCCGAAGGCGAGGCCATAGCCGCGGGTGAACTGCGGCGGTACGTCGTGCGAGCCAGCGAACTGGTTGACCATGTCGCACTCGGTGACGTCGATCTCGGCAATCTCGATGGCGAAGCCCAGCTCCTCGGGGACGAAGGCGACCGGCACATGGCCGTAGCGGATCTCGCCGACGAACGGATGGTTGTTGCCGTAGCCGCGCTGGGTCGAGTAGCCGAGCGCCAGCAGGAAGCCCTCGTCACCGCGCGCGAGGTTCTGCAAGCGCAGAGGACGATCCGCGGGAAAGCCGAGAGGTTGGCGCGTGAGATCGGCCGGCTTCTCGCCCGATGTTGCGGGCGAGGGTTCGAGCAGGCCTTCCCGCGCGAGGATGTCGCCAACGTGCGGCAACCCGTGCGCGGTATCGGCGGGCGCAGTCGGAGCTGCGGGGCGGTCTGCGGCAACGGCCAGCGAAAAGTCGAGCAGGCGGTGCGTGTAGTCGTAAGTCGGCCCCAACACCTGGCCGCCCGGTACATCCTTGAAGGCCGCGGAGATGCGCCGCTCCGCCACCATGCGCGCCGTCTCGAGCGGTTCGGAATCGCCGAAGCGTGGCAGGGTCGTGCGATAGGCGCGCAGCAGGAAGATCGCTTCAATCAGATCACCGCGCGCCTGCTTGATGGCCAGCGCCGCCAGGCGCCGGTCGTAGCAGGAACCCTCGGTCATCACGCGGTCGACGGCGAGGCCGAGCTGCTGGTCGATCTGCTCCAGGGAAAGCTCGGCGAGGCCGCGGTCGCCGCGGCGGCGGTCGGCGATCAGGTCGAGCGAATGGGCGATGGCGGTCTCGCCACCTTTCACCGCGACGTACATGGCGAGACCTCCACGGAGATGCTGCGCGGCAGCGCGAGAAGCTGGGACCCCGAGGTGAAGACCAGGTCGACACCGCACGGGAAGAGCGCGTGATTGGTGGCGCATTGGCGCCAGAACCAGTCGTCCAGTCCGGCAATGGCGAATTGGGCTTCGCCCTTGATGCCCGGGCCGCGCCCGGTGCGGACCGGGCCCGCACCGAGAGCCGGCACCTCGATCACGAGGGTGGCCGAGCGATCGGGGTAGGTGTCGGTGCCGAGGGCGAATCCTTCGAAGGGATCGGCGTCGTCATGGGGCAACACGGCGAAGGTCGCGGCCGCGCGATCCTCGATAATGGGCACGCCGGCGTGGAAGCGCAGATAGTCGCGAACCGTCGGCGTGTCGAACGCGGGCGCGAGCCAGAGCGGCGTGTCGCGATCGGCCAGGGTAAGCAGATAGGCCGCAGTGGCGGGGGAGATCGTACCGGGACCGTGCGGCGCATCGGCCAGGGTCACGATGCGGCCCGGATGGCTGAAGGCGTCGAGCACCTCGCGAAAGAGCTGCTGGGCGTTGTGCGAGGGATCGGCGAAGCCTGGCGACAGGGAACTCAGCGTGCCGTTCATGTGCCGGCCTCGCGCGCGACGGTGAAGAACTCGACCTTGGTGGCGGCGGCGCGCGCAGCGATCAGACGGTGCCGAGCCTCGGCTTCGCCGGCGAGCGGCGACACGATCTCGGTCTCGACCTTGTCGCGCCATTCCTCGCGCTGGCCCAGCGCGTCGAGGAGGGCCACGATCTCGGCCTGATGGCCATGGCGGCCGCCGACATAGCCGAAGCCGACCTCACCTGTTTCCAACCGGACGGCGGCCCGCGTTACCGTCATCTCGCCGGCGCAGAAGGGAGCGCCGTTGCCCGAGATGCGTCCCTGCAGCATGACGAGCCCGGTCTCGGGTCGTCGCAGGACGGTATGGGTTGGGACAGGGCCCAACGCCTGCCATAGCGCATCGAGACGGGCCTCGGGGGCCTTTGCCAAAACGGAAAGCCACCGGCGGCGGCGATCGACGGCCTCGGTGTCGAATTCTTTGCAGGACATGGTGTGCTCTTGAAACGAGCCGCACCATCGGCAGGGCGCGTTACCGTTCCGAGGGGGTAGGATTAAGATCCTGTGACGGCTGCTGGCTTGCCCCCAGTGCCGCGAGCAATAACGCATCTGTCACAAAGCGAGGGGTGGATGCCGGCTTTGCTGCATTCAGGCTCTGGTGCGAAATCGCAAGGCCGCAGTCGGCAAGACTGGAAAAGTCATGCTTTTCAATGATCTAGAGGATGGGTACGGCTTCATCCTCAGACGCCGGCCGGCGATGTCATCGAAGTGTCATATAAGAGTCATATGACAGTGACGTGCGGCTCCTAGGGGAAGGGCGCTTCGGAATTCATCGAAGGAGAACCCTATGCACTTCGCCAAAATTGCCCTGACGACCGCGGCGCTCGCGCTGTCGCCGGCCGCTGCCTACGCCATCGACATTTCCGGCGCTGGCGCCACCTTCCCCTACCCGATCTATGCCAAGTGGGCCGACAGCTACAAGAAGGAGACCGGCAACGGCCTCAACTACCAGTCGATCGGCTCGGGCGGCGGCATCAAGCAGATCAAGGCCAAGACCGTGACCTTCGGCGCGACCGATGCGCCGCTCACGGGCAAAGATCTCGAGGAGTCGGGTCTCGTGCAGTTTCCGATGGTAATGGGTTCCGTGACGCCGGTCGTCAATCTCGAGGGCGTCAAGCCCGGTGAGCTGACGCTCGACGGGCCGACGCTGGCCCAGATCTACCTCGGCCAGATCAAGAGCTGGGACGACGCGGCGATCGCGAAGCTCAACCCCAACCTCAAGCTGCCGAAGCAGGCCATCGTGCCGGTGCGTCGCTCGGACGGATCGGGCACGACGTACAATTTTGCCTACTACCTGGCCGAGGTGAGCTCGGACTGGAAGACGAAGGTCGGCGTCAGCACGGCGCTGCAGTGGCCGGTGGGCATCGGTGCCAAGGGCAATGAAGGCGTTGCCGGTAACGTGGCGCAGACCAAGGGCTCGATCGGCTATGTCGAGTACGCCTACGCCAAAGAGAACAAGATGA
The DNA here is from genome assembly GCA_017307275.1 of Alphaproteobacteria bacterium. Taxonomy (GTDB): domain Bacteria; phylum Pseudomonadota; class Alphaproteobacteria; order Reyranellales; family Reyranellaceae; genus Reyranella. Next base: position 13,490 of record JAFKFK010000016.1, on the reverse strand, counting down.
TCTTCACCAAGATGATTAACAAGGCGGGCAAGGCGGTCGCCCCGGGCTCGGATTCGGTCCAGTCCGCCGCGGCGAGCGCCGACTGGAATTCCGTGCCGGGCTTCGGCGTGATTCTGGCCAACCAGCCCGGCGACCAGTCCTGGCCGATGGCGGCGGCAACCTGGATCCTGATGTACAAGAAGCCGGAGAAGTCGGCGGAGGCGGCCGAGGCTTTGAAGTTCTTCGCCTGGGCTTACGCCAAGGGTGGCGCCATGGCGGACTCGCTCGACTACGTGCCGATGCCCCAAAAGGTGGTGACGGACATCATGAAGATGTGGTCGGCGGACATCAAAGATGCCAGCGGCAAGCCGCTGTACTCGCCGACGAACTAAACGGTGATGGGGCGGGTGGCGACACCTGCCCCTCATTTTTGGGGAGTTGAATGGCTTCGGGGGAACGGGACGTGAGTGAAGTTGCACTGAAGGGCGCAAGCGCGCCGCTGGCGGTCTCGTCCTCACGGGCGGCCGTTCTGAAACGGCTGAGACTGACCGACGCGATATTCCACGGGCTGACACGTGGCGCATCGCTCGCGGTGCTCGCCCTGCTGAGCGGCGTCATCATCGCCCTCATCATCGGCGCGGCTCCCGCGCTCGGCACATTCGGCTTCGGCTTCCTGTTCGACGAATCGTGGAACCCGGTGACAGAGCGGTTCGGCGCGCTGGCACCGATCTTCGGCACCCTGGTCACCTCCTTCATCGCCATGCTGATTGCGGTGCCGGTCGGCTTGATGGTCGCCTTCTTCCTCACCGAGCTCTGCCCGAAGATGCTGCGCCGCCCGATCGGCATCGCCATCGAGCTGCTGGCCGGCATCCCCAGCATCATCTACGGCATCTGGGGCCTGTTCGTGTTTGCGCCGTTCCTGCAGCAGCACGTGCAGCCGCTCTTCATCGATACCTTCCAGAACGTGCCCGTCCTGTCGATCCTGTTCGCAGGGCCGCCCTACGGCATCGGCATGTTCACCGCCGGCCTCATCCTGGCGATCATGGTGCTCCCGTTCGTGACCTCGATCTCGCGCGACGTGTTCGACGCGGTGCCGCCGGTCCTCAAGGAGGCTGCCTACGGCGTCGGCTGCACGACCTGGGAAGTGTTCCGCTATGTCGTCCTGCCATTCACGCGCGTCGGCGTCATCGGCGGCTTCATGCTGGGTCTCGGCCGCGCGCTCGGCGAGACGATGGCCGTCACCTTCGTGATCGGCAACGCCCATCACGTTTCGGCCTCGCTGTTCGCGCCCGGCACCACGATCTCGGCCTCGATTGCCAACGAGTTCACCGAGGCGGTGGGCGATCTCTACACCTCGTCGCTGATCGCGCTCGGCCTCATCCTATTCTTCATCACCTTCATCGTGCTGGCGATCGCGCGCTACATGCTGCTGCGCCTGCAGCGGCAGGGGAAGTAACGTCATGGCCACCACCGCAACCCCGTCCCGAGCCTCGTCGGCTGCCATGAACAGTCCGCTCTACGCGGGCCGTCGCCGCCGCAACGCCATCGCCAAGGGTCTGGCCTACGCTGCCACGGCCTTCGGCCTTGGCTGGCTGGTCCTCATCCTCGGCGTCCTGCTCTATCACGGCATCGGTGGGCTTTCGCTCTCGGTGTTCACCGAGAACACGCCGCCGCCGGGCGCCGCGGGCGGCCTGCTCAACGCAATCGTCGGCAGCGTGATAATGACGATGCTGGCAGTGGCAATCGGCACGCCGATCGGCATCCTGGCCGGCACCTATCTCGCGGAGTATGGCCGTCACGACAAGCTCTCGAGCGTCGTGCGCTTCATCAACGACATCCTGCTCAGCGCGCCGTCCATCGTGATCGGCCTGTTCGTCTACGAGATCATGGTGGCGCCGATGGGCCACTTCTCGGGATGGGCCGGGGCCGTTGCGCTGGCCGTGATCGTGATCCCTGTCGTCGTCCGCACGACCGAGGACATGCTCTCGCTGGTGCCCGACACGCTGCGCGAGGCCGCCGCTTCGATCGGCCTGCCGCGCGCCCACATGATCGTCCGCATCGCCTATCGTGCCGCGCAGGCGGGCATCGTCACCGGCATCCTGCTGGCCATTGCCCGCATCAGCGGCGAGACGGCGCCGCTGTTGTTCACCGCCCTGAACAACCAGTTCTTCAGCATGAACATGGGCGCCCCGATGCCTAGCCTGCCGGTGGTCATCTTCCAGTTCGCCCTGTCGCCCTACGCCGAATGGCAGAAGCTCGCCTGGACTGGTGCGCTCCTGATCACCGTCACCGTGCTGGGGCTCAGCATCCTGGCCCGTTCGCTCACCTCCGCGAGGAAGTCCTAATGTCTATGCCATCCACCGGCACGCCCAGCGTCGCCGCTCCCGTCGCCAGCCATGCCAAGCTCGACGTCTCGAAGCTGACGCCCAAGATCTCGATCAAGAACCTCGAGTTCTTCTACGGCGACAGCCGGGCGCTCAAGGGCATCTCCATGTCGCTCTACGCCAACAAGGCGACGGCGTTCATCGGACCCTCGGGCTGCGGCAAGTCGACCCTGCTGCGCATCCTGAACCGCATGTACGACCTCTATCCCGGCCAGCGCGCCACCGGCGACGTGATGTTCGACGGCGACAACCTCCTGCGCGACGGCCAGGACATCAACCTTCTGCGCGCGCGCATCGGCATGGTGTTCCAGAAGCCGACGCCGTTCCCGATGTCGATCTACGAAAACATCGCCTTCGGCATCCGGCTCTACGAAAGCCTGCCCAAGTCGGAGCTCGACGGGCGCGTCGAGCATGCCCTGCGCCGCGGCGCGTTGTGGGACGAGGTCAAGGACAAGCTCAACGCCAGCGGCCTCAGCCTGTCGGGTGGCCAGCAGCAGCGCCTCTGCATCGCCCGCACCGTGGCGGTGAAGCCCGAAGTCATCCTGTTCGACGAACCGTGCTCGGCGCTCGATCCGATCTCGACGGCGAAGATCGAGGAACTGATCGACGAGCTGAAGCAGGACTACACGATCGTCATCGTCACCCACAACATGCAGCAGGCGGCGCGCGTCTCAGACTTCACCGCCTTCATGTACCTCGGCGAGCTCGTCGAGTTCGGTGCGACTGCCACGCTGTTCACCACCCCGACCGACAAGCGCACCCAGGCCTACATCACCGGCCGGTTCGGCTGATCGGCACGACAAAGAGAAGAAGGGACAGACCATGCCCGAACATACCCTGAAGCGTTTCGACGAAGAGCTGGAGCGACTGAGCGCCACCATCAGCGAGATGGGCGGTCTTGCCGAAAGTCAGCTTGCTCAGTCTCTCGTAGCTCTCCGCGATCGCGATACCGAGATTGCCGAAAGGGTGATCGCCGAGGACGCCCGCGTCGACGCCCTCGACGAAGCGGTGCAGGAGCAGACGGTCCAGCTTCTCGCGCTGCGTCAGCCGATGGCAGTCGACCTGCGCGTCATCCTGTCGTCGATCAAGATCGCGGCGGCGCTGGAGCGTATCGCCGACTATGCCAAGAACACCGCCAAGCGCAGCATCGTGCTGAGCCAGGGCGTTGCGCCGCCTTCGGCCGTGACCGGCATCGAGCGGCTGGGCCGCCTCGTCCGCACGGCGCTGAAGGACGTGCTCGACGCTTTCGCCCACGGCGATGTCGCCAAGGCCTACGACGTTTGGCAGCGCGACGAGGAGATCGACCAGGTCTACACCGGCCTGTTCCGCCACCTGCTGACCTACATGATGGAAGATCCGCGCACGATCACCGCCTGCACGCATCTCCTGTTCATGGCCAAGAACATCGAGCGCGCCGGCGACCATGTGACCAACATCGCCGAGCTGGTGAGCTTCCGTGCCACCGGCCACGGCTTCGACGAGGCGAGGCCGAAGGGCAGCGCCTCCCTTTACACGACGAGTAACGCACCATGAGCATGACCGCCGTGACTCCCACCCGCCGCGACGCTCAGGCTCCCACGATGAAGCCACGCGTGCTGATCGTCGAAGATGAGACCGCGCTGGTTGAGTTGCTGCGGTACAATCTCGAACAGTCGGGCTTCAAGGTCGACGTTGCTTTCGACGGCGAGGAAGCGCTCCGGGCCGTTCAGGAAGATGTGCCTGATCTCATTCTGCTCGACTGGATGTTGCCGCTGATGTCGGGCATCGAGGTCTGTCGCCAGCTACGCCGCCAGACCGCGACCGCCAACGTGCCGATCATCATGCTGACGGCGCGCGGCGAAGAGGGCGATCGCGTGCGCGGGCTCGATGCCGGCGCCGACGACTATGTGCCCAAGCCCTTCTCGCCGACAGAGCTGGTGGCGCGCATCCGTGCAGTGCTGCGGCGCATCCGTCCGGCGCTGGCCGATGAGGCGCTGTCCTACGCCGATATCGTCATGGATCTTGTGGCGCATCGTGTGACGCGCAGTGGCAAGCCGATCCATCTCGGACCGACGGAATTCCGCCTGCTGCGCCACTTCATGGAGCATCCCGGCCGCGTCTTCTCGCGCGAGCAGCTTCTCGATGCGGTTTGGGGCAAGGATGTCTACGTCGAGGCCCGTACGGTCGACGTCCACATCCGCCGCCTGCGCATTGCCCTGAACGGCGAGAGCCATGCCGACGTGATCCGCACGGTTCGCGCCGCCGGTTACGCGCTGGACGCCACGCCGGGTTGATGCACCGGAGGCCCTTCGAGCAAGGGTTTTCCACACGGCCAGTAACGGTTTTGTAGTGTCGGCGGCCTACACAAGGCTTGCCCGTTCCAAGCCCGGCGCCCCACGCCCCTGCTTCGGAATGGGTCGGTTCCCCCGGCGCGGACGACACCCGACGCCGAATTACTAAACCCCTCCTTCCTCAGGAAGGAGGGGTTTCTTTTTCAAAGCGACGGCGGACAACCGTCGCCAGCACCAGCGCCGGCAGGCCGAGCAGCGCGGTGTAGAGGAAGAAGATCGCGTAGCCACCGAACTTGTGCACCGACGAGAACTCCGCCTGCAGCTTGTCGACGATCCATCCCGACGAGCCGCCCATCAGCTTGCCGGGCAGGGTCATGATCGACGTGAAGAGCGCGTACTGCGTCGCCGTGTAGGCGGTGTTGGTGAGGCCCGACAGGAAGGCGATGAAGATCGAGCCCGACATGCCGCCCACGAGATTGTCGACGCTGATCGCGATGGTGAGGATCAGGGTGTCCGGCTGACCGACCAGCGCGAGCCACGAGAAGGTGAGGTTGCTCGCCGCAATCAGGAACACCGCAGGCGCGAGCAGTCGCGCCGCGCCGAGGCGGAAGACCAGGACGCCGCCTAGCAAAGCGCCCAGGATCGACATCACGAAGCCGTAGATCTTGGAGACGTTGGCGATCTGCGACAGCGAGAAACCCATGTCGATGTAGAACGGGTTCGCCATCACGCCCATGGCGATGTCGGAAAGGCGAAAGAGGCCGATGAACAGGAGAAGCACGACGGCCATCCAGCCGTAGCGTGTGAAGAAATCGACGAACGGGCAGACGATGGCGCCGTAGACGAAGATCAGCGCCTTGCGCATCCAGCCGGGCATCGCCCCGAGACCGGCGGCGAAAGTCGCGACCTTGCCCTCGAGTTCCGAGGTGCCGGCGACGACCGGCCGTTCGGGCTCGCTGACGATAAGCGTAGTGACAATACCCACGAGGCCAAGCACCGCCATGGACTGGTAGGCGATGGGCCAGGAACCGAACTCGGCGATGTAGAGCGCACCGGCGCCAGCCGCGAGCACGGCGATACGGTAGCCGAGTTGATACGTCGCAGCAGTGGCACCCTGCAGGCTCGCATCGGTCGCCTCGATGCGGAAGGCATCGAGGGCGATGTCCTGCGTGGCCGAGGAGAAGGCCACGACCAGCGCCAGCACGACCAGACCCCAGAGGTCGGTGCGCGGATCGCAGAAGGACATGCCGAGCAGGCCGCCGGCGATGCCCGCCTGCGCCAGCAGCATCCAGGAGCGGCGACGCCCCAGCCAGCGTGTGAGCAGCGGCAGCGGGACGCGATCGACCACTGGCGACCACACGAACTTGAAGGAGTAGGTGATGCCGATCCAGCTGATGAAGCCGATGGCGGTACGGCTGATGCCATACTCGCGCAGCCATGCCGACAGCGTGGCGAAGACCAGCAGGAAGGGCAGCCCGGCCGAGAAGCCGAGGAACAGGAACGTGACGACACGCGGATGCGTGTAGGTCGCGAGCGACTCCCGCCAGCCGCGCGCGCCGGTGTCGGTGGCGTGACCGCTCAAACGAGACCGCTCAGCGCCTTTTCGGGGCGGGCGCCGACATGGGAGATCACTTCGGCTGCGGCGATGCCGCCCAGTCGGGCGCACTCGGCGAGCGGCTTGCCGTGGGTGAAGCCGAACAGGAAGCCGGAGGCATAGAGGTCACCTGCGCCGGTCGTGTCGACGACCTTGGCAACGGGCGCGGCCGGCACTTCATAGGTCTCGCTGCCCTTGATCACGACCGAACCCTTCTCGCTGCGCGTCAGGGCGGCGATCTTGGCTTCCTTGCGGGCGGCTTCGAGCGCTTCCTCGAAGGTCTCGACCTCGTAGAGCGCTTTGATCTCGGCTTCGTTGCCAAACAGGATATCGACCTTGTTGCGGATCAGGTCGCGGAACTCTTCGCGATAGCGATGGACGCAGAAAGAATCCGAAAGCGTGATCGAAACCTTGCGGCCGGCGGCGTGGGCGGCGTCGAACGCCTTGAGCACGGCCTGTTTGGCGGCCGGAGCATCCCAGAGATAACCCTCGACATAGGTCACCTGCGCCGATCCCACGCGCGCGACGTCGATATCGGCCGGGCCGAGGCCGGTGCAGGCACCGAGATAGGTGTTCATGGTGCGCTGCGCGTCGGGCGTTACCAGGATCAGGCAGCGTGCGGTCGCGGGGCCCGAGGTGGCGCTGGCGGTCTCGAAGGAGACGCCGGTCGCCTTGAGGTCGTGGCCGAACACAGCGCCGAGCTGGTCGTCGCGGACCTTGCCGATATAGGCACCCTTGCCGCCGAACGAGGCGACGCCCGCCATGGTGTTGCCGCAGGAGCCGCCGGAAATCTCCACGCCCGGGCCCATGGCCGCATAGAGCGTGTCGGCCCGCGCCTCGTCGATCAGCATCATGCTGCCTTTCACCAGGCCGTGCTGGCTCAAGAAGGCATCGTCGGCCTTGGTCAGGACGTCGACGATGGCGTTACCGATTCCCAGCACGTCGAAGGCGGCGGATGTCATGAACTCTCCCGATACGTCACAGTGAAACGAGGTGCATGCCCGGCTTGGTCTCTTCCAGCAAGGTCACGATACCGGCGACCGTGATCGGCACGTCGGCCCTGAGGCTCGCACGGTCGATGTCGAGCGACCGCAACCCCATTTCGCACACGATAAAGCGCGCGCCAAGCTCGACGCAGGCCTGCAGCAGGGTCTCGAAGTCGCCGACGCCGCGCGCGCGGTTCCGGGCATCGCGATCCCAGTCATCGAGGGGAGGGGGCGGGCTCTGAAGAGCACGGATGCCGGACATGGTGAAGAAAAGTACGGCCGGCTTGTTCACGGCCAGCGCAGCCGCGGCCAGTGCCAGCGCATAGTGGGCGCTTTCATAGTCGCCGGCGCGCAGGATGACCGAGATGCCGCCGTCGCTCATGAGCCCCCGCCTGTGTCGACGCCGCAGGTCGGGCAGTCGGGCCGCTTGGCGATCGTCATTTCATCGAAGGATGCGGCAAGCGCGTCGTACATCAGCAGCCGGCCCGAGAGCGAACGGCCGACTTCAAGGATCTCTTTCACGACTTCCGTCGCCTGCAGGGTACCCAGCGTGCCGGCGAGCGCTCCCAGCACGCCGGCCTGGGCGCAGCTCGGCACGGCATCTTCCGACGGCGCCACCGGAAAGAGGCAACGCAGGCAGGGATGGCCCGTGCCCTGCCAGGCCTTGTAGGTCGAGACCTGGCCGTCGAACCGCAGGATCGCCGCCGAGACCAGGATCTTCTTCAGGCGATAGCAGGTGTCGTTCAGAAGATAGCGCGTGGCGAAGTTGTCGCTGCCGTCGGCCACGACGTCGTAGCCCGCGATGATGCGTTCGGCATTCGCCGCGGTGAGGCGTTCGTCGTGCACCTGCACCTGCACTTCGGGATTGATGTCGCCCAGCGCGCGCCGTGCGCTCTCGACCTTGGAGACGCCCACGTCGCTGGTGCGGTGAATGACCTGTCGCTGCAGGTTGGAAAGATCAACCGTGTCGTGGTCGATCACACCCAGCGTGCCGATACCGGCTGCCGCCAGATACTGCAGGAGGGGTGCGCCAAGGCCGCCGGCGCCGATCACCAGCACCTTGGCGGCAATCAGCCTCGATTGCCCGATGCCGCCCACCTCTGCCAGCACGATATGACGCGCATATCGGCGGATCTGCATTTCTGACAGGTCAGGCAGCGAAGACATGGTCCGCTTATAGCATGGTGTCGGGCGGGAATTGCCGTTAGAGCCACCGCGCACATGATCTCCTCAAAATGACCACGACCACCCGCCCGACCTTGACCCCGTTGCTGCTGGCGGTGCTGGCCCTGTTGTCGGCCTTCACGCCACTTTCGATCGACATGTATTTGCCGGCGCTGCCGGTGATCACCGTCGATCTCCGGGGCAGCGTCGGCGACATCCAGCTCACGCTCTCGATGTTCATGGTGGCGTTCGGCTTCGGCCAGATCTTCTACGGACCCGCCGGCGACCGCTTCGGGCGACGGCCGGTCATCCTGTCTGGATTGGTAGTCTACGTACTGGCAAGCATCGGCTGCGCCTTCGCGGCCTCGGCCGGACAGTTGATCGTGCTGCGTTTCCTGCAGGGGCTGGCAGCCTGCGGTGGCGTGGTCCTGGCGCGCACCATGGTGCGCGACATGGCCGAGCGCGACGAGGCGGCGCGCGCCATGTCGCTGATGCTGGCAGCAACGTCGATTGCACCAATGCTGGCGCCGCTGATTGGCGGACAGATCCTGTGGTTCGCCGGCTGGCGCGCGATCTTCTGGGCATTGGCGGGTGTCGGCGTCTTCGGGTTCCTGATCGCCTGGTGGCGTCTGCCCGAGACCCTGAAGCCGGAATATCGTCAGCCTCTTGAACCGCTGCTCGTGGTGAAACGCTTCGGCGAGCTGCTGCGTCATCGCGCCTTCATGGGCTACGCCTTTACCGGCGCGTTCATGTTCGCGGCGCTTTTCTCGTTCATCTCGGGCTCGCCGTTCGTCTTCATCGAACGCTACGGCATCGCGCCGCGCGACTTCGGCCTGGTGTTTGGCGGCATGGTGATCTTCATGACGGTCGGCAGCCTGCTCAACGCGCGCTTCGTGCCCAAGATCGGGGCAAGCCGCATCCTGCGTTACGGTGTGATCGTGCCTGCTCTCGCGGGTATGACGGCCGCCGTGCTGGGATGGATCGAGGCGTCTTACGGTACGATTGGCCTGATCCCGTTTCTGGTGTGCTTCGTCGCGCAGATCGCGACGCTCAGTCTGATCGGCCCTAACGCCACGGCGCTCGCGTTGCAGCGCTATCCGCACATGGCGGGTACGGCATCGTCGCTGATGGGGGTGCTGACCTTCGGCATCGGTGCCGCCTTCGGTGCCGCGGTCGGCCAGACCTTCGACGGCACCATTGCGCCCATGACCACGGCGATGGGCGTGGCGGGTGTGCTTTGCTTTCTGTCGCACCGCGTGCTGGTGCGACGCGGCTAGCTAGCGCCTGAGGTCGATCACCAGGAGATCGCCGCGGTCGTTGCCGACGGCGAGCCGGAAACCATCCGGTGCCCAGGCGAGACAGGTGATCGCCGAACTGTCGGCCATCTTGAGGACGACCGAGCGCTTGGTCTTGATGTCGCCGAGCTGCAGCTCGCCGGAGTCGTAACCGCCTGCCACGAACTCGGCCGTGGGATGGGCCGCGACCACCGTCATCAGGCCCGCGCCTTCGTCGCCGAATTGCAGCGGTGGTTTGCCCTCGGGACCCTTGCCGGCGAACGGCCAGGCGGTGAAGACGGGCTGCGACGAGGTGTAGAGAAAGCGCGCGTCGGCTGTCCAGGAGAGGGACTTCACCTTGGCAGGGTAGCCCTGCATGCGCATGTCGGTGGCCTGCGCCACGCGCCAGACATGGATGTCGTTTTCCTGCGTGCCCGTGGCGATGAACTTGCCGTCGGTGCTCCACTTCAGTGCGACATGGCTGCCGCGCCAGGCGAAGCGGCGCGGCGGCAGGACCACCTGGCCGATGCTCCACACGGTGATGCCGTCATAGTGGGCGCACGCCACGCGGCCGCCGTCCTTGCTGAAATCGAGACCGGCCACCGTGCTCTGGTGCGGCCCGAACTCGCGGACTTCGCCGTCCTTGATCGCGAACATCGTGCGGCCGACGCCAGCCGCCACCGCGCCATTGCGATGGGCGGCGAGGTGCTCGACCCACTTCCCTTTCTGAACCAGCAGCTCCGTTGCCGTGCCGTCGAGCGCCACGCGCAGCACACGGCCGTCGTCGCCGCCACTCACGAAGCCGTCGCCCACGGGATCGCCGATCAGCGCCATCACCACGCCGCTGTGCAACGCCGGCGTGGCATCGGGTATGGGGGCCTTGATGTCGGCCGGCATCTGGCGAACCTGGCCGTCGCCCAGGGCGAAGGCCACGGTGTTGCCGTCGCGGCTGAAGGCGCAGGCGGCGACCGGTGCGTCGGTCGCCAATGAGCGGGCCGGGGGCAGCGTCTGCTGCCAGGCCGGATTAGCGAGATCGAGTTTCACAGGATCAAACTACTTCAGGCAGTCTTCGAAGCCGCGCTTCAGGTTGTCGCCGTCGAGGTTGCGGCCGATGAAGACCAGCTTGCTCGAACGAGCCTCGCCGTCCTTCCAGGGCGACCCCCAGTCGCTGTCCATCATCATGTGGACGCCTTGGTAGACATAGCGGCGCGGCGCGCCGTCGATCGCCAGGATGCCCTTGCTGCGGAAGATGTCGGGGCCCTTGATCTGCAGCAGCGCGCCCATCCATTTCTGGAACTTGTCGGGATCGACCGGCCGGTCGGCGCTGATCGATAGGCTCGCGACCTCGTCGCCATGATTGTGGTCGTGGCCGGAGTGCAGGAAGTCCGGTTCGAATTCGAGGATGCGACCGAGATCGAATGCGCCCTTGTCGAGGATGGCGTCGAGTTCGATCTGGCTCTTCTGCGTGCGGAAGATATGGGCATAGCGGTTGATGCCGCGGATCTTGTCTTCGACCTTCTTGAGTTCGTCGGCGCTCACCAGATCGGTCTTGTTGAGCAGGATCACGTCGGCGAAGGCCACCTGCTGCTCGGCTTCGGAACCCTGCTCGAGCTGGCCGAAGAAGTGCTTGGCGTCGATCACCGTCACGATGGCGTCGAGCCGCGTGCGGGCCTTCACGTCGTCGTCAGTGAAGAAGGTCTGTGCCACCGGGCCGGGATCGGCGAGGCCGGTCGTCTCGACCAGGATGCCGTCGAACTTGTCCTTACGCTTCATCAGGCCTTCGATGATGCGGATCAGGTCGCCGCGCACGGTGCAGCAGATGCAGCCGTTGTTCATCTCGAACACTTCCTCGTCGGCGTTCACCACGAGGTCGTTGTCGACACCAAGCTCGCCGAATTCATTCACGATGACGGCGTATTTCTTGCCGTGCTGCTCGCTCAGGATGCGGTTGAGAAGGGTGGTCTTGCCGGCACCGAGATAGCCGGTGAGCACCGTGACGGGCACCTGCGCCGATGATTGGGGATTGGCCATGCGAAATCCTCGAAATTGGCCCCTGAGATAGGGCTGCAAACCCGTTAAGTCTAGGGCCGCTCGCCGCGGATCAGCTTGGGCAGATCGCCGACCAGACCCATCGCATGGCGAACGAAAAAGCGGCGCAGCGGCGGCACGCGGTTCACGGCGGCAAGGCCGAGGTCGCGGGCGAGGCGAAGCGGCTTGATGTCGTTGGAGAACAGCCGATTGAGTAGATCGGTGGCGGCGACCATGGCGAGGTTGTCGGCGCGGCGCCACTGGGCGTAGCGCTCCAGCGTGTCCGCGCCGCCGACATCGAGGCCGAGCCGCTTGGCGTCGATCAGGACTTCAACGAGGGCCGCGATATCGCGGACGCCGAGATTGTAACCTTGGCCCGCGATGGGATGGATGCCGTGGGCGGCATCGCCCACCAGCACCAGTCGCGTGTCGACATAACGGTCGGCATGCACGAGGCTCAGCGGATACGACCAGCGCGGACCGATGGGCGCGACGGCGCCGAGATGATTGCCGAAACGGCGGGCGAACTCGGCCTGGAAGCGCGGTGCATCGAGTTCGAGCAGGTGGCGCGCGAGATCGGCACGTTCCGTCCAGACAATCGACGAGCGATGTTCGCTGGTCGATCCGTCGCTCGAAGGGCCATCGGTCATCGGCAGGATGGCAAAAGGTCCACCCGGCAAAAACTTCTCCTGCGCCACACCGCGATGGGGCCGTTCGTGTTTGGCCACCAGCACGATGGCGATCTGGTTGTAGGACCAGGCGCGCGCACCAATGCCCGCATCTTCGCGCATCGAGCCGAAGCGGCCTTCGGCAGAGGCGATCAGCCGTGCGGCGATGCGACGCCCGCTCTTCAGCGTGAGCTCGGCCTTGTCGAGGGTACGCTTGCTGTCGATGACTTCATCGGGGGCAATCAGCTCGACCTGCGGGCAGGCCGCGAGCCGACGCAGCAGAGCGGCGCGCAGGAATCGATTCTCAACGATCCAGCCCATGGGGGCTGCTTCGGTTCCCTCGGTTGCCGCCTCGCGATGATCGAAATGCAGAAACAGCGGACTGGCGCGGCCGTCATGGCCTGCATCGGAGATGCGGATATCGCGGATCGGTTCGGCTTCGGGCGCGATCTCGTCCCACACACCCAATGCGGCGAACAGGCGTTGGCTGGTATAGGCGACGGCCGTGGTGCGGCCGTCGAAACCGGCCTCGCTCATGGTGGTGAGCGCCACGCGGTCAATCAGGGCGGTGGAGAGCCCTGCCTCGCCAGCAGCCAGCGCCAGCAGACTGCCATTGAGGCCGGCGCCCACTATCGCAAGATCGAATCGGGCGAGATCGGACCGTTCCTTATCCATCCGCCATAGATGGCAGCCGCCCGCCGGGGCGGCAACCCTCTAAGGCGGTGGGTTCAGCTTCGCCTAGAACGTCTTTGAGATGCCGATGATGACGCGGGAAGCGCAGTTTTGGGTGCCGAGGCAGTCCTGGACACTGAGATTTGTGCCCGTGTAGACGGCGGAGAGGTCGAAGCCATAGACGTTGACGACGACGCCGGCCTGCCAGTCCCAGTAGTTGTCGTTGGGAATGCCGTAGTTGGTGAAGCGCTCGACATACTGGTTGCCGACGCTGCCGATGATCTTGAAGGCGATGTTCTCGTTGACGTGGATGAAGGGCAGGGGAACGGTGAGCTGGGCCCACTTGTACCAGGCGTTGCCGGAGTTGGCGAAGAAGTTGGGGCTGTATCGGACGGCGGCCTGGAGCTGGGCGACGCCGAAATCGTATCCGGCGACGAGGCCGAACTCGTTGAAGTCGAAGTAGAGATCGGC
>JAFKFK010000015.1 GCA_017307275.1 Alphaproteobacteria bacterium | reverse complement strand
ACCGGCCCGGTGAAGTCGTCGGGCGTGTGGTCCATCAGGCGCTGCCAGCCGTCGAGCAGGTCGTCGACGTAGCAGAAGGCGCGGGTCTGCATGCCGTCGCCGTAGATGGTGATGTCCTCGCCCTTCAGCGCCTGGACGATGAAGTTCGACACCACGCGGCCGTCGTTGGGGTGCATGCGCGGGCCGTAGGTGTTGAAGATGCGCGCCACCTTGATGCGCAGCCGGTGCTGGCGGTGATAGTCGAAGAACAGGGTCTCGGCGCAGCGCTTGCCCTCGTCGTAGCAGGCGCGTGGTCCCAGCGGATTGACGTTGCCGCGATAGCCCTCGACCTGGGGATGGACGGTCGGGTCGCCATAGACCTCGCTGGTCGAGGCCTGGAAGATCTTGGCGCGCACCCGCTTGGCCAGGCCCAGCATGTTGATGGCGCCGTGGACGCTGGTCTTGGTGGTCTGAACCGGGTCGTGCTGGTAGTGGACCGGCTAGGCCGGGCAGGCGAGGTTGTAGATCTCGTCGACCTCGACATAGAGCGGGAAGGTCACGTCGTGGCGCATCAGCTCGAAGCGCGGATTGTCGAGGCAGGCCGCGACGTTGGCCTTGGTGCCGGTGAAGTAGTTGTCGACGCAGAGCACGTCGTGGCCGGCCTCCAGCAGGCGCTCGCACAGGTGCGAGCCGAGGAACCCCGCACCGCCGGTGACCAGTATCCGCTTACCCATGTCCGCTCGACCCCACCCGATGACCGCCACCGACACTAGGCCATCAAGCGCTTGAAAGCACTTCTCCCATGGAACTGTGGCCGTTGCTTAGGGGGTACTCCCTGGAAGATTGCGGCTCCCCGCTGCACGAACATTGTCGGAGAAGAATGGACACTCTCGGAGTAGCTGTCCCAATGTTCCACTGGATACGCAATTGCCGGCGATACTCTAGCGGCAGCCATTCGCGGGCCCCATCCCACGAGAGCGAATGGTCAGGCTCCGCATAGACACCCACTATGCGGAGCCGCCCATGCTCAGCGCGTTGCGCCACTTTTAGTAAGCATATGAGCCGAGTTGCAGGCGAATATCGAAAGCAACGCTCTCGTCAGCCATCATCGTGGGCGTTGTTGCAACAGCTTCATCAGGTCTGCGGGCAATTCTCCACGGGCCAGTTTGACTTGAATGCCTAACAGCACGGTGACACTTGAAAAGCTTGAGATTTCACCCGACAGCACCATTGAAATGGCTTGACCAAATGGCACCCGGCGCTGCTGCAGTCTTTCTTCCGGTTCGGGATGGGGGATGCCGGCCCGCAGCCCCCAGGCAACAAAGCACTGCGTACGCCCATCTATCGTACCGGGGGCCAGACTGGCATCGAACAACTGGAGCCAATGGTCGGCGCGATATCCTGTCTCCTCGCTCAACTCCATTCTGGCTGCTTCCACCGGCGCTTGATCCAGCTTGCAGCCCCCACCTGGTACTTCCCAAGTGAAGCGGTCGACGACGTACCGATACTGGCCAACCAGCGTCGTGCAGCCTTCGTCATCGATCGGAACGACGCTGACGCCGAATGTCCTCATCCTGATGCTGTTGTAGACGCGCGGAAGACGGGTTCCATGGGCGACGGTATCGCTCCGAACCGAGAAATAGGAGCAAGCAAAGCTCTCTTCTTCTCGATGAACGGTCCAGGGATTGACTCGATCGTCTGTGATGCCATCCATAGCTTCAGCCTTCTGGCGCTGCATTCCGGCTGGCTCCTTCACGAAAGATTCGCCTTGCCTGTCGATCCTGCGGTTCGCAAGCCGAGCTATGCCTGCGCCGACTTGCTTGTACGCCATGCCAATCCCTGCGCTGCACGGCGCGCATCTTTGCCGGCAATTGCCTGGGCAGCGACTTTCGCGGAATGCGCAGCAACGAGTCCAACGCAGCCGGCTTTCGTGAGCAGTCCGACTGGTTTTCCGAGCGGCGTCGAGAAATACGTCCTGAGCTGCCGCATTCTGCGAGAATAGGCTTTGCCGTCTGTACTCAGCCAACCCACGATTTCCTTCTCGTCGAGATGACAGGAAGCATCCTCGTGGAAGCGCTTCGAGAAAAGTACCTCCTTTGAGCACTGGAATCGGCCGAGCAGTGCTAGCTCTGCCAGCATCGCGCGATCTCCGCCGGAAAAGTTCGGGATGAGGCCCGTCTTTTGTAATGCTGCACGGCGGATCACACCGAACATATGTGTTCCCCAACAGGCACCCGACAAAACCTGCCAGAAACGCAAGATAGCGGTTGGGCTGTCAGCGACCATAGGGCTGTCGGCCGTCTGGGCGATGCCCGTTCTCGGATCGACATAGCATCCCGTAACCGGGTCGATGGGGAAGGGGGTACCGCGATCGTCCACGAACGCGGTCTTGGAATGAGCGAGGACGACGTCCGGATTTTCATCCAGTATGCGAACGCAACTCTCCAGATAACGAGGGTGGTACAGGTCGTCGTGGGCTATCCATTTGAACAAGGGTGCTCGGGAGAGCTCGAAAACCTTGTTGAAATTGGGGATCGCGCCGAGATTCCTGTCATTGCGGTGGTAACGAACGCGCGGGTCGCGCTCCACGAAAGATCGGCAGGTTTCCGCGGTTTGATCGGTCGAGGCGTTATCGCAGACAGTGATCTCGAAGTCCTGAAAGGTTTGCGTCAGGAAGCAGTCGAGAATCTCTGCCAGATAACGTTCGCCGTTGTAGACCGGCAAACCGATCGAGAGCCGCGGGGAATGTTGAGTGGAGAGGGCCATATGCTTGAGTCCGTATTGTGGGCCGCGAGCCACTGGTCTTAGGCGTTCGTGACTACGCCGCGGTTCCGGTTTCGAAGCCCAAACGATGAACGAGGTCGTGAGCCCTACCAACGGGACATCGGAGGCAGCGGCGGCGGCGCACTGAGTGGCCGAGAGAGTTCACTATGGCCCTTTCACATCAGATGCGCCGACCTGCAGTGGTACCCCTGCTGAGTTAGGAATCGCTCCCCTTTTGCCTTCGCTCGGCGCGCCCTTTTCTTGATACCTGAGAATCGCGATTGTCGGAGATTGCGAGGGAATCGGCGGTTTCCGGGCGGTTCCGCAGAAGCGCTCGTCCTCGCAGTCGCTCACCTCGAATGAGAGGCACGGTACATGAGTAGAGCGAGCAAGATCATCCACGAAGACGCCAAAGTGATGCGAGCGACCATTCCCGGCGTGTTCGAGCGGCTGGCCAACAGCAATATCCTCGTCACTGGTGCTTCCGGTTTTCTGGGCAGCTACATCGTGGACATTCTCTCGGTGCTCAATCACGCATCGCCGAGCCTCAACGCCAGGATCGTTGCCTCCGACAATTTCATCGCCACGAACGTCGATCGCCTCGCTCACCTGAAGGCGGATCGTTTCGTCGAGCTTCGGACGGCAAATGTCGTTGACGAGACGGACTGGGGCCGGAAGTTCGACTGGATCATTCACTGCGCAAGCATGGCGTCGCCCATCTACTACCGGCCACGTCCTCTCGAAACGATCGATGCGAATGTCAACGGCACGTGGCGCATGCTGGAGCTTGCCGAAGCACACGGCGCAAAAGGCATGCTCTTCTTCTCATCGAGCGAGATCTACGGCGATCCCGATCCTCAGTTCATCCCGACGCCAGAGCACTATCGCGGGTATGTATCCTGCACCGGTCCACGCGCCTGCTACGACGAATCGAAGCGTCTCGGCGAGACGCTTTGCATCAGCTTCTGGGCACAGCGGAAGGTTCCATCAAAGATCGTGCGCCCGTTCAACGTCTATGGGCCTGGGCAGCGGCTCAACGACGGGCGCATGGTTCCGGACATGATGTCCGCGGCGCTCGATGGAGGCCCGATCGTCCTCTTGAGCGACGGACGCCCAACCCGTTCATTCTGCTATGTCCGCGACTTCATCGCCGGAAGCCTCTCCGTGCTCGTGCTCGGCAAGCCGGCGGAGCCCTACAATGTAGGCAACGCCGAGGAACGCTCGATGCTCGACGTGGCGCATCTGATGGCCGAGATCGCCGGCCGCCCGGGGCGGCCGCTCGACGTGCAGTTTCGCAAGAGCGACGATGCTCAGTACCTCATCGACAATCCAAGCCGTCGCTGTCCAGACCTGACAAAGGTCAGAACGGACGTCGGCTATGAGCCAAGCGTGGACTTGCGCACCGGGCTCGCCCGAACCTTCGAGTTCTACCGTGAGCGTCATCACGAAACGGTGGCGGCATGAGATCGCGCGGAAGCAATCCATGAAGATCACCATTGTCGGAACGGGGTATGTCGGCCTCGTGACAGGCGTCGGTCTGGCCGCGATCGGTCATACCGTGACGTGCGTGGACTATGACGAGCGTAAGATTGCGGCCATTGCGACCGGCAAGGCGCCATTCTTTGAGCCGGGACTCGACGAACTGCTGATAGAGCAACGTGCTTCGGGCCGCTTGCAGGCGTCGACTAGCCTCGAAGACAGTCTGCGCGACGCCAACGTGTCGATCATTGCCGTCGGTACGCCGTCCAACGAGACCGGCATTGATCTCAGCTATATCCGCCAGGCGGCGCGGGCGATCGGCAAGCAGCTGCCGACGATCGGCCGCTATCACGTCGTGGTGGTCAAGAGCACGGTCGTTCCGACAACGACGGATACGGTCGTTCGTGAGGAGCTCGAGGCGGCATCCGGCATGGTTAGTGGCCGCGATTTTGGCCTGGCCATGAATCCCGAGTTTCTCAGTGAAGGGCGTGCTGTCGAGGATTTCACCAAGCCCGATCGCATCGTCATTGGTGCCAGCACGCCCCAGGCGAGCTCTGTGCTGGCCGAAATGTACGCAGCATTTAACTGCCCGGTGCTGCAAACGACGCCGCGCAACGCAGAAATGGTGAAGTACGCGGCGAACGCGCTGCAAGCGACCTTGATCTCATTTTCTAATGAGATCGCCGGTATCTGCGAGTCCGTCTCCGGCTTGGACGAGGCGACCGTGATGCGTGGCGTTCACCTGGACAAGTGCTGGGGGGCGCCAGGCAGCGACGGCAAGTCCCGTTTTGCCGGCGCGGTAAGCTATCTCAGAGCCGGTATTGGCTTCGGCGGGAGTTGCTTCCCGAAAGATCTTCGGGCGCTCCGCGCCTTTGCGCGCAGCGAGGGTGCGGACGTGCCGATCCTGAATTCGGTGCTGCAGGTCAACGAAGAGCGAGCTGGCCGCGTGGTTGACCTGTTGGCCAGCCAGGTCGGTGCATTGCACGACAAGCGCATCGCGGTGCTGGGGCTGGCATTCAAGCCCGAGACTGACGATGTCCGCGAATCGCCTGGCGTGCGGATATCGAAGCTTCTGCTGCAGCGGGGGGCAGACGTCGTGCTGCACGATCCGATGGTGCAGGTCGACGCGGTGCGAGATCAGTTGGGCGCCGGCATCATGCAGGCCCACGACGTCGCGACAGCCGCGAGCGGTGCCGACGCAATCGTGATCGCTACAGGCTGGGATGCGTATCGCCAGCTCGACTGGAACGACATTGCCGCGCGCATGCGCTCACCGATCGTCTTCGACGGTCGCCAGGTCATGTCCACGGGGCACCATCATGAGCGCACGACTCTGCTAGCGCCGGGACGACGTCCCGAAGGGATCGGTGCGTGATGGGCGCGATCGGCAGCCCGCAAGTCAGCGTCGGTGCAGGCCTTCTGCTTCCATGGAGGCGGTTGTGATCTTCACCGAAACCAAGCTCAAAGGTGCCTTTATCGTCGACGTCGAATGCCGGCGAGACGACCGCGGGTTCTTCGGGCGAGCCTTCTGCCAGAGGGAGTTCGAGGAGCTGGGGTTGGAAGCCAATGTCGCTCAGACGAACGTGGGCGTGAGCGTCAAGCGCGGAACGCTCAGGGGCATGCACTTCCAGTATCCGCCGGCTATCGAAGCAAAGCTCGTGCGATACATGCACGGTGCAATTCTCGATGTGATTGTGGATCTGCGGCCTGAAAGCTCGACTTTCCTGGAGCACGTGGCTGTCGAGCTCAGCAGCGAGAACCAGCGCGCGCTCTACATTCCAGGGCGATTCGCTCACGGCTATCAGACACTGCAGGATGGGACCGCCATTCTTTACCAGGCAAGCACCTTCTACGCGCCAGGCGCGGAAGGCGGCCTTCGATACGATGACCCGCGGCTGAGTATAGCGTGGCCGCTGCCCGTCGCCGCTGTTTCCGGAAAGGACAGCAATTTCGATCTCCTGGAGGCCCTCGAAGGCGAGCTCACGGCACGAATGTCTCCAGCCCGGTCGGAACCTGTCGGAGTTCTGTCATAGCGCCGCGATCTTGGTACTGGCGCAATTCGGAAGGAGTGAGTCATGTGGATCGTCGATTCTGCGCTCAAGGCGCGGGCTGATACCAACAAGCCCATTCGCGTCGGCATCATCGGTGCCGGATTCATGTGCCAGGGCTTGACCAACCAGATTACGCACAGCACGCCGGGAATGCGTGTGGCGGCGATATCGAACCGTCGGGTCCAAAGAGCTGTCGACGTCTTCCACTACTCAGGCCTGGAGGATGTCGTCGTGGCGGATTCGCAGCAGCGATTCGACACTGCGGTCGAGCGGTCGGCGCCCGTGGCTGTCGAGGATGCGATGCTGATTGCGCGCAGCGAGTTCATCGATGTCCTCGTGGATGTCACCGGATCCGTGGAGTTCGGTGCTCGCATGGCCCTTGAGGCTTTCAGGTACGGCAAGGATGTCGTCTTGATGAATGCCGAGCTCGACGCGACGATCGGGCCTATTCTGCAAACTTATGCCGACGCGCACGGCGTCATCTTCACGGCCTGTGAGGGTGACGAACCGGGTATCCAGATGAATCTTTACCGCTGGGTCA
This sequence comes from Alphaproteobacteria bacterium, assembly GCA_017307275.1. Taxonomy (GTDB): domain Bacteria; phylum Pseudomonadota; class Alphaproteobacteria; order Reyranellales; family Reyranellaceae; genus Reyranella. The sequence goes on along the minus strand of JAFKFK010000015.1, from coordinate 148,247 downwards.
AGGGATTGGGCATGACGCCTCGGCTGCTCGGCAACGTAAAGGGCCTGCAGGATCGCTACCGCAACCCGACGACGCAGAAGGGCTTCGCCGAGAAGTGGAAACAGAATCCCACGATGGTGACGAGCTTCGCTGATGGTTCGAAGGTGAGTTTCGAGCAGGCCGTCGTCGCTAACGCCACGGGGTTCAAAGCGCTGACGCGGGGCATGTCTCGCGGCCTCGACTATCACGGCGACGTGCTCAAGATCGGCGAAATCTACGATCTCGAGGAACTGCGCAGGCTCGGCGGGGCGATCGACTACGTGGTCGGGACGCCGCTGACCAAGGTCTACTGCCTCGCCGAACATCCCGACCCCAAGCAGGCGCACTATCTCGAGCTCTACAAAATGGGCCCGGGGCCGCTCTATTCGTTCTTCGTGCCGTATCATCTCTGCAATCTGGAGGTACCGACCGCCATTGCACGGACGTGCTTGTTCCGCGACCCGGTATCCCGGTCGCTGGCCGGCCCTGTGGTGGAAGTGTGCGCCGTCGCCAAGCGTGATCTCAAAGCAGGCGAAGTGCTCGACGACTACGGCATGTACATGACCTACGGAGAGGCGGCTAACGTCGAGGAGATGTCTGGCGGCCGGTACTTGCCGCAAGGCCTCGTGGAAGGCTGCAAGCTGCTGCGGGATATCGCCAAGGATTCCGTCATTACTTATGACGACGTCGTCTTGCCGGCTGGGCGCCTGGCCGATCGGCTGAGAGCTGAACAGTACCGCAAGTTCCGAGGAGAGACCTGGCTCGAGGAACTGCTGGAGGGGGCCGATATCCACGACACGAGGGTTCCGGGGCAACGCGAGAAGGTGCTCGTCTAGACAGTCAATAGTTCACCTCCGAAAGAGATATGGTCATGACATTCGGGGTAGGGGACTGGGTTGAGGTGCGGAGCAAGGAGGAGATCCTTGCGACGCTGGACGAACATGGACGCTTTGAAGGTTTACCCTTCATGCCGCAGATGACCCAGTACTGCGGTCAGCGCTTCCAGGTGTTCAGGCGGGCAGGAAAGACCTGCAGTGAGATTCACGGATCTTCCGGTGTCACTTACGTCAGCCGGCGCCTGCGTGACACGGTTCATCTCGAACACCGCTGCGATGGTCGCGAGCATGGAGGATGTCAGGCCGGCTGTCTCATCTTCTGGAAGGACGCGTGGCTCAAGCGTGCCGAAGTGGAAGGACAGGGAAATCAGGTCCTTCCGCCGGCAGCCGAGCGGACGCCCGCGTCGACGGGTGCGGGCCGCTGTACCGAGAATATGGTTCATTCTGCGACCACTTACTCGGCACCCGACGGCGATATAAGGTATTCCTGTCAGGCGACTCAGCTGATGGAGGCTACTACGGCCCTCAAGCTGTGGGACGTTCGGCAGTACGTCGATGCCTATCGCTCCGGCAACAATTCTCTGAGCGACGTCCTCAAGGCCATTGTCTACGTGCTTTACTACTACGGTACGCTGGTGCGCTCACCGCGTTGGGGTATGGCGTCACGCTGGCTGTACGATCGCTTCCAAGCCGTTTGGGGAGGCGTGCCCTTCCCGAGGAAAGCCGGCAAGATTGCAGCGGGCCCGGCCCCGAGGCTCGATCTGGATTTGAAGCCGGGTGAGCTTGTGCGAGTGAAATCATATGAACAGATACTCGAAACGCTGAACTCATCGGCATCCAATCGTGGTCTCAGCTTCGACGCCGAGCTTGTTCCCTATTGCGGCGAGGTGTTCAGGGTGCGCACCCGCATCGAGCGCTTCATCGACGAGAAGACCGGCAAGATGCTGCACATGAAAACGCCAGCAGTCATACTTGACGGTGTGCATTGTCTGTCTCTCTACAGTGGACAGCGGATACTCTGTCCTCGCGCCGTGTTCTTGTGGTGGCGTGAAATTTGGCTGGAGAGAGTTTCCGAGGACGAAATTGCCCAGGTCACCCCTGGCGCCAAAGGTCTATGCCATGCCAAAGCGTCAAGAAGGATCAAAGTGGCCGTCCACTGATCGGACAGACCGCGATTGCGCGATCAAGGGAGGCCAGCCGACTGCTTCAGGTCGGCCGGGGATACCCCGGTGTTACTGCACCGTGAGTTTTCTTGCATGAAAGGCTTCCGCGAACCCCCCGGGGGCACGGCATTCCATGCCGCGGAGGCGCGCCAGGCCCATGAAGATCTCGTCATCGAACCAATCCTTCGAGCGCTGAGAGCCGAAGTGGTCGTGGAGAAGCCTTGTCTTGCGCTCCATCAATGCCTTGGTAGTCGGGAGGTAGACATTCGGTTGGCCCGTGTCGCCATCCCATTTCGGAATCTCATATTCGAGGATCGTATGGTCGCGGAAGGTATTCCAGGTCAGCTTGGAGACCTCGCGATGATCCTGATGAGCGTCGTGGCGCCAGTGAGACAGGATCACGTCGGGCGATGTACGCTTTCGCAACCCCTCGAACCAAACCTTGATGTCGGCTCCTTGGTGGGGAAAGAACCCGTCCTTGAAGGTCGCCAGATCGATGACTGCACTGACTGCATTGCCCAGGAATGCTTGAGCGGAGGATCGTGCCTCATCGGCGCGTGGACCTACGGCGCCGAGCACCGCCCAGTGCATGTCCAGGTGCACGCCACGCTCGATCCAGCCCAGAATTGTTGCGCCGGCGCCGATCTCGATGTCGTCCGAGTGGGCACCAATGCAGAGCACTGAAAGGCGATCGCCCGTTCCCGCAAGGGCAAGATGCTTCATCCGATCTTCCTTGCAGCATCATTCGGGGCGGCTGCCAAAGCCCCATTGATGAGCCAGGGCATGGTGCCCTTGTCGACCAGGTCTTCGAGAACCTGCTTGTCCTTCAGTGTGTCCATTGGACGCCAGAAGCCTTCGTGCCTGAAGGCCATGAGCTGGTCAGCATCGATCAGGCGCTGGAAGGGCGCTTCGACCAGCTCGTCGCCGGGCTTTATGTTGTCGAAGATCTCGTTGCGAAAGATGAAGAAGCCACCATTGATCCAGAGATTGGCCTCCTGGCTGGCGCGGATGCGGTTGACCTTTCCGCTGGGCCGCATGTCGACGAGATGCATGCTGAATGACGGCCGAACTGCCAGGAAGCAGGCGATCTTACGGCTGGCGCGGAAGGCCTCAATCATCTCGTCCAGGTTCACGTCGGAAAGGCCGTCGCTGTAGTTGGCGAGGAACATGTCTTCGCCGGCGACGTGCTCGCGGACGGACAGGAGCCGCTGGCCGATGTTGCGCCAGATCCCGGTATCGATCATGGCGATGCGCCAGTCCTGCTGAGGGTCGCCAAGGATCTCCACATTGTCGCCGAAGCCCGAGACGACACAGTCTGCGTAGGTCTGGGGCCTGTAATTGAGGAAGAATTCCTTGACGACATTTGCCTTGTAACCAAGGCAGAGAACGAAATCCTTGTGACCGAACTGACTGTAGTAGTGCATCAGATGCCACAGGATCGGCTTGTCTCCGATCGGGATCATCGGCTTGGGAATGCTCTCGGACACGTCTCGTATACGCGTACCGAGACCGCCGCAGAACAGAACTGTCTTCATGGCAGCAGCCTTTGGATCATGTGCATTGTGCATCGCCATCGCACCCGAGGTCACAGTGCTTTCGCCTTGTGCTCGCGTGCTGGCCTCTCTCGAGGGAAAGAACCCTGTGCGTGCCGATGCAGGGAGTCAACGAAGCGCCAAGGGTAGTCCCCTTGGTGTGTCCAGGCCGGCGGCATGAACGGTGAGGGTGCTCGTGCTGCCTCCATGGGGTTAGCCCGTTTGAGGAACACATGCCGTCCAAAGGGTCGCCCGTTACACGTGCTGATCAGGTATGGATTCGACCATGAGTATGCTTGAACTCGAAGGCGAAAAAACGCTGGCAGGGACCAATCTCACCAACGGGAGAACCGGCCTCGCCCAGGGCAAGGCTAGCCTTGCAAAAAGCAAGGCGCCACGCACGCCGAAGCTTGGGGTGAGAAACCTCAAGCAGCGGATACCGGCTCTCGAGTTTGAGCGTACGGATCTGCGATCGTATTACGAAAACGTGGCGGCGCGTGCCCTGTCATCAATCGGGAGGGACTGGCGGCTCATAGCATCGTTCGTCGCGCTGGCAATGACGCTTGCGTGTCTCATCATACCGCTGATCCCTCGCCAGTATTCGGCGACGGCTCTCGTCTATCCGAATCTCTTCTCCGGCGAACAAGCAAAACTCACCCCGAAAGGGAGCATCGACGCAGCTTCGCTTGTCACGAGCGAAGCGCGCCTGATCGTCTCCGATGCGATCCTGCAGGCTGTCGTGAAGCGTCTTAAGCTGGATGAGAAGCCCGAGATCATCGAGCCAAAATCGTGGGTGTCGGGGGTGGTGGACTGGATCCGTACGCTGCTCCTGCCGGAAACACGCAATCATTCGCCGTTCGATCGTCAGGTTGCGCTGTTGCGTAACCACGTGGACGTAATGAAAGACACGCGGTCTTATCTCATCTCCATTTCCTTCACTGCGCGGTCTGCCGACGAGGCCGCGGCAATCGTCAATGCGATCGCGCTCGAATATGTCCGGGACAAGAAGGTCCTTCGCGAACAGAGTGCTGTTGCCGCAGCGGAGGGTGAGCTGCAGCGGCAGCTGGCGATCAACGGCGAAAAGCACCCCAAGGTCCTGCAGAGTGCAGATGGACTTGAGGCAGCCCGCGCAGAGCTGAACGCGTTGTTGAACGCCGAGGACAGCAGCCAGGAATCTCTCGCAGCCGACGAGGGCATAAAGCTGGCAATACCAAACCGCACGCCGACCAGCCCCAAGGGATTCGTGATCCTGGGGCTGTCGTTTATCGTGAGCTTGCTGGCTGGTGTCGGTCTGGCGGTGTGGCGTGAGCGGCTGGGGCTGGAACCGCGGCGGCTCTTTCTCGGTCTTGCGACGGCCGTCCGACGTTGTGGTCAGCATACTGCCGATGGATTTATCGGCCGTAGTGCAAGAGCCGGGGTGGCACTTCTGCGCCGGCTACGTGTCGGTCTCGTGTCACTTGTTCGGCGTACGGCTCTGGCCGCCAGTGCCGGAGGCCAGTGGATCACAGACAAGTTGTGTCGTCTTCGTGCCGGTCTGGCGTCATTGATCCAGCGTGCGCTCGAGCCACTTCGCTTTGGCGGCAGTTCGTCCACGCACAGGAGGCGCCCGCAGGAAATCAGTTCCGCCGCCACTCCACCCGAAGGCCAAACTCTGAAGCACATCCCCTAACGGATAGGAATGGTCGAGGGTACTCCATGGAAGGCAAACAGTTTTTTGAAAGAGCATCATGGACACTCGTCGATCAATGCGTCGTGAGTGGTGGCAACTTCATGCTCAATGTGCTGCTCGCGCGCGTACTCAGCGAGCAGGACTATGGAGAGTTTGCCCTTTTCCTTGGCGGCATTTTCCTCCTGCGGGCGATTGACTACTCGCTTATCTCCTACCCGTTGTCCGTCCGGCTGTGTGTCGCAACTGAAGACGAACGTGCCACCTTGCTTGGAAACACGGTGCTGCTCGCTGCGGCCCTAAGTCTGGTTCTCGTCATGGCCATGGCGATAGGTACGACGATATTGGACGAGGACAACATTCTGTTGCCGGCCTGTCTCTGTTACCTCTGCTGGCAAGCGCAAGAGACATCTCGACGCTTCCTGCTTGCCGAGTTTCGCTACCGGGCGGCGGTGGCCGGAGATGGCATCGCCTATGTCGGACAGGTGCTGGTGATTGGCATTGTGCTGTGGACCGGCTCGGTCACTCTTCCATCCGCACTCTATGCGATGTCTGCAACTTTTGTCGTTGGCGCCCTTGTGCACGCGTCAAAGCTGCAATTTGCCTGGCCCGACGTCACTGCAATTCGACAGCTGGCTGCCGAGTATCTGTCGGTGGGAAAGTGGTCGCTTGTAAACTATGAGCTGGTTCTCATTCGCGCCCAGCTCTTTCCCTGGATGCTCGCGGCGTTTGCGGGTCTCGCGGCGACCGCGTCACTTCAAGCGGGACTGAATATCGCCAATACGATGAACCCGATCATCTTTGGTATCGGGAACGCCATTCCTCAGGTTGCCGCACACGCACATCATTCCGGAGGTGTCCTGGGTGCATGGCGTGCAGCGTATCGCTACATGCTCTTCGGATTGGGCCCAATTCTAGTCATCTGCGCTGCCGGATTGGTGATACCGCATCTCCTCCTGCAAGCGGTCTACGGGAACTCGTCGCCGTATCTCGGTGTCGTGATCGGACTGCAACTGCTCGTCGTCGCCGGCGTCTTTGACTACATCGCCGAAATGATCAGCAAGACCCTGCTCGGCGTTCAATCGGGCAGGCTCGCTTTCCTGGTCAATGTCGTGGCGGTGATCGTGGCGCTGGTGCTGGCTCTGTCACTCATTGGCCCGATGGGCGTGTTTGGCGCGTGCCTCGCTCTGCTTATCGCCAATCTGGTCCGTGCTGTCGGAGCGGTGATCGCGATCACGTGGCTGATTGCCTGCGAGAAGGCCAAGAATCGCGCCCTCGTTGCATTGGATGAGGGAGCGGAGGCTGACCAGGCCATCGGTGCCCCCGTGAAGCAGTGAGTTCACGATGATGAAACACCAGCCCGCAGTGTGACAATGTCGGACGCGGTCAAGCGAGCTTCGGGACGCGCGCATCTCTGGGGCGATCGTTACCTGACGTTCCTGGCAATCGTACTGCTGGGCTATGCCTTGCTTGGAAAAGGCTTCGCCTACGTTGGCTTTCCACCTCTCTATATTGGCGAGATTGCCTTCCTCGCGGGAATAGTCGTCTTTGTGAGATCGGGTGCACTTGCCGGCTCTGTCACGACGTTGCCAAGTCTCGTGCTGGTCGTGGGGATGGCATGGGTTGTGGTGCGAACAATACCGTTTATCGGCGTGTATGGTTTTGATGCCCTGCGCGACAGCGTCATCATCCTGTATGGCGGCTTCGCATTCATCGCCATTGGGTTGGTGCTCGAGGACGCACGCAGGATCGATACGGTACTTCGCTACTACGGCGCGTCGCTCGTGACGTTTCCGATAATACCGTTGGCGTTCTGGCTCACCAAATATTGGGGCGACTACATTCCCAGATTGTACGGCCCGAACGTCCCGGTCGTGGAAATCGGGGCAAGCGCGGTGGGCACACATCTGGCGGGAGCCGCGGTCTTCGTCTTGATCGGTTACCGCAAGGTGTCGTGGTTCTGGATCCTGATCTGGTTCGGGGCGCTGGCGATGATCGGCGCCTCCAACCGGGGAGCTACGCTCGCCGCGCTCGTGTCGATTGCGTTTGCGATGCTTGTCCTGGGAAGGTTGCGTCTGATGCTGACGGCCGTCGCGGCGGGAATAGGCATCTTCGCCGTCCTCCTAGCGGCTGAGGTTGCGTTCCTCGACTACGAAGAAGTCAAGGATTCGATCGACCGCCCGGTCAGCGCCCACCAGATCTTGGAGAACGTCAAGAGTGTCATCGGGCAATCCGGAGCGCAGACGGAAGGAACCAAGAAATGGCGCCTCGACTGGTGGGACATCATTGTCAATGACACGCTCTACGGGCCAAACTTCTGGACCGGCAGAGGGTTTGGCTTGAACCTTGCCGATGCCGATGGCTTCGCCGGCACAGGTGATGCCAACGCATCTCGTCCTCCAACGCGAAGCCCGCACAATGCGCACATGACACTTCTGGCACGAGCCGGAGTGCCAGGCGTCGTGTTGTGGTCGCTGATGCTCATATCCTGGAGCGGCTTGATGCTGCATGCGATGTTGGTTGCCCGTGCTCGTCGACACATGCAGTGGCAAAATCTCTTCCTGTGGATCTTCTGCTACGTGACGGCGATCGTTATCAACGCGACGTTCGACGTTACCCTCGAGGGGCCGATGCAAGGTATCTGGTTCTGGTGCCTGTTTGGCTTCGGGATCGGGTCGGTGATGGTCTATCGCGCACAGTTCGCCGGCGAATTTGCGAGTGCAGGGCGATGATGGCTCGAGCTCCCGAGGGAGCGGCGCGCAAGTGTCTGCTCGGCGCACTGGTGCTTGGCAGCGCTCTGCTCATTGGGGATGGGGCACTGGCTGGCGTCGATGATTCGCGGTGTCCATCCAATGCGATCGTAATCGAGCCCGGTACCTTGATTCAGGCAGTGGCGGATCGCGCTGGCGTTGGCGCCTCGTTTTGTCTCAAGAACGGCACTCACAGGGCGCAGGCGGTTCGGCCGTTGCCAAAACAGCAATTCTATGGAGAGGGCCGAACCGTCTTGAATGGGAGCCGATTGCTGACCGGCTTCAGGCGTGAAGAGAACTTCTGGGCAGTGAACATTCGACTTCAGCCTAGTCGGAAGCACGGCGAATGCCTGCCAAGTGCTCCGACCTGCAATCAGCCCGAAGCCCTGTTTGTCGACGACCGACCGCTGACGAGGGTGGGGAGCAAGACCGCGCTGACAGGCGGTAAGTTCTTCATCGATTATGCAGGTGGCAAGGTCTATCTCGGTGACGATCCGGTTAAGCGAAAGATCGAACTCACGGTCGCTTCATTTGCGTTCGAGAGCACAGCCAACGACGTGCTGATCCGTAATATTACGGTCGAGAAGTTTGCAAGTGCTGCGCAGAAGGGAGCGATCCATGCTCGCGAAGGCACCAGATGGATCATTGAGAACTGCGAGGCCCGCCTGAACAGCGGTGCCGGTCTCAGTGTGGGAAATGGCAGTCGCGTGCATAACTGTGACGTTCATCACAATGGCCAGATCGGCATCGAGGGCAATGGCAACGACATTCTCATCGAGAGAAGCCGTATCTGGGCGAACAACATCTATGGCTTTGACGCCACCTGGGAGGCTGGTGGCGTCAAGATTGCACTGAGTGACGGGGTCACATTTCGCGGCAACCATGTCTATGGCAACGATGGCCCCGGACTATGGTGCGATATCGACTGTCGCAACGTCCTCTACGAGGAGAATCTCGTCGAGAACAACCAGGATGTCGGTATCTTTCACGAGATTTCATTCAAGGCGGTCATCCGTAACAATGTGCTGAGGCGCAACGGCCTCGGGGACAGGGGCTGGTTCTGGGGGGCCGACATTCTCCTTGCGGCATCCGAGAACGTGGTCGTGACGGACAATACGCTCACGGTTGCGCCTGAAAGATGCGGGATCATCCTGATCGACCAGGGCCGTCGGAATAGTGACGGCAAACTGTACAAGACGCGCAACAACATCGTACGCTCCAACAATATGACATTCGAAGGTGCAGCCTGTGCTGGCGGCACCTCCGACACCAAGCCCGGCAGTGAGAATTTTTCGATTATCACGGACGGCGGCAATCTGTTCGATGGAAATACGTACCGTGTGCCGGAGCAAGCGGGACCGGCACGCTTCGTGTGGGGGCAAGACGTCGGCGACTGGGGCGAATTTCAGCGCAGAGGCCTGGAGCGGAGCGGTCGCCTCATTTTTCTTTAACAGTCTGCGTGAAGTGCATCGAGCAAGATCAGTCGGCAAAAGGAGTACCGCACAGGCGCTTGTTGATCCTGACCGTTGCGTCACACAAAGTCGGCGTGTTGTTTCTATTCATGCTGGCCCTGCCTCTAACGACAGAAACAGCAAGAAACTTCCCTTCGCACAGGAGGCAGGAAGCTTTGTTGATCCAAGGAGTTGGGAAACCAGACCGCGAGAGTGCCTCGAGCATTATCAGCCCTCAAGGGGCCTGGAGTTCGGAGGCCTCCACGTGCTGAGCGATTCAGGGCGCGAAGTTGCCGATCGACCGCGGCGCTGGCTTGTCTACCCGCTGCTTGCGCTAGGAGCGCTGGCGGGCGTGGCATTGTGGGCCTATTCGCCCTCGCTTCCGCCTGAGTTGCTGATAGCGCGATATGCCAACGACAGATCAACATTCATCGACATCGGCGGTGTACGTGCCCATATACGCGACCAGGGCAATCCCAACGGCATTCCGCTGGTGCTGATTCACGGCTCGGGTGGCTCGCTGCATGTATGGGAGGGGTGGGCACATGAGCTTCAATCATCAGCGCGGCTGATCTCGGTGGATTTGCCGGGCCACGGGCTCACCGGCGCATGGCCACGTAATGTATACACAGTCGAGGCCTACGCCGATTTCATCGAAGCCCTGGTCGACAAGTTGAAGCTCGACCGGGTCGTGCTGGCCGGACATTCGCTGGGCGGCGCCGTAGCCTGGACCTTCGCGGCGACGCGGCCCGATCGGGTGAGCCAAATCATCCTGGTGGATGCAGCGGGCGAGAACCGGGAGGCGGCATGGCCGACCAAGGTTGCGCGCCTGCCCCTGGTCGGGGATATCGGGATCCACTTCAAACCCGAGCTCTGGGTGCGGAGAAAGCTCGGCGAGGCCTACGCCGATCCGGCGATGGTGACGGAGGAACGTGTAAAGCGTACTGCCGAGCTGCAGCGCTTTCCCGGTAACCGCGAAGCCACCTTACAGCGTGCCCGCACACAGGAGCCGCTCGATCCGACGCCGCTCAAGCGTCTTGCGCTACCCACTCTGATCCTGTGGGGCGCGAAGGACCGCTGGGTGCCTGTCTCCGACGCCTTCCGATTCGAGGATGATATCAAGGGCTCGAAGGTCGAAATCTTCGAAACCCTTGGTCACGACCCGATGGAGGAGGACCCCAAGACCACGGCGGCATCTGTTGCCGCCTTCCTGATCCCGATCCCCCTTCGGCCGATCTCACGGCCGTTGTCTGCAGCTCAGCCGAAGACCGATCACCTCGCGGGTTCGCGTTAGGGATGGCGGATCTTTCCCCAAGCCCGCCATCGCACGACATCCCAGAGCCAATAGAGAACGAACGTTAAGTTATACTGCAGATAGCGTGGCCCGAGCCGGAGCGGCTCCTTGCTCAACCGGTAGGCCCAGGTCAGCCCCGTCCGCTGCATCCACGCCGGCGCGAATGACCGACGGCCACTCAGCAGCGAGAAGGCATCGCCCACAGCGAGGAACACCCCCCGCCGATACCGCGTCTGGTTGTCCATGATCCACTGTTCCATCCGCACACCGGGCAGTGCGACCCACACGAAGTCCGGGGCGGCGCGATTGATGGCATCGGCGAACGATACTTCGTCAGCCTCGGTGAAGGGGCGGAACGGCGGGCTAAGCATGCCGACAATTTCGATATCCGGCTGCAGTTGAAGCAGGACGCGCCGGAGTTCGGAGAGACATGCCTCGGAGTCGCCGAAGAAGAAATGGCGCCACGGCCGTGGTGTGTTCCGTAGTGCATGCCGCATGAAATAGGGGCCGTATACGCGATCCTTCAGGCCGGCTCCGCGAAAGTTGAGAGCCCAAACGACCGGCATGCCGTCCGGCAGCACCAGATCGAAGCGATCAAGGATTCGAGCGAACGCAGGATTGTGGCGGGCCTCGCCGATGATGTGAGTATTTGATGGGCAGACCGCGGTGGGGCGTTGTTCGAGAGCGAGTTCCTTGATCCGTTCCAATGCGGAGGCGTAGGTGGCACAGGCGACCTGCGTTCCCAGAAGCGTGATGGATTCCAGCGATCTATCGTCTGGATGCCGGGCAGCGCTACGATGGTCCTGCTGGTGTAGCCCTTCCGCATGCGTGTCCATGGTCACATCCAACTCTGTGTGGAAACGTGATCTCCGAACTGCTGATTGCGAGAAGCGGAGGCCCGCTACCTACATAGCGGACGCCCATGGCGTGCCTGCGTTCGCATAAGGCGAAGCGACTATTCTTCGGTAGTAATCTCCAAGGAGCTGAAGCTAGGTCATTTTGGCCGAGGTTCGGTGGCTCCCTTGCCTGGCTCGACAAGCTCGCCGCGACGCAGGCGTTTCACGGCGTCGACGAGGAGGCGGGCGGCGTTGCGCGTCTCTTCCTGGAAGGCATGGTCCGCATCGAGGGCTTGATGACTTGTGGCATAGCTCTCGTAGTAACCGACATATCGGTCGATCTCGGCATAGTGGCCGGCACCAATCAAGCCCATGTCGTTCAGCCAGTCCGAAAGCGAGCGACGAAGATTTTCCGCACCCGCGGCGTCTCCGTGCACCACGACCGAGAAAACACGCCCCGCGAGATGACGTGGAAAGGTCCAGCCTTTCAGCTCGATCGCCTTGGCCTTGTCGGGATCCTTGCCGCCGGTCGAGGTTGGATCGGGGTTGCCTCCATCGGCGCAGACCAGCCGATCGATCATGGCTTTCAACACAGTAGGGGCCTGATACCAGTGCACCGGCGTCACGATCATGATCCCGTGCGCTGCCGCCCACATCGGATAGATATCGTTCATCCAGTCGTTGACTTGGGCATAGGCATGGTTGGGGTAGCAGGAGCAGGAGCAGGAGCAGGGCCAGTGGCAAAGCGGCTGGGCCGTCGAGACGCAGGCCTTGCAAGGATGGATGTGCAGGCTGCGTTCAGACACGATGCGGCTGAGATCCAGCAGCTCGACCTCGAAGCCGGGTTGCCGCTTGAAGATCCGCTCCACGAGCCTGACCAGCCGCCAGGTCTTCGAGATTTCACCGGGGCAGGTCTGGTCGCTGCGCGGGGAGCCATTGATAAGCAGAATGCGCGATGCCGAGCGGTGCGATCTCTGCTGGCGCTCCGCCTTGGCGATGGCGGCGCGGGCCGCGAGCCATTCGACCGAGAGTTCGTGGTCGGGGTCGGCGAAGCCTCTGCCGGCCCGGCGCGTCCGGGGCGCTTTTCGATCGTCCTTGTAGGCTTCCCAGGCGATGGGGAGAGTGGCTTCGATCGACGCTTCGATCGGCTCGAAAGCGGGGTCGTAGAAGCGCTGCCGCAGGCGTCGCTCGAACTCATCCCTGCCGAGTTCGGTCTTTGGCATGCCTTTGCGGACTTTGACCTTGGCCATGTCGTCCTCCCCGAGAGTGGGTTTAACGCCAGGAACGTGGTGAAGCTGCAATGCCGGTCCAGTGCACAGGTGTTTTCAAAGCGGACTCCATGTGCAACACGTGGCCAGTATAGGCTCTGTAGTGCATCAGGAGATCGCGAAGTTTGAAGAGGCGCAGTCTGCGCTGCCTCTACCGGACTTTTCAGTTGATCGAAACTTGGGGAGAGGTGCTGGTGTTTTGGTCCATCGCGATGATTCTGGGATACTTCTTCATCGGTATTGCCAAGGTCGTGGAAGAATTGAACGCGGCTCCAGGTGATAAGTCGGAGCAGCGCAAGAATCGGAGCCTGCTTGAAGCGGCCCATCTGCTGGTTCTCTGGCCCCGTCATGTTCCGATGCCCTGGGCCGCGTTGACCGCGCACGTACTGGTCGTGGCCGCCGTCTTGTGGGGGCTGAGTTACTTCGTTGGTGATTTGTTTGTTCGCGCCGGCATCGTGGTGGGACTGTTCATCGTCGTGTTGAGCTGGTTCGTTGCCCGCACTGGCAAGCGAGCGCAGTGACTGGGCCGAGGGATATCGGGAGAAAGAAGGCAGGTCATGGCTTCGAAGGACCGAATTATGGCTGACGAAACCCGTTTGCGACGCTTTGCCGTGCTCATCGATGCCGACAATACATCGCCCAAGATCGTTGCCGGGCTCTTCGAGGAGATCGCCAAGTTCGGCGAGGCCAGCGTGCGCCGCATCTACGGGGACTTCTCCAGTCCGCGGCTGAAGTCGTGGGCCGATATCCTGCAGAAATACGCGATCGATCCCTACCAGCAGTTTGCCTATACCTCCGGCAAGAATGCCTCCGACATTGCCCTCGTGATCGACGCTATGGATCTCCTGCACAGTGGCCGGTTCGATGGATTCTGTCTGGTGTCGTCCGACAGCGATTTCACGCGCCTGGCCTCGCGGCTTCGCGAGGAGGGCGCCGACGTCTATGGCTTCGGTGCACAGAAGACACCGGAGAGCTTCCGGCAAGCTTGTCGTCGCTTCGTCTACACTGAGAACCTTCTGCCGGAAGCGGCCGTAGCTGCACCGGAGCAGGATGAAGGGCCACGGCAGGCCCTGCAGCCGCCCAGCGCCGCAGTTCCGATTTTGACTAGGGCGATCGAACAGATGGAAAGCGAGGATGGCTGGGTCCGGCTGGGAGCCGTCGGCCAGCGCCTCGCCAACATCGCCTCGGATTTCGATCCTCGCACGTTCGGCTATCGCAAGCTGAGCGACCTTGTTCGCAAGACCGGCGCCTTCGAAGTCGACCAAATGGAAGGACGGACGGTGCGGATACGCGCCCGGCCCGGACAAAAGCCCGGGCCCGCCCGGCAGCGGACGCGCTCGCGCAAACCCGCGACCTGATCTGTCGATGTCCGGCAATGAGATAGAGACGTTGAAGCGACGCGCCTTCGAAAGCCAGGCCGAGCCGCGAGACGCGGTGCGAGCCTATGGCCGGGCCTCCTGGATCCGGTTCGCGGCAACGTTCATTCCCGTGCCGTTGGTCGTCGTCGTGTTCAGGCTCTATCTCGTCGACTGGCACTATTACGTTTTGGGCGGCGCTTTCATCGTGATCGCGATGGTGATGTACGATCTGGACACCCGGGCTGCGGCCCGACGGGATAAGGCACTTGCGGCGGCCAAGGAAGCTCGGGCGGCCTATCGATTGGCACGCACGGCAGCAAAGGGCAGGGCATGAGAAAAGCCGTCATCGTTGGCGCAGGCATTGCAGGCCTCGCGGCGGCGGCAGCCGTGGCGCCGTTCTTTGAAGAGGTTACGATCCTCGACAAGGACGCGCTGCCGGACAGTCCGCTGCCGCGCAAGGGGGTGGCGCAGGACCTGCAGGTGCACATCCTCCTCAAAGGCGGCGAACTGGCCCTTGAGACGCTGATGCCCGGCACGCGCACCGCGTTGCTGGCGGCTGGCGCGGTAGAGGTTCGGCAGACCGAGGACGTGTCGATCTGGGAGCACGATGCCTGGCATGCACGCCGCGATCTCGGCCATAGCCAGTTGATGATGAGCCGGCCCGCCTACGAGCATGTGCTGCGCCGGCAAGTGTTGGCCCTGGGCAATGTGACGATTCAAGATCGAACGCCGGTTGAAGTACTGCCTTCGGAGGGCAAAGCTCTAACCGTGATTGCGACGGGGCGCGGCGATCAATTGCTGGCCGGTCTCGATGTGCCGACGACCACGCTCGGCATCGAAGTGACCTACACCTCGGCACGCTTCGCCAAGCCAGCGCGCTATCGCGGCGAAGGCCGTTTCATCGCCTGCATTCCCAAGCCGCCCGACGATCGCTACGGGCTCGTCTGTCCGGTCGAGAATGACGAATGGCTGATCACCCTCTGCAGTCGCTTCGACAACAAGGTGCCGGCCGATCTCGACGGCTTCCGCGGCTATGCTGAGGCACTGCCGATCCCTGATATTGCCGACCGGCTGCGTGATGCCGTGCCTCTCGGGCCGCTGCGCAGCTATCGCATCGCCAACGCGACCTGGCGGCACTTCGAGCGTGCGAGCGGCCTGTCGCCGCGCGTTCTCCCCATCGGCGATTGCATTTCGAGCTTCAATCCGACCTTCGGTCAGGGCATGTCGGTCGCGGCGGGCCATGCCCTGGCGTTACGCGAGGCGCTGGTTACCGTGGGGGCGGACAACCTCGACAGTGTGGCGGGGACTTACCTGCCGCGCGCTTCGGCCGTGACCGAGCAGGCCTGGACCATGGCAGCGATGGCCGACCTGGAGTATCCGCTGACCGCGGGCGACAGGCCCGCCGGTTTCGACAAGATGGTGCTGGGCTCGGAGGCGATGCGTCGCGCGGCCGAGAAATACCCCGAAGTGCATCTGCTGCGCTTCGAGATCGGCAATCTGGTGAAGCCGAACAGCGCCGCGCGCAGTGGCCCGGCCGCGCGGCTGGTCGCCAAGGAGATGATGCGCCGCCGTTAGGCGCGGTTCCTCATGGTGCAGCGGCATTTGTCGATCTGGTGTAGCTCGACCATGTTGCCACAAGGATCGTTCATGAAGAGCTGTAGCGAGTCCGGGCTCGTGAGCCCTTCAATGGCCCAGTACTTCACGCCCAGTCGTTCGAGCTCGCGCCGGCTTTCCTGGATGTCGGCGACGGCCAGGGCGATGTGCGGCAGGGTCGGGTCCATGCCCGGTCCTTTGGCGACGGGTGAGGGTTGCTGACCACCGAAGAGATGGATCTGCCCGACCTCGCCGACATTGATCCAGAGACCCGGAATGCTGGGAATCGTCGGACGGCCCTTGTCGCGTTCGAGACCAAGAACGTCGGCATAGAAGTTCGCCACCGTGTCGACCATCTCGCCCTTGTCGTCGAGGCGGTAGCCGGTGTGATGGATCTCCAGAACCTTGATGGGCATGCGGTCCCTCGTGACTGTCCATTATCGCCGGGCGCGGCGGCCGATCAGCAGGATGAGCGGAATGGCCATCGCCGAGCAGGCAGTATAGAGGCCGAAGGCGTTGATGTAGCCGATCATCGCCGATTGCCGGCCGATCTCTTTCGAGAGGCGAGCCAGCCCCAGTATCGTATCGAAATCCCAGCCGCCGGTGACCCAAGGCAGCGCCAGCGCGCGGTTGAACGGGTTCACCAGCTCCACCATGCGGCCGTAGTTGGCACTGGTCGCGCGCACGATCTCGGCAACGCAAATCGAAATGAAGAAGCTTGAGCCGATATTGCGTAGCAGATGGTAGACCGCCGTGCCTTCGGCCAAGTTAGCGGCGCTAACATTCGAGAAGGTGACCAGGGTGAGTGGCACCCAGATGACGCCGACGGCGATCCCTTGCAGAAAGCTGTTCAACATCAGGGTGCCCATGTCGACATTGAGGTCGATCGCCATCAGCCAGACGCCCGAGAGTGTCTGCACGGCAAAGCCCCCGATCAGCCCGATACGCGGATCCATGCGGCCGACGAAGATCGCCAGGAAAAAGCCGATGGTGGCGCCGACGCCGCGTGCGGCGATGACCTCGCCGATCAACGCATCTGGAAAGCCGGCATGCTGCTGCAGAAGCGGGGGCAGCAGCACCATGGGGGTGAAATTCAGCATGCCATAGATCAGGACCAGCACGAGCCCGATTGCATAGTTGCGGTCGAGCAGGAGACGCAGGTTGAGGAACGGCCGGTCGGTCGTGAGGCTGTGGGCGAGGAAGACCCAGAACGCCAGGACGGCAATGAAGGCCTCGATCATGATCTCGGTCGACTCGAACCAGTCGAGCCGCTGACCGCGCGAAAGCACGAGCTGCACGCAGGCGATGGCAACCGATAGAGAGAGGAAGCCTGTCCAGTCGAGGCTGATCCGCCCGGTTGGACGGTCGTGGGGCAGGGTGAGGCGCAGGCCCACGAAGGAGATCAGGCCCACGGGCACGATCATGTAGAAGGCCCAGCGCCAGCTATAGACCTCCGACAGCATGCCGCCGACGGTCGGGCCGATCACCGGCCCAATGACGACGGCCATACCGAAGATCGACGTAACGAGCCCTTGTTGGCGCTTGGGGAACGTGTCGAGCAGGATGGTCTGCGACAGAGGGATCACCGGGGCGCCCAGCGCCCCCTGCAGGACGCGCCACAGGATCAGCGTCTCCAGGGAATCGGCGAGACCGCACATCAGGGTCGTGACCGTGAACGCGAAGACCGACCAGACCATGGTCTCGCGCCGGCCGAACCGGGCGGCCAGCCAGCCGGTCATGGGGGTGGCCACGGCGGTCGCCAGGATGTTGAAGGTCATCGCCCAGGCGATCTCGTCCTGGGTCGCCGACATGGTGCCCTGCATCTGGGGCAAGAGCGTCGAGGCGATCAGGAGGGTGGTGGCGTAGAGAGTCGACCCCAGCACCACCATCACGAGAATCAACACCCGTTTGCCCAGCGAGGTTTCCTCGGAGCTTTCGGGGAAGGTGTCGGCGGCGGCTGTTGAACTCATTGCCTAGACTATTGTAGCCTAGGCAACAATCTTCGACGAGACCAGTGCCTTGGGGCCAGACGACGACGAATATATCGGCTACGTGCTCTCGGACGTTGCGCGTCTGATGCGTACGGTATTCGACCGGCGCGTCCGCGATATCGGCCTTACCCGTGCCCAGTGGCTTGTCCTGACCCGGCTCTATCGACGGCCGGGCGCCAGCCAGACCGAACTTGCTGTCATGCTCGAGATCGATCGCGCCAGCGCAGGCCGCATGCTCGACCGCATGGAGAAGAACGGCTGGGTCGAGCGCCATGCGGACAGCGAGGATCGGCGTATCAACCGCCTCTATCTCACGGATGAGGCCCGCCGGGCGCACAAAGAGATGTGGGCGATTGCCGAGGCGACCGTCGACGATGCACTGGCGCCACTCTCGGAACGTGAACGCGATCAGTTCACGAGGCTCGCGGCCCGGGTGAAGGGGCAGCTTCAGAGCCTCGCCGGGAGCAACGGCACATGAGCCGGCGGCCGGTCCCCGTCCTGCGCCTGGTGCTGTTGTTCGTGGTGCCTTTGGTGGCGATAGCCGGGGCCGGTTGGTGGTGGCTGTCGGGCGGCCGCTATGTCTCGACAGACAACGCCTACGTGAAGGCCCATATCGTGCAGATCTCGCCGGAGGTCTCCGGGCAGGTCCGCCGCGTGCTGACGCGGGATCACGCGACCGTTGCCGCCGGCGAGACGTTGCTGACCATCGAATCCCGTCCTTTCCGCCTGGCACTCGACAGCGCCGATGCCGAACTCGATGCGGCGCGTGCCCATGTCGAGAGCTTGCGCGGTATCTGGCGCGAGGCAGTCGCCGAGCTTTCGGAGGCCGAGTCCCGGGCGGCGTATCAGGAAAGGCAGTGGCAGCGACAGGAGGAGCTGGCGTCCAAGGGCGTTGCCTCGGCTGCCAAGCGCGACGAAGCCTTCAACGAGGCGCGTGGCGCTGCCGATCGCGTCCGGACAGCCCGCGAGAAGCTGCAACGGGTGCTGGCGGCCTTGAATGGCGATCCGCAACTGCCGGCAGACCAGCATCCGATGGTGCGCGAGAAAGTCGCCGCACGGGAGCGGGCGGCGCTTGACCTGGCGCGCACCGCGGTGCGTGCGCCGGTCGATGGCGTGGTGGTGAACATGCGCCTGCAGCAAGGCGAGCAGATCAAGGCGGCGACGCCGCTGTTCGCCTTGGTGGTGCTCAGCCGGCCCTGGGTCGAGGCGAACTTCAAGGAGACGGAGCTGACCCACGTGCGGGTCGGCCAGAAGGCGACCGTCATGCTCGACACCTATCCTGGCGTGACCTGGGAGGCACTGGTCGAGAGCGTCAGCCCGGCGACCGGGGCAGAGTTCGCGATCCTGCCGCCACAGAATGCCAGCGGAAACTGGGTCAAGGTCGTGCAGCGCCTACCGGTGAAGTTGCGGCTCCTGCCGCATGTCGGGGAGCCGCCGTTACGGGCCGGCATGACGGCTACGGTGTCTATCGACACCGGCCGTCAGCGCAGCCTGACAGGAGTCACGCAAGTGCCGACCGATCGCAAGGAAACCCCGGCCTCGCCGCCACACGACGTGACGGCGCAGTCGAGGTAGCTACCGGCTTCAGCCGCAGGCCAGCGAGTAGATGTGCTGGACGTCGCCGGGCAGGGGCATGCCCTGCCAGCTCTTGCCAGCGTCGCGCGTGCCAAAGATCTCACCGTCGTAACGGGCACCGAGATAGACCTGCGCCGCGTCCGTCGGATGCAGGCCGATCGACATGATGGTCCCGTGGACCTGAACCTTGTCGAAGCGCTTCCAGCTCTCGCCGCCATCTTCGCTGCGATAGAGCCCGCCGTCATGGCTGGCCGCAGCGACCGAAAGCGCTGAGTAGAGCGTGTTGGGCTCGACCGGCGAGACGCGGATATCGCGGCCGTAGGTCGTGGGAGAGAAACGGCCGACTTCCATGTCCTTCCAGGTGTGTCCCTGGTCGCAGCTGCGGAACAATCCCATCCGGACGGCGAGCCATACGCTGTCGGGATCGGCCGGGTTGATCGTGACGGCATGGCTGTCGAGCATGCCCTCGGCCGTGGTGTCGCTGACGATCTTGCTCTTGAGGTGCTCATGCTCGGCGAGCTTCAGGAGGCCAGCGCTGCAATCGCTCCAGGTCTGGCCGAGATCGATGCTGCGCATGACGCCGTTGATTTCGAGGGCGGCGTAGATTTCGTCGTGCCGTTTGGGATGCTGCACCAGCCGCATCACGCGCGAGGCGAAAGGCCCTTTGCAATGGATATCGACGGCTGGCGACGGCAGTCGCCACCATGAGGCGCCACCATCGTCACTGCGATAGACGTCGATCGGTGAGGCACCGGCGAAGATGCGGTTGGGGTCGCGCGAATCCACTAAGAAGGACCAGACCTCTCGCTTGTCGTCGGGAAAGGCTGTTCGGCGGAAGGTGGCGCCGCGGTCGGTGCTGCGCCACACGCCGTCGTTGGTTCCTGCGAATACGATCTCGGGATTCGCCGGGTGCACGAAGACGGTAAAGGCCTGGACGCTGCCCAGGACATGCTGCCAATCGCCGCCGGCGGTGGGGCGCCGGAAGACTCCGACGCGGCCCTTCTGTTCGGTCTTTCCGAAATAGCCGGCAACCCCGGCAAAGAGGTTCGATTGCTCGACCATGAGCAGGTACTCCTCGGCTAGTTCTTCTTGGCAACCATCGGGCATTCACCCTGTTCCATGGGCCGGAAGGCGTCCTCGCCAGGGATTGTGGCGAGCAGCTTGTAGTAGTCCCACGGGCCCTTCGACTCGGAGGGCTTCTTCACCTCGAAGAGATACATGCTGTGCATCTTGCGGCCATCGGCGCGAACGTAGCTCGGACCGAAGATCGGATCGTCCCACTTGGCAGACTTCATGGCAGCCATGACCTTGTCGGGATCATCTGTTCCGGCGGCCTTCACGGCATTCAGATAGGCAAGCGTGGCTGAATAGAAACCGGCTTGCACGCTGGTCGGCATCTTGCCGTTGAAGCGCGCGCCAAAGCGCTTGGAGAAATCGCGCGTGCGGTCGTTGAGGTCCCAGTAGAAGGCCTCGGTCAGGTTCAGCCCCTGCGCCCGTTCGAGGCCGAGCGAATGGACATCGGAGATGAAGACCAGGAGGCCCGCAAGCTTCTGGCCGCCTTTGACGATACCGAACTCGCCGGCCTGCTTGATCGCGTTGATCGTGTCGCCGCCGGCGTTGGCGAGGCCGATGACTTGCGCCTTGGAGCTCTGCGCCTGCAGCAGGAAAGACGAGAAGTCGTTGGTGTTGATTGGATGCTTGACGTTGCCCAGCACCGTACCGCCGGCCTTCTTCACGACCGCGGAAACGTCGCGTTCCAGGGCGTAGCCGAAGGCATAGTCGGCTGTAAGGAAGAACCAGCTCTTGCCGCCGGCTTTCACGACCGCCGAGCCAGTGCCATTGGCCAGCGCCGTCGTGTCGTAGACCCAGTGGATCGAATAGGGGGTGCAGAGTTTGCCGGTCAGATCGGACGAGGCCGGATCCGGCGCAATGAAGACACGCTTCTTGTCGCCGGCGACGCGCGCTATGGCGATCGATGAAGAGGAGGCGCCGGCGCCCAGGATCATGTCGACCTTGTCGTTGTCGTACCAGCGTCCAGCCATGGTGGCGGCGATGTCGGCCTTGTTCTGGATGTCGCCGGACACCAACTCGACCTTCTGACCGAGCACCGTGCCGCCGAAATCCTCGATCGCCATCTGTGTCGCCAGCACGGCCCCGGGTCCGTTGATGTCGGCGTAGAGGCTCGACAGATCGGTGGCGACGCCGACCTTCACCGTATTGTCCGAAAGCTGGGCAACAGCCGGCAGCGACCAGGCCGCAAGGCAGAATGCGGCCGTGCCAATCAAAGCTCGTCTCATCGTTTCACCCCAAGAAGCGTTATTGTTGGGACAAGCCTAGCAAGGTGGCCGCATCGCGGAAAGCAGGAGGAGCGTCGATAAATGATCGAGAAAGTTCTGGACATCCCAACGCGGGACGGTGGCATCGAAACGTTCATCTGCCACCCGGAACGCGGCGGACCTTATCCGCCGGTCCTGCTTCTGATGGATGCACCTGGCATCCGCGAGGAGCTCTACGACATGACGCGGCGGCTGGCGACGGTCGGCTACTACGTGCTGCTACCCAATCTCTATTACCGCGCCGGCAAGGACACGAAGTACGGCGCCGATGTCCTGACCCACGGTAGCGCCGAGCATCAGCGCATGCGGGCGGTGCGTACCAAGATGACGATCCCGCCAGTGATGGACGATGTCGCTTCCCTGATCGCCTATGCCGATCAACAGAAGGAAGCAAAGAAGGGGCCGGTGGGAGCCCATGGCTATTGCATGAGTGGGCCCTATGCCTTGGCTGCAGCCGCCCGCTATCCGGACCGTATCGCCGCAGCGGCCTCTTTCTACGGCACATGGCTGGTCAGCGATGCCGCCGAAAGCCCGCACCTCACCTTGGGCAAGGCCAAGGGAGAGCTCTACATTTCCTGCGCTGAGCACGATGACCTGGCGCCGCCTGACATGGTGAAGGAGCTGAAGAAACTGTTCGATGCTTCGGGGGCAAAGGGCGAACTTGAGGTCCATCCGACGGTCCATCACGGCTTCGCCTTCCCTCAACGCTGGTGCTACGACAAGTCGGCGGCAGAGCGACACTGGGAGCGCCTGATCGCGCTCTATCGTCGAAACCTCGGCTAGTCATAGGGGCGAACGATGAGAATCCTGAGCTTCCTTCTTGCGCTGGTGATCGCGCTGCCAGCCAGCGCGCAGGACTATCCGAACAAGCCCATTCGGATCATCACCGCCTTCGGGCCGGGCACCGCGACGGATGTCGCGGCACGCGTGATCGGGGCGGAGATTGCCACGCAGACCGGTCAGTCGGTGGTGATCGAGAACAAGCCGGGTGCCGAGGGCCAGATCGCAGCGCAGGCCGCTGCCGCCGCGGCACCTGACGGCTACACGCTGTTCTTCACCACCCAGACTACGCAGGCGATCAATCCGCATGTCTACAAGGCGCTGGCCTACGATCCAGTGAAGAGCTTCGTGCCGGTCGCCGGTATCACTCAAGGGCCGCAAATCGTCATGGTGCGCAACGACCTGCCGGCCAAGACCATCGGTGAATTGATTGCGTTGGCCAAGGCGCAGCCCGGCAAGCTGAGTTTCGGCAGCGGCAACGGTTCGAGCCGCGGCGGCGCCGAACTCTTCAAGATCATGGCCAAAGTCGACTTGCTGGGTGTGCCTTACAAGACGCAGCCGCAAGCCGTCGCCGACCTGTTGGGCGGTCGCATCGATGTGATCTTTTCGGACTTCACGGCCGGCCTTCCGCCCGTACTCGACGGCCGCGCCCGCGGGCTCGCCGTGACCAGTAAGGAGAAGATCCCCGGTTTGGAGCAGTTTCCGACCGTCGCGGCGAGTGGCGTACCGGGCTTTGAGATTTTCGCCTGGACAGCACTCTATGCGCCGGCGGGAACGCCCAAGCCGATCGTCGACAAGCTGAACGCGCTCGTCCGTACAGCGACGGAGTCGACGGCCTACAAGAACCTGGTGAGGACGACCTACGGCACGTCGTTCACGGGCTCACCCGAAGATCTCGCGGCCTTCCAGGCTGCGGAGACCAAGAAGTGGGGAGAGATCGTGACTACTGCGGGGATGAAGGAGCCGTAGCCTTCCGCGCGGCAGCGATCTGCCAGACGGCCGCGGCGAAGACACAGGCCGCGACCGCAAAGAAGGCCATGCGGTAGCTTGCGACCGACGCGATCAGGGCGAACAGAGGCGGCCCGAAGACGGCTCCGGAAAAGGCGAGGGCAGTCTGCACCGAGGCGACGGCCGCCGCTTCGCCGGGCGGTGCGAGGTGGGCGAACTCGGCCTGCGATGTGCCGTTCCAACTGATGACCACGCCGCCATAGGCGACCACCACGAGGGTGATGAGCCAGAAGGGAGAGTCGGGGGCCAGCAGTCCCGTAGCGATGCAGCCGGCCGTCATGAGGATGCCCGTCCAGCCGAGAAGCTGCATGCGCGGCAGTCGATCGCCGATACCACCGCTCACGAGCCGCACACCAGTGCCGATGATTTGCGAGAGCGACAGCAGGAATCCCGCCTGGGCGATGCTGAGCCGGCAGTGCTCATAGAGATAGGTGACGAGATAGAAGGTGAAGGTGTGCTGGGCGATCACGTAGACGAAGGCCGACCAGCCGAGCACCCGGAGCTGGTCGTGGCTCAGCACGAAGCGGATCGAGGTCCAGATACTGCCAACCGGCTTGCTGGCTGCGACGACGACATCGAGGTCGCGGCGTAGCGGCTCGATTGCCAGTGCCGCCAGGATGGCGCCGCCGGCAGCCACCAGGCTGGCACCGCGCCAGCCGACCCACTCCAGCAGTTGGGGGAAGAGCAGCCCGGCGAGGGCGAAGCCAATCGGCACGCCGGTCTGCTTGATCGAGAAGACGGTGCCGAAATATTCGCGGGGCACCCGCTGTGCCAGAACATGGGCCGAGGCTGGATTGAGCGGGCCTTGGGCAACGCCGATGCAGACCACCGCCAACACGGTTGCGGCAACGAGCGCCAAGGCATTGAAGGCAAGGCCGAGTGCAGCCATCAGAAGGGCGGCCTGGCAGATGCGGACCGAGCCGAAGCGAAGGATCGGCCCGGCTGCCGCGAGGGCCATGGTCGCGGCAACTGCATAGATGATCGCGGTGAAGATGCCGACCAGCTTGGGATCGATCGCCAGATCCTTGGCGACCGCCGGCATCATCACGCTGAGCGATAGCACGGAGAGCGAGACCATCACCTGAATGGCCAACATCGTGGCCACGGGGATGATCGCGCGCTTCATGGAGCGAACTTACATCCCGAAGAGGTCGGCCTTGTTCAGGATGGTGTTGCGCAGAATGCGGATCGAGGCCACGTCGACCATAATGCCATCGACGTTGATGGCGCCGAGACCCTGAGCTTCGGCTTCGGCATAGGCCTTCTCGAGCTTGCGCGCGCGCGCGATATCCTCGGCCTTGGGGGAGTAGACGTCGAGGGCGATGTCGATCTGCGAGGGGTGGATCGCCCACTTGCCGACGGCGCCCAGGGTCATCGAGCGGCGGCACTCCTCGCGATAGGCATCGGGGTTCTTGAAGTCGGCGAACGGGCCATCGACCGGGTCGATACCGGCGGCGCGGCAGGCCATGATCAGGCGGAAGCGGGCATAGTGCCAGATGTCGCCCGGATAACCGTCGGTCTCGCCGACGTTCTTGTTGGTGACGCCCATCGAGGCCGAGAAGTCGCCCATGCCGAACACCAGGCATTCGAGGCGCGGCGTCGACTTTGCGATGGCGTCGACGTTCTGCATGCCCTCGACTTCCTCGATCAGGGCTTCGAGGCCGATGCGGCGCTTGAGCTTCAGCTTCTTCTCGAGCTGGTGCAGCAGCTTGTCAGCGAACAGCACGTCGGCCGGCGTCAGCACCTTGGTCATCATGATCGTGTCGAGATGCTCACCGGCACCCTCGACCACCTCGATGATGTCCTCGAAGGCGTATTCGGTCGTCAAGTCGTTGATGCGCACGCAGCGCGTCTTGCCGGTCCAATTGAGCGACTTCAGGCCCGCGATGATCTTCTTGCGGGCATCGCGCTTCTGGCTGGGGGCCACGGCATCTTCGAGATCGAGAAAGACATGATCGGCCTTCGACTCCGACGCCTTCTGGATCATCTTCTCGCTGGAGCCGGGCGTCGAAAGCTGGACGCGGCGGGCGCGGCGGGGTTGGCGGTCGGTCATTCTGTTCTCCTCAGGCAACGATCTTGTCGGCGCGCAGGCGGGCGATATCGCCGGTGCCGCAGCCGATCGACCCCAGATACTCGTCCGTATGCTCGCCCAGCAAGGGGGCGCGATGGCGCACACGGCCGGGGGTTTCGGTCATCTTGATGGCCACCCCGGCGATTGCGGTTTCGATGTCGAGCCCGGGATGCGGAACCCGGACGACCATATCGCGGGCAGCGAAGTGTGGGTCGGCAAAGACATCGCGCACGTCGTTCACCGGCGAGAACGGAACCTGGCCGCCGAAATGCTGCAGCAGCTCCTGCTTGGCGCGCTGGCTGGTGAACGCCGAAACCGCCGCGATGATCTCGTCCTGGTTGGCACGGCGGTCCTGGACCGTGGCCAGGCGGGGATCGGTACCGAGTTCGGGCCGGCCAATGAGGCGGCACAGGATCGGCCAGTGGGCGTCGGCATGAGCGGCAATGGTGATGAAGCCGTCTTTGGCAGGAAACATGCCGAAGGGGCAGAGCAGGGGATGGTGGTTGCCTTCGGGCACCGGCACGCCGCCGGTATAGGCATGCTGGTGCACGATGCGCTCGCACATCGAGAGGATGGCATCGACCATGCCGACATCGACGAACTGACCCTTGCCGGTCTTGTGGGCGCGGAAGATGGCGCTCACCAGACCAACGGCGCACATGGTGGCCGGCATCAGGTCGCCAATGCCGGGGCCGACTTTCAGGGGCGTGTTCTTGTCGGGACCGGTGATGGCCATGACGCCGCCGAAGGCCTGCGAGACGACATCGTAGGCCGGCCAGTCGGCATAGGGGCTGGCGCCGGTGCGGCGGTCGCCGAACCCACGGATGGTGGCGTAGACCAGCTTGGGATTGCTCTCGCGCAGCGTTTCGTAGGAGAGGCCCAGGCGTTCCATGACACCGGCTCGGGAATTCTCGACGACGGCATCGGCGTCCTTGCACAGGCGGATGACGAGATCGCGGCCTTCCGGCTTTTTGAGGTCGATGGCGATCGACTTTTTGTTCCGATTCACCGAAGCGAAGTAACCGCCAAATGCTTTCAATTTATCATCTGCATGGTAGGGGCCGATGATCCGCGTGTGATCGCCGTCGAGCGGCTCGACCTTGACGACTTCGGCGCCCTGGTCGGCCAGCAGCATGGTGCAGAAGGGACCCGCCAGCATCTGCGTGAGGTCGATGATGCGGACGCCATCGAGGGCACCGAGCGGTGCCTCGGCGCTCACTTGTCTCCCCAGTGGCTGCGCCGCTTGATGAGCACGGTGCGCTCACCCTCGAAGATGTGCTTATCGTCCTGGTTCACGCCGTAGTGCTTGAAGCGCACGATGCCGGCGTCGGCCTGCTTGGCGTCGGTCTTCTCCAGCACCTCTGTATAGCAGTAGAGCGTATCGCCATGGTGAAGAGGGCCCTTGAGCCTGATCTTGTCCATGCCGAGCTCCATCAGCGCGTTCTCGGCCGTGTCCTCGGCAGCAAGGCCGATGCACATGGAGATGGTGACACCGCCGAATCCCAGACGCTGCTTATAGGGCGTCGACTGGGTCAGGTGCTCGTTGAAGTGCGCTTCGGCGGTGTTCATGGTCACATTGGTGATCCAGACCTGCTCCATCGGCTCCACCGTCTTGCCGCGCGCATGCTTCATCACATCGCCGACGGTGAAGTCCTCGAAGTAGTTGGCCTTGCCGGTGAGGGCGGAGACTTTCATCAGTTCCTCCCGCGGCCCAGCAGGCGGTCGGAGATGATGCGCTTCTGGATCTCGGAGGTGCCCTCGAAGATCTTGGTCAGACGTGCATCGCGCCAATGACGCTCGACCGCGTGCAGCGTCGTGTAGCCCGCGCCGCCGTGGATCTGGATACCCTCGCTGGTGACGCGCTCGGCCATCTCGGAGGCGAAGAGCTTCACCATCGAGGCTTCCTTGTCGCAACGCTGGCCGGTGTCGATCTGCTCGCAGACGAAATACATGAGCTGGCGGGCCGCTTCGATCTGGGTCGCCATGTCGGCGATCTTGAAGCGGATTGCCTGGAAGTCCGAGATCGAGTGACCGAACTGCTTGCGGTCGTTGGCGTACTGGATCGAATCGTCGAGCGCACCCTGGGCCAGTCCGATGGCGCGCGCCGCGGTGTGGGCGCGGGCAGTCTCCAGGCCCGAGGTGGCGTAGTAGAAAGCCTCGCCCTCCTTGCCGATCAGGTCGGCGGCATCGACACGGAAATTGTCGAAGGCCAGCTCCCAGGTCTTCCAGCCAAAATAGCCGATCTTGGGAATGGGGGCGCCGCTGCATCCTTTCGGCAGCTCGCCACGCTTCTTCTCGACGAAGAACATGGAAAGGCCGAGATGACGCTTGCCCGGCGGAGCATCGGACGTGCGCGCGATGATAATCATGAAGTCCGCACCATCGGCGAACGTGCACCAGTACTTGTTGCCGCTGATCAGATAGCTGTCGCCGTCCTTTTTGGCGCGGCAGGAGATGTTGGAAATGTCGGAACCCGCGTTTGGCTCGGACATCGAAAAGGCGCCGAGAAATTCGCCCTTGGCCATGCGAGGGAGGTAGCGGCTGCGCTGCTCTTCGCTCATCTCCTGCGAGCCGATCAGCAGGTTGCCGCGTGCGATGATCGAAGCGACGCTCATCCAGCCGCGCGACAGTTCCTCGGTGACGAGGCAGTATTCCGAGCAGCCCAGCCCGAGGCCGCCATACTGCTCGGGGATCAGGATGCCGAAGTAGCCCAGCGCAGCCATCTTCTCGCGCAGATCCATCGGGATCTCGCCCTTTTCAGGGTCGAGCTTGTTGGCGACGGGCAGGACTTCGTTCAGCGTGAATTCGCGCGCCTGCTCCTGGATCATGCGGCGTTCTTCAGTAAGAAAAGGCATCTTTACGGATTCCTGAGGCGGACGAGATTGGTGCGCTTGAAGTCGATCACGAGTTCTTCGCGCTGGTTGAAGCCCTTGGTGTGCCAGGTGACGATTCCGAACCCTTTGTGGGAGTCCGAGACGCGCCGGTCGAGCACGGTCGACTCGGCCCGAAGCGAATCGTCCGGATAGACGGGCTGGTGATAGGTGAGCTCGTTGACGCCGAGGAACGGCCCGCCACCTTCACTCAGGTCTTCGACCGTAAGGCCAAACACCGTCGTGAAAACCAGCAGCGGATTGGCGACGATGCCGGGATGGCCATGCGCCTTGGCATAGGCCGCATTGTAGTAGTGCGGGTTGAAGTGAAGCGTCAGCGTCGAGAAGAGGGTACTCTCGGACCCGGTGATCGTGCGCCCCCAATGGTGGCTGAACACCCGTCCAATCTCGAAATCCTCATAGCGGTTGCCCTTGGGCACCAGCCGGGCGCGGGCCCTGAAATCTTCAGTCATTCTCGTGTTGATCTCCGTTAACTTTTCGCCGAGGCGCGAACCAGGTCGCCGATGTCGGTGAGGCTGTCGACACGCTCGATGGCGTCGTGCAGGCGCCGCGCACCGGCAGCGCCGAGCAGCGGTGTGACCAGACTGTCGAACTTGGTTTCGAGTGCCTGGCGCTGCTTGGCGAGGTCGGCCCAGGGGATACCGGAATCGTGCGCCACTTCGATCGTCGTGCCGTCATCGAGCTGGATGGCCATCTCGGCAAACGAATGCGTCCAGCCCGGCTTGAAATCGATCGCCATCTTGTCGCGCAGGGTCTTGATCCGTGGATCCTGCGTCACCGCCTCGTTGTAGGAATCGAGGTTCGCGGTATCGACGCCGGTCAGCGCCATCGCCACGGTCTGGCGCAGCGAGAACTTGGCTTCGAGGCCCGTCGTCGGATGCGGGATGTTGCACACCCGGTCGGCGCCCGAGTCGATCCTGAGCAGGATCTTCTGCACACGCTCTGGCGGGAAGTTGCTCTTCAGCCGGATCTCCTTGGCGCATTCGATGGGGGCGTGCGTCAGGTAGCAGGCGGCGTGATACTTGAAGAGGTTGTTGCGCAGATGCCAGCCTTGCGGCGGCTCGCCCAGCGCGGCTTTGGTTTCGAGATGGTCGCTCTGCGACGAGGCGAAGCCCTGATCACATTCCAGAGAATCGCTGCGCGCGGTGAAGCCCTTGGCGGCGAGGCGTGCGGCGCGGAGCCCGTGCTCCGAGGCCGTGCCGGCGTGCAGCGGCTTGCACATGGTGCCGAAGTTGGACTTGAGGCCGGCCGCCTGGGTCGCGGCAATTCCGAAGGCGACCGCAAGCTGGGCGTCGGTGAGGCCCAGCATGCGCCCGGCCGCCGCCGCGGCCGAGAAGGAACCGACGGTGCCGGTGACGTGAAAGCCTTTCTGATAATGGCTAGGAGCGACCAGCCGGCCCACCCGGCCGGAGGTTTCGTAGCCCGCAACAAAGCTCTCGATGAACAGGCGACCCGAGGCTTTCATCTGCTCGCCGAGCGCCAGCAGGGCAGGAACGACCGTAACGGTCGGATGGCCGCCCATGGAGAAGTTCACATCGTCATAGTCGAGCGCGTGGCTGGCGGAGCCATTGATGAGGGCGGCGGCCGACGGCAACACCGTCTCCGAACGGCCGACGAGGGTCGCCGGTCCCTTGGCGCCATCTTCGAGCGTCTCACGGATCAGAATGTCCGTCAGGTCCTCCTGGGCACCGGCAACGGTGACGGCGAACCAGTCGAGCAGGCACTGCTTGGTGCGCTCCACGAGATCGTCGGGCAGGTCGCGCCAGGCGAGAGAGGCGGCTCGCTTGGCGATTTCGGCTGTGACCGGGACATCGCGCGACGCGCCGGAAGATTGCGGGGAGGCCATGTTTCCCTCCGTTGAATGCGGTGCGGGAGTGTCGGCCAACAGCCGGCTGCTTGTCTACGTCGGCCGCCCCTAGGGCTTCCGCGCAACGATATGGAAGATGTGCCAGTGCTTGGCATTGCCACGCGGCGTGACGCCATCGGATTCTTCTTCCTCGAACATCTCGAGTTGAAGCCCGTCGAGATGGGCGAGAGCCTCGTCGCGGCCGAGGAACGTGATGCCCGGTCGGCCGACCCAGCTGTCGCGGGGACCGTACCATTGACCCGAGAATCGTCCCCCCGAAGGCAGGGCCTCACGAATGCGCGCCCAGGTGCGGAAGAAACCCTCGGGCTCGCAAAGGGGCATAGCGAAGCTCGAATTAACCAAGTGAACTCCGAGTGGAATGGGAACGTCCTCCAGGCGGGCATTGATCGGAGTCACGTCGCAGCCGTCCGGCAGCGGTCGAGCCTGCAACTGGCGCAGCGCTTCGGGTTCGGAATCGACGGCAATCACGTGCCAGCCACGGCGCAGCATCTCGATTGCGTCGCGGCCATCGCCGCAGCCAAGGTCGATGACGAGCGCGTCAGGTGGTGGGGAACCGAACGCATCGAGGGCTGCCTGCAGCGTGCGCCGCGGTGGACGATCGCGAAGCTGTTGATAGTAGGCGGCCCAATCCCGCGACCGCGTGCTTTCCGTCATGCGCGTTCTCTTTACCCCAAATGCTTGTCGCGTGGCGCTACGTGTGATCGTATCCCACTTCAATACGAATGAAGTAACGATCCGGGAGGAAATGATGAAGGGGTTGGGGCGCCTCGCGCTTGCTTTTGCACTGTTTCTCGTACCTGTAGCGGCGCGGGCGGATATCAAGGCTCTTGCCGAGGCTGCCAAGAAAGAGGGCGAGCTGACTTGGTACGTCGCTCACTATACATCCGAAGGGGCGGAGGATCTGGGGCGCGGCTTCACCGAAATGTACGGCGTGAAGGTCAATGTTGTGCGCACGACGGCGCAGGTCGCCTATCAACGCCTGCTGCAGGACATCAAGAACAACCAGACGATCTGCGATGTGTTCTCGTCGACCGATCTCGGTCACTACGCCCGCCTGAAAGCGGAGGGCCGCTTCGACAAGTATATTCCCGAGACGACGCCGAAGATTTCGCCGACCTTCCAGAATTTCGACCCCGACGGCTACTATCACCCGACCGCGGCGGGCCTGGTCGTGCTGACCTACAACACCTCCAAGGTGAAGGCCGAGGATGCTCCCAAGAAGTGGGAAGACCTGCTCGACATCAAATGGAAGGGCAAGGTCTCGACCGGCCATCCAGGCTTCTCGGGCTATGTCGGGACTTGGGTGCTGTCGATGAAGAAACTCTATGGCTGGCAGTATTTCGAGAAGCTGGAGAAGAACAAGCCGCAGATCGGCCGTTCGATCAACGATACGGTCACGGCGCTGAACGCCGGTGAGCGGCAGGTGGCGGCGGGGGCCGACGGCTCGACGTTGTTCAGCGCAGCGCGCGGCAATCCGCTGGCCGTGTCCTATCCCAGCGACGGCGCCGTTCTGATCATTTCGCCCTCGGCGATCATGAAGGGCACGAAGCATCCCAACGCAGCGAAGCTCTTCATGGAGTACCTCTATTCAATCGAGGCTTCGAAGATCAACGCCAAGCATTTCGGCATCCCGTTGCGCCCCGAAGTGGCGTCCCCCCCGGGCGCCAAGCCGATCAGCGAGATCAAGCTGATCCGTCCGACGGTTGCCGAGGTCGACAAAGGCATCCCCGAGGTGATCGAGCAGTGGCGCGATACGTTCGGCAATTGAGGTAGAGGGCGGCAACCGACGTGACAGCGACTGCTTCTACCCTCGATGCCGCACCGGCGCGCGAAGGGCGCGCCGGTTACTTCGATTCGACATGGTTGCTGTGGATCGCGATCATCGCGGTCCTGCTGTTCCTGGTGGTGAGCCCGTTCATCTATCTGGTGATCACCAGCTTCCAGGCTGAGCGAACGGGCGAGTTCACCCTTGCTAACTACGCCACGGCCTATGGGCGCGCGCGCTATATCGAAGCCCTGCTGAATTCACTGAAGCTCGGTGCCGTGTCGGCTCTTCTGGCAGGCGTATTCGCCGTGCCATTGGCCTGGGCTGTCGCGCGCACCGACATGCCAGGGCGCGGGCTGACGCGCATGCTGGTGCTGGCGACCTTCATCACGCCGCCCTACACCGGCGCGGTTGCCTGGATCCTGCTGGCAGGCCCCAATGCCGGCTGGCTGAACCGCTTCTACATGCTGGCAACGGGTGCCGAGGCCGGCCCGTTCAACATCTACAGCTTCACCGGCCTCGCCGTCGTCATCGCGCTCTATTCCTTCCCCTATATCTTCATCTTCACGACGGCAGCGCTGGAGCTCGTCTCGTCGGAGATGGAGGACGCCGCCAACATCCTGGGCGCCGGACCGTGGCGGACGATGTGGCGGGTGACCTTGCCGCTGGCGTTGCCGGCGATCCTGGGCGGTCTGATCATCTGCTTCCTGGAGGCGATCGCGCTGTTCGGCTCGCCAGCCATGATCGCGATTCCAGCGCGCTTCAATGTCGTGACGACACAGCTCTTCCAGTTCTTCGGCAATCCGGTCCGGGTCGAAGTGGCGGCGGCCTATGCCATGCCGCTGCTGGGCGTCACGGTTCTGCTGGTACTGGTGCAGCGCTTGATCACGCGTCGCAAAGGCTTCGTGGCGTTGACAGGGAAGGGCGGCGAACGACGCCCGATCCTGCTCGGCCGCTGGCGCTGGGTCGTGTTCGGCTACGCGATGTTCGTCGCGGCCCTTGCCGTGTTCCTGCCCTACATCTTCCTGATCCAGTCGGCCTTCGCCAAAGCCTGGGGCCGCGGCTTCTCGCTGGACAACATTTCGCTGCAGAACTTCCGCTTCGTGCTGTTCGAGCACGCGACGGCCGCGCAATCGGTGCTGAACAGCTTCCTCTACGCCGGGGCCAGCGCCACGGTGGCGGTGTTCCTCACCCTGGGCGTGGCCTATATCGTGGCCCGAAAGCTGGTTCCGTTCGGTGGGATCCTTGGGTTCCTGTGCGTGGCACCGTTCGTGATCCCGGGCGTCGTGCTGGCGATCGGCTTCTATGCCGCCTACGCCCCGCCACCGCTGGCGCTCTACGGTACCGCGCTGATCCTGATCCTGGCTTTCACCACGCGCTTCCTGCCGGTGGGGTACGTCAACGCCAGTGCGGCGATCCGCAGCCTCAATCCCGAGATGGAGGAGGCCGTCCGCGTGCTCGGGGGCAGCCGACTGACGGCGCTGCGCCGGGTCGTGGCGCCGCTCCTGAAGCGCAATCTGCTGGGGGCCTGGCTGCTGATCTTTATTCCGGCGACGCGCGAACTGTCGGCGGCGATCTTCCTCTATGGGCCCAATACCAAGGTGGCCTCCGTCATGATCTTCGACATGAGCGAGGAGGGCAATTTCGAGCGTCTCGCCGCATTGGCGTTGATCCTGCAGGTGCTTACCCTGCCGTTGTTGTGGGTCGGGCAGAAGGCGCTCGGCCGTGATTTCATGCTGAGGCGTAACGCGACATGAGCAAGCTGGTCCTGAAGAACGTCGCCAAACGCTACGGCAGCTTCGACGCTGTCGCCGACTTTTCCCTTGAACTGGCGAAGGGGGAGTTCGTCTCGCTGCTGGGGCCGTCGGGCTGTGGCAAAACAACGACGCTGCGCATGATCGCCGGCTTCATGCCGCCGTCGGCCGGCACGATCGAGATGGACGGCAAGCAGATCTCTTCGCCATCAGGCGTGGTGCCGCCGGAACATCGCCGCATGTCGATGATCTTCCAGAGCTATGCGATCTGGCCGAACATGACCGTCGGCGAGAATGTCGGCTTCGGCCTGCAGGTCCGCAAACTGTCGCGGTCGGAAATCGACCGCCGCGTCGACAAGATCCTGGACGTGGTCCAGATGCGCAATCTCAAGGGCCGCTATCCGGCCGAGCTGTCGGGTGGCCAGCAACAGCGCGTGGCGCTGGCCCGCGCGATTGTCGTGGAGCCGGAAGTGTTGTTGCTCGACGAACCGCTCTCCAATCTCGACGCCAACCTGCGCGAGGAGATGCGCTTCGAAATCCGCCGCCTGCACGATGAGTTCAAGATCACGACCGTCTACGTGACGCACGACCAGTCCGAGGCCATGGTGACCTCGGACCGGATTGTCGTCATGAACAAGGGCAATATCGAACAGATCGACGCGCCTCATGTGCTTTATGGCCGGCCGAAAAGCCGGTTCGTCGCAGGCTTCATCGGCCGCACGAACTTCCTCGAGGGCAGCCACCAAGGGAGCGACGTTCGTTTCGACGGCTTCACGGCCAAGGCCGGCAGCCTGGAAGGGGTGAACGGCAGCGGCGCGTTGCTCTATTCCCTGCGGCCGCAGGCCATCGGGCTGGCCACCAGCCAGCCTTCCGGGCAGGCTCTGGCGGTCGAGGCGGAAATCGCCAGCCGTTCCTATCTCGGCGAATATTGGGATTATCAGGTGCGGCCGCTGGCGGGGGCCAAGCAAATCCGCGTTTCGACCGCTCCGAACCAGGTGTTCGAGGTCGGCAGCCGGGTCTGGCTGGAGATCGATCCCGCCGCCATGGTACGGGTTGAATAGTTGCTAACGTAGAGTGAGAGCATGACCGCAGGACCGCTTTCCCGCTTCACTGTCCTCGACCTGACGCGCGTGCGCGCCGGTCCGACCGCCGTGCGTTACCTCGCCGACTGGGGCGCCAACTGCATCAAGGTCGAGATGCCGCCGTCGGCTGGCGAGATGGACATGGGTGGGCCGCGCCACGGACCCGACTTCCAGAACCTGCACCGCAACAAGCGGTCGGTGACTCTCAACCTCAAAGACCCGGACGGCCGGGCCATCTTCATGAAGATGGTCGAGAAGGCTGACGTGGTGGTCGAGAACTACCGTGCCGACGTGAAGTTCCGCCTGGGCATCGACCATGAGAGCCTGAAGAAGGTGAACCCGCGGATCATCCTGGGGTCGATCTCGGGCTTCGGCCAGGACGGCCCCTATGCAGAACGCGCCGGCTTCGATCAGATCGCCCAGGGCATGGGCGGCCTGATGTGGGTCACCGGCATGCCGGAGCAGGGGCCAGTCCGAGCCGGCATTGCTGTCGCCGATGTGGGCGCGGGTCTGCACTGCGCCATCGGCATTCTGATCGCTCTGCTGGAACGCGAGACCTCGGGTCAGGGCCAGTGGATCTCGACGTCGCTGCTGCAGGCCATGATCTCGATGTGCGACTTCCAGGCCGCGCGTTGGACGATCGCCAAGGACGTGCCGGGCCAGGCCGGCAACAACCACCCGACCTCGATTCCGACCGGCGTCTTCAAGACCAAGGACGGCTACATCAACATCGCGGCCTCCGGTGGCCATATTTACAAGCGCTTCTGCGAAAGCATCGCGGCGCCTGAACTGATGACCGACGAACGGTTCAGCACCGACAAGGGGCGGGCCAAGAATCGCGATGCCCTCAACGCAGAGATCGACAAGCGCGTCGCGGCTTATGGCAGCGCCGAGCTGGTCGAGAAGCTGAACAAGGCGGGCGTGCCGGCTGGTCCGATCTACAAGATGGATGAGATGTTTGCCGATCCGCAGGTCAAGCACCTCAAGATGGCGCATCCCGTGAAGTCACCGAAGCTCGGTGACATCGAGTTGATCGGCCAGGCGATCAACATGAGCCGCACACCGTTCGAGATGAAGACGGCGACGCCGGAGCAGGGCGAGCATACCGACGCCATTCTGCAGGAGTTCGGATACGACGCCGCGGCCATCGCCGATTTCCGCAAACGCGGCGTTGTCTAAAAGGAGACGACCATGACGGTGCTGACACAGGAACAAAGAGATGCGTTCTGGCGTGACGGCTACCTCATGGTCGAGGAGGCTGTGACGCCGGCTCAGCTCGCCGCCCTCAAGGGCGAAATCGCGGGCTGGGTGGAGCAGAGCCGGGCGCACACCGCGCCGTTTGGCCCGCCGACGATAGATGGTCGGCCGCGCTTCGATATGGGCGCCGAGCACAGTGCGGATAAGCCGGCGCTGCGGCGCATCAACAATCCTTCGGACATTTCCGACGCCTATCGCGAGGTCATGCTTGACGCGCGCATGGTCGACATGGTCGCCGACCTGATCGGGCCGGACGTCAAGTTCCACCACTGCAAGATCAACCTCAAACTCTCCGGCGCCAAGACCGAGGTGAACTACCACCAGGACTTCGCCTATACGCCACA
Organism: Alphaproteobacteria bacterium; assembly: GCA_017307275.1. Lineage (GTDB taxonomy): Bacteria > Pseudomonadota > Alphaproteobacteria > Reyranellales > Reyranellaceae > Reyranella. The sequence continues at coordinate 111,761 of JAFKFK010000015.1, read as the reverse complement.
CACCAACGACGACATCGTGACGGCGTTGCTGTTCCTCGACGATATCGACGAGAGCAATGGCTGCCTGACCGTCGTGCCGGGATCGCACAAGGGGCCGGTGCTTTCGTTGTTCGAGGGCGAGCGGTTCACCGGCGCCGTCGCCGCCGATGAGGAGAAGGAAGCATTGGCGCAATCGCTGCCATGCCTCGGCAAGGCCGGTGCCGTCTGCCTGATGCACACGCGCCTGTTGCACGGCTCGGCAGCCAATGGGGCGGACAAGTCGCGTGGCCTCTACATCTGCGTCTACACGGCGGCCGACGCGGTGCCGATCGCGCGCAATCCGATGCCGAGCCTCAACGAGGGCCGCATCGTACGTGGCAAGGAAGCCCGTTTTGCCCGCCTGAAGGAAGGCCTCGTCGAATTGCCGAAGCAGCCGAAGACCGCCTCCTTCTTCACGGTGCTGGGCCAAGACTCCAAGCAGGCTGCTGAGTGAACGATCCGTTTCCGGCCGTTGCCGAAGCGACGGCGACAGGCGAAGTCGCCGACCTCTTTGCCGATATCCGCAGCACCGTAGGCGTCAGGGTCGTCAATCTCGTCTGGCGTCACCTCGCGACCATGGACGGAGCGCTGCCCTGGGCGTGGGCGGCGGTGAAGCCGCTCTATCTTCAGGGCATGGCCGACACGGCGGCGGTTCGCTTCCGGGAAGGGATGTCGGTGCCGCAACTGGACTCGCTTGCCGGCAATGAACCTGCCAGCGTCGATGCCGTACTGGCGAGCTACGACCACTCCAATACCATCAACCTCTTCGCGTTGGGGGCGCTCGCGGTCTGGCTGCGCGGTGAAACGGCTGCCACTGGTATGCCGGAGCAGGGCCCGCGGCTGGCGGCGCCCGATGTCACCTTGCCCAAGCTCGCGAGCCAGGACGACGTCGCCCCCGAGACCTGGGCGCGCGTTTTGCGCCTGAACAGGTTTGGAGATCGTCCACAGCCGCTGATCCTCGCCAGCATGTACAGGCATCTGGCTCACGCACCGTCGTTCCTGGAACGGGTCGAAGGCATATTGGCGCCCGCTCAGGCCGATGGCTCGCTCGACCGGTCCATCGCGGCAAACCAGGCAGTGGCACGGCAGAGAGCCTCGATCCTCGCCCGAGTGATCACGGCTGAGCGACCGCGCCTCGCTACGGAAATCGAGAAGAGCGTGCAGGCTTTCGTCGATCATGCCATCGGCAAGATGGTGACGATCTGCCGGTCCATCCGAGTGGCGCGCGGATCGCTCACCTAGAGCTGTTACTCCGCAGCCTGGGCGACACCCTGGCGTCGCGCCAGCCAGTCCTGCATGGCGTCTTCCATGGTCATGAATACCGCGCCACCTTCGATCAGGCGCTGGATGAGCCGTTCCAGCATCATCATGCGATGGCCGCGACCGATGACATGCGGATGGAAGGTGTAGGTCAGGATTCCGTAATCGCAGACCCGCGTCATGTAGGTGAAATCGTCGACGAAGTTCTCGAGCACGGCGGTCGCATTCATCAGCCCCTGCTGAACCGAGCCATTGGGCAGGCGCATGTATTCGAAGGCGGGATAGTCGTCGAGCGACCAGCTGATCGGCATCTCGATCAGTGCGGTTTCGCGGCCGCGCACCAGCGGCTTCATCAGCTCGGCAACGTCGCCCTGGCGCGCATAGTAGCAATCGTAGTCGTTGCCCATGAGCGAGCTGTCGTACCGGATGCCGTGCTTCAGCAGCAGATCGATGGAATGAGGGGAGAGATCCCAGGCCGGGGAGCGATAGCCGCGCGCCGTCTGCCCGCTGATGCGCTTGATCGACTCATTACCGCGGACGATTTCCTCTTCCTCCTCCTCGCGAGAAAGAGTGACCGGTAGGCGGTGCGTCCAGCCGTGATGGGCAAGCTCGTGCCCGGCCTCGACGTAGGGGGTAACCGCTGCGGGCGTACTGTCGATCGTATGGCCGGGCGTGAAGAAGGTCGCCTTGATGCCGTAGCGCTCTAGCAGGGCGACCAGGCGCGGGATGACGACGATATCGTACTCGCCGCGTGAAATTGCCGTTGGGGAGGTCATGCCACGTGCAATCAGACCGGACACGTGGTCGTGGTCGAAGGTCAGACAGACGATATGACGTGGCATGGCCGAACTCCCGACAGGTTGCGTCCGCTCTACGGAATATGCATGATGCCTATAACTATAAGCGAACAAGAGGGCTGAGTTTAGGGAGGGTTCATGGTGGGGGCGTCCGCCCAGCGCATACCTGCGCGTGAGGGCGACAACCAGCTCGCGGTCGAAAGCGTGTCGAAGCGGTTCGGCGGCGTCGCTGCTGTGCAGGACGTTTCCCTCGAAGTGCCGCGCGGCGGCATCCTCTCCATTATCGGCCCGAACGGCGCCGGCAAGACCTCTCTCCTGAACATGATCTCGGGATTCTACAAGCCCGACACTGGCCGAGTCATGCTGGAAGGCCAGGACATCACGCAGAAGAAGCCGAGCGATATTGCAGCGTTGGGCATCGCGCGCACTTTCCAGAACATCGCTCTCTTCAGCGGCCTTACCGTCCTCGACAATCTGATGCTCGGCCGGCACGTGCGCATGAAGGCCGGCGTGTTGTCGAGCGTCATCTACTGGGGAATGGCACAGAAGGAAGACATCGCCCACCGCGAGGCGATCGAGGAGATCATCGAGTTCCTGAAGCTCCAGGACCTGCGCAAGCAGCCCACTGCGGCCCTGGCCTACGGGCTGCGCAAGCGGGTCGAGCTCGGCCGGGCATTGGCTCTCGAACCTAAGGTTCTGCTGCTCGACGAGCCTATGGGCGGCATGAACCAGGACGAGAAGGAGGACATGGCGCGCTATGTCCTCGACGTGAATCAGGAACGCGGCGTTACCGTCGTCCTGATCGAGCACGATATGGGCGTCGTCATGGACATTTCCGATCGCGTCGTCGTGCTCGATCGCGGCCGGCGCATCGCTGCCGGCACACCGGAGGAAGTGCAGCGCGATCCCAAGGTGATCGAAGCTTACCTCGGTACCGGCAAGGCTGGAGGGCGATCATGAGCATAGTCGACGCTGCCGAGACCGCGACATTGCCCAAGCTGCTGCAACGCAATGCAGCGGAAGATCCCAAAGGACCAGGCATTCGCGAGAAGACACGCGGCGTCTGGCAGACCTATAGCTGGTCAGCCTATCACGACAATGTCCGGGCTTTTGCCCTTGGATTGATGGCGATGGGTTTCCGGCGCGGCGACAAGCTCTCGGTCGTCGGCGACAATCGCCCGCAGCTCTACTTCGCGCAGCTCGCGGCGCAGGCGTTGGGCGGTGTCTCGGTGCCGGTCTATCAGGATTCAATCGCCTCGGAGCTGGTCTATGTGCTGAACCATGCCGAGACGTCGGTGATCGTCGCCGAGGACCAGGAGCAGGTCGACAAGGCACTGTCGCTCAAGGACAGGTTGCCTCGACTGAGCTGGATCGTGTTCGACGATCCGCGTGGGCTGTCCTTCTACGACGATCCGATCCTGCGCTCGTTCGAAAGCGTATTAAAGGAGGGCAGGGCCTTCGCCCAGGCGAGCCCCGGATTCTACGAAAGCGAGCTCGCCAAAGGCACCGCCGATGACATGGCGATGATCGCCTACACATCGGGCACGACGGGCAATCCCAAAGGGGTGATGCTCAGTCATCGCAACATGATCGCCACGGCGGAATCCTTCGTCGAGGTAAACGACGTCAAGCAGGGCGACAACTGGTTGTCCTATCTGCCGATGGCCTGGGTTGGCGACGCGGCCTTCACGCTCGGCATGGCCCTGATGGCACGATTGATCGCCAACTGCCCGGAGAATCCCGAGACGGTTCAGCGCGACCTGCGCGAGCTGGGCCCCGACACGATGCTTGCGCCGCCACGCATCTGGGAGAACATGCTCACCCTGATGCAGGTCAAGGCGGGCGATGCCACGCCGCTTAAACGGCGGGTCTTCGAACTGTTCCGTGGCCTGGCCGAGCGCTGCGAACTGAAGCGCTCCGATGGCAAGCCGCTGTCTATCGCGGACCGGCTGGGGCTGGCGGTCGGCGAGGTCATGGTCTACGGGCCGGTGCGCGACCAGTTAGGACTTCGCAATGCGCGCTGGTGCTACACGGGTGGCGCGCCGCTCGGCCCCGACACCTATCGTTTCTTCCGCTCGTTCGGCATTAACCTGAAGCAGGTCTACGGCGCGACCGAGGCGTCGGCGATGATCTCCTGCCAAGCGGATGCCGAAGCCAATCCCAACACAGTCGGGCGGCCGATCCCGCGGATCGAAGTGAAGATCGACGACCGCGGCGAGGTCATGCTGAAGGGGCCGAATGTCTTCGGCGGCTACTTCAAACAGGACGATATCACGCGCGAAACGGTGACGCCCGATGGCTGGCTCAAGACGGGCGACGCAGGCTTCTTCGACAAGCAGGGACACCTGGTCATCATCGACCGCGCCAAGGATGTCGGAAAACTGAACGATGGCTCGGCCTTTGCGCCGCAGTTCATCGAGAACAAGCTGAAGTTCAGCCCGTTCATTCGCGAGGCCGTGGCGTTCGGCGACCAGCGGCCGTGCGTGGCCGCGATGATCGCCATCGACATGCAAACGGTGGGGACCTGGGCCGAGAAGCGCGGTCTTGCCTACACGAGCTACATGGATCTCAGCCGCAAACCGGAGATTGCGGCCCTTATCGGCGAGGAGATCGCCAAAGCCAACGCAACCTTGCCCGACATGCAGCAGGTGAAGCGCTACATGCTGCTCAACAAGGAACTCGACGCCGACGATGCGGAGATGACGCGAACACGCAAAGTCAGGCGGCGATTCGTTGCGGAGAAGTACGCCAATGTCATCGACGCCTTCTACGGCGGCAAACACGAAGTCGATGTGACCATGGAGATCACGTTCGAGGATGGCCGCCGGTCGACCCTGGTATCGACCATCGCTCTCCACGATGCGGGGGCAGCCCGACCTATTCAACGAGCAGCCTGAGGGAGCGGGGGATGTCCGAGGATCTCGAATTTGCCTTCGCCCTGATCCTGAATGGCGCTTCCATCGGACTGATGTATTCGCTGATCGCGTTGGGATTTGTCCTTGTCTACAAGGCGACCGACGCCATCAACTTCGCCCAGGGCGAGTTCGTGATGTTGGCTGGCTTGATCGTGGCGGTCGTTCTGGGTTTCGAGGGCGCACCGCTCATCGCTGCTATCGTCATCGTCGTGGCCGTCATGATCGGTTTCGGCTTCGGCTTGGAACGTGTCGTGCTGCGACCGTTGCTTGGCCGTCCCGTCGTGGCGGTGATCATGGCTACCATCGGCCTGGCCGCCATGTTGCGCGGCCTGGGGCCCGTGATCTTTGGAAGCGAGACCAGGGCGGTGTCGTTGCCCATCGGTGACGAGCCCATCGTCCTCGGCCCGGCCAGCCTGCCGCCGGTCCAGGTCCTGGGGGCGGTGGTCGCGATCCTGTTCTTTTTGGCCTTCAGTTGGTTCTTCAAGAAGAGCCGCATGGGTGTTGCCATGCGCGCCGTCGCCGACAATCAGCAGGTGGCGCAGGCGATGGGCATCAATGTCGAACGCTATTTCGCCCTTGCCTGGGCAATGGCAGGCGTCGTCTCGGCCTTGGGGGGCGTCGTGTGGGGCAGCATGCTGGGCGTCGACGTCCATCTCGCGCTGGTCGGCCTCAAGGTGTTCCCGGTGGTGATCCTGGGCGGGCTCGATTCGATTGGCGGTGCGCTGGTTGGCGGATTGATCATCGGCATCGTCGAGAGTCTGGCGGCAGGCTATCTCGACCCCTATGTGGGCGGCGGCACCAAGGACTTCGCGCCTTATGTGCTGATGATCCTGGTCCTGATGATCAGGCCCTACGGCATCTTCGGCAAACGCAAGATCGAGCGCGTGTAGGCACCCATGTTCCATCGCGAATCCGGGTTCTTCAAGACGACCTACGCCGCCGATGCAGCGCTCTATCCATTGCCCATTGCCAAATGGACAGTGGCGGCGCTGGCGCTGCTCTTTGTCGTGATCATTCCGCTCACCGTTCACGAATACTATCTGTCGATCCTGAACCTGATCTTCATCGCCATTGTGGGCGCGCTCGGGCTCAACATCTTGGTGGGCTACACCGGCCAGATTTCGATTGGACATGCGGCCTTCATGTCGGTTGGCGCTTATACAGCGGCCAATCTGGCCGTGAAGCTCGGCCTGCCGTTCTGGATCACTTTGCCAGCCGGCGGCCTCATGGCGGCAGCAATCGGCGTGATCGTCGGCATGCCCAGCCTGCGCATCAAGGGCCTCTATCTCGCCATCGCGACCCTGGCGGGCCAGCTCATCATCGAATGGACGATCAATCGCGTGCCGGCGATCTCAGGCGGCGCCCAGGCATCCATTGAGGTCGATCGGCCGAGCCTGTTCGGCTTCAGCTTCAACACCCAGGGCAGCCTTTACTTCTTCCTGCTGTTCTTCGCCGTACTGGCGATCATTGCGACGTTGAACCTGGCCCGCAGCCGCATCGGCCGGGCATTCGTCGCCGTGCGCGACCAGGACATCGCGGCCGAGATCATCGGCATCAACATCTACCGTTACAAGCTGCTCGCCTTTGCGATCTCGTCTTTCTATGCCGGTGTCTGCGGCGTGCTCTACACCTACTATTTCGGCATCGCGAACTACGAGCAGTTCCAGCTCATCGTCTCGATCGACTACCTGGCCATGATCATCATCGGCGGGCTGGGATCGGTGCTGGGCTCGATCTTCGGCGCCGTCTTCGTGACCCTGCTTCCCATCGTGATCCGCATCTTCATGGAGGATGTGGGCTCGCTGTTCTTCACCACGGCGGAGATGGCCAATGTCATTTCCGGGCTTCGGCTGGGCGTGTTCGGCGGGCTGATCATCTTCTTTCTCATTGTCGAGCCGGAGGGGCTTAACAGGCTTTGGCGCAATATCCGGAGTTATTTCCGGGTCTGGCCCTTCTCGTACTAGAGGGGCGCAATAGCGAAGGGAGGAACCCATGACGAGGTTCGTAAGGAGTTGGCTTGGGGTCGCGGCGACCACCGCAACCCTTGTGTTCGGCGGAGGGCAGGCTTTCGCGCAGAAGGAACTCGTGTTCGGCCTCCAGTGCGACCGCACCGGACCGACAGCGACAGTCGGCGTCAACCTGTGTCCGGGTTATCACGACTATATCGGGCTGGTGAACAGCAAGGGCGGCGTCGAGGGCTTCAAGATCAAGGTTCTCGAGATCGACAACGAGTACAAGGTGCCGCCCGCCATGGAAGCGCATGAGCGTTTCAAGAAGGAGGGCGCGGTCCTCGAAGGGCTCTACGGCACGCCCCAGACTGCGGCGCTGAACAAGAAGCTCGAGGAAGACAAGATTCTCGGTACCTCGCCGGGCTTCGGGACCGCCTCGGCGGCCGATGGCAAGCGCTTCCCCTATACCTTCCCGATTGCCGCCAGCTACTGGTCGCAGGCGGGAGCGGCCGTCGCCTTCGCCAAGGAGCGGCTGGGCGGCAACCTCAAGGGCAAGAAGATCGCCTATCTGTTCTACGATAATCCTGCTGGCAAGGAGGCATTGCCGATCCTTGAAGATCTCGCCAAGGCGGAAGGCTTCGAGATGAGGACCTTCGCGGTCCCGGCACCGGGCGTCGAAATGGGTGCCCAGATCCTCGACATCACGGGCCGCTTCAAGCCCGACTTCGTGATCACCCATCTGTTTGGCCGTGCGCCGTCGGTCTCGATGAAGGAGCTGAAAGGCAAGGGATTCCCGCTCAGCAAGGTGGTGGCCTTTGTGTGGGGCAGCGCCGAAGCCGACATCATCGCGGCAGGCGGGATGGGCGTCGCTGAAGGCTACAACACCATCCAGTTCGCCGGCGTCGGCAAGGACTTCCCGGTGCTGAAGGACATCGAGGCCATGTACAAGGCGCAAGGCAAGACCCCGCCGAAGGAAATGGACTCGACCGTCTACTACAACCGCGGTGTCCTGATTGCGGCGTTGCACGTCGAGGCCGTGCGGAATGCCATCAAGGCGAAGAACGGCGCTGCGCCGACCTCCGAGGAGGTCAAGAATGGCATGGAGTCGATCAAGGGCTTCACTCTGGGCGGACTCGTCCCGCCGATGGAGATCACGCCAGCCGACCATGAAGGCGGTGGTTGGGTCCAGATCTGGACGGTGAAGGGCGGCAAGCTGACGAAGACCAAGGATTGGTTCCAGGGGTATCGCTCCGTGATCCAGAAGCACCTGGACGCTGAATCGAAGAAGTCCTGAACGAACTGACGGACGGGCGGCGAGCAATCGCCGCCCGACACGCCATGCTGGCCATCAACAACATCGAAGTCGTCTATGACCGCGTCATCCTCGTCCTGAAGGGGGTGTCGATCGACGTGCGAGAGGGCGCCATCACGACCCTGCTCGGGGCCAATGGCGCGGGTAAGACGACGACCCTGAAGGCGATTTCGGGCGTGCTTCACGGCGAGCGTGGCGAGGTCACCAAAGGCACGATCCAACTTGGCGAGCACCGCATCGATGGCATGCGGGCTCACGACGTCACAGGGCTCGGCCTGGTCCAGGTATTCGAAGGGCGGCGTGTGTTCGAGCACCTGACGACCGAAGAGAACCTGATCGCCGGCGGGCACGTCCAGAGGGAAGGCGCCGTGGTGAAGCAGGGGATCGACTTGGTCTACTCCTATTTCCCGCGTCTGAGGGAGAGGCGGCACCAGCAGTCGGGTTACCTCTCCGGAGGTGAGCAACAGATGCTGGCGATCGGCCGGGCTCTGATGAGCAAGCCCAAGGTCGTGCTGCTGGATGAGCCATCGCTCGGCCTGGCGCCGATGCTGGTGGAGGAGATCTTCGGTATCGTCGACAGGCTTGTGAGGCAGGAGAATCTCTCTGTCCTGTTGGTCGAGCAGAACGCCACGATGGCGCTGGGCGTGGCGGACCACGGCTATGTCATGGAAAACGGCCGGATCGTGCTCGAGGGCCCGGCCGACAAGCTGCGCGACAATTCCGACATCAAGGAATTTTACCTGGGCCTGAACGAAGGCGGCACGCGGAAATCCTATCGCGACACCAAGCATTACAAGAGGCGCAAGCGCTGGCTATCCTAGGCGCCTGATGCGCTACGCTGTTCCGCTTCTCACCTGCTCCGCGATCGTGCTCGCTCTTCCAGCGATGGCACAGACCCGCCTCGCGCAGCAGTGTGTTGCGTTCGGGGAAGGCCAGTATCGCAAGCTCGATCCTTCGATCGAGCGGATCACGGCCCAGGAGGCGCCGCCGCCGACCCTGGAGAGGATCGGCGCCAACGCGGGATCTCAGGCCGTGGCCGCCGCGCTCACCCTTCGCGGCCGGTTGACCTATCGCGACCGCGCGCCCCTCGAAACCCAGTTCGTCTGCCTGTTGGACCGTGCCGACAAGCCGTTGTTCTTCTACGCACTGCCGGTCCTGTCGGGCCGTGCGGCACCGACGCCCTTCGGGCGAGGGCCGGGCGCGTCGACGCCGCAGTCGACCATGGCCTTGTCCCCGCAACCCGCCCAGCAGCCACCGGCTCAGCGGGCAGCTCCCGAGGCCCCGCGTGCACCGCTGCCCGCCAGCGCGATCAGGCTGCGCGGGCTCGTCAGGGATATCGGCGGCAAGCTGCAATTCTCGCCTTGCGATGGGGCACCGCTGGCCCTCGAAGATCGCACGCCGGGCCAGGAGTTGAGCCGCACGCTGCGCGAGCTGACGGCGGGGCAGGAGAGCCGTCCTATGTTCGTGGAGTTCTATGGCGGGCGCGAGAGCGGCCCCGGGGCCGGCGTCGGGGCGCTCGAGGTCCGGCGGGCTGCTGTGGAAACGGCAGGCTGCCGCGAGCGTTTCGATCAGCGCGAGTGGATCGGCTTGGGCAACGAGCCGTCGTGGCGGCTGGAAATCACTGCCCGGGACTTGCTCCTGAACGTCCTCGGCGGCGCTCCGCCGCAACGTGCACCGCATGGCGGCCTCGTTCGGCAAGGCGGTTCGATCGCATACGCTGCCACGGAAGGACCGGAGTTCTCGGTGATGCTCGACGAGCGGCGTTGCATCGATTCGATGTCCGGCGCGCTCTTCGCCTATTCTGTCGAGGTGCGCAGCGAGGGACGGACTTATGTTGGCTGCGCTGCCCACAATCCCGCAATGCCGGCGCCCTGATGCCGCAAGGAGACCCAATGGACGACGTCGACCAACTGCGGGAGATAATCGGATCGGCCAAGCGGATCGTGGCTTTCACGGGAGCCGGTATCTCGACCGAGTCGGGAATTCCGGATTTCCGTTCTCCTGGCGGCATCTGGACCCGCTACAAGCCAATCTACTTCGATGACTTCATGGCGTCGGACGAGATGCGCCGTGAATCCTGGCGGCGAAAATTCGCCACCGACGAGACGATGCTCAACGCCGAGCCCAACGCCGGCCATCGCGCGCTGGCGAAACTGGTGGAGCAGGGGCGCATGAGCGCCATCATCACCCAGAATGTCGACGGGCTGCATCAACGCTCCGGGGTTCCCGACGCGAAGGTGATCGAACTGCACGGCAACGCCACGTATGCAAGCTGCCTCGACTGCGGCCATCGCCATGAGCTTGCCCCAATCCGCACGGCATTCTTGGGCAAAGGCGTGCTGCCGCTTTGCGAGAAATGCGAAGGCATCGTGAAGACGGCGACCATCTCGTTCGGTCAGGCAATGCCGGAGATCCCGATGATCCGGGCGCAGGAAGCGGCACTCGCGTGCGACCTGCTGATCGTGCTCGGCAGCTCGCTGGTCGTCTACCCGGCGGCCGGCTTCCCTCGAATGGCCAAGCGCAATGGTGCTCGTTTCGCCATCCTCAATCGCGATCCTACGGACCAAGACGACGACGCCGATCTGGTGATCCATAACGAGATTGGTCCGACTCTCAGCAGAGCGATCGGTGTGAACTGAGCGGTCGTCGTTGCAGGTCTTCGCGGGACACGGTTTAATCGAACCCGTCATGGAGGCCTGACAATGCTGATCAATCGCAGGACCGCGCTGCTGGGCGGCCTGGGGGCTGCTGCGCTCGGCGCCGTACCTGTCCGTGCACAGGACATCACCTTCTTCCGCATTGGCACGGGGGCCACGGCCGGTACCTATTTCCCCATCGGCGGGCTGATCGCGAATGCGATCTCCAATCCGCCAGGCTCACGCTCCTGTGCTGACGGCGGCTCCTGCGGCGTGCCCGGGCTGGTAGCCACCGCTGTGGCGTCGAACGGCTCCGTGGCGAACGCCACCGGCATCGTCGCCGGCACCATGCAGTCGGGTTTCGTCCAATCGGACGTCGGTTACTGGGCTTTCACCGGCACAGGTATCTACGAGGGGCGTCCCAAGGCGGACACGCTGAGGGCCATCGCCAGCCTCTATCCCGAGAGCTTTCATCTGGTGGCGAGCAAGAGCTCCGGCATCAAGTCGGTTAAGGATCTAAGAGGCAAGCGTCTGTCGCTCGACGAGCCGGGTTCGGGCACGCTGGTCGACGCCCGGTTGATCCTTGGCGCCTATGGCTTGACGGAGAAGGACCTGAAGGCCGAATACCTGAAAACCCAGCAGGCAGCGGACAAACTGAAGGACGGCGCCCTGGATGCCTTCTTCAGTGTGAGTGGCTGGCCCTACGGCGCGATCTCGGAGCTGGCCGCAACCACGGGCATCGGTCTGGTGCCGATCGATGGGCCGGAGGCAGAAGCGCTGGTCAAGAAATACAGCTTCTTCGGGACAGACGAGATACCGGATGGCGCCTACAAGAATGTTGCCGGTGTAAAGACTGTAAGCGTCAATGCCATCTGGACGACGTCAACAAAACAGGCCGATGCGCTGATTTACGCCGTCACGGCTGCGCTCTGGGAACCCAGCACCCGCAAGCTGCTCGACTCAGGTCATGCCAAGGGCAAGTCGATCAAGCTCGACACGGCGTTGCAGGGCATCGGCATCCCCCTGCATGCGGGGGCCGAGAAATATTACAAGGAAAAGGGCCTGATCAAATAAGGGCCAGCTCGTCTGCGGAGAAACGTCCATGCGCTTGAAAGGGAAGACCTGCGTCGTTACGGCGGCTGGGCAAGGAATTGGTGCCGCCACCGCCCGCGCCTTTGCCCGAGAGGGGGCCAAGGTCTGGGCGACGGATGTCGACGCGGCAAAGCTCAAGGCGCTCGAAGGCGTGGACGGCGTGACCACGCACAAGCTCGATGTCCTGGACAAGGCCGCGATCGACAAACTGGCCGGCGAGACGGGGGCTGTTGACGTGCTCTTCAATTGTGCCGGGTTCGTCCACCACGGTACGGTGCTCGATGCAACTGACGAGCAGTGGCAATTCGCCTTCGACCTCAACGTCCGCAGCATGTTCTGGACGATCCAGGCGTTCCTGCCGGGCATGGTGGGCAAGGGCGGCGGCTCGATCATCAACATGTCGTCTGCCGCCTCCTCGGTGAAAGGGGCTGCGCTCCGCTGCATCTATGGCACAACCAAGGCCGCGGTCGTCGGGCTTACCAAGTCGGTGGCCGTGGACTATGTCGCCAAAGGCGTGCGGTGCAATGCGATCTGCCCGGGCACGGTCCAAACTCCCTCGCTCGACGAGCGCATCTCGGCTCTGGGCGGCGGTGCGGATGCGAAGCAATTCTTCTTGCAACGCCAGCCGACCGGCCGTTTCGGCTCGGCCGAGGAGATCGCGGCCCTTGCCACCTATCTCGCCAGCGATGAAGCCACCTTCACGACCGGAACGGTCAATGTGATCGACGGTGGCTGGAGCGTCTGACCGTGGATATCGCGACCATCGCGGCTCGGGCGCCGGTCATCCCGGTCCTGACTATCGATCGGTTGGAAACGGCCGTTCCGTTGGCGCGGGCCTTGGTGAAAGGCGGACTGCCTGTCCTTGAGATCACGCTGCGCACTGAAGCAGCCTTGCAGGCGCTGGAACTGATCGCACGCGAAGTGCCTGGGGCTGTGGTCGGCGCAGGCACCGTGCTCGATGAAAAGCAAGTCGAGCAGGTGCAAAAGGCGGGGGCCCGCTTTGGCGTCAGTCCCGGCTGCACGGCCGAACTCGCGATGGCTGTCAGTGCCGCCGGGCTGCCTTTCCTGCCGGGAGTGCAGACGATCTCCGAAGCGATGACGCTGGCCGACAAGGGGTTCAACCTCCTGAAGTTCTTTCCGGCCGACACCGCAGGTGGCATCGGCTGGTTGAAGGCGGCGTCGGCGCCGCTGGCCGGCCTGCGCTTCTGTCCGACCGGCGGCATCGGGCCGGAAACGGCACCGGCCTATCTCGCGCTTGCGAACGTCGCCTGCGTGGGCGGCTCCTGGGTTGCCCCTAAGGATGCAGTCGCAGACGGCGACTGGGGGAGGATCGAGCGACTGGCCGTCGCGGCCTCAACCCTTAAACGCCCCTAGCGCGCAGCCCTGAAAGGTGCTTCAAGTCAGCATCTAGCGGTGCGGGCATCTTCAATGAATAAACTGTCGTTCGCGGCATTGGCGCTTTCGCTTGTGATGGCAGGCGGCGCAGCGCAGGCGGATTCCGTGCTGATCCTCAATTCCGAGGAAGCGTCCTACAGCATCTTGAGCCGCAGTACGCGCACCGAGATTGCGCGTCTTCCGGTCGGCCGCGAGCCGCACCACCTGATCGTGACGCCGGACGGCAAGGAAGTGCTGATCGGCTCGACTGCGACCAACGAGCTACTGGGTCTCGATATCAAGACCGGCGAGCGCAAGCGCGTCGTCAAGGACATCATCGATCCCTATCACCTGGGCTTCAGCCCGGATGGCAAATGGCTCGTGACCGCGGCCTACAGGCTCGACCATGTCGACATCTTCCATGCCGACGGCTTCCGTCTCGCGGGCCGGATCTTCATCGATGGCCTGCCGAGCCATCTGGCATTCGATGCCGACTCCAAGACCGTGTTCGTTACCTTGCAGCAGAGCGGCCGGCTGGCGGCATTCGATCTAGAAACCCAGTCGTTGAAGTGGAACATGCCGGTCGGCAATACGCCTGCCGGGGTCGTCATGCTGCCGGACGACAAGCGTCTCCTGGTCGCGCTGACAGGCGAGGACGGCTTTGTCGTCGTCGATCCGAAGGATGGTGCTCTGAAGGGCCGCGTTCAAACCGGCAAGGGGGCGCATAATTTCTGGCCCAAAGGCGACGGCAAGCACTACTTCATCAGCAATCGTGTCGAAGGGACGGTCTCGCTGATCGATACGAGCGGCGACATGCGGGTCGTTGGCAGCGTCCGGATTCCCGGCGGCCCGGATTGCATGGACATCACACCCGACGGCAAAGAACTCTGGGTCACCCAACGCTTCCTGCGCCGCGTGGCGGTGGTCGATATCGAGCAGCTCAAGGTCGTCGCCAACATTCCCGTCGGCAAGTCGCCCCATGGCGTATTCATGCTGAAGGGAACGGCGTTGCAGGCGGATGGGCCGGTACGCGCGGCGTCGACGGCCAGCGACCGAAAGTAGGAAGCCGCGCCGATGCGCGAGCTCACTGATCTCTGGGTCGGCATCCAGGCCTGGCTGTTCGAGACCATCGTCAGCCCGGTCCTTTTTCACTTCGGCCTTATGGCTTGGTACGAACCGGGATACAGCGCCGTTGAGTTTCTCATGTTGGGCGTGGTGCAGATCGCGATCATCGCGTTCGGCATGCGCTTCTTCGAACGCCGTTGGCCGCTGGAGAAATCCGGCCCGGACGACCGGCTGATCCGGGTCGACCAAGTTTATACGGTGCTGAACAAGCTCGGCATCGTCCCGCTCGCCATCTTCATCGTCACCTATCCGTTGGTGCAGCATATCGAGCTGCTGGTGCGCGCCTGGGGGTATGCGCCGCCACGGCTGGAACGCATCCTGCCCTGGCTGGGCGACAATGCGCTGGCGTCGTTCCTTGTCTATTTCGTCCTCTACGACTTTGCTGCCTATTGGCTGCACCGCGCCCAGCACGGCTTCGCGTGGTGGTGGTCACTGCACAGCCTGCACCACAGCCAACGGCGCATGACCGTTTGGACCGACGACCGCAATCACGTGGTCGACGATCTGCTGATCAACCTAGCCCTGGTTCTGTTCTCGCAATTCGTCGGCGTGCAGCCTGGCGAGTATGTCCTGATCCTGATGATCGGCCGCCTCGTGGAGAGCTGGTCGCACGCCAATGTCGATATGAGCTTCGGCTGGCTGGGCGAACGGCTTCTGGTCGGCCCGCGCTTCCACCGCCTGCACCATGCGCTCTCCACGCCGGAGGAGCGCCACATTCAGGACCACAATTTCGCGCCGGTCTTCCCGATCTGGGACATCCTGTTCGGGACGGCAATCTACGACGGCAAGCACCGCCCGACAGGCGTCGACGATGCAACCGTCGATGCCGACAACGGGCGCGGCTGGATTACCCAGCAGGTAACCGTGTTCGGGCGCCTGCTTCGGGCGCTGGTGCCGGGGTTCAGGCGCTCTTCAATGCAGCCAGGACTGCGTCCGCCCGCGGAATAGGCGTCACCGCGCCATACCCCGTGGTCGAGAGGGCGGCCGCGACGTTGGCATAGCGCGCTGCCACGTCGGGCGCGTCGCCAGCCAGAAGGCGGGTGAGAAAGGCGCCATCGAACGTGTCGCCGGCGCCCGTGGCATCCACTGCGTCGACCTTGAAGGGCGGCACCTGCGTGCGCCTGTCCTTGGTCGCAATCAGGGATCCTTCCGAGCCCATCTTCAAGGCGACCAGCGGCGCCCCGAGCCCGAGATAGTAGTCGGCGATGGCGTCGGGCGCGGTGAGGCCGGTGAGCTGCTGGGAATCGTCGAGGCTCGGCAGGGCGACATCGCATTGGGCGATCGTGGTGTCGATCACCTGGCGCGCCTGGTCGAGTTCCCAGAGGCGAAGCCGCAGATTTGTGTCATAGGACACCTTCACGCCCGCCTTGCGTGCCGCCGCAATCGCGGCAGCACAGGTGAGACGGGCGCTCTCGCTGATGGCCTGGCCGATGGCCGAGAGATGGAAGTACTTCGCGCCGGCGATGTAGTTGGTGGCGAGCGTCTCCGGCGTCATCAGCGAGGCCGCGGAGTTCTTGCGCAGGTAGTCAAACTTGTGGCCAGCGGCGCTGTGCGTAACGAAGCTGACACCGGTCGGCGCCGTCGGATGGCGGGCCACTCTCGACGCGTCGACACCCTCCGCCTTCCAGAGGTCGAGGAAGGCGTCACCCATCCAGTCCTGCCCGACACTCGTGAGATATCCAGTGCTAACGCCCTGGCGTGCCGCCGCGATCACCACGTTCTGCGAATCGCCACCGAAGCCCTGCAGCCAGGTGCGGCCGTCGCCTTCCTTCGGCCGGTTGAATTCGATCAAAGGTTCACCGAGGCTGACGATCGCGGGAGAGTTTGGCATGCCCCGAGATTTGTCACGGGCACCCTCGAACCTCAAGGGGCGAGGTACTGGACTTCGAGGACGCCTTCTCCCAGGCTCGCCCCAACAAATCTGGAGGAAGCGGATGGCCGACAAGCAGGACAAGTCTGGCGAGAAGGGCGGCAAGCGCCGCCTGCGCAGCCGCGAATGGTTCGACTCCAAGAGCGATCCGACCATGACCGCGCTCTACCTCGAACGGTACATGAATTTCGGCCTTACCCTGGCGGAATTGCGCAGCGGCAAGCCGATCATCGGCATCGCCCAGACCGGCAGCGACCTCTCGCCTTGCAACCGGCACCATCTCGATCTTGCGTGGCGTATCCGCGACGGCATTCGCGATGCAGGGGGTATCCCGATCGAGTTTCCCGTCCATCCCATTCAGGAATCCGGCAAGCGGCCGACCGCAGCGCTCGATCGCAACCTGGCCTATCTCAGCCTGGTCGAAAGCCTTTACGGCTACTTCTTCGACGGCGTGGTGCTCACGACAGGCTGCGACAAGACCACGCCCGCGATGATCATGGGTGCGGCGACGGTCGACATTCCGGCCATCGTGCTGTCCGGCGGGCCGATGCTCGACGGCCACTTTGCCGGCGGCCTCTCGGGCTCGGGCACCATGGTCTGGTACGCCCGACAAGAGTTGGCGGCCGGCCGCATCGACATGGAGCAGTTCATCGAGATGGTGGCGTCGAGCGCGCCCAGTGTCGGCCATTGCAACACGATGGGCACCGCGCTTTCCATGAACAGCATGGCCGAGGCGCTCGGCATGTCGCTCACCGGCTGCGCGGCCATTCCGGGGCCCTACAAGCAGCGCGGCCAGATCGCCTACGAGACCGGCAAGCGCATCGTCGACATGGTGTGGGAGGATCTTCGTCCCTCGAAGATTCTGACGCGCAAGGCGTTCGAGAATGCCATCGTGGCAGCCAGCGCGCTGGGGGCCTCGACTAACTGTCCGCCGCACATCAACGCGATTGCCCGCCATGCCGGCGTCGACCTGGTGAACGATGACTGGGACAAGATCGGCTACGACATTCCGCTCCTGGTGAACTGCATGCCGGCTGGCAAATACCTTGGCGAGGCCTTCTATCGGGCTGGCGGCGTGCCGACGGTGATGGCCGAGCTTCTGGCCAAGAAGAAGATCCATGGCGACGCTCTCACCGTCACCGGCAAGACGATGAAGGAGAACCTCAAGGGCATCGGCCCCGCCGATGGCGAGGTCATCAAGACTTACGACAAGCCAATGCTGGGGCAGGCGGGCTTTGCCGTGCTCAGTGGAAACCTCTTCGACTCGGCGATCATGAAGACTTCGGTGATCTCGGCCGAATTTCGCGAGAAGTACCTTGAGCGCAAGGGCGACAAGGATGCCTTCGAGGGAACGGCCATCGTGTTCGAGGGACCGGAGGACTACCACCATCGCATCAACGACCCGAAACTTCCGATCGACGAGAACAGCATTCTGTTCATCCGCAACACCGGGCCAGTCGGTTATCCAGGTGCGGCCGAGGTGGTGAACATGCTGCCGCCGGACCGGCTGGTGAAGGGCGGCCTGCTGCTGCTGCCGTGCGTCGGCGATGGCCGGCAAAGCGGCACTTCGGCCAGCCCGTCGATCCTGAATGCTTCGCCGGAGGCGGCGGTCGGTGGTGGCCTGGCGTTGCTGCAGACGGGCGACAAAGTCCGCATCGACATCGGCAAGCGTCGCGCCAACATCCTGATCAGCGACGATGAACTCGCCAAGCGCAAGGCGGCATGGAAACCGAACGTGAAGGAAAGCCAGACCCCCTGGCAGGAATTGCAACGCAAGTTCGTGGGTCAGCTTGCGAGCGGCGCCTGCCTCGACTTTGCCGTCAACTACCAGCGGATATCGGAGACCAAGGGAGTGCCGCGGCACTCCCACTGAGCGTCAGCGGAAGAGGCGCTGCTCGACGGAAACGGGCAGGTCGGCCCGGTTGATCAGGATGATCGCCCAAGGCGATGTCGGATGACTCGCGGGGCGTACCGGCGGCGGGGGCAAGCTGGCGGCGGCGCCCGGTGCGGCGAAGCCTGCGGCCCCAGAGGGCATTGAAGAGGGGGCCAGGGAGGGCGCGCTCGAAACCGGGCGCGGCGCGGTACGCTGCGCCATCATCTGCTCCATCGGCATGCGCTCCTCGAACACGACCACGATGCGGTCGCGACGGCGCGCGGTGGAGAGTACGTTGACGGCGTAACCTTCGCTGGCGCGGCGGCCAAGGAAGATACCGACGGCATTCATGCGGCCAGCCTCGAACATATCCGGTGCCGGACTGCCGACGCGGCTCCACAGGCTGCGCCACTCGGCGATCGTGCTGGCGACGACATGCTCGGGCTGTCGGGTCACTGCCGTGGCGCCTTGCCACTGACGAGCCTCGATGGTCTGAGCGATCGTCGGCGCAGTGGCCAGCAGCATGCCGGCCGAAGCGACGCCAATCGTCAGCACTCGCCGACGTGGCAAATGGTGAAACACCTGGGAGACCGGCTTGTTAATGAACGGCACGATTGGATCTCGCAGGGACCCGATAACTGGTTGTTGAGACGGTGCTAAACACCACGACACTTTGGCTCAATTGAGGCGCAGCCCTTGCCGCACTGCACTCACGAGACGTGAACTATAATGCTCAGCAACTTCGCAGCAGCAAAGCCTTTCGTATCAATGTTTTTGGGCCTGTTGCACGAATGCAACAGGTCGAGCTGATTCTAGGATCGCGATCACGGACAGCCGATCTTTGGCGAAGCCGCACCGGACGGTGGGGCGAATCTGTGAGTGCGCTGCAACGCAGCGGCGAGTGCCTTCCTCGGCTTGGACAGGCAGTTGGCAAGGCCGATCCGCTCAGTCGTCTCTTGGAAAGGGCCGTGGCTTGGCCAGATCATGTCCACGGCGCAGCTATGGTCAATCAGGCGAGGCAGGACTGTCGGGTAAGCTAGGTGCGCCCATCAGGGGCGCTGGGCGGGACGGCGTTCGCTACCCGGTGGTGGCGTGACAGCAAGCGGGACGGGAGCCACACTCCGCGTCATGGCCGTCCGCACCGCCGTCGCGCCGCGTTTGCTGCGAGCGGCCCAACCTCTACCCGCCGCAAGCCGGTTGAAGCCGACCTTGCTCCTGTCCTTGCAGGCATTCGATGCAGCCGTGCGGCTGGGCAGCTTCAAGGAGGCCGCTAAAGCTCTCCATCTCACGCCATCGGCGATCAGTCATCGCATTCGCAATCTCGAGAAGGCGATGGGCGGCGCACTGTTTGTCCGGGCGCATCGCGCGGTAGAGGTAACACCGACGGGGCGTGCCCTGGCGAGAGCGACCGGCCGGGCTTTTAGTGAGCTTGTCCGGGCAACTTCGCCGCTCGTCGGCATGGAGGCGAGCCGCCGGCTTCGGCTGAGTGTCTCGCCGCTGTTCGCTTCGGCCTGGCTTCTGCCGCGCATCGCGGACTTCATGGCACGCCATCCCGATATCGAGCTGGTCATCGAGAATTCTGTCGGGCCGTTCGATCTCGAAAATGAGTCGTTCGATGCGGCTGTTCGAGCGGGCGATGGCACCTGGTCTGGGCTCGTCGCTCAGCATCTTCTCGACCTGCATGCCGTTCCCGTGGCGACGAGGGAACTGGTGCGGCGGCTGAAATTGCGCCGTCCCGCCGACATGGTGCGGGCCCCAATGATTCATGTCGTGTCGTTTCCGCATGCATGGCCGCAATGGCTCAGTCGAGCTGGCGCGGGATCGGGCAAGGCGAAGCAAGCAGTCTGGGTTGATAGCTTTGAAGCGGCCCTCCAGCTCGCGGAACGCGGCGCCGGCGTGGCGCTTGGCCTGGCACCGTTGTTCGCAGACCGCGAGGCGGCAGGGACGCTCTGCCGTCCTGTAGCCCTCACCAATCCAACCGGCGGCTATTGGCTGCTGCATCGTCCGGAAGAGGGCAACAATGCCGCGCTGCGGGCTTTCAAGCGCTGGCTGATCGCCGAGTTGACCGTCGACAGTTGAATTTCGTTCATGTGTCGACCCGCGGCTTTCTTTTGTCCTGTTCAGGGCCTCACCTATGCTCGGCCAAACAGGATCAGAAGGAACACCAGCATGAAGCCGGGAATGGATGATCAATCCGTAGCGCAGCGCGTCCTCGACCATATGGCCAACGGCACGACCGATCTCGGCGACGACGTCTGGCGGGAGCCTGTCGCCAACTATCGCTCGGTCGACCGCATGAAGGTCGAGATGGAGCAGGTGCTCCGCCGCTCCCCGATTCCTTTCTGCCCTTCGGCCGCGCTGCCGGACGTCGGCTCGTACATTGCCCGCGAAGCGGCGGGTGTGCCGCTGGTCGTCGTGCGCGGCGTCGATGGCAAGGTGCGTGGGTTTCGCAACGCCTGCCGGCATCGCGGCATGCAGGTCGCCGAAGGAGCAGGGTGTGCTCGCGCCTTCGTCTGCCGCTATCACGGCTGGACGTACAATCTCGAGGGGCGCCTGCGCCACATCCCGCACGAAGGTGGCTTTCCCGGCTTCGACAAAGAGATGCATCCCCTGGTGCCGGTCACGGCGACCGAGCGCTTTGGCCTCGTCTTCGTGACTCAGGACGAGCCTGCTGTCGGGGGCGATCCACTCGAAGGGCTCGACCGGCTGATCAATCCCGACCAGCGGTTATTCGCAACCGCCGAACGGGACTTCGAGGTCAACTGGAAGATCTTCCTCGAGAGTTTTATCGAGGGCTATCACATCAAGTCGACCCACCCGGACAGCTTCCTGCCGTACGGGTTCGACAATCTGAATGTCATCGACCTGTTCGGCCGCAACAGCCGCGTCACCTATCCGTTCCAGCGGATCAAGAAGCTGGCCAAGGTGCCGCCGCAGGAGCGCCGCGTCGAAGGGCTCCTGACCTATGTCTATCACCTGTTTCCCAATGTGCTGGTGACCGTGCTGTCACGGCATACCAACGTGATCATCCTGGAGCCGCTGGCGGTCGATCGCACTCGGCAGTTCACCTACACGCTGAGCAACGGCGGAGGCGACGATCCGGCAGCAATCGCGGAGGCCAAGCGTGACGCCGAATTTGTGGGCAACACGGGTGCCCTGGAGGACCGCGCCGTCGTGCATGCCATCCAGCGCGGCCTTGCCAGTGGTGCCAACGACGCTTTCACGTTCGGCCACTTCGAGAGCGCCATCGTCCACTTCCACCGGACGCTGACGGCGGCGCTCTCTGCAACGTAGCTTAGCGGCTCAGCTGCGCTTCACCTTGTCGGCGGCGTTGGTCGACTGGATCTGCTCACGAATGCGGCGCCAGTCGTCTTCGCTGTAGGTCATCATGTTGGAGAAGGTGCCGTTGCCCATGATGCCCATGCCGCCATCGATGGCGATGACCTCGCCGTTGATGTACTCGACTTCCTCGCTCATCAGGAACGCCGCCATGTTGGCAAGCTCGTGCGGCTTGCCGACCCGGCCCATCGGGTTGCGGGTGTTGTAGCGGCTGTCGTTACCTTCCTGCAGCGGATTGAGGCGAGCCCAGGCGCCTTCGGTTGGGAAGGGGCCCGGCGCTATGGCATTCAGGCGGATGCCATGGCGCGCCCATTCGACGGCGAGGCTTTGGGTCATGACGGCGACGCCGGCCTTCGACATTGCGGAGGGCACGACGAAGGGGCTGCCGGTCCACACCCAGGTCGTGAGGATGCTGAGAACGCTCGCCTTCCGCTGCTCGGCAATCCAGCGCTTGCCGCAAGCGTTGGTCATGTAGAACGTGCCGTGCAGGACGATGTTGGCGATCGCGTCGAAGGCGCGGGGGCTGAGGTCCTTGGTCTGCGAGATGAAATTGCCAGCAGCATTGTTGACCAGGCCGTCGAGCGGACCCGTCGCCCAGATCTGCTCGATCATCTCTTCGACTGCCGTAGCGACGCGGATATCGACCGCGTGTACGTCGACCCGCCGGCCGGGATGCTTTTCCATCACCTGCTTGGCGGTTTCTTCGAGAACGCCGCCGCGCCGGCCACATATCACACAGTCTGCACCCAGCTCGACGAACTTCTCCATCATCATGCGACCGAGGCCCGTTCCACCGCCGGTCACGAGGAATCGCTTGCCCTTGAACAGGTCGGATTTGAACATCGAACTCACCTCCCGAAAACTTCAGAACATTTCGTCTAGTTTGACACGTGAATCCCCACAAGCCCTGTTGCTTAGTCCATACGGGATGCTAGGATTTCCGCATAACAACACGGGATCGTTGAATGACGACCCAACAGGGAGAGATGAGCGGGGACGTCGGTTCGGTTGAGCTGCGTGGTAAAGTTAAGTGGTTCAACGCTGTAAAGGGTTACGGGTTCTTAGCCCTCGATAGTGACAACAGCGACGCGTTCCTGCACGTGACTACACTTCGCCAATCCGGGCATGAGGATCTCAAGCCTGGAGCAACGGTTGTGTGCGCCGGCGTGCGCGGCCCGAAGGGCTGGCAGGTTATGAAGGTGCTCGACGTCGACTCATCGACGGCGGTTGCTATTGCGCCCAAGCCACCACCGATTCCGGATGGTATCGCCATGGGCGACTACATCACGGCTCTCGTGAAGTGGTACAACAACGAACGCGGCTACGGCTTCGTCACGCGCGAAGCCGAGGATGGAGACATCTTCGTCCATGCCGCAGTGTTGCGCCGCCACGGCATGGACTCGTTGGCACCCGGGCAGAAGGTGATGATCCGTATCGCCGAAGGCCAGAAGGGCCTTCAGGTCGTCGAGATCAGAGCCGCATGATCCCCATTCACTTGAGATCGCGCAGGTAGCTGTCGAGCGGCGGCGCCTGCTTGATGAGCCCGCGCTTCACCAGGAAGCCGGCGAAGGCTTCATAGCGGGCGCGGTCCAGCGCAACAGGATCATCGGCGAGCAGGGGAAGCGTATCCTTCCAGGCGAGCTTATTCAGCTCGTTGTCGAGTTCCTTCCCGTATTTGGAGAAGATCGCCCAGCCCTCGGCAGGATTGACCTTTAGCCAGGCGGTCGCCTCGGCGATGGCGGCAAGCAGCTTCTTTGTGCGGGCAGCATCGACGGTCTCGCGCTTGGCCACGAGGATCAACTCGTCATACATCGGCACGCCGTGCTTCTCGACGAGCCAGAGGCGGCCCTTCGTTTTGTTGATCTCGAGGTCGTTCAGCTCGAAATTGCGGAAGGCACCAATCACCCCGTCGACCTGCTTGCTCATCAGAGCTGTCGTCAGGGCGAAGTTGACGTTGACGAGGGTGACGTCCTTCAACGTGAGGCCAGCACTCTCCAGCATCGCGCCAAGGACCGCTTCCTCGAAGCCCGAGACCGAGTAGCCGATCTTGCGGCCCTTGAAGTCGGAGATCGTCTTGATGGCCGAGTCTTCGAGGGCGACCAACGAGTTCAGCGGCTGGGCGACAAGGACACCGACACGCACCAGGGGCAGCCCCTCTGCTGCCAGCATCTGCAAGGTCGGTTGATAGGAGACGGCGTAGTCGGCTTGGCCGGCAGCCACCAGCTTGGGCGGCGCATTGGGATCGGCAGGCGCGATCATCTCGACATCGAGGCCTTGCTTGGTGAAGAGCCCGCGCTGCTTGGCGATCACCAGCGCGGCATGGTCTGGATTGACGAACCAGTCGAGCAGAAGGCGAACCTTGTCCTGCGCGGCTGCGGGTAACGCGGCACAGGTAAGTGCCAGCGCGGCAATCAGTTGGATCATCAGTCGCATCGTCAGTCTCCTTGGAACGATTGCCACGGAACCAGCTGCCGCAAGAGGCGGTCGGTCGCCGTGTAGAGGCCGAGGCCCAGCAGGCAGAGAACGAACAGGGCCGCGAAGGCGAGAGGCGTCTGGCCGCGGGCGAGCTGCTGAGTCATCAGGTAGCCAAGGCCAGCACTGGCGCCGACCCATTCGCCGATCACCGCGCCGATCGGTGCCACCGCCGCGGCGATTCGGGCGCCGGACGCGAAGGCGGGCAATGCCGCCGGCAGCTTTATTTGCAGGAGGATCGCGCGCGGCGGTGCATCCATGGTCCGCGCCAGCTCGAGCCAGCCTTCGTCAGTCCTGCGCAGGCCGTCGTAGAGGCTGCTGACCACCGGAAAGAAGATCACCAGCGCGGCCATCGCCACCTTCGAGGCCATGCCGTAGCCCAGCCAGAGGACCAGCAGGGGTGCCACGGCAATCACGGGGATGGCCTGCGAAACGATCACCAAGGGCAGGGCCCAGCGCCGCCAGCCGGCCGAGGCTGCGAAGACGATGGCAAGGGCTGCGCCGAGGGCCAGCCCCAGCGCGAAGCCCAGGATCATCTCGGCGCCGGTCCAGATAGCCTGCTCGAGGAGCAGGTCGAAGCGATCGACCAAGACTGACGCGATCCGCGACGGAGGCGGCAGGATATAGGTCGGCACACCCGTGAGCCGTACGAGGAGTTCCCAGGCCGCGAGCAGGCCGAGCGCGGTTATGAGCGGTCTCATGCCGTGCCTCGCAGATCGCGGATCAGACGTGCCTGCAGGGCAAGCAAAGCCGGATCGGCAGGGTCGCGCGGCACGGGTCCCGGCGGGGCAATGACGGTGCCGACCGTGAAAGGAGATCCGTGCAGAACCCGGACTTCATGACCCACACGCAGCGCTTCGAGAGGATCGTGGGTGACCAGCACTGCGGTTCGTCCGGCCAGCAGGCGCACGGCCAAGTCCTGCAGGTCGAGCCGCGTCACGGCGTCGAGCTGGGCGAACGGCTCGTCCATGAGAATTACCGGGCGATCCTCGCAAAGAGTTCGGGCCAGAGCCACACGCTGGCGCATGCCGCCGGAGAGAGTACGCGGCAGGGCACTCAGCCTGTCGCCGAGCCCGACCTCGGCCAGCAGGGCGCGAGCGCGCGGCTCGGCGGCGCGACGGGCCGCCTCGTCGCCACGCAGGCGGTAGCCCAGGAGCACGTTGTCCAGAACACCGAGCCAGGGAAGCAACCGGTCCTGCTGCGCCATGTAGGCCAGCGGCGCGGCGCGTGTCGTGCCGGGAAGAAGGCCTGCGAGGTGCCGGAGCAGGGACGTCTTGCCCACGCCGCTGCGACCCAGCAGGCAGGTCGTCTGCCCCGCAGGCGCGTCAAAGGACAACCTGTCGGCAACGAGGTGGCCGTCGAAGGCGATGCGCGCGTCGCGCACGGAGAGAGAAGGAACAACCAAGACAGCCACCAGTCCCTACGCCGGCATTAACCGGATCAGGTTCCCGGGGTCGTCCTTTCGGACCTCTCAGCCGCCAAGCGGCTCCCCCCGATGAGCGGGCGCCACTATGGTTACAGAGGCTCTGTCACGCAAGCATCATCGGTTTGACGAAATCGTCGTCCAAGCTCTATGCCATGGCCATGGCATTTGCTGGTTCCAGAGTGCGGCTCGGCCGTCGACTCCTTCTCGCCGCACCGTTCGCTTTGGCAGCCGGTGCCGCCCTCGCTCAGAACAGCGGGGATATCCAGTTTCAACGCTCAACGCTGTTGATCGAAACCGGCGGCCGCCAGCTCAAGTTCGACGTCGAGCTGGCGCTCAACGATGCCGAGCGGGCGCGGGGCCTCATGTTCCGCGAGAAGCTCGGCCCTTACGACGGGATGTTGTTCGATTTCTTCCAGGAAGCGCCGGTCAGCTTCTGGATGAAGAACACGCTGATCCCGCTCGACATGCTCTTCATCGCCTCCGACGGCACGATCCGCAGCATTCACGCCAATGCCGTGCCGCATTCGACGGATCCAATCCCGAGCAAGTTCCCGGTCCGCGCTGTCCTCGAAATCAACGGCGGCAGTGCGCGGATGCTCGGCATCAAGCCGGGCGACAAGGTCAAGCACCCGATCTTCGGCAACGCCTGAACCTTCAGCGCTTCAGGGCGCAGGTCATGCCGTCGCCGGCGGCGAGCAGGACCAGGTCGACGCGTTCGTCGGACTTGAGCTTGGCGTTCAGCGCACGGATCGCCTTGGTATCGGCATCGACATCCGCTGGATCGGCGACCGAACCACCCCACAGGACGTTGTCGACCAGGATGAGGCCGCCGGGCCGCACCAGCTTGAGGCAGCGTTCGTAGTAGGTGTCGTAGTTCTCCTTGTCGGCATCGATGAAGGCAAGGTCGAGTTGAGCAGTCAGGCCTTGAGCCAGCAGCCAGTCGAGCGTGTCCCGTGCCGGGCCGAGAGTGAGCTCGATCCGTCCGTCGACGCCTGCTTCCTTCCAGTAACGACGTGCGACCTTCGTCCAGTCGGCGCTGACGTCACAACACCAGAGCTTGCCATCCGCTGGCAGCGCCTCGGCGATGCAAAGCGAGGAATAGCCGGTGAAGGTACCGACCTCGACCGCACGCCGAACGCCAATGGCTCGTGCAAGCCAGCCGATCTGCTGGCCTTGATGGGCCGAAATCTGCATGCCGGCGCCCGGCATCTTTGCCGTTTCCTCGCGTAGCCGGCGACGCAGCGGCGGCTCGCGCAGCCAATTGGCATCGACATAGTCGGCGAGAGCACTGTCGATCTTGGGCCAGCTCTTCATGGTCTCTCCGGTTGGCGCGACTGGCTTGGCCCGCTAGGGTCCTGCCTCTGTCGAGTGGTAGGGCTTGAGGAACGATTATGTCGGATATCGAGATCGCGCGGCGCGCAATCAAGAAGCCAATGAATGAAGTCGCCGGGCGGCTCGGCATTCCAGAAGAAGCGCTGGAACCCTACGGCCGCGACAAGGCCAAGCTCGACGGCGCTTACCTGAAGTCGCTCGAGGGCCGCAAACAGGGGCATCTGATCCTGGTCACCGCCATCAGCCCGACCAAGGCCGGCGAAGGGAAGACCACGACCACGATCGGTCTCGGTGATGCACTCAGCCGCATCGGCAAGAAGACGGCGATTGCGCTCCGTGAGCCCAGCCTCGGCCCTTGCTTCGGACAGAAGGGCGGCGCGACTGGCGGCGGGCAGGCGCAGATCGTACCGATGGCCGACATCAACCTGCATTTCACTGGGGACTTTCACGCCATCACGACGGCCCACAACCTGCTGGCCGCGATGCTCGACAATCATATCTACTGGGGGAATGCGCTGGGCATCGACAGCCGTCGCGTATTCTGGCCACGCGTGATGGACATGAACGACCGGGCGTTGCGCGACATAGTCGTAAGCCTGGGCGGCGTTGCCAACGGCTTTCCGCGCCAGGGGCGCTTCGACATCACGACCGCCTCCGAAGTCATGGCGATCCTCTGCCTGGCCCGCGATCTTCCCGATCTCGAAAAGCGCCTGTCGCAGATCGTCGTAGCCGAGACGCGTGACGGCAAGCCGGTAACAGCGGGCGACCTCAAGGCATCCGAGGCGATGGCGGCCGTCCTCAAGGACGCGGCCAAACCCAACCTCGTGCAGACGCTGGAAAACAACCCGGTTCTGATTCACGGCGGCCCGTTCGCCAACATCGCACACGGCTGCAACTCTGTGATCGCTACGCGCGCGGCTCTCGCGTTGGGCGACTATGTCGTCACGGAAGCGGGCTTCGGTGCCGACCTCGGTGCGGAGAAATTCCTCGACATCAAGTGCCGTCAGGCCGGCCTGAAGCCCGGGCTTGCCGTCGTCGTCGCGACCGTGCGTGCTCTGAAGCTCCATGGCGGGGCCGACGAAAAGGCTTTGGCGAAGGAGGATGTCGCGGCTGTCGAACGCGGCCTGCCGAACCTGCTGCGCCACGTCGAGAACCTGGGCAAGTTCGGTCTCCCGGTGCTGGTCGCCATCAACCGCTTCCTGACCGATACGCCGGCCGAGCTGAAGCTGATCGAAGAGAAGTGCGCGGCTGCCGGCGCCAAGGCCTATCTCTGCGAACACTGGGCCAAGGGCGGTGCCGGCGCCGAGGCGCTGGCGCGGGCGGCGGTCGCAACCCTCGACGAAGGCAAGGCCGCGTTCAAACTGCTCTATCCCGACGATCTGCCGCTTTCGCAGAAGATCGAGACGGTGGCGCGTGAGATTTATCGCGCATCGGGTCTCTCCATTGCCGGACCGGCACAACGACGCCTCAAGGCGCTGGAAGCGGCGGGCTACGGGACGCTGCCTGTCTGTATCGCCAAGACGCAGTACAGCTTCGCAGCCGACCCGGAGCTACGCGGGGCGCCGACGGGCCATACACTCCCGATCCGCGAGGTGCGGCTCTCGGCCGGTGCCGGGTTCGTCGTGGCACTCGCCGGCGACATCATGACCATGCCCGGCCTCCCGCGCGTTCCCGCCGCCGAACACATCCGCCTCACGGCATCGGGCGAAGTCGATGGGCTCCACTGACATGCGCCGCTATTCCTTCGTCACGGTCGACGTTTTCACCAACCAGCGGTTCGGTGGCAATCCGCTCGCCGTCTTCCCGGATGCCCGCGGCATGAGCGATGCCGAAATGCAGTCGCTCGCTGCCGAGTTCAATCTCAGCGAAACGACGTTCGTGCTGCCCCCGGACGATTCTGCCAACACGGCACGGGTACGCATCTTCACGCGCACGACGGAAATGCCGTTCGCCGGACACCCGAATGTCGGCACCGGCTATGTGCTGGCGCAGCAGGGCAGAGACAAGAACGGCAAGCTGCTGTTCGAGGAGCTGGCGGGCCTTGTCGAGGTCCAGATCGAGCGCGATGGATCGGGCGCCCCGGTCGGCGCGACGATTGCCGCGCCACAGCCACTGTCGCTCGGTGTCGAGTTGCCGGTCGAGGAGATCGCTGCTTGTGCCGGCCTGACAGCTAGTGAAGTGATCGTAGCGGCACACAGGCCCGTCCAAGCGTCGCTCGGCAACCCTTTCGTCATTGCTGAAGTCGACGCGGCTGCACTGTCGCACGCCGCACCGGACATTGGGGCCTTCCGCAAATCGGTGACGCGCGAGAGCGCACTCAAGGGCCGGCTTGGCCTCTATCTCTATGCACACGACGGTGAGGGCAGGGTTCAGGCACGGATGTTCGCTCCGCTCGGTGGTACATTCGAGGATCCGGCCACTGGCAGCGCTGCAGGGCCGCTGGGCGCATTGCTGCTCTCGCTCTCGAGCGATGCCGAGAAGCGGCTCGACATCCGCCAGGGCGTCGTCATGGGCCGGCCGAGCTTGCTGCAGGTCGTGGCCCGTCGCGGCGCAGACGGCATCCGCGCCACGATCGCTGGTCAGTGCGTTCCCGTTCTGCGCGGAGAAGCTGAACTCTAGAGTCAGTGCGGCCGGAAAGCGTACTGCTTCAGCGCCTCGAGCGACACGACATGCAAAGTGACGGCATGCGTGGCCTCGAGGACCACAAGCGGTGCAGCACCGGCATCGAGGGCCTCCTTCCAGCGGCTGGCACAGAGGCACCAGCGGTCACCTGGCTTCAGTCCGGCGAAACCGTATTGCGGCATCGGCGTGCTGAGGTCGTTGCCGCTTGCCTTGGAGAAGGCGAGGAACTCGGCCGTCATGACCACGCAAACCGTGTGCAGACCAACATCTTCGCG
Source organism: Alphaproteobacteria bacterium (assembly GCA_017307275.1). Classification (GTDB taxonomy): domain Bacteria; phylum Pseudomonadota; class Alphaproteobacteria; order Reyranellales; family Reyranellaceae; genus Reyranella. Next base: position 82,074 of record JAFKFK010000015.1, on the reverse strand, counting down.
ACCGGTATTGCAGCATCCATCGCGATAAAAGCCGGTCACCGGGCTTGTGGAGCAGGGCTCCAGCACACCGCCGAGAACATTGATCGACGGCGCACGGCCTGGGCGGCCTTCCTCAGGCGTCTGATCGAACATGCTCCACCGTATCACCCAGAAATTGCACTTTCGAGTGGCCCGGCCCGCTGGTAGAAACCCTCGCGTCATTGTGGCGGTGTAGGAAACGGGGCGTAGCGCAGTCTGGTAGCGCGTCTGCCTTGGGCGCAGAAGGTCGTCGGTTCGAATCCGGCCGCCCCGACCAGCACCAGCACACCGTCGACGGAGAAGCGGAGTCCATGCAGGTACGTATCTTCAAGCCGGCCAAGACGGCCATGCAGTCAGGTCAGGCGAATACCCTGGAGTGGGTGCTCGAGCCGGAACCGTCGCGCAAAGAGATCGATCCGCTGATGGGCTGGACGGGATCGCGCAATACCATGCAGCAGGTCCGGCTATTCTTCCCGACTCTGGAAGAGGCGAAGGCCCACGCCGAAAAGAATGGATGGCAGTACACGGTCGAGCAGCCACACAGCCGGCCCGTGAGGCCCAAGGCTTACGCCGACAATTTTGCCTATACGCGCGTCGGCCGCTGGACGCACTGAGCGTCTGTGGTCGCTGCCTCCGCGCTGTAGCGGGGGCGTCCGTTTGTGCCGTAAGCGCCCGTAGCTCAGGGGATTAGAGCAACCGCCTTCTAAGCGGTAGGTCGTTGGTTCGAATCCAACCGGGCGCACCACGGGCTGCATGTCGACGCTGTGTGCGTCGCCGTAACTTGCACTTCTGTAGCAATTACAAAGGGTTGGATGCAGTCGCTGTGACGTCTGCTTGCAATGCAGCGTCCAGAAATTGCATGCGATTCATTCTCAGTGTCGTTTCCCTTCCATGATAATGACTTGCATTCGCCTCAATCGAGGGGTGAACGCGTTTTTTTATCGGGGGAGATTTCATGGCGAAGCGTATGCCGGCAACGACAGCCCTCCTTGGCCTGCTCGTAGCCCCAACCGCCATGGCCCAGCAGCCGCCGGCCAACACGACGACACCTCAGGATCCCGCGGCACCGCCGCCGACCGAAAACAAGCCTGGCGACCCAACCACTGGCGCGCCAGCCACCATGCAGACCATCACGGTTTCCGGTAGCCGCCCCAGCGAGGACTTCCAGGTCACGCGTGGCTCGATCAACCGGCTCGGCGCCGGGAACCTGATGGACGTGCCGCAGTCGGTCGTCGTCATCAACAGGGCGCTGATGCAGTCCCAGGGCGTCACCACCCTCGAACAGGCTGTCCGCAATGCGCCAGGTGTGACCATCGGCTCGGCCGAAGGCGGCAACATCGGCACCAACATCAACCTGAACGGCTTTTCCGCTCGCACGGACATCTATCTCGATGGCATGCGTGACCGCGGCCAGTACTACCGGGACGTCTTCGCGCTGGAGCAGGTCGAGGTCCTGATGGGCCCATCGTCGATGCTGTTCGGCCGCGGCTCGACCGGCGGCGTCATCAACCAAGTGATGAAGAAACCCTTCCTGAAGCAGGCGACGGAACTCAGCCTTTCTGCCACGACGAATGGCCTCGTGCGCACAACCGCCGACGTCAACGTGCCGTTCGAGGAAACCAACGCGGCCCGCGTCTCGATGATGTTCCAGGCTGGCAAGGCCTCGACCTTGGATCAGTCGAACGTCCTCGACTTCGGCATCGCGCCGTCCGTGAAGCTGGGCATCGGCACGCCGACTGAGATTACCCTGTCGGCGATCCTGCAGCACAAGAAGGACCAGGTGGCCTATGGCGTGCCGAACCTCAACGGCTTCCCGCTCAACGTGCCGCGCAACACGGCCTACGGCTTCAATACCGACTATACGGCACAGGACGTCGTCGCGCTCAACGCCACGGTCGACCACAAGTTCAATCAGAACCTGAGCCTGCGCAATCAGACCGAGTTCGTGTGGGTGAACACGTCCGTCCAGGAGACGTCGGGCGGCTTCGTGGGCTCGCTTGCGGCAAATGGCGCCTTCGTGGCGGCGCCAGCCGCCTGGCCAGGTGGACCGGTCCAGAGCGGCCTGCCGCTCAGCTCGCTCTACGTTCGCCAGTTGAGCCGCGATCGAAACATCAACGACATCACGCTTGAGAACCAGACAGAGCTGACGGCCAAGTTCAACACCGGCTTCATCGGCCATACGCTGCTTGCCGGTGTCGATCTCAATTACGAGTCCTACACCAACAAGGCCTTCTCCCGTACCGGCACCTGCAATGGCACGGCGCTGCCTGCCGGTTCGGTGGGCTGCGTGCCGGCCGGCTTCACGACCGGCGGAGATACGCCGTCGAACATACCGTCGGTTCCGGGCAACTACGCTTCCTCGCAAGCTTGGGGCGCCGGCATCTACGCCAACGACACGATCCAGGTCATGCCATGGTTGAAGCTGGTCGGCGGTGTACGCTGGGACGTCTATACGGCGCAGATCGGCAACTCGATCAACTCGGCGAACACGCCGGGCAATACAGCCGTTCCGTACTATACGCAGACGGATACCTACACGAGCGTACGCACCGGCGTGATTATCGAGCCGACCCCGGAGCAGTCCTACTACTTCTCGTACAGCACCTCGTTCAATCCATCGCTCGAGCAGCTCACCTCGACGACGGGCACGACCGCATTGCCGCCGGAAACGAACGCAGGGTTCGAGATCGGCGCCAAGTACGAGCTGTTCAAAGGCAATCTTTCCCTCAACGGTGCGCTGTTCCGGATCATTAAGAACAATGCCCGCACTACCAACCCCGATGGCACGTTCTCGCCAACTGGCCAGATCCAGGTGCAGGGCGCTCGCATAGGCTTCGCCGGGCGTATCCTGCCCGAGTGGCAGATCTTCGGTGGCTACGCCTATCTCGACGGCCGAATCCTGAACGGAACAGCGGCCAACACCACAGGCAACGTCCCGCTCAATACACCCAGGGATTCGGGCAACATCTGGACCACCTACACGATCAAGGACACCTACGAGATCGGCGGCGGCATGTTCTACATGGGCGCACGCTACGCCAACAACCAGAACACCGTGACGGTGCCAGCCTATACGCGCTTCGACCTGACGGCAGCCTACAAGCAGCCGAAGTACGATGTGCGCCTCAACGTCTACAACCTGTTCGACACGATGTACTACGAAGGTGTTATCGCGTCGGATGGCGGACGTGCGGTGCCAGGCGCAGGCATCACGGCGATGCTTACCCTCAACTATCGCCTGTGAGGGAGGCGGCCGCTCGATCATGCTGGTTTGCATTCCCAATGTGCTCGACGCCGCGCAGATCGTCAGTCTGCGCGAGCGGCTGGACCGCGCCAATTCGTGGGTGGATGGGCGCGTCACCGCCGGCTATCAGGGCGCTCCGGTAAAATTCAACCAGCAGATCGACGAGGTCTCGGACGTTGCGCTGGCCTGTCAGCGCATTGTCGTCTCGGCACTTGAACGTCATCCGACGTTCATCAGCGCCGTGCTGCCGAACGCCATCTATCCGCCGATGTTCAACCGCTACGGCGAGGGCATGAAGTTCGGTGCGCATGTCGACGGCAGCGTACGCATCAACCCACAGACCGGGGCGAAGCTGCGTACGGACGTGTCGGCGACGCTCTTCCTCACCAATCCCGACGACTACGACGGTGGCGAGCTGCAGATCGAGGACACGTTCGGCCGCCATAGCATCAAGCTCGGCGCCGGCGACATGGTCGTCTATCCGGCAACCAGCCTGCATCAGGTTGCGCCGATCACACGGGGGACGCGCACGGCCTGTTTCTTCTGGGTTGAGAGCCTGATCCGCGAGGACAGCCAGCGCGCGCTGCTCCATGACATGGACAACGCCATCCAGCGCCTCAACCAGACCGATGCCGACGAGATCGCGCGACGGTCGTTGATCGGCTGCTACCACAACCTTGTCAGGCAATGGAGCGAGACCTGATGGGCACCGCCGCCGCTACTGCCCTGGGAAGCAACAAGGTCAATCGCCGCCTGACTTTCGTGCGCTGGGTCAGGCGTACGCACGGCTGGTTCGGCCTGTGGGGCGCGCTGCTTGGACTCATGTTCGGCTTCAGCGGTATCTGGCTCAATCATCGTGCCACCCTGAAGATGCCGCTTCCCGATCAGCATCAGGCGCAGTCCACGCTCGCGCTGCCCGATCCACGTCCGGAGACCATCGACGCCCTGGGCGCCTGGCTCCAGAAGTCGCTCAAACTCGACCGCCCGGCCAACAGCACGCGCATTGAGCGCGCCCGTCCGGTGCCGTGGGCCGAGCGGGGAGCGGGGCAGGGCGGCGAGGCTCGGCCACCCATGCAGCCCGAGCGCTGGACCCTGAATTTCGGCGGACCCAATAAGGTCGTGCAGGTCGAATACTGGGTCGGCAACAAGTCGGCGAACGTGCGCACGACGGAGAATGGCTTCGTCGCCACGCTCACCAACCTGCACAAGGGCGCGACCATGCCCGTGCCCTGGATCCTGCTGATCGACACCCTGGCCGGCAGCATGATCTTCCTGTCGATCAGCGGCGCCATCCTGTGGTGGGAGACGCATCGCCGCCGGACAATCGGGATTGCGATCTTCGGTGTAGCCGTTGCCGTCACGGTGGCGCTCGCCGTCGGCCCATTGCAGCTCTAGGGGCATGTCGTGACTGCATCGCCCACCTCAACGATTCCGCCATTGGCTGGCGGTCAACCCGGACCGTCTCGTGAGCCGTTGTCGCCCTGGATGCGCGGCGGCCTGCTGGCGTTCGTCGTCTTCTTCCACGTCGGCGGCGGCTGGGCGCTGACCCAGGTCGAGCCGGTCAAGCTGATCGTGGGCGATGTTGCCCCCATGGAAGTGCGCATGGTGCCTGCGGCGGAGCCCGCACCGCCGGAGATCCCGCTGGCCGAAGAGCCTCCGCCACCTGAAATTCCCCTGCCGGAGCTGGCGACCGCCATCGAACCGCCGCCTCCCGATTTGCCACCGCCGGAGTTTCCGGTAGAGGCAAAGCCGCCGGAGCCACCGAAACCTCCCGAGAAACCCAAGCCGCCGCCGCCCAAGCCGGTGCAGAGGCCGCCCCAGCCAAAGGCACCCGTCGAGACGACCCCGCAGCAGGCCGCCCCGAGAGCGCCGGCTGCGCCGCGTACCGTGCAGGCTTCGCAGCTCGGCTATCTCGTGCCGCCCAATCCGGTCTATCCGGCACGCTCGCGTCGTGCAGGCGAGCAGGGGACGGCCACGGTCCGTGTGCTGGTCGATATCACCGGCCGCCCCAGTCAGGTTTCGTTGCAATCGTCGTCAGGCCATACCGCCCTCGACGAGGCAGCCATTAGTGCCGTACGCGCCTCGCAGTTCCGCCCCTATTCGGAAGGTGGCCTGGCGCAGGCGGTATGGGTTCTCGTTCCGATCAGATTCGTGTTGCAGTAGGAGAGTATCTCATGGGCGATGCATCGAGCTTGGGCTTCGGCCATTTCATCGCGCAGGCGGATATCGTCGCGAAGATCCTGCTGGGCGTCCTGGTGATCATGTCGGCTATCTCCTGGTACCTGATCATCTACAAGGGAATCAGCCAGGTCGTGCGGCAGGGGCGTAGCAGGAAGTTCCTCAACTTCTTCTGGAGCGCGACCTCGCTCGAGGCCGTGCAGAACGAACTTACGGTCCATGGCGTGCGCGAGCCGTTCGGTCATCTGACGGCACACTCGCTGCATGCCCAGGCCCATCACGCCAAGTTCGGCGCCGCCAAGCTCGAGGAGGCGGGCAGCGAGCAGGAGTTCCTGACGCGCACCATCAAGAAGGTGCTCGACGAGGAGACCACGGCGCTCGAAAACGGCCTCACCATGCTCGCCACGATCGGCGCCACGGCGCCATTCGTCGGACTGTTCGGCACGGTGTGGGGCGTCTATCACGCGCTGGTCGCCATCGGCATGAGCGGTTCGGGCATGCTCGACAAGGTCGCCGGTCCAGTCGGCGAGGCGCTGATCATGACGGGCATCGGCCTTGCCGTCGCGCTGCCGGCGGTCATGGGCTACAACTGGCTCACCCGCTCCAATCGCGTGCTGACGGCCAAGCTTGATGCCTTCGCCTTCGAGCTGCTGACCTTCCTGTCGATGGGCCGTGCCCTGCAGGCCGGCCGTGCCCGGACGACCGGCACGCCGCTCGCGGCCGTGAACTAGGCGGAGGCGCGACCATGGCTTTCGGAAGCTTCGAACGTAAGTCCTCCTCTCAGCCGATGGCTGAGATCAACATGGTGCCGTTGATCGACGTCGTGCTGGTCCTGCTGGTGATCTTCATCGTGACGGCGCCGCTTCTCACCAATGTCGTGAAGCTGGACCTGCCGCGCGCGACGGCCAATGCCGAACTCCAGAAGCCGGAGAAGATCGAGTTCGCCATCGATGCCCAGGGCGGCTTGTTCTGGAACGGCGAACGGCTGACGCGCGAGGATGCGATTGCGCGCTTCACCGAGGCTGGCCAGAAGCGGCCGCAGCCCGAAGTCTATCTGCGGGCCGACCAGACCGTGCCGTATCGCTACGTCGCCCAGACGCTGGCCGATGCCTCCAAGGGCGGCCTGTCGAAGGTCGCGTTCGTCAGCGAGCCCGAGCGCTAGCGCCTAGAGCATCTGCATCCAGCGCGGCGAGTTGCGGAGCTTCGCCGCGTCACGAGCCGGGGGCGCCCCGAACAACCGCTTGTACTCGCGGCTGAATTGCGAAGGGCTGTCGTAGCCGACGGCATGGCCTGATGCCGCGGCATCGAAGGTCTGTGTCAGGATCAGGCGCCGTGCTTCCTGGAGCCTGAGCTGCTTCTGGTATTGCAACGGGCTCATCGACGTCACGGCCTTGAAGTGCTGATGGAATGCGGAAGGGCTCATGCGCGCCTCTCCCGCGACGGCATCGACGCTGAAGGGCTCTCGGAAATTCTCTTTGATCCAGGCAATGGCCCGGTTGACCTGCTGCATGCGGCTTTCGGCCAGGGCGATCTGTCGAAGATGGGAAATTTGGTCGCCCAGCAGGAGCCGGAAGAGGATCTCGCGCTCGATCAGGGGCGCCATGATGGGAATCTCCCGGGGCGCCGTCAGCAGCCTAGTCAGACGGACCACGGCATCCAGTAGCTCTGCCGAGAGGGGACTGAGCGACAGCGCCGATACCGGGGCGCTGTCACGGGCCGGCGTGACACCGGCATCCAGCATCAAGGCACCGATGGCGACCGGATCGAGGTCGAGGCGCAGGCAGAGGTAGGGGCGGCTCGGCTTCGCTTCGAGAATCTGGCCGACGATGGGCACTTCGACCGAGACGACGAGGTACTTCGCCGCGTCGTAGACATGGATTGCATCGCCCACGATCACCTGTTTGCGCCCCTGCGCCACGAAGCAGACTGCCGGCTGGTGAACGGCATGCAGCGGCTCGGTGGGATGCGATGAACGGATGAGCGAGATGCGCGGAATCGCCGTGGGATGAACACCGTCCTCGGTGACGTTGCGGTCGACGAGGGCGGCGAATTCGTGGGCTGCCGTGCTGGATTGTCTGGTCTGTGTCATCCCAGGCCGATTCTCCCGATCTGGAGGATTGTGCAAGAAGCCGGGAGTTCCGGTCTACCTGTATCGATCATCGATCTCCCATCTTTCCGTCGTGGCCGGCAGCAGTTGTGCTGGCGATTTCCTGGAGGGATCGGTGTCCAACATCGAAGGTAAAGTTATCGCCATTACGGGCGCCAGCAGTGGTATCGGCGAGGCGACGGCACGACTGCTCGCTGCCCGGGGCGCTCGCGTTGTGATGGGCGCGCGCCGCACGGATCGGCTGCAGGCGCTGACTGCAGCAATTTCGGCCGCGGGCGCTGAAGCACGCTTCCGGTCACTCGATGTCGCCGATCGAGAGGATATGAAGGCCTTTGCGGCACATGCCGTCGCCGAGTTCGGTCGTCTCGACGTGCTGATCAACAATGCCGGCCTGATGCCGCTATCGCCTCTCGGTGCGCTCAAGGTCGACGAATGGGACCGCATGATCGACGTGAACATTCGCGGCGTGCTGAACGGCATCGCGGCCGTGTTGCCCGGCATGAAGGCCCAAGGCAGTGGCCAGATCATCAACGTCGCCTCGATTGGCGCCCACATCGTGGTGCCGACGGCGGCGGTCTATTGCGCCACGAAGTATGCAGTGTGGGCAATCTCGGATGGGCTGAGGCAGGAGAACACCAACCTCCGCGTCACCGTCGTGTCGCCGGGAGTGGTCGAGAGCGAGCTCGCGAACACGATTACAGACGCGGCCGCCGCGCAGGCCATGGTGGCCTATCGGCAGATTGCCATCGGACCGGACGCGATCGCGCGAGCCATTGCCTATGCGATCGAGCAACCGGCCGACGTCGATGTCAGCGAGATCATTGTCCGTCCGACCGCCAGCCCGAACTAGGAGCGACAACCATGAAAAACCTTGCGATCAAAACGATGAGTGCTGCGGCCGGTGCCTTGATGGCTGCAGGCCCTGTCGTGGCTCAGGACGACCGGATTGCACGCGGCGAGGCGGTCGTGCGGACCCTCAATGGCGGTCAAGCTCAGCCCACGCTCGAAGGTCTTCGCCGCGACTTTCCGTTTCTGGCCGACGCCATTGCCGGCTACGCGCTCGGCGAGGTCTGGGCGCGGCCGGGGCTCGATCACCGCACGCGTCAGATCGCTGCCGTGGCGGCCTTTGCGGCCCTCGGTCTCAGACCCTTTTTCAAGGTTCATGCGGGCTATGCCCTCAATCACGGTGTCACTGCCGATGAGCTAAAGGAAGTTGTCTATCTGACGACAGTACCTGCCGGCTTCCCGCGCGCCATCGAGGCGGCTCAGGCCCTGAACGAAGTGTTGGAAGAGAGGAACAAGGCGGTGGCACCCCATCCCTATGTCGGCATGTGGGTGACTGCCGATGGCAATGTTCGCCATGAGCTGTTGGCGAACGGTCGCTACGTCGAAGCGCGCGGAACGCGGGAGAAGGCCTATCAGGGGCGCTACACCATGAAGGGCAATCACATCGACTATGTCGACGACACGGGTTTCACCGCCGACGGGGATTTCGTCGACGGTGTTCTCTATCACGGCGGCATGGTTCTCTATCGGCGCAAGTAGCGTCGATAGAGAAGGCGACTAGGTGCGGGAGCCGGCGAAGCTCACGGTGGCGACGCCGGCTCCAACCAGCAGGCCGCCGCCGACCTTGTTGACCACTCCGATCGCCTGCGGGTTCGACGCAAAGCGGCGTGCGCGCGAGGCGACCAACGCGTAACCGAAGGCATTGGCGAAGGCCAGAACCAGGAAGGTGATCTCGAACACCAGCATCTGGGTCAGGAAGTCGCCGGCCGGATCGAGGAAGGCCGGCAGGAAGGCCACGAAGAAGGTGATGCTCTTGGGATTGAGCGCCGTCACCAGCCAGGCATGGCCCAGCATCTTCGCGGCCGAAACGGCGTCCGTCCTTGGCTGGGCGTCCAGTGTTCCGCCGGCTCGCCAGAGCTTGATGCCGAGATAGACGAGGTAGGCGGCGCCGACCCATTTCAAGATGGTGAACAGTGTCGCCGAGGTCGCGAGCAGGGCGCCCAGTCCCAGCATGGAGAGCGTCATGGCCGTGAAGTCGCCCAGGGCCACGCCGACTGCCATGGGGAGCGCCGTTCGCCAGCCCTGTCCCAGGGCATAGGACACGACCAGAAGCACGGTCGGCCCCGGGATGATCAGCAGGATGGTCGACGCGGCGGCAAAAGCCGCCCAACTCTCGAAACTCATGGCAGTGCTCCACAGATTTCGAGGATCAAGCCATGCGAAGAGCGGAACGTCAGCCGGAATTTAGCCTCCTTCCATCGTCAAGATTATCGGCATACGATCTTGCCGGAGGCTGAATGAACCGTCCCAAGACCCGAGGCTACCATCACGGCGACCTGCGCGAAGCGCTGGTAGCGTCAGGCCGCAAGCTCCTGGAAGAGAAGGGCGTTCGTGGCTTCACCCTGCGGGAATGTGCCCGACGGGCGGAGGTATCTCATGCCGCGCCGGCGCATCACTTCGCCTCGATGGACGACCTTCTCGCAGAACTCGCGCAGCGAGGCTTCAAGGAGCTGAGCGCCTCCATGACCACCGAAGCCGAGCGGGCCGGCAGTGAAGCGACTGCCCAGCTCGTCGGCCTGGGGGTGGGCTATATGGCCTTTGCCGCGGCCAATCCCGTCCTCTTCCAGCTGATGTTCAGCCGGGAAGCCAATCGCCTCGAGGTGGCCGATGGCGCCGCCGAAATCCGCCGCCTGCAAGCCGCTGCCGTCGATGCGGCCCTTCAGTCGGCCGACACGCAGGTTTCCGGCGAGGTCCGTCAGCGTATGAGGGATTTCGCCTGGGCGACGATGCACGGCTTCATCACCCTGGTCCTGGAGGGCGAGATTGGTGGGCGGGATTCGTCGCGCGGCTTGAAGGCACGCGGCCTCGCGGCTCTCGCGGCCATGGCCGAGACCGTCGTGCGCTCAGGGAGCAGGTAGCGCGATCCGGAACAGCAGCGCCTCGACGTTGTCGCCATAGGCCGCAATCTTGGTGAAGCGCTTCACCAGACAGCCGCCGTTTGCCGTGATGACACGCTGCGACGGTAGATTGTCCGGGTCCGTCGTCAGCTCGACATACGGCAGACCTTCCTTGGCGACTTCCGGCAACAGCAGCCGGAGTGCCTTGGTCGCGTAGCCGTGGCGGCGTTTCCAGGCCGGCACGGCATAGCCGATATGGCCGAGACAATGCGCCGGCAGATCAGGCGTTCCGGGCTGCCAGCGGAAACTGATCGAGCCGCAGAAGCCATCGTCCCACATCCAGCGCCGATAGCCCGGAAGCCTGGCCACGAACGTACCGTCCGGCAAAGGAATCGGGCCGGCCTTGGCGTCGCGATCGTCGAGCATTGCGACGAAGGCTGCAGCCCCTTCCGCGATGAGGGCCAGTTCGTCCCGCGCCGTCTCTTCAGGATTGATATTGTCGGGCGACCAGCCGCGCTTCAGGGCGGCGGCATAGTCGTCGAGATACTCCAGGGCAGGGACGACGAGCTGCAAAGGGCTTTCCTTTGGACCGGAGCCTTGCTGTAGCATGCTCGCCCATGAGTTCCAGTCCCGTCCTCGCCCTCGACATCGACGGCGTCATCTCGCTTGGTTATCCGGGGGCACCCCATCCCTGGTATGCGACCCTGAAGGCCGATTGGGGATTCGATCACGAGGAAATGGCGCGGGATTTCTTTCATCGCGACTTTCTGGAGGTCATGCGCGGCCGTCTGGATCTCTACGTCGCTCTGCACGACTACCTTGAGCCGAAGGGCCTTGCGGATCGGCTGGACGAGTTCGTCGCCTATTGGTTCGAGAAGGATGCCATCATCGACCGCGACGTGCTGGCCCAGGCCGATGCCTGGCGACAGCGTACCGGCGGGCGTTGTTTTGCCGCCTCCAACCAGGAGCACCATCGCGTCGCCTACCTGCGCGACCAGGCGGGGCTCGGAGCCCACTTCGACGAGATCATCTATTCGGCAGCCCTTGGCGTCATCAAGCCGGAACGGGTGTTCTTCACCAACGCACAGGCTCGCATGGGTGTGACCGTGGCCCAGTCGATCCTGTTCGTCGACGATTCGGCTGCCAATGTCGATGCCGCCCGCGCCGCGGGTTGGCGGGCCATGCTCTATCGCGGCCCCGAAAGCCTCAAGCAGGCTTTGGCGGGCTGGGGCTGATCATCGATTCCATGCTAGAGGCTTGGCCATGCTGATGTTCGACATACCCTTCGGCACGACCGAATGGGACGGCGTTGAGCGCACGGAACACCCCGGCGAAACCGGCAAGGCGTTCTGGCGTACGCGCAACTTCAACAACATTCGTGTGCGCATGGTCGAGTACACGCCCGGCTATCTCGCCGACCATTGGTGCCAGAAGGGCCATGTCCTCCTGGTGCTTGAAGGTGAACTGTCGACCGAACTGGCCGATGGCCGCACCGTCGTGCTTAAGCCCGGCCAGAGCTACCAGGTGGCAGACGGCACGCTTGCCCACCGTTCGCGCACCGAGAAGGGCGCCAAACTTTTCATAGTGGACTGATATGACGGACATGATCGGATTCATCGGCGTCGGCACCATGGGAGAGCCGATGTGCCGCAACCTGGCGCGCAAGAGCGGCATGACGGTCCTGGCGGCCGATCGCGACGAGGCGCCTCTGAAGCGACTGGCCGCCGACGGCGTGAAGGCTGCCTCGGTCGACGAGATCGCCGAGAGCTGCCGCACGATCTTCCTGTCGCTGCCGGGTGGCAAGGAAGTGGAGGAAATCTGTCTCGGTCCGAATGGCCTCACGACCAAGGCGAAGCTCGGCTGGACTGTCGTCGACCTCAGCACGGCACCGCCCCGTTTGGCGCGGCGGCTCTATGCCGAATTCGAGGGCAGGGCTGCGGCCTTCGCCGATGCGCCGGTGGCACGGACGCGCCAGGCCGCCATCGACGGCACGCTGTCGATCATGGTGGGCGCTACGGCGCCGACCTTCGGGCGTATCGAGCCGCTACTGCGCCACATGGCGAGCGAGGTCACACATTGCGGCGAGGCAGGGGCTGGCCAGACGGTCAAGATCCTGAACAACATGATCCTGTTTCAGACCGTCGTGGCGCTGGGCGAGGCCCTGTCCATTGCGCGAGCCAACGACGTCGATGGCAAGGTCCTGTTCGAGACCCTGACCAAGGGCTCCGCCGATTCCTTCGCGCTGCGCAATCACGGCATGAAGGCAATGCTGTTGGGCGTATTCCCCGAGCGTGCCTTCTCGACGAAGTACGCGCTCAAGGACCTGAGCTACGCCATCGAGATGGCGGACGAAACCGGCGTGCCGGCGCTCGGCGCCGACGTGGCGCGTGAATTGATGGAGCGCGCCGTGGAACTGGGCCATGGCGAGGAGTATTGGCCAGTCCTGCTGCGCTCCATCGAAGACGCTGCCGGTAAAGGCTAAGCCCCGAAGCCACCGTCGATCGTCTGCATCGAGCCCGTGATCATCGCGCCGTGCGGGCCCGCGAGATAGGCCGTCAGTTCCGCGACCTCGTCGGCCCGGATGTGGCGCTTCACCGCCATGAAGCTGTGCATGAGACCTGCCATTGGTCCGTTGGCCGGATTCATGTCGCTGTCGGTTGGCCCCGGCTGCACGCTGTTGACCGTGATGCCTCGGTCGCCGAAATCGCGGGCGAGGCCACGCACCATTCCCTGAACGGCGGACTTGGTAAGGGCATAGGCAGCCCCACCTGCAAAGGGCATGCGGTCGCCATTCACCGAACCGATTACGATGATGCGGCCGTCGCGGTTCATCTTCCGCGCGGCTTCGACTGCTGCGTGGTAGGGGGCACGTACATTGACGTCGATCAGGCGGTCGACCGCATCCGGTTCGATGGTGAGCGGGTCTCCCAAAATGGCTATGCCGGCATTGACGACCAGCACATCGAGAGGGCCACGGCCGGCGACGGTGGCGGTCAGCGCCTTGCGGTCGGCACTGTCGGTCTGGATGGCCTCCGCACCCGTCTCCTTGGCCAGCGCTTCGGCAGCGTCCTTGGAGCCGGAATAGGTAAAGGCGAGCTTGCCGCCACCCGCGGAAAAGCGGCGAACGATTGCGGCACCGATACCGCGGCTGCCACCCAGGATCAGTACATTCTTGCCAGAGAAATCGGCCATGTCGGCTTCCTTGATATTGTATAGTGGTTGCTACATATTAATCAGGCGACCAATGCGCAAGGACTATTTTTAGTGACCGCTACAGAAAAAGCACAGCCGCGCGGGAGGCCTCGCACTTTCGACATAGATGAGGCGGTCGACCGGGCCGTGAAGCTGTTCCACAGGCGCGGCTACGACGCTGTCGGCGTCGCCGAACTTGGGAGCGAACTCGGCATCAAGCCGCCCAGCTTCTACGCCGCCTTCGGCAGCAAGGCCGGTCTCTTCGAGCAGGCCCTCGAGCGCTACACGGCAAGCAAGGCCAATGTCTTCGGCAACGCACTCCTCGAAGGCGGATCGGTGGCGGAGGTGATCGAGCGAACGTTGCTCGAAGCGGCCCGGATCTACCCGGAGCAGGACGGCGCTGCGGGCTGTCTGGTGATGGACGGCACGCGCAACAGTACCGATCCCGAGGCTCGTGCTCTGGCAGCGGCCCTGAAAGAGGCCGGCCGCGCCCGCATCCGCGATTTCATCGCGACGGAGTTTCCCGCACGCGCCGACGAACTCGCGGACCTGGTGGCGATTGCCCTCGCAGGCATGTCGGCCGCGGCACGCGATGGCGCCAAGGCCTCGACACTCAAAGCCTTCGCGGAAGCGGCCAGCCGGGCCTTTCGTCACGAGGCCGCGCGGGCATAACCTTTCTCGCGCATGCACGTGTCGGCGAGGCGGCTTTCCTCCTGCGACTTGACCGCCTCGAAGCGCTGTTGCCATTCGAGATAGCTCGGCTGACGTCCGGCCCACCCCAGCGGATAGGGGAACGGGAAACTGAAGACGTAGCGGCGGTCAGCTTCCTCCTTGGCCGCTTGCTTGCACTGCGTCCAATCCGCAGCGGTCGCGGCCTCTCCGGTATCGGCTCTTTGCCATGAACCGGGCGGCCCGCAGGCTGCAGTACCCAGGGCCATCGCAAGGCACAGTGTTACTCGGGCGAGATGCAAATTTTGGCACGCTCCTTGGCTCGATTGCCGGTGCTATGGTCGGACCCGACAGAGTTCATGTGAAGGGGAGAAGAGCGCAATGGCGCGGATTGCAGTGGGCGGTTTTCAGCACGAGACCAATACGTTCGCGCCGCAGCAGGCCACCTGGGAGGAGTTCGTTCGAGCCGACGCCTGGCCGCCGTTGTTGCGCGGGCAGGAGATGATTGCAGGCGTCGAGGGCTACAACATTCCAATTGCCGGTGCGGTCAAGAAGCTCGCCGAGCTTGGCCACGAGATCGTGCCGCTCGCCTGGGCAGCCGCGGCGCCGGCGTCCTACGTCACCGAGGATGCCTACGAGCGGATGTGGAAGCTGTTCGACGAGGACCTGCGCAAGCTTGGCCCGTTCGATGCGGTCTATCTCGACCTGCACGGCGCGATGGTCGCGGAGAACACCGAAGACGGCGAGGGCGAGTTGCTGCGCCGCATCCGCAGCATCGTCGGAAATGACCTGCCGATCGTGGCGAGCCTCGACTATCACGCGAACCTGACGCCGGAGATGGCGAAGCTCGCCACCGCGCTGGTCGGCTATCGCACCTATCCGCACATCGACATGGCCGTGACGGGTAAGCGCGCCATCGAGCTGCTCGACAAGCTCCTCAGGGAGAAACGTCCGGTCTATCGCGCCTATCGCCAGCTCGATTTCCTGATCCCGCTGGTCTGGCAGTGCACCTTCATCGAGCCGGCGAAGGGCATCTTCGATCTCGTAGGCGAACTTGAGGCCGGCGAGAAGAGCCACAATCAAGGCATCGTCAGCGTCACCCATACGCCGGGATTCCCGCCCGCCGACATCGCCCAATGCGGCCCCGCGCTCGTGGTCTATGGCCATGACAAGGAAGCGGTCGAAGCGGCGGCCGACAAACTCGCCGCAACCGTGAAGGCGCACGAAAAGGCCTTCGACGGCGAGTTGCTGGACCCGGACCAGGCGGCGCTTCGTGCCATTGAGCTGTCGAAGGGTGCGAAGAAGCCCATCGTGCTGGCGGACGTGCAAGACAATCCCGGCGCCGGCGGAACGTCGGACACGGTCGGCTTGCTGGCGGCCCTGATGCGCCACAAGGCGAAGGGCGCGGTGATCGGCATGATCGTCGACGAGGAGGCCGCCAAGGCTGCGGCGGAAGCTGGTGAAGGCAACATCATGCGGCGCGGCATCGGCGCTGTCGTGGGCTATGGCGGCGAGACGCCGATCGAGGCCGACTGGCGCGTGGTCAAGGTCGGCGACGGCAAGTTCACCGGGACGGGTCCATTCTATGGCGGCGCCAAGTTCCAGATCGGGCCGATGGCGCTGGTCACCGACGAGGCGAGTGGTGTCTCGGC
The DNA here is from genome assembly GCA_017307275.1 of Alphaproteobacteria bacterium. GTDB lineage: Bacteria > Pseudomonadota > Alphaproteobacteria > Reyranellales > Reyranellaceae > Reyranella. Next base: position 66,111 of record JAFKFK010000015.1, on the reverse strand, counting down.
GGTGTTAGCCGCCAAGCGCGTGCAGGCTGCCGACCAGGAGATGTTCCGCCATGTCGGCGTCGAGCCTTCGAAGGTGCCGATCCTCGGCCTCAAGTCGACGGTCCATTTCCGGGCCGACTTCCAGCCGATTGCCGAGACCATCCTGGTGGTGCGGTCGACCGGTGCGCACATCACCGACCCCGTCGACATGCCCTACAAGCACCTGCGCAAGGGCATCAAGCTCCGGCCGATGGGGCCGGTCTGGAACGGCGCCTAGCTGTCGCGGAAGGCAGGCCGCAGCGCCCACACCATCGGCACGGTGGTGAGGGCGACGCAGGCGACGGCAACGAGAGCCGTCGCCAGGCCCACGACGTCACCCAGCAGGCCGAACAGCAACGGGCCGGTGGCGCCAGCCACCGAACCGCCGGTGTAGAAGATCGCAAAAGCACGCGTGCGCTTCTCGGGGCTCACGAACTCCGGAACGGTGCCATAGAGCACCGAAGACGTGCCGTTCAGCATCAGGCCGACGGCCGGCAGCAGGACCAGCGCAAAATCCAGCGACAACGGGAGGAGGGCGAGGACCAGCAGCGTCGTCGCCACTTCCGTGAGCACGACCGACGGCACGACCCCCAGCCGCAGGCCGACCCAGCCCATGACCAGCTTGCCCGCCGCGCCGCCGGCGAAGAGCAGCGACAGGCCAAGGCCGATCGTCGGCAGGTCCGCGCCTTTGTCGCGCAGCAGGAAGGGCAGGAAGATCAGAAAGCCGGTGCGCACGAGATCGTCGGCGATGTGGATCGAGAACAGGAGCCAGTAGGCCCACGGCCTGTTCTGGCCGGCGATCACCTTGGAGGGCTCGGCCTTGCCGTGCAGGACGATCGGCTTCAGCGAGGCGATGATCACGCCGGCGCCGAGAACGGCGAGGGCGGCCATCACCATCATCGCCTGCTGCCAGCCGAGCGACGCGGCGACCATGGCAAACAACGCGGGGAGCAGGACTTTGCCGACATCGCCGGTGAAATTGTAGGTGCCGAGCGCCGTCCGCGACTGCTGGCCGTGATACATGGCGGCGACGAGGCTCGACCCAATCGGATGCTGCGTGCTGCCGCCCAGACCGGCCAGCAACAACCCCGCGATCACGCCATAGAGTGAACCCGACAGACCGGCGAAGCCGTAGCCTACGGCGATCAGCGCCGTCCCGAGTGCCAGCACGCGTACACCGCCAAAGCGCTCCGCAAGCATGCCGGAGGGAATCTGCCCGGTTGCCATGGCACCGGAGTAGACAGTCTTCAATGCGCCGATGGCGGCATAGCTCAGGCCGAACTGTGCCTGCAGCAATGGGTAGAGAACGTTCAGGAGGTCGGTGAAGCCGTCGTGGAGGGCGTGCGCCCCACCGCAGACGGTGAGCGTCCTGCGGGCGGTCGGGGAGGAAGAGACGGCGACTGTCATCTCGCCGTCACAATACTACCGCCCCGGGATGCGGTCGAACCAAAAGGCGATTTGCTGTTGGAAGTCGTCTTCGGCGTAGGCGGTATCGGTGATGATCGAAGGCTTGCCGTTGCGCGGATAGCGCACGCTCTGCAATCGCGCAAAGCGCGTATCGCTGAGGTGCAGGATCAGCATGTCGCCCTGACGGCGGTGGAAGACGAACTCGTGGATCTTCCGGATGTTCACCAGGCTGACCACGTAGCGGCCGTCGCGGCCATCGGCGGCAAGCTGGCGCACGGGGATGTCGCGGCCTTCGTTGGTGATTCCCATCAGCGCCAGGGCCTCTGGCGCCATCATATTGTCGGTACCGGTGTTCTGGATCAGCCGCACCAGCCGATCGCCGCGGGGCGACAGGGTGTTCGACTTGCGTCGGCCGAAAATGTTCTGGTCGCAGGCGCCGAGTGGCAGGAGCAGGCCGGCACCGAGAAGGGCACGTCGCGAAAAGCCAACGCTACAGGTCAAACTCAATCCTTCCCGATCTTGTCCATGTCGACGACGACGGGCGCGATCTCCTGAAGCACACCGCCGCGGATTGCCCGGAAGAAGCAATTGTGCCGTCCGGTGTGGCAGGCAACGCCAGTCTGCTCGACCATCACGAGGAGGGTGTCGCCATCGCAATCGACGCGCAGGTCGACCAGTGTCTGGACGTGCCCGGACGTGTCGCCCTTGCGCCAAGGAGCGCGGCGCGAGCGCGACCAATAACAGGCACGGCCCGTGCGCATGGTTTCGGCCACGGCGTCGCGGTCCATCCAGGCCATCATCAGCACTTCGCCGCTGTCATGCTGCTGGGCGATGGCCGGCACGAGGCCCTGAGTGTCGAATTTGATAGCGGCCAGCGCCGCGTCGATCTCGGCTTGTTCGTAGGTGGTGGGCATGGCGAGCCTTGGCCTTCGAAGGGAACGGCGCGTATAATCGCCATAACATCGCTTGGCAAATCGGGAAGCTCGTGAAGAAACCGGCCAAAGCCGCCCCCGCAGGACATGCTCCTGCCCATGCACACGATCACAAGCACTGCGTCGAGGATGCGCTGGCCGCCGCGGAGAGGCTTTGTGCCGCCAAGGACCTGCGGTTCACGCCGCTGCGCCGGCGCGTGCTCGAACTCGTCTGGTCGAGCCACAAGCCGGTCGGCGCCTATGCCTTGCTCGACAAGCTGCGTAACGAGGACCTCGGCTCCGCGCCGCCGACGGTCTATCGCGCCCTCGACTTTCTGATCGAGAACGGCCTGATCCACCGCATCGAGCGCATGAACGCCTTCATCGGATGCAGCCACCCCGGCGAAGCGCATCGCGGCTTCTTCCTGATCTGCAGCGACTGCGGCAATGCGCAGGAACTGGACGGCGAGGGCCTCTCCGAAGCCATCACCGCCGATGCCCAGCGCCGCGGCTTTGCCGCGCGCGACATGACTCTGGAAGTAACCGGCCTCTGCGCCGACTGCCGGAAGGCCTGAGTTCCGACTAAGCGTTGTGCGCCCGGTTCAGGCGCTCGAAGCCTTCGGCGAGGTCGGTCTTCAGGTCCTCGACGTCTTCGAGGCCGATATGGACGCGCAGGAGCTGCTTGCCCTGCGGCCACGGCACGGCGGTGCGGTATTGGTCCGGATGGGCCGGGATCATCAGGCTCTCGTAGCCGCCCCAGCTAGCGCCCATGCCGAAGATGTCCATGCCATCCAGCATCGCCGCCAGCGCGTTCTTGCTGTAGCCGTCGCGCAAGGTGAACGAAAACAGGCCCGACGCGCCCTTGAACTGCTTCTTCCAGTTGTCGTGGCCAGGGCAGTCGGGGAGAGCGGGGTGCAGCACCTTGTCGACCTCGGGCCGCGTCTTCAGCCAATGGGCGATCTCGATACCGCTCTTCTCGTGGTGGCGCAGGCGCACGCCCATGGTGCGCAGGCCACGCAGCGCGAGGTAGCAATCGTCGGGGGCGGCATGGAAGCCGAAAGACTGGCATGCCGTCTTCGCGACCTCGAACAGCGGCCGCGTCGCGCAGGAGATGATGCCCATCATCGCGTCCGAATGGCCGACGATGTACTTGGTGCCGGCATGGATGGAAATGTCGCAACCATGCTCGAACGGCTTGAAGTAGAGCGGCGTTGCCCAGGTGTTGTCGATCATCACCACGGCGCCGGCCTTCTTGGCGACGGCGGCGATGGCATCGACGTCCTGCACTTCGAAGGTCTGGGAGCCGGGGGCTTCGAGATAGACGACCTTGGTGTTCGGCCGCATCAGCTTCTCGATGCCCGCGCCGATCATCGGATCGAAGTAGGTTGTCTCGACGCCGAAGTTCTTCAACGTCGTGTTGGCGAAACGCCGCGCCGGACCGTAGGCGTTGTCGGTCAGCAGCATGTGATCGCCGGTCTTGAGGAAGCCCACGATGGCTCCGGTGACGGCGCCGAGACCGGACTGAACGGCGATGGAACGATGCGCGCCTTCGATGGCGGCGACGGCATCTTCGAGTGCCTTCTGGGTCGGCGTGCCGTTGCGTCCGTAACCGAAGCCCTCGAAAGGAATGCGGTTCTCGAACTTCTCCATGGTCGGAGAGAGGATCGTCGAGGCGTGGTAGACGGGCGGATTGACGATACCGAAGTTACTGTCGGGATCGCGGCCTGACACGGCCAAAACTGTGTCGGGGCGGGTATAAGTTTTCTTAGCGGTCATGATTTCGACTATGGCACAGGCTTCAAGCCGGCGGCCAGCGATAGACATCAGGCCATAGTACCCGCGGGTCCTGCAGTTCCTTCGCCTCGGTTCGCACCGGCCGAAAACCCGCCTTGCGATACGTGGCCAGTGCACGTGGATGATCGAGCGTGTTGGTGTTGAGCAGTAGCCGTGGCCATCTGAGGGCGAAGGCGCGCTCGATGGCGCGGTCGAGTAACCAAGGGCCGACGCGGCGGCCGATATAGTCTAGCGTCAGGCCGAAGAAGACGAGTTCTTCGTCGCCTAGTTCGAAGAAGCCGACGAGGTTGCCGCTATCGCGTGCGATGTGAAGTTCATGCCCTGGCTGGCTCAACAGCGCTTGCAGGGCTTCGTCGGAGAGGAGTCGGCGTTCGTACCAGAGCCATGGCCGGCCGACCCGATCATACAGTTCGTGATAGAGCGTGGCCGTCGGATCCGCCACATGCTCGATTGTGACGGCAAGCTCGGGAGGCAAGCCACGCTTCGTCCAGTCGGACGGCGCCATCTCGAGATGGGTGATCGTGACCGGCAGACGACCGTCCGCGCGTGGCGGCGGTTGATGGGCGAACAGGTCAGGCGCCTTGGTCAAGCGCCCGTGACGATCGGTGTGTCGGCACGGCCACCCCATTCGGTCCAGGAGCCATCGTAGATCGCCGCTTCCGGCGAACCCGTAAGATAAAGGGCAAGACCGATCACGCAGGCGGTGACGCCCGAGCCGCAGCTTGCCGTGACCTTCTTCGCCGGATCGATACCCGAGGCCGCGATGCGGGCGACGAGCTTGTCGGCGGGCAATACGGTGCCGGTGTCCGGATCGAGCAGTTCGTTATAGGGCAGGTTGTAGGCGCCCGGCATGTGGCCGCCGCGCAGGCCGGCGCGCGGCTCCGGAGTCTCACCACGGAAGCGGCCGGCGGCGCGGGCGTCGACGATCTGCTCACGCTTGCTCTCGATGAGGCCGCGTACGTCGTCGATCGACCGCACCAGCGTATTGTCGAGACGCGCTGTGAAGTGCCGATCGCGCGGCGGTGTCGGATCGTCGGTCACCGGGCGGCCTTCGGCCAGCCACTTCGGCAAACCGCCATTTAGAATCGACACGTCCTTGTATCCCATGGCGCGGAACATCCACCAGACGCGGCAGGCGCCGGTCATCGGCGTCGTGTCGTAAATGACGATCTTGGAACCGTCGCCGAGGCCGAGCTTGCGCACGCGCGAGGAGAATTTCTCCGGCGAGGGCAGCATGTGGGGAAGGGGATTCTCGGTATCGGCAATTTCGTCGATGTCGAAGAACACGGCGCCGGGAATGTGCTGCTCGGCGAACTCCGCCTTGGGATTCCGTTTTTGTGCCGGCAGATAAAAAGAGCCATCGACGATGCGCACGTCGGGGGCGTTGAGCCGGGCGGCCAGCCATTCGGTGCTGACGAGGGCATCGGGTCTTGCGTAATCCATAATCCGTTTCCTCTAAGCCAGCGCGATGATGAAACGCCGGTTCATCTTTCCCTTGTTCTCGATCTTGATGCATTCGACGCGGCCGATTTCGCCGGTTCGAGCAACGTGCGTGCCGCCGCAGGCTTGCAGATCGACACCCTCGATCGACAGAAGGCGAACCCGGCCGGCGCCCATTGGCGGGCGCACGCTCATGGTCTTCACCAGTTCCGGTCGCGCCGTCAGCTCCTCGTCGGTCACCCATTGCGGCGTGACAGGACGGTCCAGGGCGATCAGCTTGTTGACCTCGTCGGTCACCCATTCCTTGGCGGGGACCTCGCCATCGAGATTGAAGTCGAGTCGGCTCTTGTCGACGCCGACCTGGCCGCCGGTGACATTGCCCTTGATGACCGCCGACATGACATGCAGCGCAGTGTGCATGCGCATGTGCAAATGGCGGCGTTCCCAATCGAGCGCAGATTGCACCGCAGCGCCGACCGCCGGACGCGCCGCATCGGGAGCCAGCACGAGCAGCACGTCGCCGCCCTCGGCCTTGACGCTGTCCACGACCTTGGCCTCGCCACCCTCCCAGCGCAGCACGCCGGTATCGCCCGGCTGTCCGCCGCCGGTGGGATAGAAGATGGAGCGATCGAGCCGCACGCCGCGGTCTTCGACAGCGGTCACGACGGCATCGGCTTCCTTGAGATAGGCGTCCTGCCTGAAGAGTTCTTCGACCATGGACCGGATTTAGGCTTTCGTCAGCCGAGCCGCAACTTGGCGGGCGGTCGGCATCGACGGTGCGGCACCGAGCCGCTCGACGGCGCAAGAGGCCGCGGCGCTGGCATAGCGGGCAGCCTCCGCCGGCGTGGCGCCAGCCGCCATGCGGGCGGCCAAGGCGCCGACGAAGCAATCGCCGGCGCCCGTCGTATCGACGACCTTGGCCTTGAAGGCGGGAATGGCCTCGATGCCGCCGGCGCTCACGACGAGTGCGCCTTTGGAGCCCAGGGTCGCGATCACGGCACGTGCGCCGCGCTTGCGCAGCCTCTCACAGGCCGCAACGAGGCTGCGTTGTGAACTGCTCGAAGTGAGCTTCGACTCCGTAGCCTGGCCGAGTTCGATTTCATTCAGCACCGCGACATCGACCGACTTCAGCAGCCGCGCAGGGTGGCGGACGAAGGGAGCCAGGTTGAGTACCGTGCGTGCACCAACCTTGTGTGCGCGGGCAAGAATCTCACCTGTGGCGGCGAGCGGCGTCTCGAATTGAGCCACCCAGACTTCGTCGCGCCGTGGCGCGTGGCGCAGCATCGACGTCTTGAAGTGCATATTGGCGCCGGAGGCGACGGTGATCGAATTGTCACCATCGGCGACCTGGATCAGGGCGACGCCGGTCGCCGGTCCGTCGATCTCCCTGACGCCGGAACTGTCGACGTCGTTGTCTGCCAGAAAGCCGCGCAGGCTGTTGGCGAAGGAATCGTTGCCGACGGTGCCGACCATGGCAGTGGGAATGCCGAGCCGCGCCGAGGCGATGGCCTGGTTCAACCCCTTGCCCCCCGGCAGGAAGGCGACTTCGGCGCCCAGCAGTGTTTCACCGGCGGCGGGCAGGCGTACGCTCTGCACGACGACGTCCATGTTGAGGCTGCCGCAGACGACGACCCGGCTCATGGATCTGCGCTCACTTCATCCAGGGAGGCAGAGGCAGGTTCTTCTCGCGCAGGAAGACCGGATTGAAGAGCTTCGACTGATAACGCTGACCACCGTCGGCCAGGATGGTCACGACCGTCTTGCCAGGGCCAAGGTCACGCGCGAGTCGCATGGCGCCCACGATATTGATGGCTGTCGATCCGCCCAGCACGAGGCCTTCGTGCTCGATCAAGTCGAACAGGATGGGCAGGGCTTCCTCATCGGTGATCTGGTAGGCGAGATCGATCGGTGTGCCCTCGATGTTGGCGGTAACCCGACCCTGGCCGATCCCCTCGGTGACCGAATTCCCTTCGGCCTTCAGTTCGCCCTTGGCATGCCAGTTGTAGAGTGCCGACCCCATGGGGTCGCTCAGCGCGATCTTGATGTTCGGATTGCGCTCTTTCAGCGCCCGCGCCACGCCACCCAGGGTACCGCCGCTGCCGACCGAACAAGTGAAGCCGTCGACCTTGCCGTCGGTCTGGTCCCAGATCTCGGGGCCGGTCGTGCGGTAGTGGCCGTCGCGGTTTGCGGTGTTGTCGAACTGATTGGCCCAGATTGCGCCAGCCGGTTCCTTGGCTGCGAGTTCCGCGGCGAGGGTGCCCGAGTAGCGCACATAGTTGTTCGGATTGGCGTAGGGAACAGCAGGTACCAGTCGAAGATCAGCGCCGCAGAGGAGGAGCATGTCCTTCTTCTCCTGGCTCTGCGTCTCCGGCATCACGATGACCGAGCGATAGCCACGTGCGTTTGCCACGAGGGCAATGCCGATGCCGGTGTTGCCGGCCGTACCTTCGACGATCACGCCACCGGGCCGGAGCTTTCCGCTCTTCTCGGCATCCTCGATGATCGCCAGCGCCGCACGATCCTTGACCGAGCCACCGGGATTGAGGAACTCCGCCTTGCCATAGATGTTGCAGCCCGTTGCCGCGGAAGCTGCGCGCAACTTGATCAGCGGCGTATTGCCGATGCTGTCGATAAAACCCGTCCGGACGTTCATGAACTGCTCGCTCTCAATAACCCTGCGCTCGCTCCCGGGTGGACGGTAAACAGGGAGCAGGGGGCCATGCAACTGCTTGCGGCAGGATCAGCGCCAGCGGTTCCGCACCTCGTCACGATGCAGAGCGAGCCACTGCAGGGCCATGACCGCAACCGCATTGTCGCATTCGTTGCGGTCGAGCATGGCGCGGGCTTCGAGGAAGGGCACGGCTTTCACGAGGATGTCCTCGTTTTCCGATTCGAGGCCAAAAATTCCGCCGACACCTTTCGTGTCCGTGCGACCAAGGAAGCTGGTGCAAGTCTCGGAGCAGGCGCCGGGGCTCAGCACGACGCTGCCCATCGGCAACAGGTCGGTGATCGTCACGGCTGCTTCTTCGACCGCCTCCCGACGGGCCACATCTTCGGGCGTCTCGCCATCCTCGATGATGCCCGCCACGGTCTCCCAACCCCAGGGATGGCGGCCAGCGACATAGGAGCCGGCACGGAATTGGCGGATGAGGACGACTTCGTCCCGAACGGGATCGTAGGGCAGCACCGCCGCGGCCTGGCCACGCTCGAAAACCTCGCGCTTCACCTCGCCACTCAGACCGCCTTGATACAGCGTGTGTCGAAAGCGGTACTGGGCGACGCGGAAATAGCCCTGGAAAGCGACAGTGCGCTCGATGAGTTCGGCTTTCTCGATGGGGGGAGGGACAATCGCCATGATGCACCCTGCAAGCGAAAAGGGCCGCTCCCGGGGAGGGAGCGGCCCTTAATTGGCTACGGAGGCAGGGATCGAACCTGCGACCCGGCGATTAACAGTCGCCTGCTCTACCGCTGAGCTACTCCGGAATAAACTTCATCGCGGTAACGGCAACGCCCCACGAAGGCGCGGTGTTTTGGCAGAGCGTGTTTGGACACGCAAGGCCCTTCGACCGCAGAATTTGTGGAGGCCTGGGCCGGAATCGAACCGGCATTGACGGATTTGCAGTCCGCTACATAGCCACTCTGCCACCAGGCCGCACAAGTTGCGGTCGGTGCTATACGCGTGCGGTGACGGAGCGGTCAAGCGAACCGCGACTCGCTGCCCTTTGCGCTGTCACCGGCCCTTGCCTATATAGGACCGCTACATATAGAGGCAGCCCATGACGGATTTCGCGCTCGCGCGACGCAATATGGTCGATGGCCAGCTCCGGCCTAATCGGGTCACCAATGCCGCGCTGCTTGCGGCCGTTGGAGAGCTGCCACGGGAGCGCTTCCTGCCGGACGGGCTGAAATCGGTCGCCTACGCCGACGACGATGTGCCGCTGGGCAGTGGTCGCTTCATGATGGAGCCCATGGTGCTCGCTCGCTTGATTCAGAGCCTGCAGCCGCAGCCCGAGGACAAGGCGCTCGTCGCGGCGTCGGGGCGGGGCTACGGCGCGGCAATCCTCGCCAAGCTCGTGAATTCAGTCGTGGCCGTCGAGAACAACGCCGATCTCGCCGCGTCGGCTCAGCAAACTTTGCGCGACCTCAGGGTCGCAAATATCCAGCTGGTGGCCGGCCAGCCGGACCAGGGCGTCGCGGCTTCGGGTCCCTATGACGTCATCTTGATCGAAGGGGCCGTCCAAGAGGTTCCGCATGTTATTGCGGACCAACTGGCCGAAGGGGGCCGTCTGGCGACGGTTTTGGCCGATCCGAGCGGTGCATTGGGCGTTGCCCAGCTCTTCGTGAAGCAGGGTGGCGTTACCTCGGGACGTCCGCTCTTTGACGCCGGTACACCACTTCTGCCGGGTTTCACTCCGCCTCCCAGGTTCACTTTCTAGGCAGCCCGCCGGATTCCTGTGTTGAACGGGACTATCAAAACTCTTCAGGCCGATGTTAGGGTACTGGCCAGATATGAGGGGAGAATGATGCGTATCCGGCCCAGGTTGAGGCACGCCCGCAACGCGGTAGTGTGCGCCCTTGCCGTCGGGCTCGGTGGTGCGTCCAATGCGTGGTCGCAGAGCCTGATCGAGGCATTGTCGACGACCTACAATAGTAACCCAGACTTGCTGGCGAGCCGGGCGATCCTGCGCCAGACCGACGAGACGCTGTCGCAGGCGGTCGCCAACTGGCGGCCACGTGTGACGTTGAACGTCGAGTTCAATAAGGTTCAGCAGGATTCCTATACAGCGCGCGCGGGCGTGGCGCCGACCTTCTACGACCTCAACGGCAAGTTCACGACCCTGCAGGTCACCCAGCCGATCTTTCGCGGCGGCAAGACGGTTGCGGAGACCAAGCAGGCGCAGGCCAACATCCAGGCGCAGCGGGCAGCCCTGGCGGACACCGAGCAGACAACGCTCCTGTCGGCCGTGACGTCCTATGCCGACCTCGTGCAGAACATCGGCATCGCCGATGCGCGCCGCAACAACGTGCGCGTGCTGGTTCAGCAGCTCGACGCAACGCGCGAGCGCTTCCGGGTCGGCGAACTCACGATCACCGACGTATCGCAGTCCGAGGCGCGTCTTGAGGCGGCAAAAGCCGATCTCGTCGCGGCAGAGACCAACGTCCGCATCTCAGAGGCGGCATTCCAGCGCACGATCGGCAAGCGGCCGGGCAAGCTCGGCGAGATTCCGCTGATCGGCGGATTGCCCTCGTCGGAAGAAGAGGCGGTCGGCCTTGCGATGGACGCCGGCCCGCGGGCCGTCTCGGCAGCGTATCGCATCACCGCTGCAAACTACGGCGTGAACAACGCGGTTGGTGACCTGATGCCTCAGGTCAATCTTGTCGGCGCGTTGCAGCAGCAGTTCGACCTGCAGGTGCCGAACGACCGGTACTACACCTATGCCCTGCGTCTGCAGGCGACGATCCCGATCTTCCAGAACGGCAGCGAATGGTCGCGCATCCGGTCGGCGCGGGAATTGGTGGCTCAGCGCCGAAACGAACTCGACAGCGCCCGCCGTGCGGTGGCGGAGAACGTCATTCGCGCCTGGCGCCAACTCGATTCGGCGCGCTCGCGCGTGACGTCCTACGAATCGCAGGTTCGAGCCAACGAAGTGGCGTTGAACGGTGTGCGCCAGGAAGCGCTGGTCGGTTCGCGCACCACTCTCGACGTGTTGAACGCCGAGCAGGAGCTGTTGAACGCCCAGGTGAACCTGATCCAGGCACGCCGCGATACACAGGTATCCTATTACGGTGTCCTTGCCGGCATCGGCCGCATGACCGCCCGTACCTTGGCGCTGCCGGTCGAGTATTATGACGAGGAGCGCTACTACAAGGATGTCGGTTCGCGCTGGATCGGCTGGGGCAGCAGCGGCGAATCGGGCACCGGCAACATCCTGCCGTCGGCCAACCCAACCGGAGTGGCAGGCAGCACCCCGCCGCCGGGGTCGACGCCGCCCTCAAATACGCCGCGATGAGCGCAGCCAAAGCCCCCAACAACGATCCCTCGATGGACGACATCCTGGCGTCCATTCGCAAGATCATTTCCGACGACGAAGCTCGCGCCCAGGTCTCTGGACAGAAGTCAGGCGCGTCGTCGCCCCACGCGCCGGGCGGGCCACCGCCACCTCGCCAGCCGTCGCCGCGTGACGACGTCTTGCTGCTGACGGACCTCGTCGAAGAACCCACCAAGGGGCAAGGCACTGCACCGGGCGCCCAGCCAGGCCCGTCGCCTCGCATCGATCCGGTCAAGGCAGCGGAGATGCCGCAGCCGTCCATGGAGGCGCCTGCCGATGGCTCGCTGGTGGGGCCGGGTGTCGCCGGCGTCGCGACCACCGCTTTTGCTCGTCTGAATCAGGCCGTCCAGGATAGCGTTCCGCCCCCTGCAGCGCCGGATCCTGGTCCCGCGCTCGGCAATGGCGGCAAGACCATCGAGGATCTGGTCAAGGAAATGTTGCGGCCGATGCTGAAGGAATGGCTCGACAAGAACCTGCCGCCGATGGTCGAGCGCTATGTTGAACGCGAGATTTCCCGGCTGACACGCCGCTGACCCTAGGCGCCACCCGTCAATTGAACGCCACGGCGCCGCAACCGTGGCGTTTTTCGTTATAAGGCAAGACATGCTCGACAAGACTTACGACCCCAAGGAAATCGAAGCCCGCCGCTATCCGGAGTGGGAGCAGGCTGGGGCCTTCCGCGCCCATCCGGAATCACCGAAGCAGCCCTATTGCATCGTAATCCCGCCGCCGAACGTGACCGGCAGCCTGCACATGGGGCATGCGCTCGACAACACGTTGCAGGACGTGTTGATCCGCTGGCGCCGCATGAAGGGCGACGACGTGCTGTGGCAGCCCGGTACCGATCACGCCGGCATCGCGACCCAGATGGTCGTGGTCCGCAACCTCGAGCAGGAGGGCGTCGGCCTCGCCGTCGAAGGCGCGGTGAAGGGTGACGCCAACAAGAAGATGCTCAACCGCGAGGAGTTCCTCGCCAAGGTCTGGGAGTGGAAGGCCTATTCCGGCGGCACGATCACTAGTCAGCTCCGGCGGCTCGGCGCGTCGTGCGACTGGAGCCGTGAGCGCTTCACCATGGACGAGGGCCTGTCGCGCGCCGTCCTCAAGGTCTTCGTCGATCTCTACAAGGCGGGCCTGATCTACAAGGACAACCGCCTGGTCAACTGGGATCCCAAGATGCTGACGGCGATCTCCGACCTCGAGGTCGAGTCGCGGGAGGTCAAGGGACACCTTTGGTACTTCAAGTACCCGATCGAAGGCAGCGACGAGCACATCATCGTGGCCACGACCCGGCCTGAGACGATGCTGGGCGACACCGGCATCGCCGTGCATCCCGAGGATCCCAAGTGGAAGCACTTGATCGGCAAGCACGCGATCCTGCCATTGGTCGGACGGCGCATCCCCATCGTGGCCGATGAATATTCCGATCCGGAGAAGGGATCGGGCGCAGTGAAGATTACACCGGCGCACGATTTCAACGATTTCGAGGTCGGCCGACGTCACCAGCTCGAAGCCATCAACATCTTCGACAAGTTCGCGCGGGTGAACGAGAACACGCCGGAGAAGTATCGCGGCCTCGACAGGTTCGACGCCCGCAAGAAGATCGTGGCCGAGATGGAAGAACTGGGGCTGGTCGAAAAGATCGAGCCGCATACCCATGCCGTGCCTTACGGCGACCGCGGCGGCGTGCCGGTCGAACCCTATCTTACCGAGCAGTGGTATGCCGACGCCAAGAAGCTCGCCGAGGCGCCGATTGCGGCGGCACGCGACGGCCGCGTGAAGTTCGTGCCAGAGCGCGGGCGCGACGACTTCTTCCGATGGATGGAGAACATCGAGCCGTGGTGCGTGTCGCGCCAGCTCTGGTGGGGACACCAGATCCCGGCCTGGTATGGCCCGGACAAGAAGGTGTTCGTGGCGCTGTCGGAGGAGGAGGCCAGGGCCGAGGCCCGCGCTCACTACGGCAAGGATGTCGCCCTGGAGCGCGATCCCGACGTGCTGGACACCTGGTTCAGCTCGGCCCTGTGGCCATTCTCGACCCTGGGCTGGCCGGACAAGACGCCGGAACTCGCGAAATACTATCCGACCAGCGTGCTCGTCACCGGTTGGGACATTCTGTTCTTCTGGGTCGCCCGCATGATGATGATGGGCATGCAGTTCATGGACGATGTGCCGTTCGGCACAGTCTATCTGCATGGCCTCGTGACGGACGAGAAGGGCCAGAAGATGTCGAAGTCCAAGGGGAACGTGATCGATCCCCTGGAGTTGATCGACAAGTATGGCGCCGATGCGCTGCGCTTCACCATGACGTCGCTTGCTGCTTCACAGGCGGGCCGCCTGCGCTTGGCCCCGGCCAGAGTCGAAGGCTCGCGCAACTTTGCGACCAAGCTCTGGAACGCCACGCGCTTTGCCGAAATGAACGGCGCGGCCTTGCCCGAGGGTTTCGATCCGGCATCGACGAAGCTTACGGTCAACAAGTGGATGCTGGGTGAGCTGGCCCGCGCCAACATCGCCATCGACAAGGCGCTGACGGAGTTCCGCCTCAACGAGGCCGCCAATACGCTCTACGAGTTCATCTGGGGCGTCGTCTGTGACTGGTACGTCGAGCTGACCAAGCCAATCCTGCAGGGCGCCGATGGGCCGGAGAAAGACGAGACCCGGGCGGTCACGGCCTTCGTGTTGCGCGAGACGGTGAAGCTTCTGCATCCCGTGATGCCCTTCATCACTGAGGAGCTGTGGGACAAGCTTGGCCATCGTGCACAGCATGGTGCGCTGATCGGCCAGCCCTGGCCGGTACCGACGGCCATCGATGCCGCTTCCGATGCCGAGATGGGATGGCTGGTGAAGCTGATCCAGGACATCCGTTCGGCACGAGCCGAGCTCAACGTGCCGGCCGGTGCCAAGCTCAAGTTGCTGGTGATTGGCGCCAACGACACGACCAAAGGCCGTCTGGAGACCCATCGCCCTGCCATCGAGCGGCTGGCGCGCATCGAAGGTGTCGAACCCGCGGCATCGGCGCCAAAGGCGTCGCTGCAGCTCGTCGTTGGCGAGGCAACCTACGCGCTGCCGGTGGGCGACGTGATCGACCTCAAGGCCGAGAGCGCGCGCCTGCAAAAGGAAATCAAGAAGCTGGCCGACGAGGTCGGCAAGATCGACGCCAAACTCGGCAATGCGGCCTTCGTATCGCGCGCACCGGAGGAGGTTGTCGAGGAGCAGCGCGAACGCCGCACGCAGGCCGAACAGACCCGCGCTCGGTTGAGTGCGGCTCTGGAGCGGTTGGGCGCCTAGCTAGGAAGCTTTCCGCAGGTCCGGCACGTAGGGCTTGCTGGTGAAGTGCTCCTGGCCGTCGCCACGGGCAAAGCGCAGGCCGGCGCGGCGGATGGCTTCGTCGTCCACCGCATCGAGCGGCACGAAGTAGCGGTCGTCGGTCTGGGTGATCGTATCGTTGTCGACCCTGTTGTAGCAGATCAGCAGGGTCCAGCGCCGGTTGGCCGAGCGGTTGGCGTCCGAGCGGTGGATCGCGTTGCAGTGGAAAATCAGCGCGTCACCGGCTTCTAGTTCGCAATACTCGATCGGACACTTTTCGAGGATGTGCGGCATGCGCTTGGGATCGACCTCGTTCTGGGTCGGTGACAGCGGCGTATGGTCGATGCGGCCCAGCTTGTGCGAGCCGGCCGCAATCTGCAGGCAACCGTTCTCGCGGGTGGTGCGGTCGAGGCCGATCATGATCGAGAGCATGTCGGGCCTGAGGCAGCCATTGTAATACCAGTAGCCGTAATCCTGGTGCCATTCCCAGGCGCCGCCGACTTCGGGCTCCTTGGCCGTGAGCTTCGACTGGAAATGATACACCGGCCCGCCCAGTAGGGCTGCCGATGTATCGACCATACGGTGGACGCGGGCGGCGAGGCCATAGACGCTGTCGCCGGCCCGGTTCCACAACGCAATGCGCGTCGAACGGCCTTCGCTGTCGCGACGGTCGAGAATGCTGTCGCGCACGGCGGGATCTTCCTCCATCGCGCGCGTCAGCAGCTTCACCTCGTCCGGCGCAAACAGGCCGCGTGCATAGGTGAAGCCCTTCTCGTTGTATTCGGCGACCTGCGCCGCGTTCAGGACGTTCGGCATGGTTTCCTCACAACGGGCGGAAGACGTTCCGACCGCCCGATTCACTGAGCGTGACTTTACGCCCAAGCTGCTCCTTCGTCAGCATGTCGGCAACGATGGCCGGTTCGTCAGGCGTCATGGCGACGAAGCGGTCTCCTGAGGCATCGAGGCGCCCGAGAATGTAGCCACGCTCCGGCGCTTCTTTGCCGTAGGTGACGCAATAGGTCTCGATGGTGCCGGTGCCGGTCGGCTTGGTGTCCACCTTCCGCTTCGGTCCGGCATCGAGTTCGGCCTGGAACTTCTTCGGATCCTGGCGCTGCCACCGGCCTTTCGTCGGTTCGGTCGAGTAGAGGCCTGCCGAATGCTTGGTCAGGTAGTTGCCGTTGGCTGTGACCATGCCGAAGGAGCCGGGCTTGCGGCGCACGACGTTCAGCATCTCGGCAATCGAGTGCGTGACGTAGTTGTTGCCGGGACCGCCGAAGAAGGGGAGGCCACCGGTGACGCTAATCGGCCGCTTGTCGTCCTCGGGAATGCCGATCTCTTTCATCGCCACTTCGACGGCCGAAGGGAAGCAGCTATAGAGATCGAAGGCGTCGACATCGGCGACTTTCTTGCCGGCCATGTCGAGTGCGATGCGGGCGCAGCCGCGGATTGCCGGCGAAGCGTCGAGCTGGTCGCGTTCCGAGACCACCCAGGTGTCCGTGCCGTCGGCGCAGCCGTGCAGGAACACCCAGCGATCCTGCGGGATGCCCCATTCGCGCGCCTTCTCGACCGACGTGACCAGCACGGCCGCCGCCTGGTCGATGATCGCATTGGCGTTCATCAGGCGCGGGTAGGGGAAGCAGATCCAGCGATTGTCGTCGGAGATCGTCGACAGGGCTTCGGCACTATAGCCCTCGCGGCGCGTCGCCAGAGGATTGGCCTTGGCCACGGCAGCCAGCCGCTCGAACAGACGGCCCATCGCCTTCATGTGGCTGTCGATGTCGCGCTTCAGCCCACCGCGGATGGCATTCTCCAGTAGCGGATAGAAGTGGATCGCGGCCCGCAGCTCGTGGCGCGCTTCTTCCTCGCTGAAGCCGAAGCGGGAATCGCCAACGCGTGTCGGCTCGCCACCGCCTGGGTCCTCGTTCCAGTCGATCTTCATGCCGGCGCGGCGCGCGTTCTGGGTGCTGCGTAGCAGCTCGGCGCCGCAGACCAGTGCGAGCTCGGTTTCCCCGCGCGAGATTTCCTCGGCGAACCGGTTCACGAGGTACTGGGGCATGTTGCCCCCGGAGTGGCTGTAGAGCAGCTGTCGCGGCGCGGCGCCCAGCCGGTTGGCGACGCTCTTCGGCGGATTGTTCGACCGACCATAGGGCGACGCGAAACGCGGGCTGATATCGGAGAAGAACTCCATCACGGCCAGGGCATCGACCTTGCGGCCGAGCGCATCGGCTCCGATCGAGGCGCCGGTGTCCGCCAGGGCCGCCTTGGCCGCCTCGGCGGAGAACGCCACGCGGGAACGCTCGCTTGATGGCTTGCCGTCAGTGTCGGTGAGCTGGCCGGCGCCAACGAGGATAGGGGTACGCGGATCAATCATTTCAGCAGGACCTCGATTTCGGATGAGCTGAGACCGGCTTCGGCCAGGACGCTCTTGGTGTCGGCGCCCAGGCTCGCAACCTTGGGGCCGCTCTGCAGGGGAGAACCGGAGAAGCGGAAGGGCGGGGCTGGGGACTTATAGGACCCAGCGCTGTCCTCGATGGTGCAGAGCGAGCCGCGATGCTCGACCTGCGGGTCCTGAAGCGCTTCGGTGACGGTGAGGTAGGGCGAGCAGGGCACGCCATGCTTTTCCAGCGCCGCCACGACCTCCTTGACGGTCATCTTCTTGGACCACTGCTCCAGCTCGTCGATCAGCAGGCCCCAGTTCATGCGCCGGTCGGCATACTTCTCGAAACGCGGATCGGTCAGCCAGTCGCGCCGTCCGGCAGCCGTCGCCATGTCCTGGAAGGTGCGCTCGCTCGCCGTCGCGAGCATGACGTAGCCGTCGCCGGCTTCGATCGGGCCATACATCGGCCGCGACGGCATCTCGAAATCGAACTGCGCACGATTGACCTCGCCGAGCAGCATGCCGACCAGGGTCTCGAACATCGAGACGTCGACCATCTGGCCCTTGCCGGTCGTGTGGCGCTGGTGCAGCGCCGCCAGGATCGCGCCCATTGCGTAAGCGCCGCTGGCGTAGTCGGCGACGAAGATGCCGCAATTGTCCGGCCGTTCGCGGCCCTGCTGGTAGAAAAGATGGGCCATGTCGTAGCCGGTCGCCGCGTGGATCACCGGCGCATAGGCCGGCCGGCCGGCGCCAGGGCCGGTCTGGCCATAGCCCGAGATCGCGCAGTAGATGAGCTTCGGATTGACGGCGGCGAGCACGGGGTAGTCGAGCCCCAGCCGCTTCATCACGCCCGGCCGGTAGTTCTCTACCAGGATGTCGACCTTGGCGACGAGCTTCTTGATCGCCGCGATGGACTCTGGCCGCTTGAGGTCGAGCACGATCGATTTCTTGCCGGCGTTGAGCTGGCCGAACATCGTGCTGGCACCGTCCCGCTGAACGGGGCGGCTGCGCATCAGGTCGCCCTCGGGCGATTCAACCTTGATGACGTCGGCGCCCATATCGGCCAGCAACCGACTGCAATGCGGACCGGCAATCGTCGTCGAGAAGTCGAGGATACGCAGGCCTTCGAGCGGCCGTGAACTCTCTTTCATTTATGTCACCTGGCTACAAGGATGAGAACGACGCCTCCCACCACGAGGATGCTGCCGAGCCATTCACCGATGGACGGACGCTCCTTGAGGACGAGATGCGAGGCGATGAAGGTGAAGACGAGCTCGATCTGGCCGACGGCCCGCACGAGAGCTGCATTCTCCAATGTCATGGCGAGTGCCCAGCCGGCCGAGCCCAGCACGCTGAAGACGCCAACCCAGATCGAGGACTTCCAGTTGACGCCGATCTTGCGGAACTGGCCGGGATCGCTGCGGCTGAGATAGACCACCATCAGGACGATCTGGATGGTGTTCATGCAGGCGAGCACCGTGATGCCTCGGGTCATGAAGTCGCCGCTGGGAAGCGACTTCGAGGCTTCGCGGATGGTGCCGGCGGCAATGGCGAAGAACAGGCCGGACAGGATGCCGTACAGCGCCCCCTTGTGGGTGAGGTCGGCGAGCACGTTGCGGATGTTCGTGAAGGAGCCGCGCACGCTCAGGATGGCCACGCCGGCGAGGCAAATCAAAATGCCGATCCACGACCAGAAGTGCAGCGGCTCGGAGGCGATGAAGGTCGCGAACAGCGCAACGAACACCGTCTCGGTTTTCGAATAGACCGTGCCGACTGCATAGTTGCGCAGCGAGAAGGCGTGGATCATCAGCGACGTCGCGATGATCTGGGCGAGGCCCGCGATCGTGACCAGACCCAGGAAAACGAGCGACAGCGGCGGCATTTCCCGACCCGTGCCCCAGACCAGGAAAGCGAGCATGGAGAGGGCTAGAGGGGCGCCATAGAGGTAGCGAATGAAGTTCGCGCCATCGACACTCAGCACGCCACGAATCTTCTGCTGCATCGTCGTCCGGATGTTCTGAAACAAGGCTGCAGCGATCGTGATCGGTATCCAGAGCGGCACGGCGTCTCCCCTTTAAGGGGCGAGTGTATGGTGTCGCTCACGCCGCGTCTGCGGCATAGTTTTCCGCGATGCGGCAACTACTGGCTGCCAGCCGGGGAGAGACGAGGGAATGTTCGACACAATCCTGACCAGCGCGATCCGTGCATTGCCGGTCTTCGCGGCTCATCTCGCGGTGACGCTGCTTATCCTGGTTGCAGGAGTACTAGTCTACCAGGCTCTGACGCCTCAGAAGGAAGGCCGCCTGATCCGCGAAAACAATGCCGCGGCCGGCGTCGCCTTCGGTGCAGCCATCCTGTCGCTCGCCTTGCCGCTCGGCATGTGTTTGGCCCGTAGCGTCAGCATTCCCGACATCATCGTCTGGGGTGTGGTCGCGCTGGTCGTCCAGCTTGGAACCTTCTTCGTGGCACGTCTGGTCTTTCACGACCTCGTCGCGCGTATCGAGCGGGGAGAAATGGCTTCGGCTGCAGCGCTTAGCGCCACGCATCTTTCGGTGGCCATCATCAATGCTGCGGCCATTGCCGGCTGACCGGGTGCAATGAGCGATACGCTGAAGCGGCTGCTGCTCTGGATCGCAATCGTCGCGGCACTCTACGCGATTGCGAAGGTCGCCGACGTAGAGGATCTCGATGGTCCGCGGCGCCCGCTGCCGCCACCGTCGGCCCAGCCGCCAGCCTGGTCGAACCCGACGCCGGCCTCGCCGCCGACCGGTCGGACGCCGGAGCAACCTGCCTTCGACATCAGCGTCCGAGAGTCGGCCGTACAAGGCGACTCGATCGGTACCGCCTTCCAGGTCGCGCCGCGGACCTGGGTAACGGCCAAGCACGTTGTCGATACCTGCAAGCGGACGTTTATCCGGGTGCAGGGCAAATGGCAGGAGATTCAGAGTGTCAGAATGCACGACGTGGTAGATGTGGCGGTAATTCTATCGCGTGAGCCTGACGGTGCCTCGCGGATCGCGTTGACTGACCGCCAGCCCGTGATGGACCAGGAGGGCTTTCACTACGGCTTCCCTCAGGGCATCCCGTCGTCGCTCTACACACGCTTCGTCGGCATGGCGCGGATCCGGCCAGGACGACCCGGAACGCCGATCGTCCGCGGCTGGGTCTGGGCCGAGCAGGCGCGGTCCCCGTCCTCGAAGGGATCCTTGGGAGGTATCTCGGGCGGACCGCAGGTCGACCGCACCGGCGCCGTCCAGGGAGTCACCGTCCTGCAGTCCGAGCGCGCTGGCCGCGTGACGACGATTCCCAGTCAAAGGGCGAAGGAACTCCTGCCGGCCCAGGTCGCCTACGTACCAGCCGGCGGGACGACCATCACTCCCCGAGACTACGCCCAGCACGGCGCTCAGGTTCGTGATTCGGGGGCGGTGGCTTTGGTGTTCTGTTCGGTCAAGGGAAACACGCGGCCACGGAGCTGAGCTAGGCATCTGCGGCCGTCGTCGCTAAAGTTCTGGCCGTTCCAGATCAGTCGGAGACAAGGTGAAATGGCCAAGAAGAAGCAGCCCACGCTCCATCCCAATCCGACCTTCGACAAGTCGAAGATGCCGAGCCGGTACACGACTGTCGGCCCCGAGCGGGCGCCGCACCGATCCTACCTCTACGCCATGGGCCTCACCGAGAAGCAGATCGCCCAGCCAATCGTCGGCGTCGCGACCTGTTGGAACGAGGCAGCCCCTTGCAACATTGCGCTGAACCGCCAGGCCCAGGCCGTGAAGATCGGCGTGGACCGCGGCGGTGGAACGCCGCGCGAGTTCACGACCATTACGGTGACCGACGGCATCGCCATGGGTCATCAGGGCATGAAGTCCTCGCTGGCCAGCCGCGACCTGATCGCCGACTCCGTCGAACTCACCATGCGCGGCCATTGCTACGACGCGATGGTCACGCTGGCAGGCTGCGACAAGTCGCTGCCGGGCATGATGATGGCCATGCTGCGCCTCAACGTGCCGTCGGTGTTCATGTATGGCGGCTCGATTCTGCCGGGCAAGTTCCGCGGCAAGGACGTCACCGTCGTCGACGTGTTCGAAGGCGTCGGCATGCATGCCGCTGGCAAGTTCTCCGATGCCGACCTGCATGAACTGGAATGCGCCGCCTGTCCGTCGGCGGGTTCGTGCGGCGGTCAGTTCACCGCCAACACCATGGCCTGCGTCTCCGAAGCGATCGGTCTTGCGCTGCCGGGCTCGGCCGGCGCACCGGCGCCCTACGAGACGCGCGACCAGTATGCCGAAGCCTCGGGCGAGGCGGCGATGAACCTACTGCGCCTCGGCATCCGCCCGCGCGACATCTGCAGCCGTGAAGCCTTCGAGAATGCGGCGGTCGTCGTCGCCGCGACCGGCGGCTCGACCAATGCCGGCCTGCATCTGCCTGCCATGGCCCATGAATGCGGCATCAAGTTCGACCTGCACGACGTCGCGCGCATCTTCAAGAAGACGCCCTACATCGCGGACCTGAAGCCCGGCGGAAAGTACGTCGCATTCGATCTCTATGGGATCGGCGGCATCCCGGTCGTCATCAAGGAGCTGCTCGATGCCGGCCTGCTGCACGGCGACGTGCTGACGGCCACCGGCAAGACGCTTGCCGAGAACCACAAGGGCATCAAGTTCCCGGAGAACCAGGATGTCGTCTATCGCGTGAAGGATTGCATCACGCCGACCGGCGGTGTTGTGGGCCTCAAGGGCAATCTGGCGCCGGACGGGGCGATCGTGAAGGTCGCCGGCATGCAGCGCCTGGTTTTCACTGGTCCGGCGCGCTGCTTCGATAGCGAAGAGGCCGCCTTCGACGCCGTCGTAAAGGGCAAGTTCAAAGATGGCGACGTGCTCGTCATTCGCTACGAAGGGCCGAAGGGCGGCCCGGGCATGCGCGAGATGCTGTCGACGACGGCTGCACTCTACGGCCTCGGTGCCGGCGAAAAGGTGGCCCTGATCACCGATGGCCGCTTCTCCGGCGCCACGCGCGGCTTCTGCGTCGGCCACGTCGGGCCCGAAGCCCAGGTCGGCGGCCCAATCGGCTTGCTCAAGAACGGCGATATGATCACCATCGATGCCGTGAAGGGCAGGCTTTCGGTCGATCTCTCCGAGAAGGAACTGAAGAAGCGCGCCAAGACGTGGAAGCCCAAGAAGAATGGCTACACGGCGGGCGCGCTCTGGAAGTACGCGCAGCTCGTCGGCCCCGCGGTCGACGGTGCCGTGACCCATCCCGGAGCGAAGAAGGAAAGCCACACCTTCGTCGACATCTAGGGAGGCGAAGATGCAGCGGAAAGCAGTCGGTCGGCGAGCCATCGTCGGAGCGGCGCTTTCCGCTCCCTTCCTCGGAACAGCGGGCAGGGCGCAGGCAACCTGGCCCACCAAACCCATCCGTATCGTCGTTCCGTTCAACCCCGGTGGCGCCATCGACGCGCTGGTCCGGGTCATCGCCGAGGGCCTTTCGGCAAAACTCGGCCAGCAGGTGCTGGTCGATCCCAAGCCCGGCGCCAATACCATCGTCGGTTCGGAGATCGTCGCGAAGGCACCGCCCGACGGCTACACCTTCCTGATCACGACCAACTCGACGCACACCAACAATCCATCGCTTTACGCCAAGCTGCCGTTCGATCCGGCCAAGGATCTGGTCCCAGTGTCGCTGGTGTCGCTCGGCACCATCCTTGTCCTGGTGAGGGCGGATGCGCCGTTCGGTGACCTTCGCAGCATGGGCGCCTGGGTGAAGGCGCTCGGCCGGCCGGCAACCTATGGGAGCTGGGGTATCGGCTCGAGCGGGCATCTCTATGGCCTGATGTTCGAGCGCGCGCTGGGCGGCGCCTACAGCCACGTCCCGTACCGCGGGGATGTACCGGCGCTCCAGGACGTCGCCAATGGCGGCCTGGATATCACCTGGGCGAGCCCGACTAGCGCCAAGCCGCAAATCGCGGCGGGCCGCGTAAAGCCGCTCGCGGTTGCTGGCGCCAAGCGCTCGGCGTCCGTACCTGACGTCAGTACCTTCGCAGAACAGCTCGTGGCGGGGTTCGACCTCAGCCTGTTCGTCGCCGCCTACGCGCCGGCGGGCACGCCGATCGACATCGTCGACCGGATGCAGCAGGCGATCAAAGCCGTGATCGACGAGCCTGCCGTCGCGCAGAAAATGGTCGAGCAGGGACAAACGCCCATCGGATCGACACCGGCCGAACTCGCCGCCGTGCTGAATCGCGAGACGCCGATATGGGCCGAGCTGATCCAGCAATCCGGCGCCAAGGTCGAGTAGGAGACGAAGCCGCATGAGCACGACCGCCGATATCCGCTCCGCCTATACGCTCAAGCCGCCAAGCCACAATGCGAAGCTCACCGAAGTCGGCCGTGGCACGCCCATGGGCGAATTGCTGCGACGCTACTGGCATCCTGTCGGTCTCAGCACCGATGCTGGCGATACGCCCCGGCCCGTAAAGATTCTGGGCGAGGAGCTGATCCTCTTTCGCGATGGGCAGGGGCGGGCCGGACTGGTCTATCCGCGCTGCTGCCATCGCGGCACGACGCTCTACTACGGCAAAGTCGAGGAGCGAGGCATCCGCTGCTGCTATCACGGCTGGCTGTTCGACGTCGAAGGCCACTGCCTCGAAATGCCGTGCGAACCAAACCCGACAGGCGCTCAGTGCCACCGGGTGCGGCAGCCCTGGTATCCGGTCGAGGAACGCTATGGTCTGATCTTCGCCTATCTCGGACCACCCCAAAGGAAGCCGATACTGCCGCGCTACGAATGCCTTGAGGCGTTGGAGCCGGGAGAGTTCGTCGAAGCCGACGATTCGAGTATCGGCAGCGGCGGCATCGTCATCGCGCCGTGCAATTGGTTGCAGCACTTCGAGAACGTCGTCGATCCCTATCATGTGCCGATCCTGCACGGTACCTTCAGCGGCCCTCAGTTCGTGGAGCAGATGGCGGCGTTTCCTAAGGTGAAATTCGAGTACGGCCGCCAGGGTGTTAAGTCGACCTCCATCAGGCCGGGGCCCGACGGGAAGAGTTTCCGTCGTGTCACCGAAGCGGTCGTGCCGACCCTGCGCGTGGTGCCAAATCCAAGAGTGGCGCAGTATGGCATGGTCGAGTCGATCGGCTGGACGCTACCGATCGACGATACCCACTACCGCATCTACGTGGCTGGCCGCGTGCGCGAGAAGGGTGAGCTTGCGAAGTTCAAGTCGCGCTACAACGGCAAGGCCTGGGCCGAGCTGACGGCAGCCGAGCACCAGCGCTTTCCCGGCGATGTCGAAGCCCAGGTCGGGCAGGGGCCCATCACCTTCCATTCCGAGGAGCATCTGATGTCCTCCGACCAGGGTGTGTCGATGCTGCGCATCCTGCTGCAGAAGCAGATCGACATCGTAGCCGGCGGCGGCGATCCACTGGGTGTCGCGTTTGATGATGCCGGCGCCTACGTCAAATTCGATGCAGGCCAGTACCTCGACGAGGCGTCAGCGTAGGTCGACCCCAATGGCGGCCTCGACGGACGAGAAACCGTCGCGCGCCAACAGGGCAGCAAGCTCGTCCTTGATGCGCCGAACGAGCGGCGGCCCTTCGAAGACCATGGCCGAGTAAAGCTGGACCAGGGTCGCGCCAGCGCGGATCTTGGCGTAGGCATCGGCACCCGAGCCGACACCGCCGCAGCCAATCAAGGGGAACTGCTTTTCGACTCGCTGCGCCGTCCGGCGCAGGACGTCCGTCGACAGGCTCGTGAGCGGGGCACCGGAGAGCCCGCCCGTCTCGTCGCGTCGCGGCGACTGCAACGACGCCGGCCGCGACAGGGTCGTATTGCCGACGATGATGCCGTCGAGCTTGAGTTCGCGGCAAACGGCGACGATGTCGTCGAGATCGTCTTCCGTGGCGTCCGGCGCAATCTTCACGACGAGCGGAACCGGTTTGGCCGCAATCGCGTCCTGGACGCGCTTCAGAAGTCCAGCCAGTTCGGTGCGGCCCTGCAGGCTGCGCAGCCCCGGCGTGTTGGGGGAGGAGACGTTGCACACGAGATAGTCGGCATAAGGCGCCAGCGCCACGCAGCCGGTGACGTAGTCAGCCGCGCGGTCGGTGCTGTCCTTGTTGGCGCCGACATTGACGCCGACGAAGCCTCGGCGCGGACGGATCGCCAGTCGCGAGCGCGCCGCTTCGAGGCCCTGGCCGGGAAAGCCCATGCGATTGATCACGCCGCGATCCTCGGCCAGCCGGAAGAGGCGCGGCCGTGGATTTCCCGCCTGCGGCCGGGGCGTCACGCTGCCGATCTCGACCAGGCCGAATCCCAGGTTCAGCATGGCATCGGCAACTTCGGCGTTCTTGTCGAAGCCGGCGGCAAGACCGATGGGGTTGGGCAGGTGGCGGCCCCAGATGCCGACGCGGAGCGACGGTGGATCGTCGCGACTATCGCCGGGCGTCAGGCCAGTCTTCAGCGCCCGCAACGCAAGCCGATGCGCGGCTTCCGCGTCGATGCGGGAAAGGACGAGGTCGATCAGCGAGTACCAGACAGCCATTTCCGTCTGGGTAGCAGAGGTGGCCTGTGGAGCGCTTGAAAGAGCGGATTGCTCTTAACGGCGATCCATTCCGCCGCTGTTGGGGCGCAAGGCCGGCGAGTCGGAGAACACGACCATGAACAGTTCGCGAAACGCCTCGGCGATCCGAGGATCGGTCGGGCCGGTCGCAGGTGTCCGGACGGAGGCCTGCGACATGGTCATGTCATTGCGGCAATAGACGGCGAAGACACTGAAGATGCCTGTCTGGGCGGGCTTGAACCGCGTCGTGCCCCGGCAAATGCTGTCCCCGAGGAGATCGTTTGCGGGGTTCGCTACGAGATAAAGCCTGTAATCGGGCCGCGGCGGCTCTGCCGGCTTGTCGTAGGTGAAGGTGAGGGCCGGCCGCGGCTTTGCGGCTTGCATCAGGGGCAAAAGATCTCGCGCAACAGTCGCCGGGTCGACGCCGGGAAACAGGTCGCCGGCCAGGATGACTTGAAAGTTCTTGTGATCGGTCGCGGCGAAGAACTCGCTGTAGTCGTACTGCACCGCGTACCAAGTATCGTTGATCGCCGCGGCGTAGACCGCGCCCGGAATGGCCGCGATCGCAAGCAAAGCGGCAGCGATCTTGTTCCTGAGACGCATGACGGACTCCTTATCGCGCAACACGGCCAGATATTACGCCTGCCGCGCGATCCTGCTCAGTCACATTATTGCGCGCGGAGGCTAAACGTCCAAGTCTCTGGCAAACTTGGCGTTTTCCTGGATGAAAGCGTAGCGCTTCTCGGGCTTGCGGCCCATCAGGTCTTCGACAAGGGTGCGCGTACGCATCTCCTCGCGGCGGTCGTCGGAGCTGGCGGCTGTCGGCACGTCCACCTTCAGGAGAACGCGCTTGGTCGGGTCCATGGTCGTCTCGCGCAAATGGACCGATTGCATTTCGCCTAGACCCTTGAAGCGCGTGATGTCGGCCTTGCCGCCGAACTGCGTGCGGACCAGTTCGTCCTTCTGTGCATCGTCCTGGGCATACTCGGTCTTGCCGCCCTTGCTGATGCGGAAGAGCGGCGGCTGGGCCAGGAAGAGATGGCCGTTCTCGATCAGCTTCGGCATCTCACGATAGAAGAATGTCATCAGCAACGAAGCGATGTGCGCGCCGTCGACATCGGCGTCGGTCATAATGATGACCCGCTCGTAGCGCAGGCGGTCGTCGTTGTAGTGGGCACCGGTGCCGCAGCCCAGCGCTTGGATCAGGTCCTGCACTTCCTGGTTTTCGCGCAGCTTGTCGGCGCTGGCACTGGCCACGTTCAGGATCTTGCCGCGCAACGGCAGGATCGCCTGCGTCTCGCGGTTGCGCGCGGCCTTGGCAGACCCGCCGGCCGAATCGCCTTCGACCAGGAAGATTTCGGTGCCGACCGATGCCGAGCTGCTGCAGTCCGCAAGCTTGCCGGGCAGGCGGAGCTTGCGCGTCGCGGTCTTGCGCTGCTGTTCGCGATCTTGCCTACGGCGCAGCCGTTCCTCGGCCTTGGAGATCACGTGTTCGAGCAGCACGTTGCCGGCTTCCTTATCGCCGGTCAGCCAGTGCTCGAAATTGTCACCGATAATCGTCTCGACCAGCTTGGTCGCCTCGACGCTGACCAGCTTTTCCTTGGTCTGGCCCTGGAACTGCGGCTGCTCGATGAACACCGACACCAGACCAGCTGCGCCATCCAGCACGTCGTCGGCCGTGATGACCGAACCCTTCCGATTGCCGGTCAGCTCAGCATAGCGCTTGAGGCCACGCACCAACGCGCTGCGGAAGCCCGATTCGTGCGTGCCACCTTCGGCCGTCGGCACCGTATTGCAGTAGGAACGGACGAAGCCTTCTTCGTCGCTCGGCCACCACACCGCCCATTCGACCTTGCCGCCGGCCGTGCCGTTGTTCTCGCTCTTGGCTTCGCCGGCGAAGGGCTGCGGCACCACGGTGGCGCGCTCGCCGATTTCGGAGGTCACATAGTCCTTGAGACCGCCAGGAAAGTGGAAGGTCTCTTCCTCGGGGATTTCTCCGCTCTTGGGGAGCAGGGAGGTATCGCATTTCCAGCGTATCTCGACGCCGCGGAACAGGTACGCCTTGGAGCGCACCATGCGGTAGAGCCGTTCCGGCACGAACGCCTGCTTGCCGAAAATCTCGGGATCGGGATGGAAGGTGACCGTCGTGCCGCGCCGGTTGGGGGCGGGGCCTGCCGACTTGAGCTTGGTCGTCGGCACACCGCGCGAGAATGTCTGTACCCACGACTGGCGGTCGCGTGCGACCTCGACGACCAGTTCGTCGGACAGCGCGTTCACGACCGACACGCCGACGCCGTGCAGGCCACCCGAGGTGGCATAGACCTTGTTGTTGAACTTGCCGCCGGAATGCAGCGTGGTGAGGATCACCTCGAGCGCCGACTTGTTCTTGAACTTGGGGTGGGGGTCGGTCGGAATGCCGCGGCCGTTGTCGCGAACCAGGATGCGGTTGCCGGCAAGCACTTCCAGCCAGATCGTATCGGCATGGCCTGCGACAGCTTCGTCCATTGAGTTGTCGAGCACCTCGGCCACGAGGTGGTGCATGGCCCGTTCGTCGGTGCCGCCGATGTACATGCCGGGGCGCTTGCGGACAGGTTCGAGCCCCTCCAGCACCTCGATATCGTGGGCGGTGTAGGAGTTTTCCTTGGCCGCTGCGGCACGCTTGCCGCCTCCCGACCGATCAAACAGATCGCCGTTCTTTGCCATGCCTGCTTCTTTGTTTCGCGGCCGCGCGAGGGGATCGCTTGGTGGCCGGTAGCGCATGGGTATGGTAGCAAAATCGCCTGAAATCAACCATATCCGGTGGGGATTTGATGTCCGAAAGTCGCCGCGATCCGATTGTAAGGACCGTGCCACAGCCCGCCGATATGAACGGGAATGGCGATATTTTCGGCGGCTGGGTGCTGTCGCAGATGGATATTGCAGGCGGCGCGCTGGCAGCTCGCGTGGCCAAGGGCCGGGTGGCGACGGTGGCGATCACTGCCATGACCTTCGTCCAGCCCATCAAAGTGGGAGATATGGTGTCGATCTATGGGGATGTCGTGAAGGTCGGGCGGACCTCGATCACCATCGCGCTGGAGACCGTCGTGCAGCGTCGCCACGACGAGGCCGACCTGCGCGTCACCCACGGTACCTTCGTGTTCGTGGCAATCGACAACGAAGGCAAGCCGCGCGCAGTGCCGCAGGAAGTGACCGCGTGAGGCGACTGTTCGCCCTGGTCGTTCCGTTTGTCGCCTTGCTGCTGCCGGCGGTTGCGATGGCGCATCCTCACCTCTGGGTGCAGCAACTCGTGCGGGTGATCGCCAAGGACGGTAAATATACGCATGTCGAGATCGAATGGCGGTTCGATCCCTTCTCGAGCGAGATCGAGATCCCGCTGATCGACGAGGACAAGGACGGCAAGTTCTCCGCTCGCGAAATCAAGCTCCTGTCGGACGACATGATGCCGGAACTGAAAAAGGCCGGGTTCATGAGCTGGGTCAATACCGGCGGCAAGGACTTCCGTCCCTCCAAGCTGTCGCAATTTTCAGCCCGCGTCGACGATCCGGCGAGTTTCAACTTGCCGGACTGGGATCGCTCGGCCGGCGACAGCGGCGGCATGGCAATGCCGCCCAACAAGCGCGCCAACAATCCCGAGCCGCCGCGCAAGCAGGGCGCGCGCAACCTCGTCTACGTCATGCGGCTTGCCTTGCCCGAACCCAGCAAGACCGTTTCGATTGCGACCTTCGATTCCGAGGACTTCATTCGCATCGAGGTCGACAAGGCTTCGATCCCGGCCGGCTGCACGCTGACCAAACATCCGACCTACAAGGCCGAATTCATACGAGGTTATCCCGTGTTTGCCGATCTCGTGACATGCCAGCTCCCATGAAGACTGCCGCTTTGCGCTCGCCGTTCCTGTGGGTCGGCCTGCTGTTGCTCGCCGCCCTGATCGGCGCCCTTGTGTTCAGCGACAGCGTCGCCGACCTCGCGCGCTACTCGGCGGAATACCAGCGCCGCATCCAACAGGTGCTCTCGGGCTCGTTGCGCGACATCAAGTCGGGGACGGGCTCCTTCGCGTTGTGGACGCTGGCGACGGTCTGCTTCGGCTATGGCGTGGTGCATACGCTGGGGCCGGGCCACGGCAAGGCCGTCGTGGTGGCCTACTTCCTGGACAGCAGCAAGCCGCGCGCCTGGATCGAGGGCGTCTTTGCCGGCGGCTGGATCGCCTTCACCCATACGTTGGCGGCGCTGCTCCTCGCGGGAGCTCTCAAGCTCTCCTCGACGGTCGGACTGCTCGGCGCCCTGCGCGAGGTGCGCAACGTCGAGACAGTGTCCTACGCATTGATCCTGCTGATCGGCATCTGGCGCCTGTGGGCCGGCATCACTGGCCGCCTGCATGAACATGCGCACGGAGATCATGACCACGGGCACGGGCACGGGCATGGCCACGATCATGGACACCACCATCACCACGATCATGGCGGCCATGACCATCATCATCACGGGCACGAGGCCCCGCAGCGGACGATTGCCGGCTGGCTGCTGCTGACGGCGGCTGGCATCGCGCCCTGCGCCGGTGCACTGGTGGTGATTCTGCTGTCGATCGCGCTCGACGTGCTTTGGGCCGGCGTCGTTGGCGTGATTGCCATTGCTCTCGGTATGGCGATCACCCTGGCGGGTATCGGCATGGCATCGATGGTTGCGCACCGCCTGATTATCGCGGAAGGCCGTTCCCAGGAGATTGGTCGCTTCACGGCAATCGCAGCCTCTCTGATCGTGATCGCGACGGCCGGCACGCTTCTTTTGGGCTCCCTCGAACGGTTCCTGCGCTGAGGTCAAAGGTGGCCGCAAGCGGGGCGCCCAGCCGATCGTCGCGGCCACTGCTGGGCGTGCTCTTCATGTGCACCGCCTGCGCCCTGTTTCCGATCATGAACGGGCTCGTGAAGCTGCTTGCGGCGACCTACGAGCCGCAGCAGATCGTCTGGTTCCGCATCGTCTCGCATCTCGTCCTGGTCGCGGCAGTCTTCACGCCGCGCATGGGGCTCGGCCTTCTACGCACGCGGCGCATCGGCACGCAGTTCGTGAGCTCGATCATGATGCTGCTCTCGACCCTGTTCTTCTTCTCGGCGGTGAAGTCGATACCGGTCGCCGAGGCGATCTCGGTCACCTTCGTGGCGCCGCTCGCGGTGGTCTTGCTGGCCTGGCCGATGTTGGGCGAGCGCATCACCTTGTTCCGGCTGGCTGCCGTCGTCGTCGGATTCAGCGGCGTGCTGATCGTCATCCGGCCGGGAAGTGCCGTCTTCCAGTGGGCTTCGCTGCTGCTGTTGTGCAGCGCCATCTGCTATGCGGTCTATCAGATCCTGATCCGCCGACTGGCCGGAACCGACCATCCCGCGACGTCGGTCTTCTATAGCGTGCTGCTGGGCGCCATCATCATGTCGGTCTGGCTGCCCTTCGTCTGGAAGATGCCGCAGTCGTGGAGCGACTGGGCGTTGCTCTGCTCGCTGGGGGTCTTCGGGGCACTAGGACACTACTGCGTAGCCAAGGCGATGACCTACGCTTCCGCGAATTTCGTGGCGCCGTTCAACTATACGCAGATGATCGGCTCGGTGATTGTCGGCTACCTCATGTTTTCCGAAGTTCCCGATTTTTACACTTGGCTGGGCACGGCCGTGATCATCGGCGCCGGCCTCATGGTCGGCTGGCAGAGTCGCAAACCACAGAAATCCTGAGGAGGAAACATGCCATATCTCGTCGCCGCCGATCTTCCGGCCGACCCAGCCGGCAGCCGTTTCCGTACACTCCTCGACAGACCGCAGATCCTGCGCATGCCCGGCACCCACAATGGCATCGCGGCTCTTCAGGCGGCACGGGCAGGCTTCGAGGCGCTCTATCTCTCTGGTGCGGCCATGTCGTCGTCGATGGGCTTGCCCGACCTCGGCGTGATCACGATCGACGAGGTTTGCTTCTTCATCCGTCAGGTAGCGCGCGCCTCGGGGCTGCCGGTCCTGGTCGACGGCGATACCGGCTATGGCGAAGCGCTGAACGTCATGCACATGGTGCGGTCCTTCGAGGAGGCGGGGGCGGGCGCCGTCCATATCGAAGATCAGATCCTTCCCAAGAAGTGTGGCCACCTGAACAACAAGAAGCTCGCAGACGCACACGACATGGCTGCCAAGGTGGCCGCTGCGGCCAAGGCGCGGCGCAACCTCGCGATTATCGCGCGCACCGATGCTGCCGCCAGCGAAGGTATCGACGGCGCAGTGGCCCGGGCGCGGCTCTACCTGCAGGCCGGCGCCGACGCGATCTTTCCCGAGGCGCTGACCAACGCCGAGATGTTCCGCGCCTTCGCCAAGGCGATGCCCGGTGTGAAGCTGCTGGCCAACATGACGGAGTTCGGGCGCACGCCATTCTTCACCGCGAGCGAATTCGAGGCGATGGGGTATCGCATGGTGATCTGGCCGGTCTCGGCGCTGCGGGCTGCAAACAAGGCGCAGGAGCGGGTGTTCGCCGCACTCCAGAAAGATGGCGGCACGCAGAAGGTCGTGGACCAGATGCAGACCCGCCAGGAACTCTACGACGCGATCGGCTACCACGAGTACGAAGCGCTGGACGCCTCGATTGTGAAGACGGTCGTGCCGCAGGGCATGCCGCAGCGGGACTAGGCGGCGTATCGCTGGGAGAACCGGGAAAGTCCGTAATGCAGACTTCTGCATCTCATTGCTGTTCCGATGAATCTGCAGCCCTTTAGCTGTTCCGAGCCATGGCAGCCCGCCTGGAAAAGAAGAACTCAGCAAGCAAGGGATGGAGACTGAAATGCCCCAGACCGCTGCCGTCGTGCAGGACGCCGTTACAGAGATTCACACGCCGCAGGCCTGGTATGGTCCGCAACAGGCAAAGCTTACCGACTGGCTCCATGAACTGACCGACTCCGACCGGCAAGAGCTGCGGGCGGCGCTCGATGTGGCGCACAAGAGCGGACTGCCACTCCAGGAATTGGGCCGAGAGCAGTTCCCGCTGGCCGGATTGGCGGGCCGGCTCGCCCGCCTGCGCCGCGAAACCCTCGAAGGGCGGGGGTTCTTTCTGTTGCGCGGCGTGCCGGTGGCCGAATACTCGCCCTGGGAAAGCGCCGCCGCGTTCTGGGGGATCGGGCTATATCTCGGCGAAGCGGTCTCGCAGAACGGCAAGGGCCATGTCCTGGGGCACGTCGCCAATCTTGGCCTGGACTATGCCGATCCCGAGGTGCGCGGCTACCAGACCAGCGCCAGGCTGAACTTTCACACGGATTCTTCGGACCTGGTGGGACTGCTCTGCCTGCAGACGCCGCAGTCCGGAGGCCTGTCGAGCATCGCCAGTTCCACGACCGTGTGGAACGAGATGCTGCGCCGGCGCCCCGATCTCGCGCAGGCACTCCTCGATCCCGTCTACTACACGCGCTGGGGCGAGATCGGTAGCGGCTTGAAGCCGTATTACGGCGTGCCGGTCTTCTCGGCCTGTGCCGGTCACATGGTTACCCGCTATGTGCGCAGCTCCATCCGCAAGGCACAGCTCATGCCGGAAGTGCCGCGGCTGACTCCGCTCCAGGAGGAGGCGCTCGACTTTTTCGACAGCCTGACCAACGACCCGACGATCCATCTCTCGATGGAATTCCGTCCCGGCGACATCCAGATGCTTTGCAACCATTGGATCCTGCATTCGCGAACCTCCTACGTGGACTGGCCGGAGCCCGAGAGGCGGCGTCACCTGCTGCGACTGTGGCTGGCCTGCGAGGACGGGCCGGCTCTGCCCGACAGCTTCACCAGCAGCGTGCGCGGTGCGACGCGCAGCGGCCGTCCAGGCGGAATCGAGGTGCCGGGCGTTCCGCTCTCCGCTCCACTCGAGCCGTGCTGAGAACGCCATGAGGCTTCCTGCACTTCTTCTCGCGACTCTATGCGTCGCGCTTGCTGCCCTTGGAAATCCGGCTCTGGCCAAATGGCCGGAGCAGCCGATCCGCATCGTCGTGCCCTATCCAGCCGGCGGCGGCGTCGACGTCATGATGCGCGTGCTGGCGCCGATCATGAGCGAGCGGCTCGGGCAGCCGGTGATCATCGACAACCGCGCGGGCGCGAACGCCAACATCGGCACGGCAATTGTCGGTACCGCGAAACCGGATGGCTACACCCTTCTGGCCAGCGCGACCTACCTTACGGTCAACCCGCTCATCGAGACGGGGCTTGCCTGGAAGCCATCGGATTTCACGCCGGTCGCGGGCCTGACGCGCACCTACAATCTCTTCATGGCGAATGGCACGTCGCCCTGGAAAAACCTTGGCGACTTCGTCGGCGCGGCCCGTGCTCAGCCGGGGCTGGCCATCGCTCCCGGTGGCACAGGATCGCCTCAGTCGATGGCGCACCGGATGCTGCGAGTCCGTGCCGGACTGCAGTTCACCGAGATTCCCTATCGCGGCACACCTCCGCTCCTGGTGGACCTTGGTAATGGCACGCTCGCCATGGGTGTCGCGCCACTAGCGGCGGTGCTGGGGATGCTGGAAAGCGGAAAGTTAAAGGCGCTGGCTGTTGCCAGCGAGCAGCGCTCGCAGCTTCTTCCCGATGTCCAGACGACGGGCGAAGCGGGCTATCCCGACGTGATCGCGGAGAGCTGGTACGGGCTGCATGCCCCGGCTGGCACGCCGCCCGCTGTCGTGCAGGCTCTCGCGGAGGCTGCCCGAGTAGCGACAGCCGATCCGAAGGCGCAAGCCATCGCCCTGAAGGCCGGCGGGGAGACTGCCTTCCTCGACACGCGCGACTTCGAGGCGTTTCTCGTGCGCGATCGGCAACGCTGGGAACGGATCGTTGCCGAGGTGAACAAGGAACAATAGGCGTCCGGGCTCAGTTAGCTAAAGCCCCAGAGCGGACAGGTCGGGGGCGCGGCGGTGGAAGTCCGTCGCGTCCTGGAATGCTTTGCCCAGGCGCAGCACGTCACGCTCCGCGAAGGGCTTGCCGACAATCTGGATACCGACCGGCAGGCCGCTGGAAAGCCCCGACGGCATGGCGAGGCTGCAGTGGCCGAGATAGTTGGCGGGCCGGGTCAGATAACCCGGGATCGGCGACATCTCGTCGACCTCCGAGACCGGGATCGCCGGGATGGCCATCGTCGGAAGCAGGATCGCGTCATGCGCGGCGAACCACTCGCTGAAGGCACGTCGACGCGCCGTCAAAGCGCGCAGTTCCTCGGCATAGGCGCCGGCCAGCAAGGTCTTGGCTGCCTGGGCGCGAGCACGCACGCCGGGGCCGATTGGCTTCGACATATCTTCGATGTAGTCGCGATGCAGCGAATAGGCTTCGGACGCGATCAGCGTACCGGCCGGTCGCGACAGGTCGAAGTACCAGTCGGGCAGGCGCACGGCCTCGACGGTAGCTCCCAGGCTCTCGAAGGTGCGCGCGGCAGCCTGCCAGGCCTTGGTCACGTCGGCGTGCATAAAGTTCGGAAGCTGCTTGGTATCGGGTATGGCGATGCGCATACCCTCGATCGAGCCGGGCCGTACGGCCTCGGCGAAATCTTCGAGCGGCTGACCGAGGGTGGTCGGGTCACGCGCGTCTGGTGCGGCCAGCGCGTTCAAGAGAAGGGCGCAATCCTCGACCGAGCGGGCCATCGGACCAATCGAGTCGAACGACCAGCTCAGCAGCATCGTGCCCGAGAGGCCGATGCGGCCGAAGGTGACCTTGAGGCCGACGAGACCGTTGAAGGCGGAGGGAATGCGCACCGAGCCGCCAGTGTCGCTGCCAATGCCCGCCGGCGTCAGACGAGCAGCGACGGCGACACCGGTACCGCTCGATGAGCCGCCGGGGACGCGATGGGTCGCGAGGTCCCACGGGTTCCACGGTGCCCCCATCAGCGGATTGGTGCCCCAGCCTCCAAAGGCGAATTCGACCATGTGCAGCTTGCCGAGAGGCACCATGCCCGCGGCCGTCAATCGCTCGACTGTGTTTGAGGTCACATTGGC
Source organism: Alphaproteobacteria bacterium (assembly GCA_017307275.1). GTDB lineage: Bacteria > Pseudomonadota > Alphaproteobacteria > Reyranellales > Reyranellaceae > Reyranella. The sequence goes on along the minus strand of JAFKFK010000015.1, from coordinate 30,302 downwards.
GATGCGACCCTCGAACATCTTGGAACCGCCGGTGCCGACGCGGCCGGCGATGTCGCAGAGGTCCTTGTAGGCAATCGGTAGTCCATGCAGTGGTCCGAGCGGAAAGCCCGACGTGCGGGCCGTGTCAGCGGCATCCGCAAGCGCGCGCGCTTCGTTGGCATAAACTTCGGTGAAGGCATGCAGCTTGCTGTCGGCCTTGGCGATACGTGCCAGTAGAGCATCGACAACTTCGCGGGAGGAGAAGCGCTTCGCCGTGAGGCCGGCAGAGATTTCCGTGAGCGTCAGGTCGTGAAGGTTGCTCATCAGTAGGTCGCCCGGCCGCCCGAGAGATCGAAGGTCGAGCCCGTTGCAAAAGTGCAGAGCGGGGAGGCGAGCCAAGCGACCATTTCGGCCACTTCCTCGACTTCGCCAAAGCGGTTCATCGGGATCTTGGAAAGCATGTACTGGATATGCTGCTCGGTCATCTGGCTAAACAACTCCGTCTTCACGACCGCCGGCGCCACGCAGTTCACCAGCACGCCCGTCGTCGCAAGTTCCTTGCCAAGGGATTTGGTGAGGCCGATGACGCCAGCCTTCGACGCGGAATAGGCCGAGGCATTCGGATTGCCCTCCTTGCCGGCGACCGAGGCGATGTTGACGATGCGGCCCCAGCCGCGTTTGGACATGCCGCTCGCGACGGCGCGATTGCACAGGAAAACGCCGGTGAGGTTGATGTCGATCACCTGTCTCCAGGCATCGACGAGATAGTTCACGACTGTCGTGTTCGGGCCGGTGATGCCGGCGCTAGCGACCAGAATGTCGGGGGCGGCTAGGTCCTTCTCGGTCGTGGCAAGCGCCTTGGCGATCGACTCCTCGCTCGTGACGTCGACGGAAACGGCGATTGCTCCCTTGAGCGCGGCTGCCGATTGCCTGGCCCGATCGAGGTCACGATCCCACAAGGCGACCCGGCCACCTCCGGCAGTGATTTTCGCAGCGCAAGCCAGCCCGATCCCCCGCGCACCGCCGGTCACGATCGCGGCACGTCCCTTGAATAATTCAGGCTCCATGCGTTTCCTCCAAATGCTTGAATTATCTTGCTATTCCTACCATATCGGCGCACCGCTCCATCCGCTACACTGACGCATTAGCGCCCCTCCGAGTTTCGGGAGTTTCATGCCTTCGCCCATTCCGGCGTCCATCGACGCCACCGTCGAGCTTCTGAAAGGCGGCGACTACATCGCCGATCGCAGCCTGGCCACCGTCCTCTACCTTGCGCTCAAGCTCGGCCGACCGCTGTTCTGCGAAGGCGAGGCGGGCGTCGGCAAGACGGAGATCGCCAAGGTCCTGGCCAAGACGCTGAACCGGCCGCTTATTCGACTGCAATGCTATGAAGGCCTCGACGTGGCCTCGGCGGTGTATGAGTGGAACTATGCGCGCCAGATGATCGAGATCCGCTTGGCCGAGGCGCAGGGCGTGCACGACCGTGGCGAAATCGCTGCCGACATCTTCAACGAGAAGTTCCTGATCCGTCGCCCGCTTCTGGAAGCACTGCAACCGCATGCGGAAGGCGCGCCGATCCTGCTGATCGACGAACTCGACCGTACCGACGAGCCGTTCGAGGCCTATCTGCTCGAAGTGCTGTCGGACTTCCAGGTGACCATCCCAGAACTCGGCACGGTGAAGGCGGCGGAAACGCCAATCGTGATCATCACGTCGAACCGGACGCGCGAGATCCACGACGCGCTGAAGCGCCGCTGCTTCTATCACTGGGTTGACTATCCCGACCTCAAGCGCGAGCTGGAGATTTTGCAGGTCAAGGCGCCAGGCAGCTCGGAGCGGCTGTCGCGTCAGGTCGTGGGCTTCGTCCAGGAGCTGCGCAAGCTCGACCTGTTCAAGGCGCCGGGTGTCGCCGAATCGATCGACTGGGCCACGGCGCTGTCGGAGCTGAACGCCCTCGATCTCGATCCCAAGACGATCAACGACACGCTGGGCGTACTGCTGAAATACCAGGACGACATTCAGCGCCTGCAGGGCTCGGAAGCGGCCGAAATCCTGCGTCAGGTGAAGTCAGACATCGCCGCCCAGCCGCTGGGCTGAGCGGCGCGCGATGGACGCGCTGCCTGAACCCACAGCGTCGCCGCCCCCCCGCGGCGGCAAGCTCGCGACCAACATTGTCCACTTCGCGCGGACCTTGCGTACGGCGGGGCTGCGCGTCGGGCCGGGGCAGATATTGCGTGCCATCGAGGCCGTGGAAGCGGCGGGCCTGCAGAAGCGCGACGACTTCTACTGGACGCTCCATTCGGTCTTCGTGAACCGCCGCGACCAGCGCGAGATCTTCGACCAGGCCTTCCACGTCTACTGGCGCAATCCACGTCTCCTCGAAAAGATGATGGAGATGCTGCTGCCGCAGGTCGGCGTGCCGGCCGAGCAGGACGAGCGCAAGCAGCTCAGCCGCCGCCTGCAGGACGCCCTGCAGCCCGGCAAGGGCGAGGCGCCTGAGCAGACGGACGAGCCGCCGGAAGTCGAGGTCGAAGCGACCTTCACGGTCTCGGACCGCGAAGTGCTGCAGCATCGCGACTTCGAACAGATGTCGCAGGCCGAGATCGACGAGGCTTTACGAGCCGTCGCCCGGATGCGCCTGCCGGTGCCCGAACGCAAGACGCGGCGCTATCAGCCGGCGCGACGCGGGCCACGGGTCGATTTCCGTGCCTCGCTGCGGCGCGCGCTACGGCCGGAAGGGCTGACCGAACTGCGCAAGAGGGAGCCACGCCGCCGCCCGCCGCCGCTGGTCATTTTGTGCGACATCTCCGGGTCGATGGCCCGTTACACGCGCATGTTCCTGCATTTCATGCACGCCATCACCAACGACCGTGATCGGGTGTATTGCTTCACCTTCGGCACGCGGCTCTCGAACGTGACGCGGGCGTTGCGCAATCGCGATGTCGACATCGCCTTGCAGAAGGCGTCGGCGCAGGTCGAGGACTGGTCGGGTGGTACCCGCATCGGTCTTGCCTTGCACGAGTTCAACAACAAATGGTCGCGGCGTGTCCTGGGGCAGGGGGCCGTGGTCCTGCTGATCACCGATGGGTTGGATCGCGAGGGCGCGGCAGGTTTGGGTGAGGAAATGGAACGTCTCCATAAATCCTGCTCACGTCTGATCTGGCTGAACCCGCTCTTGCGGTACGGCGCCTATGAGCCCAAATCTCAAGGCAACAAAGCCATGTTGCCGCACGTCGACGAGTTCCGTCCGGTGCACAATCTGGAGAGCTTGGCGGGGTTGATCGCCGCTCTGGGCAAACAAGTCACCGGCGCCGACAGACGCCTGGCAGGATGGCAGACCGAACTTCGCAAGGAGTAGATCATGAGCGACGCACTCGATGTCCTGGATCAGGTCGGCAAGTGGAAGGCAGGCGGCAAGGGTGTCGCCATCGCCACCGTAATTACCACCTGGGGCTCTTCACCTCGACCGGTCGGCAGCCAGCTCGGCGTCGATGACACAGGCGCCATGGTCGGCTCCGTGTCCGGCGGCTGCATCGAAGGCGCCGTCGTGAAGGAAGCACTGGCGGCCATCGCCGACGGCAAGCCGCGGTTGTTGGACTTTGGTGTCACCGACGAACAGGCCTGGGATGTCGGGCTGGCGTGCGGTGGCAAGGTGCAGGTCTTCGTCGAGAAGGTGAACTGAACCATGAAGGCTGAGACCCTGGCGGCACTTCAGGAAGCGCGCCACAAGCGGCACGCCCTGGCACTGGCCACACGGCTGAGCGACGCCGCCGAAACCCTGATCTATCAGGACAAGGCGCTGGGCGCGCAGGCGAGCGACGAGACGCTGCTGTCGGCAGCGCGGCGAGCACTCGAGATCGGCCGCAGCGAAACCGTCGATGTCGGCGGCGAGCGCATCTTCCTGAATGTCTACGTGCCGCCGCCGAGACTGATCATCGTCGGCGCTGTCCATATCGCGCAGTCGCTGGCGCCCATGGCGTCGCTGCTTGATTTCGACGTCACTGTCGTCGATCCGCGCCGAGCCTTCGCTACCGACAGCCGCTTCCCCGGCGTGAAGGTGATGCAGGAATGGGCGGACGAAGCCTTCGAGAAGATGGGCCTCGACCGGTCGACCGCCGTCGTGACTCTGACGCATGATCCCAAGCTCGACGATCCCGCGCTTGAGTACGCGCTGAAGTCGGAGGTCTTCTATATCGGTGCGCTCGGCAGCCGGAAGACCCACGCCAAGCGCAGGGAGCGGCTGGCCGAAGCCGGCATCACCGAGGAGCAGTTCACCCGCGTCCACGGGCCGGTCGGCCTCAACATCGGCGCCAAGTCGCCGGCCGAGATCGCCATCTCCATCCTGGGCCAGATCGTCGAAGTACGAGCGCGCCGTCTCGAAGCTATGTCCGCGCCGAAGGTCGCTGCAGCGTGAGATTCGGCGAGACTCCCATCGACGAGGCGACCGGCGCGATCCTGGCGCATAGCTGGCGCGCGAACGGCGTGAACTTCTCGAAGGGCCGCATCCTCTCGGCGGATGACGTCGCCAAGCTGAAGGCGGTCGGTGTGTCGATAGTCGTCGCTGCCAAGCTCGACGAAGCAGACATTCACGAAGACGAAGCGGCAGCCAGCGTCGCCAAGGTTCTGGCGGGCGGGGGCATCGAAGTCACGGCGCCTTTCACCGGTCGTTGCAATCACTTCGCCCGGGAGGCGGGCCTCGCTGTCATCGATCACCAGCGCGTCGACGAGCTGAACGAGCTCGACGAGTCGGTGACGGTCGCGACCTTACCGCCGTTCGCCAGGGTCGAACCGCGCCAGATGGTGGCCACGGTCAAAGTCATTCCCTATGCCGCGCCGCGCACCGCTGTTGCCCGCGCCATCGGTGTCGCCACGTCGGCTAATCGCCCCCTGATATCGGTGGCACCGTTTCAGTCGATGCGCGCCGGTCTGGTGCAGACGAGGTTGCCGGGCACGCGTGACAAGGTTTTGGACAAGGCGGTCGTCACGACCACCAAGCGCCTGACGTCGCTCGGCAGCACCCTGAACGGCGAGCGCCGGGTAGCGCACGACGCGAAGGAGATCGCCAGTGCCTTGGCCGAACTGAAGGCTGAAGGCTGCGATCTGTTCCTGATTGCCGGCGCGTCGGCCATTGTCGATCGTCACGATGTCGTGCCGTCGGGCATCGAGGTCGCGGGTGGCAAGGTCATTCATTTCGGCATGCCGGTCGATCCCGGCAACCTGCTGCTGACGGGCGAGCTGGACGGCAAGCCGGTGCTGGGCCTGCCGGGCTGCGCCAAGTCGCCGAAATACAATGGCTTCGACATGGTGCTGGAACGGCTTGCGGCACGTCTGCCGGTCGGGCGCGCAGAGATCGTACGGATGGGCTCGGGTGGTCTGCTGGCCGAGATCCCGAGCCGGCCGCAGCCGCGCGACGACAGCGACACCGAAGGCGAGGGGCCGCAACAGGCGCCACGCGTCGCCGCCCTCGTCCTGGCCGCGGGCCGCTCGACGCGCATGGGTGGTCCCAACAAGTTGCTGGCCGATGCCAACGGCGAGCCGCTGGTCGTGCATGCGGTGAAGGCGGCACTGGCATCGCAGGCAGTCGAGATCGTGGTCGTCCTGGGTCACATGGAAGATCAGGTACGGCCGGCAATCGAGATGGCAGTGTCGCCGAAGTCGCGGCTGCGCTTCGTCACCAATCCGGACTTTGCCGAAGGCCTCAGCACCTCGGTGAAGACCGGGATCGGCGCCCTTGGCGCGAACATCGACGCGGCCATTGTACAGCTCGGCGACATGCCCGGCGTCGGCGCGCCGCTGCTCGATCGGTTGATTGCCGCCTTCAGCCCGGTCGAAGGTCGCACGATCTGCGTGCCGACGGTCGGCGGCAAGCGCGGCAATCCCGTCCTGTGGGCCCGGCGCTTCTTCCCGGAGATGGCCAAACTCTCGGGCGACAGCGGCGCCAAGCATTTGATCGGCGAACACGCGGATCTGGTTTGCGAGGTCGAGATGACGGGCGAGGCCGCCATCACCGACATCGACACGCCGGAGGCGCTGGCAGCGTGGCGGGAACGGAGTACGGCATGAGTTTCGATATCGCCGCTGTTCGCCGGCAATTTCCCATTCTCTCCGAGATCATCGACGGTCGGCCGGTTCACTATCTCGACAATGGCGCGTCGGCGCAGACGCCGCTCGCCGTGATCGACGCGGTGCGGCACTACGAGACGACCAGTCGCGCCAACGTGCTGCGTGGTGTTCACCGTCTCGCCGAACGGGCAACCGAGGCCTACGAGAATGCCCGCGCCGAAGTGGCGAAGTTTCTGGGCGTCCAGCCGTTGGAAGTCATCTTCACTGGCGGCTGCACGGCGGCGATCAACCTCGTGGCCTATTCTTACGGCTCTCTGCTGAAGGCCGGCGATCGCATCCTGCTCTCCGAGCTGGAGCATCATTCCAACATCGTGCCCTGGCAGCTCTTGCGTGCGCGTTCGGGCGTCGAGATCGACATGATCCCGGTGACCGAAGACGGCCGCATCGACCTGACCAAGCTGCCGCGCCTGGTGACATCGAGGACCAAGCTGATCTCGCTGGCCCACGTCTCGAACGTGACTGGAGCGCTGCTCGATATCCGCGCCGTTGTTGCGGCGGCGAAGTCTGTCGGCGCCAAGGTCATGCTTGATGGTGCACAGCGCGCGCCGCATGGACCGCTCGACCTGCCGTCGCTCGGCATCGACTTTTACGCCTTCGCCGGTCACAAGGCCTACGGGCCGAACGGCATCGGCGTGCTGTGGGGCAAGCCTGAGCTGCTCGACGCCATGCCGCCGTTCATGGGCGGCGGTTCGATGATCGGGCGAGTGACCTTTGCCGAGACGACATGGGCGCCGTCGCCGCGTCGTTTCGAGGCGGGTACACCGGCGATCGGCCCCGCCATCGGCCTGGGGGCTGCGTGTAGCTGGATGCAGGCGCTGGATTGGACAGCGGCACACGATCACGAGATGGCCTTGGTGCAGCGCCTGATGGATGGGCTGCAGAAGGTCGATGGTACCAGGCTCTTCGGACCGGCGAGCCTGCAGAACCGCTATCCGGTCGTGTCCTTCACGCTGGACGGCGTGCACCCGCACGACGTTGCCCAGACACTCGACTCCTTTGGCGTCGCCGTACGTGCCGGCCATCACTGTGCGCAGCCCTTGATGGATCGCTTCGACCTCGACGGCACGACCCGTGTCTCGATGGCGCCCTACAACGACAACACGGATATCGACGCGCTGCTGGCCGGCGTGGCGCACGCCGCTCGTACTTTGAGATGAACGACCAGCTTTATCAGGACCGTATCGTCGCCCTCGCCAAAGCCAAGACAGGCGCGGGCAAGCTCGACGCCCCGACCAAGTCGGCCCGGCGCGATAATCCATTGTGCGGCGATCGCGTGACCATGGACATCAAGCTGGACGGGCAGGGGCGCATCACGGAGATCGCGCATCAGGTGCGCGGCTGTCTTCTGTGCCAGGCCTCGGCTTCGGCCCTGTCGGCCGTTGCGGTCGGCAGGGATGCCGCCGGCGTTGCCGACATCCGGCACGACGCAGAGCGCGCCCTCGGCCGCGAATCCGGCGATCCGCGTGAACCATTCACGGCCTTCGCGCCTGTCGCCGCGCACAAGTCGCGACAGGAGTGCGTATTGCTTCCCTTCGAGGCTCTGAAGGACGCGCTCTCGTAGTTTCGTCGCGTCGCCGCCGCGGTTGTGTCACAGTCGCCCCTCACGGTGCGCGTGCATCGCCCGGGAGAGACTATGCGCCTCATTTTGAACGTCGTGGCCCTCTTGGGCCTGATTGCGTTCCCGACTTTCGCCTTCGCTCAGGAACTCGCCCTCAAGCGGGTCATGCTGTCCTCAGGCGGTCTCGGCTACTTCGAGTACGAAGCCACAGTGGAAGGGAACGCCACCCTGAAGCTCACGGTCTCACTCGATCAGGTCGACGACGTTCTGAAGAGCCTGGTCGTCTATGACGACAAAGGCGGCGTCGGCGGCCTCAGCCTGCCGGGCCGCGAACCGCTCGCCCAGGCTTTCAAGGATCTGCCGTTCGATCAACATTCGCTGGGTTCACCGGCCGAGTTGCTGGCTACCCTGAAAGGCGCCGAGATTACGGTTGGCGGCGGCCGTGCGCTCGCGGGCCGTGTCGTCTCTGTCGAGGAAGAGACCGTCACGTTGCCGGGCGACAAGGGCACGACCAAGCGCACGCGCGTGACGCTTTTCACCGACCGTGGCCTGCAGCAGTTCATTCTGGAGGATGCGGAAAACCTGCAATTTGCCGACGCCGCCTTGCGCGCCAAGATCGGCCAGGCGCTGCTCGCGATCCAGGGCAATCGCGCCAAGGATGCGCGTACCCTCGAATTGGCGACCCGGGGCGATGGCAAGCGCACCGTTCGTGTCGCCTACATCGTCGAAGCGCCCGTATGGAAAGCTTCCTACCGCCTGACCTTGCCGGCCGATGCCGCCGCGCCACGCTCGGCGCTGCAGGGCTGGGCCGTCGTCGAGAACCTGAGCGGCCAGGACTGGAAGGATGTCGAGCTCACTCTGGTATCCGGCCGTCCCGTCGCTTTCCGGCAGGCGCTGTACAATGCCTATTACGTGACACGCCCCGAAGTGCCGGTCGAAGTGGCGGGCCGTCTGATGCCGGGCGTCGATCGTGGCGGCGTGGACGCCGACCAGCGCGCGAAGTCCATGCCCATGCCGGCATCGCCCCAGTATCGCGCCCAGCAAGAGCGTTCGGTGGCCGCACCGGCCGCGGCACCTCCGCCGCCGCCGGCTCCGATAGCAGCAGGAGCAGAGCCGATCGCAGCGAGCGATGCGGCGACGCAGGTCGTGTTCAAGTTCCCGCGCGCCGTAAGCGTCGAAAACGGCCGTACGCTGTCGATCCCGATCATCGACCGGCAGGTTCCGGCGCTGCGGCTGGCGCTCTATCAGGCCGATACGGCAGCGCGCAATCCGCTGGCCGCGATTCGCCTGACCAACGACGGCGAATCGGGGCTGCCCCCGGGCGTCATCACGATATATGAGCGCGACAAGGCGGGCTACGTCGCCTATGTGGGCGACGCCCGCCTGTCGGGCTTCCCCACCGGCGAGACACGGCTTCTTGCCTATGCACTCGACGAAAAGATCGTGATCGAGCGCGATGTGGCACAAACCGATCAGCTTGCGACCGGCACGATTGCCAATGGAGCACTGCGCCTCTCGCGCGTCGTGCGCCAGACCACGACCTATCGGGTGCGTGGTCCTGCCAAGGAGCCGCGCCAGCTCATTGTCGTGCAGCGGCGTCTGCCGGGCTGGACGCTTTCGAAGCCGGATTCAAAGGGCGTCGAATTGAGCGAAGGTAACTATCGCATCCCGTTCCAGCTTCCCGGTGGCGATCAGACCCAGACCTTTGAAGTCGTGCAGGAGCAGACGCAGCAGCAGGAAGTGCGGCTGGTCGAAAGCGCCACCGACCAGATTCGGGTCTATGCCCAGGCCCGCGAGTTCGACGCCAAGACACGCGATGCCTTGAGCCGTGTTTTGCAGCTCCAGCAGGCCGTCGCCGAAGCCCAACGCAAGATGACGCAGGTCGACGGCGAGCGGCAGCAGATCGTGCAGGAGCAGGCGCGTCTACGCGACAATCTCGCCCGCGTGCCGGCCAACAGCGACCTTCAGCGCCGCTACCTCGCGACCCTCGACAAGCAGGAGACCGAGCTTGAGGCGATCGCCAAGCGTCGCGGCGAAGCGGAGAAGGCTGTCGAAACAGCACGCGAAGCGCTCAGGACCTACGTCGCGTCGCTGGGCTGATCAGCCCGCCCGCAACGTCCTCACGGCATCGTCTCGGCGGAACAGGTAGAGCAGGGCGCGCAGCGCCTTGCCGCGATCAGATTGCAGATCGGGATCGCGGTCGATCACCAGCCGTGCATCGTCGCGAGCAGCCTGCAGCAACTCGCCGTGAGCTGCGAGATCGGCAAGCCGCATGTCGGGCAGGCCGCTTTGCCGTGTCCCCAGCAACTCGCCGGCGCCGCGCAGCCGGAGATCCTCCTCGGCGATGCGAAAGCCATCCTCGGTCTCGCGCATGATGGCGAGCCGTGACTTGGCGGTCTCGCCGAGAGGCTGGGCGTAGAGCAGGAGGCAGGTCGACTTGGCGCTGCCGCGGCCCACGCGTCCGCGGAGCTGATGGAGCTGCGCCAGGCCGAAGCGTTCGGCATGCTCGATCACCATCACGGTGGCCGCCGGCACGTCGACTCCGACTTCGATCACCGTCGTTGCCACAAGGATCGAAAGCCTTCCGTCGGCGAAGGCGCCCATCGTCGCCTCGCGTTCCGCGCTCTTCAGGCGGCCATGTAGCAGCCCGACCTTGCCGGGAAAACGCTCGCTCAACAGTCGGAAGCGCTCCTCGACATTGGCGAGGTCGATTTCCTCCGATTCCTCGATCAACGGGCAGACCCAGTAGACGCGCGCACCGGTGGCGATCTGGCGGCCGACGCCCTGTGCCACCTCGCCAATCCGCTCTAGGGGAATGGTGCGCGTGTCGATCGGCTGACGGCCGGCCGGCTTCTCGGTGAGCTTGGAAACGTCAAGATCGCCGTAGGCCGCCAGCATCAGGGTCCGCGGGATCGGCGTCGCCGTCATCACTAGGAGATCGACGGCATGGCCTTTGGACGAAAGCGCCATGCGCTGGTGCACGCCGAAGCGATGCTGTTCGTCGACCACGGCCAAAGCGAGGTCGGCGAATTCGACATCCTCCTGCACCAGCGCATGCGTGCCGACGACCAGCTGGATCGTGCCGTCGCTGAGCCCCTGAAGCGTTTCTTTCTTCACCTTCTGGCCGTCGCGTCCCGTCAGGAGGGCAAGCCGCACCCCAGCCGCCGCTGCGAGCGGGGCGATAGTGGCGTGATGCTGCCGGGCTAGCAGTTCCGTCGGCGCCATTAGGGCAGCCTGTGCGTCGGCCTCGGCGCAGATCAGCATGGCGAGCAGTGCCACCAGGGTCTTGCCGCTGCCGACGTCGCCCTGCAGCAAGCGGATCATGCGTTCGGCCTTGCCCATATCGGTCGCGATCTCCTCGATGGCGGCCTTCTGGCTCGCCGTGAGATCGAAGGGCAGGGAAGCGAGCACAGTCTTGCGCAGGCGGCCATCGCCCTCAGTCACATGTCCTGCGAGAGTCCGATTGTGATGGCGCACCAGCGCAATCGCGAGCTGGCTCGCCAGCAATTCGTCGAAAGCCAGCCGCGCCCGCGCCGGATGCATCGGCGACAGGTCGCCTTCTTCCGTGGGTGCGTGGGCACGGATGAGGGCGCCGTGCCAGCTCTGCCAGCGCTGCTTGGCGAGGTAGGCGGCGTCCTGCCACTCGGGCAGCTCGGGCGCGCGCTCGACGGCGGCGGCAATGGCCTTCTGGACGGGCCTCTGCGTCAGGCCGGCGGTCAGCCCATAGACAGGTTCGACTCGCAGGACGGACTCGCGCTGGTCCAGCGGCACGACATGGTCGGGGTGCGTCATCTGCACCTCGCCCTGGTAGATCTCGACCTTGCCGCTCACCACGCGGGTTTCGCCGGGCGGCAGCAGTTTCCGCAGATAGTCCTCGCGGCCGTTGAAGTAGGTGAGGCAGAGACGCCCGGTCTCGTCGCTGCACCAGACACGGTAGGGCTGGCGCGGGCTGTGCGGGACCAAGTGTTCGTCCACGACGACGGTGAGCGTGGCGACGTCGCCCGCCTTGGCGCCGGCGACGTCGGGGGCGTTGCGCCGGTCGATCACGGCGAATGGCAGGTGCCACAGCAGGTCGACCACCAGCGGCCCTGCAAGTTTCTCCACGAGCTTGCCTAGCCGTGGGCCGATGCCGGGCAGCGCAGTAACTTGGGCGAAGAGGGGGGTGAGACTCTGCGGGCGCATGGTTGATAAGCTCTGCGGCCGCGTGACTCCGTCATCGCCGCCGCCTATATGCTACGCCCCTTTTTGGGCCGGACCTGGGGAAAACATGTCGGGCGAGAATCTCGAGACGCGGCGCAAGCGTCTGCTCTACCGCAGTGTCTATCGCGGCAACAAGGAGAACGACATCCTCCTTGGCCAGTTCGCGCGCGCGCATATCGCCAGTTTCGATGCTTCGGAGCTGGATCAGTACGAGCGCCTGCTCGCGGCGAGCGACAACGACATCTACGACTGGGTCAGCGGCAAGGTCGCAGTCCCGGCGGAGAGCGACACGCCCGTCGTGCGCAAGCTGCTCGCGTTCCGCGTGAGGTTCTAGTGTCGTCGCCGCTTGCCGAGCTCCTGGCCGCGATTCCCCGCAAGGCCGGACGATGGACCATCGCCGGCCTGCCGGAAGGCGCCGATGCCCTGGTGCTGGCAGAGCTTGCACGCACCACCGGCGGCCGCGACATCCTGCACATAGCGCGTGACGGACAGCGGCTGGAACGGCTGCAGGATGGCCTGCGCTTCTTCTCGCCCGAACGCGAGGTGCTGGTCTTCCCGGCCTGGGATTGCTTGCCCTACGACCGACTGTCGCCGCATCCCGATATCGTGGCCGAGCGACTGGAGACGCTGTCGCGCCTCGCCGCGCTTCGCAAGCCGGGTTCGCCGGGCCGCATCATCCTGGCCTCGGTGGGCGCGGCGCTGCAGCGCGTGCCGCCACGCAGCCTCTATGCCGAGGCCGCGACGATCCTGCGCAAGGGGCAGACCGTCGACGTCGCCTGGCTCACCAAGTTCCTGGGCGAGAACGGCTATGGCCGCGCCGAAACTGTCATGGAGCCCGGCGAGTTCGCGGTCCGCGGCGGCCTGTTCGACCTTTTCCCGCCGGGCACGGCCGAACCGCTGCGTCTCGACCTGTTCGGCGACACGCTGGAGACGATCCGTTCCTTCGATCCGATGAGCCAGCTCTCGACCGGCAACCGCGACGAGGTCGTCCTGCTGCCGGTGAGCGAGGTGCTGCTGACGCCCGACAGCATCGCGCGCTTCCGCGGCGGGTACCGCGAGCTGTTCGGCAGCGTCGCGGGCGACGACGTGCTCTACGAAGCCGTCTCCGCCGGCCAGCGCCACGTCGGCGTCGAGCATTGGCTGCCCCTGTTCCATGAGCGCCTGGAGACGTTGCTCGACTATTGCCCGGAAGCCGTGGTCACGGCCGATCACGAGACCAAGGAAGCCTTCCAGGCCCGCCACGAGCTGATCGCCGACTACTACGACGCCCGCCAGAAGACCGGCGCCAAGGGCGGCATGAGCGGCGGCGCCGACTACAAGCCCGTGCCGCCGGAGCGGCTCTACCTCAAGCCGTCGGAGTGGGAGCGGCTGCTGGACGGCCACGCTGCCGCGCAGTTCACTACCTTCGACGCGATGCCGGGCACGCCCAACGCCATCGACCTTGGCGGTCGCCGTCACGAAGGCTTCGCCCAGGCGCGCACGGCACAGGGCGTCAATCTCTTCGACAAGGTTGCCGAGCACGTAAAGGCGGCGAATGCCGCCGGCCGCCGCGTCGTGATCGCCGGCTACACCGAGGGGTCGAGCAGCCGCCTCCAGCATCTCCTGCAGGAGCATGGCGCCACGACGCCTGTTCCCGTTGCCGACTATGCGATGGTGCAGGGCCTGCCACCCGGCGCGCTCGGCCTTGCGGTCTGGTCCCTGGAGCACGGCTTCGTCCTCGACGGGCTGGAAGTCATCGGCGAGGAAGACATCCTCGGCGATCGCCTGTCGCGTCCAGCCAAGAAGCGGCGGCCCTCCGAGCGGTTCATCGCCGAAGCGGCTGCCCTCAGCGACGGCGATCTCGTCGTGCATCGCGAGCACGGTGTCGGCCGCTACGAGGGCCTGGTGACGCTGGAAATCCAGAACGCGCGCCACGATTGCCTGCGGCTCACCTACGAAGGCGGCGACAAGCTCTTCGTGCCGGTCGAGAACATCGACGTGCTGAGCCGGTATGGTTCGTCGGAGGAAGGCGCCATCCTCGACCGGCTAGGCGGCGTCGCCTGGCAGTCGCGCAAGGCGAAGCTGAAGCAGCGGATCGCCGACATGGCCGACCGCCTGATTCAGATCGCGGCGGAACGCGCGGTACGTCGGGGCGAGACGTTGAGCCCGCCCGAAGGCCTCTACGACGAATTCTGCGCCCGCTTCCCCTATACGGAAACCGACGACCAGCTCCAGGCGATCTCAGACGTGATCGAGGATCTGTCGTCGGGTAAGCCGATGGACCGGCTGATCTGCGGCGATGTCGGATTCGGCAAGACCGAAGTGGCCCTGCGCGCAGCCTTCGTCGCGGCCCTATCGGGCAAGCAGGTCGCGGTCATCGGCCCGACGACCCTGCTGGCGCGCCAGCATCATCGCAATTTCGTCGAACGCTTCCAGGGCATGCCGGTACGCATCGGCCGTCTGTCCCGTCTGGTCGGTGCCAAGGAGGCCAAGGCCACCAAGGAAGAGATGAAGGAGGGCACTCTCGATATCGTGGTCGGCACGCACGCGCTGCTGGCCAAGAGCGTCGAGTTCAAGGACCTCGGCCTACTGATCGTCGACGAGGAGCAGCATTTCGGCGTCGGCCACAAGGAGCGGCTGAAGGAGCTGCGTGCCGACGTCCATGTGCTGACCCTGACGGCGACACCGATCCCGCGCACCTTGCAGCTTGCGCTGACCGGCGTGCGCGACATGAGCCTGATTGCGACGCCGCCGGTAGATCGTCTAGCCGTCCGCACCTTCGTGACTCCGTTCGATGGCGTGACGATCCGCGAGGCATTGCTGCGCGAGCAGTTCCGCGGCGGCCAGAGCTTCTACGTCTGCCCGCGCATCGAAGACCTCGCGACCGTGTCGGCCGAGCTGCGCGAGCTGGTGCCGGAAATCCGCTTGGCGATGGCGCACGGCCGCCTGCCGCCGACGCAGATCGAGAACACCATGCAGGAGTTCGTCGAGGGCAAGTTCGACGTGCTGCTCGCGACCAACATCGTGGAAAGTGGCCTCGACATCCGCAACGCCAACACGATGATCATCCATCGCGCCGACATGTTCGGCCTGGCACAGCTCTATCAGCTCCGAGGCCGCATCGGCCGCGGCAAGACCCGCGCCTATGCCTATCTCACCGTGCCGCCGGGACGTGCCCTAAACGAAGCGGCGGCCAAGCGGCTTGAGGTCATGCAGACGCTCGATACCTTGGGGGCGGGCTTCCAGCTCGCCAGCCACGACCTCGATATCCGCGGCGCCGGCAACCTCCTGGGCGAGGAGCAGTCCGGCCACATCCGCGAAGTCGGCATCGAGCTTTATCAGCAGCTCCTTGAGGAGGCAGTGGCGGCGGCGCGCGGCCGCTCGCAGGAAGCGGAGCGGGCGGAATGGTCGCCGCAGCTCAACCTCGGCATCCCGGTGCTGATCCCGGAAGAGTATGTGCCGGACCTTTCGGTGCGCATGGGGCTCTATCGCCGCCTCGGTGGTCTCACCACTCAGGCCGAGATCGACTCCTTCGCCGCGGAGCTGGTGGATCGCTTCGGCAAGACGCCCGTCGAAGCGGAATTCCTGCTCAACACGGTGGCGCTGAAGCTGCTCTGTCGTGCCGCCGGCGTGGAGAAGATCGACGCTGGCGAGAAGGCGCTGGTCTTCTCTTTCCACGACAACAAGTTTGCGAAGCCGGAAAAGCTGATCGGCTGGATTCAGAAGAATGCGCCGCTGGTCAAGCTCCGGCCCGACCACCGCGTGATCGTGCAGCGGGTTTGGACCGACGAGCGGCAACGGCTTTCGGGCGTGACGTCGATCGTTTCTTCTTTGGCGAAGCTCGCCGCCTGACCGTTGGTTTCTTCGGCTTCTTCTTCGCCGGCTTTTTTATCAACGACCTGACCGTGCGGCGTGCGCAGCGCAACAGCCAGTCGCTGAGCCGCGTATCGCCCGAGGCGCGGGCCAGCACCACGGCCCCGACTGCAAGGATGGTCGCCGCGGTCGCATCGGCATCCAGTCCTTTGCGGCCCCGCGCCTTGGCCAGCTCGCCGATAACAGCATGCAGGACATTGGCGTAGGCGAGGCGGGCCGGAAGGGCAGAGCGCGTGATGTCGCCAGGCAGGGCGGCCAAGGTGCAGGCGAGTGCATTCGCGGCGAGGTCTTCACGGTCGAGATAGGCATCGAGCACCGCATCCGAGGGTTCGCGTCGCAACTTCAGCAGCAACCCATGCCCCATGCGCACGATCTCGGCGAACAGATCGTCCTTCGAAGTAAAATGGGCATAGAAGGCGCCGCGCGTCAGGCCGGCCGCCAGCATGATGTCGTCGATATTGGTCCCGGCATGGCCGCGCAGCCGAAACAGCCGGGCGGCGTGTTCGACGATCTCGGCCCTGGTCCGGGCCTTACGGGTGGGGCTTTGCGGCATGATATGTCGATGATCATATCATATGATCATCGACATATCATTGGCCGGATTTGAGTTCAGGCGGTCGATTGGGCCGCGCTCGTGGCGGCGTCGCGTTCGGCGAGATTGAAGACCTCGACGAAGGCGGACGGCGGCTGTGCCCCCGAGACGGCATACTTGCGGTTGACGATGAAGCAGGGCACGCCATTAATGCCGAGGCGGCGGGCATAGACGTCGGAGGCGACGACCTCCTGTCGACCTTCGTCGCTCGCGAGGTAGGCGCGGGCGCGCTCCTCTTCGACGCCCGCGCGCACGGCACACTCGATCAGCGTGTCGAGGTCGCCGATATCCAGGCCTTCTTCGAAATAGGCCTTGAAGAGTTCAGCCACGACTTCGTCCTGCCGTTCGATCTTGGCGCTCCAATGCACCAGGCGATGCGACAACACCGTGTTGGGCGTGCGCTTGATGCGCGAGAACTGGAATTCGATACCGGCCTCGCGGCCGCTTTCGGCGATCGCCTGATAGATCTGGCGCGGGCGGTCGCCGCCACCGAACTTGGCGCGCACATAGTCATCCCGTGTCATGCCTTCGGCGGGCATGTCGGGGTTGAGCTGGAAAGGACGCCAGGCGACGGCAATGTCGGTGCGCCCACTCTGCATCAGTGCGCGCTCGAAGCGGCGCTTGCCGATGTAACACCAGGGACAGATCGTGTCCGAGACGATGTCGACGTAGATCATGCGGCGAGCCTACGCCTTTCGCGCCAGTGCAGGAAGAGCGCGGCGGCAACGACAACGGCCAGGGCCGTCGAAGTCAGCCAGGCGGCATTTTGCCAGCCACCGGAGGCCACCAGCGCGCCAGTGATCGGCGGCCCCAGCAGAGCGCCTATGTTGGAGCCTTGCATCAGGAGGCCGGTCGATGCGCCGGCCAGGTCCGGCCGCGGCGCATGGAGCGGAATTGCGGTGAAGAGGGCGCCGGGCACAACGCCGATGACCATCGAATAGACGCCTGCCAGTACCAGGCGCAGGAGGTCTGGTACGCCGTCGACGAAGATGCCCGCGGCACAGAACGCCATGGAGACGGCAGCGCCGGCAATCATCGCCACCCGCGGCACCCCGTGATGCAGCAGCCATCCGGCGGAGAGATTGCCCAGGGCATTCACCACCGTGACCAGGGCCGTCACGATTGCCGCCGTCGAGGTCGCGAAGCCCAGGCGCTCGACCTGCAGGGTCGGCAGGAAGCCCACCACAGCAAACCAGCAGCAGGAATAGGCGGCAAAGCAGAGCGCGATGGCGAGCGGTCCGCCGCTGGTGGCGACTTCCGCCATCTCCGCCAACACCGGGTGCCGCCGCGCCGGAATGGGATCGAATTCTCTCGCCGGCACGGCACGCAGCAGCAAAGCCGCCAACATCACTGCCGCCGCACCGGCCGCAACCAGCCAGACGACACGCCAGGAGGTGCCGGGCAGGACGAGAGCCGCGATCAGCATCATCGTGCCTGCGCCAGCCGGCATGTAGGTCGTCCAGAGCGCCATGACGAGGCGCTGGTCGCGGGGCTGTGCGATCCGCAGCAGGAGAGCAGGGGCGGCCGCGGTAACCGCGATGAACCCCAGCCCCTCGAAGACACGACCGACCAGAAGCTGGTCGACGCTCACCGCAAAGGCGCCCGCCAGGCTTGCCGCGCAGCAAAGCGCGGTACCGAAGATCACCATCCGGCGATGGCCCAGGCGATCGGCGCTGAGGGCGATGGCCATACCCGTCAGCGCCGTCATCAGGCTGACGGTCGACAGCAGCCATCCGGCCTGGCGCAAGCTGGCGTCCAGGCCCTCGCGGATCGAGGGCAGGGAGGGGGGTGCCTTGCCGACCTGGAATGCCGCGACGATGCCTGCTGCGACGAGCAGTCCGACCAGCGCCCAGGGTGTCCGCGGCGTGTTCAGTACTGCACGCGCGCCGTGATGGCGCCGTCGACGATGAAGTTCGTGCCGGTCACGAACGAGGCCGGCGCGCCTGCCAGGAAGACGACCGCGTTGGCCACTTCCTGTGGTGTCCCCATACGGCCGAGCGGATTGCGCGCCAGCGAACGCTTGTATCGCTCGCTGCCAGCGTCGCGCTGGCGGCCCCAGGTGTTGCCGTCTTCGAGAATGGTGCCGGGCGACACCATGTTGGCGCGGATGCCCTTGGGGGCGAGGTCAATGGCCAGCGACTTCACGAACGGCACGAGTGCGGCCTTCACCGAGCGATAAGGCTGGGTCGGGCCGGACACCTCGACCAACGACACGGTGCCGATGATCGTGAGCGTCGAACCGGCGCCCTGCTTCTCCAGGTGCGGCCGCACGCAATGGACGGAGTCCACGGTCGAGACGAGATCGATCTCGATGGCCTTGCGCCAGCCCTCGGTATTGTCGTCGGTGCCGAGCGCACTGACGTTCGCCACGAAATGGTCGATGCCACCTTCGGCCGCGAAACCGTCGACCCATTTCTTGAGCGCCTTGGCGTCGGTGACGTCCAGCGCCGTGCCCTGGACGCGGCCTTGCTTGGCCTGCCAGTCCTTTTCGCGCTCCTTCACGAGCTTCTCGTCGCGTGCGCAAAAGCCCACCACGGCGCCCTCGGCCAGGAAAGTATCGACGATGGCGCGACCGATGCTCTTGGTGCCGCCGGTTACCAGTATGCGCTTGCCTTTGAGACCGAGGTCCATGTTTCCTCCGAACGGGTCGCTCGCCTATAAGGCCGGCATGAAACAGCGGAGCCATGGCCATGTCCAAGCGATTCGACCTTAGCGGCAAGGTGGCCCTCGTCACCGGCGCATCCTCGGGCCTCGGCGTGCATTTTGCGCGTACTCTTGCCGAAGCAGGGGCTGCAGTCGTCCTCGCCGCGCGGCGCGCGGAGAGGCTCGCGTCTCTACAGGCGGAACTGCAGAGGAGCGGTGCGAAGGCTGCGGCCGTGACCCTCGACGTGCAGTCGGGCGAGGCCGTCGCTGCCGCCTTCGATCAGGCCGAGGCTGCGTTAGGGCCGGTCGACATCGTGGTGAACAACGCCGGCATTTCCATCGTGAAGCCTGCGCTGGAAATGCCGGAACAGGATTGGGACTCGGTCGTCGACACCAACCTGCGCGGCGCCTGGCTGGTGGCCCAGACCGCGGGTAAGCGCTGGGCCGCAGCGAAGAAGCCCGGCGCCATCGTCAACATCGCCTCGATCCTGGGCCTGCGCACGATCGGCCAGGTTGCGCCCTACAACGCCTCGAAGGCCGGGCTGATCCACTTGACGCGTGCGCTCGCCATGGAGTGGGCGCGTTATCAGATCCGCGTCAACGCGATCTGCCCGGGCTATATCGAAACGGAAATGAACAGCGACTTCTGGAAAACGCCGGGTGGTCAGCGCCTGATCGAGCGTATCCCGCAGCGCCGGATCGGCCAGCCCGAGCATCTCGACGGCGCGCTGCTCTTGTTGGCGTCGGAGGCCGGCGCCTTCATGACGGGCAGCGTGCTCACCGTCGACGGTGGACACACGGTGAACTCGCTTTAGAGCGTGACGGCTCCGTAGAAGGGGGCCTTACCCCAGACGAAAAGCTCGTAGCCCGTTCTCAGGCCGAGCTTGAAATACGGATCTTCTTCGACCAGGCGGACTGCTTCCGCCCGGTCCGAAACTTCGAGGACCCACAAGCCGCCGCAGAACCATTCATCGGGTGAGGGCCGCAAACCGCCACCGATCTTGATCTTGTCGCTGTGAGCGGCGAGGTAGTCGAAATGTTCCTGATTGTGCTTCTTGCGAACCCAGTCAGCAGACGGATCGTCGCGAAAGAGGGCAACCCATCTTGCCATTACGTCACCAGCCGTTGATGCGGTCGTAGACGTCGACGACCGACTTGCCGCCGTCGAGGTCGCTGTCGACCACGTAGTAGCGGTCGTAGGCCGCCGCGGTGATGCAGGCATGGTTGGGAAGGACGCGGACGCGCGCGCCGACCGGCAGGTTGCCGTAGGGCAACGGATCGTCGGCGCCGACGAAACCGTGCTCCTGCGAGCAATCGACCACGGCCATGGCACGCACCGGCGCATCGACGATCGTGCCGTAGCCGACCTTGGGCTGGAACTCCTGGGCGCTGATGTCCTTGGAAAGGGCCAGCGCCCCGGCATCGATCAGGAGCTGATTGCGGTGCGGATAGTGGCCGATCACCGAGGCCAGCACGGAGAGCGCGATGTCACCCGCGCCACAGGAGCCGATATATTCCTGATCGAGATCGTTGAAGACATAGACGCCCGGCCGCATCTCGGTGATGCCGGTGAAGTCGCGCGACAGCATCGCCGTCGGTGTTGAACCGCCCGACACGATGGGGCAGGGAATGCCGGCAGCGCGCAGCTTCTCGGCCGCCGTGACGATCGCCACTCGCTCCTGCTCGGCGATGGCTGCGATGCCGTCCGGCGTGCTCTGGTGATAGGAATGGCCGGCATGGGTCATCACGCCCGCCAGTTCGACACCCGGCGCTTCGTGGAGGACACGGCCAATATCGAGCAGGCCCGGCAAGGCAGGGAAGGGCAGACCGGCACGGCCGGCGCCGCTGTCGATCTCGATGAAGACGGAGAACGTGTCGCCGTCCTTCGCCGCAGCAGCGATGGCCTTGGCAACAGCGAGATTGTCGGTGACGACCCGCAGGTTCACACCCTGTTTGCGCAGTTCGCTCACGGCGGCGAGCTTCGACGGCACGATGCCAACGCCATACAGAATGTCCTTGAAGCCACCATCGGCGAAATAGCGCGCCTCGGCCAGGGTCGAGACAGTAATGCGGCCGTCATGGCCTTCGACGGCCATGCGGCCGACCTGGATCGACTTCGCGGTCTTGAGATGCGGCCGCAACATGACGCCTGCGTTACGCAGGCGCTCGCTCATGCGCTTGGTGTTGCGGCGCAGGATGGCGCGGTCAAGAATGAGGGCCGGCGTCGGCAGGTCGTCGATCGTCTGAGTGGACATGGGAATGAATCTAGCATGCCAATCGAGAACGAGCGCAAATTTGTCCTGAAAGACGACGGAAAGCTCGAAGCTCAGTTGGCCAGCCGACCAGGCGTTTCACGCAACTTCCTGCGCCAGGCCTATCTCGATGCACCGGGCCTGCGCATCCGTTCGATCGAGGCCGACGGCAAGATCGACCATGTCTTCACCTACAAGCGCACGATCGACGGCCAGGTCGTCGAGATCGAGACGGGCCTCAGCGCCGCCGACTTTGCACGGCTATGGACCCAGCGCATCGAGAGCCTGCAGAAGGTTCGCTACTCTTGGGGGGAGGGTCGCTTCCACTGGGATATCGACTTCTTCCGGCGCGAAGACGGCTCGACCTACTTCGCCATGGCCGAAGTCGAGATGCCGGAGGAGGACACTGAGCCGCCGCCGTTGCCGTCCTGTCTGGCGGATCATCTGCTGGGCATTGCCCCGGCAGGCGACCAGCGCTTTACGTCCAAGCGCATCGCCGACCAGGCACACGCCGAACGGCTAATGGCCGACATCCTGCAGAAGGGCCGCGTCGAGTAACTCAGGCGCGGCGCGGACGATTGCGCGGCACGGTGATGAGCTTCCAGGGATCGGGCAACTGACCGACCGGGCAGTCGATCAGCATCGGCCCGCCCTTGGCAATGCCGCGCGCGACCGCGGTGCCCAACTCGTCCGGTGAATTGGCACGCACGGCATCAATGCCAAAGCTTTCGCCGAGCTTCACGAAATCCGGATTGCGCAGGTCCGAGGCGATGGTGCGGTTGTTGAAGGACTGCTGCTGGATGCGCCGCACGTTGCCATAGGCGCCGTCACTGAAGACAACGGCCACCACGCCGATCCCGTGCTGCGCCGCCGTCGCCATCTCCATGGCCGTGAACATGAAGCCGCCATCGCCGCTGATCGACACAACCGGCGTATCCGGCTTGGCCACCTTGGCGCCGAGCGACGTCGCATAGCCCCATCCCAAGGTTCCCTGGTAACCGGGCGAGAGGAAGGTGCGCGACTTGTAGGTTGGATAGGCGAAGCGCGCCGCATAGCCCATCTGTGTCAGCTCATCGACCAGGATGCCGTCTTCGGGCAACGCTTTACGAAGTGCCTCGAGATAGGCGATCTGCGGCGACAGAGTTTCATGGATCAGTTTGCTGGCGGCGGCTTTTGTCTCCGCGACTTCGTCGGCGCGGCCGTTGCGCTTGCGATTGTGCCCGGCCAGACGATTGGCCAGCGCCTTCAACGTGGCTGTGGCGTCGCCGACGATGCCGATCTCGGGCTTGTGCTGACGATCCAGCTCCTCGCTGTCGACGTCGATACGAATGATCTTCAGCGAAGGATCGACGCCCCAGTTCTGTTGCTGCGGCTGCAGGCGCGTCCCAACGGCCAGCACGACATCGGCCTCACCCCAGAAGCGATAGCCAGCTGGCGCCGTGACGGAGAGCCGATGCCGGCCGTCGATCACGCCCTGGCCCATGCGGCCGGTCATCACCGGCGCATCGATCATCTCGGCGATGCGGGCAACGTGCTCACCGGCGCCCTGCGCGCCGCCACCGACGACGATCATCGGTCGCTCGGCGCTGCCCAGCAGCTTCGCCGCGCGTTCGACGGCGTCCTCGTCGACAGGACAGGGATCGGGTGCGGCCGGAGTACTCATCAGCTCGACCGGCGCGCGGCGCGCCCAGGTATCGAGCGCGCATTCGAGCGCCACCGGGCGCTGCCGGCCCGACAGGAGGCGGCGGAAGGCCTCGTTGATCAATCCAGGTGCAGCAGCGGGCGAGGGGATGCGGTCGGCCCATTTGGTGAGGCCACGCATGATGGCGAGTTGGTCCGGCAGTTCGTGCAGCATGCCGACATTGCGCCCGATCATCGCCTGCTGGATCTGACCGGTCAGCGCCAGCACGGGCGCATTGACGGCATAGGCGGTGGAGAGGGCGGCCGTGGTGTTGAGGAAGCCTGGACCGGGGACCACGACATAGGCGGAGGGATTGCCTGTCGCCATGGCATAGCCCAGCGCCATGTAGGCACAGGCCTGCTCGTGGCGGGCATGGATTGGCCGGATGGCATTGGTGCGGTCGTAGAGAGCGTCGAAGAACGCATCGTTCTGGACGCCGGGCAGGCAGAATAGCGTGTCGATGCCATTCACTTCGAGCATCGATACGACAGCTTGCGCCGTGGAAAGTGTCTTCATGGAGAGGCCCGCCCGTTGTGGAAGCGGGACCAACCATGCCGTTCAACGCCCGTGAAGGCTACTTCCCGCGCCTGCATATGAGAAATGATCCCGTGGGCCGGGACATTTTTTGGTGGCTCGTCGATCCCGCCGCTGCCGGCAGGATCGACGCCTCCTTCCTGTCAGTCGATACGCGCGCCCGATGCCTTGATGATCGGTGCCAGCCGCGCTTCCTCGGCGTCACGGTAGGCCGCCGTATCGGCCGGCGAGGACCAGACGGCCGTCGCGGCAAGGTCGAGGAACTTGGCCTTCAGGTCTTCGCTTTCGAGTGCTTTCTTGGAGAGCTCGGAAAGGCGCGCAACGACATCGGGCGGCAGCTTGGCCGGGCCGGTCAGCGTGGTCCACGAGTTGATATCGAACCCCGGCAGCGTCTCGGCAATCGCCGGAACGTCCGGCACCACCGGCGTGCGCTCCTTGGACGTGACGCCGAGGGGGCGCACCTTGCCCGGACGCGACTGGGCCAACGCTCCGGGAATGTTGTCGAAGATCATGTGGATCTGGCCGGCCAGCAGGTCCTGCATCGCCGGCGCCGCGCCACGATAGGGCACATGGAGGATGTCGACGCCCGCCATCATCTTGAACAACTCGCCCGAGAGATGGAGGGTCGTGCCATTGCCGGCCGAACCATAGGAGTATTTGCCGGGGTTCTTCTTCAGGAATGCGATCAACTCCGCGACCGTCTTCGCCGGTATGTCGAGATTGACGACCAGCATGTTGGGGAGCTGCCAAATCCTCGAGACGAAGGTGAAGTCCGTCTTCGCATTGAACGGCAGCTTGGCGTAGAGCGACGGCGAGATCGCATGGCTGGCAATGCCGCCCAGGCCCAGCGTGTAGCCGTCCGGCGGCGACTGCATCAGCGCCTCCATGCCAACATTGCCGCCCGAGCCCCCCTTATTCTCGACGATCCATTGCTGGCCGCTCAGTTCCGAGAGCTTCGCGCAGAAGATGCGTGAAAGCGTGTCGGTGGCGCCACCGGCGGGGAAGGGGTTGATGTAGCGAACAGCCTTATTGGGATAGGTCCCTTGGGCAGAAACAATGGCTGGTGCTCCTAGCACCGCCGCGGCCATTCCGCCGGCAAGACCGCCGACGAGGGTACGACGTCCAATCACATTCTTTCGTTCAGTCATTTCTCTTTTCCTCCCTTTGCTTTTTTCTAGGGGACCGGAGCCTGCCAAAGCACCCAGCTTCCGTCGACTGCAGTTTGTTCACGGCGGTCGCAGCTTGCCACGCCCACATAAATGCCCGAAAAGGCGGCTTATTGGCGATTTTCGCCTATCGACTGCGGAGCTGTGGGAGCGCTGCGGTGGCACGAGGATGGATCATGTGGGGTTTCGCGCATCGAACGGCGTGGGCATTGGCCGCCTGCGCCGTCGGTCTTGTATTCGGCAATGCGGCGGTGGTGGCGCAGCAGAAGCCGCAACCGCAACAGCCTGCCGCGGCGAACAAGACGCCGACGCCGGCAGATATCTGCTACGGCCTGACTGGCGCCGATGCTGCCACGAAGGTCTCCGCTTGCACTGAGGCCATTACCAAGGGAACGCTGAGCGGTGGCGCGCTGGCACTGGCCTACCTCAATCGTGGACTGGCGGAGAGCGGCCCCGACAGCGACAAGCGCTCGAAGGCGGACTACCGTCAGGCGATCAAGATCTTCACCGATGCGATCACCGCTTCGCCGCTCAACGCGCAGCTCTACATTCAACGTGGTGTCGTCTATCAGACAATCGGCGAAGCTGACCGGGCGATCCTCGACTATAGCGATGCGATCCGGCTGGCACCGCGCGAAACCTTGCCGCTGATCAACCGCGGCGTCGTCCTCTACACCAGGAAGGACAACAACGAGGGCGCGATCGCCGATTTCAATGCGGCCATCAAGATCAATCAGCGAGAGATCAGCGCCTACATCAACCGCGGCATCGTCCATCGTCGCAAGGGCGAACTCGACAAGGCGATCCAGGATTTCACGACGGCGATCAAACTGCTGCCCGAGAAGATCGACCCGGTAGAGGTCAAGCTGGTACCCGACTCGGTGACCAGCCAGCTCGCGCCGACGAACGACGACAACAGGAAGCGCATCGCCTTGCAGGCTGCCTTCGCCTATTTCCAGCGCGGCCTCGCCTGGTACGACAAGACCGACTACAACAAGGCGATCGCCGATTTCTCGGAGTCGATCCGCCTCAATCCGCAGGACGCATCCCCGTATGTCGGTCGCGGCGCGTCGTACATGTACAAGAATGACGTCCATGCTGCGATCGCCGACTTCAGCGCGGGTATCAAACTGACGCCGGGCCAGGCCTTTGCCCATGCCCAGCGCGGTATCGCCTATCATCGCATCGGCGATGCCGATCATGCGCTCGAAGACTATACGATCGCCCACGAGCTGACGCCCAAGGACCCGGCGCCGCTCGTCAACCGTGGCATCGTCTACTACACGAAGAAGGGCAAGTTCGACGAGGCGATTGCCGACTTCGATCTGGCATTGAAGCTCAATCCCAAGGAGATCAACGCGCTGGTCAACCGCGGCGTCACGTGGCGCCAGAAGAACGATGCCGATCGCGCCATCGCCGACTTTACCGAAGCCATTCGCCTGGGCCTCCAGACGGCCGACATTCTGCGGATGGCGCGAAAGACGGGCTCGGCGCCCGATCCCGAAGCTGCTCAGACCGCCGATCAGGTCGCCAATGCCTACTATCAGCGCGGCATGGCGATGGTCGACAAGCAGGATTACGACGCCGCCGTTAAGGACTTCGAAGCGGCCCTGGAGATCAACGAGAAGGATCCGCGACCTTACCTCGGCCGGGGCGCCGCCTACCTGAAGATGGACCGCGCCAAGGAAGCGACGGCCGATCTCGAGCGGGCCATCAAACTCGCGCCGGGTGTCGCCTCGATCTATTTCGAGCGTGGCACCGCCTACCATCGCGTCGACGATTACGACAACG
The DNA here is from genome assembly GCA_017307275.1 of Alphaproteobacteria bacterium. Classification (GTDB taxonomy): domain Bacteria; phylum Pseudomonadota; class Alphaproteobacteria; order Reyranellales; family Reyranellaceae; genus Reyranella. The sequence continues at coordinate 3,931 of JAFKFK010000015.1, read as the reverse complement.
CGATCAACGACTATTCGGAGGCAATCAGGCTCGACCCCAAGGAGCCGCTGACCTACATCAATCGCGGCATGGCGCTGCTCTTCAAGAGCAAATACGACGAAGCCATCGAGGACTTCGATCGTGCGCTCAAGATCAGCCCCGACGACATCAACGCCCTGACGCAACGCGGCTTTGCCTACGGCCTGAAGAAGGATTTCACCCAAGCCCTGACCGACATCGACGCGGCCCTGAAGCTGTCACCGGGCAACGCAACGGCTCTGCTCTATCGCGCCCAGGTGATGGCGCTGCGCGGTGACACGGCGAGGGCAATCGGCGACTACAGCGACGCCCTGCGCACCGACAGCAACAATCCACGCATCTATGCCAGCCGAGCCGCGCTCTACAGCAGTCTCGGCGACTACAACTACGCAATCGACGACCTCAATCAGGCGATCCGGCTGCGGCCGAAGGACCCCAATCTGTTCCTCAATCGCGGCATCGCCTATTTCAGCACGGGCGACTACGCCAAGGCCGTCAGCGACTACGACGAGGCCTTGAAGCTCGATCCGAAGATGGGACCGGCTCTCAACAATCGTTGCCTGACACGAGCCGTGATGGGGCTGGATCTCGACGGCGCACTGGCTGATTGCAGGGAAGCGCTGGCACTGCAGCCCGGCGATCCGTATACGCGCGACAACATGGGGCTGATCTACCTGAAGCAAAAATACTACGACAAGGCGATCGCGGAGTACGATGCGTCGCTCAAGCTCGACCCCAGCCGCGCCCGGGCACTCTATGGCCGTGGTTTCGCCAAGTCGAAGAGGGGAGAGGCCCCCGCAGGCATCAATGACATGACGACCGCGACGGGAATTCAGCCGAACATCGGCAGCGAATTCGCCAAGTACGGCGTGCGCTAGGCCAGCGCGCGCAAGCCCTCGCGGACAATGCCAGCGTCGGTCTGAAGCAGAAGGCCGTCGACCTCTTCCTGGGTGCGCTGCCAGATCGGCAAAGCATCCTGCAGTAGCTTACGACCGGGCGCCGTCAGGATCACCAACCGCCCACGCCGGTCGGCGGGGTCGACTTTGGTCTCTGCCAGACCGCGCCGCTCAAGCGGCTTGAGGTTCGCCGTAAGCGTCGTGCGATCCATCGCCAGCAAGGCCGCGATGGAACCGATCGACGGTGGAACGGGTTGATTGAGGGACATCAGCAGCGAGAATTGCCCGCTGGTCAGTCCGACCGGCCGCAGCGCGTCGTCGAAGCGGCGCGCCAGGGTGCGGGCCACGCGTTGAGCGGCGAGGCACAGGCAGTGGTCACGTACATATTCCGTCATCTCGAATGTGACGGCCGCGAGCTTTGACATGATGTATTTATGTTGATATCAACTCATTACGTCAAGCCCACCCAGAGCAGCAGGAGTAGAGCATGTCCTACGTGAGCGGATTCGTTGTCGCTGTCCCCGCAGCCAACAAGGAGACCTATCGCAAGCACGCAGCCGACGCGGCGCCGCTGTTCAAGGAATTCGGCGCAACCCGCATGGTCGAGGCCTGGGGTGACGATGTGCCGGACGGCAAGGTCACAGACTTCAAGGGCGCGGTGAAGGCCAAGCCGGACGAGGTCGTCGTCTTCTCCTGGCTCGAATTTCCCAGCAAGGAAGCGCACGACGCAGCGAACGCCAAGATGATGAGCGACCCGCGCATGAAGGATATGGGCAGCAACATGCCCTTCGACGGCCAGCGCATGATCTACGGTGGTTTCGCATCTCTGATCGACGAGCGTGCATCGGGCACGACGGGCTACGTCGACGGCTGCCTGATACCGGTGCCGGCCGGCAACAAGGAGGCCTATCGCGATATGGCGACCAAGACGGCGGCCATGTTCAAGGAATTCGGCGCCGTCCGTGTCGTCGAGGCTTGGGGCGATGCCGTGCCTGACGGGAAGGTCACCGATTTCAAGGGGGCGGTGAAGGCGACTGGCGACGAGCAGGTCGTCTATTCCTGGATCGAATGGCCTTCCAAGGAAGTGCGTAACGCCGGCTGGGAGAAGATGATGGCCGATTCCCGTCTGCAGGGCCGGGCGATGCCGTTCGACGGCAAACGCATGATCTATGGCGGCTTTGCCCCGATCCTCGACGTTTAAGCAGTCTCCACGGGACCGGGCGGTTTAGGAATCGCCCGGTTTCACACCTCGACCTTTCCAATCGCTGCTCAAAACGGAAGCAGACGGCACACGCTGCTTGCCGTGAGGTAACATCCCGCTTTAGCCTGCCATCAAGAACGCAACGACGTGCACAAGCGCGCGCGGGATGGAAAGGGCTTCAGCAGCATGACCGATATTCAGTACCTAGCTCCGCGAACGCTGGACGAGGCGGTGCAGGCCTTCGCGGCCAGTGCCGGGAAGGGCCGCATCCTGGCCGGTGGAACCGATCTCCTGGTCCAGATGCGCGCCGGGACGGTGACGCCGCATACCATCATCGACATCAAGAAGATCGGCGAGATGACCGCCATCGAGGAGACCGCCGGCGGCGGCTTCCGCGTTGGTGCCGCCGTATCCGGCGCGACGCTGCGCGAGCATCCCAAGCTCAAGAAGGTCTGGCCGGGCGTCGTGGAGGCCGCGAACCTGATCGGTTCGACGCAAATCCAGGGGCGCGCAACGGCTGGTGGCAATCTCTGCAATGGCTCGCCCGCCGGTGACAGCGTGCCCGCCATGGTCGCGGCCGGCGCCATCGTCACGATCCAGGGACCGAAGGGGCGGCGGGAGCTGCCCGTCGAAGCGGTCCCCAAGGGGCCGGGCCGTCTCAATCTCGAACCCGGCGAGATCGTCGTGAGCTTTGCGTTGCCGGTACGTCCCAAGGGATCGAGCGATGCCTATCTGCGCATGATCCCGCGCACGGAGATGGATATCGCGGTTGTCGGCTGTGGCGTCAGCCTGACCCTAGAGAAGGGCATCTGTACTGCTGCACGCGTCGGCCTTGGCGCTGTCGCGCCGACCGTGCTGCTGGTCGAGGACGCAGCCAAGGCCTTGATCGGCTCCAAGCTCGACGAAGCGGCCCTCGATAAGGCTGCCAATGCCTGCCGCGCCGCCTGCCGTCCGATCGACGACAAGCGCGGCACCATTGCTTACCGCACCCAGATCGCCGGCGTGCTGCTGAAGCGCACCGCGGCCATTGCCGCTGCGCGCGCCCAAGGCAACTGAGATCGAGGAACCGAACACATGGCCAAGCTGCACGTTTCCACCACCATCAACGGCGAGCCGCAGGAATTCCTGTGCGATGCCGACCAGAGCATGCTCGACATCCTGCGCGGGCCACTCGGCCTTACCGGCAGCAAGGAGGGCTGCGGTTCCGGCGATTGCGGCGCCTGTTCCATCACGCTCGACGGACGGCTCGTCTGTTCCTGCCTGATGCTGGCGGCCGAAGCCGAAGGCCGGCAGATCGCTACGATCGAAGGCATGGCAGGCGAGGAGCTTCATCCACTTCAGACCAAGTTCCTCGAGATGGCGGCGCTCCAGTGCGGCATCTGCACGCCCGGCGTACTGATGGCGGCGAAGTCGCTGCTCGAACGCAATCCCGACCCGACCGAGCACGAAGTCCGCTTCTGGCTGGCGGGCAATCTCTGCCGCTGCACGGGTTACGACAAGATCGTCCGCGCCGTCATGGAAACGGCTGCCGACATGAGGGGAGGCGCACGATGAGCACCACCACGACGACTACCGCAGGCGGCGACAACAAGTGGATCGGCAAGAGTACGATCCGCCCCGACGGCGCCGACAAGGTGACAGGCCGCGCCGCCTACGCCGCCGACACGACCATGCCCGGCATGATCTGGGGCAAGGTGCTGCGCAGCCCGCATCCGCACGCGCGCATCAAGTCGATCAATACCGCCAAGGCGGAGGCCCATCCCGGCGTGAAGGCCGTGGTGACGGCCAAGGACGTCGTCGACTTCCCTATCGCCAA
>JAFKFK010000004.1 GCA_017307275.1 Alphaproteobacteria bacterium | reverse complement strand
TCTGGTCGTAGGCCGTGAACGTCGCGCCGCCCGTCTTCGCCAGGATCTTCGTGATCGCCGCCGTCAGCGACGTCTTCCCGTGGTCAACGTGACCGATCGTTCCAATGTTGCAGTGCGGCTTGTTCCGCTCAAACTTCGCCTTCGTCATGATCTTTGGTCCCTGGTCAAATCAGTTCTGGTTCGAACGGCGGCCTTAGCCGGCCAGCTTGGCGACAACTTCGTCCGCAACGGCCTGCGGCACAGGCGCGTAGTGGTCGAACGTCATAGAGTAGGCAGCGCGACCCTGCGTCATCGACCGCAGCGTGTTCACGTAGCCGAACATGTTGGCGAGCGGCACCATGGCGTTGATGACCTGCGCGTTGCCGCGGGCCTCCATGCCCTGGATCTGGCCACGGCGGCTGTTCAAGTCGCCAATGCAGTCGCCCATGTAGTCTTCCGGCGTCACAACCTCGACCTTCATGATCGGCTCGAGGAGTTTGCACTGGGCCTTTCCGAGACCTTCCTTGAATGCCGCGCGGGCGGCGATTTCGAAGGCGAGCACGCTCGAGTCGACGTCATGGTAAGCACCGTCGATCAGCGACACCTTGTAGTCGATCACCGGGAAGCCGGCGAGCACACCAGTATCGCGCGAGGCCTCAAGGCCCTTCTCGACGCCCGGGATGAACTCCTTCGGGATCGAACCACCGACGATCTTGCTCTCGAAGCTGTAGCCCGAGCCGGGTTCGCCCGGTTCGAACACCAGCTTGACGCGGGCGAACTGGCCCGAGCCGCCGGACTGCTTCTTGTGAGTGTAGTCGATCTCCGCCTTGCGGCCGAGCGTCTCGCGATAGGCCACCTGCGGCGCGCCGACGTTGGCGTCGACCTTGTAGGTGCGCTTCAGGATGTCGACCTTGATCTCGAGATGGAGCTCGCCCATGCCCTTGATCACGGTCTGACCGGTTTCCTGGTCGGTGGTGACGCGGAAGGTCGGGTCTTCCTGGACGAGACGGCCCAGCGCCTGGCCCAACTTCTCCTGGTCGGCCTTCGACTTCGGCTCGATCGCGAGCTCGATGACAGGCTCCGGGAAGTCCATCTTTTCGAGGATCACGGGATTCTCGGGCGCGCACAGCGTATCGCCAGTGGTGACACTCTTGAGACCCGCCAGGGCGATGATGTCGCCGGCGCGAGCTTCCTTGATGTCCTCACGGTTGTTGGCATGCATCAACAGCATGCGGCCGATACGCTCCTTACGGTCCTTCGTGCTGTTCAGCACGCCGGTCGAAGATTCGAGTACGCCCGAGTAGACGCGCGCGAAGGTGAGCGAACCGACGAACGGGTCGGTCATGATCTTGAATGCCAGGGCCGACAGCGGCGCGTCATCGCTCGACGGCAGCGAGATCGCCTCGTCCGAACCCATCTTCACGCCCTTGACGTCCTCGACGTCGGTCGGCGCCGGCAGGTAGTTCACGACGGCGTCGAGCATGGGCTGCACGCCCTTGTTCTTGAACGACGAGCCGCACAGGACCGGAACGAAGGCGTACGAGATCGTGCCCTTGCGGATGCACTTGATCAGCGTGTCGTAATCCGGCTCTTCGCCGCCCAGATACTTCTCGAGGGCCACATCGTCCTGCTCGACCGCCATTTCGATCAGCTTGGTACGATATTCGGCTGCCTTTTCCTTCAGGTCGGCCGGAATGTCCGTGACCTCGTACTTGGCGCCCAGCGTCTCTTCGAGCCAGATGATCGCCTTGTTAGCAACCAGGTCGACAATGCCCTTGAACTCGGCTTCCGTGCCAATCGGCATCTGGGTCACGAGCGGCTTGCTGCCCAGGCGGTCGACAATCATGTCGACGGTGCGCCAGAAGTTGGCGCCGGTGCGGTCCATTTTGTTGACGAAGCACATGCGCGGCACGCCGTACTTGTCGGCCTGGCGCCACACCGTCTCGGACTGCGGCTCCACGCCGGCCACCGAATCGAACACGCAGACCGCGCCGTCGAGCACGCGCAGCGAACGCTCGACTTCGATCGTGAAGTCGACGTGGCCGGGCGTGTCGATGATGTTGATGCGGTAGCTCGGACCGGCGAACGGACCCGTCTCGGCCTTCCAGAAGCACGTCGTCGCAGCCGACGTGATCGTGATGCCGCGCTCCTGCTCCTGCTCCATCCAATCCATGGTCGCAGCACCGTCGTGCACTTCACCGATCCGGTGCGACTTGCCCGTGTAGTAGAGGATGCGCTCGGTGGTGGTCGTCTTACCGGCGTCGATATGCGCCATGATACCGATGTTACGGTAGTGCGCGATGGGAGTAGTACGAGCCATGGAGGGGGCTTTCTCGAAGGGGACCTAGAGGACGCTTACCAGCGGTAATGCGCGAACGCCTTGTTGGCGTCGGCCATCTTGTGGGTGTCCTCGCGCTTCTTCACGGCGTTGCCGCGGCGATTGAAGGCGTCGAGCAGCTCGGCGGAGAGCTTCTCTTGCATGCTGTGGCCCGAGCGGTCGCGCGCCGCCTGGATGATCCAGCGGATGGCGAGGGCCTGGCGGCGCTCCGGACGGACTTCGACCGGCACCTGGTAGGTCGCACCACCGACACGGCGCGAACGCACCTCGACGGCCGGCTTCACGTTCTCCAGCGCCTCGTGGAAGGCCGGGACCGGATCCTGCTTGAGCTTGGCCTCGACCTCGTCGAGCGCGCCGTACACGATGTGCTCGGCGACCGACTTCTTGCCACGCTCCATGAGCGTGTTCATGAACTTGGTGAGGACGATATCGCCGAACTTGGCGTCCGGCAGGACTTCACGCTTTTCTGCTGCACGACGACGGGACATGTTTTCCTCCCCGCCTTACTTCGGACGCTTCGCGCCGTACTTCGAACGGCGTTGCTTGCGGTCCTTGACACCCTGCGTATCGAGAGTGCCGCGAATGATGTGATAGCGGACGCCCGGAAGGTCCTTCACGCGACCACCACGGATCATGACAACCGAGTGCTCCTGCAGATTGTGACCCTCGCCCGGGATGTAGCTCACCACCTCGTAGGCGTTGGTGAGGCGCACCTTGGCAACCTTACGCAGCGCCGAGTTCGGCTTCTTCGGGGTCGTCGTGTAGACGCGGGTGCACACGCCACGCTTCTGCGGGCAAGCCTGCAGTGCCGGGACCTTGTTGTGCGTCTTGAGGCCCTGACGCTGCTTGCGGATCAACTGGTTGATAGTCGGCATCGATTTCGGTTTCCTTAACGCCGTCTCGGGTCCGCCCAACATCGACCTTGTGGCGCAAAGCGAATGTGCACGGGCATGGCGGCAAAAGCGCAGCCCCGCGCAAGGAAAAAGCTTTGCGGCCAGATGGCCTGACTTGTAGCGGTCCTCGACGTCAGGCTGCGTTTTGGCTTACGCCAACCACCAGCCCCTCGACGAGGTGGCGCGCTTATATGGCCGCGTCACTTGTAGGTCAAGCGCGCTGCATCGCTTTTCGCATTGATTTTGTTGGTTATTCTCGGCTAGGCGGACTCGACTCGTTCGTGACTCGCGATCCTTGCGAGACGCAAGAATCTAACAACCATATCTTGTGGCCTCGCCACCCTTTCGACACAAGTTTACTTTGGCTCCTGCATCCTGTATGTGCAAAGCCATGTTGCGCCAAGACCCGCGTATGAACTCGGCTACCAAAGGAAGCTTTGGGGCAGGGAAAGTCGTGCGCGATCGTCTGATCTAGAAGTCGACTTGAGAACCCTGACCCCGCCGCGACGGTCGGGGTCAACGCAACGGGTCCCGCCCTCCGGCCAACGGAAGCGAGACGTCAATGCCACCCGCTCACTCAATGCCGCCACCGCCGGTGCTCCAGACACCGCGCCTCGTCCTGCGTCCGGTGCGCAGCAAAGATGCGCCGATCATCCAGCACCGCTTTCCGCGCTGGGAGGTCGTGCGGTGGCTGAATGCCCGGATTCCCTGGCCCTACCCCGCCGACGGCGCCACGGCCTATGTCGCGGCCTGTCTCGAGGAGATGGCACGCGGGGAGAAGGCCCATTGGGCCATCATCCCGAAGTCCGGCCCCGCCGACCTGATCGGCGTGATCGACCTCTGGCCCGATGATGGCGACAGTCGCGACCAGCGGGGCTTCTGGCTGGATCCGGAGTTCCAGGGCAAGGGCCTTATGACCGAAGCGGCGGAGCGCGTGACCGACTACGCCTTTCGCACGCTCGACTGGCCGCATCTCTGGCTGACGAATGCGCAGGACAACTACGCCTCCCGGCGCATCAAGGAGAAGCAGGGTGCGCGCCTGGTCGATCTGAAGATCGGCAACTATGTCGGCGGCCGAGGCCCCCTCATGGTGTGGCTGTTGACCCAGGAAAACTGGCTCGCCCGGCAAACCGCGCCGTCCGCGGCGGCATGAGGATTTCAGCAAAGAGAAAGGCCGTCATCTTGCGATGACGGCCTTCGATTTTCAGGCGTCCGACCCTTAGTCGGCCGCGCGCTCTTCCTCCAGCGTCGGGACCGGCTGATCCTCGCCGTCGGCGCCGGCTGCCAGGATGGCACGGTCACGCTGCGCGGCGATCGCCTTGAGACGGTTCACGACTCCGCCGGTACCCGCCGGGATCAGGCGGCCGACGATGACGTTCTCCTTCAGGCCCTGCAGGCTGTCGACACGGCCCGAAACGGCCGCCTCGGTCAGCACGCGCGTGGTCTCCTGGAAGGAGGCCGCCGAGATGAACGACTTGGTCTGCAGGCTGGCCTTGGTGATGCCGAGCAGCACCGGGTCCGCCTTGGCAGGCTTCATCTTCTCGACCAGCAGCTTGGCGTTCTCCGCCTCGAACTCCTGCTTGTCGACCTGCTCGCCGATCAGGAACGTCGAGTCGCCGGCGTCGGTGATCTCGACCTTCTGCAGCATCTGACGCGCGATCGTCTCGATGTGCTTGTCGTTGATCTTCACGCCCTGCAGTCGATAGACCTCCTGGATCTCGTTCACGAGATACTCGGCCAGCTTCTCGATGCCGAGCACGCGCAGGATGTCGTGCGGCACCGGGTTGCCGTCGATCAGGAGATCGCCGCGTTCCACGTAGTCGCCTTCCTGGACCGCGATGCGCTTGCCCTTCGGGATCAGGTACTCGACCGGCTCCGCATTCTCGCCTTCCGGCACGATCAGGATGCGGCGCTTGCTCTTGTAGTCCTTACCGAACTCGATGCGGCCGGCGATATCGCAGATGATCGCGAAATCCTTCGGCTTGCGGGCTTCGAACAGCTCCGCCACGCGCGGCAGACCGCCCGTGATGTCGCGGTTCTTGCCACCTTCACGCGGGATACGCGCGAGGATGTCGCCGGCATGGACGTCCTGGCCGTTCTCGACCGAGAGCACCGAGTCGAGCGACAGCAGGTACCGAGCCTCCTGGCCGTTGGCCAGCATGATCGGGTTGCCGTCGGCATCGTGGATGGCGATGCGCGGACGCAGATCGCCACCGCGCGGCTGGCCCTTCCAGTCGACGACGACGCGGTTGGAGATGCCCGTCGAGTCGTCGATCACTTCGCGCATCGACACGCCTTCGACGAGGTCGACGTAGACCGCCTTGCCGGCCTTTTCGGTGATGATCGGCAGGGTGTACGGATCCCACTCGGCGAGCTTCTGGCCCTTCGAAACAGGCGTATCGTTGTCGACCAGCAGACGCGCGCCGTAGGGCACGCGATGCTTGGCGCGCTCGCGCTGGGCGCCGTCGATCAGGACCAGCTCGGTGTTGCGGCCCATCACGACCGGAACGCCCTGGCTGTTGATCACGACGTTGCGGTTGCGCACCTGGATGGTGCCGTCATGGCTCGCTTCGATGTTCGACTGCTCCGCACCACGCTGCGCGGCGCCGCCGATGTGGAAGGTACGCATGGTGAGCTGCGTGCCCGGCTCGCCGATCGACTGGGCGGCGATGACGCCCACCGCCTCGCCGATGTTGACCTTCGTACCGCGGGCCAGGTCGCGGCCGTAGCACTTGCCGCAAACGCCGATCTTGGTATCGCAGGTCAGCACCGACCGGATGCGGATCTCCTCGATCCCGGCCTTCTCGATCTGCTCGACGGTCACTTCGTCGATCAGTTCGCCGGCCTTGCTGATCAGCGTGCCGTTCAGCGGGTCGACGATGTCGTCCAGCGCCGTACGGCCCAGCACCCGCTCCGAGAGCGGCTCGATCACGTCACCGCCGTCGACGACCGCACGCATGGTGAGGCCGCGCTCGGCACCGCAATCTTCCTCGATGATGATGCAGTCCTGCGCCACGTCGACCAGACGGCGGGTCAGGTAACCCGAGTTCGCCGTCTTGAGTGCCGTGTCGGCCAGGCCCTTACGCGCGCCGTGAGTGGAGTTGAAGTACTCCAGCACCGACAGGCCTTCCTTGAAGTTCGAGAGGATCGGCGTCTCGATGATCTCGCCCGAAGGCTTGGTCATCAGGCCGCGCATGCCGGCGAGCTGCTTCATCTGCGTTGCAGAACCACGCGCGCCGGAATGGGCCATCATCCACACCGCGTTGACCGGACGACCCGGCTTCGGCGTCGAAATGCCCTTCATCATCTCCTCGGCCACGCGATCCGAGCAGCGCGACCAGGCGTCCACGACCTTGTTGTACTTCTCACCGGAGGTGATCAGGCCGTCCTGATACTGCTGCTCGTATTCCTTGACCTCTTTCTGGGTCTGGGCGACCAGCTTTTCCTTGGTCATCGGAATAACGAGATCGTCCTTGCCGAACGAGATGCCGGCACGGCAGGCGTGATAGAAGCCGAGACCCATCAGACGATCGGCGAAGATCACCGTCTCCTTCTGACCGCAGTGGCGGTAGACGGAGTCGATGACGTTCTGCAGGTCCTTCTTGGTCAGCAGGCGGTTGATCAACGAGAACGGCAGGTTCTCGTGCTTGGGCAGGATCTGCGCGAGCAGAATACGGCCCGGCGTGGTCTCGACCACGCGCTGGGCCAGGACACCCTTGTCGTCGTAGGCCTCCAGACGCATCTTGATCTTGGCGTGCATCGAGAGCGTGCGGCTGTGCAGGGCGTGCTCGAGATCGCCGATGTCGGAGAACAGCGAGCCTTCGCCGGCCTCACCCTCGCGCTCGAGCGTGATATAGTAGATGCCGAGCACGATGTCCTGCGACGGCACGATGATCGGCTTGCCGCTCGCGGGCGAGAGGATGTTGTTGGTCGACATCATCAGCACGCGCGCTTCGAGCTGGGCTTCCAGCGACAGCGGCACGTGCACCGCCATCTGGTCGCCGTCGAAGTCGGCATTGAAGGCCGTGCAGACCAGCGGATGGAGCTGGATCGCCTTGCCTTCGATCAGCACCGGCTCGAACGCCTGGATGCCGAGACGATGCAGGGTCGGCGCGCGGTTCAGCAGCACGGGATGCTCGCGGATGACCTCCTCGAGGATATCCCACACTTCCGGCCGCTCCTTCTCGACCATGCGCTTGGCGGCCTTGATGGTGTTGGCCATGCCGTAGTTCTGCAGCCGCGAGTAGATGAACGGCTTGAACAGCTCGAGCGCCATCTTCTTGGGCAGGCCGCACTGGTGCAGCTTGAGTTCCGGACCGACCACGATGACCGAGCGGCCCGAGTAGTCGACGCGCTTGCCGAGCAGGTTCTGACGGAACCGGCCCTGCTTGCCCTTGAGCATGTCGCTGAGCGACTTCAGCGGACGCTTGTTGGCGCCGGTGATGACACGGCCGCGACGGCCGTTGTCGAACAGCGCATCCACCGACTCCTGCAGCATGCGCTTCTCGTTGCGCACGATGATGTCGGGAGCCCGCAGCTCCATCAGGCGCTTCAACCGGTTGTTACGGTTGATGACGCGGCGATAGAGGTCGTTCAGGTCGGACGTGGCAAAGCGGCCGCCGTCGAGCGGCACCAGCGGGCGCAGCTCGGGCGGGATCACCGGCACCAGCTCGAGGATCATCCACTCCGGACGTGCGCCGGATTCGATGAAGTTCTCGCAGAGCTTCAGGCGCTTCACGAGCTTCTTGCGCTTGGCCTCGGAGGTCGTCTCGCGCAGCTCCTCGCGAAGGCGCGGGCGCTCCTCGTTGAGGTCGATCGCCTGCAACATGGCGCGGATCGCCTCGGCGCCGATCTCGGCTTCGAAGGAGCCATCGCCGTACTCGTCGAGCGCGTTGAGGTACTGGTCCTCGTTCAGGAGCTCGCGGTACTTGAGGGCGGTCAGGCCCGGGTTGGTGACGACGTAGTTCTCGAAGTAGAGGATCTTCTCGAGATCGCGCAGCGTCATGTCGAGCAGCAGGCCGATGCGGCTCGGCAGCGACTTCAGGAACCAGATGTGCGCCACGGGCGAGGCAAGCTCGATGTGGCCCATCCGCTCGCGACGCACCTTGGTGAGCGTCACCTCGACGCCGCACTTCTCGCAGGTGATGCCGCGGAACTTCATGCGCTTGTACTTGCCGCACAGGCACTCGTAGTCCTTGATCGGTCCGAAGATGCGCGCGCAGAACAGGCCGTCACGCTCCGGCTTGAACGTGCGGTAGTTGATGGTTTCCGGCTTCTTGATCTCGCCGTGGCTCCAAGTGCGGATGCGCTCGGGGCTGGCGATCGAGATGCGGATCTCGTCGAAGGTCGGCGTGCCCTGCGGCTGGCCTAGTACGTTGATGAGGTCGGTCATCTTTATGGTCCCCAGTTCACCCCTTGCGGGGGTTCGTTGGACTTAATTCGGCAAAGCAGAGAGGTTGTCGGTCACGCTCACGTGACCGACTGGTTCAGTTCGACGTTGAGGCCGAGCGAGCGCAGCTCCTTGACCAGAACGTTGAAGGATTCCGGGATACCCGCTTCGAAGGTGTCGTCGCCGCGCACGATGGCCTCGTAGACCTTGGTGCGGCCGGCCACGTCGTCCGACTTGACGGTGAGGATCTCCTGCAGCGTGTAGGCGGCGCCGTAAGCCTCGAGTGCCCACACCTCCATTTCGCCGAAGCGCTGGCCACCGAACTGCGCCTTGCCGCCCAGCGGCTGCTGGGTAACGAGGCTGTAGGGGCCGATCGACCGCGCGTGGATCTTGTCGTCCACGAGATGGTGCAGCTTCAGCATGTAGATGTAGCCGACGGTCACCTTGCGATCGAACGGCTCGCCCGTGCGGCCGTCGACCAGGGTAACCTGGCCCGACTTGTCGAGACCCGCCATCTCCAGCATGCCGACGATATCGGCTTCGTGCGCGCCATCGAACACCGGCGACGCGAAGGGCACACCCCTCGAGAGGTTGCGGGCGAGTTCGATCACGTGCTCGTCGTCGAGATCGGCGATATCGGACTTGAAGGTCTTCTCGCCGTAGATATCGCGGAGGTGCTTCCTGATCTGCACCGCCGAGGCTTCACGGGCGTTCGCCAGCATCTCGCCGATCTTCTTGCCGAGACCCGCCGCGGCCCAGCCGAGGTGGGTTTCGAGAATCTGACCGACGTTCATACGCGACGGCACGCCGAGCGGGTTCAGCACGATATCGACCGGGCCGCCCTCCTCGAGATACGGCATGTCTTCGAGCGGCATGATGCGCGAGATCACGCCCTTGTTGCCGTGACGGCCGGCCATCTTGTCGCCCGGCTGCAGCTTGCGCTTGGTCGCGACGAAGACCTTGACCATCTTCATCACGCCCGGCGGCAGCTCGTCGCCGCGCTGCAGCTTGTCGACCTTGCTGTCGAACCGGTCCTGCAGACGCTTCATCGACTCGTCGAACTGCTTGTTCAACGCCTCGATCTCGGACTGCTTCTTGTCGGTCTTGACCGCAATCTGCCGCCACTGGCCAGGCGTGTACTCGCCCAGCACCTCTTCGGTGATGCGCGTGCCGGGCTTCAGGCCCTTCAGCCCGCCGGCCACGACCTGGTTCATCAGCATTTCCTGGATCTGGCTGTAGAAGCTGCGCTCCAGGATGGCCTTTTCGTCGTCGCGGTCCTTGGCAAGACGCTCGATCTCGTCACGCTCGATGGCGAGAGCGCGCTCGTCCTTGTCGACGCCGCGGCGGTTGAAGACGCGGACTTCGACCACGGTGCCTTCGACGCCCGGGGGCACCTTCAGCGAGGTGTCGCGCACGTCGGCTGCCTTTTCGCCGAAGATGGCGCGCAGCAGCTTCTCTTCCGGCGTCATCGGGCTTTCGCCCTTCGGCGTGACCTTGCCGACCAGGATGTCGCCCGCCTTCACCTCGGCGCCGATGTAGACAATACCCGCCTCGTCGAGGTTCTTGAGCGCTTCCTCGCCGACGTTGGGGATGTCGCGGCTGATCTCTTCCTGGCCGAGCTTGGTGTCGCGGGCCATGACTTCGAACTCCTCGATGTGGATCGAGGTGAAGACGTCATCGCGCACGATGCGCTCGGAGAGCAGGATCGAGTCTTCGAAGTTGTAGCCATTCCACGGCATGAACGCGACGAGCACGTTGCGGCCGAGAGCGAGCTCGCCATCGCGGGTCGACGGACCGTCGGCCACGATGTCGCCCTTCTTCACATGGTCGCCGACCCTCACGAGCGGCTTCTGGGTGATGCAGGTGCTCTGGTTGGAACGCTGGAACTTCAGCAGGTTGTAGATGTCGACCGCCGGCCGGTTCGGGCCGACGTCTTCCGTCGCACGCACGACGATACGCATGGCGTCGACCTGGTCGACGATGCCGGTGCGGCGCGCCGCGATGGCAACACCGGAGTCACGGGCAACGACCTCTTCCATGCCGGTGCCGACCAGCGGCGATTCGGCCTGGATGAGCGGCACCGCCTGGCGCTGCATGTTCGAACCCATCAGCGCGCGGTTGGCGTCGTCGTTCTCGAGGAACGGGATCAGCGCCGCGGCGACGGAGACGATCTGCTTGGGCGAGACGTCGACGAAGTCGATGGTCTCGGGCCGGCCGAGGATGTACTCGCCGCCCTTGCGGCACTGCACCAGCTCGGACACGAACTTGCCCTTGGCATCGATCTCGGCATTGGCCTGAGCGACCGTGTAGCGGCCC
>JAFKFK010000014.1 GCA_017307275.1 Alphaproteobacteria bacterium | reverse complement strand
TTCGTCGACCATTTCCGCGGCGAGGACGCCGAGTTCGACTACGGCTGGGAAGAGCGTTGGATCCGCGACGAGGGCTACTCGAAGATCGTCCCGCCGGCGATCAAGGCCGCTCTCGCGGCCTGCAAGCTGAAGGGCAGCGACGTCACGCACTTCATCATGCCGAGCCCGATGCCGGCCGTACCGAAGCAGATGGCCAAGGCCTGCGGCGTTGCTGAAGGCGCGGTGCGCGACTTGCTGGGCGCCAATCTCGGCGACACCGGCTCGGCGCATGCGCTGGTCATGCTGGTCGATGCGCTCGAGACCGCCAAGGCAGGCGACAAGATCATGGTCGTGGCCTTCGGCCAGGGCGTCGACGTGCTGGTGTTCGAGGTCACGGCCGAGAACGCCAAGCTGGCGAAGCGCAAGGGCCTGTCGGGCTGGCTGGCGCGTCGCAAGGAAGAGAAGAACTACATGAAGTTCCTCGCTTTCAACGAGATGCTTCCGATCGACAAGGGCATGCGCGCGGAGTTCGACAAGAAGACCGCGCTCTCGGTGCTGTGGCGCAAGCGCGACATGATCTACGGACTGGTCGGCGGCAAGTGCAAGGTCTGCGGCACGGTGCAGTTCCCGCGCAGCCAAGTCTGCGTCAATCCCAACTGCCATGCCATCGACAGCCAGGATCCCTACGCCATGGCAGGGCTGGAGGCGAACGTGATGTCGTTCACTGCCGATTCGCTGGTCTATTCGCCGGACCCGCCGGGCTATTACGGCATGATCACGTTCCCCGAGGGCGGTCGCTTCATGGCCGACTTCACCGACAGCGACAAGGAACAGGTGAAGGTCGGCGCCAAGATGCGCATGACCTTCCGCATCCGCGACAACGACACGATGCGCGGCGGCTTCAAGCGTTACTTCTGGAAGGCGGCTCCGGTCTGATCGCCTTCCCCCGGTCAAAGGTTTAGAGTTCAACCGTCAACACCAAGGAGACCTGCAATGGCTCGTGGTATCAAGGACAAGGTCGCCATTCTCGGCATGGGTTGCTCCAAGTTCGGCGAACGCTGGGACAGCGGCGCCGAGGAGCTGATGCTCGAGGCGTACAAGGAAGCCATCGCCGACGCCGGCATCGACGCCAAGCAGCTCAACGCTGCGTGGTTCTCGACCGCCATCGACGAGGTGCATGTCGGCAAGTCCGGCATCCCGCTCTCGACGACGCTGCGTCTGCCCAACATCCCGGTGACGCATGTCGAGAACATGTGCGCGTCGGGCACCGAGGCTTTCCGCGGCGCCTGCTACGCCGTCGCTTCGGGTGCGGCTGACTTCGCGCTGGCCCTGGGTGTCGAGAAGCTGAAGGACACCGGCTACGGCGGTCTGCCGGGCGGCCGTGGCGGCCCGCTGCAGGCGCTGTGGAACGCCAGCGGCACGGCGCCGGGCAACTTCGCCCAGCTCGCCACCGCCTACATGACGGCCCACGGTGTCAGCGCCGACGACCTCAAGAAGGCGATCGGCCACGTCTCGTGGAAGAGCCATCAGAACGGCGCCAAGAACCCGAAGGCCCATCTGCAGAAGGCCGTCGAGATGGACACCATTCTCAACGCGCCGATGATCGCCTCGCCGCTCGGCCTGTTCGACTGCTGCGGCGTGTCGGACGGTGCGGCCGCGGCCATCGTGACCACGCCGGAGATCGCCAAGGCGCTCGGCAAGGCCAACATCGTCAGCGTCAAGGCGCTGCAGCTCTCGGTGTCGAACGGCTCCGAGTCGGGCCACAACTCGTGGGACGGCAGCTACTTCCACACCACGCGCATCGCCTCGAAGAAGGCCTATGAAGAGGCCGGCATCAAGAACCCGCGCAACGAAGTCTCGATGTTCGAGGTGCACGACTGCTTCTCGGTGACCGAGCTGGTCACCATGGAAGACCTGCACATCTCCGAGACCGGCAAGGGCTGGAAGGACGTGCTCGACGGCTTCTACGACGCCGACGGCAAGATCCCCTGCCAGATCGACGGCGGCCTGAAGTGCTTCGGCCATCCGATCGGCGCGTCGGGCCTGCGCATGCTCTACGAGATGTACCTGCAGCTCCAGGGCCGTGCCGGCGTTCGCCAGCTCAAGGACCCGAAGATCGGCATGACGCACAATCTCGGCGGCGCGCCGCGCGAGAACGTGTCGAGCGTCGCCATCGTCGGCCGCTACGAATAGCATCCCGCAAGGGTAACCCTCTCTCCGGTCCTGGGATCGGGGAGAGGGTTTTTAATTTTCAAACCACGGAGGAAGCGGCCCATGCAGCTCGACAAGAAGCTGATCGGTCATACGTTCAAGCCATTCACCACCACCGTCGAAGCCGGCAAGATCCGCCTGTTCTGCAAGGCCATCGGCGAAGAGAATCCCATCTATGTCGACGAGGCCGCGGCCAAGGCCGATGGCTACCGCACAATCCCGGCGCCGCCGACCTATCTTACCGCCGTCACCAATGACGATCCCGACAAGGGCGGCCTCCTGCGCCTGCTCAACGTCGACATCGGCCTGATCCTGCACGGCGAGCAGCACTACGAATATCTCGCGCCCGTGCATGTCGGCGACAAGATCACCTGCCAGCAGAAGGTGGTCGACATCTACGACAAGAAGGGCGGCGCCCTGTGGTTCGTGGCTTCGGAGACCGAGCTCAAGGACCAGACCGGCAAGCTCGTGGCCAAGGCCAAGGGCATTACGGTCGTGCGCAACCCAGACGCCGGCAAGAAGTGAGGGAGGGTACCATGACATCCGTTCCCAAGTTCGATCAGGTCAAGGTCGGCGACGAGATCAAGCCGATCGTGCTGCCGCCGATCAGCCGCCACCAGCTCGCGCTCTATTGCGGCGGCTCGGGCGACCACAATCCCATCCATGTCGACATCGACTTCGCCAAGAAGTTCGGGTTCAAGGACGTGTTCGCCCACGGCATGCTGTCGATGGCCTTCCTCGGCCGCATCGTCACCTCCTGGGTGCCGCAGAAGCAGGTGCGGGGCCTCGGCACGCGCTTCACGTCGATCACCTGGGTGGGCGACGTCATCACCGTGAGCGGCAAGGTCACGGGCAAGCGCGAGGCCAATGGCGAGAAGCTGGTCGACCTCGAGGTCAAGTGCACCAACCAGAACGGCCAGGACACGTTGCAGGGCAACGCGACGGTCGCACTGGCCTAGTTGAAGAAGCAGGAGACTTAAGATGGGTCAGATGGATGGCAAGGTGGCAATCGTCACCGGCTCGGGGCGTGGCATCGGTCGTGAGATCGCGCTGCGCCTGGTGCGCGATGGCGCCAAGGTGGTGATCAACGACATCGACGACGCGCCGGCCAAGGACGTCATCGCCGAGATCGAGAAGATGGGCGGCAAGGCCGTGGCCTGCAACGGCGACGTCGCCAAGCCCGACTTCGGCGACCGCATCGTCAAGACGGCCGTCGACGCTTTCGGCGATTGCCACGTCGTGGTGAACAATGCTGGCTACACCTGGGACTCGGTCATCCAGAAGATGAGCGACGAACAGTGGTACGCCATCCTCGATGTCCATCTGACGGCGCCGTTCCGCGTCCTGCGCGCCTTCCAGCAGCACTTCCGCGGCGCTGTCGAGAAGGAGCGTGCCGAGGGCAAGCGCATCGTGCGCAAGGTCGTGAACATCTCGTCGACCTCGGGCGTGAACGGCAATGCCGGCCAGTCGAACTACTCGGCGGGCAAGGCGGGCATCGTCGGCCTCACCAAGACGCTGGCCAAGGAGTTCGGCCGCTACGACGTCACGGTGAATGCCGTGGCGTTCGGTTACATCCAGACGCGCCTCACGCAGCCGCTCTCTCAGGGTGATGCCGGCGAGATCGAGGTCCAGGGCCGCAAGGTCAAGGTCGGCGTCCAGGGCGGCCGCATCGCTGCCATGAACCAGATGATCCCGCTCGGCCGTGGCGGCCTGCCGGAAGAAGCGGCCGGCTCGGTCTATCTCTTCTGCAGCCCCGACAGCGACTATGTCAGCGGGCAGTGCCTGGTCGTGAACGGCGGCCTCTGAGGCCAGCCCTTACAGACCTTCGAACGCTTCGCAGAGCCCCGCCCGATTGGTGCGGGGCTTTTTGCTTCTAGGTACCGGCTCTAGACGCGACGTGACAACGCCGCCCAACGACCGGGCGTCAGGCCGAAGCGTGCCGAGAAATGTCGCGTGAGATGACTTTGGTCGGCAAAGCCTGTGGCTGCCGCCGTCTCGGACAGGGCGGCACCCTCGGCAATCATGGACTGCGCCCGCTGGAGTCGGCGTCCGACTTGGAAGCGATGCGGCGAGGTGCCGAAGGTTTGGCGGAAATGACGGGCGAGCGCGAACCGGTCGAGGCCGCTCAGCCGCTCCAGCTCCTCCGAAGCCACCGTGCGATGGGCTTCGGCCGCCAGGAACTCATGGACGCGATGGATCGCCCGTGCCGCCGTGGCGCCGGCCGGCCGCCGGCGAGGACCATCGCTGCGGCGCTCCAGCAGATCGGCCATCCGCGCCACGGTGGCGTCGATGGCCAGCGGTTCGAGCGGATGCGGGAAATCGGCAAAGGCTTCGTCGATCAAGCCGGCCATGGCCGCGTCGCGCGTGACCACGTCGGTGACGAAAGGCGGACTGGCGCCGTCCAGCGCCTGCGAGATGGCCGCCGGATCGAGGTAGAGCATGCGATAGGCGAAGGCGCCGCCCTCGCCGGCATGTCCGTCATGCGCTTCGTCGGGGTGCAGCACCAGCACGTCGCCGGCCCGGCTCGCACGCAGGCTGCCGCGATAGTTGAACTGCTGCACGCCATAGAGAGTGAGGCCGATTCCGTAGGTCTCGTGCCGATGCGGGTCGTAGGCATGGCCGCCGAAGCGCGCGGCCAGGCGTTGCAGACCGGACGACGGGCGGTCGAGGCGGATGCGATCCGGACGGGGCGGGGCGGGGCGGAGAGGGGCGGGGCTCATGCACGAACGTTCAAGACGGTGGGCGCAGCGCGTTTAATATGGGGAGCATGATCTACGAGACCAAGACTGCCCTCATCCTGCGTTCCGATCTTGCCGCCTGGCAATTGGCCAACATTGCAGCCTTCCTCGCCGGCGGGCTGGCCGGCACGCGTCCCGAGCTGATGGGCGAGCCCTATCGCGACGGCGCAGGCCGGTCCTATTCCCCGCTGATCCGCGAGCCGGTCTTCGTCTATGGCGCCACGCTCGAAGAGCTGCGCCGCACCCATCAGCGCGCCCTGTCGCGCGAGCTGGTGCCCGCGATCTACATCGAACCCATGTTCAAGACGACCAACGATGCCGACAACCGCGCCGCCGTCGCAGCGGCGCCGGCCGATGCGCTGGATTTCGTCGGGCTGGGCGTGCATGGGCCGCGCAAGACCATCGACAAGGTGATCAACGGCCTCAAGTTCCTGGCTTAGCCACCCCTCGGGCGATTGCTCGCGGAGGCATCATGACGAGGATGGATGCGACGATGTTCAATGCCATGCATGCCGCGAGCGGCACGCCGTAACCGCCCGACACATCGCGCAGAATTCCGAGCAAGCCGGGGCCGAAGGCATAGACGATCTGCACCACGGCAGAAGACAGCGCGACGATGGCGGGAAACTGATCCGGGCCATACTCGCGCTGCACGATCAGCGGCGAGAGGGTGATGTTGTTGCCTACCGAGAAGCCGTAGACGGCACAGGCGCCGTATACCACCAGCGGGGCCTCGGCGAAGGCCAGTACGGCGATGGCGGCGACCTGCACCATGAAGCAGGCGGCCGACGCGCGCCGCGGCTCGAACCGGTCGATGACGAAGCCCAGCACGATGCGTCCGACCAGCGCCATGAAAGCATTGATACCCACGGCAAGACCGGGATCGACCACCGGCGCACCGGCAGCGACGCGCGTGCTGATCAACGGCACGAGATGGGTGAGGAACCCCACCTGCGAGACCAGCATCAGGGCGAAGGGCGCGGAGATGCTCCAGAAATGCCAGCTTCGCAGGGGGGCCAGGCGGCTGGTCCCGGCCGGCAGCGGCTTGGGCGACAGAGGCCCGCGGCGCACGAACAGCAGGACCGCGCCCCCGGCGATGACGAGCGAGACCAGCACGACCAGCCGCAGCGCGTCGGCAAATCCCATCAACGGGATGGTGGCGAGCAGGGTCGGCGCCATGACGAGGCCCGCGACGGTCGCGCCGCTCAGGCCAAGATTGAGAGCGAGGCCGCGCTTCTTGTCGAACCACTGGCCGACCGTCGAGGCGATTGCCGCTACGCTGGTGGCGTTCCAGCCCGGCGCCATCACGATGTAAAGCACCGCGAGCTGCCAGGGCGCGGTGACCGAGGGGAGCAGCAGCAGCGCCACGGCTGTTGTGGCGAGGCCGCTCAGGAACACGGCGCGCGGGCCAAACCGCGTGATGGCGTCGGCGATGCGCGGCAGCAACAGGGCGCCCAGCACATAGTGCGCCGTCACCATCGTGGAGATCAGGCCGGTCGACCAGCCGTGCTCCTTCTGCAGCTCGACGATGTAAATGCCGTGCGCGTAGAAGCCGAAGCCCCAGGCAAACACCGCGGAGAGAAAACAGGCGAAGACGACTCGCCAGGCGGCCGGCGATGAATCAGCGCCTGCATTCGGGGACATGGAGGATACTCTAGGGGTACGCAGGGAAGGCGATCAGCCGCGGCTGACGTGAGCGGCAACGCAACGCCAGCCTTCGGGCCGAAGTTGCCAGTCGTCGGTGTACCAGCCGCCGCCCGTGCTGCCATCGGGTTTGATGTAGCTGGTCCGTGCATGGATGATCGCGAAGTCGCCCAGCAGACGGATCCTCACGTCGTGCTCGCGGATGTTCTTCACCGCCGAACCGCGGCCGATCTGCGCCAGGAAGGCGGCTCGGTCGAGCCGCGATCCGTCGGGATTGGTGTTGAGGAAATCATCAGCCAGGTGCTGTTCGAACCAGCGCACGTCGGCCTCGTCGACCGATCTGATGTAATTGCGGTTGAGGTCCTGCAAGGCGGCAAGGTGCTTCGCCGCTTCATTGTCCGTCATCGCGTTTTCTCCTGCGGCAACACCTAACTCAGAGGCGCGGCGCCTGTTCGATCAACTGCTCCAGCGAACTCGCCCAGCCGTCTTCGTGCGACTGACAGAATGCCGGCGAGACGAAGTTGGCCTGGGTGAAGACGACGTCGGTCCCGCCATCGTGTTCGGTGAAACGCACCGTGACGACTGTCGGCGAGGTGAGCGTGCCGTCGGAACGTACCCAGGCATGGGTGAAGACCAGGCGGTCGGGCTCGCGGATCTCGCGATAGGTGCCGACCTCGGTCTGCACTGCACCGGTCTCCTCGCTCCTGATGCGCATCCTCCAGGCGCCCCCCTCGCGTAGATCGAGGGCACACGAGAGCATCTGAAATCCGCGCGGCGCCCACCACAGCTTCATGCGTTCCGGTTCGATGAAGGCGCGGAAAACGAGCGCGCGTGGTGCACGCAGCGTGCGGTTCAACGTAAATTCGCGACGCAGCGGGACGGCGAGGTCACTTGCTCTTGCGGCCATGGGCCTTCGTCCTTTTCTTCTTGGCAGAAGTGGAAGGGGGCGAAGAGGTGGGCGTCTGTTGCGCCGCGCGTAGGTAGTCTTCCAGCCGGTCGAGGCGCTGTTCCCAGAATCGCCGGTAGGTCGCCACCCAGTCGGCGATCTCGTGCAGCGGCTCGGCCGCCAGCCGACAGGGGCGCCGCTGGGCATCGCGCCCGCGCGAGATCAGCCCGGCCCGCTCCAGCACCTTCAGGTGCTTGGAGATCGCTGGCAGGCTCATGTCGAAGGGTTCCGCGAGATCGCCGACCGTGGTTTCACCCAGGGTCAGGCGGGCCAGGATGGCGCGCCGCGTCGGGTCGGCGAGGGCGGCGAAGGTCGAGCTGAGGCGGTCGGCGGCTGGTGTCATGGCGAGGTCTTCTTATTAACCGATGGGTGAAATAAGAGACGCGCCCGTCGATGGTGTCAAGCCGGTGTCCCGTTCGATTTCGACGGTTGAAAGCCCGGCCGCTAGGCCAGGAACAGCCGGGCGCCGACCGGCAGAGATTTTGCCTTGTCCAGGGTTTCCATGGTGGTGCGGTAGCCCAGCTCGATGGCGGCGTCGAAGCTCGTCCAGTCGAGCAGATCGATGTGGTTCATCGGCGGCACGATCAGCAGGTCCGCCGCGGCGCGATCCTGGGCGGCGCGCGCTGTGCTGGCGACCAGCGCCGAGCGCAGCAGGATGGCGACGATCGAGGGGATGGGGAGGGTTTCGTTGCGCCGCCAGATCAGGCGGCGGAAGAACTGCCAGGCCGACCAGGGCTCCATGACGTCGGCGCCGGCCGCCAGCGCGCCGCCGGTGTCGATGTCGACTCCAATTGTGATGCCACGGCCCAGCCGGCGCATGGCGCGTACCGGGAAATTGTCGATGACGCCGCCGTCGACATGGACTTCGCCCGCCTCGTTGAACGGCGGCATGACGCCTGGGATCGCCACGCTTGCGCGCAGCCAGCGCCACAGCCGGCCGACCGTGTGAATGTCGGCATCGGAGGTCGTGAGGTTGGCTGTCATGCAATAGAAGGAAAGGACGAGATCCTCGATATCCTTCTCGCCGAAGGCGGCGCGTAGCAGGCGTGTCACACGGCGGCCGGAGAACAGCGAGATCAGCGGCACCGTATAGTCGTTCAACGGATTGGCATCGACGAAGGCACGCCGGAAGCGCTCGTTGAGCTCCTCGTCGTTCCAGCGCGAAGCGACGCCGGCGGCGACGATAGCGCCCATGCTGGTGCCGCCCACCAGATCGATCGGCACGCCGGACTGACGCAATGCCTTGACGACGCCGATATGGGTGAAGGCGCGGGCACCGCCGCCCGCCATCACCACGCCGACCGCATGGCCGGTCAGCAGCCGCGCCAGCCGGTCGATGTCGGCGTGAATGTCGAGACGGACGTGGTGGTGATGACCGTAGAGGCCGCCCGCGAGCAAAGGCGCCGTCGAGCCCGGCGAAGGGTCGTGGCCTTCGTGCAGGAGAACGAGCTCGCGCCGTCGGTGGAACACAGCGCCGCTTTGCGCTGTCTCGACGTCGAAGGGCAGAGTTGTCGGACCGTCATGCTCGGCGCTGCGGACGGCGATCAGGCAATCGGCCTGACGCAGGCAGAGCTCGGTCCACGGCGTCTGTGTCGCGTCGGCCCGATAGAGCACGAACGAGGACTCCATCTCGCAGCGCGCAAACCACTCGGGTTCCTCGTCGACCGAATCGGGCCCCAGCATCTGGACCCTGTTGCCGATGCGGCCGAGGGCATCGGCCAGCATCACGGCAAAGCGCGCCGACGGCACATTGGGGCCGGCGGGTAGGATGGCGAAGGTGCGCGGCTGGCGCCGCCGCTTGCCGGTGTCGACCGCGTTGCGTGCGACGACGCTGCGCATCAGCGCCGGCAAGACCTCGGGGTGATGCTTGGTCAGCGCGTTGAAGCTGCTCTGGGCCAGCCGCCACACTTCGCTGTCGCGCAGCGCCGCCACGCTGCGCGTGCGTTTGCCGTGCGAGAGCAGAGACATCTCGCCCACCAGATTGCCGGGAGGCACCTCGGCGATCAGCAGAGGTTCGCTGGCGTCGACTTCGTCCTGGTGGCGGAACACACCGAGACAGCCGCTCGCCACGACATAGACCGCATCGGCCGGCTCGCCTTGGCGGAACAGCGGTGCCCCGCCGGGCAGGATGAGCAGCGTCAGCTCGCGCTCGACTGCTTCCAGGCCCTCGGGATCGAGGTCGGCGAACAGCGGCGCACGCTGCAGGACGTTCCGGAGTCGCAGCCGGGCGGTATCTTCGCTCGGCGCGACCAGGCTCATTGGCTCTGCAGCCCCTTCAGCGCCCAGCCGATCGTCTGGTCGGCGCGGCTCCACACCATCTCGCGCCACTTGTCGCCTGACGGGAAGAAGCGTTCCTTGATGTCGGCCTTGATCTCGCGGCCGAGTGTCGAGCCGACATCGCCCCGATGATGAAGCCAGTTGTCGGCACGCACGGCACCCAGGACTTCGGGCACGGTATAGGTGCCGTACTCGAGGGCGACCGGGGTCACCTGTGCGTCGGGCAGCTCCTGCGGGAAGGCGTCGGTCATCACGCCGACCACGACAGCGGACGTCGAGGTGCCGCCTTCGGGCGAGGTCATCTCGTCGCCGTACCACGCCTTGGCCCGCGCGAAGGACTTCGCGGCCGGCGATACGGCGCAGATCAGCTCGCCATGACCGAACGGACCGAGACCCGTATGGAAGTCGATGATTGCCACGCGCTGCGCCTGCGAGAGTTCTTCGCGCGCGATGGCACGAACGGTGCGGTTGCTCCAGGTCGGTGACGTGCCGCCGAAGAAGATGCCGTCGGGATGGCTGTACTGGCCGCCGCTGATCGCGCCCTGCAGGCCGAAGGCGCCATGCTTCTGCGCATAGGCGTCGAAGACGCGCTCCGTCTCGGCTTTGCTGGCGTCGTCCCAGGTCTTCGGCAGCACCGCGTCGGCGATCGCGAGATAGCCCGTGTTGGCCGGATAGCCTTTATCGTGATCGACGAAGTTGCGGTTGAGGTCGACATTGTCTTCCGTAACGCGCCGCGACCAGGCGAAGCCGTAGGGGTTGAGGGCGTGGATCAGCAGCGCGCCGGTTCCCTTCGGGAGCTTCGCAGGCCCGCCCGAGCGTAGCCAGGCGATCTGGGCGCCCGAACCGCAATGTCCTTCGACACCATGCGTGCCGGCAATCAGCACCAGCATGTCGGTGGCGTCTGCCGGTCCGAAGCGGGCGGTGTCGAGAAAGAGCGCTTCACCGTTGGGGCCACGCGCCTTGGGGTTCAGCCAGGATCGGATGGCTCCACCGGCGGTAGCGGCGGCACTGCAGAACTTGGGGCGTGCTTCTGCATAACTTTCGGAAAAGCACTCGGACACCGAAAACATCGAATTCCTTCCAGACTTCCGTTCAAAGCATCGTAGCCGGTTTGACGACAGCCCGGAAAGCGGCACGATGGGGCATGGGATTCTTCACCGTTGAGTCGGCGCAGCAACAACTCTCACCGGGCGGCAATTTCGGCCCCTGGATATGGGAGTTGCAACTCAGGGCCGAGCATATGTCTGCCGAGGAGGTTCGGCTTCGCTTACCCTACAGTGACCGCATCGCCCGTCCGGGGGGCGTCGTCATCGGCCAGGCGATGATGGCGTTGGCCGACACGATCATGGTTCTGGCGATCTGCGAGAAGATGCAGCGCTTCGCGACGCTCGCGACGATCTCGCTCACGACGAACTTTATGCGTGCTGCGGTGCGGCAAGACGTGATCGGCGTCGCACGCGCCGTGAAGGTCGGTCGGTCGACGGCGTTCGGCGAGGTCGACCTGTTTGTCGACGGCTCGCCCGATCCGATTGCCCAGTCGCTGTCGACCTTCGCCGTCCTGCCGGACGGTGCCGGCGCTTTCAATCGCGCCGATCAGCACTGACCGCTAGCTGTCGTACTGCACCAGCGCTTCGACCGGCACCTTCAGCTTCTTGCGGCCGTCGAGGAAGGTCAGCTCGATGATGCAGGCCGCCGTCGGCACGTAAGCGCCGACGCTCTCCAGCAGCGTCACCGCCGCGGCCATCGTGCCGCCGGTGGCCAGCAGGTCGTCGACCAGCACGACGCGCGTGCCCTTCTGCACGGCATCCTGCTGGATCTCGATCGTGTCGGTACCGTACTCCAGCGCATAGGTGTGGCGCACGGTCGTGCCGGGCAGCTTGCCCTGCTTGCGTAGCATCACGAAGCCGGTACCCAGCGCCAGCGCCAGCGGTGCGGCCAGCAGGAAGCCACGCGATTCGATGCCGGCCAGCACGTCGGGCTTGTGCGGCCGGATCAGGTCGGCCAGCCGCTCGATGGCGGCGTGCCACGCCTTGGCGTGCGCCAGCAGGGTAGAGATGTCGTAGAAGAGGATGCCGGGCTTGGGGAAGTCCGGGATCGAGCGGATATGCTTCTTGAGGTCGATATCGTTGTGCATGGTTACTCCTCCGCTCAGCTATAGGCCGGCGGCGGTTCGAAGCTGCGATATTCCTTCTCCAGCAGCTTGGCGAACTGGATGCAATCGTAGTCGCCATACTGGCGGCCGATGATCTGGACGCCGACCGGCAGCCCGTCCTTCGTCAGCCCGATCGGGGCGGCGGTCGACGGCAGCCAGGTGACACCCGAATACCCGGCCCAGAAGATCTGATCGACCACCGGCACCTTCTTGTTGTTGACCACGATGGTCCGCTTGTGGCGCAGACCCGCCTGGTCGTGCGGAAAGGCCGCCGTCACGGCGACCGGGCAGAGCATGAGGTCGTAGTCCTCGAAGAAGGCATCCCAGGCCCAGCGCATCTTGTGGCGCTTCTCGTTGAGCTGCAGCCAGGTGCGATGCGGCAGCGAATTGCCGCGCTGCATCTGGGCGAAGTAGCTCATGTCGTCGGCCGGCAACGTGGCCGCGTCCTTCACGGCCTGCGCATAGACGGCGTCGGACATCCGGGCCGAGGTCGCCGCGCGCAGCAGGCGGATGTAGACGTCGCTCAGCTCCTTCGTGTCGATGGCCGGGCGCGCCTTGCTGCTCACCTTGACCTTGTTCTTGGCGAGGAACGAGGCGAGCTTGGAAATCTGCTCCTGCACCGAGTCGTCGACCTCGGCGTTGGGATCGGTCAACAGCACCGCCACCTTGAAGTCGCGCAGCTTCTTCTTCGTCGAGCGGGGCAGGCTGAGCGTCCAGCCGCGGCCGTCGATGGAATCGGGGCCGGCCATCGCGTCCATCGCGATCTCGAGATCCTCGGCGCCGCGCGCCAGCGGACCGACGACGCCGATGTCGCCATAGGCCACGGCGCCCGCGAGGGCATGGCCCTTGGGCGAAACGACGCCCCAGCTCGGCTTGTGGCCCCACACACCGCAATAGTGGGCGGGGTTGCGGATCGACGCGCCGATGTCGCTGCCGGCCTCGATGCCGGTCAGGCCGGCGGCCAGCGCCGCGCCCGAACCACCCGAAGAACCACCCGGCGTGCGGCCGAGATCCCACGGATTGTTGGTCGAGCCGTAGACCTCGTTGTAGCTCTGCCAGTCCGCCAGGTTCAGCGGCACGTTGGTCTTGCCGAACAGGGTGACGCCGGCGTCGATCATGCGCTGGGTGACCAGCGAGTTCTGCTCGACCACGCTGTCCTTGAACTCCGGATCGCCCCAGGTCGTCGGATAGCCCGCAACGTCGAACGATTCCTTGATCGTCATCGGCACGCCATGCAGCGGGCCGACCTTCTTGCCGGCCCGCAGAGCACGGTCCGCCGCCTTGGCCCGCTTTCGGGCACCCTCGATATCCATGGCGATGATGGCGTTGAGTTCGGGATTATAGGCCTCGACCCTCTTCAGATAGAGGTCGAGCAATTCGAGGCAACCGATCTTCTTCTTCCGGACCGCGGCAGCGAGCTGCTTGGCAGTCTGGAACGGGAGGGCAAGGGACATGTCGGGGATTCCGTGCGGGCGATGGACGAGACCTTAGCCCGTACCATATTGCTACGGCTTGCGTGAAGAATACTGCTCTATCGCCCAGAGTTAGGCCGCGGCCGGACACGCGCGGTGGGTTCGGCGATCAGCGGATCGTCGGGCCAGTAGTGGCGTGGATAGCGGCCCTTCAGTTCGGCTTTCACGGCCTTGTAGCCATTGCTCCAGAAGCTCGCGAGATCGCGCGTCACCTGCACCGGCCGGCGCGCCGGCGACAGGAGATGGACGGTGAGCGGCACCTTGCCGCCAGCGATGCGCGGCGTGTCGGTGAGACCGAACATTTCCTGCAAGCGTACCGACAGTGTCGGCTCGGCCGGGTTGGCATAGTCGATCGGCACGCGGCTGCCGCTCGGCACTTCGACATGGGTCGGGGCCAGCCGGTCGAGTTCGCGCTGCTTCTCCCAAGGTACGAGAGTCTTCAGCGCCGCTGTCAGATCGGTCCGCGTCAGATGATCCTTGCGCGAGACGCCGTCGAGGAAGGGCGCCAGCCAGCCGTCGAGTGCGGCGAGCAGGGCGGTGTCCGACAGGTCGGGCCAGTCTTCGCCCGCATGCTGGCGCAGAAAGGAAATGCGCTCGCGCCATCGCGCAAGGTCTTCGCTCCAGGGCAGTGCGCCGACGCCGATCTGCCGGACCCCGTCGACCATGGCGGCGCGAACCTTCTCGGCATCGGGCTTGGCGAGGGGCTTGTCTTCCAAGGCCATCGCGCCCAGCCGTCGGCGTCGCCGTGCCAGAACGGCACCATCGCGCGGGCTCCATTGCACGATCTGCTCGTCGACGATCCGGTCGCCGTAGAGCTCTTCGATCTCGGCTACCGTGATGGGGGCGGCGAGGAAGATGCGAGAGTCCTGGGTCGAGCCGTCGAGGTCGGCCACGACGAGAAATTCTTCGGTGGCCATCGGGTCGCCTTCCGGAAGCGCAGCCCCGCGACCACCCGACAGGAGATAGCGTCCCGCGGCGCCCGGCCGCCGGCGGCCGATGCGGTCGGGATAGGCCAGCGCCAGCAGCGCGCCGGTCATCGAGACATCGGGTGTCTCGCGTCCCTGATTCTGAGTGAGGCGTCTTGCCTGTTCGAGGATCAGCCGCAACGCACCGTCGCGTTTGCCGCTCAGCGCAATATCGACCCGGTGACGCAGGTCGGCATCGCGCTGGCCGGGCGGCAGGCGCAGGAAATCGCGCTCGCTCAGGATGGCGGCCAGCAATGCCGCGACGCGGCCCTGGCCAAGCTCTCGACCTTTGAGAACGAGATGCGCAAGGCGCGGATGCTGACCAAGCCGCACCATGGCGCGGCCATGCGGTGTGACCGCACCGCTGTCGTCGATGGCTGCAAGATCGACGAGCAGCGCGCGCGCTGTCGCAAGCGACGCGGCCGGTGGCGGCGTCAGCCAGGGCAGGCTCGCGGCGTCGGTGGTGCCCCACGCGGCCAGCTCCAGCGCCAGCGGCGCCAGATCGGCGTCGAGGATCTCCGGTGGCGTGAAAGGCAACAGGCCGCGCTGCGTTTCCTCCGGCCACAGGCGATAGCAGACACCCGGTTCGAGGCGGCCGGCACGTCCGCGGCGCTGATCGGCGGAGGCCTGGCTGACCCGCACGGTTTCCAGCCGCGTCATGCCCGAGCGCGGCGAGAATTTCGGCACGCGCATCTGGCCGCTGTCGATCACGATGCGCACGCCTTCGATGGTGAGGCTGGTCTCGGCGATCGAGGTTGCGAGCACGACCTTGCGCCGGCCTGCGGGCGAAGGCGCAATGGCGCGGTCCTGCTCGGCCGGCGAGAGGTCGCCGTAGAGGGGTGCAACGTCGACGTCGCCGCCGAGACCGTGCAGCCGCTCCTCGACACGACGGATCTCGCCAACGCCCGGCAAAAAGACGAGCGCGCTGCCGCTTTCCTCGGCCAATGCCCTGCGCACGGCAGCGGCAACACCGTCCTCGATCCGGCCCACTGCCTCGCGATCGAGATAACGCGTGTCGACCGGAAACATGCGGCCCGCACTTTCGACCACCGCCGCACCGCCCAGCCGATCCGAGATCGGTCCGGGATCGAGCGTGGCTGACATGGCAATCACGCGCAGGTCCTCGCGCAAGGCCGTCTGCGCCTCGCGGACAAGGGCAAACGAAAGGTCGGTTTCCAGGCCACGCTCGTGCAGTTCGTCGAAGATCACGCAGCCGATGCCGTCGAGCGAAGGATCGTCCTGCAGCATCCGGAGGAACAGGCCGTCGGTGACGACTTCGATGCGCGTCCGCGGCCCTACCTTGGTGTCGAGCCGCACCCGATAGCCGACCGTCTCGCCGACGGCTTCGCCCAGCGTCGCGGCCATCCGTCGAGCCGCAGCGCGCGCGGCCAGTCGCCGAGGTTCCTGCATGACGATCTTGCCGCGACCGAGCCAGGGCGCATCGAGCAAGGCCAGGGGCACGCGCGTCGTCTTGCCGGCGCCCGGCGGCGCGACCAGCACGGCGGCATTGCGCGCGGCCAATGCCTCTTTCAGGCGCGGCAGAGCTTCGTCGACGGGAAGGGAATCCATCGAGGGCGCTTATACCTTATGCTTCGCCGCCGAAACGGGAGAAACCATGCTCAAGCTGACCTTTTGCCTGCGCCGATTGCCGAGCCTCAGCCTCGGTGAGTTCCAGGATTATTGGCTGAACAAGCATGGGCCGCTGGTCCGCAGCCTGCAGCCGGCGCTGCGGATCTCGCGCTATGTGCAGCTCCATCGTCTCGACAACGATTGGAGCAGCGGCATGCGCGCGGTGCGGCGCGCGCCGGAACCTTACGATGGCGTGGCGGAGCTGTGGTGGCGGAACGACGAGGATTATCTGGCCGGTCGCCGCGATCCGGCGGCACGCGAGGCGGGGCGTCTGTTGCTGGAGGATGAAGCCAAGTTCATCGACCTGGCGGCCTCGCCGCTGTGGCTCAACCGCGAACACGCTATCGTCGAGTAATGTCTTTCAAGCCTTTCGACGCCTTCGCGCAATCGATCCAGCCGCAGGGTCCGCTACGGGCGGCGATCACGTCGGCCTATCGCCGAGCCGAAACCGAGTGCGTGCCGCCGCTGATCGAACAGGCCACGCTATCGGCGTCCGCGACTGGTCGGGCGCATGCGCTGGCGCGGCGTCTGGTCGAGGCGCTGCGGGCCAAGTCCGCGTCGGGCGGCGTCGAAGGGCTGATCCACGAATATTCGCTGTCCAGCCAGGAGGGCGTGGCGCTGATGTGCCTCGCCGAAGCGCTGCTGCGCATTCCCGACGACGACACGCGCGATGCGCTGATCCGCGACAAGATCGGTGGCGGCGACTGGCGGGCCCATCTCGGCCATAGCCCGTCGCTGTTCGTGAATGCCGCGACCTGGGGCCTGATGCTGACTGGCCGTCTGACCGCGACCAGCAGCGAGCACGGCCTCTCTGCGGCGCTGACACGGCTGATCGGCAGGGGCGGCGAACCGTTGATTCGCGGCGGCGTCAACATCGCCATGCGTCTGATGGGCGAGCAGTTCGTTGCCGGCCAGACCATCGAGGAAGCGCTCGAAAAGGATCGCTCCAACGAAGGGTTGGGCGTTCGCCACTCCTACGACATGTTGGGCGAGGCTGCGGTGACGGCGCAGCAGGCCGAAGCCTATCTGCGTTCCTACGAACACGCGATCCATGCGATCGGCCGTTTCTCGGCAGGCCGCGGCATCTACGAAGGCTCGGGCATTTCCATCAAGCTGTCGGCGCTGCATCCGCGCTACAGCCGCGCCCAGCGGGAGCGCGTGCAGGCCGAGCTTTATCCGCGGCTGAAGTCCCTGGCCGTGCTGGCGCGCGGCTACGATATCGGCCTCAACATCGATGCCGAGGAGGCCGACCGTTGGGACATCTCCCTCGATCTGCTGGAGCGGCTTTGCTTCGAGCCGGACCTCGAAGGCTGGAACGGCATCGGCTTTGTCGTGCAGGCCTATCAGAAGCGCGCCGTCTTCACGATCGACTGGCTGATCGATCTCGGCCGACGCAGCAAGCGGCGCCTCATGGTGCGGTTGGTCAAGGGCGCCTATTGGGACGGCGAGATCAAGCGCGCGCAGCTCGACGGGCTGGAGGATTATCCCGTCTTCACGCGGCGCATCCACACCGACATTTCCTATCTCGCTTGCGCCCGTCGGCTGCTGGCGGCCCCCGATGCCGCTTTCCCGCAGTTCGGCACGCACAATGCGCTCACCCTGGCGACGTTGCATGCGATGGCCGGCGAGAACTTCTACGCCGGCCAGTACGAGTTCCAGTACCTGCATGGCATGGGCGAGCCGCTCTACGACGAGGTGGTCGGGCCGGCGAAGCTCAACCGGCCTTGTCGCATCTACACGCCCGTCGGTACCCACGAGACCCTGTTGGCCTATCTGGTGCGCCGGTTGCTGGAGAACGGCGCCAACACTTCGTTCGTTAACCAGATCGCCAATCCCGAGATCACGCCGGAGACGTTGCTGGCCGATCCGGTCGAGCGAGCCCGTGCAGTGCAGCCAGTAGGCGCACCGCATCCGCGCATCGCCCTGCCGCGCGATCTTTTCGGCCCGTCACGGCCGAATTCACGTGGCCTCGATCTCTCGAACGAGCAGGTATTGGCGTCGCTGGCTGGAACGTTGCCGGCAATCCCTCCGCTGACTGCCCGGCCTTTACTTGCAGAGGAAGCCTGCGATGGCGCTGCGCGCGAAGTCTTCAATCCGGCGGACCGGCGCGATCTTGTCGGCACCGTCGTCGAGGCAACGTCCGAGCAGGTCGATCGCGCCTGCGCCGACGCGAAGCCTTGGCAGGCCGCGCCTGCGGAGCGTGCCCGCATATTGAAGCGTGCCGCCGACCTGATGGAGGAGCGCTGCGCCGATCTGTTGGGATCGATCGTGCGCGAGGCTGGCAAGACATTGAGCAATGCCGTTGGCGAGGTGAGGGAAGCCGTCGATTTCCTGCGCTACTACGCGGGCTGCGTCGAAAGCTTCGACAATGAAACGCACCGGCCGCTCGGCGTCGTGGCCTGCATCAGCCCGTGGAACTTTCCACTCTCGATCTTTACTGGCCAGATCGCCGGCGCGCTGGCGGCCGGCAATGCTGTGATCGCCAAGCCGGCCGAAGAGACTCCGCTGATTGCAGCCCT
Source organism: Alphaproteobacteria bacterium (assembly GCA_017307275.1). Classification (GTDB taxonomy): domain Bacteria; phylum Pseudomonadota; class Alphaproteobacteria; order Reyranellales; family Reyranellaceae; genus Reyranella. The sequence continues at coordinate 138,725 of JAFKFK010000014.1, read as the reverse complement.
CGGCATCGCCATGCTGCATGACGCCGGTGTGCCACGCGATGCCTTGCAGCTCCTGCTGGGCGACGGCGAAACGGGCAAACGCCTCGTGGCCAATGACGCCATTGCCGGCGTGGTCTTCACCGGCTCGACCGAGGCGGCGCAGTCCATCAACCGAAGCTTGGCACGCCGTCTCGGCCGCGACGGCAAACCGTTGCCGCTGATTGCCGAGACCGGCGGTCAGAATGCACTGGTCGCCGATTCGTCGGCACTGCCCGAGCAGCTCGTGATGGATGCGCTGACGTCGGCCTTCGATTCAGCCGGCCAGCGCTGCTCGGCGCTGCGGGTCCTCTGCCTGCAGGAGGATATCGCGGATCGGGTCGTGCCTTTGCTCGAAGGCGCGATGGCCGAACTCAGTGTCGGCAATCCGGACCGGCTGTCGGTCGATGTCGGGCCGGTGATCTCGGCAGAGGCGCAGAAGCGCCTGCTCGATCACATCGCGCGCATGCGGGCCGCTGGCCATCGCGTGCACCAGGTGGCCCTGCCGGCGGAAACGCAACACGGCACTTTCGTGCCGCCAACGCTGATCGAGATCGGCGCCGTGTCGGACTTGCCGGGTGAGGTGTTCGGGCCGGTGCTCCATGTGCTGCGCTACAAGCGGGAGCGCATGGTCGACACGATCAAAGCGGTGAACGCGACCGGCTTTGGCCTGACCTTTGGCGTGCACAGCCGCATCGACGAGACGATCGAGCGGGCTGTGGAGGCGAGCTCCGCGGGAAATCAGTATGTGAACCGCAACATGATCGGCGCCGTGGTCGGCGTGCAGCCCTTCGGCGGTCATGGCCTCTCCGGCACCGGCCCCAAGGCCGGGGGGCCGCTTTACGTGCATCGCCTCCTATCGAAACGACCAAGCATCGATGTGGCCTCAGGCGAACTCGCGGGGCCGGTCGGTGAGCGCAACACTTATTCCCTGCGGCCCAAGGGGACCATTCTCTGCGTGGCCTTCGACGCTGCGCACTTGCAGGCACAGCTCGACCTCGTGAAGGCGACCGGAAACCGGCCGGCGACCGATGCGACCGATCCCGTGATCCGGGCGGCGTTGTTTGCCGGCAGCCAGGGCGACCTCGAGGCGCTGCTGGCGACCATGGCAGGCAAGGGCGGGCCGATCGTGCCCGTCCATGTCGAACCCTATCCGCAAGAATTCCTGTTCGACGAGGTGTCGCTTAGCGTCAACACAGCCGCCGCCGGCGGCAACGCCAGCCTGATGGCAATTGGTTAGGGTGCCTGATTTATGTGCAGGTGACGCGCGGATGTTTGGCCGAGTTAGTACAGGCCGTACTTTTTCGGCTTGCCGGGATGGTTGACGCAAAGCATGTCCGGCGAGGTCTCAGGCCCCAGCTTCAAGCGCTCTTCTTCGCACTTTTCATAGGTATAAGGCCCGCCGAACACCTTGGGGCCGCCTAGAACGAGCAGGTAGGATTTCTCGAGGTACCAGCCCGGCCCGGTGTAGGCCTCGGCCGCCCCCGGCCCGCTGCAGGCACCGAGGCTCGTGACCAGCGACAGAGCCGTGGCGCAGATCGACAGGCGATAGAACGACCTCAGTGACATATCCCGGCCTCTCCCCCAAGGGCTTGTTGGGCGCCAAGGTACAGGGGCTTTTGCGACGCAACAATTGCTTTCGCCCGGCCCGGCGGCCGCGCTAATAATGCCGTCCATTCACTAAAGCATCCGGGGGGATGCTGGGCCAGCTAGCGCGCCAGCAGGGACAGACGCATGGGATTGCCTGAAAAGCAGGGACTGTACGATCCGCAGAACGAGCACGACGCCTGTGGTGTCGGGTTTGTGGCGGATATCAAAGGCCGGAAGACCCACGATATCGTGAGCCAGGGGTTGCAAATCCTGGTCAATCTCGACCACCGCGGAGCGGTCGGGGCAGACCCGCTGATGGGCGATGGCGCCGGCGCCATGATCCAGATCCCCGACGCCCTGCTGCGCGACTGGGCGCGCAAGGAAGGCGTCGACCTGCCGGAGCCGGGCCACTACGCCGTCGCCATGTGCTTCCTGCCGCAGGACGAGAAGGCGCGGAACTTCGCCGTGAAGCGCCTCGAACACTTCGTAAAGGTCGAGAAGCAGAAGCTGGTCGGCTGGCGCGACGTGCCGACCGACCTCACCGGGCTCGGCAAGGCGGTGATCGCCTCGATGCCGGTGATCCGGATGGCGATCGTCGGTCGCGGCGCCAAGGTCGCCGACCAGGACGCCTTCGAGCGCAAGGTGCTGGCAATCCGCAAGCAGACCCAGAACCCGCTGGTCGACCTCGAGAAGAAGCACACGCTGCCGGGCCTGTCGCAGCTCTACATGCCGTCCTTCTCGACACGCACGGTGGTCTACAAGGGCCTGCTGCTGGCCCATCAGGTCCAGAGCTTCTACGAGGACCTGCGCAACCCGTTGTGCGAGTCCGCGCTTTGCCTCGTCCATCAGCGCTTCTCGACGAACACCTTCCCGTCGTGGCGGCTGGCGCATCCCTATCGCTTCATTGCGCACAACGGTGAAATCAACACCGTCCGCGGCAACGTCAACTGGATGTATGCCCGTCGGCGTACGATGGAATCCGATCTGATCGGCGCCGACCTCGACAAGATGTGGCCGATCATTCCGCATGGTCAGTCGGACACGGCCTGTGTCGACAACGCGCTCGAACTGCTGGTTGCCGGTGGCTATTCGCTGAGCCACGCCATGATGATGCTGATCCCGGAGGCGTGGGCCGGCAATCCGCTGATGGATGCCAAGCGCAAGGCTTTCTACGAGTATCATGCGGCCCTGATGGAGCCGTGGGACGGCCCGGCCTGCATCGCCTTCACCGACGGTCGCCAGATCGGCGCGACGCTCGACCGCAACGGGCTGCGGCCCGCGCGTTTCCTCGTGACCGAGGACGACAAGGTCGTCATGGCCTCGGAGTCGGGCGTGCTGCCGATCCCCGACGAACAGATCGTGCGCAAGTGGCGCCTGCAGCCCGGCAAGATGCTGCTGATCGACCTGGAGCAGGGCCGCATCGTCGAGGACGAGGAGCTGAAGCGTACGCTGGCCGAAGCCGAGCCCTACGAGGAATGGCTGAAGGAAACGCAGCACAAGCTCGAAGAGATCTCCGAGATCCCCGATGCTCCCGCGCCGGCGCCGTCGAACGATCCGAGCACGCTGCTCGATCGCCAGCAGGCCTTTGGCTACACGCAGGAAGATATTCAGTTCTTCCTCGAGCCGATGAGCAAGGAGCCCGACGATCCGATCGGCTCGATGGGCACCGACACGCCTATCGCCGTGCTCTCGAAGAAGCCGAAGCTGCTCTACAACTACTTCAAGCAGAACTTCGCCCAGGTCACCAACCCGCCGATCGATCCGATCCGCGAGGAGCTGGTGATGTCGCTGGTCTCGATGATCGGGCCGCGGCCGAACCTGCTCGGCCGTCACGCCGGCATGCACAAGCGGCTCGAAGTATCGCAGCCCGTGCTGACCAACGCCGAGCTGGAGAAGATCCGTTCGATCGAGGAGCTGCTCGACGGCGCGTTCCGTACCGCCACCATCGACACGACCTGGCTGGCCTCGGAAGGCTCGGCCGGTCTCGAGAAGGCATTGGACCGCGTCTGTGCCGAAGCGACGGACTGCGTGCTGGCCGATCGCAACATTCTGATCCTGTCGGATCGTGCTGTTTCGGCCGAGCGGGTGCCGATCCCGGCGCTGCTCGCGACGGCGGCCGTACACCATCACCTGATCCGCCGCGGCCTGCGAACGCAGACCGGTCTCGTCGTCGAGACGGGCGAGGCGCGTGAGGTCCATCACTTCTGCTGCCTTGCGGGTTATGGCGCCGAGGCGGTGAACCCCTATCTCGCCTTCGAGACCCTCGAACAGCTCCGCGTGCAGAACGCGCTGCCGCTCAAGCCGTACGAGGTGCAGAAGCATTTCATCAAGGCGGTCGGCAAGGGTCTGCTCAAGGTCATGTCCAAGATGGGCATTTCGACCTACCAATCCTATTGCGGAGCACAGATCTTCGATGCTGTCGGTCTGCATTCCGGTTTCGTCGAAAAGTACTTCACCGGTACGGCCACGACGATCGAGGGTGCAGGCTGGCAGGAGATCGCCGAGGAGACGGTCCGTCGCCATCGCGACGCCTATGGCGACAACCCGATCTACCGCAACATGCTCGATCCGGGCGGTGACTACGCTTTCCGCCTGCGCGGCGAGGACCACGCCTGGACACCGGAGAGTGTCGCCAAGCTGCAGCATGCAGTTCGCGGCAACTCCTCCAGCGAATACAAGGCCTTCGCAACCTCGATCAACGAGCAGAGCGAACGGCTGCTGACGATCCGCGGCCTGATGCAGTTCAAGTGGGCCGACACGCCGATCCCGGTCGAAGAAGTCGAGTCTGCGGCCGATATCGTGAAGCGTTTCGCGACAGGCGCGATGAGCTTCGGCTCGATCAGCCGTGAGGCCCACACCACGCTCGCCATCGCCATGAACCGCATCGGCGGCAAGTCGAACACCGGCGAGGGCGGCGAGGAGGCGGATCGCTTCAAGCCGCTGCCGAACGGCGATTCGATGCGCTCCGCCATCAAGCAGATCGCGTCGGGCCGCTTCGGCGTCACGGCCGAGTATCTGGTCAATGCCGACGATCTGCAGATCAAGATGGCCCAGGGTGCCAAGCCCGGCGAAGGTGGCCAGCTCCCGGGCCACAAGGTCGATGAGAACATCGCCCGCGTGCGGCGCTCGACGCCCGGCGTCGGCCTGATCTCGCCGCCGCCGCATCACGACATCTACTCGATCGAGGATCTGGCGCAGCTCATCCACGACCTGAAGAACGTCAATCCGGCAGCTCGTGTCTCGGTGAAGCTGGTTTCCGAAGTCGGCGTTGGCACGGTGGCGGCCGGCGTGAGCAAGGCGCGCGCCGATCACGTGACGATCTCGGGCTTCGAGGGCGGCACCGGTGCATCGCCGCTCACCTCGCTCACCCATGCCGGCTCGCCGTGGGAAATCGGCCTGGCCGAGACGCAGCAAACCCTGGTGCTGAACGGCCTGCGCGGCCGCATCGCCGTCCAGGTCGATGGCGGCCTGCGCACCGGCCGCGACGTGGCTATCGGCGCGCTGCTCGGCGCCGACGAGTTCGGCTTTGCGACGGCGCCGCTGATCGCCGCCGGCTGCATCATGATGCGCAAGTGCCATCTCAACACTTGCCCGGTGGGCGTGGCGACGCAGGACCCGGTGCTGCGCAAGCGCTTCACCGGCCAGCCCGAACACGTGATCAACTACTTCTTCTTCGTGGCCGAGGAACTGCGCGAGATCATGGCGCGGCTGGGTTTCCGGACCCTGAACGAGATGATCGGTCGGGTCGACCTGCTCGACATGCGGCGTGCGCTCGATCACTGGAAGGCAGGCGGAGTCGATCTCTCCAAGCTCCTTTATCAGGCGCCGGCGCGCGAAGGCGTGGCGATCTGGAACGTCGAGCGGCAGGATCACGGGCTCGACAAGGCGCTGGATCACAAGCTGATCGAGGCGGCCCGACCGGCCCTGGACAAGGGCGAGCCGATCCTGGTCGAGCTGCCGGTGACCAACGTCAACCGCACCGTCGGCGCCATGCTTTCGGGCGAAGTCGCCAAGCGTACCGGACATGCCGGCCTTACCGAGGATACGATCACAGTGAAGCTTACCGGCACGGCCGGGCAGAGCTTCGGTGCCTTCCTGGCGCGCGGCGTAACGCTGGAGCTGTCGGGCGACGGCAACGACTATGTCGGCAAGGGGCTCTCGGGCGGCCGCGTCGTCGTGCGCCAGCCCAAGGGTGCCAAGCGCAACCCTGTCGAGAACATCATCGTCGGCAACACCGTGCTCTACGGTGCGATCGGCGGCGAGGCCTACTTCGAGGGCGTCGCTGGCGAACGCTTCGCCGTGCGTAACTCGGGCGCGGTCTGCGTCGTCGAGGGCACCGGCGACCATGGCTGCGAGTACATGACCGGCGGCGTCGTGGTCGTGCTGGGCGATACGGGCCGCAACTTTGCGGCCGGCATGTCGGGCGGCGTCGCCTATGTCTACGACCCCAAGGCGCGCTTCAAGGACCTGTGCAATTTGTCGATGGTCGATCTCGAACCGGTCGGCAGACCGTCGGGCGACAGCGACGATCCGGAACGGCCGCGTCAGCGTGCGCCCAGTGTCGAAGACAACGGCATGGGCGACGTATTGCGTTTCGATGCGGAGCGGCTGCGCATCCTGGTCGAACGCCATCACCTCCATACCGGCAGCGCGCGGGCACGGGCGCTTCTGGAGGATTGGGACAATGCGCTGCAGAGCTTCGTGAAGGTGATGCCGCGTGACTACAAGCGGGCGCTCCTGCAGGCGCGTGAACGGGCAACGGCAAAAGCCGTGGCGGCGGAGTAAGGATCATGGGTCTCGCCACTGGCTTCCTCGAGATCGAGCGCAAGGACCGGCCTTATGAGAAGGTCGAAGCGCGCCTCAAGAACTGGAACGAGTTCGTTCTGCCCTTGCCGCCGGCAGAGATGTCGCGGCAGGGCGCGCGCTGCATGGATTGCGGCATTCCGTTCTGCCACAACGGTTGTCCGGTCAATAATATCATCCCCGAGTGGAACGAGCTGGTGCGCCGCGACCGCTGGCGCGATGCGCTGGAAGTGCTGCACTCGACCAACAACTTTCCGGAGTTCACCGGCCGCATCTGCCCTGCGCCTTGCGAGGCGTCGTGCACGCTGAACATCGACGACAACCCCGTGACCATCAAGTCGATCGAATGCGCCATCGTCGATCGTGGCTGGGAAGAGGGCTGGATCCAGCCCCTGACGCCGGTGCGCAAGACCGGTAAGCGGGTTGCCGTTGTCGGTTCCGGCCCGGCCGGACTTGCCTGCGCCCAGCAGCTCGCGCGGGCGGGGCATTCGGTGACGTTGTTCGAGAAAGCCGACCGGATCGGCGGGCTCCTCCGCTATGGCATTCCCGACTTCAAGATGGAGAAGCACCTCATCGACCGGCGCATGCGCCAGATGGAAGCCGAGGGCGTCGAGTTCCGCACCGGCGTCGAGGTCGGCGCGACTCTCTCGGTGAAATCACTGCTCGAAGGTTACGACGCCGTAGCGCTGACCGGCGGTGCCGAATGGCCGCGCGATCTCGAAGTGCCGGGCCGCGAGCTGAAGGGCATCCACTTTGCGATGGATTTCCTGACGCAGCAGAACAAGCGCAATGCCGGCGACGACGAAGGCCGCGCTGCGCCGAAGGGGACGCTCACGGCCAAGGGCAAGCATGTCATCGTGATCGGCGGCGGCGATACCGGCTCGGATTGCGTCGGCACGTCGAATCGCCATGGCGCTGCCTCGGTGACCCAGCTTGAGGTCATGCCGCGGCCGCCCGAGCATGAGGACAAGGCGCTGACCTGGCCGGATTGGCCGCTCAAGATGCGCACCTCGTCGTCGCACCAGGAAGGTGCGGAGCGTGACTTCGCGGTCCTCACCAAGCGCGCGGTCGGCCAGAACGGCAAGATCGAAGCGCTGGAGTGCGTGCGCGTCGAATGGGTGAAGGCTGCCGACGGCCGCATGGCCATGCAGGAAGTCGCAGGCAGCGTGTTCGAACTGAAGGCTGATCTGGTGCTGCTGGCTATGGGATTCCTCGGGCCACGCAAGCCTGGCCTTGTCGAACAGGCAGGCGTTGCGCTCGATCCCAGGGGGAATATTGCGGCGAACGTGAAAGATTATAAGACGTCGGTGGACCGTTTGTTCGCCGCCGGCGACATGCGGCGTGGCCAATCCCTGGTTGTCTGGGCGATCCGGGAAGGCCGCCAATGCGCCCGCGCCATTGACGAAAATCTGATGGGGTCGACAACCCTGCCGCGCTGATGTGCGGAACTGGATAATTCAGCAGCTAGGCAATTTGCATTAAGGTTCTCGCGCGAGTGCGACCTTGTGGGAAGGCCGTGCCCGGTGTCGGGAGGGGCGTGATGAAGCTGCTGCTCATCCAGGGGGCGAACATGGAGTATCTCGGCCGCCGTCAGCCGGAACTCTATGGAACGACAACTGCCAAGGAACTGGATGCCGCCCTGCGCCGCCATGCGAAGGGCCTCGGCGTCGACTTGGAGATTCTTTACACCAACACCGAAGGCGAGGCGGTGTCGGCAATCTATCGCGCCGACCGCGACAAGATCGACGGCGTGCTGTTCAACCCCGCTGGCTTTCTCCATGCGGGGCACGCGTTGCGCGATTGCCTGCGGTCGATTTCCGCGCCGGCCATCGAGATCCATATCACCAACATCGAAAAGCGTGGCTTCGGCTCGGTGACCGCCGAGGCAGCCGTTGGGATGATCGCGGGCTTCGGTGTCGATTCCTATGTCCTCGCCCTCGAGGCGATGGTGGCGCGGCTGCGGCGGGCAGCCAACGACTGACTTCAGGTTGGGCGCTGCCACGTTCCCGTCGCGAGGGTCGTCGGCGCATAGTCACCGAACCGCCAGCGGAAAGGGAAGACGCCGCGGCGGTGCCATACGCGTTCGATGTCGACATGCCACAGCCGCTCCGTGCCTGAGGGCCCGCGGTCAGGGTGCCACTCGATGGTGACGTTGCCCTGAAGCTGCAGCAGATCGCCCGAAGTGAAATCGACGAACAGCAGGCCGGCACGCGGATCGCCCAGCAGGTTGCCCAGCGTGTTGAAGAAGCGATTGCCCCGGAAGTCGGGAATCGTGAGCCTGTTGCCCTGGACGTCGACGAAGCCTGGTTGTCCGCCGCGATGGGACATGTCGAGCCCTCCGTCGGGCCCGAGTTCGCGCCGCGACCGGCTTGCGACGAAGAACGTGTCGGCTCGTGCGATGATCGCGCATGCCGCATCGCCCAACGTCTTTAGCGCCGTAACCGGCACCGTCGTTGCGACAGGTTGGGGCACGGGCGCGCGTGTCTGAATGTACTGCGCGCAATTGCCGAAGCTCTGCGCGATATGCACATCGAGGCCGTTATCCGTCGACACGATGCGCCCGTTGGCACGGTTGCGCCGGCGTGTCGTGAGGTCGATGCCGATCAACCCGATTTCCGCGCCAGCCTCGAAACTCGGGGCCGCCGGATCGTCCCGGCGCGGCTGCGAGTCGATGCGAAGGGTTGTCGGGTCGGGCGAGGTGATGAAGCCGTAGGGGCCTGTAAGGACCGATGCGATCGGCCAGCCCTGCCTGTCGGGAGTCGCCGTGAAGAGATAGGGCAGCAGCGAAAAGAACTCGCGATGCTGCTCGGGCATGAACGGCCGGATGGGCGCACGTCCTGCACCCTTTCCCGCGAGGGCCTGTGCCGCCAGCTCATCTGCATGGAAGGGCAGGAAGGCCATCGTTTCGGCGCTCATCACAAACCCTCCGGCTTTTCCGGCGCCTGCCGCTTCGGGTCGTACCAGGGCGCGGCATCCGAGCGCCAAATGTGGACCTCCGGCCGTTCGCCGACCGGCGTATCGAGGCAGCCCAGCCGCAACAGCACGACGGGCTGCGCGGTGCGCTCTGCCATGACGTGCGAGCCGCACTTGCTGCAGAAGCGGCGGAACTTGCCGGGGGAGGATTCGATGGCGCCGAGCAGGCTTTCACCCTTGACCCAGCGGAAGCTCGTCCGCGGCACAGCCGTCACGGACGAGAAGGCCGCACCATGTGTCTTGCGGCAGGTCTGGCAGTGGCAATGGACAATGCGCTCGAGAGGGGCGTCCGCCTCATAGGCGACGGCACCGCACAGGCAGCTTCCGGTCAGCATCTGCGATCCTCCTTTTGCTGTCTTGCAATGTAGGGAGTGGAGATTGCGCCGATAACTGCACGAATGATAAAGTCATAGTTCCATAAAATGGAATAATAACTTGGATCGCCTCGAGGAGTTCTCGATCTTCGTGCGGATCGTGGAGGAGGGAAGCCTGGCACGGGCTGCCCAGCGCCTGCGCCGCTCGCCACCTGCAGTTACGCGTGCTCTGGCGGCACTCGAGGACCGGCTCGGCGTCCGCTTGGTCGATCGTACGACGCGCCGATTGGCGCCCACCGAGGCCGGACGGGCGCTCTACGATCGTGCACGGGCCGTCGTTGCCGACTACGAAGCTGCCACTGCCGGGGTCCGCGAGGCACCGGTGAGGGGCCTGCTGCGGATCACCGCGCCGGTCCAGTTCGGCCGCCGCCATATCGCCCCCATCGCGACGCGCTTCCTCGACGCTCACAAGGATGTCGAGATCGAACTCCTGCTGAACGATCGCAATGTCGACTTGATCGAGGAAAGCATCGACGTCGCGCTGCGCATCGGGTCGTTGGCAGATTCCGGCTTGAGCGCGCGTCCGGTCGGGCATGTGCGGCGTCAGTGGGCGGCGAGCCCGGCCTATCTCGCGCGCCACGGCACGCCGCGGACACCGGCCGATCTCGCGCAGCATGAGGCGCTGCTGGGGACATCGCGTGGTGCGATGGAATGGAGCTTTGCTGGCGGACGCCGTGGCGCACCGTTGCATCTCGCGGGGCGCCTGCGTGTCGACGATGTCGAAACCCGGCTGCGGGCAACGCGAGAGGGCCGCGGCATTGCCCAATTCCTCTCGTACCAGATCGCCGACGATTTTGCGGCGGGGCGCCTGGTGCGTCTGTTACGCGACTACGAGCAACCGCCCTTGCCGGTGCAGTTGCTGACCAAGGGACGCGTGCACCGTGCTCCGAAGATCGATGCCTTCCTCGACTTCGCCGTCAAGCGGCTCTCGACTCTTGCCGTCCTGACTCCGGATTGACACATGGTGTGCAATTCCGTTAGCCGTTAACTCATCAGTTAAGTAGTCGGGAGCATTCCATGTCGTACGTCGATGGTTTCGTCCTTGTCGTGCCGAAGAAACATCTTGCCGCCTACCAACGTCTGGCCAAGAAGGCCGGCAAGGTATGGCGCGAACACGGCGCACTCGAATACAAAGAATGTGTCGGCGACGATCTCAAAGTGAAGATGGGCTTGCCGTTTCCCAAGCTCGTGAAGACCAAGCCGAACGAGACGGTCGTCTTCTCCTACATCGTCTACAAGTCGCGCGCCCACCGCGACAAGGTCAACGCCAAGGTGATGGCCGATCCGCGCCTGCAGGAGCCGCCGAAGGAACTGCCGTTCGATATGAAGCGCATGGCCTATGGCGGCTTCAAGACGATCGTCTCGGCCTAGAGCGGCAATCGCCAGCGCCTTCATGCTGCATGGTATCCCGTCTGCTTAGGCTGTAGACGGGTACCATGCAGGAGCAACCTCCGGATCCGCTGGTCGAAGAAGCGCTGCGTTGGTTCATCGCCCTCAAGGACAGGTCGGCGAGCGAAGCAGATCATGCTGCCTTCAATCGTTGGCTGCAGGAGGATCCTCGACACGCGGCGGCCTGGAAGCAGGCACAACGGACCTGGATGCGGGTCGGCAAGATCGGCCCTGCCTTCGCCAACAGCGCGCCGGCTTCCATATCCTTGGGCGCATCCCCCGCGGTCGAGGCGCCACCGCGCCTCGCGGCCACGCCTGCGATGCGCCCATCGGTGTCTCGTCCGGCACCCGTCAGCCGCCGCCGCTTGTTCTATGCAGCCGCGGCCGTGACCGCTTTGGTCGTGCCGACGGCACTGGCTCTGTCCCGGCCCGGCTTGTTCGCCGATCGGCACACCTCGGTTGGCGAACGCCAAACGATTTCTCTGCCGGATGGCTCCACGGTCGAGCTGGCAGGCGCATCGGCCCTGTCGATCGACTTCACAGGCAAGGCGCGCCGCCTGGTGCTTCATGCTGGCGAGGCCTTCTTCGACGTCGCACCCGATCCAGATCGTCCCTTCGTCGTCGAGGCGGCCGACGGGAGCGTCCGCACGCCGGGCGCTGCCTTCGACATCAAGTTCGCCGGCGATACCGTCACGACAGCCGTCGTACGAGGTGCGGTTGAGGTCGCATTGACCGGACTGGCGCCTACAAACGTCGGTGAAGGACAGCAGGTACGCTACGGCGAACGGCAGATCGGTCCGGTGCGCGAGGCCGATCTCGCACAGGTTCAGGCCTGGCGGCAAGACCGTCTGGTTTTTCAGGATACATCGCTCGGCGATGCCATTGCCGACCTCGAGCGGTATCGCGGCGGCCACATCGTCATGACCGATTCGAGCCTGCGCGCTCTGCCGGTCACGGCTACCTTCGACGCACGGCAGGCCGACGCGGCTCTCGACACGATTGCCCAGACCCTGCCGATCCGCGTTCGCCGGTTGACCGACTTCCTCGTCGTGCTGTCGCCCAGAGCCTGACAGAACGAGCCATGAGCCCGCAGACGCACCGCCACTATGAAGTCCATCTCTGGTCATGGTGCCTCGACGACGACAGCCTGTGCGGGGAAGCCGGCGAGGCTCTGCTGAACGAGGCGGAGAGGGCACGCAGCGGCCGCTTCATGACGGCATTGTTGCGACGGCGCTTTACGGCGGCGCGCGCTCGTTTGCGGTCGCTGCTGGGCGGACACCTCGGCCGCGATCCACGGAGCCTCGTCTTCGTGGAGAACGAATTCGGCAAGCCAAGGCTCGTCGACCGACCTGATATCCACTTCAGCCTCAGCCATTCGCAGGACGGGGCGCTGCTTGCCGTGAGCGAAGGGCTGGAGATCGGCGCCGACCTCGAAGGCGTGCGCGGCGTCGATCACCTCGGCCTCGCCCGACGCTATTTCCATCCCAACGAAGTCGCTGCAATTGAGCGGGATGCCGACCCGCAGGCGGCGTTTTTTCAGATATGGACGCTGAAGGAGGCCGTCGTGAAGGCGCTCGGCACGGGCCTGTCGCTGCCGCTCGACGAGTTCGAAGTTTCGATTGCAGGGGCTCAGCCCGCGATGGTCATCCCGCCAGCCGACTCGCGCGCGTGGTGGTTGTACCTGGTGCCAGGCGACTACTGCCGGGCCTTGGCCGCTGCCGCCGACGGCGAGGTCGGGCTGATCCACCGCACCGTCTGATCGTTCCGGCCGATACTGGATTCCAGTGGAGTGCGGTCGCCCAGCAGCGCGCTGCGAAAGAACGCGACCTCCAGCTTTTCGATCGCTCCGTTCATGGCCCAACGCTCAAAGTTGGTACGCCCAAAGAAGCGATGCGGCCGGGCAAACAGTCCGTCGGAGAGGTCGCCGTGGCTGGCTGCAGGAAGCTGTACCCAGTAGCTCTGCGGCTGCTCCATGCGGTGCTTGTTCCGGGGGATATCCAGGGCACTGATCTTGGCGTAGTTGCGGGTGAAGGCCACGGACGAGGCGAGGTCGGCTTCGGAAGGGAATGCCTCCTCGCTCGACAGCAGGAAGTACGCTTGCGGCGCAATCTCGTCGGCTGCTGGCCCGAACAGGCCGCCGTCGATGTTGAACACCGCCACGATGCGCTGGTCCTTCGCCGCCGCAGCGAGGCCCGACGTGCCCCCCATCGAGTAGCCGAGCACGCCGACGTGCGCGAGACTGAGCCGACCGGCAAGGGCCGGTACTTGTCCGGCGTCAAACGCGGCCAACACGTCGAGCAACCGGTTGCCCTGGGTCACCGCATGGCGGCCGGCGCGCGCGATCGAAGCCGTGGTCTCCGCATCGGATTGAAGTTCGAGAGAGACGCCACGATCCGGATCGGTTGCGGGGTCGCTCGTGAGGTCGTCGCAGCCCACGACGACGAATCCATGGCTCGCGAGATTCTCAACCTGGACCTGGCTCTGCGTACGCGTTCCTCCCCAGCCGGGTGAATAGAGGATGAGCGGCGTCGACGCATTCAGCTCGCGCGGTTGCCAGATCGTGATGGCAAGTGGCGCGCCGGAGGCATCTCTGATCGTGGCCTCGCTGCGGATGACGGCACTCGGCCCGGTAGGTGCGGGCAAGCGCGGCACGAACACGAACCAGCCTGCCGACACCAGAACTACGGCCAGGATCAAGGAGCCGAGGGAGAGGAGTTTCAGGAGGCTCACTGAGTTCGCAGGAAGGTCGCGATCTCGGCAGCCGGCCGCTCGCGGAACATGTCGAAGTGGCCGCTGTCGATGTCGATCTTGGTCAAGCGGCCCGTCACCAGCGGCCCCCAGCCCATGCGCTCGTCGAACAGGCGGCCCCGCAGCGGATCGTTGGTGCGGTACAGGACGACGTCGCCGTCGTACGGTGTCGGCCGGAAGCGCGTGACCGCATCGTAGATGTAGCTGTCGAACCACTCGCCGGCCAGCGCCGGCCGTTCCGGCCCGTCTTCCCTGGGCAACAGGCCAAGACGATAGAGCAGCGGTTTGCGCACGATGTCATTCAGGCTCAGTTCGCCGCGACGGAACTGGGCGAGACGATCCTTGTAGTGGTGGACGCGCAGTTGCTGATCGCGCAAGGCGCGATCGAAGCGCGACATGTCTTCGCGGTAGCCGGGAGCCCAGCTGTCGAACAACGCCACCAGCGGCACTTCTTCACCCATGCGGCGGAGCTGCCGCGCGGCCTCGAAAGCGAGCACGCCATAAACGCAATGGCCCCCCAGGATGTAGGGGCCGTGGGGTTGCACGTGGCGGATCAGGCGAACGGCATAGTCGCCGAACTCTTCGAACGTATGGTGGGCGAGATCGGGCTGCTGATCCTGATGGTACATCAGGATGTCGGTGAAGGGACGATCCTCGCCGAGATGCCGGGCGAGTTGATAGTAGATGGAGCGGTTGTTGAGCACGATGATCGGCGTCAGCGAGCCGTTCTCGTGGAACCGTACGACTTGCCGTTCGGGCTGCCGCATCGGTATCGGCCCATCCGATGCCACGGCCGGTCGCGCGGGTAGAGTCGGAGAGGCGCGACGCGGGGCCATGGCCTGCACGCTGGCACAATCGGCGATCGGCCCGTCGGGCGCAGTCGCCAGCGCTTCAAGGCACGTCCGCCACATCGCAAGCAGCGCCGTTGCCGTCGCCTGGCCGTAGAGCGAGGCGTCGGCCTCGCAGGAGATCCGCCAGCCCTCGTCGCGGCCGATCATGAAGAAGTTGAGCGGCCACTGCGGGCCCGACGAGTAAGACGGCAAGGAGATCAGGTTAAAGCTGCCTTGGCCGTCGCGCTCGGTCTCGGTCGTTCCCGAGTAGGAGCGGTGCAGGACGAGATTGACGGCATGGAGCGGCTTGCCGGCACGGTCCGCAGAGAAGGTCTCGGCGATCTCGAAGGGCAGGCGCTCGTGGCGCAGTGCTTCCTGGATGCTCTCGGCAGCAGTCGCAACGAACGCATGAAGCGTCGAGCGATCGTCGACGGGCAGGCAGAAGGTGACGGAGTTGACCGTGGGGCCGATCAGGTCGGCCGCCGCCGGTTCTTCGCGATTGGCAACCTGCGAGCCGAACACGATCTCGGCCTCGCCCGTAACGCGATGGAGCATCAGGGCGAGCGCAGCAGCGGCGAGGTTGAACAGCGTGACGTTGTGGCGGCGCGCGGCCCCTTCGACGGCCTGGCCGAGATCCGTTGGCAGAAGCAGCGAAGCGAGATGACTTTGCTCTTCGGTGTCCGGTGCAACGTCGTGGTCGGGCGGGACTTCGGTGCCGACAACGCCCTGCAGCCGCTGCTTCCAGTAGGCGCGCGCCTCGTCGAGATCGGCGCTCGCGAGCAGCTCTTTCTCCCAGAGCGCATAGTCCACGAACTGCAACTCGGGTTCGGCGAAGTCGGGGAGGCGACCGGCCTCGATTTCGTGGGCAGCGGCGCTGAATTCGCGGACGATGAGCCCCGTCGACCAGCCGTCGGCGATCATCGAGTGCACGGTCAGCAGGAGCACGGAGTGGTCCGCGGCGAGGCGCAGGATCGCCGCACGCAGAAGCGGCGGCTTCGTGAGGTCGATCGGCTCCATCGCTTCGGCGCGTGCGATTTCCTCGGCGTGTCTCTCGCGTTCTTCAGGCGGGAGCACGGTGAGGTCGATGTCGTTGAGCTTCACCGCACAGGCAGGCCACACGATCTGCGCCAGCTTGCCGTCGGTCTCGCGGAAGGATGTGCGCAGGATCTCGTGGCGCCGTACCAATGCCTGGAGGGCGCCTTCGGCGGCTGCGTGAGAGAGGGTGCCGCTGACCTGCCACCGCATGGCGACGTTCAGACCCTGTGGCCCGCGCGCGTGTTGCTCTGTCCAGAAGCGCTCTTGCAGGGGCGTGCAGGCGAAGGCAAGCCCGCCCTCGTCGGCGGACGCCGGAAGCTGCCTGTCGCGCTCGCTACTCGTCACGATCCGAGGTTACGCCGTCGTGCGCCGTGCCGGAAGTCGGCAAGTGACGGCGCGCGCCGCACCGGAGTCTCGTGCGCCGGTGCGGAGGCTCCGTCCAGCAATGCCGCCAGCGAGGCCACTGTCGGGTTCTTCATGAGGTCGCGGGCGCTGATCGCGATTCCAGCCTGGTCGAGCTGCGCGGCGATGCGGAAGACCTGCAAGGAGTCGGCGCCCAGAGCGAACAACGGATCGTTCACGCCGACCTGCGGCAGCCCGATGACAGCGGCCCATACGGCGGCAATGCGCGTCTCGAGTGGCGTGCGCGGCTTGACCGACGTGGGCTCGACTGCCGCCGGGCCGGGCGCGGCCAGCGCGTTGCGGTCGACCTTGCCATTGGGTGTGATCGGCATCGCTTCAAGGCCGACCCACCGCGCTGGGACCATATAGTCAGGCAGTCGTTCCTTGAGGAAGGTCGCGAGTCCGGCAGGCTTCGGTACGCCAACGACATAGGCCACCAGCATGGGGTCTGGGCCGGCGTCGTCGCGCAGCAACACTGCGCAATCCCGAACGCCGGGCGCTCGACGCAGAGTGCTCTCGATTTCCTGAAGTTCGATGCGGAAGCCACGCAGCTTCACCTGATGGTCGATGCGGCCGAGGAGCTCGAATTCACCCGATGGCAGCAGCCGGGCAAGGTCGCCGGTGCGATACAGCCGTTGCAGCGGATGGCCGGCAAGGGAGATCGTGCGGAATGCCTCCGCGGTGAGGGCGCTATTGTCGAAGTAGCCCTTGGCGAGACCGTCGCCGCCAATGAAGAGATGACCGACGACGCCCAACGGCACGATCCGGTCGTGGTCGTCGAGCACGTAGAGCTGCGTGTTGGACAACGGCTTGCCGATCGTGATCCCTGTCTCTCCCGGCAGCATCTCGCCGCCAGAGGCGTAGACCGTGGCTTCGGTTGGCCCGTACAGGTTCCACAGTCGTCCCCCGCCTGCGAGCAGACGGTCGATGGTGTCGCGCGAGATCGCCTCGCCGGCCGTGATCATGCGAAGTCCCGGCCAGGAAGCGAAGCCTGCTTCGAGCAACATGCGCCACAAGGTAGGCGTGGCCTGCATCAGCGTGGCTTCGGCCTTCTTCGCGAGCGCCACCAGTTCGACGCCGGTCTTGACCTGGTCCGCCTCGCTCATCACCACGCGGCCGCCGGTGGCCAGTGGCGCAAAGAGCTCGGTCGCCGCTACGTCGAAGGTAACCGCGCTGGAGGCGATCGTTACATCGGTCGCCTTGACGTCCAGCCGGCGCACGACGTCGCTGATCAGATTGGTCAATGCGCGATGGCTGACTTCGACGCCCTTGGGCGTGCCGGTCGACCCGGAGGTGAAGAGTACGTAGGCCGATGCGTCGGTCGTCACCTTCGGCAAGGTGTGGTTCTGCAGCCGCCCGTCGAGGTTTATCCGATCGAGCCGTAGCGGGAAGGCATGGGGGGCAATTGCACTGGCCCGGTCGTCCAGGCAGACGATGCCGTCGATCTGGGCGGTGATGGCGATCTGCTTAAGCCGCTCCAGCGGTTGGTGAACATCGAGTGGCACATAGGCATGGCCCGATTTCATGACGGCCAGCAGCGCGATCAATAGAGCGCGCGAGCGGTCGACCGCGATGGCGATGCGGCCGCCGCGGGTCTTCATGATGCCGAGGATCTCCTGCGCCAGGCGCGTCGATTGCCGGTCGAGTTCGGCATAGGTCAACGGGCCCATGCGGTCGATGCAGGCGACGGCGTCCGGGGTCCTGGCGGCGTTTACGGCAAACAGTTCCTGAATGCAGTGATCGGCGGGATACTGGGCAGCAGTCTCGTTGACCGAGTCGAGGACAAAACGTTCCTGATCGGCCGATAGAAGCGGCAGGGCGGCCAGCGGGGTCGCAGGCGCAGCCACGACACCTTCGAGCAGGCGCCGGTAGTGCGTCATCCAGCGCGCAATGGTGGTCTCGTCGAACAGGTCGCTGTTGTAGTCGCAATCGATGCGCAGACCAGCAGCGGACTCGTTCACGTTGACGAACAGGTCGAAATTGACGGCAGCCTTGGCATTGGGCGTGACGTCGACTTTCAAGCCGCCGAAATCGAGCGCCTCGGCGATGCGTTCCAGGTTGAACTGGATCTCGGTCAGCGGCAGCCGGTTGGCAACGCGCTGCAGCGGCAGGGCGCGCACCAGCGTCCCATACGTGCAACGCGAATGGTCGAAGCCGTCGAGCAGCCGCTGGGCTGTCGCTTCAATCTGGGATGCAAACGGCGTGTCCCATGTCAGAGGGGCCCGGAAGGGCAGCATCTGCACGCAATGACCGACCAGCTCGGGCACGTCGTCGACCGACTGGCCCGCGACCGGCACGCCCATCACGACGTCGGACGCACCGGACAGCCGCCCCAAGACGGCCTGCAAGGAGGTGAACAGGACGGAGAAGAGTGTCGTGCCGCTCGCGGCGCCCATCTTCTTCAACGCATTGCAAAGATCGGCGTCGAAGGTGGTGGCGTAGGTTGCGCCGGCGTAGCTGCGCTGCGCCTGTCGCGGGCGGTCCGTCGGCAGGTCTGGCAGTGGAGGCGGCGCGGCGAAGACCTCGGTCCAGTAGCGAAGGTCGTCGGCGCGCGACGCCTTGGTCCGGGCCTGCGTGATCGCATAGTCGGAGAAGAGCGGTGCAGGGGCCAGGTCGTTCGGCTGGCCCGTATGCGCGGCGCGATAGAGCGCCGCGAGATCGGTCAGCAGGATGTTTATCGACCAGCCATCGCAGACGATGTGGTGAGCCGTCAGGACCAGGATATGGCGGTCCTTTGCCAGCCGCACCACCACGGCGCGGGCCAGAGGCCCGCTCCAGAGATCGAAGGCAGTGCGAGCATCGGCATTGGTGAGCGCCGCCAGTGCGGCTGTGGGGTCCGCTTCGCCGGAGAGGTCTTTCGGCGTCAGGTCGAGCTGCAGGGCCGGCGCGAAGTGCATCCTCTCGCCGGAACGGTCGACGCGGCCGCGCAGCGCCTGGTGGCGGGCGATCACACCGTTCACGGCAGTCGCGAGAGCGGCGGTGTCGAGTTCGCCCTCGAACGCGATGCTGACGGATTCATTGAAGGCGCAGGAGGCATCGTCGCCGGCCTGTGCCGCGGCGAGGATCTCGAGCTGCGGCTCCGTCAGGGGCGCCGACTCGCCGGCACCAGCCGCTGCAACGGCCGACTGGCGCGTTTCGTTCAGGATCCCGCCTTCTTCCAACGCGTCGAGCGCAGCGCTGAACGCCGTCCGGATCGTAGCGATATCCGCGTCGGAGTGGGCGGTCGTCAGGAAGCACGGGTAGCCTTCCTGCACGTGGACGCCGAGCTGGCGCATCTGCGGCCAGAACAGCGAGGCGAGCTGCCCCTCCGCCGCAAAACTCAGGTAGAACCAGCTCGAATACGCTTCGAGGCGCGTCTTCAGCCCGCGCCGTTCGAGTTCACCGTTGAGCTGCCCGACAAGAGTGCCCATGCGCCCGGCAAGCCGCTCCTGCAAACCGGGCCCCTGTTCCTTCAGGTGCAGCAGCACGGCCTTGGTGGCGGCCAATGCCAACGGGTGGCGCACGAAGGTGCCGGCGAAGAAGGTCGGCGCGGTCTCGGGGATCGAATCGTCGCCGTAGCGCCACATGCCGCCATCGAGCGCGTCCATGAAGTGCGCCTTGCCGGCCAGTATCCCGATCGGCATGCCACCGCCCACGACCTTGCCGTAGGTCGCCATGTCGGCGCGGATGCCGAACACGGATTGCATGCCGGCGGGATGCACACGGAACCCGGTGACGATCTCGTCGAACACGAGCGCCGTTCCGCTCGCCTCGGTGAGCGCGCGGAGCTTCTGCAGGAAAGCCTGTGGCCTGAGGTCGGGATGCCGGCTCTGCACCGGCTCGACCATCACGGCGGCGATCTCCTCGCCATTGGCCTCGATCCACGCGAGGCTCGCGGGATCGCCGTAAGGCAGCACGGTCATGTTGGCCGCGGACTCCGGCGGGATGCCGGGGGCGACCGGTACGGCGGCCCGAGTGGTGCCGCCGCCGGCCTTCACCAGCACCTCGTCGAACTGTCCGTGATAGTCGTTGGCGAACACGACGACCCGCTCGCGCCCCGTCACGGCGCGCGCGACGCGCATTGCGGCCATTACGGCTTCGGAGCCGGTGTTGCAGAAGGTCACGCGCTCGTCGCCCGTCATCTCCGCAATGAGCGATGCCACCTCGCCGGCGAGCGGGCTTTGAGGCCCGATGGGAAAGCCATCCTTGAGCTGCGCTTCGATCGCCTTCGTCACGAAATCCGGCGAATGGCCGAACAGCGTCTGGCCGTAGCCGTTCACCAGGTCGATATAGTCGTTGCCGTCGATGTCGCGGAGGCGAGAGCCCTTGGCGGACGCGGCGATCACCGGATAGGTGAGTTCCTTCCATTCCTGCCGGAAGCCCGCGGCCGTGCGCGGATCGGCCAGCGTGGCGCGGTCGTGCTGCGTCCTGGCTTTGGACAGCGGCGTGCGTTCGTTGGTCTTGCGCACGAGCGTTTCGACGTAGTCGCGCTGCGTGTTGGTCAGGGCGCTCGACGCTTTGGCAGCCGAAGGCCGGTAGAGGCGCACGCGCGCTTCGGCTTCGCCTTGAGGAGGTGGTGCGACGAGGCGGGGAGTAGGGGCGGGGGGCTTGGGTGCCGGTTGCTGCTGGCCGGCCGGCAATGTGGCGTCCAGATGCACGGCAAGCAGCGCTGCCGACGGCATGTCTCTCAGGAGCTGCCGGAACGTGATCCGGGTCTTGAACTTCTTCTCGACCGCGCGCGCCACCTGTCCCAGCAAGAGGGAGTCGAAACCGAGTTCGACGAACCGCTCGTTCGGATCGATGCCGGAGACACCGGAGAGATGCTCCAGGATGCCGACAATCTCGGCCTGCAACGCATCGGCGCGTGCTGCCGGCGTGGTGTCCGCTGCCGGGGCGACGCTTGTCGCGGGAACAGGCGCGGAAGCGGTTTCTGCGACAGCAGACGCTGGGGCGACGACAGGGCGGGCCGTGCGTTCGATCCAGTGACGCGAGCGCTGGAAGTGGTAGGTGGGCAGGGAGATGCGCCGACCCTGGGCGGCACCTAGGGCTGCCCAATCAAGCTCGAAGCCCGCACTCCAAAGGGCTGCCAGAGCGCCGTCGAGGTCTCCGCTCTCGGGATCGGGGAGGCTTGCCGCGATGCCGCGCAGCTTGCGGCGATCGACGATCTGGGCTGCCAGCGCGGAGAGATTGCGGCCTGGTCCGACCTCGAGCAGGAAGGGCTCGCCCTCGCGTGCCACGGTGGTCAACGCATCGGCAAAGCGCACGGGTTCGCGGCCATGGCGAGCCCAGTATTTCGGATCGCTCGCTTGCGCGGCATCGATCCACTTGCCGGTGACACTCGACACGAAGGCGCGCTGAGGCGTTGCCAGCATCGTGTCCGCAGCCGCGCGCTCGATGTCTCCGAGGACAGGGTCGAGAACGCGTGAATGGAAGGCGTGCGAGACCGCGAGGCGCCGGGTCATGACGCCCTGCGCGTCGAGCCGCGTACTGAGGGCGTCGATTTCCGGCTGCGGGCCGGAAACGACGCAGAGCGACGGTGCATTGACGGCGGCGATGTCGAGCGCGTCGCCCAGTTCGGCTTTCAGGGCAGCTTCGGGCAAACGCACGGCCAGCATGGCGCCGGGCGGCATTGCCTGCATGGTTCGCGCGCGCGTGGCGACCAGCCGGCATCCCTCTTCGAACGAGAAGACGCCGCCGAGGCACGCGGCGACGAACTCGCCGACACTGTGCCCCACCATGGCGTCGGGCTCGAAGCCCCAGGACATATAGAGCCGTGCCAGCGCGTACTCGAAGATGAAGAGGGCAGGCTGAGCGAACAGCGTGGCGTCGCCGTTCGCCGCCTTCGGGTCGAGGAGCTGTGCTTTCAGTTCCGGTCCGACGATCGGCGATGCGATGGCGATGCCTTGGTCCGTCAGCTCACGGAACAGCGCATGATCGCGATGGAGATCGCGTGCCATGCCGGCATGCTGCGCGCCCTGGCCGGGGAACATGAAGATCAGAGGTGCCCGGCCTGTCGCCTTGATCGCGGGCGGTGGCGTGCGCAGCGCTTGAATCGCTTCCTCGCGCGATCCGGCGGCGATAGCGATGCGACGGTCGAAGGCATGCCGGCCGACCTGAAGGGTATGGGCGACGTCCTCGAGGGCGCTCTCGGGGGTGGCGGCCAGATGATCTGCGATGGCGGCGGCGGCTTCGGCGAGGGCTGCGTCGTTTCGGGCGGAAAGCGGCAGCAGATGGCGATGACGCTGAAGGCTGACGTGGCGCTCGGCAGTCGCGGTCGGCGCCTCTTCGAGAACGACGTGGACGTTGGTGCCGCCGACGCCGAACGAACTGACGCCGGCCCGCCGTGGCGTGCTGCCCGACGTCCAGTCGGCAAGGGAAGTCGGGAAGTAGAAGGGGCTGCCGGCAAGGTCTATGTGCCGGTTCGGTTGGGTGAAGTTGGTAAGGGGCGGGATCTCGCGGTGCTGCAGCGCCATCACCGCCTTGATCAGGCCTGTCACGCCGGCGGCAGCGTCGAGATGGCCGATGTTGGCTTTTACCGAACCCAGGGCGCAGGAGGGCTTGTCGGCTTCGTGCAAACCGAAACCGCGTACCAGCCCGTCGAACTCGATCGGGTCGCCAAGCGGCGTTGCTGTGCCGTGGCATTCGACATAGCCGATCGTGCCCGGCTCGACGCCGGCGGTCGCGATGGCCGAAGCGATGACTTCGGATTGGCCGCGAACACTCGGTGCCGTGAAGCCGACCTTGTCGCTGCCATCGTTGTTGATAGCGCTACCACGGATGACGGCATAAATATGATCGCCGTCGTCGATCGCCTCGCCAAGGCGCTTCAGCAGAACAACGGCGGCGCCGTCGCCGAAGATTGTACCGCCGGCATTGGCGTCGAACGGCCGGCATATGCCGTCCGGCGAGACCATGCCGCCCTCCAGGTGCATGTAGCCGCGCTTCTGCGGGAAGGTGATCGAGACGCCGCCCGCCAGCGCCATGTCCGACTGGTAGAGCAGCAGGCTCTGGCAGGCCTGCGCGATTGCCAGCAACGAGGTCGAACAGGCGCTCTGCACGGTCATGGCCGGTCCGCGCAGGTTCAGCTTGTAGGCGATGCGCGTCGCTAACGTGTCTGAGAGCGCGCCGAGCAGGGCGTCGTAGGAGCCGACCTGGTAGTCGCTGGCGAAGTCGTCGGCATTCAGCCGCTCGGCCAGAACGTTGGTCAGCAGGTAGGTGTTCATGCTCGATCCGGCAAACACGCCGATCGAACCGGGATACGTTGCAGGGTCGTAGCCCGCGTCCTCGAGGGCGGTCCAAGCACATTCCAGCATCAGCCGATGCTGGGGGTCGGTGAGTGCGGCCTCGCGCGGCAGCATGCCGAAGAACTCGGCATCGAACTTGTCGACGTCCTTCAGGATAGGACGTGCGCGCACGAAGTTTGGATTGTGGCGGATGTCGGCGCCGAACGAATCTTCCAGTTCGGCATCCGAGAAGCGCGTAATCGAGGTTACGCCTGCGCGTATGTTGCGCCAGAACTGCGCGACATCGTTGGCGCCGGGAAAGCGGCCAGCCAGTCCAATGACGGCAACGGCATTCTCCGGAACGTTCATCGCACCAGCCGGGTGCGTTGCATCCTCCTGAGCGCGGCGGCCTGTTGCTGGCTACGAAGCTGAACGGCGGCCTGGGGCGAAGCCCGGCGACCGTCGATGGCCCGCGCCAGTTCACGGATGTTGGGATGGCGGAAGAGCGCTACCACGCCGGTGCCCGGCCAGGTGCGTTCGATGGCGGCGTGCGCCTCGACCAGCTTGAGCGACGTCGCTCCGAGGTCGAAGAAGTTGGCGTCCAATCCAATCTCCCTCACGCCCAGTACGCGCGAGAAGATGTTGCTCAGCGTGCGCTGGGTATTGTCACCCCCGAACAGCGCCGTCGTTTCGGGAAGAGGACGCGGTGCAGGCAGGCGATCATAGTCGATCTTGCCGCTGGTCTTCAGCGGAAACTCATCCAGAACGACGATACGCGACGGTTGCATGTGCGGCGGGAGGGCACGCAGGAGGCCCAAGCGCGCCTCCGAGGCGAGCATCGCGCGGTTGTCCGCTTCGGTGGCCGGCTTGACGTAAGCGGTCAGAACGGGCCCGCCAGTGTCGAATTTGGTTGCCGTCAGGACAGCGTCGGCGACCCCGTTGCAGCGACGGAGGGTTTCTTCGATTTCGCCCGGCTCGATGCGCTTGCCGTCGATCTTCACCTGACGGTCACGCCGGCCCAGGAAATCGAGGGCCCCGTCGGCCCGCCGGCGCGCGAGATCGCCGGTGCGATAGAGCATGGCGCCAGGCTGCAGGGGATCGACTGTGAACGCATCCGCAGACTGATGGGCGCCGCCGAGATAGCCGGACGCAAGGCCCAGGCCACCGGCATAGAGCATGCCGATCTCTCCGTCCTGTACGGGCCGCATCTCATCATCGAGCAGGCGGACGTAGGTACCGTGAATGGGGGTGCCGATCGGGACCGGCCCACCGCCCCAGCCGCCGGCCGGGACGCGGTAGCAGCAGGTGAACGTCGTGTTCTCTGTCGGCCCGTAGCCATTGATGATCTGGCAGTCGGGAAGGGCTGCCTGCGCGCGCAGCACGCAGGTCGGTGAGAGGACGTCGCCGCCGGCCAGGATCTGACGCAGGCCGCGCAGGGCATCGAGTTGATGCTCGACGAGCAGGTGGAACAGGCCCGCCGTGAACCAGGCCGTGGTAACGCGGTGCCGGCGTATCGTGTCGGCAAGCCGATGTAGCGAGAAGCGGTCCTCGTCGACGATGACGCCGAGGGCCCCATGCAGGAGCGTGCCCCAGATCTCGAAGGTGCTGGCGTCGAAGAACAGAGGAGCCGCGTGGAGAAAGACTTCGTCGGCCGCAAAACGTGTGTAGGTCTGGTCGGTCACCAATCGCACTGCGGCACGATGGGGAATCCGCACGCCCTTTGGCCGTCCGGTAGAACCGGATGTGTACATCACGTAGGCGATGTCGTCGGGGCGGCAGACATGCTCCAGCGCGGAATCGTCTTCGCCTTCACAGGCCGAGAGAGCCTCGTCGAGGTCCAGCGTCGGGACAGGGAGGTCGTGCGGGGCGCCGGCGGCGGCGAGGGCAATCCTGGCTCCGCAGTCCTGCAACAGCCAAGCCTGATAGTCGGCGGGCGCAGCCGGATCGAGCGGCGCATAGGCGGCGCCGAGCTTCAGGGTCGCCAGTATGGCGATCAGCGAGCCGATGGAACGACCGGCATGCAGGGCGACGAGGTCACCCGCAACGACGCCGTGGCCGCGCAGATGGCGGGCGAGACGGTTCGACCGCCGATCGAGTTCGGCATAGGTCAGGGCCTCGGCCCGCTGAAGGACGGCAATGGACGTCGCCGCGGCTCTGGCGCTTGCCGCAAAGCGGTCCGTGATCGTGCCGCCCTTGCTTTCCCAGTCGAAGGTATCTTCGCCGCAACGCCCAACAGACGACGCTACGCCGGGTGACAACCCAGCCATCTTAACCCTTCCCACACTGTAGAGCCGCGGTTGCCGCACCGGTTCCCCAACCGATACGCACGGCCATCCCACTGACGGGCATATACCAAGCGCATATGGAACGTCAATTATTTCATCTTAAATGCGATAAAGGCAAAAATGCCTTCTTTCAGTGATGATTACCGCTCATTTGGCTGCTCCGAAGCATGCGCCGGTCGGTGCGTATATCTTGGGTGGCCGTGGCGGAAAGCGCGGGTGTCAGTCGGGCGTTACGCCGAACCGGCGCTGCCAGAAATCGCGGCTGCGGCGTTCGCCGATATCGCAGCCAAGCTCATATTCGGGTTGCACGAAGCGCGTGTAGTCGTCGTCGTTGCGGGCGGGCCGGCGGCTGCTTTGGGCGAGCTGCACGCCATGGCGTTCGGCGCCCAGATCGCCGATATCGAAGTCGTTCAGCGGGCCGATATCGGCAACCTCCTGGAGGAGCTTCTTGCGGATGGCCCGGGGGAAATCCTCGAAGCTCCGCGCGACTTCCACGAAGGAGCGGGGGCCGCCCGTGACGCAATGGAGGTAATACTTGTCGAGGTCGTCCTCGGCCGGGAAGCCGAACGGGTTGGGTCGGCCATTCATGATCGGCAGCCCGTTGATGACGATGCGCTCCTTCAGGGCATCGTGGCGCACGTCGGTGACCAGGCCACCGTCGTTGTTCGAGCCGTCGCCCGAGATATCCAGCACCTTGCGTTCCGGCTCGTAGGGAAGGCGGCCATACATCGGAACGGCATAGCGTATGGCGCCGCTGATCGAGGTGCGGCGCGCGATGGAGATCGGCGCATCGCTGAGGCGGTGGGTGAAGGCCTGGATGGCGGCTTCGGAGTCGAGCAGCGTCCAGTCGATCAGGAGCTTCTGTACCCAGGCGTCGGACCATTCGAAATAGGCGACGGCAATGCGTCCATGGTTGCCTCCCAGGATCGCCTTCACGATGACCGGGTCGCGAAACGCTTCGACGTAACCCTGGCGCTGCAGCCGGGCTTCGTCGGGGTCGATGCTGCCCGAGATGTCGATCGCCAGGACCAGCGCGAGGTCGACTTCCTTCTTGTCCTGCGCCGCCGCGGGGAGGGCAGCGAGCAGAAGGGCAAGCAAACCGAGAAGCCGATGCATGGCGATCTCCGCGTTGGTCTACGCAGTGCGAGGCAAAAAGCATACCGCTCGTCGGAAGCTCCTGTCAGCCGTGCACTGGACGGCAATGGTGGGGGATCGGTAGCCTTCGGGAAAGACGAAACGGAGGAAGCCTATGGATCTAGCCCTGAGTACCGCGGATCAGTCCTTTCGCGACGAGGTGCGAGGTTTCCTCGACGAGCATCTGACCGAAGACCTGCGCGAGGCCGGCCGCAAGACCGGCGGGGTCTTTGCCGAGTTCGAAGCCGGGCGGCGCTGGCACAGGGTCCTGGCCAAGAAGGGCTGGTCGGCGGCGAGCTGGCCCAAGGAATATGGCGGGACCGGCTGGAACGCCACCCAGCGCTACATCTTCTCGCGTGAATGCACAGCGGCTGATGCGCCGCGCATCTTTTCGATGGGCCTGCGCATGGTCGGCCCCGTCATCATGAAATTCGGCACGCCGGAGCAGAAGGCCAAGTACCTGCCGCGCATCGTGGCGGGCGATATCGTGTTCTGCCAGGGTTATTCCGAGCCCGGGTCGGGCTCCGACCTTGCGAGCCTCAAGACCCGCGCCGTGCAGGACGGCGACGATTACGTGATCAACGGCACCAAGATCTGGACGACCGGCGCCCACGTTGCCGACCACATGTTCTGCTTGGTGCGCACCTCGACCGAGGGCAAGCCACAGGACGGCATCTCCTTCGTCCTCATCGATTCGATGAAAACGCCGGGCCTCACCGTGGCGCCGATCCTGACCCTGGCGGGCGACCACGAGGTTAACCAGGTCTTCTTCGACAATGTCCGCACCCCTGTCGCCAACCGCATCGGACCGGAGAATGCCGGCTGGACGGTGGCCAAGTACCTGCTCGAATTCGAGCGCGGCGGCGAGGCGTATACGCCCAACCTCTACGCGCGCATCGAGGACGTGCGGCGCATCGCCAAGGAGGAGGCCGCCGACGGCTCGGGGCGGCTGATCGAGGAGCGTGGCTTTGCCGAGCGTCTGGCCGAGACCGAAATGGAGATCCAGGCGCTGGAGATGATCGAGATGCAGGTCCTCTCCGATCTCAGCAAGGGCCGCAATCCCGGGGCGATCTCCTCGGCAATGAAGATCAGGGGCAGCGAGACCTTGCAGCGGCTCGACCATCTCGGCGTCGAGGCGCTCGCCTGGTACGCGGCCCCCTTCGAGCCGGAGGCACGCCTGCTCGGCCACAACGAGCCGACGGTGACACCGGAGGCAGGGCTCACGGCGATGCCGCTCTATCTCAACAATCGTGCGTCGACGATCTACGCGGGCTCGAACGAGATCCAGCGCAACATCATCGCCAAAGCGGTGCTGGGCCTGTGAGCAACGCTGTCTACACGCTGCACGGCTTCGACCCGTCGCCCTACTCGGTGAAGATGCGGGCACTGCTGCGCTACCGCCGCCTGCCGTTCGTGTGGGATGCGGTGGGCTCGCCGCGCGACGTTGCGGTTGCCGCGGGCCTGCCGCCGGTGATCCCGGTGCTGCGCTTTCCCGACGGGCGCTTGATGAACGACTCGACGCCGCTGGCCTATGCGCTGGAGCGCGAGCATCCCGGCGCCCGTTCGGTCGTTCCCGACGATCCCGGGCTCGCCTTCATCAGCGACCTGCTCGAGGATTTCGGCGACGAGTGGCTGACCAAGATCATGTTCCACTATCGCTGGTACTACGCCGCGGACCGCGCCTTCGCGCAGACCTGGGTGGTGAGTTCGCGAGATCCGGTGATGGAACCGGGCGTGCGGCAGGCGACCATGACTGCGTTCAACGACCGCCAGGTCGGGCGCATGGCGCTGGTCGGCTGCACCGAGCAGAACCGGCCGGTGATCGAGGAGAGCTACCGCGTCGTTCTCGACACGCTCGACCGGCATGTCCGCACCCTGCCGTTCCTGTTGGGCTCGCGCCCGTCGATCGGCGACTTCGGCATCTATGGTCAGCTCCAGATCCTCTCGGTCGACCCGACTCCGGCAGCCGAGATGCGCGACCGTGCACCCGACGTTTTCTGCTGGCTGATGCGGCTCGACGATGCCTCCGGCGTCGAGGGGGCATGGATCGATGCCGATGCCCCGTTGCCTCAGGGCGTGACGGCCCTCTTGCGCCACGCGGCCGCGACATACCTGCCGTTTTTCGAAGCCAACGCGCAGGCGCTGCAGGACGGGCGGGAGTCCTTCGAAGTCGAGCTGCTCGGCCGGCCTTACGCGCAAGCGCCGTTTCGCTACCAGGGCAAATGCTATGATGCCATACGCAAGAAGTTCGCGGCGCTGCCGGATGCTGCGCGTCGGCGGCTGACGCCCGTGCTCGAGGAGGCGGGTTGCCTGCAGTACTTGTAAGCGACTAATTCACACCACATCTGTAGGGACATGACCGACCCCTATTCCGTCCTGGGCGTGCCGAGGACCGCCTCGGAGGACGATATCCGCAAGGCGTTTCGTCAGCTCGCCAAGAAACATCATCCCGACCTCAATCCCGGCGACAAGGCAGCCGAGGCGAAGTTCAAGGAGATCAGCCAGGCCAACGACCTGCTGTCCGATCCCGAGAAGCGCCGCCGTTTCGATGCCGGCGAAATCGACGCCACCGGGCAGGAGATGCCGCCGCGTGGTTTCTATCGCGATCAGGCTGGTGGCTTCGGCGGCAAGTACGAGCGCGCCGGCGCCCACGACTCCTTCGTCGACATGGGCGGTATCTTCTCGGAGATGTTCGGCGAGCGACGCGGTTTCGGGGCTGGCGGACATGGTGCTGGGGGCTTCGACATGAGCGGCATGCCGGTGACCTACAGTCTGCGCGTGCCGTTTCTCGTCGCTGCTCGGGGCGGCAAGCAGCGGGTCGATCTGCCCGACGGCAAGACCCTGGATATCGACATTCCCGAAGGTATGGGCGACGGCCAGACCCTGCGCCTAAAGGGGCAGGGCATGCCCGGCAGCCAGGGCCGGCCGGCCGGCGACGCCTATGTCGAAATCCGTGTCGAACCGCATGCCTTCTTCCAGACACGCGACAATGACATCCATGTCGAACTCCCGGTGACGCTCACGGAAGCGACATTGGGCGGCAAAGTTCGAGTGCCGACCGTGGGCGGTCCGGTCATGCTGAATGTGCCGGCGGGGTCCAACACCGGCACGTCGTTGCGCCTCAAGGGCCGCGGCCTGCTCGACCGCAAGTCCGGTCAGCGTGGCGATCAGTATGTGAAGCTCAAGGTCGTGTTGCCGGAAGAACCGGATGGGAAGCTGAAGGAGTTTCTTGAGGGCTGGGAGGCAGGCAAAGCCTACGATCCACGGAAGGAGATGGAGCAGTTCACATGACGACCCTCGACGAACTGCTGCGCCAGCACCATCGCCTCACGACCGTCCATGTCGAGCGCTGGGTGGCGCGTGGCCTGCTGCATCCGACCGGCAGCGTCGAGACTTGGAGCTTCGAGCAGATCGATGTGGCGAGGGCGCGTCTGTTGGCCGAACTCATCGACGAGATGGGCTTCGACGACGAGTCCGTGGAAACCGTCGTCGACCTGGTCGATCAGGTGAACACCCTGCGTCGCCAGCTCGATTTGTTGGGGCATGCGATCGCCGAGCAACCGGCCGCGACACGCGAGGCCATCGCCCAGGCGCTCGTGCGGCTGACGGCGAGGGTATGAAACCTGCGGATATTCAGAAGCGCCTCGATTTCATTCGGGAAGCCGAACGGCTGAAGGACGTCGTCCGCAATTCGTACACTTCCCAAGGGCGTCGCGAGAGCACCGCCGAGCATACGTGGCGCCTCTGCCTCATGGCGATGGTGTTCCAGGATGAGCTTGGCGATCTCGATTTCCTGAAGGTCCTCAAGATCTGTCTCCTCCACGACCTCGGCGAGGCGATAGGCGGCGACATTCCGGCAACCGCGCAAGGCAGCGTCCCGGACAAGGGCCACCGCGAACGGGTGGACCTGCTGCAATTGATGGAGGCTCTACCGGCGGCGCTGCGCGAGGAGTTCCTGGGTTTGTGGGACGAGTACGAGAACGCCTCGTCTCCCGAAGGCCGTGCGGCCAAGGCCTTGGACAAGATCGAGACGATTCTGCAGCACAATCAGGGGCGCAACGCCCCCGACTTCGACTATGCGTTCAATCTCACTTACGGCCGGAAGTACACCGACGGTCGCGACCTGTTCAGACAGATACGCGATGCCGTCGATGAGGAAACGCGGAAGAGGATGACTTCCGGCGCTTGAACCTTGCTTACTCCGGCTGGACGCCGGCGCGCTTCACGGCGTCGCCCCAGGCAGCGCAGCCTGTCTTCATGATCTCGGTCATCTCCGCCGGAGTCGTGCCGGTGGCGATCAGACCCATATCGAGAAGCTTCTCCTTGCCCTCGGGCGTCTGCACCACCTTGCGCAGTTCGGCGCTGACCCGCTCGACGATTTCCTTGGGCGTACCGGCCGGTGCCATGATGCCGTTCCAGCCGACCAGGTTCATCTTGTAGCCGAGTTCTTCGAACGTCGGCACGTTCGGCAGGCGCGGCCAGCGCGACGTCGAGGTGACGGCAAGCGGCGTCAGCTTGCCGCCGGAGATCGCCGGACCGCTGGCGGCGAGGTCCTGGATGGTCACCGGGATGTGGCCCGCCACCGCGTCCTGGATGGCGGGACCGGCACCCTTGTAGGGCACGTGCGTCATGTCGAGCTTCTCGGCCTGGTTCAGCATCTCGCCCCAGATGTGCGAGGAGGAGCCGGTGCCGAACGACGCGTAGTTTACCTTGCCCTTGTTCTGGTTGGCCCAGGCAACGAACTCCTTCACCGACTTCAGTCCCAGCGACGGCGTGGTTACCATCGCGAGCGGCGCCAGGCCATGCTGCGTCACCGGCACGAAGTCTTTGAAGCCGTCATAGGGCAGCTTCTTGTAGACGTAAGGGTTGATGCACATCATCGACGAGTTCACGTAGACGAACGTGTAGCCATCGGGCGGCGCATTCTTGACGATCTCGGCACCGACCATGCCCTGCGCACCGGCCTTGTTCTCCACGATCACCTGCTGACCGAGCGCGGCCGTAAGCTTCTCGGCGAAGTAGCGCGAGACGACATCGGTCTGGCCGCCAGGCGGATAGGGCGCCACGAGCTTGATCGGCTTGTTGGGCCAAGCCTGAGCGTAAGCATTGGTGGCAAGCAGCAGCAGCGCGCCGGCAACAGCGGCGGCGATTTTCTTGTTCATCGGTTTCCTCCCGACGCGAGGCTAGCGCGACTGCCGGTCGCTTGCCAACGTTTCCCAGGCGATGGCGATTGCAGATCAGCGTTGCAGCGCTTGCCAGATCTTGTGTGGCGTCAGCGGCATGTCGATATGGCGCACGCCAAGGGGGCGTAGGGCGTCGAGTACGGCATTCGCCAACGCCGCGGGTGCCCCGTTGGTCGGCAGCTCACCCACACCTTTGAGGCCCATGAAATTATTGGGCGAGGCGGTAGAGATGGTCTCCACTCCGAGCATCGGCACGTCTTCGGCGCGCGGCAAGGCGTAGTCCATCAGTGTGCCCGTCAGGAGCTGGCCGGTTTCCTCATCGTAAACCGCCTCCTCCATCAGAGCGTTGCCCAGCCCGTGCACGATGCCGCCGTGAATCTGGCCGGCGAGGAGGCGCGGATTTACCACCGTGCCGCAATCGGCCACGGCGAGCAGGCGGTCGATGCGTGTCGCGCCGGTCTCGGGATCGACCTCGACTTCGCAGACCATGACTCCCGTCGGAAACGATTCGATCTTGTCGGCGAACAGCGCGTCGCCATCGAACGGCTTCCAGGCCGCCAGCTCGAAGAGGCCGATGCGCCGGTCCGTTCCCACGATTTCGAAGGCGCCATCGCGATAGGCAATGTCGGCAACGGCCGTTTCCAGCCGCTCGGCGGCGAGATCGCGGCCGCGCTGGATCACGACATCGGCCGCACGCCGCAAGGTCGTGCCGCTGATGATGGTCGAGGAGGAGCCGCCGGTGCCGCCGCCGCGAGGGATCGAGCGGGTGTCGCCCTGATGGATTTCGACTCGTTCGATGGGCACATCGAGAGCTCCGGCAAGGATCTGTGCGAATACGGTCTCGTGGCCCTGGCCCTGGCTCTGCGTGCCGACCCGCGCGATCAACCGGTCGGGTTCGACCTGGACTACGACATGCTCGTCGGCAATGCCGCCGGTGCCATGCAGATGACAGGAGAAGCCAAGGCCGCGCCGCTTGCCGGCCGCCTCGCTCGCCGTGCGGCGTGCCGCGAAGCCCGACTCGTCGGCTGCCGAGAGCGCCGTATCGAACAGCCGCAGGCAATCGGCCGCGTCGTAGGTGTAACCGCTGGCCGCCGCATAGGGCATCTCGTCGAGCCGCAGCAGGTTGAGACGACGCAGTGCTGCCGGCGTGCGGCCTGTCTCGTGCGCGGCCAGATCGACGAGACGTTCGAGTAGGAACAGCGCCTCGGGCTTGCCGGCGCCGCGGATGGCGTCGACCGGCACGGTGTTGGTGAAGGCGCAATCGAAGTCGATGCGGATTGCGGGAATGCGATAGAGGCCGGAAATGACTTTGGCGAGACCCGTGGTCGGAATGCTCGGCGCGAACATCGAGACATAGGCGCCGTAGTTGGCCTGAGCCGTCACCCGAACGCCGAGGAAGCGGCCCTCCTGGTCGAGCGCGAGCTCAGCCGTCGCCACCAGATCGCGGGCATGACTGTCCGCCAGGGCGAGCTCGGTGCGCTCGCAGGTCCAGCGCAGGCCGCGGCGCAGCTTGCGCGTCGCCCAGGCGATCAGGGTCGACTCGGCGTAGATCGGATACTTCGGACCGAAGCCGCCGCCAACGTCTTCAGTGACCAGCCGGAGCTTGTCCTTGGCG
The DNA here is from genome assembly GCA_017307275.1 of Alphaproteobacteria bacterium. Classification (GTDB taxonomy): domain Bacteria; phylum Pseudomonadota; class Alphaproteobacteria; order Reyranellales; family Reyranellaceae; genus Reyranella. The sequence goes on along the minus strand of JAFKFK010000014.1, from coordinate 105,147 downwards.
ACGTTGAGCACGCGCTCGCACATCAGCCGGTGCGGGATCTGTACACCTTGTGAGGAGAAGGTGACGGTGACGAGATCGTCCGGCGCGTCGTAGGCCGACCAGGCCGCACGCGTTTCCATGTAATGGACGATCTGGCGTGGCGAGCGGATGGAGAGCGTCGAGACATGAGCCGCACGTGCGAAAGCGGCATCCGTCGCCGCAGCGTCGCCCTTGCCCCAGCGGCACATGAGATTTCCAGGCACATCGTCGTGCACCAGAGCCGCCCCTTCGGCGAGCGCCTGCGCTGCCGTCACGATGGCCGGCAGTTCCTCGTAGTCGATGGCGAGCGCTTCGGCGGCATCGCGCGCCTGGTCGATCGTAGAGGCCGCGATCATGGCCACGATGTCGCCGACGTGCCGCACCTTGCCGGCCGGCATCGGGAGATGCGTCGGTTCGCGATGGCGGTTGCCGGCCTGGTCCTTGATCTCGCTGATGGCGGGCAGATGCCCTACGCCGTCGGCGACGAGATCGTCCGCCGTGAAGATGGCCACGACACCGGGCAAGTCGAGCGCCGCCGTCTTGTCGATCCCGGCGATACGCGCATGGGCATGTGGCGAACGCACGAACAACACCGCCAACGCGTCGGCAGGTGCCGTATTGTCGGCATAGCGCCCGCGGCCGGTCAGGAACCGTTGGTCCTCGCGACGGGTGATCGGCTGGCCGAGCAGGGAAGGGGCATTCATGCGCAAAGCTCCATGACGTCGCGCGTTGGATCGAGATGTATAGGCGCCCAGCCGAGTTCCTTCCGGGCTTTGGCGCCGCTCAGACGCTGGTCGCAGACATAGCCGCGCGCCCATTCGCCGAGTTCTTGGGCTGCAGCATCTTCCGAAACGATATCGATGACTGGAACGGCAACGCCCACGCGGTGCGCTACCGCTCGGGCAATCTTGCCGACGGGAACGCCTTCCGTGGCAACCCCGAGATAGGTCGACTGCGGTGCGGCGCGCTCGAGCGCAAGGGCATAGAGGTCGGCGAGATCGTCGCAATGGACGAGTGGCCAACGCACAGCCTCGCTGCCGACCACGCGAATCGCTCGGCATTCGCGGGCATCTTGCTCGAAGCGTCGGAACACACCGCCGTCGCCGCCATAGACCATCGCTGGATGGATGACGATGCCGTCGATGTCTCTGCTCTCAAGAACACGCTGCAGGTGAGGCACCATCCAGGCAAAAGCGGGGAGAGGCGATAAAGCGCTGTCCTCGGTCGCCACGTTGTCGCCGGTCGATCCGAACAGCCAACATCCGCCCGTGTAGATGAAGCGCACCTTTCGACGGCTGGCAGCGAGCCGTGGCAGCAGGCCGTCGAGCAGGTGTCGCTCCGTCTCGCCCATCGCGCTGTCGAAGTCGCAGGCCATCTGGATCACGCCGTCGACGTCCGGCAAGCCCGGCAACCATTGCCCGGGAGTGCCGATGTCGCCCCGGACCACGGCACCACCGAGCTGCGCGATCTTCCCGGCGGAGGCTTCGGAGCGGGCCAGCGCCACGACCTCATGCCCGCGGGCAATGAGGGCGCGGAGCACAGCCTGGCCGATCGTTCCCGTAGCTCCGAGAAGAAAGACGCGCACTAAGCCGCCAGGGCGTCGCTGATCACCTTGAGAGCGGTGTCGATGTCAGCGCGGTTGACGTCGAGGTGGGTGACGGCGCGGATGCGGGTGCCGGTGTTGGCGCCGATCCCCACGCCACGCTCCTTGCAGGCGTCGACCAGCTTCGCCGCCGTCCAGCCGGGCTTGGTCACCTCGAAGAAGACGAGGTTGGTCTCCATGCGCGGCACTTCGATCTCGAGGCCCTTGATGTTGGCGATGCCTTCGGAGAGATACCGGGCATTGTCATGGTCCTCGGCGAGGCGATCCCAGTTGTGATCGAGCGCATAGAGCGCTGCCGCGGCGATCACGCCGGACTGGCGCATCGAGCCGCCCATCATCTGCTTGTGGCGCCACGACTCCTTGATGAAGTCCTTGGAGCCGGCGAGCGTGGCGCCCACCGGCGCACCCAGCCCCTTGGTGTAGTCGAGCCACAGCGAGTCCACACAGGCGGCATAGTCCTGGGCCTTGGTGCCCGACTTCACGCAGGCGTTCGCCAGACGGGCGCCGTCCATGTGCAGGCTGAGGCCCGCTTCGCGCGCCACCTTGGTCACGCCCTGCATGGTCGCGAGCGGCCATACCGTGCCGAATCCACCATTCGAGGTGTTCTCGATCGACACCAGACGCTGGCGCGCGACGTAGCGGCTGTTGGGGTCCCGGATAGCGGCTTTCACCTGCTCGCCGGTGAATACGCCCTTGGGACCGTCGAGCGGGCGGATCATCACGCTGGCATTGGCGGCCGGACCGCCGCCCTCGGACGTAATGATGTGTGCGGTCCTGTCGGTGATGACTTCGTCGCCCGGCCGGCAGTGGACGCGGATGGCGATCTGGTTCGCCATGGTGCCACTCGGCAGGAAGACCGCATCCTCCTTGCCGAGCAGTTCGCAGATGCGCTCGCGCAACCGGTTGACGGTGGGGTCTTCCAGCTTCTGCTCGTCGCCGACCTCCGCGTCGGCCATGGCCTTTCGCATGCCGGCCGATGGCTTGGTCTTCGTGTCGCTGTAAAGGTCGATGAAACGGTTTTGCATGGCGCGTTCAAATCTCCTGCGTCACCATAGCGGCATTCGACGGATGGAGGAAACATGAGCCAGTTTGCGGCCCAGCCCACAACTTCGGTAATGCCGGAGGAACTGCTCTACGGCGTCGACGACGCCATTGCCACGATCACGCTCAATGCGCCGCAGCGCATGAATACGATTTCCGGGCCGATGCTGAAGCAGCTCACCGATGCTCTGGTGAAGGCCAACGAGGACCGTGCCGTCCGTGTCGTCATTCTGACCGGCACCGGCCGCGCGTTCTGCGCCGGCCTGAATCTCGAGGCGCAGAGCAAGGGCACCGATAATCTGAGCGTCGGCTCGGGCGCCACGCCGACCAACATCGACCTGCGCAATACGCCGCCACCGGTCCTGCACGCCATGGACAAGCCCGTGATCGCCGCGTTGAACGGATCGGCGGCCGGCTACGGCCTCGATCTGGCGCTGGGCGCGGACATCCGGGTGATGGCTCAATCGGCCAAGCTCGCGGCATCCTATGCCAAACGCGGCGTCCTGCCGGAATCGGGCGGCACCTGGTACCTGCCGCGCATGCTGGGATGGGCGAAGGCCTCCGAACTGATCTTCACCGGCCGCACATTGAGTGCCGACCAATCTCTGGAGATCGGCCTGGTGAACAAGGTCGTGCCCGATGCGGATGTCATGGGTGCGGCGCGCGGGCTGGCCCTGGAGATTGCGGCCAATGCACCGCTCGCGATCCAGGCCGCGAAGCGCATGATGCGCATGGCCTGGAACGAACCCTTCAACGAGCACGTTCATCATGTCTTCCTGCAGCTCCTGCCGTTGATGCAGACGGAGGACATGAAGGAGGGCATCAAGGCTTTCCTCGAAAAGCGCGAACCACAGTTCAAGGGGCGCTGACCATGAAGTTTACCTGGTTCCATTTGATGCCCTGGCCGCACATGCCGGACGACTTCCGGGAGAAACACCGGTCGGTCTGGGTCGATCTGCCGAGCAAGATGTACGAGCCCGAGCGCGGCCACGGCATCTATCATCAGTATCTCGACCAGCTCGAATTCGCCGAGAGCGTGGGCTTCGACGGCATCGGCGTGAACGAGCATCACGCCAATGCCTATGGGCTGATGCCGTCGCCCAACATCATGGCGGCCACGTTGACGCGCCGCACGTCGAAGGCGGCGCTGGTGGTACTCGGCAATTCGATCGCGCTCTACAATCCGCCGCTGCGCGTGGCGGAGGAGTTTGCGATGCTCGACGTGCTATCGGGTGGCCGCCTTGTCGCCGGCTTTCCGGTCGGTACGTCGATGGACACCAACTACGCCTACGGGACGATCCCCGCGCTGACCCGCGAGAAGTATGCCGAAGCGCACGATCTCATTCGCAAGGCCTGGGCGGCCGATGAGCCGTTCGCCTTCAACGGCCGCTACACCAAGCTGCGCTACGTCAATTGCTGGCCCAAGCCCATCCAGCGTCCGGCGCCGCCGATCTTCATTCCCGGCGGCGGTTCGGTGGAGACGTACGATTTCTGTCTCGATAACACCTACTCGTATTCCTACCTGAGCTACTCGGGCTATCTGCGCGCCAAGCTGCTGATGGAAGGGTACTGGAAGCGGGTAGCGGAGCGGAAAACCGACGAATCGCCCTATCGCGCAGGCTTCGCCCAGGTGATCTGCGTCGCCGATACAGACGCCGAGGCGGAGCGGCTCTACGGCCCGCACGTGAACTATTTCTACAATCGCTGCCTGCACGTCTATCCGGGCTTCGCCGATGCGCCGGGCTATCGCACCATCAAGACCATCCAGACCGGCGCCCTGTCGCAGTTCACGCAGGCTGCGGCGCGCGATTATCCCAACATGACCTGGAAGGATCTGGTCGACGGCCGCTACATCATCGCCGGCTCACCCGAGACAGTGCGCCAGCAGATGGAAGAGCTGATCAAGAGCCTGCGCGTCGGCAATGTCTTCTGCCTGATGCATATCGGCGACATGCCCGACGACAAGGTTCGGCATTCCACGAAGCTGTTCGCCGAGAAGGTGATGCCGCACCTGCGCAACCTGTGGCCGGACTGGAACAACCACGACGACCGCTTCTGGGTCCATCCCATGAACGAGCGCGTTTCGCTGAAGGTGGCTGCCGAATGAAGTCGCGTTTTCTCACGCTCAAACCTTCGGGTGCGCGTCTCCAGGTCGTCGAGGCCGGTAAAGGCAAGGATCTGCTCTATCTCCACGGCGCAGGCGGCCATATGCCGAACGATCCGCTTCTCGCCGCTCTCGCGAGCAAATATCGCGTCGTGGCGCCGTTGCTGCCGGGCTACGGCCAATCGACGGGCGAAGACGGGGTGCGTGACATGCTCGACGTCACCCTGCACGCCCTCGATGTGCTGGAGGCGCTCAAGCTCAAGAAGCCGATCGTGGTCGGCCATTCGATGGGTGGCATGATCGCGGCGGAAATGGCGGCGATTGCCCATACGGAAATCGCCAAGCTCTGCCTGCTGGCACCTGCCGGCCTCTGGCTCGACGATCACCCGATCGCGGACATCTTCTCCAAGCTGCCCTACGAACTGCCGGGATTGCTGTTTCATGACAGAGAGGCGGGCCAGAAACTGCTGACATCGGGCGTCAACATGGAGGATCCGGAGTTCCTCAAGGAATTCCTGGTCATGAACGCCCGGCGGCTCGGCATGGCGGGCAAGATCCTGTTCCCGATCCCCGACCGCGGTCTCGCCCAGAGGCTCTATCGCATTACCGCCAAGACCCTGATCGTCTGGGGGAGGGAGGACGTCCTGATCCCGCCGGTCTATGGTGATGCCTTCAAAAGGGCGATTTCCAAATCGAGATTGGTTAGGATTGCCAAGGCAGGCCACGCCGTCGGACAAGAACGACCCGCGGTCGTGCTCAAGGCCATCAGGGAATTTTTCTAGCCGGAGATGACGATGCTCAGGGTAATTGCAGGAACCGTAGCGCTTCTTCTGGTGGCCGGCGCCGCCCAGGCCGAGCCGGCTCAGTACACTTGGACCGGCGTCGGCGTGAACGTACCCGGCAGCTCGAAGTGTCCGACCTACAAAATGACGATCAATGTCACCGTCGATGGCGACAGCGTCAAAGGCAAGTTCCAGCAGGAAGGCCGGCCGGAACGGTCGTTCGAGACGACGCTCGGCAAGAACGGCGCCATCAAGACTGCGGCGATGGTCGGCGGCGGCGGCATGATGGACGTTATCGGCCAGATCAAGGACGGCGACTCCAAGATCAAGCTCGACGGCTACTGCAAGTTCGAAGGCCCGCTGACCAAGAAGTAGTCGTCACTCCTCCTCGAAGGCTTTCGTTCCGTGGCTAATGACAATTGGGGCTGGCGAGCCCGCATCGGCGTGTTCATCGTCGGCAACGAGGCCATTCCCGAAGCCGAATGGTGGGCGATGGCCCCACCCGGCGTGTCGGTGCACGCGGCTCGTGTAACGGCGCGTGCCCCTTGGGCGCGTTGGCGAGAGGACCGCAAAGCCGTCGACCTCGAGGAAGACCTGAGCCGGGGCTGCCGGCAGTTCGCGGCGATGCGGCTTTCGGCGGTTACGGTCGGGCATAGTTCGAGCAGCATCCTGGGCGGCAAGGGTTGGGACGAGGCCACCGTCGCCAGTCTCTCCGGCCTGGTAGGTTCCGGCGTGTTCGTCACCACGAACGGTCTGGACACGCAGGCTGCCCTCAAGGCTTCCAGAGTGAAGCGGCCGTTCCTGGTCCTGCCGCCCTGGTTCAACGACGAACTGGTGGCTGCAGGCGTTCGCTACTACGCCGATCATGGATTCGAACCGGCCGGGCATCTTCGCTACGACCCGGGCCGGAAGTGGCGGGACCTGCCGCCATCGGAGCTTTACGGCCACGGCATGGGCTTCGAGCAGGAGGTCGAGCCGCTCTACGCGCAGATCCGGGCCGGTTGTCCGTCGAACGCAGACGGCATCCTGATCGCCGGCACAGGCTTCCGCTGCGTCGCCATCCTGGACGCGCTCGAACAGGATCTGGGCCGGCCGGTGATTTCAGCCAATCAGGCGAGTCTCTGGCGATGCCTGCGATCCGCCGGCGTTCACACCAAGATCGCCAACTACGGAAACCTGCTCAGCTTGTGAGCAACGCGTCGTAGCCTCGCTCGCTGAACTGGAGCAGGCAGAAGCCGTGGCCGAACGGATCGGCGAGCATGGCGATCCTTCCGTATGGAGTATCCTTGGCTGGAGCTTCGAGCTTCGCGCCGGCACCCACCGCCCGCTCGACGGCCGCATCCACATCGTCCACGACGATGTCGGCATGAACCGGTGTCCAGTGCCGCTCATAGCGGCGCAGATCGCCGCCGGCGCCGACAGTGCCGGCCTTCTTCGTCAGGAGGTAAACCGTCGCGGGCCATCCAAGAAGCTCGATGAAGTCAGCCCCGAATCGCCGGCCGACCTTCAGACCGAAGGCCGCCGTATAGAAACGCACGCCCGACTCGACATCGGGCACATCGATATTGAGCAGCAGGGTCATCGCGAGCCTCTCGAACAGGAGGGATGATTCTGTAACGACACCCTCCCACGCGCGTGACGAGAGCGCTCGCGATTTTCGGATCTCGTCGTCGCTCTGGTTTCAGGCCCTCGTGTCAGGCTCCCATGACGACGGCCACGCGGCCCGTTACCGAGCGTTCCAGGAGCGCCTGCATTGCCTTTGGGGCCTCGCCGAGCTGGTACGTCCGGTCGACGTGCGGGCGGCAAAGACCCTGCTCGCACCAGCCGCGAATGCGCTCCATCAGCGCGAAGGTGCGGTCCGCTTCCTCGAAACGTGCATCGTGCGGGCTCCAGCCGACATAGTAGCCGTAGTTGAAGCCCGTCACGGCGATGGTCTTCACCAGCAGGATGTTGGCGGGAACCTGCGGGATCGTGCCGCTGGCGAAACCGATGGGGCAGATACGGCCGCCGACCGCCATGCACCGCAGGGACTGGGTGAAGACATCGCCGCCAACCGGATCGTAGACGCGGTCGACGCCACGACCGCCGGTGAGCTTCAGCACTTCCTCACGGAAGTCGGTGGCGCTGTAGTCGATCACATGATCGGCGCCATGCGCTTTGGCGAACTCGGTCTTGCGCGAACCGCCGGCCGTGGCGATGACCGTCGCACCCAGGATCTTGCCGATCTCGACGGCCGCCATGCCGACGCCGCCCGCGGCGGCATGCACCAGCAGCGTGTGGCCGCTGCGTACGTCGAGCGCCTCGGGCCAGGTCAGGGCGCCGGCCGAGGTCGGATAGGAGATGGCAAGCTGGATCGCCTCGACGAAGCTTAAATTCTTCGGCTTGGGAAAGACGTTGACCTCGTGCGCGACCGTTTCCTCGGCCAATCCACCCCAGTCGAGGACGGCCACGACCTCGTCGCCCACCTTCACGCGCCGGCACGCGGGATCGACCTCGGTGACGATGCCCGCGGCCTCGGTGCCTGGTGCGAAGGGGAAGGGCGGCCTGCGCTGATACTTGCCGGCAATGACCAGCGTCGTGGCGAAACTGACGCCAGCGGCCTGGATCTTGATCCGGACCTGGCCCGCCTTGAGCGGCTGCGACTTGACCTCTTCCAGACGCAAATCTTCGGGGCCGCCCCATTGGCGGCAAATCATCGCCCGCATAATTCTCCTTTAAGAGAGCTGAACCGGCAGCGCCTTCACGCCGCGCAGGATCAGCGAATCGTGCCACTCCGGCTCGCCGCTGCATAGTCTGATGCGCGGCAGCCGCTCCGCAAGGCGGATTGCCGCAATCTGCGCTTCCAGGCGTGCAAGCGGAGCACCGAGGCAGAAGTGGATGCCGTGGCCGAAGGTCATGTGCGGGTTTTGCGGCCGGCCGATATCGAAGCGCTCGGGATCGTCGAAGGCCTCGGGGTCGCGATTGGCCGAATTCATGAAGGCGAAAACGCGTTGACCCTCGCGGATCGTCTTGCCGCGCATGTCGATGTCCGCCGCCGCGACGCGGGCCATGGCGCCCGACGGTCCGTCGTAGCGCAGGAATTCCTCGACCGCACTCTCGGCCAATGCAGGATCAGAGACCAGCCGCTCCCATTGCTCGCGGTGCTTCATCGAATAGAGGAAGCCGTTGCCGATGAGATTCGTCGTGGTCTCATGGCCGGCAAAAAGCAGCAGAATGCAGGTGCCGATGATCTCGTCGGTGGAGAGCGCGTCGCGGTCGTCGCGTGCCAGCACGAGATGGCTGATCATGTCCTCGGCGGGCCGCGCCGTGCGATCCTCGACCAGACTGCGAAAGTAGTCGGACATCGCTTTGGCACCGGCTTCGGCGCGCAGGTACTTGTTGCCGGCGACCTGGGCAGTGCCGATGAACAGTGCGATGTCGTCGGACCAGACCTTCACGCGCTCCAGGTCGGCGCGCGGCACGCCCAGCAGATCCATGATCACCGAGGCGGGCAGGGGATAGGCGAAGTCGGCGATGTAATCGACCGTCTCGCCGCGGGTGGCCTTGGCCTCCATGCCGTCGATCAGGTGCGCGACGATGTCCTCGATATTCGGCCGGAGATTGGACACCGCCGTTGGCGTGAAAGCCTTGTTGAACAGGCGCCGCAGCCGCGTGTGATCCGGCGGATCGCGGAACACCATCCAGTGATTCAGATACCGCACCAGGCTCTCGATCGAGCCGCGCTGGTATTCGGCGTTGGTCTTGAAGAAGGGCGTCAGCCGGTCGGCGGAGATGTGGCGGTTGTTCAGCGCCACCTGCTTCACATCGTCATAGCGCGTGACGATCCAGGCTTTCATCGCCGGGGACCAGTGCACCGGATCCTCGGCGCGCAATCGCGCGAACTCGGGGAACGGGTTGGCGTTGGTCGCGGGATTGCCGAGGTCGAAAACGTAGGCCATGCCGCGAGGCTAACGCTGCACAATTTACCAAACAAGTGTTTGTTTGATAGGATAGGCCATGTCCCGTGAAACCCTGATGGCGGTGTCGGCTCGTCTTTTTGCGCGTGGAGGCTTCGACGCCACATCGATGCGCGACATCGCTGGCGAGGCCGGCATGCTGGCGGGGTCGATGTACTATCACTTCCCCTCCAAGAACGACCTGATCGCCGCTGTCTACGAGGAGGGTGTGGCCGAGATTTCCGCCGCGGTCGATGCTGCCGTGACGAAAGCCGATACGCCGTGGGCGCGACTGGAAGCGGCCTGCGTGGCGCACCTGCAGTCGTTGCTGTCGGACTCGGCCCACGCGGCGGTCATGACGGCCGACCTCCGCCGCCTCGATGCCCGCCTGCGCCGGCGCCTGATCGCCATGCGCGATGGCTACGAACGGCGCTTCGTCGAACTCGTGGCGGTATTGCCATTGCCGCCGGGCACGGATCGGACCTTATGGCGCCTACAGCTTTTGGGGGCGCTCAACTGGACGCCGACCTGGTATCGGCCGGGCCGCAAGTCGCCGGCAGCCATCGCCCGCGCGCTTGTCCAGGCTCTGTCCCCTTGAATGGTCGAGACGACCGGTCATATAGAAAGGCATGGCGAGGACCGACGTCCGCGAAAAGCTGCTCACCGCCGGGCTTGAGGCTCTGCACAAGCGCGGTTTCAACGGAACCGGCGTGCAGGACATTACTGACGCCGCCAAGGTGCCCAAGGGCTCGTTCTACAATCATTTCGAGAGCAAGGACGCGCTGGGCGTCGAGGTCGTCGAGCGGTACGCGGCCAACGGGGCGGGGCGCCGGGAGCCTTTGATGGAGGGCTCGGGCCCGCCGCTCACCCGCCTGCGGACTTACTTCAAAGCCCTGAACCAGTTGGGGCCGGCGACCGGCTTCAGCCGGGGATGTCTGCTCGGCAACTTCGGCACCGAACTCTCGGCGCAAAGCCCCGCCATCCGGGCTGCACTGGAGGCGGCTTTCGATGATTGGACGAAGGCGATAGCGCAGGTGATCGCCGAAGCCCAGAAGGCCGGGGACGTCTCCAGGGACATTCCCGCCGAGACGCTCGCGAACTTTCTGCTCAATGCCTGGGAAGGGGCCGTGATGCGCTCCAAGGTCGAGAAGGACCCGGCAGCCCTTGACGCCTTCCTGTCGGTCACCTTCAACAAAATTCTTACCTGACGGAGGAAAGCTCACTTTAACGCCGGCGTTTCCATTCCTAGTTTCAAGACGACCGGTCATCTTGACCTTTGGAAGGACTAGCTATGAAGATCAAGGACTCCGTTGCCCTCGTGACCGGTGCCAATCGCGGCCTCGGCCTTGCCTTCACCAAGGCGCTGCTGGCCGGGGGAGCGCGCAAGGTCTATGCCGCCGCGCGCGACCCGGCGTCGGTGAAGCAGGCCGGCGTGCAGCCGGTCCGCCTGGACGTCACTCAAGCCGAACAGGTCGAGGCTGCTGCGCGCGAGCTGGGAGACGTCAATCTGCTGATCAACAACGCGGGCATCATTCGTGGCTCCGGATTTCTGACGCCGGACGGACTTGACGCGACGCGTGCTGAATTCGAGACCAACTTCTTCGGTCCGCTGCTCACCGCCCGTGCCTTTGCACCCGTCCTGGCCAAGAACGGCGGTGGCGCAATCGTCAATGTCCTATCGGTGCTGAGCTGGGTCAGCCTGTCGACCAGTTCGAGCTATTCGGCCAGCAAGGCGGCGGCATGGTCGTTGAGCAACGGCCTGCGCAACGAGCTGCGCGGGCAGGGCACGGAAGTCCTGTCTCTGCATGTCGGCTTCATGGACACCGACATGGTGCGCAGCGTGACTGCGCCGAAGGCGCAGCCCGACGATGTCGTGAAGCAGGTTCTGGCTGCCCTCGAGGACGGCAAGTCGGAGATCCTGGCCGACGATGTCAGCCGGCGGATCAAACAGAACCTGTCGGCCGAACCCGGTATCTACTTGTTGCCGCCGGTGGCCTGAGCCCACGGTCCGAAGGGCGGCATATCCTTCGACGGCTTGAGGGGGAAGGCTGGCGCCCGCTTCTCGAAGAAGGACTTGATGCCTTCCTGTGCGTCGGCGCCGGCCGCGAGATGGCCGACGCACTGCAGGTCGAGCGTCACGGCGTCGAGCGGATCCTGTGCGCCCCACATGCTCCACATAAGGCGGCGGTTCACCGCCGCGGCGACGGCGGAGGAGGTGCCGGCCGCGAACTTCCGCGCCAATGCCTGTGCAGCCGGCAGCAGGTCGTCGGGCGCATGAACGGAGCGAACGAGGCCGCCTTTCAGAGCCTCCTCTGCGCCGAACAATTCGGCGGTCATCACCCATTCCTGCGCCTGCTGCATGCCGACCAGGCGCGGCAGGAACCAGCAGCTTCCGGCTTCCATGGCCATGCCGCGCTTGTTGAAGACGAAGCCGATACGGGCGGCGCTCGACATCAGGCGGATGTCCATGGGCAGGCACATGGTGATGCCGACGCCCACAGCCGCGCCGTTGATCGCGGCCACGATCGGCTTCAGGCAGTTGAAGATCGCAAGGGTGATCGAATCGCTGGCCTCGCGCTTCTGTGGCGCATTGCCATCGTTCCAGACCTTGAAGGCATCCGTGCCGCCGGAGATGTCCGCGCCGGCGCAGAAGGCGCGGCCGGCGCCGGTCACGACGATGGCGCGCACCTCGTCCATCGCATTCACGCTCTGGAAGAAGTCGATGAGTTCCCTGCTCATGGTCGTGGAGAATGCATTCAACTTATCGGGACGATTGAGAGTCACCGTCATCACGCCATCTGCGAGATCGGTCAGCAGGGTCTCGTATTTCATGGTTCGAACGCTCCTCGGATGCGGTTCCGCCAAGCAAGACGGAATGTCGTTGCGCGACTCGTTAGTTTGGGAAACATTCGCCGCAACCCCAGCGAATCGCAATCTCGGAGGAAGTCGATGTCTCACCTGATCAAAACCGTCGAAGACGGCGTCATGAAAATCGTGCTCAACCGGCCGGACGCCATGAACGCGCTGAGCCGCGACATGATGAGCGCGCTCGACGATGCGCTGAACGAGGCGGCGGGCACCCGCGCCATCGGCTGCGTGGTGGTGCGCGGCGCCGGCGACAAGGCCTTCTGTGCCGGCGGCGATGTGAAGTCGATGGCGGCTGGCCGCGACCAGGACAAGACCTACGAAGACAAGGTGCACGACATCCGCATCCGCATGCGCGTCTCCGAACTGCTGCACGAAATGGGCAAGCCGACGATTGCCATGGTGAACGGCGTCGCCGCCGGCGCCGGCCTGTCGCTGGCGCTCGCCGCCGACATGCGCTTTGCCGGCAAGAGCGCACGCATGACCACGGCCTTCGCCAAGGTCGGCTTCTCGGGCGATTTCGGTTCGCACTACTTCCTGCACAAGTTGGTCGGCACGGCCAAGGCGCGTGAGCTCTACTTCACGGCGGAAATCCTCAACGCCGAGCAGATCGAGAAGCTGGGCCTCGCCAACCGCATTGTCGACGACGCCAATCTCGACAGCGAGACCATGGCCTTCGCCAAGAAGCTCGCCGCCGGCCCGCGCGTCGCGTGGTGGCATGTGAAGAAGAACATGAAGGTGGCGGAAGAGGGCTCGCTCTCCGAGGCGCTCGACAGCGAAGCCGCGCGCATGATCCGCACCGGCGAGACCGAGGACCACAAGGAAGCCGCCCGCGCTTTCGTCGAGAAGCGCGCGCCGGTCTTCAAGGGCGTCTGAGCCTGATTCGGGCGGCGAGGCGGGACAAAGCGCCCGCCACGCCGTCCGGCATCGCCACCATCGCGGCGATCAACAGCACGGCATAGAGCAGCGCCGACAGTCCCTTGCCCAGTCCGGCCGTGACGTCGGGGAAGAACTGCAGGAAGAGACCGCCTAGGATCGCGCCGCCGAGCGAATACATGCCGCCGACGACCAGGCCGAACAGCATCTGGACCGAGAGCGCGAAGCTGTAGGTCGCCGGCCCTACGAACCCGAATTGATAAGCCGAGAGGCAGCCCGCGAGGGCAAGATAGGCGCCGGCGATTCCGGAGGCCATGGCCCGCACTTGGCCGACTTTGATCCCCTGCGCTGCGGCCGCGAGATCCTGGTCGCGCGCGGCTTTCATCGCGCGCCCGGCACGGCTGCCGATCAGGTTGTGGGCAAGCCAGAGGCCCACGGCGAGCAACGACAGCGCCATCAAGAAGGCCCAACGGTCGTTGCTCAGGGCATCCAGCGGCGGTGTCGGAAAATCGAGATAGAGGCCCTGCACGCCACCGGTCCACTGCTCGATCGGTCGCCAGCGCAGGAGCTGCGGGAAGGCAATGGCAAACGCATAAGTGACCAGCGCCTGTGTCCATAGGTTGTGCGGTCCGGCGACACGGCCGAGGCCGTAGCCCGCAACGAATCCCAGCACGGGCGCCAAGGCCATGCCCCAATAGGTCGAAAGCGGCGTATGGGTGCCGAGGATTGCGGCGCCATAGCCGCCGATGCCGAAGAGGGCGGCCTGGGCGAAGGAGAACTGGCCGCTCACGCCGCACAGCATCACGAGGCCCACGAGCGCGATCGACCAGATCACGGCCTGCGTGAAGCGGAAGACGATAAAATCCGGCAGGCAAAAGGAGAGGGCGGCCGCTGCCACGAAGCCCATGGTCCACACGGTCCGCATGGCTCTACGATAGCGGCAACCGACAGGAAATGGGAGCGAAGCGATGAGACTGAGGCAGTGCGTTTTCGTCTGCAAGGACCTCGAAAGCTCGCGCGAGGAGCTGTGCGACATTCTCGGGATCGAAGTCGCCTACCGAGACCCCGGCGTGGCCAAGTGGGGTCTGGTGAACGTCGTCTGTCCCATCGGGCACGACTTCCTCGAGATCGTAACGCCTTTTCAGGAAGGCACGTCCGCCGGCCGCTATATCGACCGCCGCAAGGGCGATGGCGGTTACATGGTGATCCTTCAGGTCCCCGACGCGGCAGCCGAACGCCAGCGCGTCACCGGCCTCGGCATCCGCGCGGTCGCGCAGAAGGATTTGCCCGAATATCAGTACACGCACTTCCACCCGTCGGACACGTCGGGCGTGCTGCTGTCGCTCGACACGACGTTCGCGCCCAAGGGCACCGATCCGGCGCTGTGGTGGCCGCCAGCCGAGAAGGATTGGCTGAAGCATGCGCGTTCGGATGTGACCAATGGCCTGGCCGGCGTCGAGATCCAGCACGACGATCCGGATAAAGCCGCGGAAACCTGGTCGAAGATCCTGAATCGTCCAGCCAAGGACAACATCATCAGGCTCGATGGTTCGCAGATCCGCTTTGTGCCAGCGGTCGATGGCCGCGGGCCGGGTGTCTCGGCCTACGATGTCAGCGTGGTCGACCGTGAGCGCGTGCTGGCGGCGGCGGAGAAGCGCGGCCGCAAGCACGGGCCCGCGCAGGTCGAGGTCTGCGGCTGCCGCATCAACCTGGTGTAAGGACGAACCGGCGCGGACCGCATTGGCGCAGGACCAGGAAGAAGAGCACGGCGACGTTCAGGATGTTGAAGGCCATGCCGACCGAGAAGGCCGGCATGTAGTCGCCGAAATGATCGTAGAGGAGGCCGGCGCCCCAGCCGCCGGCCGCCATGCCCAGCAGCCCGGCGAACAGCACCGTCGGAATGCGCCAGTTCGCTTCCTCGATGGAATAGTATTCGCGCACGGCGATGACGTAGGCGGGCAGGAGGCCCGAGAGGCCGAAGCCGAAGGCAGCCGATATCGTAAAGAGCGCGGCCTGATCCTTGGTGAGCAGGAAGCCGACCAGGGCGGTGGCCTGGGCAAGCGAACTCCAGAGCAAGGTCTGGATGCCGCCGATCCGGTCGGCGAGCCAGCCCCAGAACTGGCGTGCGAGGAAAGCGCTGCCCAGCAGGACCGAGAGCATTGCCGCGCTGTACTGCGAGGCAAATCCCAGGTCGCTGCAGAAGGCCACGATGTGCTGCATCGGCACCGCCATCGGCACGCAGCAGCAGAAGACCGCGACCATGAGCAGGATCATGACGAGATTGGGTGACAGGCCGAGGCTTGCCATGCTGCGCTGGCTGCCGCCGGAAGCGCCACTCGCGCTGGAGGCGTCGGGTGGGGCCTGCAGAAAAGCGATGGTGAGGCCCACGACGGCCACGACGACGAGTATCGCGAACAGGATCATCGTCCAGCGCCAACCCACCTCGTCGATGCCGTACTGCAGGAGCGGCGGCCAGACGGCGCCGGCGACCGACTGTCCTGACGAAATCAGCGCCACGGCCGCCCCGCGCCGTCGTTCGAACCAGCGGCTCACATAGGTGATGAGCGGCGAGAACATGCACGATGTGCCGAACAGACCCATCAGCACGCCGTGACCGGCATAGAGATGAAAGAGGCCGCCGGAGGCCGAGACAACAAGACCAGCCGCCATCATGGCGGCGCCAAACACGACAATGCGGCGAATGCCGAGGCGTCCCGCGAGCCAGCCTGCGACGATGCCGCCGAAGGCCGCGCCGAGATAGGTCAGCGCGCCGGCAGCGGCGGGACCGGAGCGCGGCGCATCGAGGTCGGCAGCCATGGGCTTCAGCGCCACCACCGAGATCAACGGCGCGCCATAGCAAAGAGTGAGGATCGCAAGGGCAGCCCAGGCCACGATCCAGGCCGTGCGGCTGTCCAGTGTCGCGGCATCCGGCTTCATCTCAATGATCCCCCGCCAGGGCCTCGGTCTCGAGCGCCAGACGGCGCACGAGGTCGACCGACAGCAACCGCTCCAGCTCGGCATGGGCCTTGCGCCAGACCGTGAGCGCTGCTTCGAGGCGGCGTGCGCCTTTCTCCGTCAGCCACACGAGCTTGCGGCGCTGGTCGGCTTCGGCGACGGCGATCTCGACCAGTCCCTCGTTCTCCAGCGTGCGCAGGGTGCGGGAGAGGGTGGACTGGTCCAGGCCCATGCGCCCGGCAAGGGCGGAAATCGAGTCGTCCGACGCTGCGGCGATCTCTGCCATGAGCCCGAACTGGGCGAAGGACACATGCGCCGCTTCCAGCCGCATTTCGAGGAACTGGGTGATGCGCCGGGCGGCGGCGCGGGCGTTCCAGCCGGCGCAAGCATCGATGGCGCTGCGCGCGTCGCTCCGAAGCGTCTTGGGGGATTGCGGTTTCCTTGGCATGATAGTATGTATATACATAGATTGTATCTACATGGGAATAGCCATGAGCGACTATCGTTACGGTTTGGCGCAGCCCGATCAGATTGCCGGCAAGACCGGCAGGGAAATTCTGCAGGCCATCATCGACGGCAGCCTGCCGCAGGCGCCGATTTCCGAAACGTTGAGTTTCTGGATCGTCGAGGTCGGCGATGGTTTCGCGGCTTTCGAGGGCGAGCCCGGCCGCCATCTCCTCAATCCCATGGGTACCGTGCATGGCGGCTGGGCACTCACCTTGATCGACAGCGTTGCCGGTTGCGCGGGTCACTCGCTGTTGCCGGCAGGGGCGGGGTATACGACGGTTGAAACCAAGGGCAATTTCTCCCGGCCCCTCACACGCGACGCCGGCCGGGTACGTGCCGAAGCACGGGCGGTGGCGCAGGGCCGGCAGATCATCTCTTCGGAAGCGCGCGTGCTTGCGGCTGACGGTAAGGTGCTGGCCCACGGCACGTCGACCATATTGGTTCTGAATGGAGCCCGCTGATGCCGACCCTCGATCTGCCCCAAGGCAAGAAGCTCACTTATCGCGAGGAGGGTGAGGGGCCGCCTCTGCTGCTGGTCCATGGCTCGCCGGGAGACAGCCGCTCCTGGGGCCGGGTCGCGCCGCATCTCAGAGACCGCTTCCGCGTGCTGGCTGTCGATCTGCCGGGTTACGGCAAGTCAGACGGCGTGCCGGACGAGCCTGTCGGCCGCGCAGCGCTGATGGGCGCTGCGGTGGCGCGGCTGGCCGAAAGCTGGGGGCGGCCGGTCCGATTGGCCGGCCATTCCTATGGGGGCGTGGTGGCGCTGCAAGCCGCGCTGCAAGCGACGACGGGAACGGTCGAGCGCCTGGTCTTGTTCGAGCCGGTGTTCTTCCGCGCCCTGCAGCTCACGAACGACAAGAGTGCTCTCGATCCTGCGACGGTGCATTTCGAGAACTACGCCGGCCGTGCGGCCGCGGGTGAGCCGGCCGTCGTACGCCTGATGATCGACTACTGGTTCGGAGAGGGTGCTTACATTCGCATGCCCGAACAGGTGCGCGACTATCTCGAGGCCAACGCCCCGCGTAACGCGCTAGATGTGCGCAGCAGCTTCAACGATACAGCGACGGCCGAGCAACTCGGGATGTTCGACCGTCCGGTGCTGGTGGCCTATGGCGATCGCAGTCCGGAGATCGTACAGGCAATTGGCCGTGGCCTGATGAAGCTTCTGCCCAATGCCCGTATGGAAGCGCTTGCAGGAGCCAACCATGGCATGCTGGATAGTCATCCGGAAGCGGTCGCACGCCTGATCGCGTCATGAGGTCATGCTGCGCATCAATCCCTTCGTCATGGGCCATCTCGTCGGCGCCGTCCTTGTGGGCGGTGCGGCGGGGACGTTGTTTCTCGATGCGCAGGCCGGGCTGATCTGCGCCGTGGCGCTTCTCGCCGGCGCTTTCGTCAGCTCCTATGTCTGCCAATGGTGGCCGGGTGTCGAAGCGCCGGCCTGGAAGCTCTGGGCAGTCGCCGTGTTCGCCAGCCCCATCATGCTGCTGACGCTCGGCTACATGGTTGTCGACTATGAGTGTGTGGCCGGGATCAGGAGAGGCTGGAACTGCCTCCTCGCCGCGCTCGCCATCATGGCGGCGGGCCTTTGCCTGCTGCCGCCGCTTTTCGGCCTGGCGTGGCGCTGGTGGAAGCACCGCAAGGTGCCTCCACCGGCTACGTCTTCCTAGGCTGCGATCGCCTTCGCGAGCTTGCCGCGGATCATCTCTTCGGCTTCGCTGACGATGCGCTCGACCAGCTCCTTGCAGGTCGGGATGTCGTTGATCAGGCCCATGCAGGTGCCGGCCGACCAGATGCCGTGTTCGAGGTCGCCCGTCTCGTAGACGACCTTGCCCTTGGCGCCGGCCACGTACGGCCCGATCTCCTGGATGGTCTTGCCTTCGCCTTCCATCTCGATCGCCTTGTGGGCGACGGAGTTGCCGTAGACGCGGCTGGTGTTGCGCATGGTGCGCAGGATCAGTGCCGTGTTGCGCTCGTCGGAGGAGACGATCTTCTCCTTCACGTTCTGATGGATCGGCGCTTCCTTGGTCGCCATGAAGCGCGTGCCCATGTTGACGCCCTCGCAGCCCAGCGCCAGTGCGGCCACAAGGCCGCGCGCATCGGCGAAGCCGCCGGAGGCGATCATCGGGATCTTGATGACGTTGGCCGCTGCCGGCAGCAGCACGAGGTTCGGCACGTCGTCCTCACCGGGATGGCCGGCGCACTCGAAACCGTCCATCGAGATCGCATCGACGCCGACCTTCTCGGCCGAGATGCCATGACGAACCGAGGTGCATTTGTGGATCACCTTGATGCCGGCTTCCTTCATCTTGGGCAGGAAGGGCTTGGGGTTGTTGCCGGCGGTCTCGACGATCTTGATGCCGGAATCGATGATGGCGTCGATGTACTCGCCATAGGGCCGCGGCACGAGCGTCGGCAGGATGGTGAGGTTCACGCCGAACGGCTGATCCGTCATCTCCCGGCAGCGCTTGATCTCCTTGCGCAGATCGTCGGGGGTGGGCTGAGTGAGGCCCGTGAGGAAGCCCAGCGCGCCCGCATTGGCGACTGCCGAGGTGAGTTCGGCGCGGCCGACCCACTGCATGCCACCCTGTACGATCGGGTGCTTGATGCCGAACATTTCCGTGAAGCGCGTCTTGATCATCGTGCCGGTTTCCCCGCTGGGTATGTTGCGTCCAGCATTAGCGAACCCGTGGCGCGAGAGCCAGTCCACCGACCGTATGGCAGATTAGTCTTCCGCGGGGCGGATCAGGTGCGGTCGATGAAGGCCAGCGTATCGTCGAGGGTGGGTGCACGGTTGCGCAGGAACGACGAGAAGGCGCCCACGATCGCGATATGGTCGACCCCCGGATAGAGTTTGAGTTCGGCCCTGCCGCCAGCCCGTTGCCAGGCAGCGGCAAGCCGCTCGCTGTTGAAGGGCTTTACGATCGTGTCGGCGGTACCGTGCAGCAGGAGGACGGGTGGCAACGGTGCCTTGGCATAGGAAATGGGCTGGGTTTCGCGACGGTCGGGGCCGCCGAAGATTTGCTGCAGGCGACGTGACGTGAGCGGCAGGAAATCGTAAGGGCCCGCGATCCCGATGGCGCCGGCGAGCTTTATGCGGTCGATGCTGACAGCCGAAAGGTATGGCGTGTTGGCGGCGAGCATCATGGCGTTGTAGGCGCCCGCGGAATGGCCGGTGACGAACAGCCGTTCGACGGAGGCTTCGTTCGCGGCCCACCGCGCGGCCAGGGCGCAGTCCTCGATGAAGGTCGGATACAGGACTTCCGGATAGACGCGATAATCCGGAATGATCGTCGTGACACCGTGCGAGGCCAGTGCCTGGCCGACGAACAGGTAATCGCTCTTGCTGCCGGAATCCCAGGAGCCGCCATAGAAGAAGATGACGCTTCTGCCGTCGGCCCTTGGCTTCTCGGCCTTGTAGACGTCGAGCTTCTGGCGAGGGTGGCTGCCGTAGGGGATGTCGGATGCGAGCGTGTAGCCATCGCGCGACACCGTCGTATTGAGAAGCGCCGCGGGAGAACACCCGCCCAGGAGGCCGACGAAGGCCGAGAGCAGGCCTCGCCGCGTCGAGGTCATGCGGCCGCGATGGTGCGCACGCGCTCGGCCAACGCCAGGGAGGCCGTCAGACCGGGCGATTCGATACCGAAGAGATTGATCAGCCCCGGAACGCCGTGGACGGCTGCTCCTTGGACGACGAAATCCTGCGCCGGTGCGCCTTGCGGCACGATCTTCGGCCGAATGCCGGCATAGCCGGGCTGCAGCGCGCCGTCTTTCAGGCCCGGCCAGTAGCGGCGAACCGCGGCATAGAACTTGTCGGCGCGATGGGGATCGACGGTGTAGTTGAGATCGTCGATCCACTCGACGTCAGGGCCGAACTTCGCCTGGCCGCCCATGTCGACGGTGATGTGCACGCCGAGCCCGCCCGGAACGGGAACGGGATAGATCAGGCGCGAGAAGGGCGAGCGGCCAGCCAAGGTGAAATAGTTTCCTTTGGCGTAATACGTCTCGGGGACGTGATTGGATGGCATCCCGACGATTTTTTTCGCAATGGCAGGAGCGAAGAGCCCGGCCGAATTGACCATCAGGCCGCAACGCAGCTTCATCGGCTCGGCGCCGCCCACCTCGATTTCGATGCCACCGTCCGTGACACGGCCCTGGATCACCGGGCTATGGAAGGCGAACATGGCGCCGCGCTCTTCGGCGTCGCCCTGCAGGGCCAGCATGTAGGAATGGCTGTCGACAATGCCGGTGCTGGAGGAGAGCAGCGCGGCCGTGCAGTGCAGGTTGGGCTCCATGGCCATCGCTTCGCTGGCGCTGAGCTGGCGCATGCCCTCGACGCCGTTGGCCTCGGCTCGCCCCTTGATCTCGGCGAGCTTCGCGCTCTCCTCATCATTGGTGGCGACGATCAGCTTGCCGCAGTTGATGTGGGGCACGCCGTGCTCGGCGCAGTAGGCGTAGAGCAGGCGACGCCCGGCCACGCAGGTCTCGGCCATCAGGCTGCCCTTGGGATAGTAGATACCGGCGTGGATGACTTCGGAGTTCCGCGAACTCGTCCCGGTGCCGATCCCTTCGGCGGCCTCCACAACGATGACCTCACGGCCGGCAAGGGCAAGGGCACGGGCCACGGCAAGGCCTACGACACCTGCGCCGATCACAACGCAGTCTACGGTTTCATACGAGGACGAAGTCATGGTCGCATGCTAGAACCCGCCGTTCTTTCAGTCACCAAGGGCGGGTGTCGCAGGATGAAAGGCGCGTTGGTCACGGGGGCGGGAGTGCGGATCGGCCGCGCGCTGGCAATGGCGCTGGCGGCCGACGGCTATTTCGTCTTCGTCCACCACAACCAGTCGGCAGACGAGGCGCGGGAAACCGTGAAGGCCATCCTAGCTGCGGGCGGCAAGGCCAAGGCGGTGCGGGCGGATCTTGCTTCGGCCCGCCAGGCTGAGGCCTTGATCGGGAAGTGCCGCGTGCCCGGCGTCAGCCTCTCCGTACTCGTCAACAACGCCTCGCTGTTCAAGCTCGACCGGGCGCCGACGGCCACGGCGGCCGATTTCGACCTCCACATGGCGATCAACCTGCGCGCGCCGCTGCTGCTCTCGCAGGCGCTGGGGCGGCAGCTGCCGGCCAGCGAGAAGGGCCTGATCGTCAATGTGCTCGACCAGAAGCTCTATAACCTCAATCCCGACTTCCTGAGCTACACGCTATCCAAGGTCGGACTGCAGGGGCTGACGACCCTGCTGGCACAATCCTTCGCACCGCAGATTCGTGTGGCCGGCATCGCCCCAGGCCTTACGCTGCGCAGCGGCAGCCAGACCGACGCGCGTTTTGCCGAACAGCATGCCGCCAACCCGCTCGAGGTCGGTGTCACGACCGACGATCTCGTGCGCGCGCTGCGTTTCATCATGGCGACGCCCAGCTTCACCGGAGACACGTTGATCGTCGACAGCGGCGAACATCTGACCGGACGGCCGCGCGACATCGCCTTCGACAAGAAAAAGAAGAAATGAACATGTCTGTCGTTTCGGACCGCCGCATCTTCATCCGCGACCTGCGCGTGCAGGTCTCGATCGGTATCTACGATTTCGAGCTGGCCAAGCCGCAGACGGTCGTCGTGAACGTGGACCTGTTCCTGGTGCCGCCGGAGAAAGCAGCCGAGGACAATATCGCCAACGTATTGAACTACGATGTTATCCATGACGGCATCATCGCGCTGGCCCAAAGCCGCCACTTCAATCTGCAGGAGACCCTGGTCGATGAGATCCTCGATCTGTGTCTCGCCCAACGTCAGGTGATCGAGGCCCGCGTCTCGACCGAGAAGCCCGACGTCTACAAGGACTGTCGCGTCGGCTACGAGGCGGTCCGCCGCCGCACGCAGAGCTGACGCGGCCAGTCGATGGGCCCGTCCGCCGGTGCGCTGCGGCGCGCCACGATTGTCCTGCTGTTGGCAGCCCTCATTTGGGGATCGATGATCCCCGTCCTGGCGACGCTCGCCCAGCACTACGACATATGGCTGCTCTCGGGTGCGCGCTATCTGCTGGGCCTGCCTGTTCTATGGCTGGCGGTGCTGCTGAGCACGCCGCCGGCAGCCACTCCGGGTAATCTGAACTGGAGCCGCCTGCTGCGGCTCGGTGCAGCGATGACCGGCTTTTCCGTGTTCTACACGTTCGGTGTTGCGAACACTCATCCAGCCACCGCGGCCATCGTTCTGATGTGCGCGCCGATCTGGGCGACGCTGCTGTCGCGGTTGATGCTGGGCGCCACGACGCCCCAAGGCTTCTTCACGACATTGGTGCTGGTGGTGCTGGGCGGAATCATCGTCGTGATGGGTACGCCCGGCCGCCAACCCGGTGGTTATGGATTGGAAGGCGGTGAAGGCCTGCTGGTGATCGCCCAGCTCTCCTGGAGCTGGTACTCGATCCGCGCCCAGCAATGGCTTTCCGATCGTGGGCAGGTCGCGCTCTCGGCCCTCACGTCGACCGTGGCCAGCGTGTTGCTGGCGATCGTCTGTCTCGTGGTCTGGGGAGCGGGCGGCATCACCTGGCCGGCGCGTGCTCCGACGATCGGGGAGCTGGGAATGATCGCCTGGGTCGGCGTGTTCGGTGTGGCCATCGCCGTGCTGCTCTGGAACACAGGCGTCTCGCTGGTCGGCGTGCCGGTGGCGTCGCTGTTCGCGAACTCCGCTCCGGTCTTTGCCATCGGTCTGGCGGCCCTGTTCGGGCATGAGCCGACCTGGCTGCAACTCGTGGGCGGCGTAATCGTGCTGGGCGGTATCGGTCAGCTCCAGCTTCGCCAGATGCGGGCAGCGCGCTCGCGGCGCCCGTCGCCATGACCTCCCGCGACCGCGGCCATCTCCTCGGCGCCTTCGCGGCGATGGTGTTTGTGGGCGCCAGCTGGGGCGCCAACGTGCCGATCAGCAAAGTCATGCTGGCACACTTTGACCTGATCCCCCTGTCGGCTCTTCGGGCCGCCCTGGCTACGGTCGTCCTGATACTGATGGTGGCAGCGGTCGAGGGGATCCGGTCGCTCAGGATCGATGTCGGCCTCCGCCGCTTCCTCCTGCTCGGCCTGATCATGGGCGGCTTCTTTGCGATGTATACGCTGGGCATCCAGTTCAGCAATCCGATCTCCGCCGCTGCCGTACAGGTCGCGGGGCCTCTCGTTGCCGCCGTCACCGTGCGGCTGGCGACCGGCATGCGCTTCGATCCCGGGTTTGGTGTGGCGTTGGTCCTTACCGTGCTGGGCGGCGCCATTCTCGCGGCCGGCAGCCTGTTCGGCCGCGGCCAGGTCACGCTGGGCGGCGGCGAGTTCATCGTGCTGCTCTCCAACGCGCTCTGGACCTACTACAGCCTCAAGGCGCAGGCTTGGTTCGATCGGGCAAGCCAGCTCCACCGCACCTATGTGGCGTCGCTCTCGGCCATGGGCTGGCTGATCCTGCTTGCGCTGGTCATGGTGGGAGCCGGTTGGGCGCGCCTGCCGATTGGCGAAGCCGACGGCTGGATCTGGACGCAGCTTGTCCTGCTGGCCGTGTTCGCCAGCGGCCTCGGCGGCTATTTCTGGAACGTTGGCGCCAGCCGGCTGGGTGTGGCGGTTGCGTCGCTTTGGGTCAACCTGGTGCCGTTTTTCGCCGTATTGTGGTCAATGGCATATGGCTTCATGCCGAACGCGTACCAGATCGTGGGTGGCCTCGTGGCGTTGAGCGGCGTGGTCTATATGCAATGGCGCAAGCTACAGACGATGCAACGCTGAAACAGGCCGATCTTCACGACATGACCCAACCGGATCTCAAGACCCGTCACTGCCGCTGGCTCACTGTTCCGGGGGCGGCCGACGAACGAGGCAAGATCAACTTCCTGGGGTTCGATGACAGACTGGGCTTCATGCCGCGCCGCCTGTTCTGGCTGCACGATATCGCACCCGATCAGTGGCGTGGCCGGCACGGCCATCGCGAGTCGCACCTCGTCACGCTGGTGATGAACGGCTCGTGCAGGGTCCATCTCGACGATAGCCGGGTGAAGGAAACGGTAACGCTCGACGATCCCGGGCGAGCGCTGCACATCGGCCCGTTCGTCTGGCACGAGCTCACCCATTTCACGCCGGGCACGGTCATCCTGGTCATCGCTTCCACGCTCTACGACGAAGCCGAGTATCTGCGCGACTACGAGACGTTCCGGCGCGAAGCGGAAGCGAGGATGAAATGATCCCCTTTCTCGACATGAAATCTGTCTACGCCGAGCTCAAGCCCGAGCTCGACGCCGCTTATGCGCGGGTCATGGAGTCGGGCTGGTTCGTTCTCGGCAAGGAAGTCGAAGCTTTCGAGGCAGAGTACGCAGCGTTCTGCGGCGCCAAGCATTGCGTCGGTCTGGCCAACGGCCTGGAGGCACTCGAACTCGTGCTCCGCGCCTGGAATCTCGGCGCGGGCGACGAAGTGATCGTGCCGTCCAACACCTATATCGCGACCTGGCTGGCGGTGACGGCTGTCGGCGCCAAGGTCGTGCCGGTCGAGCCGACGCCGGGCGGACCCAACATCGATCCTGATCGCATCGAGGCCGCGCTGACCTCGCGCACCCGGGCGATCATGCCGGTGCATCTCTACGGCGAGCCGGCCGACATGGATACAATCATGGCGCTGGCCGCCAAGCACGGGCTGAAGGTGATCGAGGACGTGGCACAGGCGCAGGGCGCGCGCGTTCGTGGTCGCCGCACCGGATCGCTGGGCGATGCCGGCGCCCACAGTTTCTTTCCAAGCAAGAACATCGGCGCCTTCGGCGATGGCGGTGCGGTTACGACCGACGATGCCGCGCTCGCCGAGCGCCTGCGGGTGCTGCGCAACTACGGCAGCCGCGTGAAGTACGTGAACCTGGAGCGCGGCTACAACTCGCGGCTGGACGAGCTGCAGGCGGCCTTCCTGCGCGCCAAGCTGCCGAAGCTCGATGCCTGGAACGAGCGCCGGCGGGTGATTGCGGCGCGCTACGACGACAAGCTGGCCGACATTCCGGGGCTCGGCCTGCCGAGGGTGCCGCAATGGGCCGAACCTGTCTGGCATCTCTATGTCGTGCGCACCAACCGCCGCGCCGACCTCGTCAAAACGCTGGAGAAGCAGGGCATCGGCTCGCTGATCCACTATCCCATCCCGCCGCATTTGCAGCAGGCTTATGCCGACCTCGGACAAGGCAAGGGTAGCTATCCGCTGGCCGAAGAGCTGGCCGACACCGTACTCAGCCTGCCCATGGGGCCGCACATGCCGGTGGAAGCCGTCGACGAGGTCGCGAAGGTGGTGCGCGAGACGCTGCGCACCTGACCTCGCAACCTCGGCTGATCGAGCGCTACATCTCCGGTCCAGGGCTAATGCCCCGATAGTTGCGCTGATAGTCCCAGTACGAGCTGTAACCGTTCCTCTGCGGCGAAGAATAGGAGTAGGTCGTCGTCTGGTAGTAGGCCGGCGAACGATAGTAGGCCGGCGCCGAATACGCGTAGCCTGGCGCGGGCGCGGAATAGCCGTAGTTGTAGTTGTTGCGCGCGTAGTAGGGATCGGACGCGCAGGCTGCAACGGAAGCGGTGAGCGCCACCGCCGCGACGATGCGAATAACGGGCCTCATGGCGGTCTCCTTTGCTGTCAGGAGATCAACACGAGCGCGCCCGGCCGGTTGCGACCAAAAGCGCAGGCTTCTCTATTCGGCCTCAATGTGTGCGGCAGCAGACCGACTGTCGTGCAATCGATTGCACGAAAGGCGGCCAGGCTTCTAGCCAGCCAACCCAAGCCTCTCGCCGCGATAGTCGCCGCTCATGACCCGTTCCCACCAGCCGCGGTTCTCGAGGAACCAGCGGACCGTGTCGCGTAGCCCCGAATCGAAATCGTGGCGCGGCCGCCAACCCAGCTCGGTTTTGATCTTGCTGGCATCGATGGCGTAGCGTGCATCGTGGCCGGGCCTGTCGGTCACGAACTGGATCAGCTTTTCGTGAGGACGGGTCGTGCTGTTGGGCAGCATCTCGTCGAGCAGCCGGCAGATGCTGCGCACCACGTCGATGTTCCGCCGTTCGCTGTCGCCGCCGACATTGTAGGTTTCGCCCGGCCGGCCCTTGCGCAGCACAAGGGTCAGCGCCTCGGCATGGTCTTCGACATGCAGCCAGTCGCGCACGTTCTCGCCCTTGCCGTAGACCGGCAGGCTCTCGCCGCGCAGCGCGCGGAGGATGACCAGCGGGATCAGTTTTTCGGGAAAGTGGTAGGGGCCGTAGTTGTTCGAGCAATTGGTGGCAAGCGTCGGCAGGCCATAGGTGTGGTGCCACGCGCGCACCAGATGGTCGGATGCCGCTTTGCTCGCGGAGTAGGGCGAGTTGGGCGCGTAGGGCGTCGTCTCGGTGAACTTGCCGGTGGGTCCCAGCGAGCCGAACACCTCGTCGGTCGAGATGTGCTGGAAGCGGAAGCGGGTGCGGGCCGCTTCGTCGAGCGTGCGCCAGTAAGCGAGGGTTGCGTCCAGCAGCACGTAGGTGCCGCCGACATTGGTCTCGATGAAGGGCGCGGCGCCGTCGATCGAACGGTCGACATGGCTCTCGGCGGCCAGGTGCAGCACCGCCTCTGGCTGAAACTCGGCGAAGATCGCGGTGAGTGCCTGGCGGTCGCGGATGTCGGTCTTGTAGTGCCGATGGCGGTTGCTCGACCCGGCCTCGGCCAGCGATTCGAGATTGCCGGCGTAGGTGAGCTTATCGACGTTGGCGACCAACCAGTCGGTGTCGCGGATGATGTGGCGGACGACGGCAGAGCCGATGAAGCCGGCGCCGCCGGTGACGAGTATCCTCATGGGGCCGTCTTCCTAGCGGCCGATCTGGGCGGCGCCAAGGCGCCGCGCCCCAATATCAGTGGTGGAGTATCTGGCCGAGGAACAGCTTGGTGCGCTCGTTCCTAGGATTGGCGAAGAACTCTTCGGGTTCGTTCTGTTCGACGATCTCGCCACGATCCATGAAGATCACACGGTCGGCGACGGCGCGGGCGAAGCCCATCTCGTGGGTGACGCAGATCATGGTCATGCCCTCGCGCGCCAGCTCGATCATGACGTCGAGCACTTCCTTCACCATTTCGGGATCCAGCGCCGAGGTCGGCTCGTCGAACAGCATGATTTTCGGCCGCATGCAGAGCGCCCGGGCGATCGCCACGCGCTGCTGCTGGCCGCCCGAGAGCTGGCCGGGATACTTCAGCGCCTGCTCGGGGATGCGCACGCGCTTCAGCAGCCCCATGGCGATTTCCTCGGCGTCCTTCTTGGGCATCTTCTTCACCCAGATCGGCGCCAGGGTGAGGTTCTCCAGGATCGTGAGGTGGGGGAAGAGATTGAACGACTGGAAAACCATACCGACTTCGCGGCGGATCGCCTCGATGTTCTTCACGTCGTTCGAGAGGGTGACGCCATGCACGACGATGTCGCCCTGCTGATGCTCTTCCAGCCGGTTGATGCAGCGGATCAGGGTCGACTTGCCCGAGCCGGACGGCCCGCAAATGACGATCTTCTCGCCTTCCTTCACGTCGAGGTTGATGTCGGTCAGGACGTGGAACTGCCCGAACCACTTGTTCACGCCCTTGAGCTGGATCACCGAGGACAATGACGACAGATCACGCGCGGCTGTTGCGGCCATGAAATGCTCCCTGACGGCGCCTAGCGGCGCGTACCTTTATTGAGCTCGACTTCGAGATACTTGCTGTATCGCGACATCGAGTAACAGAAGATGAAGTAGACGAAGGCTGCGAAGAGGTAGACCTCGCCCGGGAAGCCGGCCCAATTTGGATCGACCAGCGCCTGGTTCGCGGTGTTGAGGAAGTCGAAGATGCCGATGATCAGCACCAGCGACGTGTCCTTGAAGAAGCCGATGAAGGTGTTGATCAACGGCGGGATCACCACGCGCAGCGCCTGTGGCAGGATGATCAGCAGCGTCTTTTGCGGATAGTTGAGGCCCATCGCGTCGGCCGCCTCGAACTGGCCCTTGGGCAGCGACTGCAGACCGCCGCGAATGACCTCGGCGATATAGGCGCCAGCGAACAGGATGACGGCGACCTGGGCACGCAGGAACTTGTCGATGGTCGTGCCCGACGGCAGGAATAGCGGCAACATCACCGACGCCATGATCAGCAGGCTGATGAGCGGCACGCCGCGGATCAGTTCGATGAAACCCACGCACAGGCCCTTGACCAGCGGCAGGTTGGACCGCCGGCCTAGTGCCAGCAGGATGCCGTAAGGGAAGGCGAAGAGCAGGCCATAGGTCGCCAGGATCAAGGTGACGGGCAGGCCGCCCCACAGGCTGGTCTCGACATAGCTCAACGGGGCGATGGCAAGGCTCCACGACGGCAGCACGCCGAAGATGCGCAACGCCAGGCCGATCAGGCCGATCACGATCAGGGCGTAGTAGGCGCTCCGCTCGGTCGGGTCGGCGACCGCGCTGCGCATCGCCAGACCGATCGTGCCGCCGGCCAGAGCCACGAACAGCATGAGGCTGAGCGGGATGTGGAGCTGGCCGAACATCAGCAGGAAGGTGATGAAGGAGCCGACGCTCCAGATCACCAGCAGGCGCCAGTTCCACATCCGGCGATCGGCGCTCAGCACCAGCATTGCCAGCATGGAGATGACGGCGAACAGCGGCCGCCAATGCTGCTCGTAAGGGAAAGAGCCGAAGAAGATGTAGCGGAACTTCTCTCGGATCAGGGCCCAGCAGGCACCGCCGCCGCGGCATTCGCTGCCCGTCGAGGCAGTGAAGTTGGCGGTGAAGAGCGCCCACTCCAGGAACCCGGAGAGGATCCAGACCATGGCGACGATCAGGACGATCGTGGTGAGGCCGTTGCCCCAGCTCGAAAACAGGTTCTTGCGCACCCAGCCCAGGATGCCGGTGTCGTCCGAGGGAGGCGCGAGTTGTTGGCGTTCGCCAACCGGCATGTCGGTCATGCTCAGCGCTCCCTCAGGGCAATACGTTTGTTGTACCAGTTCATGAACGCCGAGATCGACAGGCTGACCGAAAGATAGGCCGCCATGATGATCAGGATGTTCTCGATGGCCTGTCCGGTCTGGTTGATCGTGACGTTCACCGAAGCGACCAGGTCGGGATAGCCGATGGCGATGGCCAGCGAGCTGTTCTTGGTGATGTTGAGATACTGGCTGGTCATCGGCGGCACAATCACGCGCAGCGCCTGCGGCAGCAGCACCAGCCGCATCGACTGGCCACGCGAGAGGCCCAGTGCCGCGGCGGCTTCGCTCTGGCCCTTGTGCAGGGCGAGGATGCCCGAGCGCACGATCTCGGCAACGAAGGCCGAGGTGTAGAGCACCAGGCCGACCAGCAAAGCAGTGAACTCGGGTTGGATGACGGTGCCACCCACGAAGTTGAAGCCCTTGAGTTCCGGCCAGCTCATGTGGCTCGGCGCGCCGCCGAGCAGCCAAACCATGAAGGGAAGGCCGATGATGACGCCAAGCGCCGTCGACATGATCGGGAAGGGCTGGCCCGTTGTGGCCTGTCGTTGTTTGGCCCAGCGATTGATGAAGAACGCAGCCGCGATGCCGACGAGGAAGGCCAAGCCCATCCACTGATGAATCGGATCGGCCATGGGCACCGGGAAGTAGACGCCGCGATTGCTGAGGAACACCGAATTCCACAACATCGAGATCGCCTGGCGCGGTCCTGGGAACGCCTCGCTGATCAGTTTGTAGAAAAGGAACAGCCAGAGCAGCAGCGGCACGTTGCGGAAGGCCTCGACGTACCATTCGCAGATGCGGCTCAGCAGCCAGTTGGGGGACAGCCGGCCGACACCGATCACGGTGCCGAGGACGGTAGCCAGGATGATGCCGAGGACGGCGACGCGCAGCGTGTTGAGGATGCCGACCCAGATCGCACGGGCGTAGGTACTGGCCGGCGAATACTCGATCATCGTATCGCCGATCTCGAAGCCCGCCTCGCGTTCGAGATAGTGGAAGCCGCTCGCGATCTTCTGGCGCGCGAGGTTCTCCATGGTGTTGCTGACGAGGTACCAGGCCAGAAGCCCGACGAGACTGACGACGACGATCTGGAAAACCCAGCCTCGGATGACCGGGTCGTTCCAAGGCGCCACTCTCGTACGTCGCGGCGCAGAGCCGAGAGACTCGACTGCCATACGCTATTCCCCCTGACTACCGCGGTTGGCCCGCGTCATTCGGTATCGTCGCCTCGATTTAGCCCCAGTGTAGGTAGGAATTACCCACTTGCAACGGGACAAATCGAGGCCGTTCGGTCGGATATCCAGGTCTCTCAACGGATGGGCGGGGCGTATTGGAGGCCACCCTGGGTCCACAGCGCGTTCTGGCCACGGGCGATCTTGAGCGGCGAGCCCATGCCGACGTTGCGGTCGAAGCTTTCGCCGTAGTTCCCGACCTGCTTGACGATGTTGTAGACCCACTTCTCGTCGACGCCGAGCGCCTTGCCCATGCCCGGCGTGACGCCGAGGATGCGCTTGATGCTGGGGTTCTCGGACTTCAGCATCTCGTCGACATTCTTGGACGTGATGCCGTACTCCTCGGCCTCGATCATGGCGTAGAGGGCCCAGCGCACGATGTCGGCAAATTGATTGTCGCCATGGCGCACGACGGGACCCAGCGGCTCCTTCGAGATGATCTCCGGCAGGATCATGTAGTCGTCGATGGTCTGTGGCGGCGGCACGTTCGCGGCCCGGGTGGCGGCGAGGCTCGACGCATCGGTCGTGTAGACATCGCAGCGGCCCGAAAAGAACGCGGCCCGGATCTCGTCCACCTTCTCGATGACGACCGGCTTGAAGGTCATCTTGTTGGTGCGGAAGTAGTCGGCGAGGTTGAGCTCGGTCGTGGTACCGGGTGCGACGCAGATCGTGGCGCCGTTCAGCTCCTTGGCACTCTTCACGCCGAGCTTCTTGGGCACCAGGAAGCCTTGACCGTCGTAGTAGTAGACGCCGGTGAAGTCGAAACCGAGCGCGGTATCGCGGGTCAGCGTGTAGGTCGCGTTGCCCATGGTCATATCGACCTCGCCCGACTGCAGGGCGGTGAAGCGCTGCTGCGAGGTGAGGGGGATGTACCGGACTTTCTCGGAATCGCCGAAGATCGCCGCCGAGACGGCACGGCAAACATCTACCGACAGGCCGCGCCACTTGCCCTGGCTGTCGGCGATCATGTAGCCGGCAGTGCCCGTGCCCACGCCACAGTTCACCATGCCGCGCGCTTTGACGGCGTCAAGATCCTTGCCAGCTTGTGCGGGTCCTGTGGCGCCGAGGACGACGGCAGCCAAGCCAACGGCGGCTGCAATGAGTCTAGCCTGCATTGAACGAAACCCCCTTTTATCTTTCCCCTTGGTGCCAGTCTCCGCCCCGGCACGCTTGCAAGCAATAGGCCAAATGAGGGGCTCCGCCTCTCGGGCGGCGGTCTGGGGGCCGGGCCGCTACAGCACCGTCAGCGGATAGGGGGCGCGTATTGCAGGCCGCCCTGGGTCCACAGCGCATTCTGGCCGCGGTCGAGTTTGAGCGGCGAGCCTGAACCGAGGTTGCGGTCAAATATCTCGCCGTAGTTCCCGACCTGCTTGACGATGTTGTAGGCCCACTTCTCGTCGACGCCGAGTGCCTTGCCCATGCCGGGTGTGACGCCGAGGAGGCGCTTGATCGCCGGATTCTCGGACTTCAGCATCTCGTCGACGTTCTTGGACGTGATGCCGTACTCCTCGGCTTCGATCATGGCGTAGAGCGACCAGCGCACGATGTCGGCGAATTGATTGTCGCCGTGGCGCACCATCGCGCCGGCGGGGTCCTTGGAGATGATCTCCGGCAGGATGACGTAGTCGTCGGGAGTGGGGGCCGTCGTTGCGCGGGTCGCGGCCAGGCTTGCGACATCGGCGGTATAGACGTCGCAGCGGCCGGCGAAGAAGGCGGCGCGTACTTCCTCGACCTTCTCGAGGATGACCGGCTTGAAGGTCATCTTGTTGGCCCGGAAGTAGTCGGCGAGATTGAGCTCCGTCGTGGTACCCGCGGTGACGCAGATCGATGCGCCGTTGAGATCCTTGGCGCTCTTCACGCCGAGCTTCTTCGGCACCATGAAACCCTGGCCGCCGTAATAGTAGATGCCGGTGAAGTCGAGGCCGAGCGCCGTATCGCGGATAAGGGTCTGGGTGGCGTTGCCCAGAAGCATATCGACCTCGCCCGCCTGCAACACGGTGAACCGGTGCTGCGCGTTGGTCGGCACGTATTTTACCTTCCCGATGTCGCCAAACAGGGCCACGGCGGCGGCGCGGCAGACATCGACGGCGAGGCCGCGCCAATTGCCCTGGCTATCGAGGAACTCGAAACCCGGGAGGCCGGTCCCGAGCCCGCAGGCAAGAGTGCCTCGTATCCTGACGTTATCCAGATCCTTGCCGGCCTGGGCCGGCTGTACGCTACCGAACGCAGCGACAACCAGCCCGATGGCGGCCCACGCAGCAAATCTACGCATTGCTCACCCAACCACTCCTAAGCCTCCCTCTCGATCTTCTGTCGAGTGATTGCAATAGGCCAAATGAAAACCGCCGCCCTTTCGGGCGGCGGTTCGTCGTGAGGATGTCGCGTATGCGTTAACGGATGGGCGGGGCGTACTGGAGGCCGCCCTGGGTCCACAGCGCGTTCTGGCCGCGGGCGATCTTGAGCGGCGAGCCCATGCCGACATTGCGGTCGAAGCTCTCGCCGTAGTTCCCGACTTGCTTGACGATGTTGTAGACCCACTTCTCGTCGACGCCGAGCGCCTTGCCCATGCCGGGCGTGACGCCGAGGATGCGCTTGATGCTGGGGTTCTCGGACTTCAGCATCTCGTCGACGTTCTTGGAGGTGATGCCGTACTCCTCGGCCTCGATCATGGCGTAGAGGGCCCAGCGCACGATGTCGGCAAATTGATTGTCGCCGTGGCGGACCACGGGACCCAGCGGCTCCTTCGAGATGATCTCCGGCAGGATGATGTAGTCATCCGGCGTCGGTGCGTTGGCGGCGCGGGTCGCATAGAGGCCCGAGGCGTCCGTGGTGAACACGTCGCAACGGCCGGCGAAGAAGGCCGCACGGACTTCCTCGATCTTCTCGATGACGACCGGCTTGAAGGTCATCTTGTTGGTACGGAAGTAGTCGGCGAGGTTGAGCTCGGTCGTGGTGCCGGGCTGCACGCAGACAGTGGCGCCGTTCAGTTCCTTGGCGCTCTTCACGCCGAGCTTCTTGTTCACCATGAAGCCCTGGCCGTCGTAGTAGTTGACGCCCGTGAAGTCGAAGCCGAGCGCGGTATCGCGGGTCAGCGTGTAGGTCGTGGTGCGGGCGAGCAGGTCGACTTCGCCGGACTGCAGAGCCGTGAAGCGCTGCTGGGCGGTGGTCGGCACGTACTTCACCTTCTCGGAATCACCGAAGATCGCGGCCGAGACGGCGCGGCAGACATCGACGTCGATGCCGGTCCACTTGCCCTGGCTGTCGGCCGACGCGAAGCCCGCGACACCGGTGCTGACGCCGCAGATGAGCTGGCCGCGCGCCTTGACGGCATCGAGATCCTTGCCGGCCTGCGCCGTTCCGGCGACACCAACCAGCCCGGCGGCGATCACGCCGGCGGCCATATACTTCTTCAACATTTTTGTCGTTCCCTCGTGGTTGCCTCTGACGCCCCGTCAGCCACCTTGCGTGGCCGTTCAGGGTCGATGAGCAATTCGTAGGCGAACCGTTGCGTGCGCGCAACGGCGGCGCACGCCTGACTGTGGCGGTTTAGAGGCGATCCGCCGCGTTCGAGGCGAAGGGATTGGTCGACCAGGCGTCGTTGTCCGCCCGACCGAAGAAGCCACCCTTGCGGCCGCCCTTGTCGGCAGCGCGCTTCACTTCACCCTGCCATGCCCGGTAGGCAACCAGCGACTCGCCGGCCAGGGCGCCATGGCCGCCATTTTCGGAGACATAAGGCTGAGGATTGACGAACTGGCCGTTCACGATGACCGAGAAGTGCAGGTGCGGGCCGGTCGACCGGCCGGTCGAGCCGACGTAGCCGATCAGGTCACCCTTACGAACGCGGGTGCCGGGACCCATGCCGTCAGCGAAGCGCGACATGTGGGCGTAAAGCGTTTCGAAGCTCTCGGCGTGGCTGACCTTCACCGTACGGCCGTAGTTGAAGTACCAGCCTTGGTGGTTGATGACGCCATCGGCGGCCGCATAGATCGGCTCGCCGACCTTGCCTTCGTAATCGATGCCGTTGTGGAAGCCGCCACCGCTCTTGCGGCCATAGTAGTAGCGCGTCCCGAAGGGCGAGGACATGCGGGCCCCCGGCCGCGGATCAGCGAGCGCTGTGCCGCCCAGGCGCTTGCCCTGATCGTCGAACCAGCCTTCGGGCTGGTTGGGAGGCGCGAACCACCAGAAGGACTGCCGGGTCTTGCCGTCGGCCAAGCTCGCCACGAGCACGCGCGGCGTACCGTCGACCGTGCGGCCCTGCACGACATCGATCTTGGCCGATGCCGATGTGAAGCCCGCCAGGGCCTGGGTGAGCTCCTTGAGCGAAGCCGGGTTGGCACCGGACGGGGCGAGCACGCCAGCCAGGGTCGTGGGGTTGGCCTTGACCGTCTTGATCGAGTCGGCGACCAGCGAGCGAGCGCCGGGACCCGTGGGAAGGGCAGGGGCAGTCGTGCTGGGAACGCTCGAGACGCGTTCGTCGTCGTCGGTAGTCGCGTTGGGGGCGAGCTTGTAGCCAAAGCTGCCGTCGGTACCGCGCGCCAGTTCGACGGCAAGCGAGGTATTGGAATAGAGCTGCAGCGACACGAGACGCTTCGGCTGGCCGGCGCCCTGGGCCTCCAGCACGGCACGGCCGGACGAGGCGGCCTTTACCTCGGGCTTGCTCAGCGCCTTGTTGACCGCCGTAGCGGCCGCTTCGGCGTCGGCCGGGTCGACCTGGAGGGTGAGGAGCTGCTGGGCGACCGAGCCCTCGGCTGCGACCGAGAAGGACTGGACGTCTTCGCTGGGGGCGGGAGCCGCGAACCTGGAGGCGGTCGCCGGCTTGAGCTGTTTCTTTTGAGGGGCTTTCACCTGGGCCATCGCCCCGGCGGCGAGGACTGCATTGGCAGTCGAAAATGCGAGGGTTGCTACCAGAAGGCTGCGCACGGTTCGCCAGCGGTGGGCGCGTTTGAGACGCGTCATCGTAAACGCCATTGGCCTCTCCCGTTCTCCATTAGAACGCTACTCATTGACAACTGAGGCTAATAGCGACCACCAGCTTCCCCCGAAGCCGATGCCCCCGCGTGCCCCGCTTGAGGCAATACTGGCCACCGAAATCCCACAAGTCCAACAAAAAGTTGCAAAAATGCAACACCCGTGAAAGAGGGATTAAATGTTTGTTAATGAAGGGTTTTTGGCCTTACGGCGCCTTTCGACTCCGAAAGGTCACAGGGGGTAATTTGTGCTCGCTCGCTGCATTTGCTGCATTGCGAAGAGACGGGTAGCGCGCCAGCAGCCCGGCTGCCTCGGCCATTTCCTCGACATCGTTGAACATCGGCACCCCGGCGCGTTCCATGGTGGCGAACCAGTCGGCCTTGCCGGGCAGGGTTCCCATCATGCTGTGCATCAGGGGCAGGCGGGCGCCGGTAGCCAACTCGGCCAGCCGCCCGATGACCGGCTGGGCGTCGACCATGAAGGGCACGACATGGATCATCAGGACCATGTCATAGGCGGTGGCTGCGTGGGTCATCGCTGCCTCGAAAGCCAGGCCGAACCGGTCCTCGCGGGCGTCGGCCAGCAGGTCGATGGGGTTGGCGACCGAGGCTTCCGCCGGGAGCTGCTGGCGCAGCACATTGGCCATTGCCGCCGGCAAGGCCGCCAGGTCGAGCCCCTCCAGGGCCGCGCGGTCGGCGCACAGCACACCCGGTCCGCCCGAGTTGGAGAGGATCAGGGCGCGGCGGCCAAGGCCCTGCGGAAAGCGCCCGAACGCCTTCGCGGCGAGCAGTAGCCGGCGCAGGCTCGTCACGCGGACGATGCCGCAGGAGGCGCAAAAGGCTTCGATGGCGGCATCGTCGTTGGCGACCGCGCCGGTATGGGCGCCCGCCGCCCGGCCGCCGATTTCAGTGCGGCCGCCGAACAACGCCACCACGGGCTTCTTCGCGGCCACCTGGCGAGCGATGGTGCGGAAACGCTCGTGGTCGTCGATCGATTCGACGTAGAGCAGCGCCGCCCCGATCTCGGGCCGGTCGCCCAGCCAGGCGAGATAGTCCTCGACCCCGAGGTGCACCGCATTGCCGACCGAGACGATCGACACCAGCGGGAGGCCACGCGCATTGGCCTTGTCGATGAATTCTTCGGCCAGTGCGCCGGACTGGGAGATGAAGGCGAGCCCATTGCTGGCGCCGGCGGCGTTGCCCGGTGGCAGGTCGCGCAGGAAGGTGGCGGCGAAGCGCCGGGCCGGATCGAGGTGGACGATGCCCGCGCAGTTCGGCCCCGCTACCGTTAGGCCGCGCTGGGCGGCGAGCTTCAACAGCGCCTCGTTGCGCGCCACACCGGCCGGCCCCGCTTCGGCAAATCCGCCCGGGAGGATCAGCAGGTTGCGGATGCCGCGGTCGGCGGCCTCGCCGACGGCGTCGAGGATGGCGTCGGGCCGGATGACGATCACCGCGAGGTCGACTGGCCGGTCGATTGCCGAAAGCGAGGTCACTGATTCGTAACCGAATATGGTGCCGCCCTTGGGATTGACCGGCACGACTCTTCCGCCATAACCGGCTTGGCGGAGCATCTGCATGACGGCGCCGCCTGAAGAGGTGAGGCGCTCGCCCGCGCCGACGACAGCGACACTGCGGGGCGCGAAGAACGGCGAGAGGTCGCGTACGGGATCGGTCATGGCCGGTCGTTGCAGCACAGGCGTAGAAGGAGAACAAGATGTCCGATCCGATCGAGTTGCTGGTGCAGGGCCGGGCTCACGACCTCGGCGGGGGCTTTGCCGTGCGGCGCGTGCTGCCCAGCGTGAAGCGTCGGATGGTCGGGCCGTTCATCTTCCTCGACCACTTCGGGCCGATGGACGTGCCGGTCGGCGGCGGCATGGAAGTGCGGCCACATCCCCATATCGGCCTCGCCACCGTCACCTATCTGTTCGACGGTGGGATCTTCCATCGCGACAGCCTGGGCTATGCGCAGGCGATCCGGCCGGGCGACGTCAACTGGATGACGGCCGGCAGCGGCATCGTCCACAGCGAACGCACCGAACCCGAGATGCGTGCCACGGGCTTTCGTATGCACGGCGTCCAGACCTGGGTGGCGCTGCCCAAGACACATGAAGAAACCGCGCCCGCCTTCGAGCATGTCGAGGCAGCGCGGCTGCCGGCCTGGCAGGACGGTGGAACGGCGCAGCGCCTGATCGTCGGCACCTACGCCGGTCGCACGGCGCCCACGACGCACTTCTCGCCGATCTTCTATGTCGGCGTCGAAGCGGCGGCGAGCGCCAAGCTCACGGTCTCGCCGGACCATCAGGAACGGGCGATCTACGTCGCCGACGGTGCGCTGACGATCGGCGACCGGCAGCTTCTGGTCGGCGATCTGGCCGTGCTGGTGCCGGGGCTGGCGGTCGAGGCGATTGCCGGGCCAGAAGGCGCGAAGGCCATGTTGTTGGGCGGTGCCACCATGGATGGTCCGCGTCACATCTGGTGGAACTTCGTTTCCTCGGACAAGGACCGTATCGAGAAGGCCAAGGCGGACTGGCGCGACCAGCGCATGGGCAAGGTTCCCGGCGACG
Organism: Alphaproteobacteria bacterium; assembly: GCA_017307275.1. Classification (GTDB taxonomy): domain Bacteria; phylum Pseudomonadota; class Alphaproteobacteria; order Reyranellales; family Reyranellaceae; genus Reyranella. The sequence continues at coordinate 66,757 of JAFKFK010000014.1, read as the reverse complement.
ACGAGTTCATCCCGCTGCCCGACAAGTAGGTCGCGACCTCCCTCAGGCGGTCGCGGGCGGACTCCAGGTCGTTTCCTCGTCGAGCGGGTAGACCGGCCGCGGCAGCTTGGTCCAGGTGAAGTTCGCGAGCACCGGCGACGTCAAGCCCGGGCAGTCCACTTCGTAGATCTGCTCGGGCTTGAAGAACTCGTCGAAGCCGCCGCGGAAATGGCCGCGGCTCTTCACGACGACGACCCTCGCCTGGGAAATGTCGAGGTCGAAGATCTCGAACTGGCGCGGGTCCATGCACTGGCAGCGGATGCTGATGACCACGACCTGGATGCCGCCGAGGTCGAGCAGCGCCGATGGCCCCATGTCCGAGGAAACATTCCTCAACACGCCGCGGCGGCCGACGTACTTGCCGTCCGAGAGCTTGATCACCTTCGCTTCGCAGTCGAAGGGCAGGGAGAATTCCTGGTGTTCCTGCGTGTTGAACGAGGCGGTGAAGATCGCGCCTTCGCCCAGCTCGTGTGCCTTGGCGGCCAGCGCGGCATCGTTGAAGACACCGAAGAAGACACCCTGCGCCTTGGCGCCTTTCAGCGCGCGCAGCAGATAGGTCGTGTTGCCACGGCCGCCACCGCCGGGATTGTCGGCCACGTCGGCGAGGATGATCGGCTTGCGCCGCTTGTCGCGACCAACGGAGACGGCGAGCTGCACGGCATCGCCCAGTGACATCATTGCGCGCTTGAAGCGCTCCTTCATGTCCCAGGCGCGCTTGGCGATATCGAGCGACAGGTCGGCGGCGGCCTGGCGGTTGCCGTTGCGCGCCGTCACGACGGCGGTGAGGCCGTTCTTCGGACTGTCGCTGTAGGCGAAGCCCGCCATCACCGAAACGTTCAGAATATCGCCACCGACCTTGGTCTGGCCGTACTTGATGAGATCGGCGTAGGGGCCGCGGGCAGTCAGCAGCGCGATCTGCGGCGGCACCAGCGGGATCTTGACCATCTCGACCGCCGTGCGTGTTCCCGCCAGCAGCTCGCGCATGTGCTTGGCCGCTTCGACACCGCGCTCGTAGATGTCGATGTGCGGGTTTTCGAGATAGCCCACGAAGACGTCGAGATTGTCGGTCATCCTGCGCGAGACGTTGGCGTGCAGGTCGAAGACCGCGGCAATCGGCACATCGGGCCCGGCCACCCGACGCAGAAGCTCGAACAGGTCGCCGTCGGGATCGTCCGTGCCTTCGGCCAGGGCCGCGCCATGGCAGGCGACGAAGATGCCGTCGACCGGCAGCACCGATTTCAAGCTGGCCTCGATCTCGGCGAGATAGGCCTTGAAGAAGTTCTCCTCGACCGGGCCGCCGGGCTGGGCGAGAGCGACGCGCAGCGGGACGGGGGTCCAGTCACCGGTGCGGTCCATCTCGGTAAAGAAGCCCGGCAGGTCTGGCAGGGTGATCGACTTGCCCGAGCGGGCTTCGCTTACGATGCGGTTGCCGCGGATGTCGGCGTCATGTTCGAAATCTTCCGCCGTGGTGACCGGCGCGAATCGGTTGCACTCGATGGCGAAACCGAGAACGGCGATCCGCGGATTGTCCCTGGACACGATCTCCTCCTTCAGGCTGCGAAGGCCGACTCGTAGGCGAAGAGTCCGGCCTGGCCGCCCGTGTGAATGAACACGATGTTCTCGTCCTTGCCGAACGTGCCCCTGCGGATCAGGTCGATCAGTCCCGACATGGCCTTGCCGGAATAGACAGGATCCAGCAGCAGGGACTCGGTTTCGGCCAGAAGCTGGACCGCTTCCCTCATCGCCGGCGTCGGCATGCCATAGGCTTCACCGAAATAGCTGTCGTTGGCCTCGATATTATCGTGCGGGGCTGCGCCCTTGAGGCCGAGATGCGCCCAGGTCTCGTCGACCAGGGCGGCAACGCCTTTTTCCTGGACGGCGCGGGACCGGCCGACGGTGATGCCCAGCACACGCACGCTGCTTCGTACGCCGTCGAAGCCTGCAACGAGGCCGGCCTGGGTGCCGTTGCTGCCGGTCGCATGGACAACCCGGTCGACGCGGATACCGAGATCGGCTGCCTGCTGCAGGATCTCCGTCGCGCAACCGACATAGCCTAGCGCGCCGATCGGGTTCGAGCCGCCGGTCGGAATCACATAGGGCTTGCCGCCGGCGCGACGCACATCGTCCGCAGCGCGCTCACCCGCTTCCACCATCGCCGTATCGCGCGGCACATACTTCAGCGTCGCGCCCAGCAACCGGTCGAGCAGGATATTGCCGTTGTGGCGATAGGCGTCGGTCGGCTGCGAGACACGCTCTTCGAGAATGAGAACGCATTTCAGCCCGAGCTTGGCGGCCGCGGCTGCGGTTTGCCGGGCATGGTTCGATTGAAGGGCGCCCAGGGTGATCAGCGTGTCGGCGCCTTGGCTCACCGCATCGGCGACCAGATATTCGAGCTTGCGGGTCTTGTTGCCGCCGGTGGCCAGCCCCGTGCAGTCGTCGCGCTTGATCCAGAGGCGTGGACCGCCGAGTCGGTCGCTGAGGCGTGTCATGGGTTCGAGCGGTGTCGGCAGATGCCCAAGACGGACGCGCGGAAAACGACCAAGCTGCAACAACTCATTCCCCTTTTTGTCAGCGCTGTCGCGCGAGGAACGCGTCGACCAGTGCGTTGAACGTAGCGGCCTGCTCGAAGTATGGCGAGTGGCCGGAGTCCGAGATTATCTCGGCTTCGCCGCAGGGCAGGTTTGCTGCGATGGCGCTTGCGAGGAATGCTGGGAAGACCGTGTCTTCGCCGCCGGCGATCAGCAAGGTCGGTACGCGAAACGTCTTCAGGTCGGCGAGCTTGCGTGTGGCGGTCCGGCGCAGTCCTTCGCGCAGCTTTACCTTGTCGAGAGTGCCGGCCATCTCGTCGATGCTGCGATAGAGAAGGTGAAGCGCCGGCCAGCGTTCGGCGGCCGATGCGCCGACGGCGGGATGAATGCCCTTGGCCATGCCGTCGGCGATCTTTGCGTCGGCGTCCTTCAACCACGCATCGTATTGTCCGCCGCCCGACGGATCGCTGCCGCGACGGTCGAGCGTGCCGGACGTCGAACTCAGTATCAGCGCCTTCACCTTGTCGGGATGGGCTAGTGCGTATTCGAGCATCGTCCAGCCGCCCATCGACTGTCCCACCAGGTGGACATCGGGAAACTCCAGATGCTCGATGAGAGCAGCGAGGTCGCCGGCATAGTCCGCCGGGTCGGGGCCGTCCGCGATTGCATCGGAGGGGGCAAAGCCGCGATGAGCGAAGGTCACACACGTATAGCGCGGCGCGAAATGCGCGACCTGCTGCCACCAGCTCAGGTGATTGCCGCCGAGCCCATGGGCGAACAGCAGAGCAGGGCCGCTGCCGGTGACTTCAAAGTAGAGAGAGCCGAAGGGGCGCTTCAGCCGGCCGGTCGTGCGTGGCGGCGCAGCATAGACAGACATGGTTGGATCCTCTCAGAAGAGGATCAGCGTAGAGCCCATGATACCCAACGGCCAGCGGCCAGCGGCGAAGAGACGGAACTTGCTTTCGAATGGCGACGCCGTGTCGCCGGCCATCCGCGCGACAGCGAGTTGGTAGACAGCCTGCGAAGCAGCGCCCGCCGCGACGTGAACGGAGGCCTTGGCGGCGTCGCCCATCCGCGCGGCCGCCGTGGCCGCCTTCCCATGCACCAGTTCGCCGATGTCCGTCGTGAGTTCGGTGAGGGCGGTCCACAACTCGCGTTCGCCATGGAGTGTTTCGGCACGCCCCAGCAGTGCACGGCGCAACGCTTCCTCTCGGTCCCACAAAGCGGGCAACCAGTCGCGTGATTTCAGGAGGTGTTCTGCTTCGGGCCAATCGTGCGCCAGCCGGGTCGTGAGGCTGCCGAGGTCGAGCGCATTTCCATAGGCTTCGGCGTCGGCGAGATCGCCTTCGATCAAGGGCTCGCCGAGCGCTGCGAACCACGACGCGACGCGTGCCTCCGCTCTCAGCCGGTCGAGCGGGGCAAGCGGCAGAGAGACAGCGGGCTTCACGCGGCCTGCCGAACCTCCGGCAGGGTCAGGCCATATTTGCTTGCGACCTCGGTCGCGCGTGTCATGAAGTCGGCGCGCATCTCGTCATTGGTGCGCTGCTTGATGTTCCACTTGCGGAAGACTTCGTTGTTCCTCGACTTGGAACCGCCGAAGAAGGACGGCAGGTAGGGGAAGTACTCGTCGATGGCGGCCTGCAAGGTGGCTTTGCCTTCAGCCGTCTTGATCAGCTCGGCGGTGAAGTCTTCGCCGAACTGCGCATGGAAGCGCTCCTCCGGCATGGTGGCGCGCGCCAGGTTGCGCAGCGGATGGAAGGTGCAGTGCAGGAGGTCCTCGACCTGCAGGATCTCGGCGAGGTCGGCCAGCAGCTTGATGGCGACGAACTCCTCCCAGGTCTTGAGCGGAAACTCGAAGATCGACAGCGGGCGCTTGCCGGTGCCGGGGATCATGCGTTCCTCGGGAATGCCCATCTGCACGCCGAGCTGCTTGAAGCGCACGTGGTGGCCGTATTCTTCCATGGCGACGCGGCAGGTCAGCCACTTGGCGTAAGGCGTCGGCGCGTAGGCAATCGCGGGTTCATCGAACACTTGTGCGCCATAGAGCTCGTTGACGGCATGGCTGATCACGAGCTTGGCCACGGCTTCGCGATACTCCTCGGGCGCGTCCTTCAGCTCTTCGACGGTCTTGACGATGATCGGCTGGGTCATGGTCGCTCTCCTCAGACGAGAGGTTCGGTGTTGAAGGCCTCGAGATCGGTGGTGAGATCGGTGAACTGGCCGCCGAGTTTGGCGGATAGGTCCTGCGCAAGGCTCGACGCGGCGCCGGCTTCCAGCGTGGCAACAGGCCTAGGCTGGCCGAACAGGAAGACCTCGCGGCCGCGCACGCCCAGCAACTGGCCGGTGATGCTCTTGCCGGCCGGCGAGCACAGCGCCGTCACGAGATTGGCGACATGATGGGCGCCGATCTTCAGCGCACGTTCCTTGTAGGTCTTCTGCGCTTCGTTGGCCGGCTGGATGATGTCGGTCACGCGCGTACGCGCAAACGGCGCCACGGCATTGGCGGTGATCTGCGCGCGGGCGAGGTCCATCGCCGTGACGCGCGTCAGCCCAAAGAGGCCGGCCTTGGCGCTGGCATAGGCTGCCTGGCCGAGATTGCCGTAAAGCCCCGCCGAGGAGACGATGTTGACGATGCGGCCCCAGTCGTACCCGTCTTTCCCGCCGCGACCGGCCTTGCCCTGGTCGCGCATCACGCCTGAAGCCGCGTTGATGAGGTAGAAGGCGGCCGACAGGTTGGTGCGGATCACCGCATCCCAATCGCCGGGATCGGCGCGAAAGACGAAGGCGTCGCGCAGGATGGCGGCGTTGTTCACGACGATGTCGATGCCGCCGAAGTTCCTGACCGCGAGATCGACGAGCTGTTTGGCGACGCCGGGGGAGGCCACACTTTCGCTGAAGGCGATTGTCTTCTTGCCGATGGCTTTGGCGACCTCGCGTGCGACGTCCGGATCGCCGCCGTCGCCCGCAATCGACGCGCCATTGTCGGCAACGATCACGCTCGCGCCTTCCGCGGCCAGAGCCTCGGCGATGGCCCGGCCGATGCCGCGGCCGGCGCCGGTGACGATTGCCGCGCGTCCCTCGAGAAGGCCTGTCATAGTTCCGCTCCCGTCTTCTTGTTGGCGCTTGCCATTTCCGCGGCGGTGTAGAAAGCGTCGGCGTGGATGTCGATCCGGCGCATGCCGCGCTCTTCGAACAATCGCATTGCCGCCTCGACCATCACCGGCGGGCCGGCGAGATAGGCCTTGCAGCCATCGAGCTCGTCGAAGTCGGCGGCGACTGCTTCGTGCACCAGGCCGCTGCGCACCGACGAGGGGCCGGCTTCGCTCAGCACCGGCACGAAGTGCAGGTTCTTGTGCTTCTCGGCCAAGGCCGCGAAATGGTCGTGCAGGTAGAGATCGCGTTCGGTGCGGACGCCGAAATAGAAGTAGATGTGCTGTGGCAGCTCCTTCTGCAGCGCCCGCTCGATCACCGACTTGATCGGCGCCATGCCCGAGCCGCCGGCCACGGCGATGATCGGGCCCCGATGGGCTTCGCGCAGATAGGAGGGGCCGAACGGTCCTTCGACTCGCACGCTGTCGCCAATCGCGAGTTTCTCCGCGACATGCATGCTGGTGGCGCCGCCGGCCGTGCGGCGGACGTGGAACTCCAGGATCGGATCGCCCGGCACGTTGGCCATCGAGTAGTCGCGCGGCGGGCAGCCCTCGAAGGTGACCGAGGCGAACTGGCCCGCAGAGAAGTCGAACGGCCCGCCCGAGACGATCTCGAGGCGAATGCGCTTGATGTCGTGCGTGGCGTCGTCGAGGCCGACCACCTTGCAGGACAGCAGGCGGCGCGGATGGACGATCAGGTCGTCCTCCTCGAGCCAGGCAACCTCGCTCTCGTCCCAGGGTACGGCACGACAGGCGAGGATCAACCCGCGCTCTTTCTCATCGTCGGAAAGAGCGAACTCCGAATAGCCCTCCATCGTGACTTCGCCCTTCACGAGTTGGGACTTGCAGGCGCCGCAATTGCCGGACTGGCAGCCGAATGGATACGAGATGCCCGCGTCGAGCGCCGCCTCCAGAATGGTGGCGCCGGTCGGGACGTCGATCGTTCGATCAGCCTGGGCGATGCGTACTTTGAAGCTCATTGGATCAACACGATAATTTGTTTGATCTACCAACAATCTCCGTCTACCACTCCGTACATGGGCCGTCCACCCACCAAGCCCGCAGAAGACCCCGGAACGAAGGCTGACGGCAAGTCCGCAGCTCGGGACCTAGATCGCGGCCTGCTGCCGTCCCTGATGGGCTATGCGCTGCGCCGTACTCAGTCTGCCGTCTTTGCCGATTTCGCCGCCACCTTCTCGGCGGCCGGCGAGGCGCTGACCCCGGGGGAGTTCGGGCTGCTCGTGCTGGTCGATCGCAATGCCGGCCTCAGCCAGATGGCGCTGGCCCGCGCCCTCGGCATCGACCGCTCGACCCTGGTGCCCATCCTCGATCGCCTGCAGGGGCGGGGTCTCCTGGTGCGGCGTCGCTCGCCGACCGACGGCCGCACGCATGCGCTGGCGCTGACACCCGTCGGCGTTAAAGCACTGGCGCGTTTCGCAAAGCTGGTGCGCATGCACGAGGCGCGCATCGCATCGGCTCTTTCGACCGCCGAAACGCGAACACTCATCGAGTTGCTGGAGAAGGTGAGAGCGTCGTTATAGTCGCCGCCCCGTGAGTACCTCAGCCACCGTTCCTTCCGTCGACTACGATTCGCCCGCCGTCCGGCGGGGCCGCGTCTGGTTGTTCGCCATCGCCGCCGCCTGTTTCATCCTCTGCCAGTTCACCCGGTCGGTGACCGGCGTGCTGGGACCGACGTTGCGGACCGAGATCGGCCTCAGCGCCGAACAGCTCGGTACGGTGACCGGTGCGTTCTTCTGGGGCATCGCGCTGATGCAGATCCCGTCGGGCGTGCTGTTCGACCGATATGGGCCGCGGCTCACGGTGGCGCTCACCTTGTTTCTGGGTGTTGTCGGCGGAATGCTCTTCGCCTTCGGCAAGAGCTTCGAGGAGCTGACGGCCGGCATGTTCGTGCTGGGCCTCGGCACGTCGGCGGTGTTCATGGGAGCCATCGTGCTGATCGCGCGGTGGTGGCCGCCGAAACGTTTCGCGACACTCTCCGCCACCATGATGTCGCTGGGCTATATCGGTAATCTCAGCGCCACCGAGCCCTTCGTGTGGATCATGGGCTGGATCGGCTGGCGCTGGGGGTTCTCCGTCGCCATTTTCGGCATCCTCGTGTCGGCGGTACTGATGCTGCTCGTCGTGCGCGACGCGCCGCCGGGATCGGACTGGACGAAGCGCGAGCCCGAGCCGCTCCTGTCGGTGATCCGCGGCCTGGGCGAAATCTTCCGCCATCCCGCGATGCCCGGCCTGATCGGCGCCGCACTGATCGGTTACTCGACCAATTTCGCGATCCGGGGCCTGTGGCTTGGCCTTTACATGGTCGACATCCATGGGCTCGGGACGTCCGTCACCGGCCGTCTCCTGTTCGCCATGGCCGCGCTCGGGACCATCGGAATCTTCGTGGCGGGTTGGCTCTCCTCACGCTTGGGAACGCCGCGACCCGTGGTGTTGATCTTTGCCGGGATCAGCTTCTCCTGCATGACGACCCTCGCGCTCTGGTCGGACATTCCGACCACGGCCCTGATCGTCGTGCTGCTGGTCTTCGGGCTCTTCTCCAATTTCTTCCCGGCGATCATCGAGCATGGCCGCTCGCTGTTCGACGACCGCCTGCGCGGCCGCTCGCTCACCTCCATCAATGTCTGGGTGTTCGTCGGCGTCGGCGTCACCCAGCCGGTCAGCGGCTTCATCATGGAGTCGTTCATGCCGGCAGGCGCGACGACCGGCGCCCTGCCGGAAGAAGCCTATCGCGCCCTGTTCACCTATCTCGCCGTGCTGGTCCTGGCCGGCGTTTCCGCTTACGCCCTCTTTGCAAGGTATCGACGTTCATGACCGCTTCGCCCACTTCGGCACATGCCGCATCCGCCCATCCGGACTTCCAGCATGTCTCCAAGGACCTCATGCACGATTCGGAAATGCTCGCCGCCCTGCGCGCCAATCCACCTGAAGTGCTGAAGACGCTGAACGGCGAACTGCTCGATATCGATTCGGCGCGCGGATATGCGCGCTTTCGCTTCGAGGTCGTGCCGGCCTTCTGCCATTCGCAGGGCCGCATCTGCCAGGGCGGCTTCCTGACCGGCATGGTCGATACCGCAATGGCCAACGCGGCGATCGTGAAGGGCAAGCTCGGCATCGCCGTGCCCACGCTCGAACTCAAGATCAGCTTCTTCGAGGCAATGGGGCCAGGGATCGTCTATGCCGAGGGCCGCGTCATGCGCTGGGGCGGCTCGGTGGGCTTCCTCGACGGCGATCTGAAGGACGAGAAGGGCCGGCTCATCGTCCATTCGACCTCTACCATCAAGATCGTGCGGCCCAAGGCGAAGGCCTAGGAGCCCGAAGGCGTCTCCCCCTTGAGGCGCGCCACTTCTTCTTCCAGCTCCTTGATCCGCTGGGTGAGCTGGTTGACCGCCGGGGCGATCTCCGCCTCGCTGTAGCGCGGCGTGATGTGCTGGCGGCAATTGATGTCCCAGGCTTCGATGGTGAAGGCGATGGCCCGTTCCGGACGCGCCCGGTAGCGCGGATCGACGAGCCGCTCCATCAGTTCGAGGTCGCCCTCGACGATGCGCGCACGGCCCCACAACTTCACCCGCTGCTGGGTCGCGAAGTGCAGAATGAAGATGTGGGCGCGGTCGTTTTCGCGCAGGTGGCCCAGCGAGATGTACTGGCGATTGCCGGCAAAGTCGGCGAAGGCCAGCGTGTGGCTGCCAATCGGCTTCAGGAAGCCCGGTGGCCCGCCGCGGTGCTGTATATAAGGTCGGCCGTCGGCACTGGCCGTTGCAAAGAAGAAGGTGTCGATGACACCGAGGAACTGACGGAGATCGTCGGTGATCTCCGTGTTCCAGGTCCGGCCCTCGAATTGGGCACGTGATCCCAGACGCGTCTGCTCTGCCTTGACCGCTGGCGAGAACAGGACGTCGTCGGGATCTTCCATGGCTGCTCCTGGGGCTACTCCAGTTTCTTGCCGAGCTGGCCTGCGACTTCCTGAACGAACTGGAAGGCGACGCGCCCGGAGCGGGAGCCACGCGTCACCGACCATTCAACGGCCTGCTTGCGCAGCGTCTCGGCCGGGACACCGAGCTTGTAGAACTCGGCGTAGCCTTCGATCATGGCGAAGAACGTATCCTGGTCGGCATTGTGGAAGCCGAGCCAGAGGCCGAAACGATCCGACAGGGACACCTTCTCTTCGACGGCTTCCGACGGATTGATCGCCGTCGAGCGCTCGTTCTCGATCATGTCGCGTGGCATCAGGTGGCGGCGATTGGAGGTCGCGTAGAAGACGACATTGTCCGGCCGGCCTTCGATACCGCCTTCGAGCACCGCCTTCAGCGACTTGTAGGCCGCATCCTGGCCATCGAAGGAGAGGTCGTCGCAGAACACGACGAAGCGGCGCTTGGAGCTGCGGATCATCGAGAGCAGCGCGGGCAGGGAGGGGATGTCCTCGCGGTGGATCTCGACCAGCGCCAGGGGACCCGGCGGGCCGCCCATCTCGCGGTTCACGTGGGCGTGGACGGCCTTCACGATCGAGCTCTTGCCGGCGCCGCGCGAGCCCCAGAGCAGGGCATTGTTGGCCGGCAGCGCCTTGGCGAAGCGGCGCGTGTTCTCCAGCAGGATCTCCTTCTGGCGGTCGATGCCGACCAGCAGATCGATGCTGACGCGGTTGACCTTCGGCACGGCCTCGAGGCGGTGGCCGGCAGCGTGCCAGACGTAAGCTTCGGCTTCGTTGATGTCTGCGCTGGGGGGCGCCGGGGGCGCCAGGCGATCGAGTGCTTCCGCAATGCGTGAAATGAGGGCTTTAAGATCTTGATCCATCGTTGCCGGCCGCGTGAAAGGGGGCGACCATATCCCCCTGCGCTTGCGTTGCAAAGCGGGGCGAGACCGCTATAGTCCGCGCGCTTTTTTCGACGGCCGGAAAGACTTGAGGGGGCGGAAGCAATGTTCATTTCCCAGGCATGGGCACAGGGTTCGGGTGGCGGCAGCGGCGATTTCCTCGTCCAGCTTTTCCCGCTCATCCTTATCTTCGTTGTCTTCTACTTCCTGCTGATCAGGCCGCAGCAAGCCAAAGTGCGCGCACAGCGCGAGATGCTGGCGGGCGTCAAGCGCGGCGATCGCGTCGTCACCGGCGGCGGCATCATCGGCCTAGTCACCAAGGTGATCTCCGACAACGAGGTCCAGGTGGAACTTGCCGAGGGCGTGCGGGTTCGCATTATCAAGCAGACCATCACGGATATCGTTGCACGCGGCGAGTCGGTGCGCGGTCCGAAGGAGAGCGAGGAGGACGACAAGCCCATGTTGCCTCCGCCGGCTCCGGCGGCCGAGCGCAAGAGCCTGCTGGGCAGCTTGTTCGGCGGCAAGAAATAGCCGCAAAAGACGGGCAGTAGGTCGACATGCTCAATCTTCCGCGTTGGCAGACGATAGGCATCATCACCGTCACGGTATTGGCGGTGTTGTTTGCATTGCCCAACCTGCTGCCGTCGAGCGTGCTCGACCATATGCCGGGCTGGTACGCCCAGAGCCGAATGAATCTCGGTCTCGACCTGCGCGGCGGCGCCCACTTCCTGCTGGAAGCGGACCTGCGCAGCCTGATGACCGAGCGGCTGACCAACCTCTCCGACTCGGTGCGTTCGGAGCTGCGCAAGCAGCAGGTCGCCTTCAAGGACGTCAATGTCGAAGGGGGCCGCAACGTCGTGATCACCCTGCGCGACGAAGCCCAGCGCTCGAAGGCGTTGGAGGCGATCCGGGCGGTCGATCCCACGATTGCCATTTCAGGCAGCGGCGACCTGATCCGGCTGGCCTACTCGGACCAGGAAGTCACCAAGAAGAAGAAGGAAGTCATCGACCAGTCGATCGAGATCCTGCGTCGCCGCGTCGACGAGACCGGCACCATCGAGCCGACGATTGTCCGCCAGGGCGACGAGCGCATCTTGCTGCAGGTGCCGGGCATCAAGGACACGACCGACCTCAAGCGCAAGATCAACCAGACCGCCAAGCTCACCTTCCATCTGGTGAACGAGGATGTGGCTGCCACCGGCCAGAACATCCCGGCGAGCCTGCCGGCCACGACGTCCCTGGTGCCGACGCGCGAGGGCATGCAGGAGCTGCGCCGCACCAATCCCAAGGCCTGGGAAGATATCCAAAGCGCCAATCCGCGGATGACGCCTGAGCAGATCTGCCGGCGCTTCCAGCCGCAGTGCCTGCCTGTGCTCAAGCGCGTGGTAGTCGGCGGCGAGGATCTCGACGACTCAAAGGCGACGTTCGAGCAGCAGCAAGGCGGCCGCCCGATCATCAGCTTCACCTTCAACAGCGCCGGCGGCCGTTCCTTCTGTAACGCCACCCGTACCAACATCGGCAAGCGGCTGGCGATCCAGCTCGACGGCGAAATCATCAGCGCCCCGGTCGTGCAGAGCGCGATCTGCGGCGGCAGCGGCATCATCACCGGCAGCTTCACCACGCAGCAGACCCAGGAACAGGCGCTACTGCTGCGCTCCGGCGCCCTGCCGGCCACGCTCAGCATCATCCAGGAGAGCACGGTGGGCGCCGACCTCGGCGCCGACGCGATCCGCTCGGGCACGACGGCGGCGCTGGTCGGCACGGCCATGGTCGCGCTGTTCATGTTCATCGCCTACGGGCCGCTGTTCGGCGGCTTCGCCAACCTCGCCATGCTGGTCAACCTGCTGCTGGTGATCGCCGGCATGTCGATCCTCGGCGCGTCGCTGACGCTCCCCGGAATCGCGGGGCTGGTGCTGACGGTGGGCATGTCGGTCGATTCGAACGTGCTGATTTACGAGCGCGTCCGAGAAGAAAAAGCGCTGGGTCGATCGGCGTTCAGTTCCATCGCCACCGGCTACGAACGCGCCATGTCGGCCATTATCGACGCCAATCTGACGGCGCTGATCGCCGGTGTGCTGCTGTTCGGCTTCGGTTCGGGCCCGATCCGTGGCTTCGCCACGGCGCTGACGCTCGGCCTGCTGACCCATCTTTTCACCGCAACCGTCTTCACGCGCATGCTGCTGTCCACCTGGGTGCGCTGGCGGCGGCCGACTGAAATCGTGATCTGAGGCCCTGGCAATGTTGTGGAAGCCTCTTCATCTCGTTCCCGCCGGCACGAAGTTCGACTTTCTGGGTAAGCGCCGTTTTGCGCTCATTGCCTCGACGGCGGTCAACATCATCTCGCTGTTGGCGGTGTTCTTCATCGGGCTGAACTTCGGCATCGACTTCAAGGGCGGCATCGCCATCCAGGTGCGCGCCAAGGAAGGCCCGGCGAATCTCGACAACCTGCGCTCCGTCGTGGGCGGGCTGGGCGTCGGTGAAGTCTCGCTGCAGGAATTCGGCGATCCGACGACGGCTTTGATCCGCATTCAGCGTCAGGACGGAGGCCCGCAATGCGTGGCCGGCGCCCAGCGCATCATGCAGGCGCGCGCGGGCGAGGGCTGGCAGGTCAAGCCGGGTGCGGCAGAGACCGGCGACGTGGAATTCACCGCGCCGCGGCCGCTCGATGGCGCCAACTGGCGCGATGCCGTGAGCCGTGTCGGCCTCACCATCCTCGATCGCCAGCTCCCGCGTGGAAATACCCAGACCGCCAAGGTCGAGATGCCGCCCGAGCAGCGCGCCGAATGGTGCCAGCAGGTGGCCATCAAGCTGGTCGAGGACGCGATCGAGGCAAAATACGACCTGCGCGGTACCGAGTCGGTCGGTCCCAAGATCGGCGACGAGTTGATGCATGGCGGTATCCTGGCGGCGCTCGCCACTATGGCCGCCATCGTGATTTACGTCTGGGTGCGCTACGAATGGCAGTTCGGCGTCGGTGCGCTGATCGCCATGCTGCACGACCTGATCTCGACGCTCGGCATCTTCGTTCTGTTCCAGCTCGATTTCAGCCTGACGGCCCTTGCCGCCGTGCTGACCATCGCCGGCTACTCGATCAACGATAAGGTCGTCATCTTCGACCGCGTTCGCGAGAACATGCGGCGCTACAAGAAGATGGGCCTGATCGAACTCCTGAATTTTAGCATCAACGAGGCCTTGGCCCGCACGCTGATGACGTCGGTCACGGTGTTCGTCGCGGTGCTGTCGCTGGTCCTGTTTGCCGGACCGGTGCTCTACAGCTTCTCGGTCGCCATGCTGTGGGGCATCGTGGTCGGCACCTACTCGTCGATCTGGATCGCCTGCGCCGGTCTCGTCTACATGAACCTGAGGCCGGAGCAGTTCCGGAATGAGGACGAGAAGGCGGAGAAGGCCAAGGCGTGAAGCCGCCGGTTCCAGGGCCGGCCGACAAGACCCTGCCGACGCCCGATCCGTCGCAGGTCCAGTACATCCGCAGCTACGGCCCTGGCCGTTTCCTGATCAGTGAACGCGAATGGCGCGAGCCGGTGCTGGTGACGCCGGCAGCGACGGTTCCCTGGGGCGTGACCGCTGCTGGCGATCTGTCGCTCGCTTCCCTGGCGCCGCTTCAGTCCTTGGCGACGCCGACTGAATTGCTGGTGCTGGGCTGCGGCCCGCGAGCCGTCTTCGTCGCGCCCGATCTGCGTGCAGCTTTGAAGGCTGCCGGCATGGCGCTCGAGGTGGTCGATACCGGGTCGGCCTGTCGCATCTACAACGTCCTGCTGGCCGAGGGCCGCAGAGTGGCGGCGGCGCTCATTCCGCTGTAGGGAGCGGCATGCCGCTCGATCTCTACCTCGCCTTCATCGCCGCCTGTGTCGTGCTGATCGCGATCCCGGGCCCCAATGTCGCGTTGATCGTCGCCAACAGCGTGGCACACGGTGCCCGCTACGGCCTCATGACCGTGGCCGGCACGGCGAGCGCCATGGTGCTGCAACTCGCGCTGGTCGTGCTGGGGGCGTCGGCCTTGCTGGGTATGCTGGCCAATCTCTTCGACTGGCTGCGTTGGCTGGGCGTCGCCTATCTCGTCTGGCTGGGCGTGCGTACCTGGCGAGCCGTGGCAACGGATCTGGCCGGCACGCAGGCCGAGCCGCGGTCCATGGCCTCGATCTTCTCGCGCGGCTTCGCGGTCTCGCTGACCAATCCCAAGACGCTGCTGTTCTATGCGGCCTTCCTGCCGCAGTTCGTCGGCATGGGGGATGGAGAGGCCACGTATCAGCTCCTGCTGCTGGCCGGCACATTCCTCGTGGTGGCGGTCCTGCTCGATGGTGCCTGGGCGCTGTCGGCGGGCCGGCTGCGATCCTTGCTGCAGGCTCGCGCGCGACTGCGCAACCGCATCACCGGTAGCCTGCTGATCGGCGCCGGCGTGGGGCTGGCCTTTGCGCGCAAATGAAAACGGCGCCCGAGGGGCGCCGTTTCCGCAAGCTGTTGTCGACCGATCAGATCGGCGCGTTCTGTTGCGCCACCATGCAGTAGAGCATGCCGATCGAGAACATGGTGTTGAAGCGGCTGGCGTAGAGCGCCTTCGGGGCGGCGGCGGCTTTCTCCTCCGCCGTTGCATCGACGAGGCCCAGGATCTTCTGCTGGTTCGGCCAGATGATGAACCAGACATTGAAGGCCATGATCAGCGCCATCCACATGCCGACGCCGATCATGATGAAGCCGGGACGCAGCGTCAGCGCCTGGACGATGTAGCCGTTCATCCAGGCCAACAGCAGGCCGGTGATGACGGTGGCGAGGGCGGCGTAACGGAACCACCAGAGAACGGTGGGAGCGATGAACTTGGTGATCGCGGTCCGGCTTTCGACGGGCTGGATCTTGGGCATGGTCGGAACCTGCACGAAGTTCAGGTACCAAAGGAGGCCGATCCACATCACGCCGCTCAGCACGTGCAGCCAGCGCATGACAAACGTGCCCCATGCGTGGTCGATACGGGTCATCTGACCTGTCGCGGCGCCTGCAATGATCACGATCAAGATGAGCAGCACGACCCCTGCTGAAACCGTGCGGCCCAGCGAAGTAAATATGGCGCCCATGTTAAACATCCCCTTTATCTTGTTGATGGGATTGATGAATCCTCGATCGCTGTATTGTAAGCTCATAGCGGCCTGCGTTCAACGGTCGCAGGCCTGAGCTTATCCACGCATGTCTCCTGCAGATATTGGCCCTTACCGCGCGCCCGACGCCTCGCACCGCTACGTGCTCGACCTCGTGCGCGGCGCCGACCGCGACCGCTTCCTGGCGGCGCTTTTTGCTCCCGAGCCCGCCCGGACAGGACTTTTGGCGCTGCTGGCGTTCGACCATGAACTGGGCCGCACGCGCACCGTGACTCGCGAGCCGATGCTGGCTCGCATTCGTTTGGAGTGGTGGCGGGAGGCCGTTGCGGAGGCGGCCGGTTCGGGAGCGCCGCGCGCTCAACCCATCGTCGAATCGCTGAGCGAAATCGTCAGGCGGCACGGGATCACCGTCGAAGAGCTCAGGGCGTTGATCGATGCACGGGAAGAAGAGATCGACGGTCCGCTCGACGTGATGCGTGCAGGCCATGCACTCGCCGATCTCGAGCTTCAGGTCCTGGGCGCAACCGATCCCGCGTCGCAGCAGGCAGCGCATGCCGTCGCGGCGGCCTGGCTGATGGGCGAGGGGCCGGAGCGCGACTCGCTGCTGGGTGACGCGCGTGCCCTTCGTCGCAAGATCGATCCTGCGGCGTTGCCGATCCTGTTGCCTGCTCTTTCGCTGAGCAGGCCGATGGGACCGCTGCGCCGGCCGCTGGCCTATTGGTGGGCCGCCAAGCGCGGCACATACTGACGCTCGGAAAGACGGAGGAAGCGTGACGAAGACCAAGGCCAACGGCATCGAGATCGAATACGAGACCTTCGGTAAGAAAAGCGACCCCGCGCTGCTTCTGATCATGGGGTTGGGCGCGCAACTCACGCTCTGGCCGGAGTCGCTCTGCGAAGGGCTGGCAGCCAAGGGCTTCTTCGTCGTGCGCTACGACAATCGCGACGTCGGCCTCTCGACCGATTTCGGCAAGTGGGGCCTACCCGACCTGATGGGCGCCTTTGCCAAGTTGATGAAAGGCGAGAAGGTCGACACGCCCTATCTGCTGGATGACATGGCTGCCGATGCGGTCGGCCTGCTCGACGTGCTGGGCATCGATCGCGCGCACATGGTCGGCGCCTCGATGGGCGGCATGATCGCCCAGATCCTCGCCGCCAAGTATCCGCAGCGCACGCTGTCCCTGGTCTCGATCATGTCGACCAGCGGCCGTCTCGGACTGCCGGCGGGCAAGCCCGAGGCGGTGGCGATGCTGTCGGCAGCGCCGGAAGGCCCGGCGCGCGAGCAGCTCGTCGCCCATGGCATGAAGCTGCGCACCGTGATCGGCAGCTCGGCCTATCCCGCAGATCCCACGGAGCTGCGCGCGCTGGTCGAGCGCAACATCGACCGCCGTTATTACCCCGAAGGTGCCGCGCGCCACTATCTCGCGGTGCTGGCCTCCGGCCCGCGCACCGATCTTCTCAAGACCGTGAAGGTGCCGACTCTTGTGCTGCACGGTGCCGACGACCCGCTGTTGCCGGTCGAATGCGGCCGCGATGTCGCGAGCCTGGTGCCGGGCGCCAAGATCGAAGTCTTTCCCGGCTGGGGCCACGACGTGCCGAAGGAGATGGTGCCGAAGCTGGTCCAGAGCATCACGGCGTTCTGCAAGGCAGCGTAAGGGTTCACCATGAAGTTCGGCATTTTCTACGAGCATCAACTCCCGCGGCCGTGGGGCGAGAAGAGCGAGTATCAGCTCCTGCAGGACTCGCTGACCCAGATCGAGCTCGCCGACCGGCTGGGCTACGACTACGCTTGGGAGGTCGAGCATCACTTCCTCGAGGAGTATTCCCACTCCTCCGCACCGGAAGTGTTCCTGGGCGCCGCCAGCCAGCGCACCAAGCGCATCCGGTTGGGCCACGGTGTCATCCAGCTCACGACCAACCAGCCGCATCGCGTCGCCGAGAAGGTGGCGACGCTCGACCTGCTGTCGGGCGGCCGGGTCGAACTCGGCATGGGCGAGGCAGCAGGACCGGCCGAACTGCATCCCTTCAACATTCGCGTGCGCGACAAGCGCGAGCGTTGGGAGGAGGCCGTGAAGGCCATCGTCCCGATGTTCACCAAGGAAAGCTGGGAGTTCCACGGGGAGTACTACGATTTCCCGGCGCGCAACGTCATTCCCAAGCCGTTCCAGAAGCCGCATCCGCCGCTCTGGGTCGCCTGCTCGAACATCCAGACGATCGGCAAGGCAGGAGAGTGGGGCATGGGCGCGCTCGGCTTCACCTTCGTGACGCCGGAAGCGGCGCGCGCCTGGGTGCACAAGTACTACAACAACCTGCTGAACAACTCGCAGAAGCTCGCGGACTATCCCAGCAATCCCAATGTCGCGATGGTTTCGGGCTTCATGTGCGCGGCCACCGACGAGGAAGCCGAGGCCAAGGCGGCCGGCTGGACTTTCTTCATCTTCGCGCTGAGTTACTACGGCCGCAAAGGCGTCGATGCGCCGGGCACATCCGACCTCTGGAAGGAATACCAGGCCTGGCGTGGCGGCCCGGAAGAAAAGAAGGCACTGGAGTCGGGGCTGATCGGTTCACCCGAGACGATCCGCAACAAGCTGCGCCAGTTCCAGGCAAGCCGGGTCGATCAGGTGATCCTGTTGAACCAGGCCGGCAAGACCAGCCACGAGGACATCTGCTCGTCGCTGGAGCTGTTCGCCAAGGAAGTGATGCCCGAGTTCCACGCGGCCGAGGCCGAGCATCTGCAATGGAAGCAGAAGGTGATGAATCGCGAGATCGCGCTCGAAGACCTCGATGTGCAGAAGTACGACATCTACAGCCATCAGAACGAGCACATCGTTCGGCTGACGCCGGAGCAACTCAAGCAGAAGATGGCCGAGAAGGAAGCGACAGCGAAGCGGGCGTAACGTGCGCCATGTCCCCGTCCTAATCGCAGGCGGCGGGCCGGTCGGCATGACCCTGGCCCGCGCGCTGGCGCTTCATGGCGTGCGGTGCATGCTGGTCGAGCGCAATCCCACGACCACGCGGCATCCCAAGATGGACATCACCAACGGCCGGTCGATGGAGCTGTTCCGGCGGCTGGGCCTCGCCGACAAGCTGCGCGCCGTGGCTGTGCCGGAAGCCAACAATTTCGATGTCTCGTGGATCACGTCGCTGGCGCGCGACGCAGGCGGCCGCGAGCTGCATCGCTTCCGTTATCCCAGCGTCGTGGAAAAGCGTGCCGAGATCCTGGCGCGCAACGACGGCACGCAGTCACGTGAGCCTGCCATGCGCGTGAGCCAGGTGATGATCGAACCAGTGCTGCGCGACGCCATCGTCGGGCATCCGCTGATCGATGCACGTTGGGGCGTGGGGCTGGAGGATTTCGAGCAGGATGCGGACGGCGTCACCGTTACGCTGCGCGTGACGGAGAGCGGTGCCACCGAGCAGGTGCGTTGCGACTTCCTGGCGGGCTGCGATGGCGGCTCCAGCCGGGTGCGGGCGAAGCTCGACATTGCGCTCGAAGGGCGGGCTGCGGTTGCGCAACGCTACATGATCCACTTCCGCTCCGATGCGCGCGACCTGCTGCAGGCGTTCGGCGTCGCCTGGCACTACCAGACCGGCAAAGGCACGCTGATCGCCCAGGACGACAAGGATGCCTGGACCCTACAGACGCGGCCGCCGCCCGGCGTCGATCTGGCCTCGGTCGATCCGAATGCCCTGCTCGATGTCTGGGCCGGCCGCTCCTTCGAGCGCGAAATCCTGGTCGCCAATCCGTGGGTGACGCACCTCCTGCTGGCCGAACGGTACGGCGCGGGCCGCGTGTTTCTCGCCGGTGACTCGGCGCATCAGTACATCCCGACCGGCGGCTACGGCATGAACACCGGCATCGGCGATGCCGTCGATCTCGGATGGAAGCTCGCGGCGACGGTGAAGGGCTATGCCGGCCCGGAACTGCTGGCGTCCTACGAAAAGGAGCGCCGTCCCGTCGGCCTGCGCAACCGGCTGGCGTCGGAGCGGCATACCGGCGTCCGCATCAAGATCGCCGAACTCTACGAAAACGAACGCGATCCCGATGCCCTCGGCCGTGCCATCGCAGCCCTCGGCAATGCCGAGAACGAGAGCTGGGGCATCGAGTTCGGTTATCGCTATGACGGGGTCGAAAGCGATCCCGTGAGCTACCAGCCGACGACGGCGCCGGGCGCGCGCCTGCCCAGCACCTTCCTGCGCGACGGCTCGGCGCTCTACGACCATCTCGGATCGTGGTTCACCCTGCTGCGCTTCGGCGATGCCGATCCTTCACCTCTGATCGATTCCGCGCCCGTGCCGCTCGAAACGGTGATCGTCGACGATGCGCAACTCGCGCCCATCTACGGGGCGAAGCTGGTTCTGGTGAGGCCCGACACCCATGTCGCCTGGCGTGGCAACGCCTGCGACGACGGCGATGCGATTTGGAGCAGGGTGCTCGGATGAAGATCGCGGTGATCGGCGGCGGGATCGGCGGCCTCTCTGCGGCGCTGGGCCTTCTCAAGGCGGGCTTCGACGTCCACGTCTACGAGCAGGCGCCGTTGTTCGGCGAGATCGGCGCCGGCATCCAGATAAGCCCCAACGCATCGCGTCTGCTGCGCCGTCTCGGCCTCGGCACAGCCCTCGAAAAATATGGCGTGCGGCCCGGCGCCGTGCATCAGAAGCGCTGGGACGATGGCCGCACACTTCAGCGCGCTCCGCTGGGCCCCGAGGTCGAGTCCCGCTTCGGCGCGCCCTACTATCATTTCCATCGCGGCGATCTGGCGGCCTTGCTGGCCGCGGCGATGCCCGGCGAGCGCGCCCATGCCGGCCACCGTCTCGTCGGCATCGAAGAGAAGGGCGAGCGGGTCGTCGCCCGCTTCGACAATGGCGCCTCCGTCGAAGCCGATTTGGTGATCGGCGCCGACGGAATCCACTCCAAGGTGCGTGCGCTGACCTTCGGACCGGAAAAGCCGCGGTTCACCGGCTGCGTCGCGTGGCGTGGCCTGGTGCCGGCCGAGCGCATCGCCCATCTCGACATCGAGGTCGCCTCGCATAACTGGATGGGGC
Organism: Alphaproteobacteria bacterium; assembly: GCA_017307275.1. Lineage (GTDB taxonomy): Bacteria > Pseudomonadota > Alphaproteobacteria > Reyranellales > Reyranellaceae > Reyranella. Next base: position 46,063 of record JAFKFK010000014.1, on the reverse strand, counting down.
CGGAGGCGCACTGCGTGCACTACTGGGTCTCGGCGAAGCGGCTGATGAACGTGGTCTGCATCGTCGAGCACGGCACCTGGACCAACGAATCCTGGACCGACAAGGGCGAGGTCGCCAACGTGCTGGCGCGGTACGAGGGCTGGCATCCCACGGTACGCGGCCTGATCGAGGCCTTCCCCGAGACGTTCGTCTGGGCGCTGCACGACCGCGCGCCGCTGCCGGAATGGACCCGCGGCCGGGTCGCCCTCCTGGGCGATGCCTGCCATCCGATGCTGCCCATGATGGCGCAGGGGGCCGCGCAGGCGATCGAAGACGGAGGGGCGCTGACGTCGATCCTGTCGGCATTGCCGGCCGACCTGCCGGCGGCCTTGCGCCGCTACGAGGCCCTGCGCAAGCCACGTGCGACGCGCCTGCAGCAGGCGAGTGCGGCCAACCGCGTGCGCTTCCATCTGCCCGACGGTCCGAAGCAGCAGGAGCGCGACGCCGCTATGGCAGGTTCGGGCGACCGCTCGCTCGACGCGATGACCTGGCTCTACGGGCACGATGCCGCTGATATGCCGACGACGGCGTAGCGCACCGGCACGGGATATGGCCTAATCCTCGACAAATACCGCCCTCGAAGGCGGATCGGGTAATGCCGCCTAGGGAGGCGACGCCATGTACAGCTATGTCGCGCGGCGGCTGGTTTTCGGCGCGCTGACGATTGTCGGCGTATCGATCATGGTCTTCGTGGTCATGCGCATCCTGCCGGGCGATCCGCTGGTCGCGATCTTCGGCGCCGAAGGCATGACCAAGCTCACCGAAGAGCAGCGTGCCCACTACATGGACGAGCTGGGGCTGAGCAACCCGCTATGGGTGCAGTACCTCACCTGGGTAAAGGACATCCTGCGCGGCGATTTCGGCCGCTCGTTCTTCCGCTCCGAGAGTGTCGCCGACATGATCCTGCGGCGCGGTCCCCTGACGGCAGAGATCGCCTTCATTTCCGTGGTGCTGTCGTGGCTCGTGGGCATCCCGGTCGCGATCATAAGTGCGCTCCGCCCCAACAGCATTGCCGACAGCGTGGCGCGCTTCACCAGCATCCTTTTCATTGCCGTGCCGGGCTTCTGGGTCGGCATGCTGATCGTGCTCGGCCTGCTCTTCTGGTTCGGCTACCGCGCGCCGATGGCGGGCGTCTCGCTTCTGGCGGACCCGTGGAGCAACCTGCAGATCGTCATCGGGCCCGCCATCGTGCTGGGCCTGGGGCAGGCGGCCTATATCGCCCGCATGGCGCGCTCCAGCCTGCTCGAAGTGATCCGCGAGGATTACGTGCGAACCGCCCGCGCCAAGGGCCTGAACGGCAAGCTGGTGATTGCGCTGCATGCGCTGCCCAACGCGCTCCTGCCGGTCATCACCTTGTCGGGCGTGCTGCTGGGCCTCGTGCTGGCGGGATCGATCCCGGTCGAGCGGGCCTTCGCCACGCCGGGGCTGGGCTACGCCATGTTCACCGCGGTGAACGAGCGCGACGTCTTCGTCATGCAGAACCTGGTGTTCCTCTACGCCGTGGTGTTCGTGGGGCTGAACATCCTGGTCGACGTCACCATTGCGCTCCTGGACCCGAGGATCCGCTATCAATGACAGCGACCGTCGCCGCACCAGTCACCGCCCCGCCATCGCGCCTGCGCGTGGCCCTGCGCACCTTCGGCTCGTTCTTTCGCCGCGCGCCGTTCTCGGCTTTCTGGGGCGTGGTGGCGGCCTTGATCGTCGTCATGGCGGTCGCGGCGCCTGCAATCGCACCCTATCCGCCGCTCAAGTCCGACTTTCGCGCGATGCAGAAGCCACCCGACGAGAAGCACTGGTTCGGTACAGACCAGATCGGCCGTGACACGCTGAGCCGCGTGATCTACGGCAGCCAGACGTCGCTCACCGTGGCGCTCGGCGCGGTGCTGTTCGGCACCACCGTGGGAGCTTTGTGGGGCCTGGCCTGCGGTTACTTCGGCGGCCGCTTCGACATGGTGAGCCAGAGGATTATCGAGTTCCTGCAGTCGTTCCCCGACCTGATCCTGGCTATGGCCATCGCCATGGCGCTGGGTGGCGGCCTGGCCACTGTCATCGTCGCGATTGCCATTACGCGCATCCCATTTGGCGGGCGCGTCATCCGCTCGGTCGTGCTGTCGCTCAAGGAGATGCAGTATGTCGAGGCGGCGCGGGGCATTGGCGCTTCGCACAAGCGCCTGATGTTCCGCCATATCCTGCCGCAGTGCGTGGCGCCTTACCTGATCCTCGCCACCACGCATCTCGGCGTCGCCATCGTGATCGAGGCGTCGCTGGGGTTCCTGGGTGTCGGCATCCCGCCACCGATGCCGACCTGGGGCAACATGCTGGCCGATTCGCTGAATGCCGGCCTCGTGCCGCCCTGGTGGCTGGTCCTGTTCCCCGGCCTCGCCATCACCATCACCGTGCTCGCCTTCAATCTCCTGGGCGACGGCATTCGCGACCTGCTCGACCCGCGCCTGCGCGGCTCGGTCTAGGAGGCCGCGGCCAGGGGAAACGTCACGCCGGCGTCGTGCAGATGGCACGAGGCGAGGTGGCCGGGGGTGACTTCGCGCAAGGCCGGCACCTCGGTCTTGCAGCGCGGCATGGCATAGGGGCAGCGCGTATGGAAATGGCAGCCGGACGGCGGATTGATCGGGCTCGGCACGTCGCCGGTCAGGATCACGCGCTTGCGGCCGCGGGCGCTCGACTTGGGGATCGGCACGGCCGACAGCAGCGCCTCGCTGTAGGGATGCAGGGGCATCTCGAACAGGCTTCGCTTGTCGGTCATCTCGACGATGCGGCCGAGATACATCACGGCCACCCGGTGGCTGATGTGTTCCACGACCGCGAGATCATGGGCCACGAACAGGTAGGAGAGCTTGAACTCGTCCTGCAGTTCCATCAGCAGATTGATGATCTGCGCCTGGATCGAGACGTCTAAGGCCGACACCGGCTCGTCACCCACGATCAGTTCGGGATTGAGCGAAAGCGCACGGGCGATGCCGATGCGCTGGCGCTGGCCACCGGAGAATTCGTGCGGATAGGAATTCACGGCTTCCGGCCGCAGGCCGACCCGCTCGAACAGGGCCGCGACACGGTCCTTGCGTTCTTCCGGTGAGCCGAGATCGTGGACGATCAGCGGTTCCCCCACGATCTCGCCGGCCGTCATGCGCGGATTGAGCGATGCGTAGGGGTCCTGGTAGATCATCTGCAGGCGCCGACGATAGGGCAGCAGGTCCTGGGTATCGAGCTGGGTGATGTCCTGGCCCGCGACCTTGATGGTGCCCTGGGTCGGTTCCAGCAGCCGGAGCACGGTGCGTCCAACCGTGGATTTGCCGCATCCCGATTCGCCGACCAGCCCCAGCGTTTCGCCGCGGCCGATCGAGAACGAGACGCCATCGACGGCGTAGACGCTTCCCGAGGCGCGGCTGAAGAATCCTTTGCGGATGGGAAAGTGCTTCTTCAGGCCTTCGACTTCGAGCAGCGGGGTCATGCGCCGGCCCCAACGAGCATACCGGCCAGCGCCTTGTCGGCATGCCAGCAGGCAATCCAGTGCCCGGGCCGCTGCTCCTCGAGCGGCGGCCGGACTTCCCGGCACCGGTCGCTGGCCAGGCCACATCGGGGGGCAAAGCTGCATCCCTGGGGCAGGTTGAACAGCGACGGCACCATGCCCTTGATCTCGTTCAGCCGGGCGCGACGGGCGTCGCTCTGAGCGGCGGCGTCGAGGTGGGGGATCGAGGCCAGCAGGCCGCGCGTATAGGGATGGCCCGGATTGTCGAACAGCCGGGCAGCGTCGGTCTCCTCGACCTTGCGGCCGGCGTACATGACCACCACCCGGTCGGCATTCTCGGCGACCACGCCCATGTCGTGGGTGATCAGGATGATGGCCGTCCCGAAGGTCTCCTGCAGTTCGCGCATCAGGTCGAGGATCTGTGCCTGGATGGTGACGTCGAGCGCCGTGGTCGGCTCGTCGGCGATCAGCACCTTGGGGTTGCAGGAGAGCGCCATGGCGATCATGACCCGCTGGCGCATGCCGCCCGAGAGTTGGTGCGGATAAGCATGGGCGCGCCGCTCCGGCTCGGGAATGGAAACGCGCTTCAGCATCTCGACGGCGCGGTCCCAGGCATCGCGCTTGTTCAACCCCTGATGGAGGGCGACGGCCTCGGCGATCTGCTTGCCCACCGTGTAGAGCGGGTTCAGCGAGGTCATCGGCTCCTGAAAGATCATCGAGATTTCATTGCCACGGATGCGTTCCATCTCGGGTTCGCTCACTTCGAGCAGGTTCCTGCCCTCGAAGCGCACGGCGCCGCCAACGATACGTCCCGGCGGATTTGCCACGAGGCGTAGTATGGAAAGAGCCGTCACGCTCTTGCCGCAGCCCGACTCGCCGACGACGCCCAGCGTCTCGCCGGCCTTCAGGGCATAGGACACACCATCGACGGCGCGGACGGTGCCGACAGCCGTGAAGAAATGGGTCTGGAGGTCCTCGATCTGCAGGATCGTTTGCGCCGCCATCGACTCCCTTCAACTTATGGTGTTAGTTTTGGCTCACCAAGAAGATGGGCAAACCATCAGAGCATAGAGTGCTCGGTCTGCAAAAGACCAAAAAGGGAGGAACGACGCATGTCAGACCAAGTGTCTAAGCGTTCCCGCGTAAACCGTCGTCAGTTCGTCAAGGGCGCTGCCGCCTTGGGCGTCATGAGTGGAGCAGGAGCTTTCGGGCTGCCTTTCCATGCCTGGGCGCAGGGCGTGCCCAACGAGTTCGACGGCTCGAAATTCCAGCTCAAGGCACCCGAGCCCAATGCCAAAGCGGGCGGCGTGCTGCGCTACGGCATCACCTCGCGACCACCGCATTTCGACTTCCACCAGTCCGGTACGATCAACAGCCTGGGCAGCCAGGGCTGCATGTTCGACAATCTCGTGCGGCGCGATCCGCGCGACAGCGGCAAGACCATCATCCCCGACCTTGCCCATAGCTGGGAAATCTCCAAGGACAACAAGACCTACACGTTCATGTTGCGCAAGGACGTGCAGTTCCACGATGGCGCAGACTTTACGTCGGAGGACGTGAAGGCGACCTTCGACCGTATCGCCAAGCCGCCGCAGGGCATCTCCATCCCGCGCAGCACGCTCTTCGCCGCGGTCGAAGAGATCACCGCGCCCGACAAGTACACGGTGCAATTCAAGCTCGCCGAGCCGCGGCCAGCCAACTTCATCATGTCGGCGATCGCCAGCGGCTGGAACGGCATCGTGCGCAAGAAGACGTTGGAGGATAACGGCTACAACCTGCGTCGCGTCGTCGACATTCCCGGCACCGGCCCATTCAAGAGCCAGCGCCGAGTCGAGGCCGAGATCTGGGTGATGGAGAAGAACAAGAACTACTGGAACAAGGGCCTGCCGTATCTCGACGGTATCGAGTTCTATCACGCGCTGCCGTTCTCGCCCGAACTCGGCTCCAGCCTGCTCTCCGGCCGCGTCGACTATGCCCGCCTGCTCGATCCCGTGTCGCAGCGCCGGGTCAAGGCGACCCAGGGCATGTCCGGCACCGACTTCTACCAGAGCGTCATCCAGGCGACCTGGATGAACAACAAGAAGAAGCCGCTCGACGATCCCCGGGTGCGCCGGGCCTTCCATCTCGTGCTCGACAAGCCCGTGCTGGTCGACGTCGTGAAGGATATCGCGCCGATGATGGTCGGCGGCTTCATCTATCCGTTCTCGGAGTTCGCCACGCCGCTGCCCGAACTCAGCAAGCGGATCGGCTATCAGGCCGACTCGACGGCGGCGGTGAAGGAAGCCAAAGCGCTGATGGCCGCGGCCGGACACGCCAAGGGCATCACCGGGCTCGACTACCTGGTGCGCGAAGTCGCGAGCTTCAAGCTGTGGTCGCAGGCCATCCAGGCGATGCTGCAACAGACGCTCAACGTCCAGTGCAACATCCGCACTGCCGTGGAGTCGGTGTGGTTCGACGACGTTCGCACCGGCAAGTTCGATCTCGCCATCGGCGCCATCGTCTCGACGTTGCTCGACCCGTCGGACTACTTCAACGCCTGGTACAGCAAGACCGGGCCGCAGAACTACTCGTCTTGGGACAACGCGAAGTTCGCCGAATTGCTGCCGCAGATCGACCGCGAGGTCGATGCCAAGAAGCGCCTCGACCTGATCCGTCAGGCCGAGACCATCATGGAACAGGATCCGCCGCTGCTGCCGGTCTCCTGGGAGAAGATCAACGACGGCTGGTACAACTACGTGAAGGGCCACCGTCCGCAGGACTACTTCGGCATCTATGACGTGGTGCGCTTCGATACCTTCTGGCTCGACAAGTAGCCAGCATCTGCAAACGAAAAGGGCCGGCGCTTTGGGCGCCGGCCCTTCCTACTTATGGGGTGAATTTCAGCCCTTGTTCGGATTGATCAGGAACTTCTCGCCGGTCGCGCGCTTGGCGTAGGCGCCGATGTTCTTGAGATCGAGGGCTTCCTGCAGCGAGACCGTCTGCGTGTAGTGGCTGGCGAAGGTCGTCTTCAGGCTCCCCACCACGCGCTCGCGCAGCCGGATCTGGTCGGGCCGGCCGATCTTCTGCAGGAACGGCGTCAGCAGCCAGCCGCCCACACCCCACGCCATGCCGTAGTTGCGCGTCAGCTCGACTGGGCTCGTGTCCAGGCTACCGTAGACATAGACCTGTTTGTGGACGCTCGAGCCGTAGCGATTGTAGGTCGTCGCGGTCTTGTTGATCGCGATCTCCATGCAGGTGAGGATCTGGCTGACGAGCTTACCGCCACCGATGGCATCGAAGGCGATCGTGGCGCCGGTCTCGACCAGTGCCTGCGTGAGGTCGTCGGTGAAGCTTGCCGCGCTCGAATCGACGACGTGTTTGGCGCCGATATCCTTCAGCAGCTTGGCCTGCGCCGGGCTGCGCACGATGTTCACCAGGCCGATCCCGTCCTCGTTGCAGATCTTGTTCAGCATCTGGCCGAGGTTGGAGGCGGCCGCGGTATGAACCAGCGCCTTGTGGCCCTCGCGCTTCATGGTTTCGGTCATGCCGAGTGCCGTCAGTGGATTGACGAACCAGGAAGCGCCTTCGGCTGCCGTCGTGCCGGCCGGGAGCGGCTGGCAGTCCGCGGCCTTCAGCAGCCGGTACTGCGCGTACATGGCGCCGCCGATCATCGACACGGTCTTGCCCTTCAGCGCCTGTGCCGCGTCCGAGGAGCCGGCCTTGACCACCGTGCCCGCGCCTTCGTTGCCGACGGGCATCGATTCGTCGAGCCGCGTCGCCAGGAAGGGCAGGGTAGCCGCCGGTACCTTGGCCGTGACCGTGATGCCCTCGCCGCTGCCGCTCGCTGTGGCGGTCTTCAGGTCAGCCGGTCCCAGGAGCAGGCCGAGGTCCGACGGGTTGATCGGCGTCGCTTCGACCTTGACCAGCACCTGATCAGGGCCAGGCTCGGGCAGGTCGACTTTGGCCAGAGACAATTGCAGTTCGCCGCCTTTGGTGATGAGGGACCGTAGCTGCAGTCCCGTAGTCTTGCTGGTATCGGCCATTCTGGCGTCTCCTCTGGTTCGCATTGGATATTGGCCCGCTCTGTTAGCATATCCCTCCAATTTGGGTATCGATCTGAACTGTGATCGGAGCCCTTGAGGCTCTATCGTGCCGCCACCAATGGAAGTTCTTCGAGGTCACGATGTGCCGTAGCTGCGTCGGCGAGTTGTTCGCAAACCTTTCCAGCTTTGAGCCCGGCAGCACACGCCGCGGATTCATGGTCGGGTCGGCGCTGGCGGCAGGTGCGGGTGTGGCGGCGCTGGGTCCCGCTCGGCCGGCCCGAGCGCAATCGGGTGGTGTCGATCTGATCTTTCGGGGCGGCACGATCATCCCCATGTCGGGAGCGGATCGCTATACCGAGGCGGTGGCCATCGACGACGGCAGGATCGTGGCGGTGGGCGCGGAAGCCGAGGTGATGAACCTCAGGACGACGTCGACCCGCGTCGTCGACCTTGCCGGCCGCACGCTGTTGCCGGGGCTGATCGACCCTCACCAGCATACGGGCGTCGGTGCGGTCATCACCGCGCTGTTCGAGGATGTCGGCTACCCGACGTACAAGACGCGTCAGGCGGTGTTCGATGCGGTGCGCGCCAAGGCCGCCAAGACGCCCGCCAACGATTGGCTCTATTTCTTCGGCTTCGACAATCTGCTGCAAGGCGGCGAACTGTCGATTGGGGAGCTTGACGCCTTGTCGGCCACCCATCCGATCATGATCTACTACAACAACATGCATACCGCCGCGGTGAACGGCGCCGCGCTCAAGGCGGCGAAGATCCCGGACGATATACATGAGCTGCCGGGCGGCGGGCGCTTTCGCCGTGACGCCAATGGCAAGCTGAACGGTCTGGTCGACGAGGAGGCCGCTCTCCGGAGAATGCTTGTCGGTCTTCCCAAGCTTACGCCGCAGTTCGTCGGCAAGGCCACAGCCGACTGGCTGAAGCGCAATTCGGCGGCGGGCATAACGGCGGTTCACGAAGCGGGTGTGACCGTGACGGGGGATCTGCTTCAGGGCTACGAGCGCATCGCCGCGCAATCGCCCTGCCGGATCAGCATCAGCCTCATGTTCGCCTCGATGGGCGCCGGTGATCCCTACAAGGGGTTTGGGCGCGGCGCGCGGGCGACGCAGGTCCCGCACTCGCTGTTGTCTTTCTATGCCGTCAAGATCGTTGGTGACGGCTCCAACCAGACCAAGACCGCTGCCCAGACGGTTCCGTATCTCGGGGGCAGTGCGAAGGGCGAGCTGAACTACGAACCGGCGCAACTGAAGAAGATGGTTGCCGAGGTGAAGGACGCTGGCTGGCCGGTGTCCATTCATGCCAACGGCGATGCCGCGATAGATGCTGCCCTCGATGCCATCGAGGCCGCTTACGGCAGAAATCCTGCGACCGGGATCAACCGGATCGAGCATTGCACCATGGCGCGCATGGATCAGGTCGCTCGCATGGGCGCGCTGGGCGTGCAGCCGAGCTTCCTCATGAACCATGTCCATCTTTATGGCGCGGCCTATCGCGACATACTGTTCGGAGCAGAGCGCGCGGACCGCATGGACGCCGCGGGCGATTGCGTAAGGGCGGGCGTGCCGTTCACCCTGCACACGGATTCACCCGTGACCAAGATCGGCGTCCTGCAGCTCGTACAGACCGCCGTGACGCGCCGGTGCGTCCTGGACAATTCGGTGATCGGGAAGAACCAGGCCGTGTCGCTGACCGATGCCCTCAAGGCGGTCACGGTACATGCCGCCGGCCAGATCGGCATGCAGGATCGCCTCGGTTCGCTGGAACGGGGCAAGGAGGCCGACCTGACGATCCTCGAAAGCGATCCCTACAAGGTCGAGCCGGAAGCGATCACCAATATCAAGGTCAGCGAAACCTGGGTTGCCGGCAAGAAGGCGTTCGGCTGAGGCGGCGACGCTATTCGGGCTGCAGTCCGGCGTCGCGAACCAGCGCTCCCCAGTTGCGTGCTTCGGCTTCGAAGAAGCTCTGCAGATCGGCAGCAGGGACGACGAACGGCACGGCGCCGCGTGCTGCGAGCTGACGCACGAATTCCGGTGATGCCACCACTCGATCCAGCGCGGCGCGCAGCTGTGCCAGGATCGGCTGGGGTAGCTGGGCCGGCGCGTAGAGAGCGAACCAGAAGTTCAGGTCGAAGCCCGGCAGGCCCGCTTCCGCCATCGTCGGGACGTCAGGCAAGGCGGGCGAGCGCTTCTGCGACGTGACCGCCAGTGCGCGCACTTTGCCGCCCTGCGCCTGGGCTGCCGCGGTGGTGATGTTGTCGAAGAGGAAGCTGATCTCGCCGGACAGCAACGCATTGGAAGCGGGCGCGCTGCCTTGATAGGGCACCTGCAGCGCCTCGAACCCGCCGACCTTCTGCAAGACCACGGCGAACATGTGGGGCGAACTGCCGGGGCCATAGGTGCCGTAAGTCAGCTCGTTGGGCTTTCGCTTGCCGCGCGCGATCAGCTCCGGCACCGAACGGACGTCCAGGGTGCTCGGATTGACGACCAGCACATTGGGGAGTGCCGCGACCGTGCCGATACCGACGAAATCCTTCAACGGATCGTAGGTGATGTTGCGCATCAGCAGCGGATTGAGGACCTGCGTCTGGACGGGGCCAAGCCAGAGGGTCGTGCCATCCGGTTCGGCTCTCGCGGCGACGGCCGCGCCGATGCTGCCGCGTGCGCCGCCCCGATTCTCGACGATGACGGACGTGCCGATCGCCTCGCGCAGTCCTTCCGCAACGAGCCGCGCCACGAGGTCGGTCGGGCCGCCGGCCGGATAGCCGACGATCACGCGCAAGGTTCGGCCGGCAGGCCAGTCCTGGGCCGCTGCAGAGCAAATGGCAGGCGTGGCCAATCCGGCGGCCAACAGGCCGCGCCGTGTGATGCGCATCTTGTTCCTCTCTCAACGCACTCAAGCTGCGCCGTGCCCACCTATAAGACAAAGCTCAATTAGTGATCGCTGCCATATGTCTGTACTATGGGTCGATGGACTTCCGTATCCTTCGCTACTTCGTCGCCATCGCCGAAGAGGGCTCGATATCCCGTGCCGCGGAACGGCTGCGCATCGCGCAGCCGGCGCTGAGCGCGCAGATCCGCAATCTCGAGAGCGAGCTCGGGTCTCCTCTGCTGCATCGCATGCCGCGCGGCGTCGCGGTGACGGAATCGGGCGCGAAGCTGCTCGGCCACGCGCGGCACATTCTTCGATCGGCAGCGCTGGCACGGGAGGATCTGCTCGGCGATGCAGCGGTCATCATCGGCGATGTCACGGTGGGCTTCCCGCAATCGGTTGCGATGGTGCTGACGCGGCCCGTGGTGGAGGAGGTGCTGCGCGTGCTGCCGCGCGTTGCCCTCAGCGTGCGCGAGAGCAATACCGGCTACATGTCCGAGCTGCTGCGCGCCGGCCGGATCGACCTGGGTTTCGTCTTTCGCGAGGCCGATACGGTCGGGCTGAAGGCGCGCCGCCTCGTCGAGGAGGATCTCGTCGTCATTGGCCCACCTGGGGCCTTCGAGAGAGGCCCTGCGGGGTTGGCGCCGAAGCCGCTGCGTTTCGCCAAACTCAGCCCCCTTCCGCTCGTCATTCCTGGACGGCCCCACAGCCTGCGTGAGTTGCTGAACGACTATGCCCGCCGGGCACGCACTGAACTGCGTGTCGTGGTGGAGGTGGATGCCATCCCGCAGATCAAGGAGCTGGTCGCGGCCGGAGCGGGCCACGCCGTGCTCTCCTACAACGCCGTGCGCGAGGACCTGGCCGCGGGACGGCTCTCCGGCGCGCGTATCGCATCGCCTTCCTTGCAGCGCTCGGTCTTCCTGTGCGGCCATGCCGAGCTCCCCCAAACTCGTGCCGTGCGTGCCGTCGAGAAGATCATTCTGGAGGTCACGGCGCGGCTGGTGGACACGGGCGTCTGGAAAGCTCGTCTGGCGTCGCCATAGGTCGGAGCTATGGCGGCCAGCATTTATTAGTCTTGGATCGTCTCTGCCGAAGCTGATTGGTTCGCCGGCGAATTTCCAGGAGCGAACATCAGCAATGTCCACCGGCACTCATGTCCACGTACGCCATGACGCGCGGCCCGAATTTCCCGGGATCGTGCATGTCACCATCGACAACCGTGCGAAGCTCAATGCGCTGAACTCCGTCGTCATCCGCGAGTTCGTGGAGGCGGTGGAACGTCTGGGCAAGGACCCGGAACTGCGCGGCATGGTGATCACCGGCTGGGGCGAGAAGTCCTTTGTCGGCGGGGCGGATATTCAGGAGCTGTCGCAACTGCACGAACCGGGCGCGGCCCGGGCCTTCATTACCGGCGTGCACGAAGCCTGCCGCTGCCTGCGCGATTGCCCCGTGCCGGTGATCGGCCGCGTGAACGGCTTCACGCTCGGCGCCGGGCTGGAGCTCATGGCGGCCTGCGACATGCGCGTCGCCGTCGCCGGTGCAAAGCTTGGCATGCCCGAGGTGCGCTTCGGCATGCCGTCGGTGGTCGAGGCCGCGCTGTTCCCCGGCCTCATTGGCTGGGGCCGCACCCGGCAGATGCTGCTGCTCGGTGACATGATCCCGGCCGAGCAGGCGCTGCAATGGGGGCTTGTCGAGCGCGTGGTCGAGGCCGAAGGACTGGATGCCGCCGTCGACGAGTGGCTCGCATCCATGGCGGCAAACAGCGTGCGCGGGATGCGGTTGCAGAAGAAGCTCATTCGAGCCTGGGAAACCTTACCGATGGAGCAGGCCGTCCAGCGCGGCATCGACATCTTTGCCGAGACCCACGAGGTTGCCGAACCCCGCGAACTGCTGAAGCGCTTCCTCGACCATCAGGCGGCAAGAAAGAAGTAGCGCTTCTCGCTCTCAGGCGGAGTCCGGACGCTTGCGCATGAGATAGGTGTCCATGATCCAGCCGTTCCGCTGCCGTGCCTCGTGGCGGCGACGATGGATGTCGGCGGCAACATCGGCGACTTTGCCGGAAATCAGGATCTCGTCGGGCGTGCCGAGATAGGCACCCCAATAGATCTCCATGTCACCATGCGCTTCGGCGTCGGCGAAGCGTCTGTAAGTGTCTTCGCCGTCGAGCAGCACGACGACGCTGTCGATATCGGCCGGGAACCCCTCGGCGATCTTGCGGCCGGTGGTGAGGGCGACCGGTTCGGCGATCCGATTGAGCGGGATCCTGTGCCGCGCTGCCAGCGCCTGCACCGCCGTGATGCCGGGAATGACCTCGTAGTCGATCTCGTGACGACCCGTCGCCACCAGCGCTTCGACGTTGCGGATGGTGCTGTCGTAGAGCATCGGATCGCCCCAGACGAGGATGCCGGCTGTCTCGCCGTCCTTCATCTCGTCCGCGATCATGCGCTCGAAGACGGCCTGTTTGGCGGCGTTCAATTCGTCGACCGCGGCGCGATAGTCAGCGGGCTGGGTGTCGCGCGGCGGGCTCGGCGCCTCGACGAAGCGATGCACGCGACCAGGCTCGATGTGGCGCCGGCAGATCTCCTCGCGCACATCCCGCAACTTCCCCTTGGTGCGGCCCTTGTCGAGAAGGAAGAAGACGTCGACGCGGTTCAGCGCCTTCACCGCCTGGAGGGTGAGGTAGTCGGGATCGCCAGCGCCGATGCCGATGATGAGGATCTTTTTCACGGTCCGCCTCGCTTCCGCGGCACAAAATTTGCACGGCTATAGGAACATTTGCAGGAGGTTGCCATGAGCGTCGACACTCTCAGCAAGCCCGCCGCCGCCCTGTTCGCCACCGCCTTCTCGCACATCGGCGAGGGCGATACCGACTACAAATCGGGCGGCCTGCGCGACTTCTTCCTCTACCGCGATCTTGGCATCGCGGCTGCCACGAACGGCCAGGTCGTGGCCCAGCTCGTCAAAGCCAACATGCCGCCGGAGGAGGGCACGGGCTGGCATTGCCACGAGGCCAAGTTCCACATCGTCATCATGCTGAAGGGCTGGGCGCGCTTCATGTACGAGGACAAGGAGACCCTGGTGAAGACGGGCGACTGCGTCCACCAGCGGCCCGGCATCCGGCACTACCTGTTCGATTACTCGCCCGATATGGAATATCTCGAAATCGTGAGCCCGGCCGACTTCACGACCGTCGATGTCGAGGGGCCCTGTCCGGTTCCGCCGCCGACGCCGTGGAAATAGGCAGGTCGGTCAGCCCGTCCACGCCCGGCGCGTCGTCGAAAAGGCAAGGACCGCCGAGAAGGCGACGATGCCCAGGGCAACGCAGGCATAGAGGCCCGAGACGCCCCAGCCGAAGGAGTCCAGCGCCAGCAGGCTGCCGCCGCCGGCGATGGTGATGCGGGTGATATTGGCGCCGACAGGCCAGTACATCTCGCCGGTGCCCTGCGAGGCAAAGTAGAGCGCCATCGCGACACCGAAGAAGCCGTAGGCCGGGCCGACGATGGTGAGATAGTGACGGCCTGACGCCAGTGCGCCCGTATCGGTGGTGAAGAGGCCGAGCCACAGGTCGGGCCAGATCGCCACGATGATGCCGATGGTGGCGGCCATGCCGCCCGCCATGAAGGCACCTGTCCAGGCCAGCCGCTGCGCGCGGGCATGCTGCCGTGCGCCGATGTTGGTGCCGACCAGCGCGGTGAGCGTGGCGCCAATGCCGAAGCTGATGGGGATCAGCATGTATTCCAGCCGGCTGCCGATGCCGTAGCCGGCGATGGCGGCGTCGCCTTCGCGACCGATCAGGCCGGTGACGACCAGCACCGTGCCGTTGGTCAGGATCACCACCAGGCAGGCGATGAGACCGACCTTCAGGATGTCGCGGAAAGCCCGCCATTTGAACCCATCCGTGGGCCAGCGCAGGCGGACCGCTGCCTTGTCGCCGGTCAATTTCGACAGCATCCAGACCGCGGCGATGGCGAAGGCGATGACGGCAGCGACCGCCGGTCCGCGGATGCCGAGCGCCGGCAGCCCAAACCATCCCAACGTCAGCGCTCCGGTGAGCGGGATCTGGATCGCGCCGGTCACGACCAGGGCAAGGCCGGGCGTCTTCATGTCACCCGTGCCGCGCAACACCGAGGCCATGGAGTTGGCGACCCAATGGGCGCCGCAACCCAGGAAGAGGATGGTGGCAAAAGCCTCGGCGCGATCGAGGGCCGCGCCGCTGCCGCCCAGCGCGCCATAGATCTGCCGGCCGAAGCCCACGAAGACGATGGCGAAGAGCACGGCCATGCCGAGTGCGATGGCCAGTGCATGAGCGGCGGCCGCTTCGGCTGCTGCCCGGTTGCCCGAGCCCAGCGCCCGCGCCACGGACGAGGAGATACCGCCGCCCATGGCGCCCGCCGACATCATGCCGAGCGTCATCTGCGTCGGGAACACGAGGGCCAGGGCTGCAAGATCGACAGTGCCGAGCTGGCCGATGAAGAAGCCGTCGGCGATGCTGACGAGGCTCTGCATCGCCACGTTCAGCACGTTGGGGATGGCGAGGACGAGGATGGTGGGCACGATCGGCCCGGCCAGCATCATTTGCCGGCGTTCTGCGGGAGTCATTGCCGCGGTCTCTAGCACGCCACGTGCCCGGACCGCGCGAGCTTATCTCATTGTATGCTTACAGTTTCTGCTTTCGCTCAGCGGCCGGCGCGCTGCACCACGATGGCTTCGGCAAGCTGGTCGATGGTGTCGATGCCTGCGGATACGTTCATGGGGATCGTGACGTCGAAGCGATCCTCGAGCTCCATGATCACGTCCATGATCGTGAGCGAGTCCACTGTGGTTCCGGTCGAGATGACGGTCTGGGGAGTAATGGCCTTCCCGGCAACCTGATAGGGCGCCAGAAGGCGGAAGATTTCGCCGATCACGTTACGCTGCAGCGCTGCGCCGGTGTCGGCGACCAGATCGTGTGTGGCCTGCATGGCAACCTCCGCCGTATTGATGGTGGCGGCATCTGATAGAAGCACCGGACCAATGTGAAATAACAATTGGTTACCCAGTGTTGCGACACATTACGAAATATTGCGACGGGTTCACTCCGCTGCGAGCGGCGTCGGCTTCAACCACTCGTCGAAGTCGTGCAATGCCCGCGCGCTGAGCGCCTGCTTGCGTTCCTTGCCGCGCAGTGTGCCCTCGATTGGCGGGAAGAGGCCGAAGTTGACGTTCATCGGCTGGAAGGTCGTGGCGTCGGCGCCGCCCGTGATGTGGTTCAGCAGGGCGCCCATGGCAGTCGTGGTGGGCGGCGGGCCCTGCGTCCGGCCTAGGCGCTCGGCGGCGGCAAAGCGGCCGGTCATCAGGCCGACGGCGGCGCTTTCGACATAGCCCTCGCAGCCGGTGATCTGGCCGGCGAACCGGAGCCGCGGCATCGCCTTCAGCCGCAGGGTGGCATCGAGCAGGCGCGGGCTGTTCAGGAAGGTGTTGCGATGCAGTCCGCCCAGCCGGGCGAATTCGGCATTCTGCAGGCCGGGGATGGTGCGGAAGACGCGCGTCTGTTCGCCATGCTTCAGCTTGGTCTGGAAGCCCACGATGTTCCACAAAGTGCCCAGCGCATTGTCCTGGCGGAGCTGTACCACCGCCCACGGGCGATGGCCGGTCTGCGGATCGCGCAGGCCCACCGGCTTCATCGGGCCGAAGCGCAGGGTCTGAGGCCCGGTCGAGGCGATGACCTCAATCGGCTGGCAGCCCTGGAAGTAGGGGGTATTGGCTTCCCACTCCTTGAATTCGGTCTTCTCGCCGGCCAGCAGGGCCGCGACGAACGCCTCGTACTCGGCCTTGTTCATCGGGCAGTTGAGGTAGTCCGCGCCATCGCCCGCCGGACCGCCCTTGTCGTAGCGCGACTGCTTCCAGGCGATGGAGAGGTCGATGCTCTCGTAGTGGACGATCGGCGCGATGGCGTCGAAGAAGGCCAGCGACTCCTGACCGGTGAGCGCAGCGATTGCCTCGGCCAGGGCGGGCGAGGTGAGGGGACCGGTCGCGACGATGACGCTGTCCCAGCTCTCGGGCGGCAGGCCGGCCACTTCGCTGCGCTCCAGGGTCACCAGCGGATGGGCGAGCAGCGCTTCCTGCACGGCCGCAGAGAAGCCATGACGATCGACGGCCAGCGCGCCGCCGGCCGGCAGCTTGTGCTGGTCGGCCGCCCGCATGATCAGCGAGCCGGCGCGCCGCATCTCCTCGTGCAGCAGGCCGACGGCGTTGTTCTGCGCGTCGTCGGAGCGGAAGGAATTGGAGCAGACGAGCTCGGCCAGGCTGTCGGTGAGATGGGCTTCCGTGCCGCGCACCGGCCGCATCTCGTGCAACACGACGGGAACGCCGGCGGACGCAAGCTGCCAGGCCGCTTCGCTGCCTGCGAGCCCGCCACCGACGATATGAACGCTCTTGATGCTTGACGTCATCCCATCCGACCTGAAACCGTGCGCCTCCTTCGCGAACCTATAAATGGGGGAGGGCCCAATGGCCATCAAGTTCCACAATCCCAAGTCCGTCGCACTGGCGGGCAAATACAGCCTGGGCGCCGAAGTCGCCCCGAACGCGCGCCTGCTCTATGTCTCGGGCCAGGTCGGCGTCGATTCCAAGGGCAAGCTCGGCGCAGGCATCGAGAAGCAGGTCGAGCTGACCTGGAAGAACATAGGTCAGGTCCTGAAGAGCGCCGGCATGGGCTACAAGGACATCGTCAAGATCACGGGCTTCCTCACCGACGCCCGCTACATGACGGCCTATCGCGAAGTTCGCGGCCGCTTCATCGGCGAGCCCTATCCGGCGTCGACCTTGGTGATCGTCTCCGGTCTCGCCGATCCCGGCATGATGGTCGAGATCGAGGTCGTCGCGGCGAAGTAGATCGACCTTTCCGTTCGGGCGTAGCGCGTTGACCGAGCCTCTATCCTATCGGCGACTGTTGCGCCTGGGCGGCATGCCCGAGCTGTTTCTGGCGGCGTGCCTGTCGCGCCTCGCCGGTCGCATCTTCTCGCTGGCCATCGTCCTCTACGTGCTGGAGCGCTTCGGCTCTCCTGCTCTTGCGGGATGGGTGGCGTTCGCCTCGATGGCGCCGGGATTGCTGATCAGCCCGCTGGCCGGGGCGCTGCTCGATCGTCTCGGCGCGGCGAAGGCGATCGTCATCGACATGGCCGCGAGCGCCCTGTTGCTCCTGGCGCTTGGTCTTGCCGACGTCGCGGGCTCGGTCACCGAGCCACTCTTGCTGACGCTGGTGACGCTCTACTCTCTTACGAGCCCGCTCGGCACCGCCGGCATTCGCGTCCTGATCCCGCGTCTTGTGCCGAAAGACGCTCTGGACCTGGCCAACGCGCTGGATACCAGCAGCTACGCTCTTATCAATGTCGCCGGCCCCGCCGTTGCGGGGGTGTTGTTTGGCTTTGCCGGGTCGCAGACGACCTTGCTGGCGATCGTGCTTCTCTACGCGGCGGCGGCCGCCAGTCTCGTGCCTCTCATCCGTCGGACATCGAGCGGCCATGCCGCATCGACGGGGCCGTTGATCGGCGATGCTGTGGCGGGCGTGCTCTACTTCCTGCGGCATACGTCTCTCCGCGGCCTCGCCATTTCCTATGCCCTGTTCCAGGTGAGCTGGGGCATTCTCGTGGTCACCGTACCCGTGGTGGTGATGAAGGAACTGGGAACGGGCGCCCGGGCGGACGCGGTGGTGGGTGGCCTGTGGGCCGCGGCCGGCCTCGCCGGCGGGCTCGGTGCGCTGTTCGCCGGGCACCTTCGTACGGTCGGTCGCGAGCGGCAGTTCATCGCGTTTGGAGCGCTCGCCACGGCAGTCGCCATCTTTCCCGTGAGCGCCAGTTTCGGCCTCGTCGGTCTGGCGATTGGTCTTGTTCTGGTGGGCTTCGTGGAAGGTCCTGTCGATGTCGGCGTGCTTTCGCTCCGGCAACGGCGTACCGATCCGGGATGGCTGGGCCGCGTGCTTGCCGTTTCGATGAGCTTCAACATGTCCGGCTTGCCGCTGGGCTCGGCCATCGGTGGCATTGTCGTCGTGTATTCCCCCTCCCTGGCGTTTGCCATTGCCGCCTTGGCTTCGGTCCTCGCCGCCGTAGCGACTTACGCGCTTGTGCCGGCGAGGTCGGAGAGGTGAGCGCCCCAATGAAATCCCGCGCTATGGTTGCCCCATGACGAACTCCCTCAAGGTCGGTCTGGCGCAGCTCAATCCCAAGGTCGGAGATGTCACGGGCAATCTCGCCAAGGTGCGGGCGGCGCGGGCAGAAGCCGCCTCGCAGGGCGCAGAACTGGTGCTCTGTCCGGAGACGGTGTTGTCGGGCTATCCCGCCGAAGACCTGGTGCTGAAGCCTGCCTTCCAGAAAGCCTGCCACGAGGCGGTCGAAGCCCTGCGGGCCGACACGAAAGACGGTGGTCCGGCGTTGTTCGTCACCACGCCCTGGCGCGAAGGCGACAAGCTGCACAATGCCATCATCGCGCTCGACAAGGGCGAGATCATCGGCAAGCGCTTCAAGGTCGATCTGCCGAACTATGGCGTATTTGACGACAAGCGCGTGTTCGCGCCGGGGCCGATGCCGGGGCCGTTGGTCTTCAACGGTGTGCGCATCGGGGTGCCGATCTGCGAAGACATGTGGACGCCCGATGTCGTGGAATGCATCGCCGAGACCGGGGGCGAGATCATTTTGGTGCCCAACGGTTCGCCCTACGAGGTCGGCAAGACCGACGTGCGCGTGCAGCTCGGCGTCAAGCGTGTGGTCGAGAGCGGTCTGCCTTTCGTCTACCTCAATCAGGTCGGCGGCCAGGACGAGCTGATCTTCGATGGCGGCTCGTTCGCCTTGGGGGCCGACCGTGCCTTGAAGGTCAAGCTGGCATCTTTCGCCGAACAGGTGGCCACGATCGAGTTCCGCCGTAACGGCAGTGGTTGGGAGTGTCAGCCCGGACCGATCGAGCCGGAGATGAGCGACATCGAATCGATCTATCGCGCGATGGTGCTGGGCCTGCGCGACTATGTGAACAAGGCCGGCTTCCCGTCGGTGGTGATCGGCCTCTCAGGTGGTGTCGATTCGGCGATCACCGCGGCAGTAGCGGCCGACGCCTTGGGCCCCGAGCGCGTACACGCGATCATGATGCCGTCGCCCTACACCAGCCGGGAGTCCCTGGAGGATGCCGAAGCCTGTGCGCGGGCAATTGGCGTGCGCTATGACATCGTCGATATCGGCCCAGCCATGGAGGCGTTTCGCGGCATGCTGACGCCGCTGTTCGGCAACCGCGCCGAGGATGTCACCGAAGAGAACATCCAGAGCCGTGCCCGCGGCGTCACCTTGATGGCCGTGTCCAACAAGCTCGGCGGCATGGTCGTCACCACCGGCAACAAGTCGGAGATGGCCGTGGGTTACGCCACGCTCTACGGCGACATGTGCGGTGGCTTCAACGTGCTGAAGGACGTCTACAAGACGACGGTCTTCGAGCTCTGCCGTTGGCGTAACAAGCACCTGCCTCAAGGCGCTCTGGGCAAGGCTGGCGCGGTAATCTCGACGCGCATCATCGACAAGCCGCCCTCGGCCGAGTTGCGGCCCGACCAGCAGGACTCCGATTCGCTGCCGCCTTATCCCGTCCTCGATGCGGTGCTCAAAGGTCTGATCGAACGCGATCTCAGCACGGCCGATCTCGCGAAGGAGGGCCACGATCCGGCGGTCGTGGATCGTGTCTGGCGGCTGCTCGAAGGGGCGGAATACAAGCGGCGCCAGGCGCCTCCCGGAGTCAAGATCACCTCACGTAACATCAGCCGCGAACGGCGCTATCCGATCGTGAACGGGTTTCGCGGCTGACAAGAAAGACAGAATGGATGGATGCGATGCTGATTGCCCAAATCTCCGACATGCACATCAAGAAGCCGGGAGAGCAGCTCTACGGCCGCATCGACACGCAAGGCTATCTCGAACGCGCGGTGGCGCACGTCAACGCGCTCGATCCCAGGCCAGACATCGCCTTGATAACGGGCGACCTGGTGGATGGCGGCAAAGTCGAGGAGTACGCGAATCTAAAGCGCATGCTGTCGGCGCTGCACATGCCGTTCTATCTGATCCCCGGCAATCACGATGCGCGTGATCAATTGCGCGAAGTCTTTTCCGATCATGCCTATCTGCCCAGCAGTGGCTTCCTCCAGTATGTCGTCGAAGATTTGCCGCTGCGCCTCATCGCGCTCGATACGCTGGTGCCCGGCAAGGGTTTCGGCGCTCTGTGCCGGGAGCGGTTGGACTGGCTGGACGCACGGCTTGGCGAGAGCGACCGTCCTGCGCTTCTCTACATGCACCACCCACCGTTCGACTGCGGCATCGATGCCTTCGATGCAGCGCGCCTCAACGAAGGCGCGGAGCGTCTGGCCGAGATCGTCCAGCAGCATGGGACGGTCGAGCGGGTGCTGTGCGGCCACGTCCACCGCCCCATCCAGGTGCGCTGGGCCGGGACCATGGCCTCGATTGCGCCAAGCACCGCCCATCAGGGGACGCTGGATCTGCGTCCGGGCGCCAAGCTCTCGATGACGATGGATCCACCGGGGATTGCACTGCATCTGTGGCGGCCGGCAACCGGGCTGATCACGCATCTGAGCTACGTCGGAACCTACGAGGGACCGCGCCCGTTTTCCTGAAGCATGGTCACCTCGCCGGCTTCTTCCTCGAGCCTGATCAGGAGAGTGGGGCCCGGTGTGATTACCGTGGCGGCCGACGACGACCGTGGGCCTGCGCGATCAGTCCTTCGTCGCCGGCAGGATCAGTCGCGTGAAGATGGCGAACGGGATGATGCCCTGTAGCGGCCCGCCATAGTGGCCGCCGTTGATCATCACAACGAGGCCGAGGTCGGGTTGTGCGTAGAGCCGCTGGCCGCCATAGCCGAAGCCGGCCGACCATTCGAGGTCGCGGCCACGAAGCAGGGTGCGTCCCAGCCACCATTGATAACCGTAGAAGTAGAGCCCCTCGCCATTGATCGATGGCTTGACCGACTCCGCCGCCCATCCTTTGGGCAAGACCTGCTTGCCGTTCCACTGTCCGTCGGTCAGCAGGAGTTGGCCAAGTTTGGCGCTGTCCCGGGCCCGAAGCCGCAAGCCTGAAGCGGCGGCCAGTTTGCGGTTGAGCGGCATCTCGATCCATTCGAAGTCCACGATGCCCAGCGGGCCGAACAGCTTCTCGCGCGCATAGTCGTCGAGACGGCGGCCCGTTGTCTTCTCGAGCGCCATCGCGAGCAGCGTCGTGTCGCCGCCACTGTAGTTGTAGACCGTGCCTGGAGGTGCCACGAGCGGCTGCTCCAGCACGTAGCGGACAGGATCGACGGAAGCGATGAGCTGGCGCTCACTGTTCGCCGGATTGCTGTAGGGCGTGGTCTCGTCCCACTTCAGTCCTGAGGACATGGTGAGCAGATGAAGAAACGTGATCTTCATCTTCTCGGGCGTGCGAAGGTCGGCGAACTCCGGAAACGCCTCGAACACCGGCGAGTCGAGGGCGGGGAACTTGCCCTCGCCCAGCGCGATGCCGACCAGTAGCGAGGTGGCGCTCTTCGAGATCGACCGCAGGTCGTGCTTCACGTCGGCGGCGTAGTCGACCTTGCCAAGCGGCATGCCCCAGCGTTGATCCGTGCCGGAGAAATAGCGCTCCATCACGAGCTTGCCGTGGCGAACGATAACGACGGCATGGATGTTCGCATCAGGCCAGTGGGCAATGAGCTTGTCGAGGCTGCAAAGGCGCTCGGCATCCATCCCGACGTCGCCCGGCGTTGCCAGCGTCCAGCCATCGTCGATGTTGATAGGCGCGCCGCAGTTCTTTGCTTCCTGCGCCTCCAAGGGCGCAGCGAATGCAAGCAATGCCAGCGCAAGCATGAGAAGCCTTGCCATTGCGGCCTAGCTTAGGTCGTGCGCGACGCGGGGCAAGGCCATGTTAGCCTTTCGGACATGAAGCTCTATTCCGGACCACTCAGCATGTTCGGCGCAAAGGCCGAGATTGCAGCCCGTGAGAAAAAGCTCGACGTCGAGCTGATCATGGTGCCGTTCGAGATGAAGAGGCTTTACGAGCCCAAGCATCCTGAGGTGTTGCGCATCAATCCCAAGCGCCAGGTGCCGGTGCTGATCGATGAGGGTCCGGGCGGCGATCTGGAGATCTTCGACTCGACGCAGATCTTTGAATATTTCGAGACCGTGAATCCGGAGCCGCCGCTCTGGCCCGCCGAACCCAAGGCCCGTGCCCGGGCGCGGCTGCTCGAACACAAATCGGACGAAGTCTACTTCCCGCACATCATTCGGCTGATGGGACTGCAGGGGACGCCGGAGGATCTGGCCGCCGTCGTGGCGCGCGATGGAGCGGCGAAGTTCTATGACGAGATCGAGCACACCCTCGGCGAGCAGGAATGGCTGGCCGGCAGCTATTCCTATGCCGACATCGCTTTCTACATGGCACAGCTCTTCGGCGCCCGCATGGGGGCGCCCATGACCGACGCGCATCCGAAGCTGCACGCCTGGCGCGATCGCATGAGTGCACGCCCTGCCGTGGGTCAGGTCGCCGGCGCCATGGGCCGCTACCTGCTCTCGCAGGGGCGCACGCTGCCGCCCTTTCTGGCCAAGCTGAGCGCCTGACGATGACCCCGATCCTGTTTCTGCCGGGCACAGGAGCATCGCCCGATTTCTGGAAACCTGTGGGCGAGCGGCTGCCTGCCGACTGGCCGAAGGAATATTTCGGTTGGCCGGGTCTCGGCGATCAGCCGCCCGATCCGTCGATCCGGGGCTACGACGATCTGAAGCGACTGGTGGCGGCGAGGATGCACGCACCGGTCGATCTGGTGGCCCAGTCCATGGGCGGCGTCATTGCCGCGCGCCTGGCGATCGAACAACCGGAAAAGGTCCGGCGGCTGGTGCTCTGCACGACATCAGGTGGTGTCGACATGCAAGGCTTCGGCGCCGGCGACTGGCGTGCTGACTATCGCAAGTCCTATCCCAATGCCGCTGCCTGGGTCACGGCGGAACGGTCGGTACCGCCGGAGCTGGTCGAGAAGATCGCGGCGCCGACTTTGTTGATCTGGGGCGATGTCGATCCGATCAGCCCCGTCGCCGTCGGCCGGCATCTGGCGCAGCGTCTGCCGAAGGCGGCGCTCGAGATCGTGGCGGGCGGCAATCACGACCTGGCCCGCACTCATGCCGACCAGGTCGCCCGATTGATTGCCGCGCATCTGAGCTAGGGCTTCGCGCCGGTTAGGGCTTTACGGTTTTCTTTAGCACGGTCTCGTAGACCTGCAGGATCGTCGAGCTGTCGTTGTCGCCGAGGCCCATCTTGCGGGCCATGCGCTGCAGGTTGTGCGTTGCCGAACCCTGAGGCAGCGGCACGTCGAGCTCGTCGGCGAGCTCCATCGCAAGGTGAAGGTCCTTGTGCGCGAGGTTCAGCGCGAAGGACGGCGGCGAGAACTTGCCTGAGAGGGCGCGCTCGGAGAAGGACTTGAAAACGGCGGAGTTGCCGCTCGAGCTGGCGATGACCTGCACCAGCTTGTTCGGATCGAGGCCGGCGGTGACGCCCAGCATCAAGCCCTCAGCCGCGGCCGCGGCATTGCAGAAGGCCATCATGTTGTTCACCAGCTTGGCGACCGTGCCGGTGCCGAGCTCGCCCATGTGGATCACGTTGGCGCTGAACGACTGCAGGACGGGCAGGGCGTCGTCGAACACCTTCTTGTCGCCGCCCACCATGATGGCGATGGTCGCGGCTTCGGCACCGACCGTGCCGCCGCTCACCGGTGCGTCGAGCATCGCGATGCCCTTGGCGGCCATGGCGGCGCCGATCCTCTTCACCATCGACGGCGCGTTGGTGCTGAGGTCAATATAGGTCTGCCCCTTCGAGATGTTGGCCAAGATGCCGTTGTCGCCCAGGGTCACGGCCTCGACGTCCCGCGGCATGGGCAGCGAGGTCATGACGACGTCGGCGCCCTTGGTCGCCTCGGCCACGGATTTCGCGGCTGTGGCGCCGAGGTCGGTGCAAGTTTTCACCGCTGCCGGGTTCAGGTCGAACACGGTCACGGCATGATTGCTGCGCTTGATGATGTTGCGGCACATGGGACCACCCATGTTGCCGACGCCGATATATCCGACCTTCAAGGCTTCCTCCCGAAAAGAAAATTTACCCGCCGACTATACGCCGGAATCGCCGCCGCCTAGTGTTGCTGGGCGAAAGAGCTCGCAGTAGAGCGAGCCTGGGGAGGAAGTACGGACTCATGGCGCGCAACAAGCTGCATCCCATCCCGCACCCGCCGCGGACGCCCGTGCTGGGCAACATGCTCACCGTCGATGGCGGAGCGCCGATCCAGGACCTGATGCGGATTGCCCGGGAGCAGGGGCCGATCTTCTGGCTCGACATGATGGGCACGCCATTGGTCGTGGTCTCCGGCGCCGATCTGGTGGCCGAGCTTTGCGACGAGAAGCGCTTCGACAAGGCAGTGCGCGGCTCGCTGCGGCGCGTCCGCATGCTGGGCGGCGATGCGCTGTTCACGGCCGAGACGCAGGAGCCGAACTGGCAGAAGGCGCACAACATCCTGCTGCCGACCTTCGCGCATCGCATGATGCAGACCTATCACGAAGGCATGCTCGATATTGCCGATCAGCTCGTGACCAAGTGGGAGCGCCTGAACGCCGACGAGGAGATCGACGTGGTGCGCGACATGACCGCACTCACGCTCGATACGATCGGCCTGTGCGGCTTCAACTATCGCTTCAACTCGTTCTATCGCAGCGACAACCATCCCTATGTCGAGTCGCTGGTCCGCGCGCTCGAGGCGGTGATGAAGATGCGCGGCCTGCCGCTGGAGGATCTGACGCAGCGCAAGAGCCGTCGCAAGCTCGAGGAAGATGTCGGCTTCATGAACGGCATCGCCGACCGGATCATCAAGGAGCGCCGCGAGGTCCCGGCGGACGATGCCTCCAAGCCGGATCTGCTGGGCTTCATGCTGAGCGGGATCGACAAGCAAAGCGGCGAGCGGCTCGACGACGTCAACATTCGCTACCAGATGAACACCTTCCTGATCGCGGGTCACGAGACCACGAGCGGGATGCTGTCGTTTGCGGTCTACTTCCTGCTGAACAATCCGCATGTGCTGCAGAAGGCCTACGAGGAAGTCGATCGCGTCCTGGGCCGCGACATCAACGCCAAGCCCACGGCGCAACAGGTCAATCAGCTCGTCTATATCGGCCAGATTCTGAAGGAATCTCTGCGCCTGTGGCCGACGGCGCCGGCCTTCGGCCTCTACCCGTTCCAGAACGAGACGATTGGCGGGAAGTACAAGCTGCGCAAGCGCACCTTCGTCACGGTGCTGACGGCGATGCTCCATCGCGACAAGTCGGTTTGGGGACCGCAGGCCGAGGTCTTCAATCCCGACAACTTCGCGCCGGAGCGCGAAGCCAAGATGCCGCCGCATGCGTTCAAGCCGTTCGGCAACGGCCAGCGTGCCTGCATCGGCCGCCAGTTCGCCATGACCGAGGCGACTTTGGTCATCGGCATGATCCTTCAGCGCTTCCGTCTGGTCGATCACACGCGCTACCAGCTCAAGATCAAGGAGTCGCTCACCATCAAGCCCGAGGGGTTGATGATGCGTGTGCGGCTGCGGCCCGACGTCGTGCGCGGCAGCGGTCAGGTCGCGGTCTCTGCAAAATCTGCGCCGCGCAAGGCGCCGAAGAAGGCCGCCGCCAGCCACGGCACCAAGCTCGCCGTGCTGTTCGGTTCCAACATGGGCACGGCCGAGGAACTGGCGCGATCGATTGCGGAAGACGCAGAAGCGGCGGGCTTCGCCACGACCCTGGCGGGCCTCGATGACATGGCCGGCAAGCTGCCGACCGAGGGCGCCGTCGCCGTGGTCTGCGCGTCTTACAACGGCGGGCCGCCAGACAATGCCGTGCAATTCCTGAAGTCGTTGCGGGAGATGCCGGATGGCGCTCTGAAGGGTGTGCGCTACACCGTCTTCGGGTGCGGCAATCGCGACTGGGCCTCGACCTATCAGGCAATCCCGCGTGAGATCGACGAACTGCTGGCTGCAAAGGGCGCAGAACGCCTCTACGCACGTGGCGAAGGCGATGCCCGGGAAGACCTCGATGGCAACTTCCAGGCTTGGTACGAGCCGATGTTGCCGGACGTCGCAGGCAAGCTCGGCGTCAAGCTCGATGCCGAGGCCGCCGCGGCGCAGGAGCCGCTTTATCAGGTACAGCCTGTCGACAAGCCGCCGGTCAATCCGATCATCGGCGGCCACGGCGCCCTGCCGATGCGTGTCCTAGCCAATCGCGAACTGCAGAACCCGGACAAGTCGGGCCGCAGCACGCGTCATATCGAAGTGTTACTGCCGGATGGCGTCAGCTATCGCGTCGGCGATCACCTCAGCATCGTGCCGCAGAACGGTGCGGTGTTGGTCGAGCGTGCCGTCCGCCGCTTCGGCTTCGCGCCCGGCGCGCATGTCCTGCTGACGGCGCCCGAAGGACGCCGCGCGGCACTGCCGGTAGGCGAGGCGATCTCCGTCCATCGCCTGCTCTCCGACTATCTCGAACTGCAACTCCCGGCGACGCGCAAGCAGATCCAGACCATGGCGCAGCATACGCGCTGCCCGTTCACACGGCCCAAGCTCGAGGCGTTGCTGGAGGAGGAGCGGTACCGCGCCGAGATTCTGGCCAAGCGCAAGTCCGTCCTCGACCTGCTGGAGGAGTTTCCTGCCTGCGAATTGCCGTTCGCGGCCTTCCTCGAAATGCTGCCGCTGATGACGCCGCGCTACTATTCGATCTCGTCGTCGCCCATGGCCGATGGCACGCGTTGCTCGGTCACGGTGGCCGTCGTCGAAGGCCCGGCGCGGGCGGGTGCCGGCGTCTATCACGGTGTTTGTTCGAACCATCTTTCGCGGCAGGCCGCCGGCAGCACCGTCCAGGCCTTCGTGAAGGAAACGAAGGTCGGCTTCCGGCTGCCAGTCGATCCGGCGGCGCCGATCGTCATGGTCGGGCCGGGCACCGGGCTGGCGCCGTTCCGCGGCTTCCTGCGCGAGCGCGCCGCGCTCAAGGCGCAGGGCCGTGCCCTGGGTCCGGCGTTGCTGTTCTACGGTTGCCGTCACCCGGATCAGGACTACATCTATGAGGACGAACTGAAGGAGCAGGCCGACGCTGGAATCGTCGACCTTGACGTCGCGTTCTCGCGTCACGACGGAAAGAAGACCTACGTGCAGGACCTCCTGAAGGAGAAGGCAGAGAAGGTGTCGGCCCTGATCGATCAGGGTGCGATCGTCTATGTCTGCGGCGACGGCGGCCGGATGGAACCCGACGTGAAGCGGGCCTTGATTGCCATGCACCGCGAGAAGACGGGCGCCGACGAAGCGGCCGGCGAGGCCTGGATGGCGAAGCTCGCTGACGACAATCGCTACGTGCTGGACGTGTGGGCGAGCAGCTGACCGAGCCTAGCGAGCGCGATCGGCAGAAGGCGCGCGAGCTTCGCCGCGTCAAGGCTGCGGCGACTGGGTTGCTGGTATTCACGGCCTGCCTGTTCGTGCTGGCGCGTCACTATGAGCCGCAGCATTGGGCATGGGGCTACGTTGCTGCCTTTGCGGCGGCGGCCACGGTCGGCGGCCTTGCGGACTGGTATGCCATCGTGGCGCTGTTTCGCCGGCCGCTCGGGCTGCCGATCCCGCACACCGCAATCGTACCGCGCAATCATCACCGTATTGCCGAGACGCTGGGCGAGTTCATCGAGACCAACTTTCTGGCGCGCGAGCCCGTCGAAGCGCGGCTGCGCGAAGTCGACTTCGCAGCCCTGGTCTCGGAGTGGCTGAGCGACCGCGAACGCAGCGCCGCCCTGGCCGGTTTCGTTATGCGCCTGGTGCCGCAGGCGCTCACCTCGATCGACCAATCGGGCCTGAAAGGCTTTCTCGGCAACCGTGTGATGGCCGAGCTGGAGCGAATCGAGTTGGCGCCGCTGGCCGCCGGACTGTTGAGCGCCGTCACGGAGAAGAACCGCCACCAGAGACTGCTCGACGAGTTGCTGGGCGCGCTCGAAAAGGTACTGGCCAACGAAGAAACGCTGGCGGCCCTGCGCGAGAAGATCCGGCAGGAGCTGCCGGCGCTGTTCAATCTCTACCGCGCCGACGCCTACCTGTTGCGCAAGATCGTGGCTTCGACGACAGCCTTCATCCAGGAGGCGAGGGCCGATGCCGGGCATCCGCTGCGGCGTGAATTCGACAGTTTTGTGTCAGGCTTTATCGAGCGGTTACGCCATTCCCAGTCCTTCGCGCGTCGTGCGGAAAGCTTGAAGCGCGACATGCTGGCGCGCCCCGAGATCGCCGCGGTTGCCGAAGGCGCGTGGGAGAGCCTGCGCAGTTTCCTCGAACAGGATGCGCAGGCGCCGGACAGTCAGGTGCGGCGCCAGCTCGAAGCCATGCTGGTCGACGTCGGCAGCCAGCTTGCCCGTGAGCCCGCGATTCGGGCCGAAATCAACCGTGGCATGGTGCAAGTCCTGTCGGACTTCGTGGAGAGTCAGAAGAGCGGCGTCGGGCGTTTCATTGCCGATCAGGTGAAGGCATGGGACATCGATATGCTGATCGGCCGCGTCGAACTGACCGTCGGGCGTGATCTGCAATACATCCGTTTCAATGGTGCAATGATTGGTGGTCTGGCCGGTTTGGTCTTGCACGCGCTTGAGCAGGGGTTGAAGCTGCACCTGTAATCGACAGGAGGTTCAAATGGCCGATGCCCCGCAGAACTTCACCGACATGTTCAAATCGCTCGGCGAGCAGCTCAAGGTTCCCGCCTTCGACATGGCGAAGATCATGGAGCACCATCAGAAGAATCTGGATGCGATGACGCGCTCCTGGCAAGCAGTCGCAGGTGGCGCCAACGAGATCGCGAAGAAGCAGCGCGAGATCTTCGAAGCCGCAATCAAGGACGTCACTGCGATTGTGCAGGAGTACAAGCCCGGCGGTTCGGCGCAGGAAGTCATGGCCAAGCAGAGCGAGTTCGCCAAGAAGGCGATGGATGCCGCCATCTCCAACACGCGCGACATCACCGAGCTGGTCCAGAAGTCGAGCACCGAAGCGTTCAAGATCGTGCAGGACCGGATGAAGGAGTCCTACGACGAGATTCGCGCTGGCCTCGAGAAGAAGTCCTAGAACAGGATGGTCGCTGGGGGCATGCCCCCAGCGAGGAGCCTAGGTCAGGCTCGACGCCAATCCGGGAAGACGAAGCTCTTCCAGCCGGAGCGATCGAAGCGCTTCCACTGACCTTCCGGCTGCGACAGCCGGTCGGCGACGGCATAGACGGCGGCCGGATGATGGCCGAGGCCGCAATGGCTGCCATAAACTTCGATGTTCTCGACCTGCTCGCCCTCGACGTTCAAGCACGTCTGCCAGGCGCAGATGCCGTCGGTGCGGCTGAAGATCGACGTCGTCGGTACCGGCGGTGGATCGGCCAGCGGGCCGGCGATGTGGTGGTCGCTATCCTCGACGCTTTGTCCCGAGGCGAACTCGTAGACACGCCACGCATTGGTTGCCTTGGGGCTTCCGGTGAAGGGGCTGCCGAGGCTGATCACCGAGCGCACCTTTTCCGGGCAGCGCTTGGCGAGCTGGCGCGCATAGATGCCGCCCAGGCTCCAGCCGACGAGGCTGATCTTGCGATGGCCATGGCGCTCGTAGAGTTCGTCGATGCGATCCAGCATCGACGCTTCGATCCCCGGGCGCAGGCCAAGGTTGCGGCCCTGCTTCCAGCCATGCGCGGCATAGCCCTGCGCCTTCAGGAAGGAACGGAGCGGCTGCGTGGAAAGATCGCTCGCCAGCAGGCCAGGGAGAACGAGGACGGGATGGCCATCGCCGCGCGGCGCGGCCGAGAGCCAGGGCCGCAGCAACATGAAGGCGCCC
Source organism: Alphaproteobacteria bacterium (assembly GCA_017307275.1). GTDB lineage: Bacteria > Pseudomonadota > Alphaproteobacteria > Reyranellales > Reyranellaceae > Reyranella. Next base: position 15,757 of record JAFKFK010000014.1, on the reverse strand, counting down.
AGTTCCTGGACAGCACGACCTTCGAGGAACAGCAACGTACGCGAAGGGGGACGCAACGTCTCAGCGGCAGCCGTCAATTTAGGCCTCCTTATCGTTCCCGCAGACTCTCACATATCGGTAGGGCACGGAAGGGTTTCAACCGCCCACGACCGCCTTCTTGAGCTCCGCCGTGGCCTCGACCAGATAGTCGCCGAGCCGTGCAACATCCGGCACCGCGCGGCGATCGGCTGTGAGGCCGAAGTTGAGCGCGTCCATGTAGCTCTGCACCGTGATGTTAAGCGCCGCGCCATGGGCCGGGATGGAAACCGGATGCAGCGCCGTCACCTTCGCGCCGGCGCAGTAGAGCGGCATCGGCGGTCCCGGCACGTTGGAGATGGTGACGTTCATCGGCATCGGCAGCTTGTCGGCGAGCCCGCTGCGGCCATAGACCAGCATCATGAGCTGCAGAAGGATCGGCGCGCCGACGAAGGCGAAGTCCTGCGGGACGGTATCGCGGAACGTGCCGGCGATCTGCTTGGACTCGGTCGACGACTTCACGATCGCCTTCAACCGCTCCACCGGATCGGCGATGTCGGTCGCAATCTGGCAGAGCATGCCGGAGACCTGGTTGTTCTGGCGGGTGTCGCCGGGCTCGCGCAGGCTGATCGGCACGCCGGCGATCAGCGACTTGTCGGGAAGCTGGCCCTTCTCCTGCAGGTAGCGCCGGAGCGCGCCGCTGCACACCGCCATCACCACGTCGTTAAGCTTGGCGCCGCTCGCCTTGGCGATTGCCTTGGCGTCGGACAGCGAGATGGTGCGTGCGGCATAGCTGCGCTCGCGCGTGATCGTCGCATTGAAGGGGGTCTTCGGTGCGCTGAGCGTGGGAAGCTGGCTGGCCAGGTTCTGCAGAGCGCCGAGCGCCTTGGGCGTTTCGCCGGGCTTGCCGAGGAAGGCGTTGGTCATCGAGTTCACGATCTCGGGCGCGGCCTGCCAGAGTTTGACCTGCTGGCGCATCATGTTGGTCATGATGTCGGCAATGCCCTTCACCGGATCGACGGCCGTCGGGGAGACAGGTGCCGTGGTCGAGGGCGCAGGCTTGGGCGGTGCCGGTGCAACGTCGCGCGGCGTGGCGCTGACGTCATAGAGCGCTTTGTTGATTGCCATGCCGGCGCCGCCGTCGATCGCGGCATGATGGACCTTCGAATAGAGAACGCCCTGGCCGTTCGCCAAGCCGGTAATGACATAGAACTGCCAAAGCGGCCGGCTGCGATCGAGCGTGTTGGCATGCAGCCGAGAGATCACTTCCTCGAGCTGCTCCTCGGTGCCGGGTGCGGGCAGGGCGGTCTCGCGCAAGTGATAGTCGAGGTCGAGCGTGTGCTCGTCGACCCAACCGGGATGGTCGAGATCGTAGAGCGAGGGCGCGAGCCGTTTGGAGAAGATCGGGATAGTGTGCAGGCGGCTTTCGAAGAACTTGCGGAAGTGCTGGTAGAAGCTTCCCTCGAAACCCGGCGGCAGCTCGAAATAGGTGAGCCCCGCCACGTGCATGGGGGTCTCTGGCGTCTCCAGGTAGAGGAACGACGCATCGATGCCCGAGAGTTGCTGCGTTTCCATTGGCGTCCTCCCACGGTCGCCGGTTTTTGATCGTTGGACGATTTGTCCTCCGGCGGGCTTGCCTTAGGCAAGAGGGGGTTGGCTATCTGCCGGTATAACTATCTGAAAAATATAGATATTCTATTTTCATTCTCGCAGCGCACAAATTTATGTTGCATTGCACAATGGCGATCCCATATACGCCTCCTCACCGCGTAGCGCACACCAATCAATTGCAGGAACTCATCACATGACCACCAACAATGCCGCGCTCGACACCGTGATCGAGCATGCCAATGAAACCACCAAGGCCGCCGGCGAGCGCGTCCGCGAGTTCGCCCAGATCGGCGTCCGCAAGGCCACGGAAGGCTTCGAGCAGATCAGCAAGGCCGCGCAGACCGCGTCGGAAGAGCTGAACACGCAGGTCAACCAGGCCCGCGACGGCGCCACCAAGGCCAGCCTGAAGCTGCTCGACGTCGCCAAGGAAGATGCCGACGCCGGCTTCGCCGCCATGCGCGACTTCCTCGCTGCCAAGTCGCCGCTCGAGGCGTTCGACGTCTCGGCCAAGTACTGGCGCGGCCGCATCGAGACCCGCATCGCCCAGGCGCAGGACCTCGGCGCGTTCGTGCGCAAGGCTGCCGACGATGTCGTCCGTCCGGTGCAGGAGCGCATCGAGAAGTTCGCGAAGGCCGCCGCCTAAGCGACTTCGATCGTCTTCAGAAGAAGGCCCGTCCGCGAGGACGGGCCTTTTTCATTGGCCAATCACGTCAAGGATGAACTCCACGCGCTGTGGCACAGGCACGAGTGGCAAGAGCACCAGCTCGTAGCCGAAATCTCGATAGGCGCCTGTAACGGCTTCGAACGTGCAGACCGCTTCTTCGTAGGTCTGCTTGCGCTCGACATCCTGGCCGAAGATCTCCGGCCAGGGCGGCGCAGCGAAGACGCGCCGGTTGTAGCGGAAGCGTTCGGTAGCAGCAGTCACATGCGGCGGCACCACTTTGCCAATCAGCCGATAGTAACCGGCAATATCCGGAACGCCGCGGTCGAAGAATACCGGCCCATCCTGCGCTTGAGCCGAGCGGTAGGACTGCAGTTCCCACGAAAGCATCAGCTCCGCGAACAACACGGGATCGCGCGTCGGCAGCGCTGGCCCATCAATCGCCGTCTGATCCTGGATGATGGCGCGGCCGGCTTCGATCGTGCGGGCGAAGCCTGCCTCGGCCAGCGCGTCGATCAGCGTCGTCTTGCCCGATCCGGGGCCGCCCGTGATGACGTGAAAAGAGGCGATGGAGGAGCGTTCTTCCTTAGGCATGCCTATATTGTCTCCAAAGGCGGAATTTCGGGAGGAGTGGAATGGATCGGTTCTGGCTCAAGAGTTACCCGCCGGGCGTGCCCTCGGACATCGATCCGTCGGTCTATCCCAGCGTCGTGTCGCTGCTCGAGGAGAGCTTCGCCAAATTCCGCGACGCCAAGGCCTATGTCTGCATGGACAAGGCGCTGACCTTCGGAGAGGTCGACGAACTGTCGCAGGCGCTCGCGGCCTGGCTGCAGAGTCGCGGACTGAAGCAGGGCGCACGGGTCGCAATCATGATGCCGAACGTGCTGCAGTATCCCGTGGCCATCGCCGCGGTGCTGCGGGCCGGCTTCATCGCCGTCAACGTCAACCCGCTCTATACGGCGCCCGAACTGCATCATCAGCTCGAGGATTCCGGCGCGGAAGCCGTGATCGTTCTCGAGAACTTCGCGTCGACGCTCCAGAAGGCAATCGCCGGCACGCCGGTGAAGCATGTCGTCGTGGCGTCGGTCGGCGACCTGATGGGTTTCCTCAAGGGCATGGTCATCAACTTTGTCCTTCGCAATGTGCGGAAGCAGATTCCGGCATGGTCGCTGCCGGGCCATTTCAAGTTCAACGAGGTGATTTCTGCCGGCCGTTCGATGCGGCTCACTCGTCCCGATCTCGGGCCGCAGGATGTGGCCGTCCTGCAATACACAGGTGGCACGACGGGCGTCGCCAAGGGCGCCACGCTCCTTCACCACACGATCGTGGCGAACCTGCTGGCTTCGGAAGCATGGATGCAACCGGGCCTCAAGCGCAAGAAGCTTGACGGTCAGTTGACCATCGTCTGCGCCTTGCCGCTTTACCACGTCTTTGCGTTCATCACCTGCGGCTTGCTCGGCATGCGCACCGGCGCGCTCAACATCCTGATCCCCAATCCACGCGACATGAAGGCCACGATCAAGGATCTGGCAAAGTACAGGATGAATGTCTTCCCCGGCGTCAACACGCTGTTCAATGGACTGCTCAACCAGCCCGACTTCGCGAAGCTCGACTTCTCGGCGCTCGTGATTTCCAACGGCGGCGCGATGGCGATCCAGGAGACTGTCGCCAAGAAGTGGCTCGCCGTTACCGGCTGTCCGATCGTCGAGGGGTATGGGCTTAGCGAGACCTCGGCGGGCGTGACCTGCAATCCGACCGACTCCGAGCAGTATACCGGCACGATCGGTCTGCCCCTGCCCAATGTCGAGGTGCGCATTCTCGACGATCACGGCCAGGACGTCCCGCTAGGGGAGGCCGGGGAGATTGCCATTCGCGGTCCGCAGGTCATGCAGGGCTACTGGCAGCGCCCCGACGAGACGGCGCTGGTGATGACGCCCGACGGCTTCTTCAAGTCCGGCGACGTCGGGGAGATGGACGCACGGGGCTACATCAAGATCGTGGATCGCAAGAAGGACATGATCATCGTCTCGGGCTTCAAGATTTTCCCCAACGAGGTCGAGGGCGTCGTGGCCGCCCATCCCGGGGTCCTGGAGTGCGCTGTGATCGGCGTGCCCGACGAAAAGTCCGGCGAGGCCGTGATGCTGTTCGTGGTTAAGAAAGACCCAGCGCTAACCAAGGAAATGCTGGCAGCCTACTGCGCCAAGGAACTGACGGGCTACAAACGGCCGAAATACATCGAATTTCGCAGCGAACTACCGAAGACCAACGTGGGCAAGATCCTGCGGCGGGAGTTGCGGGACGCTGTCGTCAAAAAAGCCGCCTGACGGGCCTGCCGATTGGGGCCGGGAGGCCTTTCGGGACGAACATGGTTTCCGCTATGATGGCCGCGGAACCGGTTTCCGAGGGGGATTGATGACCGCGAGACGTTTGATTGCCGCGATGCTCGGTGCGTCGACGCTCGCTGCTTGCGGCGATCCGTTGCCTCAGCCCCTTTACAACGAAGTGACGCCGCCGGCCGCCTTCAGGACACATCCCGGAGGCGTTCGAATCGACAATGAAGGCTATCAGCTCGATGCCGAAGGCTACCGTGTCGACAAGAGCGGTCAGCGAATCGGCGTAATCGATGTGCCGGCCAAGACGGCGGGTGACGGCTCCAATGCCGTCGCGGGCTATTACATCAGTGCAACCGGACAGGACGCCCCTGGCCGTGTCGCTGCCCCCAGCGAGGGTGCCGGAGCCGGCGTCGGGGCAGGCCCCGGAGCCATGAACCTGCCGACACCGTCGCAGATGCCGCAACAGGCGCCGATTACACCGGCGCCCGGCAACGTGCCACCGCCCGCCGGCTATCGCTGATCTTGGGCTAATCGGGCGCCAATCGGCGCCCTCTCTACTCGATCTTTACGCCGGCCGCCTTGATCACGGGCGCCCACTTGGCGAGTTCATCCTTGATGAACTTCTCCGTGCGCTCCGGCGTCGTGTCGAGCGCGGGTACAGCGGCGATCTTTTCCAGTGCGTCGGTAAAGGTCTTGTCGGTCATCAACTTGCGCGTCGCCTGATCGACGATGTTGACGACTTCCTTGGGGGTGTTGGCGGGCCCCAGGACGAGGTTGAAGGTATAGGCCTCGTAACCCGGCACGCCGGCCTCGATCACCGTGGGAATGTCCGGCGCAGCAGGGGCGCGCTTGGCATGGGCGTAGCCCAGGATGCGCACGCGACCCTGACGGTGGAACTGCAGGGTCGTGCTGATGGTCTCGAACATCCAGACCACGTTGCCCGCCATCATGTCCTGCAGGGCAGGCATCGAGCCGCGATAGGGGATGTGCTCCACGTTCATGCCGCCGACCGACATCTTGAGATATTCACCGGCAAGGTGGGTGATGCCGCCGGCGCCCGACGAACCGTAGGAATACTTGCCGGGGTTCTTCTTCATCAGCTCGACTAGGCCCATCAGCGTATCGGGCATCGAGGGATGGGCGACGATGACCAGCGGGTTGACGCAGATCGACGAGATCGGCGTGAAGTCCTTGATGGGATCGTAGAGCGGCTTCACGAACGCGGTCGGGTTGATCGCGTGCGTTGAAGACGGCGCAAAGAGGAAGGTGTAGCCGTCCGCCTTGGCGTTCTTGACCTCGACCGCGCCGATCGATCCGGCGGCGCCGGCCTTGTTTTCGACGACCACGTTCTGGCCGAGCAACCCCGTCATCTTCTCAGCGACCATGCGGCCGATGATGTCGGTCGGGCCGGCCGGCGGGAACGGCACGACAAGGCGGACCGGGCGGTCGGGATACTTGGCCTGGGCACGTGCAATCGACGGGGCAGCCAATGCGGCGGCACCCGCCACGATGAGTTGACGGCGTTTCATTGTCGGAATCCTCCCAAGAGTTTCTTTGGCTCTACTTCAGCGTTTCGTTGAACAGTTCGATCATGGCGTTCCATGAGCGGCGATTGGTTGCCTCATGGAAGAAGAAGCCTTTCATGCCTCGCGAATCGGCCTCCGGATTGGTGAAACTGTGGCCGGCGCCGCCATAAAGCTGGAGGCGCCAGTCGATGCCGGCGGCCGTCATCTCGCTTTCGAAGCCGGCACGCTGCGCGGGCGGAATGATCGGATCGTCGGCACCGATGCAGACCAGCACCTTGCCTTTGATGTTCTTGGCGTCCTGTGGTCGCGCCGTCGCGAGGCCGGAATGGAAGCCGACGATTGCCTTGACGTCGGCGCCGCTGCGCCCGATTTCGAGCGCCGTTGTGCCGCCGAAGCAATAGCCGATGGCGGCGAGCCTCGCGGGGTCGACGTCCTTCTGAGACTTCAGCACGTCGAGGGCGGCGAGCGCGCGGGTGCGGATCCCGGTGGGGTCGGCCATCCAGGGCGCCAGTCGCGCCATCGTCTGGGTTCTGTCGGCCAGCGGCTTGCCGTCGCCGTGATAATCCATGGCGAAGGCGGCGTAGCCGAGGCCGGCCAGTCGCGCGGCGATCTTCTTCGTGTGGTCGGTGAGGCCCGGCCCTTCGTGGCAGACGAGCACGCCCGCACGGCGGCCAGGCTTGCTGTCGTCGACGACATACTGCCCGATCATGCGGACGCCATCGGCACTGTATTCAATGTCCTGCGTGTGCATGTTTGTTGGTTTCCTCTCCAGTTGCCGGGGACACTAGAGCACGTCCCACCCGGCTGGAAGCAGCAGGTGGGAGATCGTGCTCTGGAATCTATGGAATCCGGAGCAGCTAAGGCTGCTCTGCCGGAGCCGGCTTGACCCGCCAACACGCGCTCGCCACAAGTCGCCTCGCATGGTCTCTCCCGCCTCTCCACCCGTCGTCCGCTTCGCGCCGAGCCCTACCGGCCTGCTGCATGTCGGCAACATCCGGGCTGCATTGTTCAACTGGCTCTATGCCAAGCAGCAGGGCGGAACGTTCATCCTGCGCCTCGACGATACGGATCGCGTCCGCAGCCGCGCCGAGTTCGAGCAGGCAATCGAGCGCGATCTCGCCTGGCTCGGCCTCGACTGGGCTCGCAAGGAGAAACAGTCGGATCGCCTGGCACACTATGACGTCGCGCGCGATCAATTGATCGCAGCCGGTCGGCTCTATCCCTGCTACGAGACGCCGGAGGAACTCGAATTCAAGCGCAAGCGGTTGCTCGCGCAGGGCCGTCCGCCGGTCTACGACCGCGCCGCGCTCAAGCTCTCCGACGATGATCGCCGCCGGCTGGAAGGCGAGGGGCGCCGGCCGCATTGGCGGTTCAAGCTCATTGCCGAAGAAGTGCGCTGGGACGACATGGTGCGCGGGGCGCAGCATGTCGACGAAGCAAGCCAGAGCGATCCCGTGCTCGTGCGCGCCGACGGCAGCTATCTCTACAGCTTCACCTCGGTGGTCGACGACATTGCCTTTGCCATCACGCATGTGATCCGCGGCGAGGATCACGTCACCAACACCGGCGCGCAGATCCAGATGTTCCAGGCGCTGGGCGCGGCCGTGCCGGTCTTTGCCCATCTGCCGCTGCTCGTCGATGCAGCCGGCGGTGGCTTGAGCAAGCGCACTGGCTCCCTGTCCATCGCCGACCTGCGCGAGCGTGGCATCGAGGCGCTGGCCATTTCCGCCTTGCTGGCGCGGTTGGGAACCGCCGATGCCGTCGAGCCCGTGGCCTCGCTCGACACGCTCGTGACGTCGATGGACTTCGCGAGGGTCGGGCGCGCATCCGCACGCTTCTCGGAGGATGAACTTGCGCAGCTCAGCGCGCGCACCTTGCACATGCTGTCCTACGCAACAGTGAAGGAGCGGCTCGCCGAGACCTCTTCCGATCTTGGCGAGGCCTTCTGGCTTGCCATTCGCGGAAACCTCGCGGCCTTGGGCGATGCCAAGGATTGGGCGACGGTCGTGAACGGGCCGGTCGCGCCGGTTCTCGAAGATCTGCCCTTCCTCACCGAAGCGACCGCTTTGCTGCCGGCAGACCCGTGGGACGAAACGAGCTGGAAGGCGTGGACGAGCGCCGTCACGGCAGCGACGGGCCGCAAGGGGCGTCAGCTCTTCCACCCATTGCGACTGGCGCTGACGGCGCAGGAGAAGGGGCCGGAGATGGCAAAGCTCCTGCCGCTGATCGGACGCGCCCGGGTCGAGGCGCGGCTCGGTGGCCGGACAGCCTGAGGAAAGCCGTTGCCGCCGGGCGTCAATTGCGCGGCAAGAACCCTTCGTATAGGTTGCCGCCATGTCGCTGTTCTTCCTCCCCGGCGCGTCCACCGCGCGATGTATCGAGGTCTGAGACCCGTCCGGGTCCAGTCAGCCTTCGTTCGTATGTGAATTCGGGAGCAAGGGGCGATGTCCCTCGTCATCTACAACACGCTGTCGCGCGAAAAAGAGCCGTTTGCACCGCTCGATGCCGCCAATGTCCGGCTCTATGTCTGCGGCCCGACGGTCTACGACTACGTCCATATCGGCAATGCCCGGCCGGTCGTCGCCTTCGACGTGCTCTACCGCCTGCTGAAGCGGCACCATCCGCACGTCACCTATGTTCGCAACATCACGGACATCGACGACAAGATCATGACCCGCGCGTCGGAGAACAAGGAACCGATCGAGCAGCTCACGGAGCGCACCGCTGCCGCTTATCAGAGCGACATGGCCCGGCTCGGCGCGTTGCCACCCGACGTCGAACCGCGCGCGACGCAATATGTCGGCGAGATGATCGTGCTGATCGAGCGCCTGATCGAGCGCGGCCATGCCTATGCCGCGGAAGGCCATGTGCTCTTCAGCGTGCCGAGCATGGACGATTACGGCCGCCTGTCGCGGCGCTCGCGCGACGAGCTGATCGCGGGCGCCCGGGTCGACGTGGCGCCGTACAAGAGGGACCCGGCCGACTTCGTGCTGTGGAAGCCCTCGACCGAGGCGCAGGCGGGTTGGGCGAGCCCTTGGGGCCGCGGCCGGCCGGGCTGGCACATCGAGTGCTCGGCCATGAGTGCCGCCCATCTCGGCGAGACCTTCGACATCCATGCCGGCGGTCTCGACCTCATCTTCCCGCACCACGAAAACGAGATCGCGCAGAGCCGGTCCGCCTTCGGTCACGCCATCATGGCGAAGTACTGGATGCACAACGGCTTCCTGAACATCTCCGGCGAGAAGATGAGCAAGTCGTTGGGCAACTTCTTCACCGTCCACGAGCTGCTCGATCAGTATCCGGGCGAGGCGATCCGCCTGCTGCTGCTGTCGGCGCATTACCGCCAGCCGCTCGACTTCACGCATGAAGGGCTGACCCAGGCCAAGGCGACGCTCGACCGCTGGTACGGCGCGTTGCGCGGCAAGGAACTGAAGTCGGTTCCTGTGCCTGTGAGTGTCGAGGAGGCGTTGGCGGACGATCTCAATACGCCGCAAGCCATTAGCGCCGTGCACCAGTTGCGCGATCCGTCCGAGCTGAAGGCCGGTGCCGGTGCGCTCGGCCTGCTGCAGCAGGATGCCGAAGCCTGGTTCCGCTGGATGCCGGCGGCGGCGGCTAGCGGTCCGTCGGATGCGGAGATCGAGGCTGCAATCGCTGCCCGTCAGGCGGCGCGCAAGGCCCGGGACTTCAAGGAGTCCGATCGCATCCGCGATGACCTCAAAGCGAAGGGCGTCATTCTGGAGGACGGGCCGAAGGGCACGACCTGGAAACGCGGCTAGGCCGCGTTCGGCATTTTCCGCTCCGGGCCCAACTCGTGACACTTGATGGTGACGGATTTGGGCCGAAGGGCATGCAGGCCTTTTAGGAACGCCGCCATGTGCGGCGTCGCGAAATGATCCTTGAGCGCCTGCTCGTCCCTCCACCACTCGCGCACCCGCATAAGGTCGGGTTCGAGCAGGTCGAAAGCATAGTCGTAGCCGGCGCAGCCCGGCTCGGCGCGCGAGGCCTCGATCATCGGTCGCGCGAGGGCACGCACCTGATCGGCCTGTGCTGGGTCGAAACGGGCATCGGCGAGAACGATCAGCATCTTGGCCTCCTTTAGCGCTTCTCGAAGATGATGCTCTGCACGGCGCGTCCAAAATAGCCCTTTGTGTCGGCAAGCCGTGCCGCCGCGATACCGACGCAATCGGGGCCGACCCAGGTCTCGGCGTCGAGCAGGATCCACTCGCCGACGGGCTCGCGGCCGAGGCTCACCGATAGGTCGGCGTTGATGAAGGTCCAGTCTTTCATGTCGAAGACCGACGAGGTGCCGTTGCAGAAGTCGGCCGCGATGACGGCGCGCATCAGCGGCGAGATCGCGGCATCTGCCACGATCGGCCGGGTTGCGCGATACCAGACCGCCGCCGGGCCGGGAATGCGGAAGCCCCCTTTGGCGACGCGCATCTCGATACCCTTCAGGAACGGCGTCTCGGTCGCGAAGAAATCCGGAGCACCACACAATTCGGGCATCGGCAGCTCGACGGCCGGGCCACGCGCGACGGCCGGTGCTTCCTGGGGCTCGATGCGGATGCGCAGGGCGCTTGCGCGTACGACCTCGGCGCCGTCGGCCAGCAGTTTCACCGACACGAGCTGGATCTTGCGGCCTTCGCGGACGATTTCGGTCTCGATCGAGAGCGGCGCGACAGGCACCGGCCGCATGAGATCGACGGTCAGGCGCGCGACCCGCATCGGCACGGGCGACGGAAGCTGCTCGACCGCCCAGCAGATGAGCGAGGAGGGGGCGGCCCCGTGTTGCAGCTTGGGATTCCAGGGGCCGCCGGCAAAGGCGCTGGTCGCGGCGGCGGCACCTTCGACGCGGTAGATCGACTCCATTCTGATTAGCTCCGTGCGAACCGGAGCAGATCGGCATTGAAGCGCTCGCGGTCGGTGATGAACAAGCCGTGGGGGGCGCCTTCATAGGCGTGGAGGCGGCTGCCGGCAATCGCCGCACTCGTGCGATAGGCGTTGCAGGCGATCATGGGCAGGTCGGCGGTGCCGTAGACGACCAGGGTCGGCACCCTGATCGTGCTGAGGTCGGCACGGAAGTCGGTCTCGGTGAAGGCACGTACGCATTTCACCAGGGCCACAGGATCGGCCTGGTAGGCCATGTCGAGCACCCACTTGAGCATTTCCGGCGGTGCGTACGGACCTACGAGGCTCGGCGCGCCGGCTGTCAGGTATTGTTTGGTATCCGCTTCGAGGGCCAATACGAGCTGGTCGAAGGCCGCGCGGTCCGTGCCCTCCGGGTTGTCGTCGGTCCTGAGCGCAAAGGGCGTCGTCGGCGCCACGAAGACTGTACGGGCGATGCGCTTGCCGCCGTGCTGTGCAAAGTAACGTGCGATCTCGCCACTGGCCATCGAATGGCCGACGAGCGTTGCGCCGGTGACGACGGTATGGGCGAGGATCGCCGCGAGGTCGTCGGACAGCGTGTCGTAGTCGTAGCCGGTCGCGGGCTTTGCCGAATGGCCATGGCCGCGCCGATCATAGGTGATGACGCGATGGCCGTTGGCGACGAGATACTCGAGTTGCGGCTGCCAGATCGCGCCGGACAGCGACCAGCCATGGATGAACACGACCGGCGGGCCGCTGCCTTCGTCGCGATAGGCGAGGAGGTGGCCGTCGCGGGTTTCGACGAAAGCGGGGCGGGTCATGGCAGTCTCCTTGGTCACTCGGGTGTAAGTTGCCCGTGCCCCGGAGATGCGCCCGCTTCGGCGTCCTAGCGATGATGTGGAAGGTAATGACCTTGCGCCACGGGTAACCTCGACAGGGAGAAGGCCACTTCCCATATGCGGGGTATGACCGGAGGAAAACCGTCATGAAGGCTGTTTGGCAAGGCAAGGTGATCGCCGAAAGCGATAGAACGCTCGAAGTCGATGGCTACCGCTATTTCCCACGCGAGTCCGTGCGCATGGAGCTCTTGCAGGTCACGCCCAAGACGGCGAGCGATCTCAAATGTCCTCACGGCGTCCAGTTCTACGATGTTATCGAAGGCGATCGGCGCAGCCCGCGCGCGGCGTGGTCCTACGAAGCGCCACAGCAACGCATGCAGCCGGTCGATCACTGGATCGGCTTCTGGGAAGATGTCAGCGTCGCAGTCTAGGAGAGGCCGCAAAAGAAAACGGCCGGCGAAGGCCGGCCGTTCTGCATTGATCTGAAGCTGCGGATCAGCGCGCGGGCGAGATCGCCGTAACCAACAGCGGCGTCGTCATGCCGATCACGACATCGCCGACCTTGATCTTCTTCAGCATGTCCTGCTTGGCGATTGTGTTGGCGGCGTAGGTGCGGACTGCGCCGCCGCGACCATCGATCACCGAGACGGTGTTCTTGGCGAGGTCGACGCCGACGACCGTCAGCGTGAAGCGACCGGCCTCGACATCCGTCGCATTAGGCTTGTTGTCCATCTGGTCGCGACGCGCCAGCTGCGAGCCCGGGCCCTTCTGGCGCAGGTTCAGCATGGTGATCACCTCGGTGTAGGTGACGTTGGCCATCGAGTTGTCCTCGATCGCCGAGAGGTTGGTGACGCCGTCGGTCACCGGAAGGATCACGAGCTGGCCGGTCGTCGAGGTGAAGGCGACCGTGCGGCTTTCAGGGTCGACCGACTCGATCTTGACCCGCTGTGTGACCGTGTCGTTGAACGCTACGCCCTCGCGCGGCACGGCCTTCACCTGGGCCGACGCCTGCCGCTCGGGCAGGCTGATCCCGACCGCCAGAACCGCCGCAAACAAAGAAAAACCCGCGGTCAACTTCATCGAACGGATCGTCATTGCCGTGCACCTCGCAAAACCTAACGCGCCGGACAATAGCGATCAGAACTGGCGACGCAACCACGAAGGGCGCCAGTTTTTCCAGCAACGCCGGGATTTCAACCGATCACGCAGTTGTCAACCGAGATGGGTCAGGACCGCCCGGGCAACGGCATCGGGCTGATCGAGGTAGGCGAGATGGCCGGCCTCGGGGACAGTTTCGACCCGTGTTGCGCCGTTGATTCCCCCACCGATCCCCGCCGCGAATTTCTGTGCATAGCTTGGCGGCAGGAGCGAATCCCGGTCACCCCACAGAACGAGGGTGGGGGCCGCGATCAGGCCGAGCCGCTTTTCCAGCCGCGTGTTGCCGAGCGGCCAGAAAGCGCGGGCGGCGGCTTCCGAGGCCCGGCTCATCTCGATCGGCCATTCGACGGAGTTGGCGCCCTCCGGGGGCGTCACGAGAGCGGTCCATTTGCTGCCGTCGGCACACATCAGGCCGGGCAATACGTCCCGGCGCTGGGCCCAGGGGTCGGCCGCCGGCTCCTGGTCGTCGAACAGGCCGAACGGCGCGATCAGCACCAGCCGGCCGACATGCGCCGGAAAGATCGCTGCCATTTCGGCTGCGAAAGCGCCGCCCACCGAGGCGCCGACCAGATCGGCGCCGGCGAGACCCGCCTTGTCGATCAACTGGCGCACCGCCAGCACCCAGTCGAGGTGGCTGTCGAGTTCGGTGTGCCCCGTCGCGCCGGGATAACCTGGCAGCGACGGCGCGATCACCGTGCGCGTCTCGGCGAGCTTGTCGAGAAACGGCAGCCAGCGCGGCAGGCCGCCGAGGCCGGCCAGGAAGCCGAGTTTGGGACCGTTGCCCTTCGTCCAGACACGGCAGGGGAAACCGTTGACCTCGACGGTCGTCGTCACAGGCTGGGACACAGGAACTACTCCGCGGCGACGGGTTGCGGACGGAAGGCGGGGACGGCGGCGCGCTGGTCCTTGGCCAATGGCTTCGGCCACCACTTGTCTTCCCATTCGCCGAACAGGTCCTTGACCTTCGGCATCACCTTCTCGGCGAACAGCCGTGAATTGTACTTGGTCGTGTCCTTGCTCATGTTGCCGTACTGCAGCAGCAGCATGAGGTGGCCGACGTTCAGGCTCTTGGCGACGTGGCGGATCTGCTCCACCACCTCGTCGGGCGAGCCGATGATCACGTAGCCGCCATCCACGATGTCCTTCATGTTGGTGGCCTTGAGGCTGAGCTTGTTCGAATAGCTCGCCGTGTTGGCCGCTTTGGCGACCATGCTCTCGATGCCGGCGCGCTGCGTGGCCTCGGTCGTGTAGCCGGGCGGGGTCGCGAAGCGCGCATCGACGTGCAGGCAGCGGCCGTAAAAATACTCGGCGGGCTCGGTGTAGAGATCGAGCGCCTGCTGGCGGCTTTCGGCGACTCCGACGAACTGCAGGAAGCCGGCACGGTAGGGGTTCCGATCCTTGCCGAGCTTCTCCATCTCGTTCCAGAAGCCCTGCATGGTCGCGAGGCCGGCCTTGTAGCCGTAGTAGGAGAGGTAGCAGTAGACGTAGTCCATCTCCGCACACCACCGCCAGGTCTCGACCGAGCCGCCGCCCGGAATCCAGATCGGCGGATGTGGGTCGTTCTGGATCGGCCGCGGCCAGATGTTGACGTAGCGCTGCTGGTTGTAGCGGCCGGAGAAGGCAAACGTGTCCTTCTCGGTCCATGCCTTCTTCACCAGGTCATGCGCTTCGTAGTAGCGCTCGCGCAGCAGGCTGGGGTTCTGGCCGTAGGCGTAGCAGGTGTCCATCGGCGAGCCGACCGGAAAGCCGGCGATCAGTCGGCCGCCCGAGATGCAGTCGATCATCGCGAACTCTTCGGCCACGCGGGTCGGCGGATTGTAGAGCGCCAGCGAATTGCCCATGACGCAGAGCGCGGTGTCGGTGGTGCGGCGGGCCAGCGAGGAGGCGATGAGATTGGGCGAGGGCATCAGGCCGTAGCCGTTGGAGTGATGCTCGTTCACGCAGATCGCGTCGTAGCCGAGCTCGGCGGCGTATTCGAGCTCGTCCATGAAGTCGTTGTACATGTGGTGCGCGCGCTTGGGGTCGAACAGCGAGGAGTGGATGTCGACCCAGACGCTCGGGTGCTTCTGATTGAAGTCGTCGGGAAGCTCCGTGTACGGCATCAGGTGGAACCACATGAGCTTCATGGCGCTTTCTCCCTAAACTCAGGCCTTTGAGGTAAACGACCGTTTACCTGGCCGGGAGCCTGCCCCGACTCCGCCAGGGCGCGCAATCTGTGATTTTCGCAAGGCAGGCGTAATTTTATTGTTTTTCCCCTGCGTCATTCTTTCGGAATAGTATTTTGTGCGTTGCAATCTCGCGAGCGCAACAATAGCTTTGCCGCATTGCAGGAGGCTTAGCCATGACCGTCGTCGCTTTTGCGGCTCGCCAGCATCCCACGGCCAACCAGCCGAAGAAGGATCTTTACGAAATCGGTGAGATCCCGCCGCTGGGTCACGTGCCGAAGAACATGTACGCCTGGGTGATCCGGCGCGACCGTCACGGTCCGCCCGAGCAGTCCATGCAGCTCGAAGTCGTGCCGACGCACGCGATCGGCGAAGACGAGGTGCTGGTCCTCGTGATGGCCGCCGGCGTGAACTACAACGGCGTCTGGGCCGGCCTCGGCCTGCCGATCTCGCCGTTCGACGTGCACAAGCAGCCGTTCCACATCGCGGGCTCCGATGCCTCGGGCATCGTCTGGGCCGTCGGCGCCAAGGTGAAGCGCTGGAAGGTCGGTGACGAAGTCGTCATCCATTGTAACCAGGACGA
>JAFKFK010000003.1 GCA_017307275.1 Alphaproteobacteria bacterium | reverse complement strand
CCGGCGGTGGCGCCCGAAGCGGCTGCAGCCTTGGCCATGATCCGGTTCCCCTCGACTTACTTCGTGACTTTCTTCTTGCCGGCGATCGGCTTGGCCGGACCCTTGCGGGTGCGCGCATTGGTATGCGTGCGCTGGCCATGGACCGGCAGACCGCGGCGATGCCGCAGGCCGCGATAGCAGGCGAGGTCCATCAAACGCTTGATGTTCATCGCCACTTCGCGACGCAGATCGCCCTCGACCGTGTAGTCGCGGTCGATGGTCTCGCGAATGCGGATGACCTCGTCGTCGCTCAGCGTGTTCACGCGCCGCGACTGGTCGATCCCGACTTTTCCACAGATCTCCTTGGCCTTCGCCAGACCGATCCCGTGGATGTACTGGAGCCCGATCACCACGCGCTTGGCGGTCGGAATGTTCACACCGGCTATACGAGCCAAAGTTCTAACTCCTTCAAAGACTTATGGCGCGCTCACGCGCGCCCGTCACATGTTCCGCTGGCCCCGGAAAAGCGCGCGATTATATGTACCTGCGCTCCCGAGTCAACGGAACTCCCTCTTGTCAAGTCCCCGCCAAAACCCCGGAAATCTGGCGGTAAACTTCGTCCATCTGAGCCATCCCGTCGACCTTCCGCAGCACCCCACGAGTGCTGTAGTACGGCAACAGAGGCTCCGTCTGGGCCCTGTAAGCGGCCATACGCGTCTTCATAGTCTCTGCATTATCGTCCTTGCGGCGGCTGAATTCCTTCGAGCCACAGACGTCGCAGACCCCATCGACCTTGGGCCGCTTGAACTTGTCATGATACCCCGCGCCGCACTTGGCGCAGGAGAACCGGCCAACGATGCGCTCGGTCAGCGCCTTCTCGTCGACTTCCATTTCGACCACCCGGTCGAGCTTCTTGCCCGTCTTGTCGAGCATCCTGTCCAGCGCCTTGGCCTGGGCCTCGGTCCGCGGGAAGCCGTCCAGGATGAAGCCATTGGCGCAGTCCGGCTGCGCGATGCGATCCTCGATCAGGCCGACGATCAGCTCGTCCGGAACCAGCTCGCCCCGCTCCATCAGGCCCTTGGCCTTCTGTCCGAGCTCGCTGCCCGACGCCACGGCCGCCCGCAGCATGTCACCCGTCGAAAGCTGGACCATGCCCCGATCCTGCTGCAGCCGCTGGGCCTGGGTGCCCTTGCCGGCCCCTGGCGGTCCCAGAAGGATGATGTTCATCGCCCCTTGCCCCGTAGACGGGCCTTTTTGATGAGGCCCTCGTATTGATGTGCCAGCAGATGCGCCTGGATCTGCGTAACCGTGTCGAGCGTCACCGAGACCACGATCAGGAGGCTGGTGCCGCCGAAGTAGAACGGCACGCCGCCGCGGGCGATCAGCAGCTCGGGGAGGATACACACCGCCGAGAGGTAGAGCGCGCCGATGACGGTCAGGCGATTGAGGATGTATTCGAGATATTCGGCCGTGTTCTTGCCCGGACGGATGCCGGGCACGAAGCCGCCGTTCTTCTTCAGGTTGTCGGCCGTGTCGTTCGGGTTAAAGACGACGGTCGTATAGAAGAAGCAGAAGAAGACGATCAGGGCGATATAGGCCAGCAGGTAGAGCGGCTGGCCGTGGCCGAGATAGGTCGACATCCACTGCATCCAGCCCGGCTCGGCGGTATTGCCCTGGAACGAGGCAATGGTCGCGGGGAAGAGCAGCAGCGAGGACGCGAAGATCGGCGGGATGACGCCGGCGGTGTTGATCTTGAGCGGCAGGTGCGAGGCTTCGCCGCCATACATGCGGTTGCCAACCTGGCGTTTGGGATACTGAACGACGATGCGCCGCTGGGCCGTCTCGACGAACACCACGACCGCCACGACCAGCACGACGCCCACGATCAGGGCGATGATGAACAGTGCCGACAGGGCGCCCGTGCGCCCAAGTTCGAGGGTCTGCACCATGGCGTCGGGCAAGGCCGCGACGATGCCGGCAAAGATGATGAGCGATACGCCGTTACCGACACCGCGTGCGGTGATCTGCTCGCCCAGCCACATCAGGAAGAGCGTGCCGCCGACCAGGGTGACGGTGGTGACGAAGCGGAAGAAGATGCCGGGATCGACAACGACGGGGCCGGCGGTGGCCACCTGGCTCTCCAGTCCGATCGCGATGCTATAGGCCTGGAAGGCCGCCAGGATCACCGTCCCGTAACGCGTGTACTGGTTGATCTTCTTGCGGCCGGCCTCGCCTTCCTTCTTCAGCGCCTCGAGCGACGGCACGACCGTCGTCAGGATCTGCATGATGATGGAGGCCGAGATGTACGGCATGATGCTGAGCGCCAGCACCGACATGCGGCCGATCGAGCCGCCTGAGAAGACGTCCAGGAGGCCCGCGATGCCACCGGCGTTCTGGCGGAAGATCTCCGCAAGCGCATGCGGATCAACGCCGGGAACCGGAACATAGGCACCGATACGGAAGACGACGAGCGCGGCTACGGTGAACCACAGACGCTTCTTGAGCTCGGTCGCCTTACCGATGGCGCCCCAGTTCAGATTGGATGCAAGTTGCTCGGCGGCGGATGCCATGGAACCTCACGCGTGAACGACACAAAGGGGGCACGACGCCCCCATTGACGCCGTCCGGTTCAGGCCGCCTCGGCCACAGGCTTGGGCGGGAGTTCGACCTTGCCGCCGGCCTTCTCGACCGCGGCGATCGCCGACGCCGAGGCGCCCGCAACCTTCACTTCGATCTTGGTCTTGATCTCGCCCTTGCCAAGCAGGCGCACACCGTCTGCGGCATTCTTGAACAGGCCGGCAGCCTGCATGGCGGCGGCGTCGATCACCTGGCTGGCGTCGAGCTTCTTGTCGTCGATCGCCTTCTGAAGGGTACCGAGGTTCACCACCTGGAAGACCTTCTGGTGCGGCGGACGGAAGCCGCGCTTCGGGATACGGCGATAAAGCGGCATCTGGCCGCCCTCGAAACCCTTGATGGCTACGCCGGTACGCGACTTCTGGCCCTTGACGCCACGGCCCGCAGTCTTGCCCTTGCCCGAGCCGATGCCGCGACCGACGCGCATACGTCCCTTGCGGGCGCCCGGATTGTCGGAGATCTGATTCAGTCTCATCGTTCTCTACCTCCGCGCCGAAGCTTGCAGCTCAGCGCGTTTCCTCGTCGATGCGCACCAGGTGCTGCACCTTGTTGATCATCCCGCGGACCTCGGGCGTATCCACGAGCTCGCGGCTGCGATGGCGCTTGTTCAGGCCCAGGCCGACCAGCGTCGCGCGCTGGTCTTCGGTACGGCCAATGTGGCTACCGGTCTGGGTGATCTTGATCTTCTTGCCTTCGGCCATTGTCCGGCTCCTTAAGCGGCGGCTTCGGCGACGGCATCTTCGCGACGGCCCAGCAGGTCACCGACCTTCTTGCCGCGACGGGTTGCCACCATGCGCGGCGAGTTGAGCTGCTCGAGCGCCTTGAAGGTCGCCTTGATCATGTTGTGCGGGTTGGACGTGCCGACCGACTTGGCGACGATGTCCTTGATGCCCAGCGTCTCGAAGATGGCGCGCATCGGGCCACCTGCGATGATGCCGGTACCGGCCGGGGCAGCGCGCAGCGTCACCTTGCCGGCGCCGAAGCGGCCGCGCACGTCGTGATGCAGCGTGCGACCGTCGCGCAACGGCACGCGGATCAGCCCGCGCTTCGCAGCTTCGGTGGCCTTGCGGATCGCTTCGGGAACTTCACGCGCCTTGCCGGCGCCGTGACCGACGCGGCCGCGCTGGTCGCCGACGACGACGATCGCCGCGAAAGCGAAGCGCCGACCACCCTTCACCACCTTCGCGACGCGATTGATGGTGACCAGCTTGTCGGTCAGTTCGTTTTCCTCGTCGCGATCGCGATCGCGGCTCCTCTCGCGCTCGCGCGGGGGACGGCCGGAACCACCGGGTGAACGAGCCATGTGCACTAACTCCCGATCAGAACGACAGACCGCCCTCGCGGGCGGCAGTGGCCAGCGCTGCTACGCGGCCGTGAAAGATGTAGCCGCCGCGGTCGAAGATGACTTCCTTGACGCCGGCTGCGATGGCGCGCTGAGCGATCAGCTTGCCCACTTCGGCAGCCGCACCCTTGTCGGCGCCGGTCTTGATCTTGCCCTTGACGTCCTTGTCGAGCGACGAGGCCGCGGCCAGGGTAAGGCCCTTCCGGTCGTCGATGACCTGGGCGTAGATGTGCTTGCCCGAGCGGAAGACGCTGAGGCGCGGGCGACCGCCGGCAGCCTGGCGCAGCGCGTAGCGCGTGCGCCGCTGGCGGCGGGCGAAAAGAGCGTTGCGATCGGACATGATGGATCTCGCCTCTACTTCTTCTTGCCTTCTTTGCGCCGGATCGTCTCGGTCGAGTACTTGATACCCTTGCCCTTGTAGGGCTCCGGCGGACGCAGGCTGCGGATCTCGGCCGCAATCTGGCCGACGCGCTGACGGTCGGCGCCGCTGATCTCGATCTCGGTCGGCTTCACCGCCTTGATCTGGATACCGGTCGGAATGGGAATCTCGACGTCATGGCTGAAGCCGAGCTGCATCTTCAGCATCTTGGCATCGGCCTGGGCGCGATAGCCGACGCCGTTGATCTCGAGGTTGATCGTGAAGCCATCGGAGACGCCACGGACAACGTTGCTCACCATGTTGCGCGCCGTGCCCCACTGCATGCGGGCGCGACGGCTCTCGGTGCGCGGCTTGAAGACGAGCGCATCGCCTTCACGGGCGATCGATACGTCGTCGTGCACCGTGAACTGGAGCTCACCTCGCTTGCCCTTGGCCTTGAGGTGCTGGCCCTTGAGGTCGATGGTGACCCCGGCCGGAATCGGAACCGGATTTTTGCCGACGCGCGACATGGTTAGAACACCTTGCAGATAACTTCGCCGCCGACATTGGCAGCGCGCGCCTCGGCGTCGGACATGACGCCACGCGGCGTGGAGAGGATCGAAATACCGAGCCCGTTGAAGTGGCGCGGCAGCTCGCGGATCTTCGAGTAGACGCGACGGCCCGGGGTGGAGACGCGCTTGATCTCCTTGATGACCGGACGGCCGTTGTCATACTTCAGCTCGACGCGAAGTTCCTTCACGCCGGGCCGCAGTTCTTCTTCGAACCAGCCGCGGATATAGCCTTCGCGCTGGAGCACATCGAGCACGCTCGACCGCAGGCGCGACGCCGGGACGGTCACGCTGTCGAGGCGCGCCGACTGGCCGTTGCGGATGCGGGTCAGCAAATCGCCGACGGGATCTGTCATTGCCATAGGTCTACGGCCCCCGTTACCAGCTCGACTTCACGACGCCGGGCAGAGCGCCCAGCGAGGCGAGCTGACGCAGCGCAAGGCGCGACAGCTTGAACTTGCGGTACACGGCCCGCGGACGGCCCGTGAGCTCACACCGATTGCGAATGCGCGTCGGCGAGGAGTTGCGCGGCAGCTTGGCGAGCTTGAGGCGCGCCCCGAACCGCTCCTCCGGCGTCAGCTTGTCGTCGACAGCCATCGCCTTGAGCATGGCGCGCTTCGCAGCGTACTGCTTCGCCATCTTGGCGCGCCGGTTGTTCTTCTCGACTGAACTCGTCTTGGCCATATTCTTCTCCGGCCTTAGTTCACGAAGGGGAAGTCGAAACCGCGGAGAAGCGCCTTGGCTTCCGCGTCCGTCTTCGCCGTCGTGCAAATGATGATGTCCATGCCACGGACCATGTCGACCTTGTCGTACTCGATCTCGGGGAACACGATCTGCTCCTTGAGACCCATCGCGAAGTTGCCGCGACCATCGAACGACTTGCCGTTCAGCCCGCGGAAGTCGCGGACGCGCGGCAGCGCGATGTTCACGAGGCGATCGACGAACTCGTACATACGGTCGCGACGCAGCGTGACCTTGGCACCGATCGCCATGCCCTCGCGCAGCTTGAAGGTCGCAATCGAAATGCGCGACTTGGTGACGACCGGCTTCTGGCCAGTGATCGCCGTCAGGTCGGCCACGGCCCCGTCGACGGCCTTGCGGTCGTTGACCGCCTCGCCGACGCCCATGTTGATCACGATCTTGTCGAGCTTCGGCACCTCGAAGGCGTTCTTGTAGGCGAACTCCTTCGTGAGAGCCTCACGAATCGTCTCTTTGTAGCGTTCTTGCAGTCGCGCGGGCATTGACCCGTCTCCTACCGGTCTATGGTCTCGCCGGAAGCGCGCGCAAAGCGCACCTTACGGCCGTCTTCCAGGAACTTGAAACCGACCTTGGTCGGCTTGTCGGACTTCGGATCGAGCAGGGCCACGTTCGAGACGTGGATTGCAGCTTCGCGCTCGATGATGCCGCCGGACTCGGCCCGGCTCGGCTTGGTGTGGCGCTTGATGACGTTCACGCCCGACACCACGACGCGGTTTTCCTCGGGCAGGACGCGCAGGACATCGCCCACCTTGCCCTTGCTGCGGCCAGTGATGACCTTGACGCGGTCACCCTTCCGGATCTTGAGCTTGTTGGCCATGGCTTAGAGCACCTCCGGCGCAAGCGAGATGATCTTCATGAACTTCTTGGCACGCAGTTCGCGCGTCACCGGTCCGAAGATACGGGTGCCGATCGGCTCGTCCTGCTTGCTGAGCAGCACTGCAGCGTTCCGGTCGAACCTGATGGCGCTGCCGTCGACGCGGCGCAGCGGGAACGAGGTGCGCACCACGACGGCGCGATGGACCTCGCCCTTCTTCACGCGACCGCGCGGAATGGCTTCCTTGATCGACACGACGATGACGTCGCCGACACTGGCGTACTTGCGGCGTGAGCCACCCAGCACCTTGATGCACTGGACTCGACGGGCGCCCGAATTGTCGGCGACCTCGAGGTTGGTTCGCATCTGAATCATGACTTCTGCTCCGACCGCTTAAGCCTTGGCGCCTTCGACCAGAACTTCCCAGCTCTTGGTCTTGGACAGCGGGCGGCACTCGCGGATACGCACGATCTCACCAATCTTGCCCTTGAAGGCATTGGCTTCGTCATGCGCGTGATACTTCTTCGACCTACGGATGAACTTCTTGTAGATCGGGTGCTGAACGCGCCGTTCGACCTTGACGACGATGGTCTTGTCCATCTTGTCGCTGACGACGACGCCTTCGAGAATTCGCTTCGGCATTTACGACTCCTTAACCCGCGGCCTTCTCGCCCTGCACCGTCTTGATGCGAGCGATGTCGCGGCGCACCTGGCGCGCGCGGGCTGTCTTCTGAAGCTGGCCCCCGGCCTTCTGGAAGCGCAGGTTGAACGCCTCCTTGCGCAGGTTCCCGAGCTCAGCTTTGAGCTCGTCCTTGGTCTTGGGGCGCAGATCGCTGGCTTTCATGTCAGTCTCCCTCGTCCCTAGGCGCCGACGCGCGCAACGAAGCGCGTCTTGATCGGCAGCTTGGCCGCGGCCAGTGCCAGGGCCTCGCGGGCCACCGTCGCCGGCACGCCCTCGAGCTCGAACAGAACGCGGCCCGGCTTGACGCGCGCTGCCCAGAATTCCGGCGCGCCCTTGCCGGAGCCCATGCGGACTTCGGCCGGCTTCTTCGACACCGGAACGTCGGGGAACACGCGGATCCAGACGCGGCCGGCACGCTTCATGTGACGCGTGATGGCGCGGCGGGCCGCTTCGATCTGGCGTGCGGTCAGGCGATCCGGCTCCATCGCCTTCAGCCCATAGGAGCCGAAGTCGAGGTTGAAACCGCCCTTGGCCGCGCCGTGGATACGGCCCTTGAACGCCTTGCGGTACTTGGTGCGCTTGGGTTGCAGCATGATGACTTACGCGTCCCTCTGCTCGGTGCGCTCGACGCGCGCCGGCGTGCGTTGCGGCGCGGCTTCCTCGGCGCGCTTGTCGTGCGCCATCGGGTCGTGCGCCATGATCTCGCCCTTGAACACCCACACCTTCACACCGCAGGTGCCGAAGGTGGTGAACGCCGTGGCGGTGCCGTAGTCGATGTCGGCGCGCAGCGTGTGCAGCGGCACGCGACCTTCGCGGTACCATTCCATACGGGCGATTTCCGAACCGCCGAGGCGGCCCGAGCAGTTGATACGGATGCCCTGGGCGCCCAGACGCATCGCCGACTGCACGGCGCGCTTCATGGCGCGACGGAAGGCGACGCGACGCTCGAGCTGCTGGGCGATGTTCTCGGCGATCAGCGTGGCATCGATCTCGGGCTTGCGGATCTCGACGATGTTCAGGGCCACTTCGCCCTTGGTCATCTTGGCGAGGTCGCCGCGCAGCTTCTCGATGTCGGCGCCCTTCTTGCCGATCACCACGCCCGGACGGGCGGTGTGGATCGTGACGCGCGCGCGCTTGGCCGGACGCTCGATGACGATCTTCGCGACACCCGCCTGGGCGAGCCGCTCGCGCAGCACCTTGCGGATGTGAATGTCCTCATGGAGCATCTTCGAGTAGTCGCCGCCTTCGGCGTACCAGCGCGAATCCCACGTCCGGTTGATGCCGAGCCGCAGGCCGATCGGGTTGACCTTCTGACCCATTACTTGTCCTCCGCCTCGGCGCGCTCGCGCACCACGATGGTGAGATGAGCGAACGGCTTGACGATACCGGCCGCGCGGCCGCGGCCACGCGTCTGGAAGCGCTTCATGACCAGGCCCTTGCCGACCGACGCCTCGGCCACGACCAGGCGGTCGACGTCGAGGTTGTGGTTGTTCTCGGCATTGGCGATGGCCGAATTCAGAGCCTTCTTCACGTCGCGGGCAATCCGCTTCTTGGAGAAGGTGAGCTCGTTGACCGCGGTCGCGGCCTTCTTGCCGCGGATCGTGGCGGCGACGAGGTCGAGCTTGCGCGGGCTGATGCGTACTGCACGCAACACGGCCTTCGCCTCGTTGTCCGCCTCGCGGCGGGGAGCGGATGGCTTGCTCATCGCGCGTTACTCCTTCGACACCTTCTTGTCACCGGAATGACCGGTGAAGGTGCGGGTCGGCGAGAATTCGCCGAGCTTGTGACCGACCATTTCCTCGGTGACGTTCACCGGGATGAACTTCTTGCCGTTGTAGACGCCGAACGTCAGACCGACGAACTGCGGCAGGATCGTCGAACGGCGCGACCAGGTCTTGATGACTTCGCTGCGGATGTTCCCGCGCGACTTCTCGGCCTTCTTGATCAGGCTGCCCTCTACGAAGGGACCCTTCCAAACGGAACGTGCCACTGTCTATCTCCTAGCGCGTCGCATGCCGGCGGCGGATGATGTACTTATCCGTTGCCTTGTTCTTGCGCGTCTTCTTGCCCTTGGTCGGCTTGCCCCACGGCGTAACCGGATGACGACCGCCTGAAGTACGGCCTTCGCCGCCGCCGTGCGGATGATCGACCGGGTTCATGGCGACGCCGCGAACGACCGGGCGGATACCCAGCCAACGAGCGCGACCAGCCTTGGCGATCACGATGTTCTGGTTGTCGGGGTTCGAGACGGCACCGACGGTGGCCAGGCACTCACCCGGCACCAGGCGCAGCTCGCCCGAGCTCAGCTTGATCTGGGCATAGCCCGCGTCCTTGCCGACGAGCTGGGCGTAGGTGCCGGCGGAACGTGCCAGCTGGCCGCCGCGGCCCTTCTTCAGCTCGACGTTATGCACGATCGTGCCGACCGGCATGTTGCCGAGCGGCATGGCGTTGCCCGGCTTGATGTCGACGCGCTCGCCGGACACCACTTCGTCGCCCGCCTTCAGGCGCTGCGGCGCCAGGATGTAGGAGAGCTCGCCGTCGGTGTACTTGATCAGCGCGATGAAGGCCGACCGGTTGGGATCGTACTCGAGACGCTCGACCGTCGCCGCGACGCCGAACTTGCGGCGCTTGAAGTCGACCAGACGCAGACGGCGCTTGTGACCACCGCCCATGTGATGGCTGGTGATGCGGCCATGGTTGTTGCGTCCGCCGGTGTTGCTCTTACCGCGCGTCAGCTCCTTGACCGGCTTGCCCTTCCAGAGGCCCGTGCGGTCGACGATGACCAGCTGTCGCAGGGACGGCGTGATCGGCTTGTATGTCTTCAAAGCCATTGTTGTTTCCCCCGTCCTACAGGCCCGTGGTCACGTCGATCTTGTGACCATCGACCAGCGAGACGATCGCCTTCTTCCAGTCGCTCCGCACGCCCGGACGGCCGCGGAAAACCTTCGTCTTGCCCTTCACCGTCACGGTGTTGATCGCCTTCACCTTGACCTTGAACAGACCTTCGACGGCCTGCTTGATCTCGGGCTTGGTGGCGTCCATCGAGACACGGAAGGTCACCTGGCTGTGCTCGGAGCCGTTGGTGGTCTTTTCCGTGATCAGCGGCGCGCGGATGACTTCGTACATCCGTGCGCGCGAGACGGTCTCAACCGGATAGCGCTTGGCGCTCATTGCAGACGCTCCTCGAGATGCTTCACGGCGTCCTTCGTCAGCACCAGCGTGTCGCGACGCAGGATGTCGTAGACGTTCGCACCCTGCTGCGGCAGCACATCGACATGGGCGATGTTGGCCGCGGCGCGGGCGAAGTTGGTGTCGACTTCGGCGCCGGCAATGACCAGGACGCTCGAGATGCCGAGCTTGCCGAAATGGCCCTTGAGCTTCGCCGTCTTGGGCTCCGGCAGCGTCGCGGCGTCGACCACGATCAGCTTGCCCTCGGCCGCCTTGGCCGACAGCGCGGTACGCAGCGCAAGCTGGCGGACCTTCTTCGGCAGATCGCTGGCATGGCTGCGCACGACCGGACCGAACGCCTTGCCACCACCACGGAACTGCGGAGCAGCTTCGTTGCCGTGACGGGCGCGGCCGGTGCCCTTCTGGGCATACATCTTCTTGGCCGTCGCCGTGATCTCGGAACGACCCTTGGTCTTGTGCGTGCCCTGCTGGCGGCGCGACAGCTGCCACACCACACAACGCTGCAGGATGTCCTTGCGGACGGGGACGGCAAACACGGCGTCGGCGAGATCGAGCTCACCGGCGCTGCCGCCTTCGATGGTCTTAACGGAGATCTTCATGATCCTACCCTTGCCCTACCCTTCGCCGCTCAGGCCGCCGGTGCGGCGGCTTCGGCGGCCTTACGCAGGCCAGCCGGGTACGGCGCATCCTTGGGGCGGGCGCGCTTGGACGCGTCCTTGACGATGATGTAGCCGTTGGCCGGGCCGGGAACGGCGCCGGACACCAGCAGCAGACCCTTCTCGTCGTCGACGGCGACGATCTTGAGGTTCTGCGTGGTCACGCGCTCGCTGCCGTAGTGGCCGGCCATCTTCTTGCCGGGGAACGTACGGCCGGGATCCTGGCGGTTACCGGTCGAACCATGGCTGCGGTGCGAGACCGACACGCCGTGGCTGGCCTCGAGACCACCGAAGTTCCAGCGAACCATCGAGCCGGTGAAACCGCGGCCGATCGTGGTGCCGATGACATCGACGAACTGGCCCGGAACGAAGTGGCTGGGCACCAGCTCGGAGCCGACTTCGAGGATCGCATCCTTGGCGACCCGGAACTCGACGAGCTTCTTCTTCGGCTCGACCTTGGCCTTGGCATAGTGACCGCGCATCGGCTGGGTCACATTCTTCACCTTGGCCTTACCATAGCCGAGCTGCACGGCAACGTACTTGTCCTTCTCTTCCGAGCGGACGGCGACGACCTGCAGATTGTCCACCTTCAGAACGGTGACGGGCACATGTTCTCCAGCGTCGTTGAAGACGCGGGTCATGCCGACCTTCTGGGTGACGAGACCGCAACGCATGGTCCTGTTCCTTCTTCCCTTGTCCGCTCGCCTTAGGCGCCGAGCTTGATCTCGACGTCCACGCCGGAGGCGAGGTCGAGCTTCATCAGCGCGTCCACCGTCTGCGGCGTCGGATCGACGATATCGAGCACGCGCTTGTGCGTGCGCACTTCGAACTGTTCACGCGACTTCTTGTCGATGTGCGGCGAACGGTTGACCGTAAACCGCTCGATCCGGGTCGGCAGCGGGATCGGACCACGCACCTGCGCGCCCGTCCGCTTGGCTGTGCTCACGATCTCGCTCGTCGACGTGTCGAGCACGCGATGATCGAAGGCCTTGAGCCGGATGCGGATGTTGGTGCTGTCCATAATCTGCTCGCTCGTCGCCGGTTACTTAACGACTTTGGTGACGACGCCGGCGCCGACGGTGCGGCCGCCCTCGCGGATGGCGAAGCGCAGGCCCTCGTCCATCGCGATCGGCTGGATCAGCTCGACCACCAGACGCGCATTGTCGCCCGGCATCACCATCTCCGTGCCTT
>JAFKFK010000002.1 GCA_017307275.1 Alphaproteobacteria bacterium | reverse complement strand
CGGCATCGTTGAGAGCTTGGGGCGTCCAGCCAGGACGCTTGGCGCAGGGTCCGGATGAAAAATCGGGACGCGCCGGACGCATGTTCGGCTTAGTCATCATAACCTCTCCCTTACAGAAGAGCTGCACTCCGGTGGGGGAGCGTGGCCCGGCGCCGATATACGGGGAGAGGCGCCCGGCGTCAATGTGGGATGATTGTCACAAGTCACATGTCGTCTCGCGAGGAGTAATCTCCGCGCTGGAGCGAAGCGAAGGACATCATCGCCGCTTGCAACCGGCATGAGATCCTTCGCTGCGCTCAGGATGACAGAGGGTCTCGTGAGAGACGGCCGGCGCTACTATTGCGCGGCGATAGCGGCGGCTTGCGGCACGAAGACTTCGGCGGGCTCGTTCTCGAGTTCCGCGATCTGGCGGTCGAGGTCGCGTTGCACGAATTGCGCGAACGGGCCGAGGTGGAGGTAGAGCACGAGCTGGATCAGGCAGGCTTCGAGCGCCGCCGGATTCTTCTTCGCCACCTCGACAACAGTGCGCCAGAACGGGCGGCGAAGCTGCGGGCGCAGGATGTTCATCTGCACCATGATCTTCATCAGCGCGACGGCCTCGCGCCAGCCGATCTTCTTTGGCGCGCCGTCGCCCAGGGTCGGGCGGCGCAGCGCCAGCGCCACGGTACGCACGCGGTCGAAATAGGCGTCGGGTGCATAGACCGAGGCCAGAATCTCGCGATAGTCGGCGAGGATCTCGCGGCGCGGCCGCTTCGGGATGAAGTTGATGCCCGCGGTGCATTGATCGCCGCTGAAGTCGCTCTGGAACGGCAGCAGGCGCTGCTCCTTGTCGAGGCGGCGGTAGAGCTGCGTGTTGGGCAGCGCCGTCAGCAGGCCCACCATGGCGGCCGGAATGCTGGTCGCCTCGATGCAGTCGATCATGCCTTCGGCAACGCCGCCCTTCTCCGTGTCGAAGCCCACGATGAAGCCCGCGATGACGAAGATGCCGGCGGCGTAGATCTTGTGCACGCTCTCGGCCAGGCTGCGCCGCGTGTTCTGCTTCTTGCGCGTCGAGATCAGCGTGTCGGTGTCGGGGCTCTCGATGCCGACGAAGATCGCGAAGAAGTTGGCACGCGACAGCATCTGGAGAAGCTGCGTGTCGTCGGAGAGGTTGATCGACGCCTCGGTCGAGAACATGAACGGGAAGCCACGCTCGGCCTGCCATTGTTCGAGCAGCGGCAGAAAGCGCTTCAGCGCCTTCTTGTTGCCGATCAGATTGTCGTCGACGAAATCGACATGGCCGCGATGGCCGGTGTCGTAGAGCGCCTGCAACTCGGCCAGCATCTGCTCGTTGGTCTTCGAGCGCGGCACGCGGCCATAGAGTTCGATGATATCGCAGAACTCGCAGTTGAACGGACAGCCGCGCGAGAACTGCACGCCGACATAGAGATAGTTGCCGGGGCTGATCAGGTCGAAACGCGGCACCGGACTGGTGGTGACGTCGGCGGTGAACTTCTCCGCCCGCAGTTTGCCCGTGCGCTCGCCGCGATTCCATGCGGCAACGAATTCCGAGATGATGCCCTCGGCCTCGCCCAGCACGAGGAAGTCGGCGGCCTCGTAGATTTCCTCGCAGGAGGTCGGATCGGGGCCACCCACGACGACCGGCCTGCCCGCCTCCTTGCACAGCCTGATGACTTCGAGCGTGTCGACGCGCTGGGGCAGCATGCCGCCGGTCATCACGACGTCGGCCCAGGCAAGATCGGCCGGCTTCAGGGTCTGGGCGTTGCGATCGACCAGCCGCATGTCCCATTCCTGCGGGAGCAGTGCAGCCAATGTGATGAGGCCAAGCGGGGGTGCCGGGCATTGAGCGCCGTAGATCTTGCAGGCCGCCCTCAAGCTCCAGAACGAATTCTCGTTGAAGCGAGGGAAGACCATGAGCACCTTAAGGCTCATTCGTCCTCCAGTTTGGTGGAGTAGGTCGCGGGCTTCGAGGGACGACAGTACAGGCCCTGTGCGGCCGCCTCAACCCGCCTCCCCTTGCCGCTCCCCCATGTCGCTCCCCATCGCGGCGCCAATCGGCTATCAAGCTGCACCATGACTTCAAACGACAACGACCATCGTGGCCTTCTGCCGGCCGGCCTCGCCGATCTTCTGCCTCCGGATGCGACACGCGAAGCCCGCGCCATCGACATCGCCATCGAGCGTTTCGCGGCCTTCGGTTACGAGCGTGTGAAGCCGCCCATGGTCGAATTCGAGGAGTCCCTGCTGGGCGGTCCCGGCGCGGCGCTCGCCTCGCAGACCTTCCGCCTGATGGATCCCGTTTCGCAGCGCATGATGGGCGTGCGGCCGGACATGACCGTGCAGGTCGCCCGCATCGCCGTCACGCGGCTGAAGCACGAGCCGCGGCCGTTGCGCCTCTCCTATGGCGGCAACGTCATCCGCGTGCGCGGCAGTGCGCTGAAGCCCGAGCGCCAGTTCGCCCAGGTCGGCTCCGAACTGATCGGCGTCGACAGCGCCGAAGCCGACGCCGAAGCCGTGCTGCTCACGGTCGATGCGCTGCGCGCCATCGGCGTAGCCGAACTCTCGGTGGACCTAAACTTGCCGACCCTGGTGGCCGCTGTCGCCGCCGGCCTGAAGCAACCGGCCGAGGCGGTCGCCAAGCTCCGCCGCGCGCTCGACCGCAAGGACGAAGGCGCCATCGCCAAGGCGTCCGCCGACAAGAAGGTGACGGAGATGTTCGCGGGCCTGCTGCGCGCCGCGGGTCCGGCCGATCAAGGCATCGCCCAGCTCGGCAAGCTCAAGCTGCCGGCCGCGGCGGCGGCCGAAGCCGCGCGGCTTGCCGAGGTGGTGAAGCTCATCCAGGCGGCCGAACCCGACCTGCCGCTGACCATCGACCCCGTGGAATATCGCGGCCTCGAATATCAGACCGGCGTTTCCTTCTGCGTGTTCGCGCTGAAGGGCCGCGAGGAACTGGCGCGCGGCGGCCGCTATTCGGCGGGCTATCCCGAGGATGGCGTCAGCGAACCGGCGACCGGCTTCACGCTCTATATGGACGCCGTGCTGGCCGCCTCCGAGGCGCCGCCCGAGCGGCCCCGCCTCTATGTCGAAATGGGCACGCCGTGGCGGGACGCCGCCCCCTGGCAGGCCAAGGGCTATGCCGTCGTGCGCGCTGTCGTCGCAGCCTCCGAGCCCCGCGCGGAAGCCAAGCGTTTACGCTGCAGTCACGCCCTGATTGATGGGGAGGCGGTTCCCCTCTGAGGACGCATTTGACCTCGCCCAAGGCGGGGGGAAGTGCTATCCGACCTCACGCCTCTCCGGCATCGGCCCCGGGGAGGCGTTTTCATGTGCGAAGGGATAGTGGAATGGCCAACGTGGCAGTGATCGGCGCCCAGTGGGGCGACGAGGGCAAGGGCAAGATCGTGGACTGGCTCAGCGAGCGCGCCGAAGTGGTGGTGCGTTTCCAGGGTGGTCACAATGCCGGCCATACGCTCGTCATCGGCAACCAGACCTACAAGCTCGCGCTCCTGCCCTCGGGCGTGGTGCGCAAGGGCAAGCTCTCGATCATCGGCAACGGCGTCGTGGTCGATCCCTGGCATTTCCTCGAAGAAGTGAAGAAGGTCACGAGCCAGGGCGTCTCGGTGACGCCCGAGACGCTGAAGATCGCCAACCACGCCGTCCTTATCCTGCCGCTGCATCGCGACCTCGACGGCTGGCGCGAGGACGTGCCCGGCACGATCAAGATCGGCACCACGCGCCGCGGCATCGGCCCGGCCTACGAAGACAAGGTCGGCCGCCGCGCCATCCGGGTTGGCGACCTCGCCGAGCCCGACATGCTGGAGAAGAAGGTCAACACGCTGCTCGCGCACCACAATGCGCTGCGCCAGGGGCTGGGCCGCCCGCCGGTCGATCCCGCGGCGCTGCTCAAGGACCTGATCGAGCTGGCACCGAAGATCCTGCCCTTCGCCGAAGATGTGTGGGAGCGGCTCGACGGTCTGCGCGCCGCGGGCAAGCGCATCCTGTTCGAGGGCGCGCAGGCCACGATGCTCGACATCGACCACGGCACCTATCCGTTCGTCACCTCGTCGAACACGGTGGCCGCGCAGGCGATGATCGGCTCGGGCATGGGCAACGGCGCCGTGGGCTATGTGCTGGGCATCGCCAAGGCCTACACCACGCGCGTCGGCGACGGCCCCTTCCCCACGGAACTGACCGACGAGATCGGCCAGGGCCTGGGCGATCGCGGCAACGAGTTCGGCACCAACACCGGCCGCCGCCGCCGCTGCGGCTGGTTCGACGCGGTGATGGTGCGTCAGGCGGTGAAGCTGAACGGCATCGACGGCATCGCGCTCACCAAGCTCGACGTGCTGGACGGCATGACGGAGATCAAGGTCTGCGTCGGCTACGAGCTGGACGGCAGGCGCATCGAGCGTTTCCCCTTCACTATGGGCGCGCAGGCCAAGCTCACGCCGGTCTGGGAAACCTTCGAAGGCTGGAGCGAGAGCACGCGCGGCGCCCGCTCCTTCGGCGAACTCCCGGCGACCTGCATCAAGTACGTGCGCCGGGTCGAGGAACTGGTCGGCTGCCCGGTGGCACTGCTCAGCACCAGCCCCGAGCGTGAAGACACGATCCTGATGACGGACCCGTTCCGCGACTGAGCGCGGACGCACCAACCCGGATGGCGCTGGTCTGCTCGAGCCAGCGCTATCCGATCCGAACTTTTTGCATCATATCGAGCCTTCGATGCAGCGAGTTTTCGAGAAGACTGCACTGCACTCCCAGCGCGAGCGATCGGCGACATTACCCTCGACGCGCCTGCTGTCAGCTATCTGACACAACGGCTGGTCCCGTCATCGAAGAGTGCTGCCAGATATGCATTTAATGGGCTCGCTCGTCGGAAGAATCGATCTCTTCATCGATCACCGCTCACACGGTGTGATTTTCTCGTGATAACGTCGCTCACGATTCCGGACTACCTCGGAATCGCCGCGTGAGCAGACGGAGTCCTGGATGGCGACCTTCACCGTTACGAACCTGAACGATAGCGGTGCAGGTTCCTTACGAGCAGCCATCACAGCCTCCAATGCCGAGCCAGCCGGCGTCACCAACACCATCGAGTTCTCGGTAACGGGAACGATCGTCCTGGCCAGCGACCTGCCGTCGCTCACCAAGCCGGTGGACATCGTTGCCGGCAACCCGGCCACGGGTAACCCGCCGACGGTCGGGATCGACTTCAACGGCAATGCCGGCCTGGTCTTCGCCGCCGGTTCGGAAGGGTCCGAACTGGTCGGCCTGTCGCTCGGCAATGCGGCTGGCAACGGCGTCACCCTGCATGCCGGCGGCATCACCCTCAACAACAACTATATCGGCCTTGCCCTCAATGGCTCGGCCGCCGGCAACACCGGCGATGGCGTGTTCGTCGCCGCGACCTCTTCCGGCAACAATCTCGGCTTCAACCCCGAGGCGGCGACCCTGGCATCGAGCGGCCAGCCCGCGACCGGCGTGGTGTCCAACGTCATCTCCGCGAACCTCGGCAACGGCATCACGCTGAACGGCGCCGACGACAACTTCATCGTCTCCAACCGCGTCGGCACCAGCACCGACGGCAACACCGCGATGGCCAACGGCGGCCACGGCATCTGGCTGACCAACGGCGCGACCGGCAACACGCTGGGCGGCGCCGTCGCCGGCAACGACGCCAGCGGGGCGCAGAACAATCCGACCGGCAACAAGGGCAACATCGCCGACGTCGTCGTCGTGACGCCGCCGCTCGGCAACCTTGTCTCGGGCAATGTCGGCAACGGTATCCAGATCGACACCGGCTCCAACAGCAACACGCTGAGCGGCAACTTCGTCGGCACGACCGCCAACGGCCTCGCCGCGCTCGGCAACAACGGCGACGGCGTCGCGATCTCCGAGTCCGATGCCGTGACGCTCTCGGGCTGCGTCTTCGTCGACAATCCGTTCATCTACTACAACGTCATCGGCGGCAACGGCGGCAACGGCGTCCACGTCACCAATTCCGACAACGTCGTCATCCAGGCCAACTTCCTGGGCCTCGGCGCCGACAACAACACCATCGTCGGCAACCAGCTCGACGGCCTGCTGATCGACGGCAACTCGCGCAACACTCAGGTCGGCGGCGTCATCCCGCTCGGCAACGTCATCTCGGGCAACGTCCAGAACGGCATCGAGGTCGCCGACACGGCGAGCGGCTTCAGCACGCTCAACACATTCGGCGGCACGACGGCGTTCTTTGGCGCCGCCCCGAACGGCGCCAACGGCATCCTGATCACCTCGACCGGCGGCAACCAGACGATCCAGACCAACGTCATCTCGGGCAATACCGGCAACGGCATCGAGATTTCCGGCGACGCCTGGGGCGTCTCGATCGTGCCCAACATCGTCGGCCTCAACACACGCGGCGACGGCGCCTTCCCCAACGGCGGTTCGGGCATCGTCTTCTCGGGCAACGCGCATGACAATTTCGTCGGCGGCACCGACCTCATCGGCAACCTGTCGGTGATCCGGCAGAACACCGCCTCCGGCAACACCGGCTACGGCATCGAGATCACCGGCACCGCCTACAACAACGTCATTGCCGACAGCGCCATCGGCACCAACATCCAGGAACTTGCGGCGATCGCCAACGGTCTGGGCGGCGTGCTGCTGTCGAGCACCGGCGTCGGCAACATCATCGGCTCGCCGCAGGTCGGCTGGACACCGCTGCCGTCGCCCGCCGCCTCGGTCAATGTCATCAGCGGCAATACCGGCCCCGGCGTCACGCTGGCGGCCGGCACCAACTACAATGCCGTCATCAACAACTATATCGGCCTCAACATCGTGGCCGAGCCGGTGCTGCCGAACGGCAACCCGCCGATCCTGAACAATGGCGGCACCAACCTGATCTACGGCAACGGCGCGCATGGGCCGCTGCCCTGGCAGTCGCCGACCGGCCAGCTCGAAGCGCTGTTCATCGGCTGGTTCGGCCGCGCCGCCGATCCGCTGGGCTTCAAGCAGGACATGGAGAAGGTCCTGACCCTGATGCTGGGCGGCGATTCGATTGCCGCCGCCATGCTGAAGGCATCGGACGCCTTCGCCGCCTCGCCTGCCATCGGCATCTATGCGCCGCTCGCCTCCCTCGCGACGCCGGTTACGTCGCCAACGCTGGAGCAGATCGCCCTCACCAACAGCTTCATCAACCATACCTTCAACAATCTGTTCGGCCGCAACGCCGAGACCTCGGAACAGACGATCTGGCGCCAGGCCTTCTTCGACGGCGCGATCCCCTTCTCCGATCTCGTCTACGACATCGCCTCGTCGGCGCAGAACAACGACGTCCTGGCGATGAACGCCAAGATCCTCGCGGCGTCCTATTTCACGACCGCCTTCGCGGCCACGCCGCTCGATCTGCCGAGCCTCGCCGAAATGCAGGCGGCGGTCTCGGGCGTCACCAACGGCACGACGCTGTTCAATTCGCAGGCCGCCACCGACGTGCTGGTCGACGGCACGCACACGCAGGTCGAGTACCAGTCGATCCTGCAGCCGGGCAACATCACCACCGGCGTGCGCGCCAGCCTCGACGGCACGGTCATCCTGACCGGCAGCAAGACAGTCGAGGGCTCCACCGGTACCGAGGCCTTTCTCTATCACGGCCCGCTGAACAACACGGCCGCCGGCCAGTTCCACGTGCTCGACCCGACCTTCGCCGGCCAGACCGTGACGACGGCGACCTTCTACGGCCCCGACACGGCGATCTTCACGCCTGGAATCGGCCTCGGCAACGTGCGGGCGGTCGGCAGCTATCAATATGCCGAGAATCCGGCCGGCGTGTTCAATCACGGCATGATCTACGAAGGTCCGATCACCGGCATCGGCGGGACCTGGACGGAGGTCACGGTTCCCTCGAACGGCGTCAATGTCGTCGGCGGTGTGACGGTGCCCGGCACGGTCGCCAACACGATCCTGCACAGCACGCAGGGCAACCTCGTGGTCGGCAACTACGACATCTCGGGGCCGGGCGGCTTCCTGCTCGGCGCCAACGGCTTCATCTACAATATCGCCACCGGCCAA
The DNA here is from genome assembly GCA_017307275.1 of Alphaproteobacteria bacterium. Classification (GTDB taxonomy): domain Bacteria; phylum Pseudomonadota; class Alphaproteobacteria; order Reyranellales; family Reyranellaceae; genus Reyranella. The sequence continues at coordinate 4,135 of JAFKFK010000002.1, read as the reverse complement.
TACACGTTGATGAACATCAACGGCAGCTACGACAACCTGACGTCGCTGTACGGCATCTGGCAGAACGGCGTCGGCAGCAACACCTACACCATCGCCGGCGGCTCGAAGGACGGCAACGGCTTGAACGCCGCCTTCCTGCAGACCTACGACGCCTCGACCGGCGAGTTCTCCAATCTCACTTTCTACAACGGCTTCAACAAGCAGGGCAGCCTGCTCACCCACTTCGAGAACATCACCGCGGTTCCCGGCGGCTTCAACCTCGTCGCCACGACCGACAGCGGCCCCGCCATGGCCGCGATCACGGTCAACTCCGATGGTTCGTTCGGCGAAGCGGTATGGACCGCCATCCAGCTGCCGGGCAGCACGCTTTTGACCGGCAACATCGCCTACCAGAACGTGGTCGGCGGCATCTACAACACCGACGATTCGAGCACCGTCGCGACCTATCTCGGCGTCGTGCAGCAGTCTCATGTGAACGCCGACGGCGGGCTGATCATGCCGGTCGGCGCGCACGAATTCTCCTATTCGCTGTCGGTGCATGGCAGCGTCGGCGCCACGATCACCGGTTCGACGACGGCCGGCAACGTGCTGGGCGGCTCGATCGGCAACGACAAGATCACCGGCACCGCGAGCCTGGTGCTGGCTGACACGATCTATACCGGCGGCGGCGCCGACACGATCGTGCTGGCGGCGGGCCATACCGCGAGCACCCGCATCGAGCTTTTCGCCGGCAACAGCCTCGTCAATGCTGCAGGCCTGCAGCCGGGCGCGCCGATATCGCCGATCACCGGCAGCATCGTCGATGCCAACGACATCCCGCAGCTCGGCTGGTGGGGCCAGGCGACCGGCCAGCTCGGCGGGCCGGTATCGAATGCCGATACCAACGGCGGCCTGGGCACCGGCACCAGCCAGGACATGACGACGATCAAGAACTTCGTCGTGGGCTCCGGCGGCTCGGGCGACATGATCGACATCTCGCTAGCGGCCTTCAGCAACCTTATCCGCTCGGCCGATGGCGATGCGCCGAAGCCCGGCGCGGCGGTCTTCAGCAATCTGGTCGGACCCGGCGGCACGATCACCGTCGACGACGCCACGGTCATCCGCATCGACAGCCCGACCGGCTTCGTCGGCGCGGCCGATCTCGCGGCCGAGCTGCTGGCCAATCCCATCACCTTCGCCGCCCCGCAGACGGGTGAGTTCAACCACTTTCTCGTCGCCTACCAGGACATGGGCGGCAACGTCCGCATCGCCGACATGAGCATCCAGAGCAGCGGCGCGGCCTTCACGGACACCGCCGGCGGCTCGACGCTCGCGATCTCCGATCTGGCGCAGCTCCAGGGCGTGACGCTCTCCTCGCTGCAGCCCTCGAACATCAACGTGCTGGCCGGCGTCGCAGTCGAAAACTCCAGCTATCTCGACTTCACCGGCTGGCGCATCAACGACGCGACCAACGTGATCGACGCCTACGGGCTCGATGCGAGCAATGTCTCGGAAGCGACGTTCGCCGGCCTCAACGTCGCACTGATCCTCGACCGCGCCCAGGATCCGACGGCACTTCTTGCCCAGGACTGGGGCACACGCCAGCAGACGCTGTCCGAAATGAACGACGCCGGCACGCTGTGGACCACCTACGGCGCCGACCAGACACTCTACAATTCCGTCGTCGAGCAGCTCAAGACCACCTACGGCCTGACGATCCTCGACGGGACCGATTCGGCCAACAAGGGCGACTACGTCTCCTCGGCCGAATCCCGGACCATCTGGGTCGAACTCAACACGGCGGAGCAGTTCTCCAGCCTGTTCGGCACGACGCTCTACAATAGCGATGGCGACGACGGGTTCGTCTTCTGGAACGGCAACCTGCTTCTGCCGGAAGAATGGGACATCCAGGGTCTGTGGTTCGATACGGAAAACGTTCCGGGGCCGTCCAACATGACGCCCGGCGTCTCGACAACCTTGCAGCAGGGCGCACAGAGCCCGGGCAACAATTCGAGCCTGGGCCTCGATCTGTCGCCGCAGCAGATTTCCGAGCTGTACAATTTCCCGCTCGCCGGCCTGAACGTGGAGACCGGCGCAATCGGCCTGATCGAGCCGGGCATCGGTTCAGCCCTGCGCGCGAGCCAAACCGAGACCTTCCAGGAACTGCTGACCGCCTATCTCGCGTCGGTCGGCCAGACCGGCACGGGCATCGTCTCGGTCCAGGGCGAAAACGGCCAGACCTACAACAGCGGCTCGGGCGAGCGTTCGCTCGACGTCGGTGTGGTGGCCAGCGTCAACCCCAACAGCGACATCTATCTCTTCAACGGCTCGGGCTATAACGGCAACGCCGACGCCTCGACCTTCACGGCGATCCAGAGCGCACTGTGGAACCCCACGCTCACGGCGGCGGTGCTCTCCAGCTCGTTCGGCGACGACCAGAGCATGAGCCCGAACTCGCCTTTCTACGCGGCGTACCGGCAGCTTCAGCTCGACGCGGCGCTGAAGAACGTCTCGCTGTTCAACGCGCTGGGCGACGGCGGGTCGGGCAACGAGACCGGCAACGGCCTCACGAACCTCTCCTACAACGAGACCAGCCCGTACAACGTGATGGTCGGCGGCACGTCGTTCTCGACCCTCAACGCGGCGCAGAACGACCAGACGCTCAACCCGTCGCTGGTCGCGCCGGCGCTCGCCAACGACCAGGCGACGCTGTGGCGGCTGATGGCCGGCGGCCTGACCGCCCTGCCCCAGAACCTCGCCGCCCTTCAGACCTTCGCCGAAACGGTGTGGAACCAGTATTTCGTCGTGGGCAACGAGATCACCATCGGCAACTCGCCGTTCGAGGGCGGCTATCTCGTCAACACCACGACCTCGGGTGGCGTCGACCCGACGCAGCCGACGCCGGACTATCAGCTCGCCTATGGCCTCAACCCCACCACCACCGACCCGACGCACCAAGCGGGCCGCGGTGCGCCGGACGTTTCGGCCAATGCCGGCGGCAACCTCTCCTACCTGACGCCCAATGCGGACATGGTGGGCACCGGGCCGGACGGTGGCACAAGTGCGGCCACGCCGCTCTGGGCCTCGCTCGGCGTGCAGCTCAACACGATCTTCGCGGATCAGGGGCTGCCCAACCTCGGCTACATGAACGACCTGCTCTACATCGCGTCCGCGATCGCTCCTGCGGCGTTCAACGACATCACGATGGGCAACAACACCTCGTCGTTCACCCTGGGCGGCAGCTACCACTCCAACGGCACGGACCTGACGCCGACCGGCTTCGGCTATTCGGCGATCCCGGGCTACGACCTCGCGACCGGTCTCGGCTCGCCCAACGGCGTCCTGCTGGCGCGCGCGTTGACGACCATCGGCCATTCGCAATTCACCTATGGCGACAGCCCGGACATGCTCAATGTCGCGGGCGACGGCTGGACCAGCGGCGCCAACCAGAGCCTGCTGTTCCAGACCATGTCCGCCGGCGGCGCCATGGTCGGCCTCGATCTCGGCGGCAGCTCGGTCGATTTCCTGAGTGGCGCCTCCTCGACCTACGCCTGGACTGCGCGGCTGGCACAGCAGTCCCTGCAGGCCGACTTCGATCCCGCCCTGGTGCGCCTGTTCGACAAGGCCGGCCAGGGTTCGGTGATGCAGGCATCGGTAACGGCCGGCGAGAGCGTCGGCGTGACGATCAATGCCGCGGACGCCGACGCGATCCAGGGCTCGCTCAGCAGCCCCTTCGGCTTCGCCGACTTCGTGACCGGCACCAGCGCCGTGCGCGTGGCCCGCCCGATCGCCGTGGCCGAGACTGTGAACGGCCTCGACGATCAGACCGCCGTCGTGCGGGTGCGCCAGAACGGCGAGGACAAGCTGTCGCTCAGCCTCTACCGGGTCGACGATCTCTCCGGAACGATCGGCGGCCTGGCGCCGGGCGACGCGGGTTACGCCGCCGCCGCCCAGGGCCGCGCCTACCAGTTCACGAGCGGCGGCACGGCGCTGTCCGGGCCGGGCTACGGCAACTACGCCCAGGCCGGGCTGACCAATGTCGACTCCGGCGACCTGATCGCCATGCAGCTCACCAACCAGACATCCGGCTCGACCTTCTGGGCCTTCTCCCAGGCCAACGAGAGCGTCGGCGGCCAGAACGTCAACCACGTCTGGA
>JAFKFK010000013.1 GCA_017307275.1 Alphaproteobacteria bacterium | reverse complement strand
GTGGCGCAGCAGAACACCACGTCGGTGCGCACGGTGATCGGCGCCGATCTCGGGGCCAACATCCCGGTGGGCATGGAGCGTCCGCTGGGGGTGACGATCCGGCTGGGCTGGGCGCATGAATATGCCGACACGTCGCGGCCCATGACGGCCGCCTTTGCCGGTGCGCCGGCGGTGGGCTTCACCGTCTACGGGGCGCAGCCGCTGCGCGACGCGGCCGTGATCGGCCTCGGCCTCAATGCGCAGATCGGCGCCTCGACCTCGATCTACGCCCGCTACGACGGCGAGATCACCGGCCGCGACGACACCCACGCCCTCTCCGCCGGATTCCGCATGACCTGGTAGGGTTGTCCCTGCCAGCGGCGGCCTCGTGCAAACACTCGTGCAACTAATTGCACGAGCAGGAGGCCGATCAATTTCTGTTCATATCCGGTGACCAGCAGTTGCGCTCCGTCTGATTCAGAACCAACAGGACAGCTCTTCTTGCAGTCAGAAGAGCTGCGTTCGCCATTGAAACCCTCGCGTCGCCGATGCGTGCCGTGTACCTTCGGCTGGGGTTGTTGGGTGAAGCTTGACGGAATTTTGGGTCGTTCTTTTTCTGAGCTGCATACTGCTCGGCATGGTGCCGACGTTGTCGACGTTCGCTCAGTTCCTGATCGTCGGCCTGCATGGCATCTGGAATCACTATCCCAAGTGCCGTGACATCACCCCGCGCGTAGCCTTTGTGCTGCCGGCCTGGAATGAGGCGGATGTGCTGAATTCCAGCATCGATTCCTTGATGAGCATCGACTACCCGGCCGGATGCTGGCGCATCTATGTCGTCGACGATGCCAGCACCGATCACACGCCCGACGTCATGCGCGCGAAGATGGCTCAGTATCCGGGCTCGGTGTTTCATCTCCGGCGGGAAAGGGGCGGGCAGGGCAAAGCCCACGCTCTCAACCATGGCATCCATACGATCCTGGCCGAGAACTGGGCCGAGGCCGTCATGATCATGGACGCCGACGTGCTGTTCGAGCCGCTCACGCTGCGCCGAATGGTGCGCCATCTTGCCGATCCCGAGGTCGGTGGCGTCACGGCCTACGTCAAGGAGGGCAGCCAGCCCCCCAGCCTGCTCTCGCGCTTCATTGCCTTCGAATACATCACGGCCCAGGCGGCCGCACGGCGGGCGCAGAATGTCATGGGAGGGCTGCCGTGCATGGCGGGTGGCGCGCAGTTGCACAGCCGCGAGAACCTGCTGGCAATCGGTGGCGAGATCGACACCAGCACGCTGGCCGAAGATACGTTTACGACCATCCTGACGCAGCTTTCCGGCCATCGCGCTGTGTTCGATGCAAATGCCGTCGTCTGGGCGGAGGAGCCCGACAGTCTGACGGCACTGTGGAGGCAGCGCCTGCGCTGGGGGCGTGGAAACCTGCAGATCACCAGGACCTTCCGTCACCTGTGGTTTCGGCCAAAGAGGAGCCGCCTGCTCGGCGACATCGCCTTCGGGTTCCTGTGGTTCAGCATTGCCTTCATGCCGGTCTTCATGCTCGCGGGCTCGATCGGGCTGGTTGGCCTTTACTATGCGTGGCCGCCGTGGGCGCCGGCGGCGTTCTCTGCCTTCTGGGGCGTCACTTTCGCCAGCTATTTCTTCCAGACAGTGTTTTCGTTCGCCATCGATCCGACGACCGCCAAGCGATGCTGGTTCGAAGGCATCGCCTTTCCCGGCGTACTGTCGGTGTGCGTCATGGCGCTCGCCCTATTCGGTCTCAAGCCCTTTGCCGAATCCGCGAACTGGACGCTGCAGCCGGGCGGGTGGAGCTGGCAAGACGTTGCCGTTCAGGTCGTCCTCGGCTGGTCGGCCATTTCGACGCTGCTCGCCTGGGCTGTCTATCGCATCGACAAGGCGGGTGCTTCCAAGACGCTGCGCAACGTCTTGCTGGTGCTCGTCGGGTACGGTCCGCTGCTCTGTGCAATTTCTCTCGGCGCCATGTTCGCGCAGTTCAGGAACGCTGATCTGAAATGGGACAAGACGATCAAGTCCGGCAAGGCGAGGCTTCCGACGTGAGGACGCCTGACAGCCAGTTCGAGCGGCTCCTGGCCGAGGACATCAGCCAGGAGAAGCGCATCTTCTGGAGTGAAGTCGCCGTGTTCGCTGTCATGGGCTTCCTCTTGCTTGTCTACCTCATCGTTTGATCGGCAGCCCATGCAAGTTGTTTCCTCTCTCAAACAAAGTATGCAACGCGGTGGCTTCGCGGCCATGCTGTGTGTGATCGGTTTCTATTCGGCCGGTGCGGGAGCGCAGCCGGTTTGCGACGTCGAGCAGGCACAGCGACTGTTCGGCCAGCAGCCACGCCCGGTATCGGAGGTCGAGCCTATCCTGGCGGCCTGCCAGGCGGCGGGATCGACCGACTATCGCGTCTACATGTTCCTGGGCGTCATGGCGCGCGATGCCGGCAAGCGGCAGCAGGCCATCGACTTTCTGAGGAAGGCGCAGGAAATGGCGCCCCAGGAGCCGAACCCGGCCCTGGAACTTGCCTTCACCTTGGAAGCGCATGAACCGCGCGAGGCCGCCAAGGTCTATGAGCAGATCCTGGCGCGCGATCCTTCCAACCGGCCGGCGTTGCTAGGACTGGCGCGCGTCGAGCGTGGCGAAAATCGCCTGAGCGAGGCGCGGGCGCTTTATGAACGGCTGCTGGCGGCGAATCCCCGGGATCCCGACGCCTTGAATGGCATGGCCTGGCTGGAACTTGCCCATCGCAATCGGGAGAAGGCCAAAGCTGGCTTCGAGCATGTGCTGTCGATCGACCCGAAGAACGAAGAGGCCCGTACCGGTCTGTCCGAGGCCCCGGACGTCTATCGTTATTTGCTGGATGTGAACGGTGCGGTGGTCTCGACGGCGCAGGGTACATCGGCCGGCTTCGGTGCACGCGGAATGGCCGGCATCACGGCCTTCGATACGTTGGAACTGGGGTGGCAGCACTACACCAACGAACTGCAGACAGTATCCGCCATCGGCCTTGCCACGCTGCCGTCGGACGACATCACCGTGGGATTCCATCGGCTGGTGCCGCTGAGTTACGCCTTCTCCCTCGTCTACGACTATCGGGCGCACACCAATCTCCCGACGGAACACTGGATCGAAGGGAGCGTTACGCTCTACCTCGTGGACTGGCTCCGCTGGTTCGGTGGCTATCGCCAGGCGTTTGGCGCCTTCCAGTGGAATGGCCGCCTGATCAGGACCGGGCTCAGTGCCACGGTCTCCCCATCCTGGGAGGTCACGGCGACGGTCTACAATTCGGCCCAGGCGATCTTCAACAACTACCAGAACCTTTGGAGCTGGGTTTTCGACGTCACCTATTACGGGCCGCGGAACATGCTCGTGGTCGCGGGCGTGGGCTACAGCCCCCTGATCGATAACGTAGATTTGCACGCCCGCGCGACGGTGCCCGTTACCGATCGGATAGCTTTGCAGGTCGCCGCGACGCACAATTCAATCAATGCCGATACGCGGGTTACCGCAGGCCTTCGCTTCACTTGGTGAACAGAGATCGACGCTCATGAAGCAAACGCAGGAAAAGCCCCGGCTAAATGTTGTCGAGCAAAGTGCTCAAACTCAACTCCGCATCTTGCTGGTCGATCGCGACGAACCCGAAACGGCCGAGGTGCGGCGCGCTTTCGACCGCAATCCGGAAATCCATCTGGAGTTCACCGCGGACACGGAAACCGCTTCGCATATGATCGCAGCGACTCGGCATGACCTGGTGGTGATCGATGCCGAGCTTCCCGGGAGCTTCGCTCTGCTCAAGGAGATAAAGAACAAATACCGCTGGGTCGGCACGCTGGTGGTCTCGCGCAACCATACCCCGTCTTTCCTGCGCCAGGTGGTCAAGTCTCGAATTGATGGCTTGCTGTTCAAGCCGGTGACGCCGGCAGAGCTGCTGGAACAGGCTATCCTGCTGGCGACGGCCGTCAGCGTGAGGCGGCACAGCCAGCAGATGCGGGTCCTGGCCATTGGCGCCCATCCCGACGATGTCGAGATTGGCTGCGGTGGAACACTCGCCAAACATCACGCCAACCACGACCTTCTGCACATCCTGACCCTTTCGCGTGGGTCGGCCGGTGGCGACGTCAACATTCGGGCCATCGAAGCGCAGAGCGCGGCGACGCTTCTCGGGGCACACCTCAAGATCGCAAACCTCAGCGACACGTATATCGGAGAGGGCGCGGAGACGATATCGGCCATCGAGGCCGCCGTTCGGGAACTCAACCCGACGCATGTCTACACGCACTGCCTCGAAGATACGCATCAGGATCACCGCGCGGTCCACACGGCGAGCCTGGTCGCATGCCGCAACGTTCCCAACGTCTACTGCTATCAGACGCCGTCCTCGACGGTGGAGTTCAAGCCGCACCGGTTTGTCGACATCACGGAATTCATCAAGCAGAAGGTAGAGCTGATCAGCGTCTACAAGAGCCAGGTCGACCGTATGCCGTCGATTCAATCGGACCTCATACTGGCGACGGCGCGCTATTGGGGTCGGTTCGCTGGATACGTCCTGGCCGAGCCGCTGAGGATCATCCGGCAGCGCGACAGCGATATGGTGCCAGACTTCGGCAAGGAATATTCGCAGTTGCAGGCCGGAGCGTTGGCCGAAAGCGGGTAAGGAGCGGCGAGAACAAGGTATGCGTATCCTGATAACCGGCGCGGGCGGGGCCGCGGCCATCAGCGTATGGAAAAGTCTCTCTGCCGAGCATGAGCTCTACATGGCGGACATGGATCCGCTGGCGACAGGCCTTTATCTCGTGCCACCGGAGCGCCGCCTGATCATTCCGCGCGGCGATTCGCCCGATCTGGTTCCGGCGCTGCATCGGGCCTGCGATGCCTGGCGCATCGAAGCCTTGCTGCCGACTGTCGATGCCGAGCTCATGCCCGTGGCGGCAGACCGCGACCGCTTCGAAGCTGCGGGCGTTGCCGTGCCGATCTCTCCTCTCGAATGTCTGCGGATATGCCGGGACAAGCAGCTTCTGATGGAAGCGGTGGAAGGTCAGGTGCCGATCCCGAGCAACGAGCCATTGACGCGACAAGTCGCCGATCGCGTCGAGACGTTCCCGCGCTTCGCCAAGCCCCGGCTCGGGGCAGGCTCTCGTGGCGTGGCCAAGATCGGCAATCGCCAGGACCTTGAGCAACAGCCGATGGATGGATCGGTGTTGCTGCAGGAGTATCTGCCGGGCGAGGAATATTCGGTCGATATCTACGTTCGCAGCGATGGGCGTGTCATTGCCGCCGTACCGCGGGCGCGGATGAAGGTCGATTCCGGCATCGCGATTGCCTCGCGAACCGTCGATATCCCAGAGGTGATTCAGTCGGCCATCCGCACCGCCGAGATCATTGGTATTCGCGGCATCGCCAACGTGCAGTTCAAACGCGCAGCGGACGGCGTGTTCAAGCTGCTGGAGGTCAATCCGCGCTATCCTGGTACCTTGCCCCTGACCACGGCGGCCGGGATCGACATGCCGAAGCTGATGGTCGACGAACTCATGGGCAAGCCGGTGCCCGACCGATTGATGCCGTTCAAGGAGCTGATGGTCGTGCGGTACTGGACCGAGCACTTCTTCGACGCCGCCGAGTGGAAGGCACTGTGCCACCAGCGCTGACCTGGCTTGTCCGACACGGGCAAAGCACCTCGAATGCCGGTCTGCCAGCCGACAGTTATGGCGACATCCCGCTGACGGAACTTGGCTTGCAGCAGGCGCGGGCCCTGGCAGGGAAGGTCGAGAGACAGCCCGATCTGCTTGTCGTATCCCCGTATCTGCGGACCCGAGAGACCGCCGATCCCCTCCGGCAGAAATGGCCTTCGACGCGATGCGAGACATGGCCCATTCAGGAGCTCACCTATCTCAGTCCTGCCAGATGTCGAGGCACGACTGCGGCGGATCGGCGGCCCTGGGTCGATGCCTATTGGCGTCAATGCGATCCGGACTATGTCGACGGGCCGGACGCCGAGTCGTTTCGAGCATTTGCCGGCAGGCTGAATGACTTTCACCGTCGTCTGACCGCCCTGGAGGCTGCGTTCGTCATCGTTGTCGGCCACGGCCAGTTCTTTCGCGGCTATCTCCTGGGACGAAGCGTTTCCTTTCAGGCAACGGCAGACTGGATGCGGGCCTACAGGGCCGACGAGACGGCGCGGCCCATGGCGAACGGTGAGATCGTCGCGCTGTCGTCGGACGAGTTTGCCGGGACAGGCACGTCTGATCACTAAGGCGCGTTATCCCGACGGCCAGACGGCCACGCAGCCGTCAGGATGGCCGATCGGGGAAGGGACCGGCGTCAGCCGGCGCGCTCGATCAGGTCTTCGAGCAGCCGCTTGAGCTGGGCCGTCGCCTTGCCGCCGTAGTTCTTGGCGATGTGAGCTTCCTGGCCGAGCGCCAGTGGCGCCAGGCGCTTCACGAGTTCCTTGCCGCGATCTGAACAGAAGATCAGGACCTTTCGGCGATCCGCGGGATCGGAGATCCGATAGACGAGGGAATCGGCGACCATGCGATCGATCGTCTTGGTCAGCGTCGGATGGTTGAGCAGCGCGGCTTCGGCCAAGTCACCCATCGACCGTCCATTGCCGTCCGACAGCACCTTGAGAATACGCCACTGTTCGACCGGCACGCCTTCGGCGCGCAGCCGTGCATCGAGCTGGCGGTTGATCTCGCGATTGGCCTGAGCAAGCAGGTAAGCCAGGTGCACGGTGATAGGTGAATCTGCAGAAGACGAATCTGACACGGGCGACCCCAGAGCCTCTCAAAGGCACGGAACATGCATGCTCGACGATGCGCCTTTATATGTGCTTCAATTGTTGAAAATTCAACAATATTTGGTGACGGGCTACCTGGGCGATGGAGGACGCGGTTGATGGTTTCGGACGCGCAGCCAGAAGCCCATGATAGTGGGATACGGAGGCTGACATGCGGCGATCTCCCTTGAGCCTTTTCGACAGGGCGACGAGCCCATGCTGATGCCCGGAGGGTCCTATTCGGCGCTCGGATCCGGCGGACAGGCGTCCATGCCTCACGCCCTGCTTCCCAACCCGCCGAAAACCCTCCAGCGGGACAAATCCAAGCTACGAGTTGCACACTTTGTGACAATGACCGGCACGGCCGGTATCTGGGGGCCGTCGTCGGTCAACTGCGCCGTCCTCGCCGCCCACCAGATCAACGCACGCGGCGGGATCCTGGGGCGAGAGGTCGAACTCTCCGTGATCGACACCGGCGCCGAAATCGAGGACGTCACGCGCGACGCCGAGGACATCGTCGAGTCCGACGGCGCGGACGTGATCGTCGGCAACCACATCAGCGCGATCCGAATGTCGTTGCGCAAGACGTTCGCCGGCCATCTCCCTTACATCTATCCCTCGATCTACGAAGGCGGCGAGCGGACGCCTGGACTGTTTGCCATCGGCGAGACGCCGCCACGTCAGGCGCGGCCGGCGATTGCGTGGCTGGCCGAACGCAAGCGCGCCCAGCGCTGGTACCTTATCGGTAGCGATTACGTCTGGCCCTGGCTCTCGCACCGGGAAGTGAAGAGCTACATCGCCGAGACCGGGGGGCGGGTCGTGGGCGAGGATTTCGTCCCGTTGGGCGACCCTGACCATCATCGCTATGTCGAGCGCATACGGGCACTGCAGCCCGATGTCGTCTTCATATCGCTCATTGGCCTCGACGGCATTCTCTTCAACCGGATGTTCGCCGAGTATGGTCTCAGCGAGAAAGTGCTGCGGCTGGCGAACTGCATCGACGAAACCGTCCTGTTGGGAATCGGTGCGGAGAACACGACGAACCTGTTCGCTGCCTTCGGTTACTTCGCCAGCGTGAAGACCACGTGCAACGAAGCATTCCTCACGGCCTACCAGAAGGCGTTCGGCGACAGCGCGCCGATTCCGGGCGCCGTCGCACAGGCAAACTATGAAGCGCTGTACTTCCTGGAGGCGCTGGCACGCAGATCCGAGACGCTGCACCTGCCCAGCCTGACGGCCAACGCGTCGAACATCGTCTATAGCGGGGGAAGGGGGCCGGTCGGGGTTCGCCACCGGCGCGCCGAGATGCCGATTTACTTCGCAGAGGCAGATGGCTTCGACTTTCGATTGCTCGAAAAATTCTGACGCTCGAGTATCGAACTGAAACTATTTGAAAAGTGAAAAGTTTCTGTTTTAAATACATGGAGACTGCGGTTCTTGCGTAGCTAACGCGTCGGGCCGTAACGGCTGCGATCGCATGCGGTGACCATGGGTATCGAAATCAAGCTTGTGTTCGATCTGCTCGCCTTCATGTCGGTGATGGTGCTGATCGTCCTGGGGCTTGGAATCATCGCCAGCATGATGGGCATCTTCAACTTCGCCCATGGCGAGTTCGTTCTTCTCGGCGCCTACACCGTCTACGTCTTCGAAAGCAGCGGCCTTTCTGCCTGGGCCGGGATCCTGGCCGCGCCGCTGGTGCTGGCGCTGATCGGCCTGATCCTCGAACGGCTGGTCATCCGCCGCTTCTATGCCTCGCCGATCATCGCGATGCTGGGAACCTACGCGGTGGGGCTGGTCATTCGCGAGATCGTGCGCGGGCTGCTGGGCGGCCACTACAAATCGATCTCCGAGCCTCTGCCGGGCGCCTTCACTTTATTCGGCGTCGACTTTTCGATCTGGCGCACCGTCATCGTCGTCGTCACGGCCTGCGTCATCGCCGGCACGTGGCTGTTCCTCGCGCGCACATCGGTCGGCCTGCAGGTTCGCGGCTCGCTCGAGAATCCCAATCTTGCGAGGGCCTGCGGGATTTCGACGTCGCGGCTCTACGCCTTCACCTTTGCCTTTGGCGCAGCCCTTGCCGGACTGGCCGGCGCGCTCATCGTGCCGCTCTATCAGCTCTCGGCAGACATCGGTACGCGCTTCCTGGTGCAGGCTTTCCTGTCGGTGATGCTGGGGGGCGTTGGCACCTTCGAGGGCCCGGTCCTGGGCGCCGCCGTCGTTGGCGGCATGGCGGCCGGCCTGCCGTGGCTCGTCATGCCGGTGCTCGCCGATCCGCTGGTTTTCATTATCGCGTTGGTAATCGTCAAGTTCCGTCCGCAAGGCTTCATTACGCAGGGGAGGCTCTGAACATGAGCGACAAGGTGCATTCTCTGGGTCGTCGACGGCTCATGGGAGCAGGGGCGCTTGGCGCCGCCGGCTGGATCGCCGGGGGCGGTGGCTGGATGCTGGCGCCGAAGGGCGCTTATGCCGCCGATCCCATCCGCATGGGTATCGCCACCGACATCACGGGCGCCATTGCCCCGTCGGGCAACGCCAACTGGCAGGTGGCGCAGTTCACGGTGGAGCAGATCAACAAGAGCGGCGGGATCGCCGGCCGGCCGATCGAGCTTTTCCTCGAAGACACGGCATCCGATCCCAAGATCGCGGTCGGCAACGTCCGCAAGCTCATCCAGGAGCGAAAGGTCAACGTCGTGCTGGGCGGCATCACTTCGGCGATGCGGCAGGCGATCAAGGACCCGATCGTGAACCGCGGTCGCACGCTCTACATCTATCCGCAGCTCTATGAAGGGCAGGAGTGCACCAAGTCGCTCTACTGTACGGGGCCGACGCCGGCGCAGCAGTGCGACAAGCTCATTCCCTATCTGATCAAGACGGCCGGCAAGAAGCGCTTTGCCTTGCCGTCGGCCAACTATGTCTGGCCGCAGCTTCTGAACAAGTATGCCCGCAAGGTCATCGAGGCCAACGGCGGCGAGGTCGTGTTCGAGGAATACTATCCTCTCGACCAGGCCGAATACTCCGCGACCATCGGCAAGATCCGCGACGGCAAGGTCGACTGTGTCTTCAACACCGTCATTCCGCCGGGCCTGCAGCCCTTCGTGAAGCAGCTCTACGAGTCCGGGTTCCAGCGGAACGGTGGCGTCCTGAGCTGCGTCTACTACGACGAGAACCTGCTGAACTATCACCCGGCCCAGGAGATGGATGGGCTCTATAGCTGCCTCGACTATTTCCAGTCGGTCGACGATCCGTTCAGCAAGCAACTCCAGGCCGATTACTCCAAGCGATTCCCCGACACCAAGTATCTGTTCACGGCAGGCTCCGCCTCGACCGGCATGTATCGCGGCATCAAGCTCTACGAGGCCGCGGTCAAGGCGACGAACGGCGATCTGGCGCGCGATCCGGTGTCGGCGGCCATGGACAAGGCCAAGATCGATCAGGGGCCCGGCGGCGGCGCCGAGATGGTGCCGGGCAAGATGCACTGCAAGATGAACATGTACATCGCGCAGTGCAAAGTCGACGCCGGCAAGACGCGTTACGCGGTGATCGAAAGCGACAAGATGGTCGATCCCAAGGAATGCTGAGCAAGGAAGCGTCCGAGTTGACCGTGGCGGCCGAGCGTGTGCCCGAGCGGCGGGGAACACGCTCCCCCGTGTTGCGTCGTATCCTGCCCTACATCGAGGGAGGCGCGCTCGTCGTCGCGTTGATCGTGCCGTTGGTGCTGAGCGAGCGGATGGACCTCATCACGCTCGCAACCAATGTCCTGATCCTCTCGCTGCTCGCCATCAGCTTCGACCTGTGCTGGGGCCTCTCCGGCATCATGAGCTTTGGCCAAGCGCTTTTCTTTGGCGTCGCGGGCTATGCCATCGCGCTGGTCGGCCGCGATCTGGAGTTCAGCGAACTCTGGGGAACGCTGCCGCTCGCCATGCTGGTCGGCCTGTTGCTGGCCGGCCTGTTCGCGGCCTTCCTGCTGCTTGGCCGCAAGCCGCCGACCACGATCTTCGTGGCACTCGGCACACTTACGGGCGCCTACGCCGCCGAGCGCCTGGTTTCGGGTTGGCAGTATGTCGGCGCCGGCAATGGCCTCTCCTCGGTGAAGCTCCTGAAGATCGGCAGCTACGAGTTCGTCGAGGGGACAGCCTTCTACTTCCTGGCGCTGGGGCTTCTCGTCCTGATCTATGCGGGCGCGCGCTTCCTCAAACAGTCCCAGCTCGGCCTCGTGCTGGCGGGCATGCGCCAGAACGAGGAGCGGCTCGCCTTCTTCGGCTATCGCGTGCAGCTCTTCAAGGCGGTGGTGTTTTCCCTGGCCGGGCTGGTCGCTGGTTTGGGCGGTGCGCTCTACAGCTACCATCAGGGCTTCATCGGTCCCGGCAACATGGGCCCCGGCCTGTCGACGACGGCGGTGCTCTACAGCCTGCTCGGTGGATCGGGCACGCTGATCGGTCCTGTATTCGGCGCGGTGACGGTCGAGGTTCTGTCGTACGTGCTGTCGGACATCGACGCGATCAAGCCGATCTGGCCGGTGATCCTCGGGCTCATCCTGCTGGGCGTCGTCATGTTCCAGCCCAAGGGCATCCTCGGCCTGTTGGTGTCGGACCGCGAGCGCATCGGCTCCTATGGCCGGCGCCGGCGGGGCGGGTGAGGCCGCCATGGCACTCCTCGAGATCCGCGGCGTCAGCAAGACGTTCCGTACCCTGAAGGCACTGGACGGCGTCGATATCGACGTGCAGGCGGGGACGTTCCATGGACTGATCGGCCCTAATGGTTCGGGCAAGAGCACGTTGCTCAAGGCGATTGCCGGCGCGCATTTCGCGGATACCGGCACCGTCGTGTTCGACGGCCACGACATCACGCGCGCCACGCCTTATGAGCGTGCTCGCGCCGGCCTCAGCCTGAAGTTCCAGATCACCGCCGTGCTGCCGGAATTGTCGGTCTACGACAATGTGCTGCTGGCGATGCAGTCGACCGAGAGCCTGCCGCGACTGCTGCTCTCGCTGTCGCGACGGGCGCTCGATGCCGACGTCAGCAGCCTGCTCGAACGATTCCGGCTGATCGATCGTGCCGACGATCTGGCGGGCGAACTGAGCCACGGCCAGCAGCAGTGGCTGGAGATCGCCATGGCGCTGGCGCTGCGGCCGAAGCTGTTGCTGCTCGACGAGCCGACCGGCGGCATGAGCCCGGAAGAGCGGCGCGTCACCGGCGAGCTTCTGGAGCCGATCAAGGCTCATTGTGCCCTGATCATCGTCGAGCACGATCTGCATTTTATCCGCGATATCTGCGACCGGCTGACGGTGCTCGACCAGGGCAAGGTGTTGGACCAGGGCGATGTCGAGGCGATCCAGCGCTCTCCCAAGGTCCAGCAGGTGTTTACGACCCGTGTCTGACGCAAACCTCCTGCAAGTCGATGGTCTCTGCGCCGGCTATGGCCGCAGCCAGGCGCTGTTCGGCGTCTCGATCAAGGCGCCGGCGCGCGGCGCCATCGCCGTGCTGGGCCGAAACGGCGCGGGCAAGTCCACCCTCTTGAAGGCGCTGTTCGGCGAGCTGTCGCCCATGTCCGGAACGATTCGTTTCGATGGCGCGGCCGTGGAGCGGGAAGTGGCGGAGCGCCGAGTGCGACGTGGCATCGGCTACGTGCCACAGGAGCATGGTATCTTCACCAAGCTCACGGTCCGCGAGAACCTGCTGCTGGGGTGTGTGCGTCAGCCCGATCGCTCGGGCATGGATTACGTGCTCGATTTTTTTCCCAAGCTGTCGCAGCGCCTATCGCAGACCGCCGGCACCTTGTCGGGCGGCGAGCGCAAGATGCTGGCCATCGGCCGCGCCGTGCTGGGCCGCCCGAAGCTCATCATGCTGGACGAGCCGACCGAGGGCGTGTGGGTGGGCGTGATCGAGGAGATCGCCGACCGCCTGAAGCAGCTCTCGCGGGAGATGGCGGTGATCCTGGTCGAGCAGCACATCGAGCTCGCACTCGAGGTCGCCAACTACGCCTACGTGATGGACCGCGGCCATGTCGCTCTCGAGGGCGCGGCCGCCGCCGTGAAATCCGATCCGCAACTGATGCGGCATCTCGCACCCTGAAACCGGTTTCGACTGAAAGAGGAGGAAGACATGGCCGTTCAAGTTCCGACCGAAGAGCAACTGCGCGAAGTGGCAGCCGACGTTGGCCTGTCGCTGACCGATGCCGACGTGAAGTCGTACATCGATCTCATGCGGTCGAGCGTGGCGGCGTACAATGTCGTCGATGCGATGCCCGACAACCTGCCGCGCGTGAAGTATCCGCGCACGCCGGGCTATCGGCCGACGGGTGACGAAAACAAGCACAATGCCTGGTACGTCAAGACCAAGGTCGAAGGCGCCGCCCGCGGCAAGCTGAAGGGCAAGACCGTGGTGCTGAAGGACAACATCATGCTGGCCGGCGTGCCGATGATGAACGGCGCTGCGACACTGGAAGGCTATGTGCCCGACATCGACGCGACCGTCGTGCAGCGCGTGCTCGACGCGGGCGGCACGATCATTGGCAAGGCGCATTGCGAGAACTTCTGCCTCTCCGGCGGAAGCCACACCAATGCGACGGGGCCGGTGCACAATCCGCACAAGATGGGCTACTCGGCCGGCGGTTCGTCTTCGGGCAGTGCCGTGCTGGTCGCGCTGGGCGAGGCGGACATGGCCTTGGGCGGCGACCAAGGCGGGTCGATCCGCATGCCGTCGTCCTTCTCCGGCACCTACGGCATGAAGCCGACCCACGGGCTGGTGCCTTACACTGGCATCATGCCGATCGAGATCTATGTCGATCACACCGGCCCCATGACTGCCAATGTCAGCGACAATGCCTTGCTGCTGGAAGTGCTGGCTGGGCCCGACGGTTACGATTCGCGCCAGATCAACGTCAAGACGCACCCCTATACCAAGGCGCTGCAGGGCGACATCAAGGGCATGAAGATCGGCCTTGTGACGGAAGGCTTCGCCCAGGCCAACGCCGAGAAGGACGTGAACGCCAAGGTCAGGGAAGCCGCCAAGAAGTTCGAGGCGCTGGGAGCGGAGGTCGGCGAGGTCTCGATCCCCATGCATATGGTTGCGCCCGCGCTCTGGATGCCGATCGGCACCGAGGGCCTGACCCAGACCATGATGTGGGGCGACGGCTATGGCGTCAGCCGGCCCGACCTCTATGTCACGAGCTTGATGGATTTCCATCGCAATTGGCGCAACCGCGCCAACGAAATGTCGGACACCACCAAGCTGTTCACCATGTTCGGCACCTATGTCCGCCGCTACTACGGCAGCCGCTACTACGGCAAGGCGATGAACCAGACGCGGCTCCTGACTGCGGCCTACGACAAGGCGCTCGACGACTTCGACCTGCTGATGATGCCGACGACGCCGCTCAAGGCGACGCCGTTGCCGCCGGCGGACGCGCCGCGCGAGCTCTATGTCGAGCGTGCGCTCAACATGATCTCCAACACCGCACCGTTCGACATCACCCACCATCCCGCCATGGCCGTGCCTTGCGGCATGTCGGACGGTTTGCCGGTTTCATTGATGCTGGTCGGCAAGCACTTCGACGAGCCCACGATCTACAAGGCGGCGTTTGCCTTCGAGCAGTCCGGCGACTGGAAGAAGATGTAAGGCATCGGCTGCCGTGGTCCTTCGGACGCGACGCCCGGAGGACCTTGCGAGCGTCAGC
This sequence comes from Alphaproteobacteria bacterium, assembly GCA_017307275.1. Lineage (GTDB taxonomy): Bacteria > Pseudomonadota > Alphaproteobacteria > Reyranellales > Reyranellaceae > Reyranella. The sequence goes on along the minus strand of JAFKFK010000013.1, from coordinate 171,799 downwards.
GCCGCATACGGAACTGCACGGGCACCACGAGCGCGAGCGTTTCACCGGGTTGGTCGGCAGGCAACGGCGGCAGCGGCTGCGCCCGCTGCAGCAGGTCCAGTCCTTCGCGATCCAGCGAGGCGATGCCCGCAGTGCGTTCCACGCGGGCGGCCAGGACGCGGCCATCGCGCGTCATCGTGAAGTGAACGTAGGTGGTGCCTTCGTGGCGGCTGCGCTGGGCTTCGTAGGGGTATTGCTTGTGCCTCTCCAGATGACGCAGGAGGCGGCCTTTCCATGTCGGCAGCTCTGCCGATTGCGTCTCCGGGGCGGCGCCGATCATGGGAGCTGAACTCGTCTGTGTATCCGGAGACGATACCGGCGGCGCGGTTCGTCTTTCCGGGCGTGTTTTCCCCACCTTCTTCTCGACGAGTCGTTGGCGCTCCGGGGGCTTCGGTGGCGTGATCGGCGAGGGCTCGGGCATCGAAAAGCCGCGGGCCATCTGCGGCAGCATCTCGAACGGCGGTGGCGGGTCCGGTTCGGGAATGACGTCGTTCAGGTCGGGGCTCGGAGACGCGTCCGCAATGGTGGCAGGAGGGCTGACGGGAAGTGGGGCCAGCTCGAGGATGACCGCGACCGGTGGTTCGATCCGCGGAGTGGGGACGAGCAGGGGTTGATCCTGCGTATAGGCGAAGACGGCGGCGTGCGCCGAAAGGGCGACGACGAAGCTGCCTGACCATCTGACGATTTCGGTGAAAGCCACTCACGCACCATTGGTTAGCGGTAGCGGCAGCTTCCGGGTCACGAACCCGTGGGGACAGTATTCGAGGTGCGAATCGTTATCAATTGGAAAGAAGGCGATTGGAGTAGCTGCATGGCGGCACAAGGGACGCCAATGCGTTTGCATTCAGTGCGACGGTGGCCAAACTCCGCGTCTCGCAAGCAAGGAATTAGAGATGGCCAAACGAGTTGCAGGAAAGATCGCCGTCGTTGTCGGCGCCGGACAGACTCCGGGTGAAACGATCGGCAATGGTGCAGCCATTGCCCAGTTGCTTGCTCGCGAAGGCGCGACCGTGCTCTGCGTCGACAGGATCGCCGAACGGGCACAGAAGACGGCCGATCTGATTGCCGCCGACGAGATCGCCCGCGAGACGTCCGCGGCGTCCACCGTGTCCTCGATGGCTGCCGACATTACGAACGCTGCCGACTGCGCTCGCATCGTCGAGCAGGCGCTCGCACGCCATGGCCGTCTGGACATTCTCGTGAACAACGTCGGCATCGGCGGCGGCGGCGATGCGCCTGCCCATCGCCTCGAAGAACCGGTCTTCGACCGCATCCTCGACGTGAACCTGAAAGGCATGTGGCAGACGATCAAGGCGGCCATTCCGGCGATGCGCGAACAGCAGGGCGGGGCCATCGTCAACATCTCTTCGCTGGCGGCGACCAGTGGCGCGACGCAGCTCGCCTATGAAGTTTCCAAGGCAGCGGTGAACAGGCTGACGACGCACGTCGCCCAGTCCAACGCCCGCCACGGCATCAGGGCCAACGCCATCATGATGGGCTTCATGGATACGCCCATGGCGATATCCGGTATTGCCCAGGCGACCGGTCGCCCGACGTCCGAGGTTCGCGCCGCACGCGACGCGCAGGTTCCTCTGCGCGGCAAGATGGGCACGGGCTACGACACCGCTTACGCCACCTTATATCTGGCTTCCGACGAGGCTCAGTTCGTCACGGGCCAGATTCTCCGCGTCGATGGCGGCATGTCGTTCGGCCTCGTGTAGGCAGCAGAAAAGGTCGCGGGCCGAAGGCCGGTCCCGAGAGCGCCGGCCTAACCTCGCAGTATTCGGTAGGGACCCGCGGGCCCTTGCCGAGTGTCGTCGTCTTTGCGTTCACCGCAGTGTCATCGTGCGTGAAGCGCGAGCGGTTGCTTGAGTTCACCTGGAGCGGCAGGCTGCCCGACGACCCAGCAGGTGTTCGCATGTCCCGACCGTCGCCGTCCCGCAATCCCTTCATCCCCCTGGCCGTGATCGCACTGGTCGTCGCGGGCAGCGCGGCGGCGTTCGCCTACACCGCTGGCTGGCTCTCGCCGCAGCGCCTGACGCCGACGAAAGTGGTCGCAGCTCTCGCGCCGCCCGGCGGTCCGGCGCTGGGTCACAGGCGCAACCACGCCAAGGGCATCTGCTTTACCGGCGAGTTCCAGTCGAACGGCAACGGCGCCGCGCTCTCGACGGCGCAGGTCTTCACGCCCGGCACCTATCCGGTGCTTGGCCGGTTCAATCTCGCCACGCCCAATCCCAATGCCGCGGATGCGACGGTCCGGGTGCGCGGCATGGGCCTGCAGATCACGACGCCGGACGGCGATGTGTGGCGCAGCGCCATGATCGACGCGCCGGTCTTTGCCGTATCGACGCCACAGGCTTTCTACGAGCTGCTTCAGTCGGCGCCCAAGGGAGCGGAGGCGATGAAGGCATTCATCGGCCGCCATCCGGAGTTCACTGCCTTTGCCGGATGGGCAGGGACTGCGCCCTGGACCTCCAGCTACGCGGAAGACCCGTTCAACGGCCTCAATTCCTTCCTGTTCACCGACTCTGCCGGCACGTCCCGCGCGGTCAGATGGTCGCTGCGCCCGGAGGCAACGCCGGTGCCCATCGCGCCGGACGAGCTCGCCAAGCGCGGGCCGAACTATCTTGAGCAGGAGATCGCACAGCGCGTCGCCGGCGCGCCGCAGCGCTGGACGATGGTCGTGACCGTAGCGGAGCCCGGCGACAACACGGCCGATCCGAGCAAGGCGTGGCCGCAGGGAAGGCGCACGGTCGAGGTCGGCACGCTCGTCGTGAAGCAGGTCGAGGCCGAGGCCAACGGCCCGTGCCGCGACATCAACTTCGATCCGGCGATCCTGCCGCGCGGCATCCGCGTCTCCGACGACCCGTTCCCCGCTGCCCGCTCGGCTGCCTATGCGAGGTCCTACGACCAGCGCACCGCGGAGTCGAAATACTATCCGCGCACGCCTGTGACCGGGGGCGCCAAGCCATGACACGTACTCGCTTTACCGGCGTGCAACGCCTGATCCACTGGACGATGGCGGTCGGCATCGTGGCCATGCTGTTCATCGGTGTCGGCATGATCTCAACCATCGCCCCGGACTACGTGCCGTTGATCACCCTGCACCGGACGCTGGGCGCCGCTCTCTTCTTGCTGGTGCTCGTGCGCATCTGCGTCCGGCTTTTCCAGGGGGCGCCACCACTGCCTGCCAGCTTGCCGCCGGTCATGCGGCTCGGCGCGAAGCTTTCGCATTGGGCGCTCTATGGCCTGATGATCGTCATGCCGTTGCTCGGCTGGGGCATGATGTCGGCCGCAGCCTATCCGGTGGTGCTGTTCGGCGGCATCAGGCTTCCCCCGATCCTGCCGCAGAGCGACGCGCTTCACACACTGCTGTGGGCGGCGCACCGCTGGCTGGCCTTCGCCTTCTTCGCGCTGATCCTGCTCCATCTCGCGGCGGCGCTGTTTCACGCCCTGGTACGTCGGGACGGAGTCTTCGAGGCCATGGCGCCTTTGCCTCGCCGCGATAACGAGGCCGCCTAGGCTCAGCTCCTGTCGAGATCGCGCGGCCTGACAAAGGCCAGCAGCTCGCAGGCGCCCGGCTTCAGGGCAGTCCAGGGACCACGCGGGAGGCGGAGCGTCGCCAACGCACCGGTCGGATATTTCTCGTGCAACTGGCCCAGCGCCGGCTCGGGGCCGCGCCCGGCCAGCATTCCGGCGAGTTGGCCGATCCCATCGTTGTGGCCGATCAGCAGGACGGTCTGCGTCTCCTCCGACAGCGCCTGCAATCGTTCAAGCAGCGCATCCTCCGACGCGAGATAGAGTTCCTTCTCCAGAGATATCGGCGGAGCAGGGAGGCCCAGTGCTTTCACGAGCGGTGCCAGGGTCTGGCGCGTTCGCATGGCCGTCGAGCACAGGATCAGATCGGGGCGGGGGCCTTCGGCCACCAGGTGATCGGCCATGACGGCGGCCGAGCGTTCGCCCCGCCGGTTCAGCGGACGATCGTGGTCGCTCAGGGCGACGCTGTCCCAAGCCGATTTCGCATGCCGCAGGAGGAGAATTGTCTTCATGCGACCCGCCCGGGAAAATCCATTCAAAACAAGGGATTACTGAATTGCCATGACATGGTCATGTAGAGACGATACCGTTTCAATGAACCTTAGGGAGAGTACCCCGCTTGGGGTCCATATGGACGCGCTCAACACAACGGCGGACCAGACGCCGGCCCTCGAAATAGCATCCGACAGCCCCCGCCGCTTCATCAATCGTGAACTGTCGTGGCTGGCCTTCAACACCCGGGTCCTCGAAGAGGCCAGCAACCCGCGCCACCCGCTTCTCGAGCGCGTGCGCTTCCTGTCGATATCGGCAGCCAATCTCGACGAATTCTACATGGTCCGCGTCGCGGGCCTGGTCGACATGCTGCAGACGCGCTCGACGCAGTTGAGCGACGACGGCATGACGCCGTCCGAGCAGCTCTCGGCGATCCGCGACCGTGCCTCGATCCTGATGGCACATCAGCAGGATGTCTGGGCAGCGCTGCAGGGCGAGCTGCGAGGGGTGGGGATCGCCGTGCTCGATGCCGGCGAGCTGACCGATAGCGAGCGCAACTGGCTCGATCAGTATTTCATCGACCAGGTGTTCCCGATCCTGACGCCGCTCGCGATCGATCCGGCGCATCCGTTTCCGTTCATTCCCAACGGCGGCTTCTCGGGCATCCTGAAGCTGCACCGCAAGGACGATCGCCGGCCGCTGATGGCGCTGCTGCCGCTGCCGCCGCAGGTCGATCGCTTCGTGCGGCTCCCCGGGTCCGAGATCCGGCTCCTGCCGCTCGAAGATCTGATCGACATCTACTTGCCGCGTCTGTTCCCCGGTTACGAGGTGATCGAGCGCGCCTTCTTCCGCGTGATCCGCGACAGCGACGTCGAGATCAACGAGGAAGCCGAAGATCTCGTACTGCTCTACGAGAGCGCGTTGAAGCGTCGCCGTCGCGGCGACCTGATCTCGATCTCGGTCAACAGCGCGATGCCCGCGGAGCTGCGCGACTTCCTGTTCGATCAGCTCGAGATTCCCGTGCAGACGCAGACCGTGCACGTCTTCCATCTCGACCTGATGCTCAACATCGGCGATGTGAAGGCGATCATCGTCGACGACCGGCCCGACCTGAAGTTTGCGCCCTACAACGCCCGTTTCCCCGAGCGCATCCGCGACTTCGGCGGCGACTGCTTTGCCGCCATCCGCGCCAAGGACATCGTCGTTCACCATCCCTACGAGAGCTTCGACGTCGTGGTGCAGTTCCTGCGCCAGGCGGCGCGCGATCCGGCGGTGGTGGCGATCAAGCAGACGCTCTACCGCACCAGCCACGACTCGCCGATCGTCAAGGAGCTGATCGCGGCGGCCGAGGCCGGCAAGACGGTGACGGCGCTGGTCGAACTCAAGGCACGCTTCGACGAGGAAGCCAATATCCGCTGGGCGCGCGATCTCGAACGCGCGGGCGTCCAGGTCGTGTATGGCTTCATCGACCTCAAGACCCATGCCAAGGTCTCGATGGTGGTGCGGCGCGAGGCGCAGGCGACCCGGACATACGTTCACTTCGGCACGGGCAACTATCACCCGATCACGGCGCGCATCTACACCGACCTGTCGTTCTTCACCTGCGATCCGGCGATGGGTCGTGACGCGGCGCGTCTGTTCAACTACATGACGGGCTATGCGCGGCCGGAGCAGATGGAGAAGATCGCCTACGCGCCGGTGACGTTGCGACCCACGCTCATCAGCCTGATCGATGCCGAGATCGCCAATGCCAAGGCGGGCCGTCCGGCGGCGATCTGGGCCAAGCTGAACTCGCTGGTCGACGCCAAGCTGATCGATCATCTCTATGCGGCGTCACGCGCCGGCGTGCAGATCGACCTGGTGATCCGCGGTATCTGCTGTCTGCGGGCCGGCGTGCCGGGCCTCAGCGAGCATATCCGCGTCAAGAGCATGATCGGGCGTTTCCTCGAACATGCGCGCGTCGTCTGCTTCGGCAACGGCAAGGCACTGCCGTCGCTCGATGCCAAGGTGTTCATCTCGTCGGCCGACTGGATGCCGCGCAACCTCGACCGTCGCGTCGAGCTCCTGTGTCCCGTCGAAAACCAGACAGTGCGCGAGCAGGTGCTCGACCAGATCATGGTCGCCAACCTGAAGGATGACGGGCAGAGCTGGCTGATGGCGCCGGACGGTGAATACCGCCGGCCCCATGCAGCTAAGGAACCCTTCATTGCACATCACTATTTTATGACAAACCCGTCGCTGTCGGGCCGCGGCAGCGCCCTGAAGCTGAGTGGCGCAGTACCGCGCCTTGTCCTGAAGTCCTGACCGGGTAGCGGCGTCGGGTCGCGCCCCGGAGAGGGCTGCAATCCGGCGCTGCAATCCCGTTCGGTTTCGGCTAGACGGAGCGCGCATGGACGGCGAACGCACCGCAGGCGCCCCGGAGATGCGCGACCCCCTCGATCGGGGCCGCGTCGGGATCATCGACGTCGGCTCGAACTCCATTCGACTGGTCGTCTACGAACGGGCGAGCCGCGCGCCGCTGCCTGTCTTCAACGAGAAGGTGCTGTGCGGTCTTGCGCGTGGCCTCGATGCGACGGGGCGGCTGAACCCGGAAGGCGTCGAGATGGCCTTGGCCAATATCGACCGCTTCATGACCCTCGCACACAACATGAAGGTGACGTCGCTCGATCTCCTGGCGACGGCTGCCGTGCGCGACGCCGCCGATGGCGCAGACTTCATGCGCGAACTCACGAGCCGGTCCGGTATCGTGGCGCATACCGTGAGCGGCCAGGACGAGGCGCGCTTCTCGGGCAACGGCGTGATCTGCGGCATGCCCGATGCCGATGGCGTGATGGGCGATCTGGGCGGCGGCAGTCTCGAACTGGCGGCTCTCGCGAATGGCCAGCTCGGCGCGTCGAGCACGCTGCCGGTCGGACCATTGCGGCTGATGTCGTCGGGGCGCGGCGATCCGAAGAAGGCCATCGTCGAGGCCGTCGAAAGCGTGCGCTGGCTGCGCGAAGAGCAGGGCAAGACCTTCTATGCCGTGGGTGGCGCCTGGCGTTCGTTCGCCCGTCTGCACATGGAGCAGGCGGGCTATCCGCTGCACATCATCCACCAATACGAAATCTCCGCCGAGGAGACGCGCGCGGTGGCGCGGTTGATTGCGGTGCAAAGCGCGAAGTCGCTGGAGAAGATGCCGGGCGTGTCGCGTCGTCGTGTCGACACACTGCCTCTGGCCTGTCTGGCACTTGATCGTCTCTTGGGCGTCCTGAAGCCGCGCAATGTCGTCTTCTCCGCCTTCGGCTTGCGCGAGGGCTTCTACTATTCGCGGCTGAGCGCTGCCGAGCGCGCACGCCATCCGCTGATCGCCTTTGCCGAGGAGCAGGGCGCCGGCTGGCGCCGCTTCGATCTCTCGCCGCAGGAGATCTTCGACTGGCTGACGCCGGCCTTTGCCGGCGAGAGCGAGACGGACCGCGTGCTGCGCACGGCGGCCTGCCATCTCAGCGATATCTCCTGGGACGACCATCCCGATTATCGGGCCGACCAGGCCTATTTTCGCGTGCTGCATCTGCCGGCGCCGGGAATGAACCATCGCGAGCGCGCGGTGCTCGCGATGACGATGACCTACCGCTACAAGAGCGACCCCAAGTCGGCGATGATCGATACCGCGCTCCGCCTGTCGGACAGTCGCGGACGTACCTATGCCAAGCGCCTCGGGGCTTGTCTCAGGCTTGCCTACAATCTGAGCGGCGGTGCGCCCGGCCTGCTGCCGCAGCTCCAGCTCCGCCGCACCGAGCGCGAGTTGCGCCTGCTGGTGCCGTCGAACCTGCGGCGCAGCCTGGGCGATGTCACGGCCCGTCGGCTTGAGACCGCGGCCCAGGCCTTCGATCTCAAACCGATGATTGTCGCCGCCTAGCTCTCCACCGGGGTCGGGATGAGCTTGGCGTGTTCGCCCGACAGGGCGAGCGCGAGTCTGCCTTCGATCAGGTCGACCGCATCGGCGCCGAACACCTCGCGTCGCCAGCCCTTCAGAGCCGGGACGTCGCGTTTGCCCGCGGCAATGCGATCGAGTTCGTCGGCGTTCGCGACAAGGCGGCCCGCCACACCGGCCTGCTCGGCCTTCAGCCGCAGCAAGGTGCGCAGCAGGTCGACGACCGCTCCCGGGGCGCGGATCTGCTCGGCCGGGCGTTCACGGGCGGGAAGCTCGGCGTCGGGCAGGGCACGGGCCCGGTCGATCGCTTCGATCAGCTCGCGTCCCTGCCAGCCCTCGGCAAACCCGCGGCCAAGGCCGCGCGTCATGGCCAGTTCCTCGAGCGTCTTGGGCGCATGGCTGGCGATTTCCAGCAGTTGCTCATCGCGCAGCAGGCGCTGGCGCGGGATGTCGATACGCTGTGCCGTGCGCTCGCGCCAGGCCGCCACTTCCTTGAGGATCGCCAGCAGGCGGGGCGAGGAGCCGCGGGGCTTCAGGCGCCGCCAGGCCAGCTCGGGATCGCCGCGGTAGGTCGCGGGATCGTTCAGGACGGCCATCTCCTCGGCAATCCAGGAGAAGCGCCCGGACTTGTCGAGCTGGCGCTTCAGCTTCTCGTAGACCACGCGCAGGTGGGTCACGTCGGAGAGCGCGTAGGTGATCTGCCGTTCGCTGAGCGGTCGGCGGCTCCAGTCGGTGAAGCGGCTGGATTTGTCGATTTTTGCCTTGGCGAGCTTGGTGGCGAGCGACTCGTAGGAGGCGGCTTCGCCGTGGCCGCAGACCATGGCGGCGACCTGGGTATCGAACAGCGGACCCGGCACCTGGTTCAGGCGCAAATGGAAGATTTCGAGATCCTGGCGGGCGGCGTGAAAGACCTTCAGGACCTTGGGGTTTGCCATCAGTTCGTCGAGGGGGGCGAGGTCGATGCCATCGGCCAGCGCGTCGATTGCCGCCGCGTCCTCGGGGCCGGCGACCTGTGCCAGGCAGAGCTTGGGCCAGTAGGTCCGCTCACGCATGAACTCGGTGTCGACGGTGATGAACTCGGTATCGGCCAGCGGCTTGCAGAAAGCCGCCAATTCATCGGTCGTGGTTATGAGCTTCATTAAGAGCGTTCTATAGCGGGCGGCGCGGCGAGGGGCAAAGGTCGCCGCGAAAAGAGGGCCTTCCCTTGACTTAACGGCGCTTTCCGTGCCTTTTGCCGGGCCTCTAAAACCCGGAAAATACGTAATGTCTTCTGTCTACCGAACCCATACGTGCGGCCAGTTGCGGCCGGAGCATGTCGGCCAGCAGGCCCGTCTGTCGGGCTGGGTCCAGCGCAAGCGCGACCATGGAAATCTGCTGTTTATCGACCTGCGCGATCACTATGGCGTGACCCAGGTGGTGGTGGACGCGAGCAGCCCCGTTTTCAAGGCGGCCGAGGGCGTACGTAACGAGAGCGTGATTACCGTGACCGGCAAGGTGCTGGCCCGCGAGCCCTCCACGGTGAACCCGCGGTTGGCGACGGGGGCGGTCGAACTGGACGCGGCGGAGATGGTCGTTCAGGCGATGGCCGATCCGCTGCCTATCCCGGTCTACCAGGAGAATGACACGACGCCGGAGGAGCTGCGCCTCAAGTACCGCTTCCTCGACCTGCGCAAGGACAAGCTGCACAAGAACATCATGCTGCGCAGCCAGGTCATCGCGTCCCTGCGCCGGCGCATGATCGACCAGGGTTTCATGGAGTTCCAGACGCCGATCTTGACAGCGGATAGTCCGGAAGGCGCACGCTCCTACGTGGTGCCGAGCCGGCTGCATCCCGGCAAGTTCTATGCGCTGCCGCAGGCGCCGCAGATGTTCAAGCAGCTCCTGATGGTGTCGGGCTTCGATCGCTACTTCCAGATCGCCCCCTGCTTCCGCGACGAGGACGCGCGCGCAGACCGGGCGCCGGGCGAATTCTATCAGCTCGATTTCGAGATGAGCTTCGTCACTCAGGAAGACGTCTTTGCCGCCATCGAGCCGGTGCTGGGCGGCGTGTTCGAGGAGTTCGCGAGCTTCGGCCGCGAGACGCCGCGCAAGGTGACGCCGTTCCCGTTCCCGCGCATTCCCTATGCCGAGGCGCTGCTGACCTACGGCACCGACAAGCCCGACCTGCGTAACCCGCTGCGCATCGTCGACGCCGGCGAAGTCTTTGCAGGCTCGGACTTCAAGGTCTTCGCCAGCATCGTTGGCGCAGGCGGCGTCGTCCGCGCCTTGCGGGCGCCGGGTGCCGCTGCCCAGCCGCGCAGCTTCTTCGACAAGCTGAACTCCTGGGCCCAGTCCGAGGGCAAGCCGGGTCTCGGCTACATCGTGCTCGAAGCCGGAGCGGGGAAGGGCCCGATCGCCAAGTTCGTAACGGGCGACCGTCTTGCCAAGCTGAAGGCGCTGACCGGTGCAGAGGACGGCGATGCCGTGTTCTTCGTTGCCGACAAGCCGGAGGCTGCCTGGAAGTTCGCGGGCCAGGTCCGCACCAAGGTCGGCCAGGAACTGGGCGTAATCGCCGAGGACGAGTTCCGCTTCTGCTGGATCGTCGACTTCCCGATGTTCGAGTACGACGACAAGGCCAAGAAGGTCGACTTCAGCCACAACCCCTTCTCGATGCCGCAGGGCGGACTCGAGGCGCTGGAGACGCAGGACCCGCTGACCATCAAGGCGTGGCAATACGACATCGTCTGCAACGGCATCGAGCTGTGCTCGGGCGCGATCCGTAACCACCGCCCGGAGATCATGTACAAGGCGTTCGGCATTGCCGGGTACAGCAAGGAAGATGTCGAGCTGCGCTTCGGTGGCATGCTCAACGCCTTCAAGTTTGGCGCGCCCCCGCACGGTGGTGCCGCGCCCGGCGTCGACCGCATCGTCATGCTGCTGGCGGACGAGCCCAACATCCGCGAGGTCATCTGCTTCCCGATGAACCAGCAGGCGGTCGATCTGATGATGGATGCGCCGGCCGAACTGCCTGCCGAAAAGCTGCGTGAGCTGCACATCGGGTTGCGTCTGCCGCCCCCGAAGAAGGACTAGGACTGGTAGGTCCGGCCTAAATTGACCGGCTAGGAAAAAATCATTACCTTCAAGAGGTTATAGTCTTTTCATTAAGAAGATTATGAGCTCTTTCAGGCTCTCCATTTATATTGTCCTGCCACTGGCACTGGGATTGTCCCTGTCGACCGGCGCCTGTGGTGTGCCGATTGCCGTGTCGGCGGCGAGCTATGCCGCCGATGGCGGGTTTATCGCCGCCTCCGACAAGACCTCGACCGATCACCTGGCCTCGGTCGTCACCAAGAAGGATTGCGCCATGTGGCGCATCTTCCGCGGCCGCCAGATCTGCACGGAGCGCGCCGAAGGCGAAGATCCGTACGACGTCGACTACAACGAGCCGCAGCGTCAGGTCTCCGAGGATGGTGTCCAGTACAGCCCGCCGCTGCGCTCTGGTGCGGATGCGCCGGCCGCGAGCTGGGACGAGGCCGCCTACAAGACGGCACCGCAGCCTGCGCCAGTCACCACCGAAGCGCCCGCAGTCGTGCAAGAGCCTGTGACGGCCGCCCCGGCGCCTGTCCCGGTGGCAGCCAAAGCTACGGCGGCTCCGCCCAAACCCGCCAAGAAGGTCAAGAGCGCGTCGCGCGCTCCCAAGAAGCCTAAACCTTCACGAGGTCAGGCGGCGCCTGCTTCCTGAGGAGGAAGGCTTCGAGATTGTCGAGCGCCTTGAAGCCCATGGCATTGCGCGTCTCGACGGTTGCCGAGCCCATGTGCGGCAGCAGGAACGCATTGGTGAGATCGTAGTAGCCCTGGTGCAGCTTGGGCTCGCCGTCGAAGACGTCGAGGCCGGCCGACGCGAGATGACCGCTCTTCAGGGCGGCGATCAGGGCGTCGTCGTCGACCACACCGCCGCGCGCTGTGTTGACCACGATGGCTCCCTTGGGCAGGCGGGCGATGCGCTCGGCATTCACCCACTTGCGGGTCTGCTGCGTCATCGGCGCGTTGATCGACAGGAAGTCGCAATGGGGCAACATGTCGTTGGGATCGGCATGGAAGATCGCGCCCTTCTCGAGGTCGGGCGCCAGCTTGCTGCGGTTGCTGTAGTGGATCTGCATGCGGAAGGCGCGGGCGCGGTCGGCCATCGCCTGGCCGATGCGGCCCATGCCCAGGATACCCAGTCGCTTGCCGGTAACGTGCGTGCCCATGAGCTGGGTTGGCGACCAGCCGACCCAGTGGTGGGTGCGCAGCATCGTGGCGCCCTCGTGCGCCCGCCGCGCCGCGCCCAGCAGGCAGAGCATGGCGATGTCGGCGGTGGCGTCGGTCAGCACGTCGGGCGTGTTGGCGACCATGATGTTGCGCTTGGCCGCCGCGGCGACGTCGATATGTTCGTAGCCCACCGAGAAGGTGGCGATCATGCGGATCGAGGCGGGCAGGGCGGCGATCGTCTCGGCGTTCAGGGCGTCGCCCGCGGCGCACATGATGGCGTCGCAGCCGACCGTCGCCTTGGCCAGGGCCGCCCCGTCGTAGAGGCGATCCTCAGGGTTGAGCACGGCGTCGAAGTTCGAGGACAGCCGGGCTTCCACGTCGGGAGGAAAGAGGCGGGTGGCGAGAACCCGAGGCTTGGCGTTTGCCATTGACGATATCCTCCCTGTGCAGCCCTGACGCAGGCGATCATTCTGGTATTCCGCGCGCATGGATATTACGCTTACACGGTCGGCTACAAGGCCTAGCCCCCACGCCAGTGTCCGTTGACCAGTTATAGTTTTCGCCGTCCTCGCCTCCAAACAGCGGTAATCGTCACCGCCGTCGGTGCGCTCGTGTTGCTTGCCCTGTGGATAAGGGCGGCTGACGCTCAGCAGCAGGCCCCCCAGCAGGTGGAAGCGCCGCTGGTGCCGCACCGCGCCACCTACGACATGAAGCTGTCGGTCGCGCGGCCCAATAGCGGTATCGTCGAGGTAAGCGGCCGCATGGTTCTCGAGACCGTCGACTCCTGCGAGGGCTGGGAGGTCAAGCAGCGCATCAAGCTCAAGTTCTTGCGCAACGACGGCGATGAGTTCACGACCGATTCGAGCTTTACCAGCTACGAGACCAAGGACGGCCTCGCCCTGCGCTTCAGCGTGCGTAACATCCAGGACGACGAGGTCGAGGAGGAGTTGCGTGGCAACGCCGACCTGGAATCGCAGGGTGGCAAGGGCCGGGCGAACTTCACGCTACCCGAGGTCCGTAGCTTCGACCTGCCGGCCGGTACGCTCTTTCCCACGACACATCTCGCCCTGGTCCTGCGTCATGCGCGCGACGGCGACAAGTCGGCCTCCTATTCGGTGTTCGACGGCGCCCGGCTCGACGGCGCCTTCCTGGTCAATGCAGTGATCGGCCGGTCGCCGCGCCAGACCGGCGCGCCCGCGGTGCGTGGCGATGTGAGCCTGATGCGCAACCAGCCGTCGTGGGGCGTGCGCTTTGCATTCTTTGCCGCCGGCGATCAGGGTGCCCATCCGGAGTATGAGCTGGCCCTCGACCTGCTTGGCAACGGCATCACCCGCTCGATGCTGCTCGACTACGGCGACTTTGCCGTGGATGCTCGCCTTGTCCAACTCCAAGCCCTGCCGAGGCCGCGATGCTGACCCTCCGCCTGCTTGCACCTGCCGTACTTGCTTTTGCCGCCGCTGCTCCGGCCGTCGCCCAGGAACTGACGCCGCATCGTGCGGCCTATACCGTGACCGTGCTGGAGAACGGCAAGCCGAGCGGGGGAGCGCCCGGCAGCTACGCCTACGAACTCAAGCTCACCTGCGACGGCTATGTGGCCAACCAGCGCCTGCGGCTGGAACTGGGTGGTCAACGCGGCTCCGTCACCAGCGAACAGCAGACGCAGATGACCGAGAGCAAGGACGGCAAGAAGCTCTCCTTCGAGCATCGCTCTACCACGGGCGGCCGCCGCACCAGCCTGTTCAAGGGCGAGGCGACGCTGGGAGACGATGGCTCGGGCGAAGCGCGCTTCAGCGATCCCGAAGGGCAGACGGTAAGGCTGCCGGTCGGCACGTTCTTCCCCGCGGCCATCCTGCGCGCCACCATCCGCGCGGCGAAGGCGGGCGAAAACGGTTTCGAAGGGCTGTTCTTCTTCGGCGACAAGGTGAAGCCGCCGCTGGCCGTCAACGCCTTGATCGGCAGGGTGCCCAAGCGCCTGGCCGATGTGAAGATTCCGGAAGGGGCGGAAGCACTGGCCGACGGCCGCACGCGGATCTACTACCGCGCCGGCTTCTTCGACGAGGATACGAAGAAGCAGGGCGAACCTGCATTCGAGATGAGCAGCGTGACGCTCGACAACGGCATTGAACTTTACGGCACGCACGAACAGAGCGAGGGCGGGATCGAATATCGCATCACCCGCCTCGAGGCGCTGCCCAAGCCCGAGTGCAAGTAGCGCCCGTTGGGGCATACTGATGGCCGTCTCACGGGAGAGCGGCAGATGACGGCGAGCAGCGCCGAGCAGAAGGGATTGACGCCGGAACAGGCGGTCAACCGGTTGGAACAGCTCCATGCCGCGGCCAGCACGGCGTTGCGCGAAGCGCTGGCGCGCTACACCGAAACCGGCGCCGTGCCGACCGCGGAAGAACGGTTGCAGTTTCGCTATCCCGAGCTCTCCGTCGACTGGCGGCCATCCGGCGCCGTGCACTTCACGCGGCGGGCCTGGGCGAAGTTCCAGGCGCCGGGGCTCTACTCGACGACGATCACGCAGCCCACATTCTTTCGTCAGTACCTGCTCGAACAGCTCCGACCGCTTGCGGAGGAATTCAACGCCAGGATCGAGGTGGGCGTCAGCGACCAAGAGATCCCGTATCCTTTCGTCACGGAGGTGGGCGACGAGTTCGTGCACGGCGAACTTTCGGTCACCGAGCTGGCACGCCACTTTCCAACCGCTGTCCTTGCCAATGTCGGCGACGAGGTCGTCGACGGTCTTTGGGAGTTCGAGGACGGTCGGCCGCGACCGCTGGCGCTGTTCGATGCGGTGCGCATCGACTATTCGCTGCGGCGGCTGATCCACTACACGGGCACCGACTGGCGCACGATCCAGCCCTGGATCCTGTGCACCAACTACCAGCGCTACGTCGATCACTTCCTGGTCTGGGCACTGGAAGAGCTGGCGCGGCCGGCCGGCCCCTATACGGCGCTCGTGCTGCCGGGCGGCGCCCTCGTCCAGCGAGGCGATACACCGGAAGCCGCCGATGCCGCGATTGCGGCGGCGCCCTGGCATCGTTTCCAGATGCCGGCCTACAGCCTGCTGCGATCCGATGGCCGGGGCGGCATTACCCTGATCAACATCGGCGTCGGCCCCTCCAACGCCAAGAACGCGACGGATCACCTCGCCGTGCTGCGCCCGCATTGCTGGCTGATGATCGGCCACTGTGGCGGTCTGCGGCAGTCGCAGACCATTGGCGACTATGTGCTGGCGCACGGCTACATGCGGCGCGACCGCATTCTCGACGAGTTGGTACCGCCTGAAGTGCCGGTGCCGGCCCTGGCCGAAGTGCAGGTTGCGCTTCAGACGGCAGCCGAACGGGTGACGGGGGAACGCGGCGATGCGCTGAAGCGGCGGCTGCGCACCGGGACGGTCGTGAGCTACGACGACCGCAACTGGGAGCTACGCTGGTCGCAGGAGCGGCGGCGCATCAACCACGGCCGGGCCATTGCCGTCGACATGGAAAGCGCCACGCTCGCCACCCAGGGCTATCGGTTGCGCGTGCCCTACGGCACGCTGCTCTGCGTTTCCGACAAGCCGCTGCATGGCGAGATCAAGCTGCCGGGCGCGGCGACTCGCTTCTACCAACGAGCGGTCGGCGAGCATCTTCATATCGGATTGGAGACGATCGATCTGCTGCGCAGCGAGATCGGCTCGCTGCATTCACGCAAGCTCCGCAGCTTCGACGAGCCACCGTTCAGGTAACGAGCTAGATCGGCCACAACCAGGCGGCGCCGCGCACGCCGCTCGAATCGCCGTGCTTCGGCGGAACCAGCTTGGTGGCGATGCTGTCGCGCTCGGAGAATACGTAGTCCTTCCAGATCTCCGGGACGCGGTCGTACAGCGCCGTCATCTTCGAAAGGCCGCCGCCCAGTACGATGACGTGCGGATCGACCAGGTTGATGACATTGGCCAGCGCCCGCGCGAGCCGGTCGCAGTAGAGATCGAAGCACTGTGCGGCGACACGGTCGCCTCGCGTGGCCGCGTCGGCAATGTCGGTGGCGCTAAGCTCGCGTCCGGCAACGCGCGCGAACTGCGACTGGAAGGCCGGCCCACTCAGCCATGATTCGATGCAACTGCGACGGCCACAGTAGCAGGCCGGCCCCGGTCGTTCGTCGTCGCGTGGCGAGGGCAGGGCGTTGTGGCCCCATTCGCCGCCAATCGCCTGGGCGCCGACCAGCGGCCTGCCGTCGATCACCACGCCACCGCCGACGCCGGTGCCAAGGATGACGCCGAACACGATCGCCGCGCCGGCGCCGGCGCCATCGGCTGCTTCGGAGACGGCAAAGCAGTTGGCGTCGTTCGAGAGGCGCACCTCGTCACGACGCGTCGCTCGCTTGAGGTCGACGTCGAGTGGCTGGCCGTTCAGGCGTGTCGAGTTGGCGTTCTTGATCAGGCCCGTGGCGGGCGAGATGGCGCCGGGATGGCCGACGCCGACACGGCATCGCTTACCGACCTTCGCTTCGAGATCGCGGACGACGCCCGCGACCGCTTCGACCGTCGCCTGGTAGCAATCACGCGGGGTCGATATACGCATTCGTGCGCGTTCCGATCCGTCGTCGCCCAATACGATGCCTTCGATCTTGGTGCCGCCGAGGTCGATGCCGATGCGCATGAGGTCTCCGGTTCAAATCTCACAGGAAGCGGGCACGAATATCGATGCTGTTCTCGCGCCCGACCTTATCGAACGTTTCAAGCAGCCATCGGGTTCCCGCGGCACGGCCTGCCGTGAACAACATATTGAGGAACTCCGGCTCGATGTTGAACTTGCTGACCGCGCCCAGCGGTACCAGCGTCGCGGGATCGGCGATGGAGTGGATCAGCAGTTTCTTCAGGCGAGTGCTGAATTCGCCGGTGATGGCGCCATTCTCGATCAGCTCCTGCACGAACGCGATGGCACGCATCTCGGCCATCAACGCGCCGCCGAAGGTGATCTCGTTCAACCGGTCGGCGATTTCGGCATTGCTGCGCGGGATGTCCTCGCGCGACGGCGGGTCGACTTCGACCATCACCACGTCGGTGCTTTCGCTGTTGTAGATGAAGGGCCAAATCGGCGGGTTGCCGCGGAAGCCACCGTCCCAATAGGCTTCGCCTTCGATCTCGACGGCGTCGTGGACATTTGGCAGGCAGGCCGATGCCAGCAGGGCGTCGATCGAAAGTTCTTCCCGCGTGAAGATGCGAACCTTGCCGGTCCGCACGTTGGTGGCGGCGATGAATGCCTTGACCTCGTAGCAGGCGTGCACGGCCTTCGCATCGAAGTGACGGCGCAGCAGGTCGCGCAACGGATCGAACTTCAGCGGATTGCGTTGCCAGGGCGAAAGCGTGCGCTGGATGAGGTCGGCCCACAAGGCGCCGGCCGACTCGTCGAGGTTCCAGTTGCCCTGCAGACGATCGAGCGGCGTGCGCCGGATCGGGCTTGCCACCGCCATCTGACCCAGTTCGCCCCAGAAGGCGGCGAGGGCTGCGCGCGCGCCGGCCGGTCCGCCCTTGGCCCAACCCTGCAGCATGATCGCGGCATTCATGGCGCCGGCGCTGGTGCCGCTCACGGCTTCGAAGATCAATCGGCCATCCTCGATCAGTGCGTCGAGCACGCCCCAGGTGAAGGCGCCGTGGCTGCCGCCGCCTTGCAAAGCGATATTGATACGCTTGGTTTCCGGCATCTAGCCTCCCGAGAACGAGATTCCACACGGTTGCCGTTCGCTCTACAGTCCTCGCCTGAAAGCAAGTCGGCGGGATCGGCAGCATTATGGCGAAGAGTGGGGCAGGAGGACCGTGGCGAAAACGCCCGTCGACCATCCTGTGGATGCTCTCCATCGGCCAGCTCATTTCCTGGGGACTAGTCTATTACACCTTCCCGCTGTTCATCGGGCCGATGGAGCAGGAGCTCGGCTGGACGCGCAGCTCGATGTTCGGTGCGCTGTCGGCCGGTCTGCTGACGGCCGGTCTCTGCTCCATTCCCGTCGGCGCGTGGATCGATCGCGGTTATGGGCGCCTGCTGATGACCGGCGGTTCGCTGCTGGCGGCGATCCTTCTGCTGGTCTGGTCGCGCGTCGAATCGCTGCCGGTCTTCTACGCCATGTGGATCGGGCTGGGCGCCTGCCAGGCCGTGATCCTGTACGAGCCAGCCTTCGCGGTGATCACCCGCGTCTACGGTCCGCGCTACAAGCAGGCGATCCTGCTGATGACGTTCCTGGGCGGGCTTGCCAGCACCTTCGGCATTCCATTCACGCAGCTCCTGATCGAACGCGTCGGCTGGCGTCCGGCGCTCGAAGTGTTGGCGGCGATCAATCTTGGCGTCGCCTTCCTGATCCATTGGTTGTTCGTGCCGGGACCGCGCGAGGAGGCCGTGCCCATCGCGGCCGTCCCCGCGTCGCCGACGGAAGGGGCGGTCAAGAAGAAGAGCCCGCTCGCTGCTGCCGTGCGCGTGCCGGCCTTCTGGGGGCTGGTCGTCGCCTTCGCCGGCTACGGGCTCGCCTTCTCGGCCATGAGCTTCCACCTGATCCCGCTGCTCGAAGCCCGCGACGTGCCGATTGCCGTGGTGATGGCGATCATCGCCCTGATCGGGCCCATGCAGGTCGTGGGCCGCGTCCTGTTGATGGTGGGACAGCGCCATATCACCACCATTCAGCTCGGCGCCGGCATTTACTTTGCGTTCCCGATCTCGATGGCGATGCTGGCGACCGGCATCAGCGACGTCTACGGGCTGATCATGTTCGCCATCATCTACGGCGTTGCCAACGGTCTCGTCACGATCCTGCGCGGCATGGCGGTGCCGGAGTTCATCGGTCCCGAAGGTTACGGTGTCGTGTCGGGCGCGCTCACCATGCCGACCAACATCATGCGCGCGGCCGGTCCATTGCTTGCCTCGTTGGCCTGGGGGGCCTTCGGTGGCTATACGCCCGTTCTGTGGGGGTTGGCGGCCATCATGCTGGTCGCGGCTGGAGGGTTTGCCGCCGCTGCAATGCTGTCGAAGCGTCCGAGCTGACGGACCCCGCTGCCGCACGCTTTCGCCACAATTTCACTCCACATGCACTCACGACGCCAAAGAGGAAAAGCGAGGCAGTATGTTCGACGCGAAGCGGTTGCTGGATCAGTTCATGGGCGGCCAGGGAGGCCAAGGCGGCCAAGGTGGTAGCAGCGGCGGCGGCGACTTCCTGCGCGGAGCAGGCGGCGGTGCGCTGGCAGGCGGACTGGCCGCTATCCTTCTCGGCACCAAGACCGGACGCAAGCTGGGCGGCGAAGCGTTGAAGCTCGGCGGCATGGCAGCCGTTGGCGCGCTCGCCTACAAGGCCTATCGCGACTGGCAGGCCGGTAAGCAGCCCGCACCCGCTGCCCCACAGCAGCAGCCGCAGCAGCCGCAGCAGGCGCCTGTGCCGATGCTTCCAGCGCCGAGCGGCACGCCGTTCAATCCGTCGACACCCAGCGAGCAGCAGACCCTGGCGCGCCATCTGCTGCGCGCGATGATCGCGGCGGCCAAGGCCGACGGCCATGTCGATGCACAGGAACAGGCCCGCATCTTCGCCGAGATGGACAAGCTGCCGCTCGCGGCCGACGACAAGGCCTTCGTCATGGACGAGCTGCGCGCCAAGCTCGACATCGACGCAGTGGCCAGCGCGGCATCGACGCCGGAGGAGGCCGCCGAGATCTACACCGCCTCGCTGCTCGCCATCGACGTCGACAACGCCGCCGAGCGTGGCTACCTCGGCATGCTGGCAGCACGTCTCAAGCTCGACGATGCGCTGGTCGCGCACTTGCAACAGAGCGTGGCCGCGGCGACAGGCCGTCCGGCCTGATCATCGCGTGCGTCAAAATACGCACGCCGTCGATGACACCATTTGAGCCGGGTGGCGTTCGGTAATTGATGCAGGTGGGCCAATCGGCCCGCCTGCGTCCTAGCCAAGCGCGAGCGGACCGGCCGACAGGATCGCAAACTCTCTCGAACCACTCCGGGTGGGAGGCCTCCGCACGAAGTTGCGCGACCGAAACTCCAATCAAGAGGAGCGTGCGATGAAGTTGAATGCCGCACAGATCGAGCAGACTTTGCAGCAGTTGGATGCCCAGGCCATTCCGGCGGAACACCCGGCAATGTCACAACTCGAACGGCTGTTCGGTGAGCACACCTATTTCATCGACAACAGCGGGCTCAATATCGTGGAACCCGTCGCCACGGAGAAGGCAGCCGGCAAGATGGGCGTGGTCGTGAACCTCGCCAACTGGACGGATGGGAAGGGAACATCGCTGGAGGCCCATGCTCCCGAGTCGACGGATCGCATGATCAATCTCGACAAGGATCGCAACCATTGAGGTCCAGTTCGACCAAGGAGATCTCGCCATGAAGTCGATCATCGGATTTTGCGCAACGACCGTCGCTGCGGTGGGCCTCTTCTTGATGCCGGCTGCAAATGCGCAACAGCAATCACCATCGCCGTCGACGAAGAGCGTGCCGGGGCAGGCGAAGCCTGCAACGAACATTCCCGACAGCAAGCTCGATGCCGCGGCGGAGGCCGTAAAAAGCATCTCTGTCGTAAAGGACAGCTACAAGCAGAAGATCGCCCAGGCGCCGGCGGCCGACCGGGAGCGGATTGCCGGCGAGGCCGACCAGGCTCTCGTGAAGGCCGTTACCGATAAGGGCCTGTCGGTCGAGGAATACACGACCATCCTCGAAGTGGCGCAAACCGACCCTGTCGTGAAGGACAAGCTCGTCCAGCGCTTGAAGTGATGTCGCCGCAGCGTTGCGGTCCGGAGGGCGTCAGCCGTCCGGACCGCGGTTGCGGTGATTATTCGGCGGCGAGCTTGGCCACCTTGGGCTTGAGGTGCTGCACCTTGGGCAGCACTTCGCGCGACAGCAATTCGAGCGAATGGCGCCAGGCCTTCGGGTTCTCGACATAGTCGAAGCCGAAGACGAGCAACTGCCCGAAGCCGCCGACCTCGTCGTAGATCTTCTCGATCTTCTCGGCGACGGTGCGCGGCGAGCCCACGATCCAGTTGTGCTTGGCGCAGTATTCCGGCGTGACGTCGGAATCGGCCACGCTCTGGTCGTGCTTCAGGTATTCGAAGAAGCCGAACTGTGAGAGCAGCGGCAGGAAGTATTCCCGCATCATGCGGCCCATGTGCGAGCCGACGGAAAGGCGCATCGCTTCTTCGTCCGTATCGGCGACGAAGACCTCGCGCACCATGCGCCACTGGCCGCGATCGGGCGTGCGGCCCGACTTGGCGGCGCCGATCTCGACCGACTCCCAATGGCTGCTGACATAGGCCGGATTGAGGTTGAGGCTCATCGGCAGATAGCCTTTTTCGCCCGCGAGCTTCAGCGTGTCGGAGCCCTTGCTGAGGCCGGCGACGCCGATCGGCGGATGCGGGCTCTGCAGCGGCTTGATGTGCGGCTTCAGGAAACCGAACATCGTGTCGGGCTTGGTGACATGCCAGTACTTGCCCTTGAAGTCGAAGGGCTCGGGCGAGGTCCAGAGCTTCAGGATGATGTCGAGTGCTTCGCGCGTCATCTCGCGGTTGACGCCCGACATGCCGTCGACGTTGAACATCGCCCAGTCGCTCGGCAGGCCCGATGCGGCGACGCCGAAGTTGAGGCGGCCGCCCGAGATGTGATCGAGCATGGCCACGCGGTTCGCGAGTTCGGCCGGGTGATGATACGGCAGCAGGAAGCCGCCGGGTCCGAGGCGGATGTTCTTGGTCTGCAAGAGCCCCTGGGCCACCAGCAGGTCGGGCGAGGGATGCGGCTCCCACGGTGCGGTGTGATGCTCGCCGATCCAGCATTCGGCGAAGCCCAGCTCGTCGAGCCAGCGGATCACCTGCAGATCCCACTCGTGGCCGTCTTTCAGCGGCCTCTCGGGTGGATGCGACGGCATCGTGAAGTATCCGATCTGCATTATTTCCTCCTGCGTTGTTTCCCGGAGTGCACTACCATCGCGCGGCGAGCGCAAGAGTGCGGGATGCATGCCTGACGAAGTTCTGATCCTGATCGACCAGCAGAAGGCGATGGAGCATCCCCTTTGGGGGCCGCGCAACAACCGGCAGGCGGAAGCCAATATCCTGCGTTTGCTGGAAGCGTGGCGACGTCGCGCGAAGCCGATTGTCCATGTGAAGCACGATTCGACCGAGCCGAATTCGCCTTTCCGGCCAGGGCAGGAGGGCAACGACTTCCTGCCGCCGACCGCGCCGCTGCCCGGCGAGATGGTGGTGGCCAAGAAGGTCCACAGCGCTTTGATCGGCACCGGCCTGACGGAACGGCTGGAGCAAATGGGGCGCCCGCCGCTGGTGATCTGCGGCGTGCAACTCGCGAACTCCGTCGAGGCGACCGTCAGGGTGGCGGCAAACCTCGGCTTTGCGGTCCGGCTGCCGGCCGACGCCTGCTGGTCCTGCGACAAGCGCGATCTTACCGGCAGGCTGTGGCCGGCCGAGGACGTGCATCAACTGACGCTGGCCCTGCTCGACGGCGAGTATGCCTCGGTGACGACGACCGACGAGATTCTCGCTTCTCTTTAGCTGGCGCCGCCGGACCGCAGAAAGAAAACGGGGCGACCTTTCGGCCGCCCCGTTCCGTACGTTCCTGTGCGCCCGGCTTAGCCGAGCTGGATCCAGGTGGTCTTCACCTGCGTGAACTTGTCGAAGGCATGGAGCGACTTGTCGCGGCCGATACCCGACTGCTTGTAGCCGCCGAACGGCGTGGTGATGTCGCCGCCGTCGTAGGTGTTCACCCACACCGAGCCGGCGCGCAGGTTCTTGGCGAACTTGAACGCCTTGTTGATGTCCGAGGTGAAGATCGCCGACGCGAGGCCGTAGATCGTGTCGTTGGCTACGGACAGCGCCTGCTCGGCGTCCTTGACCGGGATGACCGAGAGCACCGGCCCGAAGATCTCCTCCTGGGCGATCTTCATCTTGTTGTCGACGTTATCGAACACCGTCGGCTCGATGAAGGAGCCGGCATTGTCGATATGAACCTGCTTGCCGCCCATGGCGAGCTTGGCGCCTTCCTTCTGGCCGGCGTCGATGTAGCCCATGACGCGCTTGGTCTGCGTGTCGTCGACCATGGCGCCCATCTGCGTCTTGGGATCGAGCGGATCGCCCGGCATCATCTTCTGGCCGATCGCCATGACCTTGGCGAGGAACTCGTCCTTGATCTTGTCTTCGACGATGAGGCGCGAGCCGGCGGTGCAGACTTCGCCCTGGTTGAACCAGATGCCGAAGGCGGTGCGGCGCGCGGCGATGTCGAGGTTGGGCGCATCGCCCAGCACGATGTTGGGCGACTTGCCGCCGCACTCGAGCCAGACCTGCTTCATGTTGGATTCGCCGGAGTACTTCAGGAAGTACTTGCCGACTTCGGTCGAGCCGGTGAACGCCAGAACGTCGACGTCCATGTGGCGGCCCAGCGCCTGGCCTGCGGTCTCACCGAAGCCCGGCAGCACGTTGAACACGCCTTCCGGAATACCGGCTTCGGCCGCGAGCTCGGCGAGGCGAATGGCGGTGAGCGGCGACTGTTCGGCAGGCTTCAGGATCACCGAGTTGCCGGCAGCCAGCGCCGGCGAAATCTTCCAGCAGGCCATCAGCAGCGGGAAGTTCCACGGCACGACGCAGGCCACGACGCCCGACGCCTCGCGGGTGATCAGCGCCACGACGTTGCCCGGCGTGGGGGCGACTTCGTCGTAGACCTTGTCGATCGCTTCGGCGAACCACTGCACGGAGTTGGCCGAGCCCGGAATGTCGACCGTGGTTGAGAAGGCGATGGGCTTGCCCATGTCGAGCGTCTCGAGCAGCGCCAGTTCCTCGCGGTTCTTCATCATCAGCTCGGCGAGCTTCAGCATGATCCGCTTGCGCTGGGCCGGCGCCATGTTGGCCCAGGTGCCCTTCTCGAAGGCGGCGCGGGCGGCCTTCACGGCGGCATCCACATCGGCCTGTTCGCAGGCCGCGACCTTGGTCAGCACCTGGCCGGTCGCCGGGTTGATGCAGTCGAAGGTCTTGCCAGTCAGGGAGGGGGTGAACTTGCCGCCGATGAAGGCCTGGTTGCGGTAGCTGAGACCGCCGACACGGCCTTTCCAATCGTCGCGCGAAAGCTGGGCGCTCATATCTGTCTTCCTCCTTGTTGGATTGGGGCGGAGCCTAGCCCACGAAAAAGCCGCCCGAAAGGGCGGCTGTTCCGTCAGGCACGCTAGGCGGCTGATTTATTTGATCTTCGATTCCTTGAAGACGACATGCTTGCGCGCAACCGGGTCGTACTTCTTGAGTTCGAGCTTCTCGGTCTTGGTGCGCGGGTTCTTCTTGGTCACGTAGAAGAAGCCAGTGTCGGCGCTGGAGATCATCTTGATGAGGATCGAGGTCGGCTTAGCCATAACAATTGTCCTTATGCCCTGGAGGGCGAATTCGCAGGAGGCCGCAAAGTAATCAGCGGGACGCCTGTGTCAAGCCTTGCCGCCGCCGCGGTCAGCGGGAGATTGCGGCGGCCTGCTGGGTGCCAGCCTGCACGGCGTGGGCATAAAGTGCCTTGTCGTGCAGCAGTCGGCTCGCGATCTCGACATCGGCCTCGGGCGAGGTCTCGCCCGGCGGGCAGATCTTGCGCAGGTCCGAGACTTCCTGGCTGGTCGGATTGCGCAGCGCATGCCAGCGCATCAGCTGACCCTGGTTCGACTCGACCGAAGCCGTGGCAAGCTTGGCAGCCTCGCCGGCCTTGGCCGTGCAGATGTTGGGCAGGACGCCCAGTTCGTTCCAGGTGTAGCCGGAGGGTGCCTGCAGGCGCGACCAGGTGAGGATCAGTTCGCCCTCGTTGGCGAGGCGCACGACGGTCTGCACCGTGCCCTTGCCGTAGCTGGTTGTGCCGACGACGACGGCGCGGCCGCGGTCCTGCAAGGCGGCCGCGACGATCTCGGCTGCCGAGGCCGAACCGCCATTCATCAGCACGACGATCGGCAGCTCCGTGGTCTTGCTGCGACCGGTCGAGCTCTTGTAGGTGCGGCGGCTGTCGGGATGGCGGCCCGCGGTCGAGAAGATGGTGCCGTCACCGATGAACACTTCCGACACGGTCTGGGCCTGGTCGAGCAGGCCGCCGCGGTTGGAGCGCATGTCGATGATCAGGCCGGCGAGGTCCTTGCCGATCTCGGCCTTGGCCTTGTCGATGGCCGCCCGCAGGTTCTCGGTGGTGGCCGAGTTGAAGCCCATCAGGTGGATCAGCGCCAGGTCGCCGCGACGCTCGTAGACCACGGTGGTCGGAATGATGCGGGCGCGCTTCATCGCGAGCGTCAGCTCGGCGCCCTGCGAGGCGCGCAGCACGGTCATGTTGACCGCCGCGCCGACCGAGCCGCGCAGCTTGTGCACCACGTCGGACAGCGGGCGGTCGATCATCGACTCCCCGTCGATGGCCAGGATCTGGTCGCCGATTTGCACGCCCGCCTTGGCCGAGGGCGAACCCTCCTGCACGGCGCGGATCATGATCTTCTTGTCGTCGGTACGCTCGACGGTGATGCCGATGCCGCCGCCGCCGTCGCGCTGAAAGCGGTTGTCGCGCGCCTCGTCGGGGTCGGCGTAGCGGCTGTTGCGGTCGAGCTGCTTGGTGGTCGAGGTGATGGCCTGGCGGATGAGCACCTGACGGTCGACTGCCTGCAGGGCAGGCGACGCATTGAGCGAACCGGCCATCAATTCGGCCAGCATGCCACCCCAGGCACGACCATCGGCCGTGTCGCCGGGAGTCGTCCGGGTCAGGATCTCCTTGCCGTCGCGCTTGACGATGAAGGCGCCGTCGCTGGCTTCAAGCGACAGGGCCGGGTCGCTGCTGGCGAAGCTGCGATAGGCCTCGCTCGACAGGTTGCGGAAATTGGGCTCGAAGAGGTGCCGGTCGCCGATGGCCCGGTAGGCTTGGAGGACCACCCGTTCCATGCTGGCGTCGGCTGCGACGGCCGGCGCTCGGCTGGGAAGCGAGGCTTCCGGGGCATCGCCCGAGGTCGCACAGGAGACGACCAAACAGGCAGCAGCAAGCGACGCGGCACGCGCCAGCGTCGAACGGAGAAAAGGGAGCAGTGGCACTTCCATACCCGGCAGGCCCGGACAATAGCACAAGCCGTCGGCGGGCGGCCACGTTGTTTCAGACCGAGGAGTCGAGCCCCCCGGCTGAAGGTTTGGGAGAGGCGATTCGCTGCGACCAGAGGGTCGCGATGACCGCGCCCTTGATGTGCGGCAGCAGGTAAAGCGCAAGCGCAACGGAGAGTGGCAACCACAAAAGTGCGTGAACCCAGAGCGGCGGCTCGTTGCCCCAGCGTTCGAGCAGAAGAACGAGCGGCACCACGATGTGACCGACGACGAAGATGGTGAAGTAGGCCGGGGCGTCGTCGGCGCGGTAGGGCTCCAGCGACAGCTCGCAGGTCGTGCAGCGGCTCTTCATCTTCAGGAACGAGCCGAACAGCGTGCCCTCGCCGCAACGCGGGCAACGTCCGCTCCATCCACGCAGAATGGCAGTCCAGAAATCAACCGGGGTCGGCTCGCTGTTCATGGCGAACAGGATGGGCCCAGCTGTTACTTTCGTCGGCGTGACCGTTTGTCCCGTGGGGGGCCGCCGTGCGCGACGGGACGCCGCGGTGCGCCGCGACGTGCGTCACGCGGCGAACGCGAACCACGCGGCAGCGCGTGGCGCTCGACCCGCTCGATGACATCGACGATCTCGAACAGCAATCCGCCGGTCGCGGTATCGGCTTCGACGAGCTTGAGCCGCAACCGGTCGCCAAGCCCGAAGGTCTCGCCGGTGCGCTCGCCAATCAGTACTTGCCGGCCTTCGTCGTGACGGAAGAACTCCTGGCCGAGCGAGCGCACAGGGATCAGTCCGTCCGCACCGGAACCATCGAGGGCAGCGAACAGGCCAAAGCGGGTGACGCTGGTCACGCGGCCAGAAAAGGCAGCGCCGACATGGGCGGCCATGTAGGCCGCGACATAGCGATCCATGGCGCCGCGCTCGGCTGCGACTGCGCGGCGCTCGCACATGGAGAGATGCTCGCCGAACTCGTTGAAGCGTCCCTTGTCGGCCTCGGCAAGGCCGCCTTCGCCTAGGCCGTAGGCCGAGATCAGAGCGCGATGCACGATCAGGTCGGGGAAGCGGCGAATCGGTGAAGTGAAGTGCGCGTAGCGTGCAAGGGCCAGGCCGAAATGGCCGAGATTGTCGGGACTGTAGACGGCCTGGCTCTGGCTGCGCAGGACCGTCTCGTTGACCAGGCGGTTGATGGGCTTCTCGGCAACCTGTTGCAGCACGCGGTTAAGATCGCCCGGGCGCAGCCGCGGACCGGCGGGCAGCGAAACGCCCAGCGTGCCGAGGAACTCGCGCAGCGATTCGAGCTTGGCGAGGTCGGGCTGGTCGTGGACGCGGTAAAGGCAGGGCATGTGGCGCTGCTCCAGCGCC
Source organism: Alphaproteobacteria bacterium (assembly GCA_017307275.1). GTDB lineage: Bacteria > Pseudomonadota > Alphaproteobacteria > Reyranellales > Reyranellaceae > Reyranella. The sequence continues at coordinate 144,178 of JAFKFK010000013.1, read as the reverse complement.
TGGGCGGCCGCGACATTGGCCAGCACCATGAACTCTTCGATCAGCTTGTGGCTGTCGAGGCGGGCGCGCACGCCGATCTCGGCGATGCGGCCGTCCTTGCCCAGAGTGACCTGCCGCTCCGGCAGATCGAGGTCGAGTGCACCGCGCTTCTCGCGCGCCGCCAGCAGGGTATGGAAGGCGCCGTAGAGCGGGCGCACGACCTTGTCCATCAGCGGCGCGAGCTCGTCGTCGGGCGCGCCGTCCTTGGCGGTCTGGATGCGGTTGTAGGTCAGCCGCGCGGCCGAGTGCATCATGGCGCGGTGAAACTTGTGGCGCTTGAGATGGCCCTCGGCGTCGATCCACATCTCCGCGACCATGACCGGCCGGTCCTCGTGAGGGATCAGCGAGCACCAATGGTTGCTGAGCGCCTCCGGCAGCATCGGCACGACCCGGTCCGGGAAGTAGACCGAGGTGCCGCGGCGGTAGGCGGCGCGGTCGAGCGGCCGGTCGGGGCGCACGTACCAGGCGACGTCGGCAATCGCGACGAGGATGCGCCAGCCGCCGGGATGGGCAGGATCGGGCTCGGCAAACACCGCGTCGTCGAAGTCGCGCGCGTCCTCGCCGTCGATTGTGACCAGCGGCACATCCCGCAGGTCGAGGCGGTCGCCGAGCGGGGCGGCCTTGGACTTCTCGGCCTCCTCGAGGGCGGCCTCGGGGAAGTCGACGGGAATGTCGTTGGCGGCAATCGAGATCAGGCTGACGGTGCGCGGATCGCTCATCGGGCCGATGCGTTCGACCACGCGGGCGCGGCGCGCGAGCGAGCCGCCGACTTCTTCGATCCAGACGATGTCGCCCGGCAGGGCGCCGCTCTTGTCCGCCGGACGCACGTCGAAGACGCGGCGCAGTTTCTTGTCGGTCGGCGTCACCAGGCCGAGGCCATGGCGGCCGTCCGGCTCCTCGTAGAGGCCGAGGATCTTCTTCGGGCCGCCGCCCAGGCGGCGGATGATCCGCGCTTCGTAGGTGTTCTTGCCGCGGCGCTTCAGGCTCGCCAACACGCGGTCGCCGACGGTGGGCGCCGGCGCGCCGCGCGAGCTTTGCGGCACGATCTCGATACGCGGGGGTGGGCCGTCCTGTTCTTCGTCGTGGCGGCGCGGCACGGCCAGCAGGTGGCCATCGTCGTCGACCCTCACGATCTCGAGCACGGTGATGTCGGTCAGCGCCTTCGGATCCTTGAAGGTCTTGGCGCGGTCGGCGGCGATCTCGCCGGTGTCGCGCAGGTCGCGCAGCAGTTCCTTCAGCTCGATGCGCTGGTCGCCCTTCAACCCGTAGGCGCGAGCGATCTCGCGCTTGCCAATCGGCGTTTCGCTGTCGCGGATGAAAGCCAGCAGTTCGTCGCGGGTGGGGACGCGGCCCTTAGCCATCGGTGCCGGTGCGCGGCGGTACCTCTGTCTTCGCCTTGGCGGCCTTCCGCTTGGGCGCAGCCTTCTTCTTGGCGGCGGCCTTCTTCTTCGCAGGCTTTTCGCCGGCATCGTTGGCGGCGACAGGCGCGGCCTTCTTGGCCTTGGCAGCCTTCGGCTTCTTGCCCCCGCCCTTGGCGGCGCGCTCCGCCAGCAGCGCAACGGCCTGGTCGAGCGTCAGATCCTCCGGCTTGATGTCGCGCGGCACGGTGGCGTTGACGCCGCCATGCTTCACATAGGGACCGTAGCGGCCGTCGTAGAGTTCGACCGCGGCTTCGTCGGACGGATGGTTGCCGATGGTGCGGATGGGCTTGGCGGCGGCGCGGCCGCGCGGGTTCTTGGCTTCGGCCAGCAGCGCCACGGCGCGGTTCATGCCGATCTCCAGCACGCTCTCGTCGCTCGGGATCGATTTGTACTTGGGGCCGTGCTTCACGTAGGGGCCGAAGCGGCCGACGCCGGCCAGGATTGGCACGCCGTCCTCGGGGTGCGGCCCGAGCTCGCGCGGCAGGGCCAGCAGGGCCAGCGCCTTCTCCAAGGTCACGTCGTCGGGTGTCATGCCGCGCAGCAGAGAGGCGCGCTTGGGTTTCTCCTTGCCTTCGGGTTCGCCGAGCTGGACGTAGAGGCCGTAGGGGCCCTTGCGCAGGGTGACCTGCTTGCCGGTCGCGGGATCTTCGCCGAGGATCTTCGGCCCGTCGAGATTCTCGCCACTCGCCGCATCGGCGTCGGCATCGACGATGCCGAGCTTCCGCGTGAAGCGGCAGTCGGGATAATTCGAGCAGCCGATGAAGGCGCCGAACTTGCCGAGCTTCAGCCCCAGCCGGCCGTTGGCACAGGACGGGCAGTCGCGCGGGTTCTTGCCGTTGTCGTTGGCCGGAAAGAAGTGCGGGCCCAACTCCTCGTCGAGCTTGTCGAGCACTTCCTTGACGCGCAGCTCTTTGGTCTCGCCGACCGCTTCGGAGAAGGCCTTCCAGAATTCGCGCAGCACCTGGCGCCAGTCGATCCGGCCGCCCGAGATGTCGTCCAGCTCTTCTTCGAGGCCGGCAGTGAAGTTGTATTCGACGTAGCGCGGGAAATAGGTCTGCAGGAAGGCCGTGACGATGCGGCCGCGATCTTCCGGTATGAAGCGCTTGCGGTCGATGCGCACATAATTGCGGCGCTGCAGGACTTCGATGATGCTGGCGTAGGTCGAGGGCCGGCCGATGCCCAGCTCCTCGAGCTTCTTCACCAGGCTCGCTTCCGAATAGCGCGGCGGCGGTTCGGTGAAATGCTGCTCCGGCACGACCTCGCGGCGCTCCAGCGCCTCGTTCTCCGCGACGTCGGGAAGGATGGTGCTGCCTTCCTCGTCTTCCTTGGCGGCGTCGTCGCGGCCTTCATCATAAAGGGTGAGGAAGCCGTTGAACTTCACGACCGAGCCGGTGGCGCGCAGCTGGACGGTCTTGTCGCCGCTGGCGATATCGACCGTGACCTGGTCGAGCACGGCGCTTTCCATCTGGCTGGCGACGGTGCGCTTCCAGATCAGCTCGTAGAGGCCGAGCTGGTCCTTGTCCAAGTGCGCGGCGACGTCCTGTGGCGTGCGGAAGAGGTCGGTCGGACGGATCGCCTCGTGGGCCTCCTGGGCGTTCTTGGCCTTGGAGGTGTAGACGCGCGGGCTGGCCGGCACATAGGCCTGACCGTACTTGCTCTCGATCAGGCGGCGCGTCTGGCCGATCGCCTCGGGGGCGAGCTGCACGCCGTCGGTACGCATGTAGGTAATGAGACCGACCGTCTCGCCGCCGATATCGACGCCTTCATAGAGGCGCTGGGCGATGCGCATGGCCGTGGCCGCACCGAGGCCCAGCTTGCGCGAGGCTTCCTGCTGCAGGGTCGAGGTGATGAAGGGCGGGGGCGGGTTGCGCCGCACCTGACGGCGGTCGATCGAGGAGACCGCGAAGGCGCGGCGCTCGATCTCGCGCTTGGCCTGTTCGGCGCGCTCCTGATTGTCGAGGTCGAACTTGTCGAGCTTGCGGCCGTCGAGATGGGTGAGGCGGGCCTTGAGCGTCTGCTTCTTGGCCGTGCCGAACAGGGCGTCGACGGTCCAGTATTCGCGGCTCTTGAAGACCTCGATCTCGGCTTCGCGCTCGCAGATCAGCTTGAGCGCCACCGACTGCACGCGGCCGGCGGAGCGGCTGCCCGGTAGCTTGCGCCACAGGACGGGCGAGAGGGTGAAGCCCACCAGATAGTCCAGCGCGCGGCGGGCGAGGTAGGCGTCGATCAGCGGCTGGTCGAGGTCGCGCGGATGGGCGACGGCGTCCAGCACCGACTGCTTGGTGATGGCGTTGAAGGTGACGCGCTTCACATCGACCCCGTCGAGCGCCTTCTTGCGCCCGAGGATATCCATCACATGCCAGGAGATCGCCTCGCCTTCGCGATCCGGGTCGGTGGCGAGATAGAGCTTGCCGCCCTTGGAGACGGCCTGAGCGATGGCGTCGATGCGCTTCTGCGACTGGGCATCGACTTCCCAGTCCATCGCGAAATCTTCGTCGGGGCGGACCGAGCCATCCTTGGGCGGCAGGTCGCGGACATGACCATAGGAGGCCAGCACGGTGTAGCCGGGGCCCAGGTACTTCCCAATGGTCTTAGCCTTCGCCGGGGACTCGACGACCAGTACGTCCATCGCCGGATCATGCTCCAGTGTAACATCAAAAACCGGAGCTAAATCACTGATCTAGATCAGAGATACGCGGTTACCCCGGTGCCTCTCCAAGCGGCCCTCCAGCTCCAGGGCCATGAGGACCTCCGCCAGGGAGGCGGCGGACACTTGGCATCGGCGCACCAGTTCGTCAACCGCAGTGGGGGTGGGACCCAGCGCGGACACCACCCGTGCAGTCGCTGTGTCTTGCGGTTTTTTGACAGGCTTTTCAGCCACTTGGGGCGGGACCTGTGGCCGGCCGAGTACACTCAGAATATCGTTTGCGTCGCGCACCAGAATGGCCCCATCCCGGATGAGGCTATTGGATCCGGCATGGCGCGGGTCCATGGGCGACCCCGGTACGACGAAGACCTCGCGGCCCTGCTCGGCAGCCCGCTGGGCGGTGATCAGGGAGCCCGACCGGGCGGCCGCCTCGATGACCACAACGCCCGCCGACAGGCCGCTGACGATGCGGTTGCGGCGCGGGAAGGCGCGGGCGACCGGCGGCGTGCCGAGCGAGGCCTCGCTCAGGATGAGACCCTGCCGGGCGATGGCGGCGTGGAGGGCGGCATTCTGCGGCGGGTAGATCTGGTCGGCACCGCCGGCCAGGACGGCAATCGTCCCGGTGGCGAGGGCGGCTTCGTGGGCGGCCGCGTCGATGCCGCGCGCCAGGCCGGAGGCGATTGCGAAGCCCGCCGTGCCCAAGGTGGCGGCGAGATCGGCGGCGAAGCGACAGCCAGCCGCCGATGCGTCGCGGGCGCCGACGATGGCCAGAGTGGGCCGATGGAGCAGGCTGCAATCGCCGATGGCGCTCAGGACCGGCGGTGCATCCGGCAGAGCGGCCAGCGCGGCGGGGTAAGCCTCCTCACCGATGACGACGAAGCGGCCGCCGACCTTAGCCAACGCTTCTTCTTCACGGGCGATGGTGGCGTCGGAGACCGTCGCCAGCCTGGCGCAGGCGGCAGGGGCGGAGCCGAAATGGGCCAGTGCCTCGTGAAAGGTCACGGGGCCGATGCGGGCGCTGCGGGCCAGCCGCAGCCGGGCGCGGCGCTCGCGCGGGTCGAGATCGAGATGAAGCGGGCCGTCGAACATGCGCCGACGCTATGCGCGTATCTCAGTTTTGTAAATCAACCGGTAGTAGCAATCAGCGCAGCCGTGGATTGAGGGCGTCGCGCAGCCAGTCGCCCAGCAGGTTGACCGACAGCGACAGGATCACCAGCGCCACGACCGGGAAGATCACGATCCACCATTCGCCCGAGAACAGGAAGGCGTTGCCGATGCGGATCAGGGTGCCGAGCGACGGTTGCGTCGCCGGCATGCCGACACCGAGATAGGAAAGCGAGGCCTCGGCGATGATGGCCAGCGCCAGTTCGATGGTGGCGATCACCAGCACCGGCCCCCAGGCATTGGGCAGCACGTGCTGGAGCGCAATGCGCGCGCCCGGTACGCCGATGATGCGGGCGGCGTTGACGTAGTCCTTGTTCTTCTCGGCCAGCGTCGTGGCGCGGGTCACGCGCGCGAACTGCGGCCAGTAGGCAAAGCCGATGGAGAAGACCAGCACCCAGATCGCCACGCTGTCGTGCACGTTCTTGGGCAGCACCACGCGCGTGACGCCGTCGAGGGTCAGCGCGATCAGGATGGCGGGCACGGTGAGCTGGATGTCGGCCAGCCGCATGATGATCGCCTCGACCCAGCCGCCGCGGAACCCCGCCAGCAGACCCAGCAACACGCCGGTCGTGACCGAGAGCAGGATGGCGGCCAGCCCGATCATCAGCGACACGCGCGAGCCGTAGAGAATGGCCGACAGCACGTCGCGGCCCTGGTTGTCGGTACCCAGCAGATGCTTGGCGCTGCCGCCCTCGGCCCAGGCCGGCGGCGTGAACGCGTCCATCAGGTTGAGCGCCTTAACGTCGAACGGATCGAAGGGCGCGATCCACGGCGCCAGCACGGCCGCAACGAAATAGATCAAGGTAACGACCGAGGCGGCCACGACCAGCGGCGAGCGGCGGAAGCTCCACCACATGTCGCTGTCGCGCAGCCGCGCCAGGGTCCCCGTGTCGCTCAAGCCCGCGTCACTGAAGAAGGATTGCTCATGTCGCCGCACTCCGCCGGCTGAGCAGCGCACCGCCCGCGCCGAGCAGGGACAATAGCGCAGCCAGGGGGCCGAAGCCCTCGAAACCGACCGAACCGATCATCATGGCGCCGAGCGCGGCGGCGCCGATCCAGCCGACGCTGGCCGAGGTGCCGTTGAGGCCGAGCACGGTGCCGCGCACATCTTCCGGCACCGCGGCCAGCGAAGCCATGAAGGACGGCCGGCCGAGCGCATTCAGCAGCACATAGACGAAGCCGACGGCAATCGAAACGATGGGGCCGGGGTGCCACATGAAGAGCGCGAGGGCCGCGATCCCGGACAGCGCCATGGCGATGGCGAAGGTGAGCAGACGGTCGCGCAGCCGGTCGGCGAGCTGGCCGCCCAGCACCGTACCCGCGACATTGCCCAGCGCGAACACGGCCAGCGGAATGGCCAGTTCGAGCAGGGACATGTGATAGGTCACCTGCATGAAGGTCGCGAAGTAGACGGCGGCGAGGCCATAGCAAATGCGCTCGGCGACGCCGGTGCTCAACAGGCCCAATACCCGGGGCGAGAGCGCGGCCTTCAACGATGGCCGTGCGGCGTTGCCGCGCGTGTGGCCTGCGCTGCCGCGTCCGACTGTGAAATAGAGGCTGAGGCAGGCGGCGAGCGACAGGCCGCCGACGCAGACCAGCCAGCCGCGCCAGCCTATGATCGAGCCGACCGCGGCGGCCATCGGCACGCCGACCACCAGGGTGAGGGACTGGCCGCTCATCACCCAGCCGAGCGCGCGGCCGCGCTGGCTGTCGGGCACGCGGCCGGAGACTTCGGCGAAGATCACGCCGGTGAAGGCGCCGGCGCAGCCGCCACCCACGGCCGCCCAGACCGCGACCCAGAAGAACGAGCCGGCCCAGGCTTGGGCCACCATCGCCAGCGCCAGTGCGAAGGGGGCGGCGATCAGGAGCGGCCGCCGGCCGATCACGTCCGACAGCCAGCCGCCCAGGGCCGAGGTGATGCCCCAGGCCGTGGCCGTCAGCGACACGAGGTTGGCGACCAGCGGCATGGCGACGTCGAGATCGTGCGCCATGTCGAGCAGGAAGGGCGCGCGTGTCGTGCCGCTGGAGGTCGCGGCAAAGGAACCGAGGCAGGCGGCACCGATCAGCGCCCACGGCAGGACCGCGGGCAGGTCGCGCGAGGATTTGGAACTCATCCGCCGGCCGTTCCCAGCCGGGCACGGTCCAGGCGCAGCCGCGGATCGATCGCGGCATAGAGCAGGTCGACGAAGAAATTGATGGTGACGAAGATCAGGGAGACCATGACGAGATACGCGGCCATGACAGGTATGTCGGCGAACTGCACCGACTGGATGAAGAGCTGGCCCATGCCGGGCCATTGGAACACCGTTTCGGTGATGATCGAGAACGCGATCAGGCCACCGACCTGAATGCCTATCACGGTAATGACCGGCAGCAGGGTGTTCTTCAACGCATGGCGGAAATGCACGGCGCGGTCGGTGAGGCCGCGGGCCCGCGCGAACTTGATGTAGTCGGTGCGCAAGACTTCAAGCATCTGTGAGCGCACGAGCCGCAACACCAGCGTCATCTGGAACAGCGAGAGGGTGAAGGCCGGCAGCACGATCGCCTTCAGGCCGGAGTCGGTCAGCAGGCCGGTCTTCCACCAGCCGAGGCTCACCGTCTCGCCGCGGCCGAAGGAGGGGAAGCACCAGTCGGCCGGCAGGCCGAGCCCCGGCGCCCAGGATTTGCACTCCACGGAGAAGACGTAGATCAGCAGGATGCCGATCACGAAGGTCGGCATCGCGACGCCGGCCAGCGAAAAGGTCATCACCGCGCCGCTGTCGAGCGTGTTCCGGCGCAGCGCCGTCAGCACGCCGAGCGGGATGCCCATTGCCAGCGCGAGCAGGGCCGCCACCAGGACAAGTTCAAGCGTCGCCGGCATGCGCTCGACGATCAGGTCGGAGACCGGGCGAGCAAGTCGATAGCTCTTGCCGAAGTTGCCGGTCGCGGCATTGCCCAGGAAGCGCAGGAACTGGATGCCGACGGAATCCTCCAGCCCCAGCTCGTGGCGCATCTCGGCGCGTTCGGCGGGCGATGCCTCCTGGCCTACCATGTTGTTCACCGGGTCGCCCACGAAGTTGAACAGCACGAAGCACAGGAACGACACCGCCAGCATCACGCCCAGCGACTGCAGAAGGCGGGAGACGATGAAAGCCAGCACGCGCCGGCTTTCAACCCAGGTTGGTCAACGCGCCCTCACTTCATCTTGCCGTATTTGAAGTTGGGCGAGTCGTTGGCAAAGATCGGCATGGTGACCTTGTCGCTCATCGACCAGACGATGAGCTGATGGTGCAGCGGCAGGTAGGGCATGTCGGCGACGGCCAGCGCCCAGGCGTCGGCGATCATCTTGTCGCGCTTGGCCTGATCGACCTCCTTCAGCATGCCGTCCGCCAGCTCGTCCAGCTTGGCGTTCGAGTAGCCGGTGTAGTTCCAGCTGCCCACTTTCTTGGCCGCATCGCTGGTCTGGTACAGGAAGGTGAAGACATAGTGCGAGTCGAGCGTCGGCACACCCCAACCCAGCAGGAAGAGGCTCGAATCCTTCTTCTGCAGCTTGGGGAAGTGCAGCGTCTTGGAACGCGCCTGCAGATCGACCTTGATGCCGATCTGCGCCAGCATGCCGGTGACGGCCTGGCAGATCTGCTCGTCGTTGTTGTAACGGTCGTTGGGGCAGTCCAGCGAAACGCTGAAGCCGTTGGGGTAGCCCGCCTCGGTCATCAGCTTCTTGGCCGCGGCCACGTCGTACTTCAGGCGCTGGTCGAGCTGCGGCGTGTGGCCGTGCACGCCGGGCGAAGTGATGAGGCCGGCCGGCGCGGAGAAGTTCCGCATCACCTTGGCCTTGATCGCATTGACGTCGATCGCTTGATACATCGCCTGGCGCACGCGCTTGTCGGCGAACGGGTTCTTGCCCTTGACGTCGGAATACTTGAGTTCTGCCGACCCCATGTCGAGGCCGAGGAAGATCGAACGCACCTGCGCCGTCTCCTCCGTCTTGAGGCCCGGCGTCTGCTTGATGCGCGCGATGTCCTGCAGCGGCGCGTCCAGCACGAAGTCGACCTGGCCCGAGATCAGCGCAGCCACGCGCGTCGCGGGCTCCTTGATCGGCGTGTAGACCAGTTCGTCGGGATAGGCGGGGAAGTCCTTCGCGCCCCAGTAGGTCGGGTTCTTGGCCATCACGGTGCGCACGTCGGGATCGCGCTGCTTCAGCGTGTAGGGCCCAGTGCCCATGGCGTTGCGGACCGCATAGGTCTCTTCCTTGTCCTTGAAGCTCTGCGGCTTGGTGACGTTGTGCTTCTCCGACCAGGCCTTGGACATGATCAGGATCGAGGTCGTGTAGTCGGGCAGGATCGGGTTCGGCCCGTTGGTGACGATGTGAACGGTGAGGGGATCGAGCGCCTTCACGTCCTTGATGGAGGAGATGTAGGAACGGAAGTCGGAGGTCGGCGCCAGCGCGCGGGTGTAGCTGAACACCACGTCGTCGGCGGTGAAGGGCGTGCCGTCGCTGAACTTCACATCGGGCCGAAGCTTGAATTCCCAGGTGTCAGGCGCGATCGGCTTCCACGTGAGCGCCAAGCCCGGGACTTTGGCGAGCTTGGGATCGCGGCTGATCAGGCCTTCGTAGACATGCTGGTTCATGGCCGTCGTCGGGCCTTCGTTCTGCGAATGCGGATCCATCGTCAGCGCATCGCCCTGGCTTGCCCAGCGCAAGGTCTTGGCCTCCGCAACCGATACCGCCACCGATGTCAGGCACAAGGTCGCCGCGGCGATCACCGCCATACGTGCAACGAACATCGTCATTGCCTCCTGCAGTTGTTATGCATCGACCCTAACACGGGCCGGGAGGCGATCAATGGCGATACCGGCGTTCGAGCTGGCGTTTGAGCCGCTCAGCTCTTCGTGCGCTGGCCGATCTTGGGTTCGGTGCCCTTGAGCAGGCGCGCGATGTTCTCGTGGTGGCGTATCCAGACCAGCGGCACTAGCAGGGTGAGCAGCAAGGCGGCACGGTGGTCAGTCAGGAACCAGGCAGCGATGGCCGCGGCGACGACGGCGATCAGCGCAGCCAGCGAGGACCAGCGGAAGGCGGCGGCGACCAGCAGCCAGGTCCCGCAGGCGATCGCGCCGACCGGCCAGGACAGGCCCCACATCACGCCGAGCGTCGTCGCGACGCCCTTGCCGCCCTTGAAGCCCAGCCACACGGGGAACATGTGGCCGATCACGGCGCCGGCTGCCGCACCGACGGCGGGAATCTGGCCGACCTGATCGGCGATCAGCACCGCCACCACGCCCTTCAGGGCATCGAGCAGAAGCGTCGCGGCGGCAAGCCCCTTGCGGCCGGTACGCAGCACGTTGGTGGCACCAATATTGCCCGAGCCCACCTTGCGGATGTCGCCCAGCCCCGCGGCGCGCGTCAGCAGCAGGCCGAAAGGAATCGAGCCCAGCAGGTAGCCCAGCAGGAAGGGACCCAGCAGCAGGATCAGCGTCGATATCATCGCCGTGGCCTTAAGGGCGCATGATCCGGCAATTGGTGGAATCGATGTAGGCGGTGGTCGGCGGCCCAACCAGTTCGGTGGTGATCTGCTCGCCGGGCTGGATCGTGATCGGTCCGAAGTAGGCGTCCTCGAGCGACCGGCCGCCGTTCATGAAGGTGCACACGGCCTGGGTTTCGACGGGCCGCTGCGTGTTCGAGGTCAGGGTGACGGTGACCTGCCAGTAGCGCGTCGGACCATAGGTCAGGTTGTTGGCGCCGAGCGTCACGAGCGGCTGCGGCGTCGAGAACGAGCGAACCGGGCGCGGCCCTGTGCGTTGAACCTGAGGCTGCGGCTTCGGTCCGATGTTATCCGGAGGACGGTAGCTCGACGAGCGTGGATCGAAGGCGGCGTCGGGATCGTAAGTCCGCGCGCCGGATGGTTGGCTGGTGGTCGGGCCTGAGCCTCCGAGCGTCGCGGTGCCGCCGCCCGGAACGGCGAGGGGCTGAGGCGTGAGCTGCTGTGGGGCGAGCTGCTGTGGGGCGAGCGGCGCTGCGCTGATCGACGAGCCGCCCATGGTGCTGCCGCCCATGGTGCCGCTGGTCGCCGGGCTGCTCGGCATGATCGGTGTGGGCGTCGGTGCAGGGCTCGCTTGTAGCGGCGTGGGCGTTGTCGGGGCAGGTGCTTGCACGCCGCCGATCTGGGTCTGCAGACGGTCGAAGCACGAAAGCCGCGCCTGGGTCTCGGTGATCTCGCTGCAGATCTGGATGTGCCGGGTCAGCGCGTCGAGCAGGTCGTCGCGCGATTGGCCGCGCTGCTGTGCGCTGGCCGTGCCGGCGAGCGCGACCGTCGCGACGCCAAGAAGAACAGACTGCCGGAGCATAATCAAAATCCCCGTTTCGAAAAGACGCGCGACCATATCAGACGAAATGGCCGTTTGGAGGCAGCAATTGCGTGGCTCGTGACAGTAGCTCGACAGCAGTTTTACGCTGTCAGGCGGCCGCTGCTGCCGCCGCAAAACTGTCGTCACGATAGATGGTGCGTCCACCGACGATGGTGGCCATTACGCGACCTTGTACGGGCCGCTCGTCGAACGGCGTGTTCTTGGTCTTGCTCCACAGCTCGTCGCGGTCGACCTTCCAGGCATAGTCGGCGTCGAACAGGACGAGATCGGCCGGTGCACCCTTGGCGAGCTTGCCGCCGGGCAGGCCGAACAGAGATGCCGGGGCGCTCGACAGGCGCTGGAACAGGCGCGGCAAGGTGAGCTGGCCGTTGTGCACGAGTTCGAGCGAGATCGGCAGCAAGGTCTCGAGGCCGATGCCGCCCGGCTCCGCCTGGGCGAAGGGCACGCGCTTGCTGTCCTGATCCTGCGGCCGATGATCGGAAACGATGGCGTCGATCGTGCCGTCCTTCAGCCCTTCGACAATGGCGAGCCGATCCTTCTCGGCGCGCAGTGGCGGCACCAGCTTGCCGAAAGTGCGGTAGTCGCCGACGGCGAGATCGTTCAGTGCAAAGTAGGGCGCTGCAGTATCGCAGGTGATCTTGAGGCCGCGGGCCTTGGCGGCCGCGATCACGGTCACGGCTTCGGCCGTCGAGATCTTGGCGAGGTGCAGCCGGCCGCCGGTCATCTCGGCGAGGCGGATGTCGCGTTCGACCATCATCACTTCGGCAAGCGGCGGATTGCCGGCGAGGCCGAGTCGCGTCGCCATTTCGCCGCTGGTCATGTGCCCGCCCGACAACGTGGGTTCCTGCGGCAGGTGAACGATCAGCGCGTCGAAGGCCTTGGCGTAGTAGAGCGCGCGGCGCAGCACCTGCGCGTTGGCCACGGCATGGTCGGCATCGGTGAAGGCCACGGCGCCGGCTTCCGCCAGCAAGCCCATCTCGGCCAGTTCCTTGCCTTCCAGGCCCACGGTCAGCGCGCCGTAGGCATACATGTTCACCAGCTTGATCTGACGGGCGCGGCGCGCCACGAACTCGATCAGGGAGGCGTCGTCGAACGGCGGCTCGTTGTCCGGCAGCAGCACCAGCGAGGTGATGCCGCCCACCGCCGCCGCGGCGCCGGCGCTTTCCAGCGTCTCCTTGTGCTCCTCGCCCGGCTCGCCGGTATGCACGCGCGTGTCGACAATGCCCGGTGCCAGATAGAGGCCGCGGCAGTCGATCGACTCGATGCCGTAGGGCGCGCCGGACGCAAACAGATTGGGGCCGAAGTCGGCGATCTTGCCGTCGCTGATCAGCACGGCGCCCTGATATTCCTTGTCGGCACCGGGATCGACGATGCGCGCATTGATGTAGGCGGTCGAGCCGGCGTGCGGCGGCGCGGATTTATGGATATTGCCGCTCATGCCACGGCCCCGATCTGGTTGCGGTGGCCGCCGATCAACGCTTCGAGGCAGGCCATGCGGACGGCGACGCCCATCTCGACCTGTTCGTGGATGACGCTGCGGTCGAGATCGTCGGCAACTTCGGAGTCGATCTCGACGCCACGGTTCATCGGACCGGGATGCATGATCAATGCGTCGGGCTTGGCGACCTTCAGCTTTTCATGGTCGAGGCCGAAGAAGCGGAAATACTCGCTGATCGACGGCACGAACGAGCCCTGCATCCGTTCGGTCTGCAGGCGCAGCATCATCACGATATCGACGTCCTTGAGGCCGGTCTTCATGCTGTAGTGAACTTCGACGCCGAGACGGTCGACGTCGGTGGGCATCAGAGTGGGGGGACCGACGACCCGCACCCGCGCGCCCATGATCTGAAAGAGGTGGATGTTCGATCGCGCGACGCGGCTGTGCATGATGTCGCCACAGATCGCCACTTCCAGCCCCTCCAGGCTGCCGCGTCGTCGTCGGATGGTCAGACCGTCGAGCAGCGCCTGTGTCGGATGTTCATGCTGGCCGTCGCCGGCATTGATGACGGCGCAGTTGACCTTCTGCGACAGGAGATTGACCGCGCCCGACTCATGGTGGCGCACGACGATGGCGTCGGGCCGCATGGCGTTCAGGGTCATCGCCGTATCGAGCAAGGTCTCGCCCTTGCGCACCGACGAGGTGGCGACATCCATGTTGATGACGTCGGCGCCCAGCCGCTTGGCCGCGACCTCGAAACTCGTGCGCGTGCGCGTCGAGTTCTCGAAGAACAGGTTGATGACGGTGCGGCCGGCGAGCATGTCGCGCCGCTTGTCGATCGATCTGTTCTGGTCGATGTAATTTTCGGATAGGTCGAGCAAGCCCGAAATCGTTTCAGGCGACAGACCTTCGATGCCGAGAAGGTGGGGCAACCTCGGCACGCCCGCGCGTTTCTTTGTCACTAAAGCGCGACGTTAAGCACGCGCATGCCGCACTCGCAAGATAACGTTGTGGTGGATAACCGTTTGGTCGCAGCACCGAGCTTCAGTCGAGGCGAACCTCGGTGCAGCGGCACACTTCGGCAGGCCCGTTGGGCGCCAGAAAGTCGGCCCAGATCGCATTGTGATGTTCGATGATCTTCACCGCCGGCAGGTGAGGCCGGTCGGCGGCGGTGTGGCCGTCGGAGGGCACCGTCGTGCGGTAGCCGCGCGCCAGGGCACTGCGCACCGTCGTGTCGACGCAATAGTCCGTTGCACAGCCCGTGATGATCAGCCGGTCGATCGCCTTGGCACGCAGGACGGCCTCCAGCCGCGTCTGAAGGAAGGCGTCGCAGGACGTCTTGCGCACGATGGTGTCGTCGGGCCGGACGTCGATGTCGGGCAGGAAGCGCCACCCTGGCAGCTCGGGCTGGTGCGGATCGCCCGGCGGCCCGTCGTGCTGCACATGGATGACGGCGCCGCCTGCACTGCGTACCGCAGCAGCAAGCACGTTGATGCGCTGCACGAGACCGGCCGCGTCGTGGCAGGGAGCGGCGGCGGTGAACGATCCCTGTTGCATGTCGATGACGATCAGGGCGTTGCTCATCTTCCGCTCGGCGCTGGTGTGGGGCGGGGGCCTGTATAGCGCGCCCGCGGACGAATGACAGAACCATGCGTGGCCTGTTCCACGGCATGGGCGATCCAGCCGACCGTACGGCCAAGAAGGAACAGGGCCAGTGCGGAATCCTTGGGCAGGTCGAGCGCGCGTTCGAGCGTCACGGTGGCGAAATCGACCGTGGGCTTGCGGTCGATCAGACGCTCGGCCGATGCCGCCACCTTGTCGGCAAAGGCAAGCTCCGGGGAGTCGGGCATCCGCTCGCGCAGCATGGCAAGCAGGGTCGTCGCGCGGACGTCGCCGTCGGGATAGAGCGGATGGCCGAAGCCCGGAATGTAGATGCGTTCGCGCACGCGCCGCGCCAGTTCGGCGTCGATGTCGCTCACCTCCTTGAGGTCGCTGAACAGGTCCGCCACGCGACGCGTCAGGCCGCCGTGGCGCGGGCCGTTGATCGCCACCAGCCCGGCCATCGTCGAGCCGTAGAGATTGGCGCCGGTCGACGCGACGACGCGGGCCGCGAACGCCGAGGCATTGAATTCGTGGTCAGCCGACAGGACGAGCGCGGCGCGGATCAGCGACGCATACTCGGCTGGAACATGCCAGGCCTCCGCAAGCTGCTCGTGCACGGGCCGGTCCGACAGGGGCTGCGACGTTACCGCGGCGGCGAGCAGGCGCAGGATGCGGGCGCCCGTTTCGAGCATGGCACCGCGATCCTCGACCCAGCTCGGATGATCCCAGCGCGCGGCGGCCGGCAGCAGGACGAGGCAGCTATCGACCGGCGGCAGCGCGGCCGCGGCGAGCCAGGCGCCGCGCAGTGCTGCCGACATGGGCGGCAGGTTCTTTGCCCCGAACGGGCGTTCGTCGCAGTCCCACAGGATCTGCGCGACCTGTTCCAGCGACGCCGTCCGCGCCAGCAGGGTGGCATCCTGCCCGCGATAGAAGAGGTGTCCGTTCTCGATGAGAGTCAGTGCCGATTCCAGCACCGGCGTGCCGAAGTCGAGGGTGTTGGCGGCAATCGACTCTGCTTTACGCCCGACCTCGCGGCGGCGTTTGAGCTGCGCGACGTCGTCGGCGCGGTAACGCCGCTCGCGCTGCCCATTACTGCCTTCGGAGCGCAGCAGGCCGCGGCTCACATAGGCATAAAGCGTCGCCGCCGAGACGCCCAGCCGTTGCGCCGCTTCCTTGGAACTCAGCCATTCGGTTGCCATTCATAATTATTGATCAATTCAATAAATATTGACAACATATATGTTCGGCCGAATGTTCAGCATGAACAGCCAAGGGGGTTTTCATGCTGCAGACACGGGTGAACAGCGGGCTCGACGGGGTGGTCGTAGCCGACACGCTGATGAGCGAAG
The DNA here is from genome assembly GCA_017307275.1 of Alphaproteobacteria bacterium. GTDB lineage: Bacteria > Pseudomonadota > Alphaproteobacteria > Reyranellales > Reyranellaceae > Reyranella. The sequence continues at coordinate 128,173 of JAFKFK010000013.1, read as the reverse complement.
TGGACGGCGAGGCCGGCCGGCTGATCGTGCGGGGCCATGCCATCGAGGAGCTGGCCACGAAGACCGGCTTCGAGGGCGTCGCGGCTCTACTCTGGACGGACTTCGCTCAAGGGGGCGGCGATGAGGTCGCTGTGCGGCAGGGGCTGGCGGCGGCGCGGGTGCGTGCCTTCGCCGAGGTGCCCAAGCTGATCGCCGCGGCCAAGGGGCTGACGCCGGTCGAAGGGCTTCGGGTCGGGCTCGGCATGCTGGCCGACTCCGAGCCGATGCCGCATCACTATCTGGTCTGTGGCGCGTCGCCGGTCTTTCTCGCCGCCCTGCTGCGTGCCGCGGAAGGCAAGTCAGCCTTGGCGCCGGATCCGACTCTCACCACCGCTCAGGACCTGCTGCGGATGACCCGCGGCAAGCGCGCGGACGCCGCTTTCGAAAAAGGGCTCGATGCCTACCTCGCGACTGTCGCCGATCATGGCTTCAACGCCTCTACCTTCACGGCGCGCGTCGTTGCCTCGACGCGGGCGGGCCTCATCTCCTCGGTGCTGGCGGCGCTTTGCGCGTTGAAGGGCCCGCTGCATGGTGGCGCGCCGGGGCCGGTGCTCGACATGTTCGACGAGATCGGCAAGCCGGAGAACGCCGCGGCTTGGCTCGACGATGCCTTTGCCAAGGGCACGCGACTGATGGGCTTCGGCCATCGCATCTACAAGGTGCGCGACCCACGGGCCGACGTGCTGAAGAACACCGTGGCGACCCTGCCGCAGACGGCCGGTCGGCTCGCTTTCGCCGTCGAGGTCGAGAAGAGTGCCATCGCTGCGTTGCGCAAGCACAAGCCCGGGCAGCGCCTCGACACCAACGTCGAGTTCTATACGGCCCTCTTGCTGGAGGCGCTCGAAGTGCCGCGTAGCGCCTTCACGGCGCTGTTCGCCGTCGGCCGCGTCGCCGGCTGGTGCGCCCATATCTTCGAGCAGGAGAAGGGCGGCCGGATCATCCGTCCGCAGTCGAACTATGTCGGGCCGCGGCCCTAGTCAGCCGCGCCGCCGTGTCGAGCCGCGCCAGGTCCGCGCCCGCGTGCCGGCGGCATCGAACACCCAGATGATCACGTCGGCGCCGGTCGACGTGAAGTTGGCGGTGAAATGTCGCCGCCAGAAGCTGCCATCGGCATGGGCGAACAGTGCTTCGGTGGAGAGCTGATTGGGCCTTACGGTCAGATTTGCCGATCTCGGCGCCGGCCTGGCATCGGCCGACGCCAGCAGCGCAACGCCATCGACCAGCAGGCCGAAGCGCAGCGTCTCACCCTGTTCGGAGGTCAGCATCGGTCCGCCATCGATGCGCAGCCAGACGATGCTGCCGTCTCCCGTAGCGGTTACGGAGAACTGAATGCCGAACGGCGTGCGGTCGTCGAAGTCGACGTTCGGATTCTGTGGCGGGGGGACGATGTCTTCCAGTGGGATCGACCGGTAGAAGCGGACGGCGCCTACATAGGAGTCGACCCAGTCGGGCCAGTTCGTGGTTTGCGCGACGGCATCGCGGGCGACGAGCAACGCGCCACCGGAAGCCAGCGCGCGCCGTCGCGAGATCATCGCGGCCGGCTTGCCGTGATGTTGAGATCGACGGTCACTTCGTTGGCGATCTGACCGGTGCTGGCCCATTCATTCTGGCCAACGCCATAGTCGAGGCGCTTCAGGACGATGCGGCCCTTCGCGGTGGCACGCAGCGCACCCGGCTTCGACGGATCGTCGGCAATCGCGAGGGTGAAGGGCAGGACGGCGTCGCGCGTCACATCGCGGAGGGTGAGCTTGCCCTGCGCTTCGTAGCGGTCGCCGCCTTTGGCCACAATCGAGGTTGCGACGAAGCGGGCCTCTGGGAACTTCAGGACGCTGAGGAAGTTCGGCCCCTTGAGCAGCGAATCGACGTCGGCATTGTTGGCTGTGACGGTGCGGGTGTCGATCTTGATGTCGATGCGGGCTGACGCCAGGGCCGAGGGATCGAGCACGATTTCGCCTGTCCAGGTCGGGAACCGGCCGCTCACGATTGAACCGACTTGAGTCACGGAGAAGGTCAGCGAAGGCGAGCGCGTGTCGACCGTCCACGGATCCTGCGGGCCGGCCAGAGCGGGACGGGCCATCAAGAGGGCGGCAAGCAACAGCCAGGCGCGCATCATCTTTCTCCGGACAGCCACATGCGGCGGAAGATGCCGTCGCGGCGCAACACGTCGTGATAGACGACCGCTCCGACATGCAGCGCGACGACGGCCATCAGCAGACGCGATAGCACACGGTGAACCGTGCGCAACGTTTCGAACAGGTCGGGATCGCGCGGCACCAGATCGGGGATCGGCACGTAGCCGAACCAGTAGAGCCCGACGCCAGCCGCGGAGTTCATCATCCAGCCGCTGATCGGCATGGCGAGCAACAGGAAGAAGAGGGCCCAATGTGCGGCGTGTGCGGCGCGGCGCTCCCAGTTCGGCAAGGCGCCGGGCAGGGGCGGAGGCGGATGGCGCCAGCGCCACCACAGCCGCGCGACTGTGAGGGCCAGGACGACGAGGCCGATCCATTTGTGCCAGCCATAGACTTTGAGTTTCAGCAGCCCGAGCGGCAGGCCGGTCATCCATAGGCCGACGCCCAGCAGGCCGAGAACGGCCAGAGCGGTGATCCAGTGGAAGGCCTTGGCGCCGGGATGATGCCCCCGGCGACGCCCCTCAGCGCCAGGCATCGGTGCTGATGATGATCTCGACGTTGTCGCCCACCAGATCGACGTATTTGGTCATGCCGAAATCCGACCGCTTGATCGTTCCCTTGGCGCGGACGCGGGCATAGGGCGCGCCGGGAGCGGCATTGGGCTTGCGGTCCGACACAGTGACATCGAGGGTCATCGGCCGGGTGACGCCGCGCAAAGTGAGGAAGCCGTCGATCTTGAGGGTTTCCGCGCCCGTCCGTTCGACCTTCTCCGACCGGAACGTCATCTGCGGAAAGCGATCGACGTCGAAGAAGTCCGAATCCTTCAGCATGTCGGCCTGCTGGCGGTCCATCATCTTCAGACTGTGGGTGTCCACGGTGACCTGGACGGCGCTCTTGGGCATGTCCGCGTCGTTCACCTGGACATTGCCTTGCCACGTCTGGAAGCCGCCGGTCGTACGGAAGATGCGCGAATCGCCGATGGCGAATTCCATGGTGCCGCGATTGCCGCCGATCTTGAGGTCTTCGGCAGCCCATGCACTTTGGCCCGCGACGGAGAGCAGTGTCGCGGCGGCCAGACCGAACAGTCCCAGGAGCTTAGTTGGCAATGCGCGCGCGCTCCTCGTAGGTTTCGAAGAACCGGCGTCCCGATCCGCGCTGGTTCTCGTAGATCGACCCCTGGTGATCGGCTGGGGGTAGTGGCATGCGTATTGGCGCTGGGCGCACGCGCGGCTCGATGGTCGGCTCGCCCAGAACCATGCGGCTGTTGAACTCGTCGAAATCGGGCACGCCCATCAACGGCCAGGCATCGGCCGCGGCATACTCGTGCAACAGCAGACGGCGCTGGCTGTTCGAGTGGTTGAGAGCGGAGCCATGGACCAGCCGGACGTGATGGATGGTCATCGACCCCGCCGGTCCCATCAGCGGTACGGCCTTGCCGAAATCGAGATCGCACGCGGCGGGATTCATCGCGCCGCAGAAGCGGCCGTCGGCGTGATGGTCGTGGACGGGACCGTGGTGGGTGCCCGGCAGGACCATCAGCGGGCCGTTGCTCTCCCCGCAATCGTCGAGATAGATCCCGGTTGCCAGCACGTCGTCGTTGGTGTGCGGATAGAAGGCCCAGTCCTGATGCCATTCGACCGGCGAGCCGTACCCTGCCGACTTCATGTTGAGTTTGCCGCCATGCATGCGGATGGCCGGGCCGAGGAGCTGGCTCAAAACCGATGTGATCGCGGGATCGCGCGCCAGCGCATGGAAGAAGGCGTAGCGCTTGAAGATGGCGGGCTTCAGCCGGCGAACCCGCGGCAGCGTGGCGCTGTGGCTGGGTTCGAGGTCGTAGAGGTCGTCGTTGGCGGCAACGCCGCGGGCCTCGGCCACGATCTGGTCGGTGAGCGCCCGCAAGCGTGCAAGCTGTTCGCCTTGGATCAGGCGGGGGATCACCAGATAGCCGTCGCGACGATAGGCTTCGATCTGCTCGGTCGTAAGCATGCGAAAGCATAGCACGAGACGCCCGGTTCACCGATAATCACGCTATGGCGATCCGTGCCCTATTTCCGACACTGGTTTACCGCGCTTCGTTGATCGACGGCAGCTGGCGGCGTTTCAATCAGGACCTGGCCGACGAATGCCAGTCCCTCAGCCTCTCCGACGAGGCCGGGCGGCGCTGGTCGGCGCGGCATTATCTGGGCGGCTACACCTCGTACGGCTCGCTCGACCGGCTGCACCTCGTCACCTCCCTGTTCGACAAGTTGCGCAAGAAGATCGATCGTCACGTGAAGGCCTACGCACGCGACCTGCACTACGACCTGTCCGGCCGGGACCTGACGATGACCGACTGCTGGGCGAACCTGATGCCTGCCGGCACCGTGCACTCCATGCACCTCCATCCGGCCTCCTTCATCAGCGGCACCTATTACGTCTCGGTGCCGAAGGGGGCAGGGGCGCTGAAGTTCGAGGATCCGCGTTTGCCCCATCACATGGCCGCACCGCCGCGGCAGGCCGACGCTCCCGAGAGCATGAGGCCGTTCGTCAACGTGCCGGCGAAGGACGGCGACCTGCTGCTGTTCGAGAGCTGGCTGCGTCACGAGGTGCCGCCGGCGCGCTTCTCCGGCGAGCGCATCTCGATTAGCTTCAATTATGCCTGTCCTCCTAAAACCGGCGCGCGCAAGGCGCGGGGCTGAAAGAAATCACATGCATCGTTTTCTGGTCCTGCTGCCGCTGCTTGCTGCTCTCGGAGCGACGTCCGCCAGGGCCGACGAGTTGCCGATCTTCGATGCGCACATGCATTACAGCCACGATGCCTGGACCGTGGTGCCGCCCGCTCAGGTCGTCGAGATACTGAAGAAGGCCGGCGTCAAGCGCGCCATGGTGTCGAGCTCGAACAATGAGGGCACCAAGATGCTGCAAGACGTGGCGCCGGGTGTCATCGTGCCCGAACTGCGCCCCTATCGCTCACGTGGCGAGATCTCGACCTGGGCTAAGGACCCGACGGTGATCCCCTTCGTCGAGGATCTCCTGTCGAAGCGCAAGTACATGGCGATCGGCGAGTTCCATATCTATGGCGCCGACGCCGACTTGCCGAACATGCGGCGCATCGTCGAACTCGCCAAGCAATACGGCCTCTACCTGCACTCGCATTCCGACGCCGATGCGGTGGTGCGCCACTTCCAGCAGGACCCGAAAGCGAAGGTGCTGTGGGCGCATTCCGGCTTCGAACGGCCGGAGAAGGTACGCGAGATGCTGCGCACCTATCCGACGCTGTGGTGCGATCTCGCGTTCCTCACTTCGCATGCCTCGAACGGCAAGGTTGCGCCGGGCTGGCGTGAGGCGTTCCTCGAATTTCCCGATCGCTTCGTGCTGGGCACCGACACCTTCACGCCGGAACGCTGGCACTACGTGATCGAGCATGCGCGCTGGTCGCGCCAGTGGCTGTCCGACCTGCCGCCCGATGTTGCGCGCAAGATCGCCTACGAGAACGGCGACCGCCTGTTTGGCGGTGAACTCTCGGGTGGAAAGCGATGAGGCGGTTCTTCGTCGCGCTCATGATGCTGATGGGGGCGACGCCAGCCCTGGCGGATTGTCCGCTCGATCTCGGCCGCGGCACCGGCTGGGTGGTCTTCTCCGACCACTACATGATCGCCTTCCGGCCCGATCCGGTACGTGTCGAGGTTGGTGAGCCCTTCGCGCTGGTTCTGAACGTCTGCACCAAAGGCGGCGATCCGGCGGAGCTGATCGCCGTCGAGGCTCAGATGCCGGAGCACAAGCACAGCATGAACTACAAGGCCGCCATCGTCGCCTCGCCGAACGGCCGCTATCGCGCCGAGGGCCTGGTGTTCCACATGCCCGGACGGTGGGAGATCTCCTTCGACGTGCGTGCCGGCGAAGAGAGCGAGCGGCTGTCGCACGACATCATCCTCAAGTGATCAGGCTGCTGCTGGCCCTGGTGCTGGCGGCGACCGCGGCGACTGCGACGGGCGCCTCGGCGCAACCGCTGCTCGACTGGACGGAAGAAGAGGTGAGGAGCATCGGCCGGCATGGTCCCTGGCCGCCGCCGCCAGTGCGCGATCCCTCGAACCGGGTTTCCGGTACGCCGTCTGGCATCCTCCTCGGTGAACATCTCTTCAACGAGCCTCGGCTCTCCGGCAATGGCAAGATGAGCTGCGCGACCTGCCATCAGGCCGGTCGCGACTGGAGCGACGGTCTGGCCAGGGCGCAGGGCGTGGTCGAACTCGATCGTCGTACACCTTCTCTCTGGAATGTCGGCTACAGCCATTGGTTCGGCTGGGACGGCGCCGGCGATTCCCTCTGGGCGCAGAGCATCCGGCCGCTGCTCGATGCCCGCGAGATGAATGGCGGTACGGAGCGCGTTGGCACCTTGCTGCGCAACGACCGCGCCCTTGCTTGTGGTTATGAGAAGGCGTTTGGCAGAAAGCCCGGCAACGACGACGAGCTCCTGCTGGTCGATACAGCCAAGGCATTGGCTGCCTTTCAGGCGACCTTCGTCAGTCCGCGCACGCCGTTCGACGATTTCCGGGATGCACTGCTGGCAGGCGATCGTGGCGCGGCGGCCCGGTATCCGATGTCAGCTCAGCGCGGGCTCCGGCTGTTCATCGGCAACGCCAGCTGCAACGCCTGTCACTTCGGCCCGCGCTTCACCAACGGTGAGTTTGGCGACATCGGGATTCCCTTCTTCGTGCGACCAGGGGAAGTCGACAGCGGGCGGCTGGGTGGGCTGACGCGGCTTGCGGAAAGTCCCTTCAGCCTCCTCGGCAAGTTCAACGACGACGCGACCGGCGAGAATGCGCGCCGTACACGGCATGTCCGGCGCCTGCACACCAATTTCGGTGAGTTCCGTGTGCCCGGCCTGCGGCAAGTCGGGCGCGGTGGGCCCTACATGCACAACGGTAGCGTCGCGACGCTCGAAGACGTGGTGAAGCACTATTCGGAAGTGAATCCCGACCGCCTGCACAGCGACGGCGTCCCGCTCGTGCGCCCGCTCGCTCTGTCACCGGATCAGAGTGCCGACCTCGTGGCCTTCCTGCGCTCGCTCGATGCCGATGTTCCGCCGAGGCCGGCGGCGCCGCCTTTGTGTCCCTAGCGCAACCGCGCCAGCGCACTCTCCAGGATCCAGGCCGCCGCGGCGGAGTCGACACGCTCGGCACGTTTTGCCCGGGTCATGTCGTAGTCGTCGATCATGCCGCGCGTGACGGCGGCGGTGCTCAGGCGTTCGTCCTGCAGGACGACCGGCAGGGCCGCCAGCGCCGGCGGGCCATGGTTGGCGATGTTGGCGACGAACTGACGGATCGACTGGCAGCGCGGACCTTCGGTGCCATCCATGTTGAGTGGCAGGCCGACCGCCAGTGCCTTGATCTGATGCTTGGCTGTAAGCTCGCCCAGAGCAGCGAGATCGACGGCAAGCTTGCCGCGCTTCAATGTAGTGAGCGGCGTTGCCAGCATGCGCAGCGCATCAGAGGTGGCGATGCCGATAGTCTTGCTGCCGACATCGAGCGCCATCAGACGCCCGTCGCGCACCAGCAGAGCCTTGAGCTCGGGAAATTCGACGATGGACATATAACGCTAACCTGCTTTGGCGGAGAGCCACGCCTCGGCCTGTTCGGCGACGCGTTCCCAGCCGGGTTGACCAAGGACCCAATGGCCCTGTTTGTCGTATTCGAGATACTCGGACACGTGCGCATAGCGCTTTGCCGTGCGGCGGACGACGTCCGGCGGCACGAGCTTGTCCTGCTTGGCGCCGACGAACAGGAGAGGCACGGTCACGCGTCGCGGATCGACATGGGCTGCCTTGGTGCTGTCGAGCCAGGGCAGGGCGATCTCGAACAAGGCACGCCCCGACTCATGGACGAAGGTTGCGTGCATCGCCGCGCCCTCGGCCGGGTCGGTGGTGTTGAAGGTGTAAGCCTGCGCTTCGCCAAGTGTCGCGCGGTGTGGCTTGCGCCACCACGCCCACTGCATCTGGATGCGGGCAAAAGCGACGAGGTTCGACAGCCTGATGGGAAACACGCCGGAAGGCGGGGCAGGAGTCAGCAACACGCCTGCCTTGGCGAGCCCCTTGGCGCAGAGAAGAAGAGCAACCAGGCCCCCCATCGAATGGCCGATCACGACCGGTTTCTCCGGCAGGCCGCGAATGATGGCTTCGAGATCGGCGACGTAATCGCAAAGACTGGTCGCGCCCAGCGCCGAAGGCGGCTGCTCCGGTGGCGCCTCGTGGTGGCGCAGGGAGGGGGCAAGCGTCTGCCAACCGCGGGCTTCGAGAAACGTCCGCCAGTTTCGCCAGACGTCGGAAGTCCCCCACATGCCGTGAATCAGGATTGCCAGTCGGGCCATTGCAGAGGTTATAAGGCGTGCATCGGCCCGGGTCGACGGGCGGAACCTGTAGCAGGTGAGTTGGTATATTGACCGACACGCATTATGCCTTGCTGGCGATCGCGATGGTGCTGATGGTGGTCAGCATCCTGGTGCCGCTGGCCGAGCGTTTCCGGTTGCCGCACACGGTGCTGCTGGCCATCGCCGGCATGGGCCTGGGTTTCATCGGCTCGTGGATCAACACCGCCGACATCAAGCTTGGCGCCTTAGGCGCAGCCTTCGTTGGCCTCGACAAGCTCGAAGTCGGCACGGATGTATTCCTGCCGTTGTTCCTGCCACCGCTGCTCTTCACCGCCGGCATGACCATCGACGTGCGCCGCTTGATGGACGAGGTCCACGCGGTGCTTCTTCTGGCCATCGTGGCGGTGCTGGTCTGCATCGCCTGCGTTGCAGGCGTTGTGCACTTTGCGACTGGGATGGACATCGTGGTCTGCCTGTTGCTGGGCGCCGTGGTCTCGACCACCGATCCGGCGGCCGTCATCGGTATCTTCCGCGACGTCGGCGCGCCGAAACGGCTTTCGATTCTGGCCGAGGGTGAGTCGCTGCTGAATGACGCCGTCGCCATCGCAGCCTTCGGTCTGTTCATCGGCATCCTGGCATCACGGTCCGTCGCCGATCCTGCCGCCGTCGGCGCTGAGGGCGATGCGACCAGCGCCGTCGGCGTCTTCCTGCGTGAGTTCGTGGGCGGCCTGGTGTTCGGCTTCGCAATGGCTCGTGGGGCCATGGTGATCCTGCCGCGGCTGGGCGAATCCGATGCCGCCATCGCCTCGGTGACGGTGAGCCTAACCTATCTCTGCTTCGTCGTTGCCGACCGCTACCTGCACGTCTCAGGCGTCGTGTCGGTGGTGATGGCGGCGCTGACGGTGGCTGCCTACGGGCCGACGCATCTCCATCCGCGGCAGTGGGCGGCGCTGCGCCAGACTTGGGCGCAGCTCGAATTCTGGGCGAACTGCCTCATCTTCGTGTTGGCCTCGATGCTGGCGGCCAATGTGCTGCTGAAGATCACTTGGCTCTATGTCTGGGCAGTGTTGGCGGTGGCCGTCGGTGCCTTCACGGCGCGCGCGCTTGTCGTGTTCGGCATGCTCCCCGTGCTGGAAGCCACCAAGCTCGTCCAGCCGGTCAACAAGCGTTACAAGGCGATCCTGGTCTGGGGCGGCCTGCGCGGCGCGGTGACGATCGTGCTGGCCATGGTCGCGGCAGGCGACGAGCGTCTGCCCGAACATGTTCGTGACTTCATCGCACTCTCGGCGGTGCTGTTCGTTCTCTTCACCCTGTTCGTGAATGCCACGACGCTCGGTCTGGTGATGCACGCGCTGGGGCTGGACAAGCTCAGCCTGCTCGAACTGGCGATGCGCGATCGCGTGCTGGCGCTATGCCGCGTCAACGTGGCCCATCATTTGCAGCAGATCATGCGCCAGCAGAACGAGCGTACCGGCAGCATCGCCGTCGATCCGGCCTCGGCCGGCGAGGCCGGGATCGAAGCGGTGCCTGACGATCTGGCGTTGCCGCTGGCGGAGCGGGTGAGGATCGGCCTGGTGACCCTCTCGACCCGAGAGAAGGAACTCTACCTCGAACTGTTCGAGCAGCAGATCCTGTCGCGTCGCATGGTGGCCGTGCTGGCGGCACGAGCCGACCGGCTGATCGACACGGTGCGCGACAAGGGCGCCGAGGGCTACGAGGAATGGGTCGAGGAAGTCTCCCATCCCGACCGCGGCTTTCACATGGCCTTGTGGCTGCACCGCCGCTTCGGCCTGGGGCAGATGCTGACCGAGCGCCTGGCCGACCGATTCGAGCTGCTCATGGTCTCGGCCAGCGTGCTGGGCGAACTGTCGGCCTTCAACGTGACGTCGGTGTCGGACCTGTTGGGCCCCGACGCCGAGGCGGCCTTGGCCGAGGTGATCGGCAAACGCCAGAAAGCCGTCGACAGTGCGCTGCGAGCCCTGTCACTGCAGTATCCGGGCTACGCCGAGTCGGTGCAGGCGCGCCAGCTCGAACGCGCCGCCATCCGCTTTGAATCGGCGGAATATGCCCGCCGCCTGCGCGAGGGCATTATCAGCCGCGAAGTCTACGACGATCTCAGGGAGCAGCTTTCCAGTCGGCGCGGCGCCATCAGCCAACGGCCGCCGCTCGACCTCGGCCTCGAACTGGCCAACATGATCGGCCGCGTGTCCCTGTTCGCCTCGCTCGACCGCGAAGCCATCGTCGAGGTGAGCAAACGCTTGCGCGCTCTGGTGGCACTGCCTGGCGAGAAGATCGTTGCGGTCGGCGGGCCGCCCAATGCCATGTATTTCGTGGCAGCAGGCGAGGCAGTCGTGCACACCCGCACCGTGACCGTCACCCTGAAGGAAGGCGACTTCTTCGGCGAAATGGGTCTGCTCAGCTCCCAGCCGCGCAATGCCGACGTCGTTGCCAATGGCTACTGCCATCTCCTCGTTCTCTACCGCAAGGACTTCAACCAGCTCCTTGCCCATCGCCCCGAAGTGCGCGCGGAGATAGAGGCGGTGGCGGCGCGGCGCGGCGCCGAGAACACCAACGCGGCCCAGGCCGCCTCCTGACGCGGCTGCCCGGCACCGCCCTTTCCTTGCAGGGGCAGGCCAAAACGGCTACCAACCGCGCCGAAAACGTGGTTTCGGAGTGCTGTCATGTCGCTCGACAAGGACACGGTGGCGCGCATTGCGCGGCTCGCCCGTCTAAAGGTTCCCGACGAGGAGCTGGCGCCGCTCGCCGGCGAACTTTCGGGCATTCTTGCCTGGATCGAGCAACTGAACGAAGTCGACACCAGTAATGTCGCGCCGCTGTCGTCGGTTTCGGACGTGACCCTGCCGATGCGTGCGGACAAGGTGACCGATGGCGGGATCGCCGCGAAGGTCCTGGCGAACGCGCCGGGTGGTGCGGTCTACATCGATCCGACGGACAAGAACGCCGGCGGCTTCTTCACTGTCCCGAAGGTGGTGGAGTAGACGATGGCCGCTGTCACCGATCTCACCATCGCCCAGCTCACCGCAGCGCTTGCCAAGAAGGAGACCAGCGCCGTCGAGGTGGCCGAGGCTCATCTCGCGAAGCTCGACGAGCATCGCGCGCTCAACGCCTTCATCACGGAGACGCCCGACAAGGCGCGCGCCATGGCCAAGGCCTCCGACGAGCGCCGCTGGAAGGGCGAAGCGGGGCTGCTCGAAGGCGTGCCGCTGGCGATCAAGGATCTCTTCTGCACCGAGGGGGTGCAGACGACTGCCGCGTCGAACATCCTCAAGGGCTTCGTGCCGACCTATGAAAGCACCGTGACCTCCAACCTCTGGAAGTCGGGCGCGGTCATGGTCGGCAAGACCAACCTCGACGAGTTCGCCATGGGCTCCTCGAACATGACCAGCCATTTCGGCGGCGTCGAGAATCCGTGGAAGCGCAAGGGCGACAACCGCAAGCTCGTACCGGGCGGTTCCTCGGGCGGCTCCGCGGCGGCCGTGGCGGCTTATATGGTCCCGGGCAGCACGGGCACGGATACCGGCGGCTCGATCCGCCAGCCGGCGGCGTTCTGCGGCATCGTCGGCCTGAAGCCGACCTACGGCCGCTGCTCGCGCTGGGGCGTCGTGGCTTTCGCCAGCTCGCTCGATCAGCCTGGGCCGTTCACGCGGACCGTCGAGGATGCGGCGCTGATGCTGCAGGCGATGGCGGGCCACGATCCCAAGGACTCGACCTCGGCGCCGTTGCCGGTGCCGGACTTCGCCGCCGCCGCGCGCGATCCCAATATCAAGGGCCTGAAGGTCGGCATTCCGAAGGAGTATCGGGTCGACGGCACGTCCGAGGAGATCGTGGCGCTCTGGGCCAAGGGCGTGGAGATGCTGAAAGCGGCCGGCGCCGAGCCGGTCGAGGTCTCGCTGCCGCACAGCAAGTACGCCTTGCCGGCCTACTACATCGTGGCGCCGGCCGAGTGTTCCTCGAACCTCGCCCGCTATGATGGCGTGCGCTTCGGCCTGCGCGTGCCGGGCAAGGATCTGCCCGAGATGTACGAGAACACGCGCGGCGCTGGCTTCGGCAAGGAGACGCGCCGTCGTATCCTGATCGGTACCTACGTGCTGTCGGCCGGCTACTACGATGCCTACTACAAGCAGGCGCAGCGGATCCGCACCCTGATCGCGCGGGACTTCAAGCAGGCCTTCGAGACGTGCGACGTGCTGCTAACGCCGACGGCGCCGACAGCGGCCTTCGCGGCCGGCGACAAGATGGACGATCCGGTGGCCATGTATCTCAACGACGTGTTCACCATCCCGGCATCGATGGCGGGCCTGCCTGGCATTTCGGTGCCGGCCGGCCTCGACAAGGACGGCCTGCCGCTCGGCCTGCAGCTGATCGGCCGCGCCTTCGACGAGGTGACGATGCTGCGTGCTGCGGCGGCTCTTGAAAAGGCGGCCGCATTCTCCGGACGAGCTACCGGCTACTAACGCTGGAGTAGCGCGTCCTGCGCGCTATCCTCCTGACAAGGGAGGATAGCGAACATGCATAATAAGTTTCGTATGAAGCGCCGGACCTTGCTGGCAGCCGGCCTGTCGGCTGCCGTGCCGGTGACGGCGGTACGTGCACAGGCATGGCCGGCCAAAACCGTCACGCTCGTCGTGCCGTTCGCGCCGGGCGGCGGTACCGATACGTTCGCGCGGCCGTTCGCGGCGAAGCTGTAGCAACAGATTGGCCAGCAGGTGATCATCGACAATCGTGCAGGAGCGGGTGGCACCGTCGGGGCGGCCGTCGTCGCCCGGGCGCAGCCCGACGGCTACACATTCCTCGTCGGGGCCGTGCACCACACAGTGGCGGTCAGTGCCTACAAGAAGCTGTCCTACGATCTCGACAAGGACCTGATCCCGGTCACCGGCATGGCCTACGTGCCCGACGTGCTGGTGGTGAATCCCAAAGTGCCGGCCAAGACGCTTCCCGAGTTCATTGCCTACTGCAAGGCCAACCCCGGCAAGGTCGATTACGGTTCATCGGGCCTCGGCACCACCCGCCACCTCGCCGGCGAGATCTTCAATGCGAGGACCGGCGCCCAGATGGTGCACGTGCCGTACAAGGGTTCAGGGCCGGCGACGGCGGCGCTGATCAACGGCGAGGTCAGTGCGGTGTTCGAGGGATTGGGCAGCGCTGCCGGCCATATCCGCAGCGGCACGGTGCGGGCGCTGGCGGTCTTCGCGCGCACGCGCTCGCCGGCATTTCCCGACATTCCCACCGCTGCCGAAGGCGGTGTGCCCGACTTCGAGTCCCTGTCCTGGTACGGGCTGTGGGCGCCGGCGGGAACGCCGCGCGAAGTCGTGGCCAAGCTCCAGAGCGAAACGGCCAAGGTGTTCGAAGCACCCGACATCAAGAGCATCTGGTTCCAGCAGGGCGCAGAGCCGGGCGGGGAGGCCAGCGACAAGTACGCCGCCTTCGTGAAGGCGGAAGTCGGCAAATGGGGTAAGGTTGTGCGCGACAACAATATCACCCTCGAATGAGTTGCTGAGGTTCACGATGTCGGCCGAACTCTATGCTGCGTACTTGGTCGCCTGCCTGGTCCTTGTTCTGGTCCCTGGCCCAACGGTGACGCTCACCATCGCCAACAGTCTGAAGCATGGCACGCGTGCGGGCCTGCTGAGCGTCGCCGGCACGCAGCTCGGCCTGGCAGTGATGCTGCTGATCGTGGGCGTCGGCCTCACCTCGCTGGTCGAAGCGATGGGCCACTGGTTCGACTGGCTGCGCCTTGCGGGTGCAGCTTATCTCGTCTGGCTGGGCTGGAAGATGATCCGCGGCGCGGGCGGCGAGCCTGGAAGCGGGGAGGCGGCACCACCGCGCGGTGGTTTCCTGCTGCAGGGCGCACTTGTCGCTCTCAGCAATCCCAAGACCCTACTGTTCTTCGGTGCATTCTTTCCGCAGTTCGTCGATCCGGCGCGCAACTTTGGCCTCCAGATATTCATCATGGGCGTGACGGCGATGGCGGTCGCCGTGGTCAGCGACAGTGTCTATGCCCTCGCTGCTGGCCGCGCGCGTCGGGTCTTTTCGGCGCGCCGCATTGCCATTCTGGAGAGGATCAGCGGCGGGTTTCTGATCGGCGGCGGACTCTGGCTTGCCTTTTCGCGGTCACGCTGAGCCATGGCGAAGGTGACTGGAATCGGTGGCGTCTTCTTTCGGGCGCGTGATCCGCAGGCTCTTGCCGCCTGGTACGAGATGCATCTGGGCATCGACGACCTTCAGAAATCGGTGTGGGCGCAAGATGCCGGTAGCACGATTTTCGGCCCCTTTGCCCACGACACTGACTATTTCGGGCGTGCCGAGCAGCAATGGATGATCAATTTCCGCGTCGACGATCTCGATGGGATGATGACGAAACTCAAAGCCGACGGTATCGCCGTGGAAACCCGTGCGGAGTGGGATTCGGAAGTTGGCCGCTTCTGCCGTATCCACGATCCCGAAGGCAACCCGATCGAATTGTGGGAACCCACGAAGAACGTGGCGGGCTTGGCCGATTGAGGCGGATCAGGCGAAAGCGCCATCACGTTATTTGCTGCCGAAGGCACCGCGCACATGTGTGAACGACTCTGCATGTGTTGCCGGCACTGCTGACAGTCACATCATCGCTGGTTACGCGCGAGTGACATGGTCAACGCTGCCCAAGCGCGAAGCAATGTTGTGACTATGTGCGTGACCTGTCTTCCGATGCTGGCGAGGAGCAATGAGTCGAATCGCCATTGGGGAATGAAGGGCATTCGAGAAGTTCTTCACCTCTGATGTTCGGCCGGAAGCTTGACGCTGGCATTTAAAATGCCCACTTCGCTCACAGCCCGCCCGGGCACCCTCCGGGCAGGCTTCCCCTCCAAATCGATGTTTGAAGTTGACTAAACCAATTGGTTAACAATAAAGTCGAAGCATCTCCAAAATTGGCAAGCCAGCATTCTTGATGAGGACGGCCATGTCGTTTCGCCGCCCCACGTCCGCATTCTCGCGGTCTGGGATTACCACCATTGTCGCCGTCGCCATCGTCGCTGCAGCGTCCAGCCACGTTTACGGTCAAATGCCGCCGCCACCCGAGGTCGACGTAGCGACCGTCGTGTCGAAGCCGGTGCGCCAATGGGACCAATTCACCGGACGGATCGCGGCGATCGAGGCTGTCGAGATTCGTGCCCGCGTCAGTGGTTACCTGCAGCGCATTGCGTTCAAGGACGGTGACGAAGTGAAGGAGGGGGACCTTCTTTTCGTTATCGATCCGCGTCCCTACAAAGCCGCATTCGACAACGCGGCGGCGCAGCTCGAACGCGCCAAGGCCACGGCTCGCCTCGCGGACATACTGGATCAGCGCTCGCAGCAGCTGATCAAGACCGGTGCGATCTCGCGCAACGAGTTCGACAGGACCAGCACGGCGCTGGCCCAGGCCAATGCGGAAGTGAGTGCCGCCGAAGCGGCGCTGGAAACGTCCAAGCTCAATCTTGATTACACCGAGGTACGCTCGCCGATCGCCGGCAAGGTTAGCCGCAGGATGCTGACCCTGGGCAACCTGGTTCAGGCTGATCAAACCGTACTGACCAGCGTCGTCTCGCAGGATCCGGTCTACGTCTATTTCCAGCCCGACGAGCAGACTTTCCAGCGCTATGGCGACATGGCGCGCAAGGGCGAGCGCGCCGCTTCCGCCAATCCGGTGCGAGTGGGCCTGGCCGGCGACCAGGGCCATCCGCATGGGGGCACGGTGAACTTCATCAACAACCAGGTCGATGCCACGACCGGCACGATCACCATGCGCGCCGTGGTGCCCAATGCGGATCGTGTCTTCGTGCCGGGCATGTATGCCCGTGTGCAGCTCGAAGGCAGCGGCGAGTTCAAGGCCATGCTGATCGACGAGAAAGCGGTAATGACAGATCAGGACCGCAAGTACGTCTACGTGCTCGGTCCCGAAAGCAAAGCCACGCGCAAGAATATCGTGCTCGGCGGTACGAGCGACGGCTTGCGTGTCGTGCAATCTGGTCTGGATCCCAGCGATAAGGTGATCGTCGCCGGGCTGCAGAAGATTTTTGCGCCCGGCATGCCGGTCAAGCCGAACGAAGTGCCGATGGTCAAGCCGGTGACGGTGGATACCAAGGTCGGAGGCAACTGAGCGCCCGCCATGGATTTCTCGAAGTTCTTTATCGACCGCCCGATCTTCGCGGCGGTCCTGTCGATCGTGATCTTCGTTGCCGGCCTGATCGCGATCCCGTTGTTGCCGATCAGCGAATACCCCGACGTGGTGCCGCCGACGGTGGTCGTGCGCGCCGTCTATCCCGGCGCCAACCCGAAGGTTATCGCCGACACCGTGGCGGCGCCGCTCGAGGAGCAGATCAACGGCGCCGAGAACATGATGTACATGAAGTCGGTGGCGGGCTCCGACGGCGTGCTGCAGATGACCATCACCTTCCGCCCCGGCACCGATCCCCGGCTGGCGCAGGTCGACGTGCAAAACCGGGTCAATCAGGCGCTGTCGCGCCTACCGGCCGAAACCGTCAACCTCGGTGTCACGACGCAAAAGCAGTCGCCGAGCTTCCTGACCTTGATCACGCTGATCTCGGACGGCCGATACGACCCGCTCTACCTGCGCAACTACATCAACACCAAGGTCAAGGATGAGCTGGCGCGCCTGCCCGGCGTCGGCCAGGTGCAATTGTTCGGCGGCGGCGACTATGCGATGCGCATCTGGCTCGACCCGAACAAGGTCGCCTCGCGCGACATGACCGCTAACGACGTTTTGCGCGCGGTGAGGGAGCAGAACCTGCAGGTGTCGGCGGGCCAGCTCGGCGCCGAACCGATTGCCAGCGGCAGCGATTTCCTGATTTCGATCAATGCGCAGGGGCGGTTGCGGACGCCCGAGGAGTTCGGCGGGGTCATTCTCAAGACCGGCGCGAACGGCGAGGTCGTACGCCTGGCCGACGTGGCGAGGATCGAGCTGGGGGCCAACGACTACACCCTGCGCGGTCAGCTCGACGATTATCCGTCGGGGATCATCGGCGTTTTCCAGGCACCCGGCGCCAATGCGCTGGCGGCGCGCGACGGCGTCATTGCGAAGATGGACGAACTCGCCAAGCGTTTCCCGCCCGGCGTGAGCTATCGCTCGGATTACGACAGTACGATCTTCGTGCGCGATTCGATCCGTTCGGTGGTGAACACCCTGCTGGAAGCCATCGTGCTCGTCGTGCTCGTGGTCATCCTGTTCCTGCAGACGTGGCGAGCCTCGATCATTCCGTTGATCGCGGTCCCGGTATCCGTCGTCGGCACGTTCGCGGTGCTTTATCTACTCGGCTTCTCGATCAATACGCTGTCCCTGTTCGGCCTGGTTCTGGCCATCGGCATCGTTGTCGACGACGCCATCGTCGTGGTCGAGAACGTCGAGCGCAACATCGAGGAGGGTCTCTCGCCACTCGATGCCGCACACCAGGCGATGAAGGAAGTCTCCGGGCCCATCGTGGCCATCGCGCTGGTGCTCTGTGCCGTGTTCGTGCCCATGGCCTTCCTGAGCGGCGTGACGGGGCAGTTCTACAAGCAGTTTGCCGTCACGATTGCGATCTCGACGGTGATCTCGGCGATCAACTCGCTTACCCTGTCGCCGGCGCTCGCGGCCAAGCTCCTGCGCTCGCACGGCGCCCCGAAGGACCTGCTGTCACGGATCATCGAAGGCGCGTTCGGCTGGGTGTTCCGGCCGTTCAACCGCTTCTTCAAGGCCAGCTCCGAGGGCTACCAGGGATCGATCTCGCGCATCCTGAAGCGCCGCGGCATCGTGTTCGCGATCTACGCCCTGCTGCTGGTCGGTACCGGTGCGATGTTCAATGCCGTGCCGCGCGGCTTCATTCCGGTCCAGGACAAGCTCTACCTGATTGCCGTCGTGAAGCTGCCCGAAGGCGCCTCGCTCGAACGCACCGACGCGGCGATGAAGAAGCTCAGGGACATTGCGCTCGGCACCGACGGCGTGGCGCATGTGGTGGCCATGACCGGCCTCAATGCGATCCAGTTCACCAATACGCCGAACTACGCGGTCGCCTTCCCGATCCTGAAACCCTTCAGCGAACGGACCCGCAGCGCCAAGGAAATCGCCGACGACATCCAGGCGAAGATTTCCGGGATCAAGGAGGGCATGGCCTTCGTCATGATGCCGCCGCCGATCGACGGCATGGGCTCGGGTGCCGGCTACTCGCTGTTCATCGAGGATCGCGCCGGTCTGGGCTATGGCGCGCTGCAGGAGGCGGTGGCCGCCCTGCAGGGCGCGGTGATGACGACGCCGGGCATGGGTTTCCCGTTCTCGGGCTATCAGTCCAACGTGCCGCAGCTCGACATCGAGGTCGATCGCGTCAAGGCCAAGGCGCAGGGCGTATCGCTGACCGAGCTGTTCAGCACGCTGCAGGTCTATCTCGGATCGGCCTATGTCAACGACTTCAACATGCTCGGGCGTACCTGGCGCGTCTATGCGCAAGCCGATGGCGATTTCCGCCGGACTGTCGAGGACGTCGTCAACCTGAAGACGCGCAACGAGCGTGGAGAGATGGTGCCGATTGGGTCGATGGTGAAAGTCAAAGAGACTTACGGTCCCGATCCGGTGCTGCGCTACAATGGCTATCCGGCGGCCGACTTCATCGGTGAGGCTGAAGCCGGCGCCCTGTCGTCGGCTCAGGCGATGCGCCTGATCGAGGGGCTGGCGAGCTCGGTGCTGCCCAACGGTATCGCCATCGAATGGACCGATCTCAGCTTCCAGGAAGCCACGCAAGGCAATGCCGCCCTGTTCGTGTTCCCGGTCGCGATCCTGCTCGCCTTCCTCGTGCTTGCCGCGCTCTACGAGAGCTGGGTGCTGCCGCTCGCGGTGATCCTGATCGTGCCGATGTGCATACTTTCGGCGCTGGCCGGCGTGAAGCTGTTCGGCGGCGACAACAACACCTTCGTGCAGGTCGGGCTGGTCGTGCTGATGGGGCTGGCCTGCAAGAACGCGATCCTGATCGTCGAATTTGCCCGCGAACTTGAGTTCCAAGGCAAGGGCATCGTCGAGGCTGCATTGGAGGCCTGTCGCCTGCGTCTGCGTCCGATCGTGATGACTTCGGTCGCCTTTATCGCCGGCACGGTTCCACTCGTGCTCTCGCACGGCGCCGGTGCCGAGGTGCGTTCGGCCACGGGCATCACCGTGTTCGCAGGCATGATCGGCGTGACACTCTTCGGTCTGTTCCTGACGCCGGTGTTCTATGTCGGCTTGCGCAAGCTCTCGGGACGCAAGCTGATCCAGCATGGTGAGTCGACGGCCCGCGCCCATCATTCCCCCGCTGAGTGAAACGCGGAGGAGCCTGTACCAGTACGCGGTCAGGCGCCTTCGTATCGCGGAATGGCCCTGCTGATCCCATGGCTTTTGAGGCGTACACTCTCGGCAACCCGGGAGAAACGAACATGGCGGATTTCGATCTTGTGATACGCGGCGGTAACGTGGCTGACGGTACCGGCGCTGCGATCAAGGAAGCGGACATTGCGGTGAAGGGCGGCAGGATTGCTGCCGTCGGCAAGGTGAGCGGGCAGGGCGCCGAGGAGATCGACGCCAAGGGCTTGCTGGTGACGCCGGGCTTCGTCGACATTCATACGCACTACGACGGCCAGGCCACTTGGGATTCGCACCTGCAGCCGTCGAGCTGGCATGGCGTCACCACGGCGGTGATGGGCAATTGCGGCGTCGGCTTCGCCCCGGTGAAGGTCGAGGATCGCCAGCGCCTGATCGAGTTGATGGAAGGTGTCGAGGATATCCCCGGCGCGGCCCTCGACGAGGGTCTGAACTGGTCCTGGGAATCGTTCGGCCAGTATCTCGACGCCCTCGAGGCGCGGCCGCGCGACATGGATCTCGGTGCGCAGCTCCCGCACGGCGCGTTGCGCGTCTTCGTGATGGGCGAGCGGGCGGCCAAGCTCGAAGAGGCGACGCCGGCCGAGGTCGAGCAGATGCGGGCATTGACGACGGAAGCCATGCGCGCCGGCGCGTTGGGCTTCTCGACCTCGCGCACCCTCAACCATCGCACGGTGAAGGGCGATCCGACGCCGTCGCTGCGTGCCTCGGAGGCCGAGCTTCTAGGCATCGCGCTCGGCATGAAGGATGCGGGCCGCGGCGTCATCGAGTTCATCTCCGACTTCAACACGCCCAACCCGGAGACCGAGTTCGAGATGCTCGACCGGTTGCTCACCGCCTCGGGCCGGCCGTTCTCCGTCTCGCTGGCGCAGGCCCATTCCCGGCCGGACGGTTGGCGCCGGTTGCTCGGCTTGGTCGAAGGGCTGGCAGCCAAGGGCCACAGCGCCAAGGCGCAGGTGGCGCCACGGCCGATCGGCGTGTTGCAGGGGCTGCAGGCCAGCCGCATCCCGTTCTCGATGTGCGCTTCCTACAAGGCGATCCAGCACAAGAGCGTCGCCGAGCGTCTGGCGATCATGCGCGACCCGGCATTCCGCGCGAAGATCCTGCAGGAAGCCAACGAGCCGTTGCGTTCGGAGATGGCGGCACGCCTCACCGACTTCGACCGCATGTTCCCGCTGGGCGATCCGCCGGATTACGAGCCTGCTCAGGAAAGCTCGCTGGGTGCCCGGGCCCGCCGCGAGAACCGCGATCCGCGCGAGGTCGTCTACGACTATCTGATCGAAGGCGAGGGCAAGAACTTCATCTTCGCGCCCTTCGCCAACTTCGCCGCCTTCAACCTCGATTGCTGCAGCGAGATGATGCAGAGCCCGCATACGCTGATCGGCTTGGGCGACGGTGGGGCGCATGTCGGCCTGATTTCCGACGGCTCCTATCCGACCTACCTGCTCCAGCATTGGGGCCGCGACCGCAAGAGCGGCAAGCTCGACCTGTCGTGGCTGGTCAAGCGCCACACCCAGGACAATGCCAAGGCCGTGGGCCTCAACGACCGCGGCGTCGTGGCGGTCGGCAAGAAGGCCGATCTCAACGTCATCGACTTCGACCGGCTGCGGGTCGAAGCGCCGATCATGAAGTGGGACCTGCCGGCGGGCGGCAAGCGCCTGCTGCAGCGCGCCACCGGCTATCGCGCCACCATCGTCTCGGGTGCGGTCACCTATCGCGACGGCGAGACGACGGGCGCCCTGCCGGGCAAGCTGGTTCGCGGCCCTCAGGACGCTTAAGCGAAAGCGACGGGCAGGGTCTCCAGCCCACGCAAGGTGAAGGTCGGCCGCCGCTCGGGCGTGCCGGCCAGCTCGAGATGCGGGAAGCGGTCGAGCAGAGTGGCGAAGGCGATCTGGCCTTCCATGCGGGCAAGGGCCGCCCCCAGGCAATGATGGATGCCGCCGCCGAAGCCAACATGGCGGCGGGCATCGCGCGTGACATCGAGCTTGTGCGGGTCGGGAAAGGCCGCGGGATCGCGATTGGCCGCGCCCAGCACCAGCATGATTTCGTCACCCCGCTTCACCGGGCAGCCGACGACGGTCATGTCCTGAGTGACGACCCTCTGGGTGATCTGCACCGGCCCGTCGAAGCGCAGGAACTCATCCACGGCCGGACCGACCAGTTCGGGCGAGCGGCGCAGCAGAGCTAGCTGCTCAGGATTGCGCAGCAACGCCAGGGTGCCGTTGCCGATCAGATTCACTGTCGTCTCGTGCCCGGCGACCAGCAGGAGCTGGGCGAGGCCTACGACCTCGCGCGGCGTGATGCGGTCGCCCTCGACATCGACGGCCGCGAGGGCGGTAAGCAGGTCGTCGCCGGGTTGCCGGCGGCGCGCCGCCAGCAAGTCGCCGAGATAGCGCCGCAGGTTAGCCCGCGCGTCTTCGATGGTGGCCTCGATTGCCGGAGTACGCAGCACCGACGGATCGACCGAACGGGCGATGCCGCGCGACCAGTCGGTGAACATGGCCTCGTCCTCGGGCGGCACGCCGAGCAGGGCGCAGATCACGCGGACGGGCAAGGGATAGGCAAAGGCCTGGACGAGGTCGACAGGTCCGGCCATCGCGGCGATGGCGTCGACCAGCTCGGTCGCAATCGCCTGGGTCGTGGCGCGCAGTTCGTCGATGCGGCGTGGCGTGAAGGCACGGGCCACCAGGCCACGCAGACGCGTGTGGTCGGGCGGATCCATGAACAGCAGGCTGCGTGGACGGTTCGGATCTTCCGCGGCGCGCTCGGCTTCGGTGGCGGCATGGGATTCATCGGTCGAGAGGTTCGGATGCCGCAGCATCGTCGTCACGTCGGCATGACCCAGCGCAAACCAGATCGTCTCACCGACTCGCAGTAGCGGCGTCGGGCCACGGAAGCGCTCGTAGTAGGGGTAGGGATCCTCGCGGAACGCAGGCGACATGGCTTCGACAAAGAAGCGGTCGGCCAGGGTCGGCGGGGTACTCGGGATACTGGTCTGAGTGCTGGCTTGCATGGTCATGGAACCTCGCTGCAACTCGATACAGTTATGTATCGAGTTGCAATGTGCTAGATTCCTCTTCATGTCAAGAGTGCGCACGCGCCCGACCCGGGACGATACGCGGGAGAAGCTGTTCGAAGCGGCGGCCCAGGTCTTCGAGGAACGCGGCATCGGTGCCGCCAGCATCGAGATGATCGCGGCTGTTGCGGGCTTCACGCGCGGCGCCTTCTATTCGAACTTCGAGAGCAAGGACGACCTGATCGTCGCCATGCTGGAGGATCACGTCGAGCGTTCGCTCCAGCATCATCGCCGGCTGCTGGAGCGCCATCTCAATCCCACCGATTTCGTCGCCGCCCTGCGCGCGACCGAACGCAGCCGCCAGGATCCGCTGGGCCGTGCGCCGCTGTTGCACATGGAGTTGATCCTCTTCGTCGCGCGCTCGGAGAAGCGCCGCCCCGAGCTCGCCCAGCGTCTGCGCGCACGTCGCAAGCTGGTCGCGGACATTGTGACTGCGACGACCCGGGAAACCGCGGGCGGCGAGGTTCGCGATCCTGCCTGGGCGAGTGCCATGCTGCTGGCGCTGGAGGACGGCTTCCGTCTGCACCGTCTCATCGACCCGGACTCGACGCCCGCCGACAGCTTCTTCCGCGCTGTTGGTGAACTGCAGAAGCTGGTGGATTAGATGCCAACCAGCGTTGGTCGGATGCGGGTTGCACGACATGGCGCTCCGTGTTGCGATCCAGGTGCAAAATCAGGGAGTGGCCGAATATGCGGCGTCGACATCTTCTGGCCGCCACGGGCACGCTCGGCGGCGCCATCGGTTCCGCTGTGATCGCCCCATCTTCCGCACAACCAAAGCCGGTGTTTCTGGAGTACAGCCAGGAGCAGCTCGACACTGCGTACGATCAGTCCTTCTGGGCGCCTCAGATGGCCGAGCTCGAAGCTGGCGATGGGGCGAAGAGCGCGGAAGTGCGCAAGAAGATGCCGCCGCGGACGGAACGCTACGGCGGGAGCGAGACGAATCTCATCGACATATTCAGCCCGCCGGGCGCGAAGGATGTGCCGGTCGTGGTTTTCATCCATGGCGGTGCCTGGACGCGCAATTCCCGGCTGGATGCGTCGTTTCCGGCCCCGACCCTGGTGGGACGCGGCGCGGCTTACCTGGCGCCGGACTTCGGCAGCCTGAAGACCATTCGGCTGCCCGAGATGGTCGAGAACTGCCGTCTCGCGCTCGAATGGACGGTTCGCAATGCCGCAAGTTTTGGTGGCGATCCAAAGCGCGTCTATCTCGTCGGCCACTCCTCGGGCGCCCACCTCGCGGGCTGTGTGCTGATCACCGAGTGGACCAAGCGGGGACTGCCCGTCGATGCGATCAAGGGCGCGCTGCTGATGAGCGGCATGTACGACCTCTACCCGGTGCGGCTCTCCTCGCGCAGCAAGTTCCTGCACATCACGCGGGAAGAGGAGGCGGCGGCCAGTCCGATGCGCCATCTCGACAAGATCGCCTGTCCGATCGCCATCACGTCGGCCGACCAGGACAGTCCCGAGTTCAAGCGACAGTCGGGCGTTTTCGCAGACGCGCTTCAGGGCATGGGAAGGCTCGCGAGCCGAACCGTCGCGTTCAATGCGAATCATTTCCAGGAGGATGACCGCCTCGGCCAACCCGACAGCGAGATCAGCAAAGCGCTGTTCTCGCTGATGGGGATCTGACGCGCGAGCGCGTCACGTCACCGGATCACAGGGCTCAGTCGCCCTTGATGTCGTTGTCCTTGATGACCTTGAACCAGCGCTCCTGTTCGCTCTTCTGATAGGCGGCGAACTCCTCGGGCGAGCTGGTCAGGATCTCCATATTGAACTGCTCAAGGAACTTCTGGGTCACGTCGGGCGCTGCCACGGCCTTCTTGATCTCGGCATTCATGCGGTCGATCAGCGGTCGCGGCGTCCCGGTCGGCGCATAGACGCCCCACCAGGAGTAGGAGGGGAAACCCTTGATGCCCTGTTCGATCAGCGTCGGCGTATCGGGCAGGGCGGGCGTCCGCTTCTCGCCCGTAACGCCGATGGGCCGGATCTTGTTGGCGCGGATATGCGGGCTGAACGAGGTCAGGCTCGAAATACCGATGTCGGTGACGCCGCCCAGCAGATCCTGCGTGAGCGGACCGCCGCCCTTGTAGGGGATCAGGTTGAGATCGACGTTGTTCTCTTTCTTGATGAGGGTCATCAGCACCAGCGCCTGGCTGGCGCCCAGAACGCCGACATTGACCTTGCCCGGCCGGGCCTTGGCGTCGGCAACGACCTCGGCAAAGGTCTTGTAGGGCCGGTCGGGGTGCGCCGCGAGCGCCTGCGGCGTGCGGCCGATCAGCATGACGTTGGTGAGCTCCGAGTCCTTGTACGGCAAGCCCGGGGCGAAGGCCGGGTTGAGGATGTGGCTGTCGAAGGTCAGCATCCAGGTCTGGCCGTCGGGCGCCGATTTGGCGGCGATGGCAGAGCCCACGGCGCCGGTGCCGCCCGGCTTGTTGTCGATGATGATGTTCCAGCCGGTATTCTCGATGAGCTTGGCCTGGATGATGCGGGCCACCGGATCGGTCGACCCGCCCGGCGGGAAGGGCACGATGATCTTGATCTGGCCCTTGGGCCAGTCGCCGGTGCCGGTATTCTGGGCCCTGGCAAGGGCTGGCGCGCCGAGCGTCGCTGCGGCCGCACCAACCATGAGAGAACGACGGTTGATGATGGTCATATAGACCTCCCTGTAGCTGTCTTTGTTGAGGCCGGAGCCTAAGCATGGACAGGTACGACGCAAGTGCCTATTTAGCCCCTATGTCACTGATCAAAACTGAATCCGGCGAGTGGGAAATCGTCCTCGGGCTGGAAGTCCACGCCCAGGTGATCTCCGACGCCAAGCTCTTTTCCGGCGCCCCGACCACGTTCGGCGCCGACCCCAACACGCAGGTGTCGCTGGTCGATGCCGCCATGCCCGGCATGCTGCCCGTGATCAACGAGCGCTGCGTGGAGCAGGCGGTCCGCACCGGCCTCGGCCTGAACGCCAAGATCAATCTGCATTCGGTGTTCGACCGCAAGAACTACTTCTATGCAGACCTGCCGGCGGGCTATCAGATTTCGCAGTACAAGGACCCGATCGTCGGCGAGGGCGTGGTCGAGATCGACCTGCCCGATGGCAAGACGCGCACGATCGGCATCGAGCGCCTGCATCTCGAGCAGGACGCCGGCAAGAGTCTGCATGACCAGCATCCGAGCCAGACCTACGTCGACCTGAACCGCTCGGGCGTGGCGCTGATGGAAATCGTCAGCAAGCCCGACATGCGCACTTCCGACGAGGCGGCGGCCTATCTCACCAAGCTGCGCTCGATCGTGCGCTACCTCGGCACCTGCGACGGCAACATGGACGAGGGCTCCATGCGCTGCGACGTCAACGTCTCGGTGCGCAAGCCCGGCGGCGAGCTCGGCACGCGCTGCGAGATCAAGAACGTGAACTCGATCCGCTTCGTGAAGCAGGCCATCGAGTACGAAGCGCGCCGCCAGATCGAGGTGATCGAAGGCGGTGGCAAGATCACACAGGAAACGCGCCTGTTCGATCCGGGCCGTGGCGAGACGCGCTCGCTGCGCTCCAAGGAGGATGCGCACGATTATCGCTACTTCCCCGACCCCGACCTGCTGCCGCTCAACCTGAAGCAGGAGTTCGTGGACTCCATCAAGGCGAGCCTGCCTGAGTTGCCGGACGCCAAGAAGGCGCGCTTCACCAAGGACTATGGCCTGACGCCTTACGACGCCGGCGTGCTGGTGGCGGAGAAGGAGACGGCGGAGTTCTTCGAGACCGTGGCCAAGGGCCGGGACGGCAAGGAAGCCGTCAAGCTGGTGACGGGCGACTTCTTCGCCATGCTCAATAGGCGTGGCGTCGGGATCGGCGACTCGCCGATAAGCGCCGCAAACCTCGGCAAGCTTCTCGACCTGCAGGCCGATGGCACGATCTCTGGCCGCATCGCCAAGGATCTGTTCATCGCCATGGAGGAGACGGGCAAGGATCCGGCCGTGCTGGTCGAGGAACGCGGCCTGAAGCAGGTCACGGACACCGGCCCCATCGAAGCTGCGATCAAAGCGGTGATCGACGGCAATCCGGCCAACGTCGCTGCCTACAAGGCCAAGCCCAGCATGTTCGGCTGGTTCGTCGGCCAGGTGATGAAGGCGACCGGCGGCAAGGCCAATCCCAAGGTCGTGAACGAACTGCTCAGGAAGGCGCTGGACGCCTGACCTTCTCGGCGTTCGCCTCCTGCAAGGCGCGGCCGTTCGATCCGGGTGGCCGTTTCGGCGGTCCCGGCGGTCGGAGAGCCTGAACGTCGGAGACGTCGCCCTTGGCGCGCTGCTCTGCCGGATGGGTGGCGCGCGTCAGGTTGAAGGCGGTGTTGATCAGCGCGACATGGGAGAAGGCCTGCGGATAGTTGCCGATCTGCTGCCCGCGCTCGGTGTCGTATTCCTCCGCAAGCAGCCCAAGGTCGTTGCGCAACGCCAGCAGCCGGTCGAACAGCGTCTCCGCATCGGCGTGTCGCCCGATCGCGATGTAGGCATCGGCCAGCCAGAAGCTGCAGGCGAGGAAAACGCCTTCCCCCGGCTCGAGGCCGTCGTTTGTACTCTCCGTGTCGTAGCGACGGACGAATCCGTCGACCAGAAGGTCCTGCTCTATCGCCTCGACCGTGCCGACGTATCGTGGATCGGTCGGCGCGATGAAGCCGACCTGTGCCAGGAGCAATAGGCTGGCATCCAGCGTCGTCTCGCCATAGGCGGACCGAAAGCTGTTCCGCTGAGGATCGAAGCCTAGCTCGAAGACCTGGTCATGGACGCTGGTGCGGAGGATACGCCACTCGTCGACGGGACCGGGCAGGCCATGGTGCTCGACTGCCTTGATCGCCCGGTCGAAGGTTACCCAGGCCATGACCTTCGAGAAGGTGAAATGCTGACGCGGGCCACGAGTCTCCCAGATGCCGTAGTCCGGCTCCGTCCAGCATCGCGCCACATGCTCGGTCAGCGCCAGTTGCAGATCCCAGCCGCTTTCTGTCGAACTGAGCCCGCCTTCGCGTGCCTGCTCGAAGGTGTCCATCAACTCGCCATAGACATCGAGCTGGAATTGCCGGTGCGCCGCATTGCCGATCCGCACCGGTTTGGAGTCGAGATATCCCGGCAGCCAGTCGACATGCCATTCGGTGAGTCGCCGCTCGCCCAGGATGCCGTACATGATCTGCATGTCCGTCGGACTGCCGGCGACGGCGCGCTGGAGCCAGTCGCGCCACGCCGACGCTTCTTCATAGAGGCCGGCATTCATCAATGCGAGAAGGGTGAGGGTGGAATCCCGGATCCAGCAGAAGCGGTAGTCCCAGTTGCGGGTACCGCCGACCTCTTCGGGCAGCGATGTTGTGGGAGCCGCGACGATGCCGCCGCTCGGCGCATAGGTCAGGGCCTTCAGGGTGATCAGCGAGCGCCGGATCGCATCGGCGTGCGGGCCGGCCGTGTTGGCGCGCTCGATCCAGTCGCACCAGAATTTCTCGCAATCGCACAGCGCCTTCGCCGCATCGATCGGCGGGGGCAGCGGCAAATGAGAGGGGCCATAGCTCAGTGTGAAGGGAATCGATTGCCCTTCGGTGATCGTGAAAGCGCCGACCGTCCGGAAATCCTCGCCATGCAACGGTGCCGGCGTGCGCAGGACGGCCATATCGGGCCCGGCGATGGCGCGCAGGGTGCCGTCTTTCAAACGACTGACCCAGGGGACGGTGGCGCCATAGTTGAAGCGCAGCACCAGTTCCAGGCACATGGGGACCTCGCCCGACACACCCTTGACGATGCGAATGAGGTCGGACGCCCGTCCGCGCGGCAGCATGAAGTCGATGAGGACTGCGCTCCCGGACGGGGTCTCGAAGTGCGTCTCGAGGATCAGGGTTCCGCGGCGGTAACGTCGCGACACCGACTGCTCCACGCATTGCGGTCCGATTTGCCAGCGTCCGTTGGACGGGGTGCCGAGCAAGGCGGCAAAGCAGGCCTCCGAATCGAAGCGCGGCCAGCATAGCCAGTCGACCGAACCATCGATGCCGACGAGGGCCGCGGTCTGGCAATCGCCGATCAGCCCATAGCTTTCGAGGGGTGCGCTCATGTCGGATCGGGCGCGAACTGCAGGACGACCTTGATGTCGCCGTCATGGCGTTCGAACGCCTCGGGCCAACGGGCGAGCGGCACGCGTCGCGTGATGAGGCGGGCCAGCCAGACGGGATCGGCGGCAGCAAGCGCCTCCGCGCCCATCTCGTAGTGTCGTCGGTTGGCATTGACCGAACCGAACACGACGTCGTTCTGCAGCACCACGGTGCGATTGAAGGCGCCGGCGTCGAACGGGACGGTGTGCCCGCTGGTCGACACGCCAGTGAGGCAGACGATGCCGTTGCCGCCCGACCGACACAGCGCGTCCAGAATCAACGGTGTAGAGGCCGTGCATTCGATAACGATGTCGACCTGCAGGTCCGGTGGCAGCTTGTCGGCGTGGTAGATGCCGCCAAGCGCGCGGACCAGCTCGGTCTTGATGGGCCTGTCGGCGCGATCGAGCACATGCGTCTGCAGGCCACGCTGATGCGCCATGAGAGCGGCCAGCAATCCGACAGGGCCGGCGCCGGTGATGAGCACGGTCCGCGGCTTCCAACTCGCTGTGCGTCGGCCGATCCGGTCGATATGGTCCCATGCCTTGGCGAGCACGCTCGCCGGCTCGAGGAGCACACCGAGCGCTCCGAGGGACGGCGCCACCTTCACGGCATAGGCAGGTTCTAGCAGGAAGCGCTGTGCGCCGTAGCCGTCGACGGCCTTTATACCGCGCTCGGTATAGAGGCCGTTCCGACACATGTCCCATTCGCCGGCACCGCAGGCGGGGCATGGCACGGGATCGGGCCGACGGACGATGCCGACCACCAGATCGCCGGTGGTAAAACCGCTGCCTTCCGGTGCGGCAAGAACACGGCCAAGCGACTCATGTCCGATCACCAACCGCGAGGCGCCGGGCGGCGCCCAGCCGTAGTGACCCATGATGATATCGCGATCGGTACCGCAAATACCGAGAGCGATCGTCTCCACCAGCAGATGCGTGGAATCGGCAACGGGGTCGGCATATTCCTCGAGCCGGAGCGAATTGCTCGTCCCGGGCTTTACAGTGATAGCTTTCACGGCTTGGTCCCCGCGTTCACTGACTTTTCGATCGTCTTTCGAAAACGCAACCACCATGGCAGGGTTGCGTCCAGCGACCCGGCGGAGAGACATGTGTTGGCGTCGCCGACGCGGTGACAGGGGAGGAATGATGACGGCGAAGCTCTACGCCATGACCTGCGGCCGGCTTGTCGGCCGGCTGAAGGACATGATCGAGGGTGAGGACGGCCAGGTCGCCCTGCCGATCCCGTCCTATCTGATCGAACACCCCAAGGGCCGCGCGCTGTTCGATACCGGCATGCATCCGCAATGCCGCAGCGATGCGGCTGGACGGCTAGGCGAGCGGGTGGCACGCATCTTCGGCTTCGAGCAGTACGGGCCGCAGGACGACGTCAAGTCGCGCCTCGAAGCGATCGATCGCGATCCCGGCAAGATTGACTTCGTCGTTAACTCGCACCTGCATTTCGACCATGCCGGCGGTAACGAGCTGGTGCCCAACGCCACCATGGTCGTGCAGAAGCGTGAATGGCAGGCCGCGCAGGATCCCGAGACCGCGGCAAAGGTCGGCTTCTTTCGCGCCGACTTCGACCATGGCCACAAGGTGATGCAGGTCGAAGGCGAACACGACCTGTTCGGCGATGGCAGCGTGGTCTGCATTCCGACCTACGGCCACACGCCCGGCCACCAGTCGCTGAAGGTGCGGACCGAGGCCGGTGAAATCGTGATCACCGGCGATGCCTGCTATTTCTGCCGCACCCTGCGGGAACGCCGGCTGCCACGGTTCGTCTGGGACCGCGAGCAGATGCTCGCCTCGCTCGACCGCCTGGAGGCACTGGAGAAGGGCGGGGCCAGACTCTTCTTCGGCCACGACCCCGACTTCTGGAAGGACGTGCCGCAGGCGCCGGTGCCTGCGTTCTGACGCACGCCTTTAGTTCTGCGGCATGAACTCGATCATCAGCCCGCCGGTCTGCTCCGGCGCCACCAGCACGCGGTCGCCTTCGGTCAAGGCGAAGGGCACGTTGTTGGCGCGCAGCAGGGCCTGTAGCGGGCGCGACCGCTCGATGGCGACGGCGGCGCCGACGATTGCGGGCAGGTCGCCGGGCGCCATGACCTCCAGCGCCTTGTATTCGAGCTGGTAGGCGAGCGGCGACCAGATCAGCAGTTCCACCGAGCCGGTCTTCAGCAGCATGCAGCCGTCGAAGATTTCCTCGAGATTTCCGCCGTAACCCGCCTTGAGCGCCTTGGCGGTCTCCCTGGGATTCTCGGCGACGGCATGAATTGCCATCATGCCAAGGGCCCCGTTGGGGTGGACGATCCATTCCGGCTCCATGAAGGCATCCGGCGTTTCGTGTTTGACCGGAAACCAGGGAAGCGGTCCGTCGCTCTCGCCGACCACGACGCCGGCATCGACTTCGAAGCCGTCCTCAGTCTCCCAGGCGTGCGTGCGTTCCTCGCCTTCGAGCTCGGCGACATTCATTGCCAGTGCGATTACGTCCGGGTCACCCTGCAGCAGCTCGATGTAGTTCGGGATGTCGTCGCGATCCGGCTGGAAGCAGATGCAGCGCGGCTCCACGCCCTCGGGAGTGAGGTTGAAGCCGAGCTGAGTCAGCTTCAGGACTGCCCCTTCGGGGTCGGAAAGGGTCAGGGAGAGGTGGTCGATATCGCGTGCCGAGATTGTCATGCCCGCTCATACAGGCTTAACCAGCCTGCGCTCAAGTGCGATGCTGCGGCTCCTTTAAGGGAGAAGCAATGTCCAAGATTACTCTTTACGGCATCTGGTTGAGCGGCCCGACCTACAAGGCGGGGCTGGCGCTGTCGTTGATGGGGCAGCCCTTTGCCTACAAGCATGTCGACCTGCGCGCCGGTGCGCACAAACAGCCGGACTATCTCGCGGTCAATCGCTTCGGCCAGGTGCCGGCGCTGGTCGACGGCGACCTGAAGCTCTGCCAGTCCGGCTCGATCCTGCTCTATCTCGCCGACAAGTTCGGCAAGATGGGGGGCAAGACCGCCGAAGAGAAAGCGCGCGTTCGTGAGTGGCTGTTCTGGGAGTATGACCGGCTGGCGCCGAACGTCTATCGCCCTCGCGCCATCAAGCGCGGCTTCATGAAGGCCGACGACAACGTCTACCAGCTCTACACGGGGCTCGCGAACGATGCGCTGAAGGTGCTCGATAGCGCGCTCACCAGGTCATTCCTGGTCGGTGACGAAGCGACCATTGCCGACGTCGCGGTCTATGGCGACGTCGCCTATGCCGGCGAAGGCGGCATCGACCTCGGTCCCTACGCCAATATCAAGGCGTGGATGGCGAGGGTCGAGAAGCTGCCGGGCTTCAAGACGTACGAAGACGTCCTGCCCAAGCAGGACGCGGCCTAGGAACGGCAATCAGGCGGTCGCCAGCGTTTTCTTCATGGCGATCGCCGCTGCATCCATCAACATACCGATCGCGGGGGCGAGTTCGTCGGGCAGCAGGTCGATCGTCCA
Organism: Alphaproteobacteria bacterium; assembly: GCA_017307275.1. Classification (GTDB taxonomy): domain Bacteria; phylum Pseudomonadota; class Alphaproteobacteria; order Reyranellales; family Reyranellaceae; genus Reyranella. Next base: position 95,625 of record JAFKFK010000013.1, on the reverse strand, counting down.
GACGATCCGGCTGCCAGCGCCCTCGGGAAAGACCTGGACAGCCGCGTTGTAGTGGCTCGCCTGACCTTCGATGACGGCATAGACCAGCCGGCAGTTCTCGTCGTCGAGCGTGACCAGCCGTTCGCGGGCCACCATGCCGTTGAAGAAGGTCAGGACACGATCGCCTCGATCCATCTCCAGACCGGTCAGGAAGCCCGGCGCAACCTTCGTGTGGACGGCGCTGAAGTCACGCAGTGCATGCCAGACCGGCGCGGCGCCGGCGGTGACGGGAATCTCTTTCTTCAGGGTCGCCATGTTGTCGCTCCTCTGTGGGTGAGGGGAACATGGTGCGGCAGCAGACTCCGGTCTGGCGGATTTCGGACATGGTCGCCGGAAGAGGAGAGTCAGGCCTCTTCCATCATCTGCTTCCAGCTTTCCTCGACGCTCGCACGATCGAGGTCGCGGGTGATGAACACCAAACGTGATCTGTGGTCGGCGTCGGGCCAGCGTGCGAGCAAGGTGGGAGGATGGAAGGTCCGGTGCATCCCATGGATCACCAGCGGCTGGCTCTCGCCCGCGATGTTCAGGACGCCTTTGACCCGGAGCAGCTGGTCGCCCCAGGAGGCGCGCACCGCCATCAGCCAGCGATTGAAGAAATCCCAGTCGAGCGGCTCCTCGAAGGTCAGGCAGAACGATCCGATATGCTCGTTGTGCCGCGAGCGGTCATGGTGGTGATGTTCATGGCCATCGTGTTGATGCCCATGGCCATGGGCCTCGGCATTGAGCCAGGCCAGCACCTTGTCGCCCTTGCCGGCCGGATCGAACGGGCCTGAGTCGAAGAGCAGCGCCGGGTCGATGTCGCCCTGGACGATCTCGTAGAGCGCCGCACCCGGATTGAGCTCCTCCAGGCGTGCCCGCAGCCGGGCGCTGGCGGCGATGTCGGCAAGATCGGTCTTGCTGATCAAGAGGCGGTCGGCGACGGCCGCTTGTTTCACCGCTTCCGCATGTTCATCGAGCTGCTGCGCGCCGTTTACGGCGTCGACCGTCGTGACGACGCCATCGAGGCGATAGTCGTGGCTGATCATGGGATGATTGAGCAGCAACTGTAGAATGGGCGCCGGATCGGCGAGGCCGGTCGTCTCCAGCAGCACGCGGTCGAAGGGCGGTGTTTCTGCGGCCGCGCGTCGTTTGGCGATGTCGCGGAGGGTGCGGTCAAGGTCGCCCTGGATGGTGCAGCAAACACATCCCGATTGCAGGAGCACCATGTCGCCGCCGACCTGTTCCATGAACAGATGATCGAGGCCGACCTCGCCAAATTCGTTCACCAGCACCAGGCTGCGCGCCATGCGGCTGTCGCCCAGAACGCGGTTCAGCAGCGTAGTCTTGCCGCTGCCGAGAAAGCCGGTGATCAATGCAACCGGCAGGCGCTCGGCCGACTTGTCGCGATCAAACAGACTCATGAGGCGGGTCCACCGTAAAATGCATATGTAATAAGGTAACAATGCCGGTTCTTCTTGACGCTCCAATGAGACGGCACGACGCTTCGGGCATCAATCAATAAAAGGAGGAGCGTCCATGGACTCGAGATACCTGAAGGACAAGGAAGGGCTCAAGTCGTCGTCCCTTGAGGTCGATGACGATCGCCGGGCGTTCCTCACCGCCGGGCTGGTCGGCGGCGCGGTCGCGGCCGGTGCACTGGTCGCGGGCGCTGCCCATGCCCAGCAGGTTGCCCAGGCGCCGGCACTTTCGGACAAGCCGTGGTGGCCGCACCCCAAGTGGGGCAAGGACGACCAGGCCGGTGCGTCCAACCATATGACGCCGGCCAAGGTCCTCGACACGGTGAAGCTGATCAAGGACGGCAAGGTCTATCGCATCGGCCGCATGTACGAATCGGGTATGCCCAAGTTCGGCGAGCGCGCCTTCACGATGCGCATTCCTGGCGCACCGACCGGCGGTCCATATGGCGCGAACAAACTCATCTATCATGACGAATTCTTGGCCACCGAAATTGGCCAGACCGGCACGCAATTCGACGGTCTTGGACATATCGGCATCCAGATGGGCAAGGACGGCGACAAGAACGAGATGCGTTACTACAACGGCATCACGGAGCAGGAGATGGCCACCGCCTATGGCCTCACCAAGCTCGGTATCGAACACGTGAAGCCGTTCTTCACGCGCGGCCATCTGTTCGATGTCGAAGCCGTGAAAGGCAACATGATGGAGGCAGGCCAGGAGATCACTGTCGCCGACCTGCGTGCCGCCCTTCAGAAACAGAACATGCAGGAAGCCGATATCAAGGAAGGCGATGCTGTCTTCTTCAATACCGGCTGGGGCAAGCTCTGGCTGAAGAACAACGACAAGTTCAACAGCGGCGAACCCGGCATCGGCCTCGAAGTGGCGAAGTGGTGCGTCGACAAGGGCGTATGCCTGACCGGCGCCGACCAGTGGGCGACCGAGGTCGTGCCCAATCCGAACAAGGACCTGGCCTTCGCGGTGCATGCCGAGCTGATCTGCAAGAACGGCATTTTCAACCACGAGAACCTGGACTTCACGGCTCTGATTGCCGATCGCAAGTACCAGTTCGCCTATATCTTCTCGCCAGCCCCCATCAAGGGCGCGACGGGATCGAATGGTGGCCCGATCGCGGTGACTTGATCGTCGAAACGGCCTGGAGAAACGCCCTCGCGTCGGCGGGGGCGTTTTGCTTTGATGGAAATAAGTTCGGGAGGAGAGCGTATGACGTTGTTTCGCGTGGCTGCCGCTGCGGCCGTTGCCATTCCTTTGGCCTTCGGCACAGCATTGCCAGCCAGCGCACAAGGTATCCCCAAGGTCCAGTCGCCAGAGGAGGTGGGTTTTCTCTCGACCCGGCTGAAACGGCTCAGTGACCGCCTGAATGACGGCGTGAAGAATAACGAGCTGCCGGGTGCCGTGGTGTTGATCGCGCGCAACGGCAAGATCGTTCTGTTCGAGTCCTACGGCTTCCGCGACAAGGAAGCCAAGGTGGCGATGACCAACGACACGATCTTTCGCATCGCCTCGATGACAAAGCCGATCGTGACGCTCGCAGCCATGATGCTGATGGAGGAGGGCAAGCTCACTCTGGCCGACAGGGTGTCGATGTACATTCCGGCCTTCGCCGACACCAAGGTCGCCGCCCAGAAGAAGAATGCCGACGGCACGGTCGAGCAGGTGCTGCTGCCGCAATTCCGTCCGATGACGGTGCACGACCTGATGCGCCACACGTCGGGCCTGACCTACGGTGCGGCCGGCGCCAATCCGGTCAAGCAATCCTATCTCGACATGAAGGTGAACGACCGCAGCCAGACCAATGCCGAGATGGCGGACAAGCTCGCGAAGCTGGCGCTGCTCTATCAGCCGGGCACGACCTGGGAATATTCCATGTCGACCGACGTGCTGGGCCGTGTCGTCGAGGTTGCCTCGGGGATGCCGCTCGACAAGTTCATCGAGGAGCGCATCACCAAGCCGCTCAAGATGGGAGACACTGGCTTCGAGGTATCGGCCGACAAGAAGGCACGCGGCGCGCGGCCGATGAAGGAGGGGCCGAAGAACGAGATGCCGCCGATCCCCGACATTACTGAGAAGTTTACCTGGCGCTCGGGCGGCGGCGGCATGGTTTCGACGGCGGCCGACTATGCGCGCTTCCTCCAGATGTTCGCCAATGGTGGCCAGCTCGATGGCGTGCGGCTGATCTCGCGCAAGACCATCGACCTGATGACGGCCGACGCCTTGCCGCCTGACATCAAGATGGGCGCCGACATGTTTCGCTTCGAGGCGCTGGAGCCCAGCGCTGCCAAGGGGCAGGGCTTCGGATTGGGATTTGCCGTGCGCAACGTGCAGGGCGTGAACCCGCTGCCAGGATCGCCCAACGACTACTTTTGGGGCGGCGCCTACGGCACTTATTTTTGGCACGACCCGCGGGAGCGGATGTATGTCGTGTTCATGATGCAGTCGCCACAGGCGCGGCTGCGCTATCGCTACCTGATGCGCGATCTCGTCTATCAGGCGATGGTGAACTGAGTCGGGAATCCGAAAAGACCGCTAGGCAACCGCGCGGACTGTCGGCACACTGAGACGGCGTAGGCGAAATATCGCCACGCCCTGGATCCCTGGGGAGGGAATGCCGATGTCGGAGCAGGCTCCAGTCCTGGCCGTGACGATGGCGGATTGAGCAGGCTCGATGGACGCTTCGCTCGATCTACTGCTCAATGCGCTGATTTCTGGGCTCTTGCTCGGCGGCTTCTATGCGGCGGTTTCGATCGGAGTGGCGATCTCGTTCGGCTTGCTGGACGTCGTCAACATCGCCCATCCAGCCTTCATCCTGCTCGGCTCCTACGTCGCCTTCCTCGGGAATACCGTGCTGGGGATCGACCCGATCCTGGCGGCGCTGATCGCCATGCCAGCCTTCTACTTTCTCGGCATGCTGGCCTATCAAGTCTATTACGTCGCCTTCGAGCGGCGTGACGATCAGTCGATTCGCGGACTGTCGTTCTTCTTCGGCTTGTTGTTCATCACCGAAGTCGCTTTGGTGCTGGTCTTCGGCGTCGACTACCGGACGGTGCAGGCGCGTTACATCGGCGCCACGATCAATCTCGGCCTGTTCGATCTTCCGTTACGGCTTCTCGTGCCCTTCCTGGTGTCGATGGCTATGGTGACGGTGTTGCAGCTCTTCCTGTCGCGCACCTTCATCGGCCGGGCCATCCAGGCGGTGGCGCAGGACCAGCTCGCGCTGCGCCTGATGGCGGCCAACCCGATCAAGATCAAGCGTATCGCCTTCGGTCTTTCGATCGCGACGGCGTCGTTGGCTGGCGCTTTCCTGATCATCATCCAGCCTGTGGAACCCTCGATCGGGCGCGAATATATCGGCCGTGTCTTCGCCATCTGTGTGCTGGGCGGCTTGGGCAGCTTTCCAGGCATGGTGATCGCGGCGATGACGCTCGGCATCGCCGAAAGCCTGACCGCGACCTTCTTCGGGCCTTCCTGGGCTCCCGCGGTCGCGTTCAGCATCCTGCTCATCACTCTGGCAGTGCGGCCCAGTGGTATCCTTGGCCGATAGGACCGCCACGAGCGGGACGGCCACAGGGCTGCGCGGGTTGCCCTTCATCCTGATATTGATCGCCATTGCCGGCGCGATCTTTGCGGCCGGCCGCTGGTTCGGCAGTTCCTATGCCTTCTTCATGGGCTATGTGGTGCTGCAGTACATCGTGCTGGGGACGGCCTGGAACATTCTGGGTGGCTATACCGGATACGTGAATTTCGGCGTCACGGCTTTCTTTGCCATCGGCGCCTATTCGACGGTGGTGCTGAACAAGCTCGTGCCGGCCATGCCGCTGCCGCTGATGATCCTGATCGGCGGGGCGATGGCGGGCCTGGTCGGCCTCGGCACCGGCTATCTCACCCTGCGTCTGCGGGGCGTGTTCTTCTCCATTGCCACCCTGGCGCTGGCCGTTGTGGTCCAGACCCTGATCACCAACTGGGATTTCGTCGGCGGCGCGCGGGGCGCCTATGTGCTGCGCCCTCGCATCGCGCCGCTGATCGGGGGCGAATACGTCCAGTACCTCTTCCTGATCATGCTGGGACTCTGCGTCATCGTGCTGGCGACGGCGCGGGCCATCGAGCGCTCGGCTCTGGGCTATGGTTTTGCCGCCATCCGCGATGACGAGGGGGCGGCCGAAGCGTCCGGTGTGCCGACCCTGCGGCTGAAGCTGATTGCGACCGGCCTGTCCGGCGGATTCATGGGCATGGCCGGTGCGCCCTTGCCCTTCTACGTGACCTATCTCGACCCGGCTTCGGGCTTCAACCTGAACTACGCGGTGAACGCCATCGCCATGCCGTTGATCGGCGGCACGTCGAGTTGGCTGGGGCCGGTGGTGGGCGCCATCCTGGTCGGCGGATTGCAGGAATATCTGCGGGTGACGATCTCGTCGGCCGTCAACGTCCTGGTCGCGGGTGTGCTGATGGTGGCCTTCGTGATCCTGGCGCCGCAAGGCATCGTCGGCCTGTTCCAGAGGAAGAAGCGATGACCGCGCTGCTGCGGGTCGAAGGCCTGGGCAAACGCTTCGGCGGCTTCGTGGCGCTGGAGGCGATCGACCTCGACGTGCAGCAGGGCGAGCGGCTCGGCCTGATCGGACCCAACGGGTCGGGCAAGTCGACCCTGGTCAACTGCATCTGTGGCACCTTGCGCAACGAGAGCGGCCGCGTGCGATTCGGCGAAGAAGCGCTGGACGGCTTGTCCGCACACCAGCGCACGCGGCGCGGTCTGGCGCGCAGTTTCCAGTTGCCGCGTCCTTTCGGCAGCCTGTCGCTGATCGAGAACGTGCGTATTCCCATTCTCTACACAGTGAATGCCCGGCCGGGGGCTGGGGTCGGCGCTGGCGCAATCGAAACACGTTGTCTGGAACTGCTGAGCCAGGTCGGCCTGGCGGACAAGGCGGACTTGCGGCCGCGCGACCTGACACAGATCGAGATGCGCAAGCTCGAACTTGCCCGTGCCATGGCGACCGATCCCAAGCTGCTGATCGCGGACGAAGCGATGGCCGGCCTCAGTCACGCCGAAGTCGACGAGATCATTGCGTTGCTGATCCGGCTGAACGGGCAGGGCGTCACCGTGATCATGATCGAACACATCATGCGGGCAGTGATGGAATTCTCTCAGCGCCTCGCGGTGCTGGTGGCAGGTCGTAAGATCGCCGACGGTCCTCCGCAGGAGGTCGTGCGCAACCCCGACGTCGTGAGGGCTTACCTTGGCGAGTAGCCTCACCGTCGCCAACGTCGACGCGGGCTATGGCGCCGTGCGTGTGCTCGAGGATGTCTCGCTCCAGGTCGGGGCCGGGGAGACGGTGGCGCTGCTCGGCACCAACGGCAACGGCAAGTCGACCCTGATGAAATCCATCATGGGCATCGTGCAGCCTGTGGCGGGCAGCATCCGCGCGTCCATCGACGACGTGGAGCACGAACTGATCGGCCGTTCGACGGAGGAAATCGTCGACCTCGGCATTGCCTTTGTTCCGGAGGGACGGCGGCTCTTCCCCAAGCTCACGGTGACCGAGAACCTGCTGCTGGGCGCCTTCCGGCCCAAGGCACGCTCGGCCATCCAGCGCAATCTCGACTTCTGCTTCGAGACCTTTCCTCGGCTGAAGGAGCGTGCGCGCCAGCTTGCCGGCAGCATGAGTGGCGGCGAACAGCAGATGCTGGCCCTTGCGCGGGCGTTGATGTCGGCGCCGCGCATCCTGTTGATCGACGAGCCCTCGGTCGGACTGGCGCCGCTGCTGGTCAAGCGCACCATCGACAAGATCAAGGAGCTGAAGGAAGGGTATGATCTCACGGTCCTGATGGCCGAGCAGAACTTCACCCAGGCTATCCGCATTGCCGACCGTGGCTACGTCATCGTCCACGGCCGCATCGCCTTCACCGGCGACTCCGCCGAAGCGCTCAGCAACAACGAGCTGATACGCGAGTTCTATTTGGGCGCCTAGAACGTCACTTCTTCGGGTCGTACGGATAGATGATGTTGCCGGTCTTGTACTTGGTCGGCCACAGGATCACTTCCGTCTTGGGATCACGGAACTGGTCGACGCCGTTGCCACTCACGCCCTGGAACTGGGCAGCGACGACCTGCGCCTGCTCCCATTCGCCTTCGGTATTGAACTTGATGTCACCGACCACGGTCTTGAAGACGTTCTTGCGGGCGAACTCGGCCAGCTTCGCGTCGTCGGCACTGCCGGCACCCTTGACCGCCTGTTCGACGACCTGGCCCAACGCATAGCCGAACGGCGGCAGGTAGTAGCCCAGCAGATCGACGCCAGCTTCGGCAGACTTCGCCTGGTATTTCTTCAGGAATTCCCGACCCTCGTCCGTCGCGAAGCCTGCCCAAGGCAGCCAGAAGTCGTAGACGACGATGCCGTTCAGGAGCGGCCCGAGTTGCGTCTTGATGGCAGTCGCCTGCAGGCCGACCATGCCGCCGCCATACATCTTGGGTTTGAAGCCGATCTCATGCGTGGCGCGGATTATCCCGACGGAGTCGGGCGGGTAGGAGGCTGCGAAGAAGATGTCGGGATTGGTCGCCGCGACCGCGCGCATGATCGGCGTGTAGTCGGCCGTCGAAGGCGGGTAGGTCTTGTCGTAAACGATCTTCAAGCCGTACTGCTTGGCCTGGTTGCGCACGCCGTCCAATGCGTTGCGCGGGAACTCGGCGTCGGCGCCGGTGATGGCCAGGGTCTGCGGCTTGGGCGTCTGCTCCATCGCAACCGCGAAGAAACCCTCGGCGAACGATTCCTTGGGCTTGGGCCCGCCGGTCGGCGTGATCGAGAAGTAGCGCGAGTATTTGAACTCGCTGTTCACCGCCAGACCCAGGAGCGCGAAGAAAGTGCGATCGTGCTGCATGACAACAGGCATCGCCGGGGCGACCATGTTGGTGGCGTAGCCGCTGGTCACGATATCGACTTTGTCGACATCCATGAGTTTGGTGTAGAGGCCGGGGACGTTCGACGGATTGGACTGGTCGTCGTAGTAGACAAGCTTTACCGGTCGGCCAAGCAGGCCACCGCGCGCGTTGACGTCCTGCTCCCAGATCTGCAGGGCCAGCAGCGCGGCCTTGCCGTTGGGCGCCAGGCCTCCGGTCAGCGCCATGCCGAAGCCGATGGTGAACGGCTTGGCCTGGGCATGAGCCGAGCCAAACGCGCTCGTACCGGCACCTGCAGCGGCTGCCAGCTTGCCGAAGGTGCGACGCTTGATGAGCATGAACCTTCCTCCCGATTTTCTTGTCTTGGCGGACGATCCTAGCCCGGAATTCGAGGTGGTGTCATCGGACGGCGAGGCTTCGCTCCGGTTGCAGTGCGGGCATGACCTCGCGTGCAAAGGCGCGCAGGTTGGCCAGCGAGGCATTGGGATCGACCAGCAGGATGTTGGTCGCGCCGACCGCCTCCAGTTCCTGTAGACGCGAGACGATTTCCTCGGGCCGGCCGAGCAGCGCCGCAGTGTCGTCTTCGATCCGGTCGGGCAGCTTGTCTCGGGCCAGATCGCCAATGACGCCGATCACGCGCTTGCGTGTCTCGTAGGCCGCTGCCCGCTCGCTTTCGTGATGGATCATCTGCAGGGCGCGCGCCGTCGCCACCAGGCCGGGATGATAGACGCGCCCGACGCGCTCGCATTCTTCGCGGAAGATCACGATGCGCCGGGCGATCTGGTCGGTCTGGGCAAGCTGGTCCAGCAGCAAATGGTATCCCTCGCGGGCAGCGCGACGGACACTGTCCGGACTGCCGGCGGCCAGCCACAGCGGCGGGTGAGGGCGCTGCACCGGCGCAGGCTCGACGAGGATATTGTCGTAATGCCAGCGTTTGCCGTGATGGCTGAAGCGGCCATCTGCCGTCCAGGCCTTGCGGATCACCTCCATGGCCTCGTCGAAGCGCTCCGTGGCCTCGGCCATGGGAATGCAGAAGCCGTCGAACTCGGCCTGGCGATAGCCCTTGCCGACACCGAAATCGACCCTCCCACCGGTCAGCAGGTCGAGCGTGGCCACTTGCTCGGCGATCAGTACGGGATTGTGCCAGGGCAGGACGACGACGGCAGTGCCGAGGCGGATGTTCTTCGTCCTGGCCGCGAGGTAGGCCAGGACGGTGATCGAGGCGGAGACCTGTCCGTGGCCGGTGAAATGGTGCTCGACCATGAAGAGCTGGCGGAAGCCCAGCCGGTCCGCCTCGATCACATATTCGATAAAGCTCTCGTAGCCCTGGCTGTCTTCGAGGCCGACCGCGGGTTTGGTCCGCGCTCCGCCGAACAGTCCAAACTGCATGGTCGCCCTCCGCCGGACGAAGGTGTCAGCCCTTCATGCGCATCCGGCCGAGGAAGTCGCGCTTGCCGAGAGGCACGCCCTTGTGACGCAGGATGTCGTAGGCGGTCGTGGCATGGAAATAGAAGTTGGGCAGCGAGAAGGATTGCAGGAAGCTCTCCGCCGTGAACGGCAGCTTACGGTCGCCGATCTCGAAGACGACATCCTTGCCCATGAGGTTGTTCACCTCGTCGGGCTTGAGCTGCTGCAGGGCTTCGCGGGCCTCGGTCACCGCCTTCTGGATGCCGGCATAGTCGAGCGCCGGCACAGGTGCCGGCGGCTTGAAGACGCCGGCCTGCACGCCGCGGATGGCGCCCAGGGAATGATGTATGACGGAGTGAAGCTGAAACTTGAACGGCAGCATGTCGGGCGCCAGCCGCGCTTCGACGACTTCGTTCAAGTCGGCTTTCTGCTCCTGGAAATGGGTGAGGGCGCGACCGAGGAAGCCCTCCACGCCACCCAATGTCTGCAGGAAATTGGTGACGCTGAGCTCGTAAAGCGAGATCGCCATAGGTCGTATCCTCCGGGTGTCCTTGTTGCCGGCATTCTCGACTGTCTGGACGGTGGCGCAACCATTTCCTCATGGGCCTAATGAGGCTTCCTCGTTTCGCCCGCTCCGTCGGATGATCTAGCGTCGGTGCCTGCTTCGCCCCGAGGAGAGAGATGCCATGATCGACCTGTACTATTGGCCGACGCCCAACGGCTGGAAGATTTCCATCATGCTTGAGGAATGCGGCCTGCCTTACAGGCTGGTGCCGGTGAACATCGGTGCGGGCGATCAGTTCAAGCCCGAGTTCCTCAGGATCAGCCCGAACAACCGCATGCCCGCAATCGTCGATCACGAGCCACCGGGCGGCGGCGAACTTGTCTCGGTCTTCGAGTCGGGCGCGATCCTGCAGTACCTTGCCGAGAAGACGGGTAAGTTTCTCCCGAAGGACTTGCGCGGCAGGTACGAAGTACTGCAGTGGCTCAACTGGCAGATGGGCGGTCTGGGCCCGATGGCGGGACAGGCCGGCCACTTCAATCTCTACGCGCCGCAATTCACACCGGCCGAACAGCTCGCCTATGGTCAGCAGCGCTACAGCAACGAGGTCAATCGGCTGTTCGGCGTGTTGAACAAACGCCTTGCGGATCGTCCGTTCGTCGCCGGCGATTATTCAGTCGCGGACATGGCGATCTGGCCATGGATCGTCGGCTACAAGAACTTCGGACAGAAGCTCGATGATTTCCCGAACCTCAAGACGTGGTTCGTGGAGACCGGCAAGCGACCGGCAAGCGACCGGCAGTGGTGAAGGGACAGGCGGCCGGCGCCGACCTTCGCCAAAAGCCCGGTACCCAGACCGAGGAACAACGCAAGGTGCTGTTCGGTCAGACCGCCTCGGTCGTCCGCTAGCTGTTCCGGCGGCGTATCTCGTCGGCCGTGCGGGCGATGCGCCGCCGTAGTGCCACGGGTTTCAGCACCTCGCCTTCGTTTCCCAGACGCAACAGGTCGAGAGCTGCTTGATCGACGGATTCGATCGGGATGGTGACCTTGACCCATCCGTCGGCGTCCGTCGGCTCAGCCGACTCGCGCGCCGCCTGCTGGACGGCGGCACCCAGTGGCTCCAGCCGTTCCAGGCCGATTGCCGACACGCGCAGGGTCGCGTGACTGCGATAGACGCCGACTTCGTAGGCACGTGTCGACGCTGTCCAGTAGCGAACGAGGTCGAAATCCTTCGGCCGCTCGAAACCGTCTCCGGTCGAGGTCAGCTCCAGGATGTGGGCGACGCGATAGGTACGCGTCTGCTCGCCAACGGCGGCGACGCAATACCAGGTGCCGGCCTTCAGAACGAGGCCGAGCGGCTTGAGCTGCCGCGCCACCGAACCTTGTCCGCGCCGATAGCGGATGTCGACCGAGGTCTCGTCCCATACCGCCTTGGCGAGGGCAGGTAGGAGACGTGCCGTTTCGGTGCCGTGGAACCAGTCGACCGGATCGAGGTGAAAGCGAGCAGCAATGCGCCGGGCGCCTGCACGTGTCCGCTCAGGCAGGGCAGCGGTGAGTTTCAACTGGGCTGTGGCCATCGCGTCGGCAAGCCCCAGTTCGGCGGCAGGGCCGGGGAGGCCGGCCAGGAACAGGGTCTCGGCCTCGGCTGGCGAGAGGCCGGTCAGCCGGGTGCGGTAGCCGTCGAGAAGCTGAAAGCCGCCGCCGGGACCGCGGTCGGCGTAGACCGGCACGTCGGCAGCGCTCAACTGATCGATGTCCCGATAGATCGTCCGCACCGAGACCTCGAACTGCGCAGCCAGCGCTTCTGCCGTGGTGCGACCGCGGGTCTGCAGGGTCATCAGAATGGAAAGCAGCCGGCTGCCACGCATGTGCTGCAGATTAGCAGAAATTCATGACGTATTCTGTCAGGTATAGAGCCGTATGACGTTGCTCCCATCAATCAAGGGAGACCGTCATGTCGCAACAAGCCGCCTTCGACTTCCTCGTCGGCAATTGGACTGTTCATCACCGCTATCTGCGTCGCCGACTCGCCGGCTGCACGGAGTGGATCGAGTTTCCTGGCACCAGCTCGATGCGCAAGATCCTCGGTGGCCTCGCCAACATGGACGACGACGATATCCAACTGCCATCAGGCCGCTACGCCGGTGTCAGCCTGCGGACCTACGATCCCGAAAAGGAGTCCTGGTCGATCTACTGGCTCGACAGCCGTTATCCGGGGCAGATCTTCCCGCCGGTGCATGGTCGGTTCGTCGACGGCGTAGGCACCTTCGAGGGTGAGGACATCCATGACGGCCATGCGATCAAGGTCCGCTTCCTCTGGTCGCGCATTACGTCGGCATCGGCACGCTGGGAGCAGGCCTTCCTGCCCAATGAAGGGGGCGACTGGGAAACGAACTGGATCATGGACTTCACGCGCGTCTGACGGAGAGTGAGCATGACGATCTACGACGAAGGCTTCGTGAGACGCTTCATGAGCCCGTGGAACGACCATGATGTCGACGGCGCGATGGCGCTGATGAGCGAGGATTGCCTCTGGGAGATTCCCAGAGGCCCGGAACCCTATGGCGCGCGTTTCGAAGGTGCGGCGGCCATCCGCTCGGCAATCGCCAACGCGTTCAGGACCATGCCGGATATTCGCTACGAACTGGCGCGTTGCAGTTTCGGCCCCGACCTGATCGTGCTGGAGCTGCTGGTTGCTGGCACTTCGCCCGATGGCAGGCCTGTGAGCTTCCAAGCCTGCGATGTCATGACCATGCGGGACGGCAAGGTTGCGGCCAAGCGTTCGTATCGCAAGGTGATCGAATAGCGGGAGCAAGTCCTTTATCGGGACTTTACAAAGATGTAATCAATCCGGCCGCTCTTGACGCTCGGCGGACGGGCAACCACGTTGGCGGTGCTCCTTGAACCAAAGGGGCAGGAGGCACTGTCATGCAGAATCAAGAACGTGAACTTATCACGGGGCTTTTCGGTCGGCTGCAGCCGTTCGAATCCCAGCCGCGCGACGCCGAGGCGGACGCGTTGATCCGCGACCTCGTGGCACGCCAGCCAGCATCCGCATATCTCCTCGTGCAGACCGTGCTTGTTCAGGAGCAGGCGCTGAAGGGCGCACAGGAGCGTATCGCCGAGCTTGAGGCGAAGGCCGCCGCTGCGCCGGCTGCGGCCGCTGGTGGTTTTTTGGGCAGCGCCCCGAAGATCGGCCCCTGGGGGGCGGCACAATCAGCCCCACAAGCGCCCGCGCCGCGGCCCTCGGTTCCGTCGACGCGTTCTCCGTTGCAGGCTGCGGTGGGGCAGCAGGGCGCTGGCGGCGGTGGCTTCCTGCGTACGGCGATGGCGACCGCGGCCGGTGTTGCGGGCGGCGCGTTGCTCTTCGAAGGTATCCGCAATTTGATGGGCGGTAGCTCCAACCCCTTCAGCCAGGGTGGGAGCAGCCAACAGGCAGCCGTGCCGCAGACGCCGTCCGAGCTGATGCCACCCGACGCATCCCAGTCACCTCAGCAGGATCAGCAGCAGGCCTATGATCAGGATGCTGGAATGCAGCAGGATGACTACGACACGGCTTCGTTCGACGACGGCGGCGGCGACGACAGCTGGGGCTGAGACGACAACTTTTCGCAACGACGGGGGAGATGAAGAGATGATTGAGCTTCACACGTGGGGCACGCCGAACGGCCGTAAGATTTCCATCATGCTTGAGGAATGCGGGCTGCCCTACAGCGTGCACAAGGTCGACATCTCCAAAGGTGAACAGCACAAGCCGGAGTTTCTGCGGATCAGCCCCAACAACCGCATCCCCGCGATCGTCGATCCCGACGGCCCGGGCGGCAAGCCTTACTCGCTCTTCGAGTCCGGTGCGATCCTGATCTATCTCGCCGACAAGACGACGAAATTCTTGCCGGCGACGGGCGTGGCCCGTTACGACGCCCTGCAATGGCTCATGTGGCAGATGGGCGGCTTCGGCCCGATGCTGGGTCAGGCGCATCATTTCCTGCGCGCAGCACCGTCGAAGATCGAGTACGGCATCAAACGTTATGTCGACGAGGCCAAGCGTCTTTACGGCGTGCTCGACCGGCAGCTTGCCAGCAAGGCGTTCGTGGCCGGCGAGGAATACACGATCGCCGACATGTCGATCTTTCCCTGGGCGGCACGTCACGAATGGCACACGGTCAACCTTGCCGAATTCCCCAACGTGAAGCGCTGGTACGACATCGTGAACGCCCGCCCCGCTGTCACGAAGGGCATGGCGGTACCGTATCTCAACTGAGCATGTCGTCTCGGGCATCGCAGGCCGGTGCGGCAGGGGTTCTGCTCCTGCTATCGGCCTGCGCCCAGCCTGGCGCTCCACCAGTTTGCACCGCTCCGCTTAAGCCTGCGCTCGAAGTCAGCCTCTACTTCGGGCGCGACAAGCCCGCCGGCGGCCAGGTGAGCGATGCCGAGTGGGCGTCCTTCGTCACGGAGATCGTGACGCCTCAGTTTCCGGCCGGGCACAGCGTTGTCGATACCGGTGGCCAGTACCGCGATGCCTCCGGTCGCATTGTGCGTGAGAGCAGTAAGCTCATCGTCATCGTCGTCTTCGATGCACCGGCCCATCACAAAAAGGTAGCGTCGATCGTCGACACTTACGTCAAGCGATTCGGCCAGGAGAGTGTTCTGCGCGTGGAAAGGCCGGTCTGCGCCGGCCTCTGATCGGAGCCGGTTCACCACGTCGCGAAAGCACGCTAGGGTCGCGCTGTTGCCATCTGTACCCGCAGGAGTGCCAGCCATGAGCAAGGATCCGAAGTCACGCAAGACCGTCGCGCTCGCCACCCCGACCGACCTCGGCGAAAACGCCACCCGTGACCTGACCGGCGGACTGAACCTGCTGCTGGCCGACGTCGCCGCGCTCTACTGGAAGACCAAGAATTTCCATTGGCACATCTCGGGGCCGCATTTCCGCGACTATCACCTGATGCTCGACGAACAGGCGACGCAGATCGACGCGATGAGCGATCCGATTGCCGAGCGGGTGCGCAAGCTTGGCGGCACGACCATCCGGTCCATCGGCCACATCTCGCGTCTTCAACGTGTGCTCGACAACGATGCCGACTATGTGACGCCTCTCGACATGCTGGCGGAGCTGCGTGACGACAACAAGCAGCTCTGTGCCAGCATGCGCACGCTTCACGAGCTTTGCGACGAGCACAACGATGTCGCCACTGCGAGCCTCATCGAGAACTGGATCGATGAAGCCGAGCAGCGCGTGTGGTTCCTCTACGAGACGACGCGCCGGACCGAGGGCTGATCAAGGCATCGGGGCGGGCGGAGGGGACTACTGCCTTTCCGCCCAGCCGATCATCTTGCCAAGAAAAACATCGCAGGCATCCATCTGCGAGCGTGCCACGAACTCGTTGGGCTGGTGGGCCTGCGAGATGTCGCCCGGACCGCAGATCACCGTCGGGATGCCGTGGCTGCGGAAGATGCCGGCCTCGGTGCCGTAGGGTACGGCATAGGTGCGATTGCCACCGGTCCATTGCAGCGCCAGCTTGGCGGCTTCCTCGTTCTCCTGCGGCAGCAGGCCCGGCACGAAGGAGCGGCGCTTGATGGTGATGTCGGCGTCAGGATGCTTGGCCTTCATCTTGGGCAGCAGCAGCTCGGCGACATACTTTTCCGCGCGGCGCTGCACCTCCCAGGGATCGTCGCCGGGCAGGGTGCGATAGCCCCAGTTGAGCGTGCATTCGCGGGCCAGGATGTTGCCGGCCGTACCGCCGGTCACGATGCCGACGTTGATGGTTGTGTGGCCGGGTACCGTGTCGAGATCGCTCCGCTTGCGCTGCGCCAACTCGACCTGCAGCTCGTTCAGCCAGTGGATGAAGTCGCCGGCGAAGTGGATGGCGCTGACACCGAGATGGGTCATGGAGGAGTGGGCCTCGACGCCCGTGAACGTGGCGACGATGCCACCACCGGCATTCTGCGCATTGACGACGCCCATCATGGTGGGTTCGCCCACGATCACGGCCTGCGGCCTGGGCACGTTGCCGACCAGCTTCTCGGCCAGCGAATGGGCGCCCAGGCAGCCGATCTCCTCGTCGTAGCTGAAGGCGAAGTGCATCGGCACTTTCAGCTTGGCCTTCTTGAGGGCGGGCACATGGGCGAGGCAGGCCGCGATGAAACCCTTCATGTCGCAGGTGCCACGGCCATAGAGGTTGCCGTCCGGCTTTTCGGTTAGCGTCCACGGATCGGTCGTCCAGGGCTGGCCGTCGACCGGCACGACGTCGGTGTGGCCCGAGAGCACGATGCCGCCCTCGGCCGCCGGGCCGATGGTGGCAAAGAGGTTGGCCTTGGTGCCGTCTTCGTTCGGGACCAGCGTGCTCGGCACGTCATGGTCGGTCAGGTAGCCCTGGATGAACTTGATCAGGTCGAGGTTGGAATTGCGCGAGGTGGTGTCGAATGCCACCAGGCGCTGAAGCATGTCGATCGAGGAGGAAGCGGTCATGGCCCGCACCGTCGCACGACATACGCGAGGACGCAAAGAGGAGGGCTGTGGTACGATTGCCGACTGCGGGAAGGCGCCATGTGGCTGTTCAAGAAAGCGATGCCATTGCCGACGGCCGCCCTCGATATCTATCGGGTGGTGGCGCCGTTGATGGCGCGCTTGCGCAACAGGCTGGGGCCGTTCGGCCTGCATCGCGGTGAGGGCTTCGAGCTCGAAGCCGTGGCGTTCGTTCATGCCGCCGCCGTGTCGGGCATCGAAGGATGTCGTTTCGCCGTGGCGGATCGCGACCGCCTGCAGGATGCCTTTTCGCTAGCCTTTGCCGATCGCGTCCTGCGGCTGAGGCTGACGCACAATCTCTTCGAGCTGCATCCACCGCTGGCCGCGGTGCAGGCCAACGAGGCGCAGCGGGAGTTGCGGCTGACGTCGCACGACCGGCTCGACCTTGCCAATCTCCAGCAGTTCCTGGTGTCGCGTGTTGCCAACTACCGGCAAGGCAATCTCGAGGACCAGATCAGGACATTTCTGGCCTTTCTGGAAGTTGGCCGGGAGCCACCTTTCGAGCTGATGTTTTCGCTGGCCGTCTTTCTGACCGACACGCAGCAGGCAGCCCGGGAGGCCGCCGACGAGCTGCAGGAGCGGGTCTTCCTGGTCTGACGGCTGGGCGGGGGCATTAAGTAAACAATGCCAAGATCCTGAGAAACCTAGCGAAATTGCCTACTCGTTTGACACTCGGGACGCGCGCCGCTAGAACCGCCGCGCATCCGTCGTGGATATATCGATCGCCGGGGTCTGAGCGGGCTGCGGAGAGGTGGCCGAGCGGTCGAAGGCGGCGGTTTGCTAAACCGTTATACGGGGTAAACCCGTATCGAGGGTTCGAATCCCTTCCTCTCCGCCATTATCCCCCCGCTGCAATCACTAGACCGCAGCCCTCCCAGGGCCGGGCTGGAGACGCGCGTTTGTGCCCATCGGCGGACCGGCGAGCACCTTTCTCCTTGCCGGGGTGCGTTAGTTTCGGCCGGACGGGTTGCGGCGATGGACTTGCCGCGCGGGATCGCGCTCTATGCTCGTCACGGGGGGAGATCATATGCGGCGTGCACTTGCATTGATGATATTGGCTCTGGCGCCAGGATGTATCGCCAGCGATACGGCGACCTTCAGCATGCCCAACGACTTCCGGAATGGTCAGGTCCTGTGGACCGCGACCTATCCAGGTTCCTACGAGACGCTGACGAACTGTATCGCCTCGCAGTATGCCGGCGAACTCCGCGTCGCTCCGCAGATCTATCCAACCGTCCAGCGCTCCAGCATCCTGCTGTCGAGCGGGAGCGGGGCCGATGCGGAATTTCAAGTCAAGCAGCTCGATGCTACGTCGAGCCAGGTGACGTGGCAGCGGGCCACTGGCCTCTTCGGCAGTTGGCTTAACGATCGCACAGCCCGCGCACGGGCCGACAAATGCGGCGGCGTAACGGGCTAGCTTACTTCCGGGCGGCTTGACCGCGCCGAACGCCGCCGGCGGTCTCTTCGCGCTTCACTTCGGGGAACAGCCACATGGCAAACACCATGAAGGCGCCGAGAAAGAGCACGAGATACTGAAGCCGGTCGTGACCCAGTGTGCGCTGGAAGAGGAAGGCGGCAATCGCCACGAGCACCGTGACGACCGACAGCGCCAGTTTGATCCGTACGGGCATCGCTGTCCTCCGCTCGCTTACTCGGCTGGTGCGATTGAGCCGGCCTGTACCGTAGCCGACGGTCGCGGTGTGCGCGACGTCCGGCGCATATCCTGGCGCACGAACCGGGTGCTGTAGCCGTTGAGGAGGTGGCCGAGCAGGCCGCGTTCGAGATCGGAGGTTCCGAACAGCCAGTCCATGACCGGGAACGTGAGGTTCATGTTCCGCTCCATCATGATCGACTGATTGTGATGGGCAGTGTGGTGGCGGCGGATAGTGTTGACGAACGGCATGTTGCGCACGAACCAGTTCTCGTCGACGTGGCAGCAAAAGTGCATGAACTCGTAGATGAGATACATCGACGTCGTGGTGCTGATCAGCAGCCAGCCGACGTTGGGGGAGATCAGCCACCCCAGGATCATCGCGGGCACGATCGACATCAAAGTGAAAGTCACCAGCGCATAGGGCGGGAAGAAGGTGACGCGCCAGTCGTTGTGATTGGCAAAGCGCATCTCCTGCTCCGTGAAGAACTGGTGATGCATCAAGGTGTGGCGATTGTAGATCGCGCGGAACGCCTTGATCTGCGACGGCCGGTGCATGACGTAGCGGTGGATCCACCATTCGAAGAAGTTGGCCGCCAGGAAGGTGATCGGCACGATCAGCCATTCCCACCAACGCGGGCTCTCGATGTTGGCGCCGTAGATGAAAAGCGCCGTCAATCCAATGACGTAGATGACGAAGACGTGCAGCCAGCCATTGTACCAGCCGGCAATGCGTTCCCTGTAGGTGGCGCGGTACTGCCGCTGCCGGTCGGTCATCGGGCTGGTCGTGATCTCCATGGGCCGTCTCCGTCTTTCCGCGGTGCGAGGGACCTATACCGTCCTGACATATCACCAATCTATTAGGGCAGCAAATGCTGCTTCTGCAGGCAGAATGCGCTTGCTGAGATGTTTCTTATATACTTATGATATGGCAGATGCGCACGACAGAGGCGCAAATTCGTCGATTTGGGAGGAATGCCATGAAGCACACCCGTCGTGCCTTCTCGAAGCTGGCCGGCGTCGGCATCGCTGCGGCCGCGATGCCGCAGCTTTTCTCGCCGGCGATTGCGCAAAACAAGCCACTGAAGATCGGCATTCTCGCGCCGCGCTCGGGTGCCGCCGGCACCGCAGGTGAGTGCGGCATCCGCGCCGTTCAATGGGCGGCGGAGCGCATGAACAAGGAAGGCGGGATCGCGGGCCGCAAGTTCGAGCTGGTGATCGAGGAGGAGACCAACCCAAAGGACACGATCGAGCGGTTCCGGCGCCTGGTGCTGCAGGAAAAGGTCGACGCCGTCCATGGCCTGATCTCGACCGGCGTCAGCCTCGGCGTCGCGCCGGTAGCGGAGGAGGAGCAGGCGCTCCTCGTCATGTGGGACGGCACCACGCAGGACGGCGTCAAGGAAGTGATGCCCAAGTCGCGCTACGTCTTCCGTTCGACCGACAATGAATGCGAGGCGGTGATGGCGTCGCTGCTCGCGGTCAAATACTTCAAGGGCCAGTTCAAGCGCATCGCCGGCATCAACCCCGACTACTCCTACGGTCGCAACAACTGGGAAGCCTTCCGACAGATCCTGAAGCGCTACGGCGTCGAGGTCGAAGTGGTGGCCGAGCAATGGCCTAAGGTCGGCACGCTCGATCTCACCTCGAACATTGCAGCCCTGAAGGCTGCCAAGGCGGATCTCATCTTCTCGTCCATGCTGTTTGCGGACCTGCCGGTGTTCATGAAGCAGGGGGCGGCGGCCGGCCTGTTCGACGGCACCAAGGTCGTCCTGCCGGCGGCGGGCTGGCAGATCAACCAGCTCAAGAAGGAGTTCATGCCGGAAGGCGTGATCTTCGGACACAACACGCTCTACTTCGCCTACGAGCAGGGCTCGGCGCTGCAGAAGTCGTTCGTGATGGATTACATGGACCGCTACAAGGAAGCGCCACACTGGGAGGCGGACCGCGCCTATTTCGCCCTGGCGGCCTACAAGGCCGGTGTCGAAGCAGCCCAAAAGGCGGGCGGCAAGTGGCCGACACAGGACAAGGTGAGCGAAGCAATGCTCGGCGTCGAGGTCGAGAGCCTGGGCGGCAAGGGCCGTTTCCGCAACGATCGCATCGCCGAGCAGGTCTTCTATCAAGGCCCGTCGACCAACAAGAACCAGTACGACTTCCCGACGCTGGCCTCGGTCGATGTCCTTCAAGCCAGCCAATTGCAGAAGCCGCCGGGGGCGGATTTCTGGGAGTGGATCAAGACGGCGAAGATGCCGGTCTGACCATCTATGGCGCTGGTCGATATCGTCCTCGGCGGGACGTTCCACGCCGCCATCCTGTTTCTGGTGGCGGCCGGGCTTCAGCTCGTGTTCGGCGTTCAGAAGATCGTCAATCTCGCCTGCGGGTCGTTCTATGCACTGGGGGCTTACTTCGGTATCTCGGCCGTCGCTGCAGCCGTGAGCCTCGGCCTGCCGCCGTTGTTGTTCCTCCCGGTCTTGATTCTTGCCGGTCTGGTGATTGGGCTGGTCGGCCTGCCGATCGAGCGCATCCTGTCCACGGTCTACCGCCGTGACGAGAGTTACCAGCTCCTGCTGACGTTTGGCTTGCTGCTGATGTTTCAGGACATCTTCCGCTTCATCTGGGGTGCGACGCCGCGGACGATGGACGATGTCTATATGGCTTACGGCTCCGCCGAGATCCTGGGGACGCGCGTACCGGCCTACAATCTGCTGGTCATTGCCGCGAGCCTTGGTTTGGCTATTGCCTTGGGCCTGTTCCTGCAGCGCACGAAGACCGGCCGCATCGTGCGCGCGACGGCCGAGAATCGCGACATGGCCGAGGGGCTGGGTGTCAACGCCTCGCGTATCTTCGCCCTGGTCTTCACGGTTGGCTGCATGCTGGGCACCGTCGGCGGCGCGCTGGTCGTGCCGTCCAGTGCCGCCTCGCTGGAGATGGCCGTCGAACTGGTGGTCGAGTCGTTCGCCGTGGTCGTCATCGGTGGGTTAGGCAGCATGCGTGGCGCCCTGGTAGGAGCGTTGATCGTCGGCCTGATGCGGGGCGCTGCCATCACCTTCATGCCGGAGATGGAATTGCTGTCGATCTACATCGTGGTCGTTGCCGTGCTGATCTTCCGGCCAGCCGGCCTGTTCGGCAAGCCAGTGACATGAGTGACCATTCTCTCGCTGTTCCGCTGGCGATACCGGCGCGTCAGGTCCGGCCCAGTGCACGCGGACTTTGGATCTTCTTCGGGTTGGTGGCCATCATGGCGGCGATGCCGCTGGTCGCCACGCCTTATGCGCTGCTTCTGCTGGTGCCGTTCTTTGCCTATGCGATCGCGTTGTTCGGCTTCAACCTGCTGTTCGGGATGACGGGCCTGCTGTCGTTTGGACATGCCCTGTTCATCGGTGTCGGCGCTTACACGGCGTCGACCTTGACCTCCAAGTTCGACGTCCTGAGCTTCGAACTGATCCTGCTCGCCGCCGCTATCGTATCGGCCATCGTGGCGCTGATCATCGGTGCGCTCTGTGTCCGCTACACGCGCATCTTCTTCGGCATGCTGACGCTCGCCTTCGGCATGCTGTTCTATTCCTTCCTGTTCAAGTTCTACAGCATCACCGGCGGTGACCAGGGCATGCGGGTTCTGCGTCCTCTGCTGCTGGGGATGGAGTGGCCCGGCGGCAAGACGGCCTTCCTCATCGGTCCATTCTATTTCTACGTCCTGACCCTGCTGACCGTGCTGGGGCTGGTGATGTGGCGCATCGTGCAGTCGCCGTTCGGCTTGCACCTGAAGGCAATTCGCGAGAATGCAAGCAAGGCCTCCTATGTCGGCGTGCAGATATTCCGCATGCGGCTGGCCGCCTTCGTCATCTCCGCGGTCTATGGCGGCATAGCGGGCTCCATCCTTGCCGTGACGACCGGTCTGGCCGACCCGGAGCTCACCTATTGGACGCACTCCGGCAACCTGGTCTTCATGGCCGTACTGGGCGGCAGTGGTGCGTTCGTTGGCCCCGCCGTCGGCGCGCTTGCCTTCGTGATGCTGCAGGATTTCGTCATGTCGATCACGCAGTACTGGCGCTTCGTCATGGGGAGCGTGCTGGTGTTGCTGGTGATCTTCCTGCCGCAGGGATTGATGGGCGCCTTCGAGGCCCTGATCGGCCGCCGGACGGGGGGCAAATGACGAGTCCGGACGCCGCATCGCCCGCCAGCAAGACGCTATTGTTCGAGACGACTGGCGTGTCGATGCACTACGGCGACTATCGTGCATTGCATGACGTCTCCTTCCACGTTGCGGACAACGAGTTTGTCTCGATCGTGGGACCGAACGGGGCGGGGAAGACCACGCTGGTCAATGTCGTCACGGGCCTGCTGAAGCCGACGACCGGCGAGGTGCGCTTCATGGGGCGCGACATCGCCGGTGTCGGGCCGGTGGAACTGGCACGGCGCGGCATGTCGCGGGCCTTCCAGCTCGTGAACATCTTTCCGGCACTCAGCGTGCGCGAGACTTTGGCCGTGGCCGTTTCTTCCAGGCTGCGACGGGTCGTCAATCCCTTCCGGTCGCTTTGGAAGGACGGGGAGCTGCAAGCCGATGTCGAGCGCGTCTCGGAGGCCTTCGGCTTGCGAGCCCGATTGGAAACGCAGGCATCGACCCTGTCTCAGGGCGAGAAGAAGCTCCTCGATATTGCCAGCGCCTTCGCTCTGAATCCGACCGTCATTCTTCTCGATGAGCCGACCAGCGGCGTCTCGACGGCCGATA
Source organism: Alphaproteobacteria bacterium (assembly GCA_017307275.1). Taxonomy (GTDB): domain Bacteria; phylum Pseudomonadota; class Alphaproteobacteria; order Reyranellales; family Reyranellaceae; genus Reyranella. Next base: position 72,412 of record JAFKFK010000013.1, on the reverse strand, counting down.
AGCACTCGATCATGGAAGTGATGGTGTCGGCAGCTAAGGGAGCGGGCGTGCGCGCCATCGTCCAGGTCGAGCACGATATGGATCTGGTTGCCCGCTACTCGCACCGCATCGTGGCGCTGCAAGAGGGCAAGGTGCTGGCGGACCTGCCGCCGGATGTGTTCTTTTCCGATCCTGCCATGATCTCGGCGGTCGTCGGCACGCGGCCGCCAAGCGTGAAGAGGAGCCACTGATGCTCCAGCTTTCTAATCTGACGGTCGATATCCAGGGCAGCCGCATTCTGAACGGCATCAGCCTGTCGGTCGCTGCAGGCGAACTGGTATGCCTGATCGGTCGCAACGGCGCCGGCAAGACGACGACCTTCCGCAGCATCATGGGCTATCGCCGGCCGTCGTCCGGCAAGATCGAATTCGATGGCGCCGACCTCGGCCGCTTGCCGACATGGCGGATTGCACAACGTGGCATCGGCTTCGCGCCCGAGGAATCAGAGGTCTATGCCGACCTGACGGTGGCCGAGAACATCGAACTGTCGACCTGGACACGGCCTACCGGCCGGCCGGCGGCCGAGCGAATCGGGGAAGCCTATGCGGTGTTTCCCAAGCTCAAGCAGTATCTCGCCCGTGGCGGCGCGCAGCTCTCGGGCGGCGAGCGCAAGATGGTGTCGATTGCGCGGGCCCTGACACTCGACCCCAAGCTCCTGCTGCTCGACGAACCCTTCGAGGGTTTATCACCGGCGATCATTCCATTGATCGCCGAGGGCGTGGCCTCGATCCGCGCCATGGGCAAAGGTGTGCTGATGGCCGAATCGAACGTTCATCATGTGCCGGACTATGTCGACCGTCTCTATGTGCTGGAGCGTGGCGAGCTGATGTTCTCTGGCACGCTGGCGGAGGCGTATCGCGATCGTGCGGTCATGCGCGTCATTGCAGGCGACGCCGAGGCGGTAGCATAGAGGGACGGTTGGTGCTGTAGCCTGCCGGTGGAGAGCGAGATGAAACGATATGTCGGTGACCGGACGATCGATGGCGTCAAGGTGACTGTCGATGGTGTTCCGCTCAACCCGCGGACCGACGTGACGGAGTACAGCAAGAACGGCTTCGAATGGAGCTACGAGGGGCCGGAGCCTCGGCAGTTGGCGTTGGCCCTGCTGGTCGATCATCTCGGGGAAGCGGAAGCGGCAAAACGGGCGGTGGAGCCGTTCATGCGCGCCGTTGTCGCCAACTTCGACAACGAGTGGGAGATGACATCGGCAGACATCGACGCCGCGCTACAGACAAAGGGAACGGCCTAGATGGCGCTGAGGTATCGCGCGGCCGTCCTGCACGCGCCCAAGACGCCGATGGTCGTCGAGACCATCACAGCTGCTCCCTTGAAGCCCACCGACGTGCTGGTGCGTATTCGGGCGGCCGGGCTTTGCCATACCGATCTGGAAGTGATCGAGGGGGCGCTGCGCAACCCGATGCCGATCGTGCTGGGGCACGAGGCGGCTGGTGTCGTCGAGGAGGTGGGGCCGCTGGCGCGTGGCGTGAAGAAGGGCGATCACGTCGTGCTGTCGTGGAACCCCCATTGCGGTCACTGCTTCTACTGCGATCGCGACCTGCCGATCCTGTGCGAGAGCTATCTCGGCGAAGGCCCCAAGGCGCGCGCCTTCGATGGCGAGAGCCGGGCGCGGCTTGGCGATGGAAGCGAGCTACAGCAGCTCATGTTCCTGGGCGCTTTCGGGGAGTACTGCATCGTTGCCGACCAGCAGGCGATCGTCGTGCCGCCCGACATGCCCTTCGATCGCGCCTGCCTGATCGGCTGCGGCGTGATGACGGGCGTCGGCGCAGGCCTCAACCTGGGCGCCATCGCCCATGGCGACACGGTGATGGTGATTGGCTGCGGTGCGGTAGGCCTCGCGGCTGTGCAGGGCGCTCGCCTGGCCGGCGCGGGCGCAATCATTGCCGTCGACCTAAACCAGGCCAAGCTGACGCTCGCCGCGTCGATGGGCGCGACCCACATGGTCGACGCCTCGAAGGACGATCCTGTCGCCACCGCCAAGGCCGTGACGAACGGGCGTGGCGCGGATGTCGTTCTGGAATCGGCCGGCAGCCCGGCAGCCTTTCGGCTCACGGCAGAAGCAGTCCGCCCCGGCGGGCATATCGTCTGGCTGGGCAAGGTCGACGTGCAGCAGGACGTGGCCTTCCGTTGGGGCTCGCTGATGCAGGAGAAGCGCATCCGCCGCGTGAGTTATGGCAATGCCCGGCCGCGCCGCGACTTCCCGCTGCTGGCTCGGGCCTATCTCGATGGTTCCCTGATGCTGGATGAACTGATTTCGCGCCGCATCAGGCTCGACGAGATCAATGCAGGCTTCGAGGCGCTGAAGCGCGGCGAAACCATTCGCAGCGTCGTGACCTTCGACTGATCAGGTGTCGAGGGTCTTGCGCGCGAAGTCCTCGATATAGTCGATCAGCTTGTCGGACGCCGTGGCCGCCGCCTTGGCCTTGCCTTCGGCCACGGCTTCGGCGACGGCGGCGTGCAGCTTGGCGGCCAGCGGCAGGTCCGCGACTTCCTGATAGTGCTGGTACCAGAAGCGGCGGGAGAGGGCGTTCATCAGCCCCATCGAGCGCCGTGCGAACTCGTTGCGCGCGACCGTCGCGATCAGCCCGTTGAAATGCTGATCGAGACGCATGAACTCCATGTCGTCGGCCTGCGTCGCAGCCTTCAGCATCCCGCGGGCGACTTCGGCGAACTGCTGGCGCTCGGCCGCTGTTGCACGCTCCGCTGCCAGGCGCGCCATCAGCCGTTCGAGCTCGCGGCGAACCTCCAGCAGGCGGAGCTGCAGTCGGGGATTGATCTCCGAGACCAGGATGCCGCGCCTCGGCATGATGACGACCAGGCCGTCGCGCGCCAGCCGCTGCAGCGCTTCGCGGATCGGCGTCCGCCCGATGTCGAGACGCTCCGCAAGTGTATGCTCCGAGAGGACAGTGCCTGGCGGAAGCTGCAATGTGACGATCAGCTCTTCGAGTTCCCGATAGGCGCGATCGGTGAGGGTGCCGTCGTCTGGCCGGGTGGAGGGCGGGGGACGCTTGGTGGATGTCTTGGTTTTCAAGCTGTTGCTGCCCGCTGGATGCTATCCGAAGAGAACTCGTCCCAACCATATACCAGTCGTATATCGCAAGGAAGCTTCCGGAATTGATCCTGCAGGCGAGGGACCAGCTAGGCTGCTGCAGCCATTGCACGAAAGATCCGTGTCACAAGCTCCTCGGTACCTAGGCCCCGGCCTTGCTCGATAACGGCGACGCCGGCGCGCTTCATGGCATCGGTCACGGCGATGGGACGGGAAGCGGCAATCGCCTGCGGTTGTTGTTCGACGTTGTAGACCAGCTGCGGGCGACGGGCCGCCTCGCAGTGAGCTTTCCAGTGACCGTCGAGCTGCTGGAGTTCTCTGGAGAATTGTGGGAGCCGGTCTGCGGGGATTGCGCCTTGGTGCCAATCCGAATGAATGCGGTAGCTCAACCCCAGAACGGCTATCGAGAAAGCCTTCTGGGTCATTACGCCGCCCTCTATCGCGGAATTGAGAAAGGCGAACATATCGAGGATTGCTTGCACCAGCTCCTCCTTCGAACGGGTTCGGCAAAGACGATACGTGGGGAGTGCAGGCAGGGCCGCCAAGGGAAGGAAAAAAAGGCTATTTGCCGCGCAGGCGCTTACCGATCGCTTCTGCCGCCAGGGCATGCCCCTGGGCATTCCAATGGCCGTCGTTGGTAAAGTGAAAGGCGAGGGGATTGCCGGCGGCTTCCAGGATCGGTCGCATATCGAGCACGTCAATGCCGCGGCGCTCGAGCGCTGCGACCAGTCGGCGATGCACACGATCCTCGACCTCGCGATTGTCTCCGAGCCACAGACCGCGCGAGGGGATCAACAGTACCAGCGTCCGGTAATGCCGGGCGATGTCCTCAAGTCGGTCGGCGCTGGCTTCGACGATTTTCGGCTCGTCGACATTGCCGCCGATGCCGGCGACGTATGGGCGGACCAGGCCCAGCCGGATGGCCGGTGCCTTCAGCCAGGAAGTGCGGTGTACGACCGTCGTCACGAACAGATAAGCAGCCGAATGCCGCGCGAGGATGTCGCGCAGGGCGGCGCGGGACCCACGGTCGCCTGTTGCCTGACCGTCATCGAGGTCATTTTCGAGGCATACCGCGACGACGACCTGTCCGATTTTCGCCCCCAGCCTTTCGGCAAAGGCCAGCAGGGCCGCGTAGCCTTCGATGTTGGTCGGCGCCGAGACATTGAAGGTGCGGCGCCCGGCAATGCCTTCCAGCCGGTTCGAGAACCGCTCCCCAGCTTCGACACCCCATCCCCAGGCGAAGGAGTCGCCAACGACGACGATATCGTCGGGAGTAGCCTCGGCTACATCGTTGGCGTCGCGCAGGCCATGCCGGTTGATGCGAACGGCGACGTCGAAGTCGCCGGTGTTCTTTACCTGCCGCCCTTCGTATCCAGGTGTGGCGAGCGCGAACGGACCAGACTCATGGTCGAAGGCGAAGCGGCCCGAGGGATCGAACTGTGGCAGCAGAAGGCGGGTCAGTCCCTCGATCAGGATAAGCCCGAACACCGCCGACAGTAGGACGGCGGCCGTAGCGCGCAGCGCGCCGCCGATGATCGTCATGGTCCGTGCGCATTGTTTATTGGCATTTTGCAGGTCGATCCTACTTATCGTTGTGCGCGACGGGGAGGTGGCGACAATAGGGGCTTCCGGCCCATAAGCTATCCGCCAATCCAGGAAAGAGCAGTGCCATGCCCGACACGACGACTCTCGCGCAAGCCAAGCCAGCGAAGGCCTCGGTGGCCCGGACCGAGCATTTCGACGTTGTCATCGTCGGCGCCGGCATCTCCGGCATTGGCGGCGCCTATCATCTCACGACGCAGAGCCCTGGCCGGAGCTTCGTCGTGCTGGAGTCGCAGGAAAGCTTCGGCGGCACCTGGCTGACGCACAAGTATCCCGGCATCCGCTCCGACAGCGACCTCTACACCTTCGGCTATCGCTTCAAGCCCTGGACCGGCAAGCCGATCGCCACGGCGCACGAGATCCGCACCTACATGAACGAGGTGATCGACGACAACGACCTCGCCCGCCATATCCGCTACCGCCACAAGATCATCTCGGCCTCCTGGTCGAGCCAGGACAATCTCTGGACGCTCGAAGGCGTGCGCACCGACACGGGCGAGGCCGTGCGCTTCACGGCCAACTTCCTGTGGATGTGCCAGGGCTACTACCGGCACGACGAAGGCTATACGCCCGAGTGGCAGGGCATGGAGAGCTTCAAGGGCCGGATCGTGCACCCGCAGACCTGGCCGGAAGACCTCGACTACTCGGGCAAGAAGGTCGTGGTCATCGGTTCCGGGGCAACGGCGGCGACCGTGATTCCGGCGATTGCCGAGAAGAGCGAGCATGTCACCATGCTGCAACGCTCGCCGACCTACTTCATCCCGGCGCGCAACGCCAACGACCTCGCCGACACCCTGCGCCAGCTCGAGGTCGACGAGACGTGGATCCACGAGATCGTCCGCCGCAAGATCCTGCACGACCAGGCCGTGTTCACGAAGCGCTCCTTCGAGGAGCCGGAGCAGGTGAAGAAGGATCTGCTGGCCGGCGTGAGCGCCTATCTCGGTCCCGACCACAATCTCGATCCGCACTTCATGCCGAGCTACCGGCCGTGGCGTCAGCGCATCGCCTTCGTGCCCGATGGCGATCTCTTCCGGGCGGTGCGTAGCGGCAAGGCGTCCGTGGTGACCGACGAAATCGAGAAGTTCGTCGAGAACGGCATCCTTCTGAAATCCGGCAAGGTGCTGGAGGCGGATATCATCGTCACGGCGACCGGCTTCCACCTCAACGTCATGGGCGACATCGGCTTTGCCGTCGACGGCAAGCCGCTCGATTTCGCCGACACCGTCACCTATCGCGGCATGATGTTCACCGGCGTCCCCAACATGGTCTGGGTGTTCGGTTATTTCCGGGCGAGCTGGACGCTGCGCGCCGACCTGGTGGCGGACTTTGTCTGCCGCCTGCTCGGCCATATGCAGGAGAAGGGCGCTCGCAAGGTCGGGGTGACGTTGCGCCCCGAGGACAAGGACATGAAGCTTCTGCCGTGGATCGACCCGGAGAACTTCAACCCCGGGTACCTGATGCGCGGCATGCACCTCCTGCCCAAGCGCGGCGAGAAGCCGGAATGGCAGCACACGCAAGACTACTGGGGAGAGAAGAACATCTTCCCCGCGATCGACCTCGACGATCCGGCCTTCGTGTACGGCTGAGGCGGATCAGTTCGCCGGCGGCAGGTCTTTCAGGACCTTCTTGGCGACCGGCGACATCTCCTTGCAGAAGGCCGATTTGTCCTTCTCGACGGCCTCTTCCATGGTCGCGTAAGCCTTGTCGAGCTTGCGGTCGGCAATGTTGAGCTTCTTCTCGCCCCACTCGGTCCAGTAGTCCAAGCGCGCTTCCTGATCCTTGGTAAGGTCGAGATCGCAGGCGTCGATGGCAATCGAAACGACGTAAAGGCCGACGACCATGTCCTTGATCTCTTCCTGGGTCTGGGCATGGACCGGCATTGCCATCGACACAGCAGCAGCGCCCGCCAGCAGGCAGGTGGACAGACGATTCATTGAAACTCCCCCATTTGCGGGCGCGACCCTAATCCACGGTGATGCAACCCGCCACTACCCACCGCTGTAAATCTCGGAAAATTGCAGCACTTCACGATGTTGTGGTTGACTGGGGCGCGGGTCACGGAGATCGCCAAGTCTCGGCGATGAGGGATTTTGGGGAGTGTCGATGGCGGTCAGCAATACGCGCCGGGTCATTGTAGCCGGCGCCATCGGCAACGTGCTCGAATGGTACGATTTCGCGGTCTACGGCTACTTCGCCGCCGCCATCGGCCGCGCCTTCTTCCCTCAGGAAGACTCCGTTGCGCAGATCCTGGCCGCCTTCGGCATCTTTGCCGTCGGCTTCCTGATGCGGCCCGTAGGTGGGGCGGTGATCGGCTCGATCGGCGACAAGTTTGGGCGGCGGGCCGCGCTCACCGTCTCGGTTGCGGCCATGGCGATCCCGACCTTTCTGGTCGGCATCCTGCCGGACTACCAGGTCCTGGGTATCGCCGCGCCGATCATCCTCACCTTGCTGCGCATGGTGCAGGGCCTGTCGGTCGGCGGCGAGTACACGACCTCGATCATCTTCATCATCGAGCAGGCGCCGCCCAATCGCCGGGCGCTGGTGGGGGCCATGGGCTGCTGCGGGGCCGTCGGCGGCATCCTGCTGGGATCGGCGACGGGCGCTCTACTGGCGTCGGTCATGTCGGAGCAGGCGCTGGAAAGCTGGGGCTGGCGCATCCCCTTCGTCCTGGGGCTGGTGGTCGGTCTCGCGGGCGTGGTGCTGCGCCGTCATGTCCACGAGGCCCCCAAGTCGGCGAAGAAGGAGAGCTCGCCGCTGCTCGAGACCGTGCGCAATCACGGGCCGCTGCTCGCCCGGCTCGCCGCGCTGTCCGTGTTCAACTCGGTCGGCTTCTATCTGATGTTCGTCTACATCGTGAGCTGGCTGCAGTTCGCCGACGGCATCGCGCCGGCGCGGGCCCTGGAGATCAACTCCTTCAGCATGCTCGTGCTGCTGCCGGTCATGGTCCTGATGAGCTGGCTGTCGGATCGCTACGGCCGGCGGCCGATCATGCTCGCGGCAGCTGCATTGGGCTTCGTGGGGGCCTTGCCGTTCTTCTGGCTGATGCACCAGCCGGCGCCGGCAATCATCCTGCTGGGCCAGCTCGGTTTTGTCCTGTCAGTCGGCACCTTCATCGGCGCCCAGCCGGCAATGATGGTCGAAGCCGTACCCGCGGAGATCCGCTGTACCGCGATTGCGCTCGGCTACAACGTAACCCTGGGCATCGTCGGCGGTTTGAGCCCATTGGCGGCGACATGGCTCGTCCACCGGACGGCGAACAACTATAGTCCGGCCTTCATGATCATGGCCGCCGCCGCCATCTCTTTCGTGGCGATCCTGAGGTTCGGGGAGACCTACCGGGCGAAACTCGAACCGGCCTGAAGAGGCTCACTGCAGCTTGATGCCGGCCTCCTGGATAAGGCCGGTGAGCAGCCGGCGTTGGCCGTCGAGCCAGGCCTTGAATTCGGCCGGCGTGCTGGCGACCAGCTCGGCGCCGCTCGGATCGAGGCGCTCCTTGACCTTGGGGTCCTTGATGGCCTCTGCGACAACGGCCTGCATGCGATCGATCAAGGCCGGCGGCGTGCCCGTAGCGGCAAAGAGGCCGTTCCAATCGTTGAGATCGAAGCGGGGATAGCCGCTTTCTGCAAGAGTCGGCGCGTCAGGGTAGGTGGAACTCCGCTTGAGGCTGGTGACGGCCAGCACGCGGGCGCGGCCGGCGGCGACGGGCGGACGGATCGAGCTGGTGGTGATGATCACCGAGTCGATCGCGCCGGCACCGATGTCGCGAGCGGCGTCGGCGCCGCCGCGATAGGGAGCATGGATCAGCTTGATCTGGGCACGCCGCTGCAGTTCCTCGCCGGCCATGTGCCCCATGCCGGCGGCGGGTGGCGTGCCGTAGCTGATCGTACCCGGCTTGGCTTTGGCGGCAGCGATGTACTCTTGGATCGTCTTTGCCGGAAAGTCGTGTTTCACCGCCACGACTTGCGGGAAGCTCGACAGTTGCGTCACCGGAACCCAGGTCTGCGCATAGTCGAACGGGAGATCCTTGATCAGCAGCGGATTGGTGATCTGGTTCGCCGCGTCGATGAGGAAGGTCTGACCATCGCGGGGCGATTGCAGGACCGCGTTGGCCGCGACGACAGCGTTACCGCCGGTGCGGTTGTCGATGATCACCTGCTGGCCAATGATCTCGGCGACCCTCACCGCGACGTTGCGAGCCACGGTGTCGGCCGCGCCCCCTGCGGCAAAGGCCACGATCCAGCGGACTGGCCCCTTGGGCCAGTCGCCTTGGGCAGAGCCTTCGCGGGCGATGAAGGGCGCCGCGAAGCCGGCGGCGAGCAGAGTGCGGCGCGTGGTCTTCATCTCAGCCTGCCAGTTCCGGTACGACCCACAGGGCCGGTTCGCCGCGCGCGACACGCTGCACATTGTCGAAGCCGTTGCGCAGGCGCGTGATGTTGCTCTCGAAGGTGGGGCCGGCGAGATGCGCCGTCAGGATCACATTGTCGAGCTTGAGCAGCGGATTGTCGGGCGGCGTCGGCTCCTCGTCGAACACGTCGAGGCCGGCGCCGAACAGGTTGCCAGAGGAGAGAGCGGCGGTCATTGCCTTCTCGTCGATCACCGGCCCACGCGAGGTGTTCACGATGATTGCCGACTTCTTCATGACGGCGAGCTCGTCTTTGCCGATCATGTGACGAGTCGAGTCGTTCAGCGGCACATGCAGCGACAGAATGTCGGAATGGCGCAGGATCTCGGGCAGCAGCCGGAAGCGCACCCCGAGGGCGTCCTCTTCCTCCTCCTTCAGCCGCTTGATGTCGTAGTAGTGGACGATCATGCCGAAGGCCTGGGCGAGCTTGGCCACCTTCTTGCCGATCGTGCCGAGGCCCACGATGCCCAGCACCTTGTTACGCACTTCGTGGACGGTGGGCGGCGCATTGCCGTGCCAGCGGCCGGCCACGACGTTGCTGTGCTGGGTGATCAGCCGGCGCGACACGGAGAGCATCAGGAGCAACGCGTGCTCCGAAACGGCCACCGAATTGGCACCGCCGTTGGCGCAGAGTGGCACGCCGCTCTTGCCCGCAGCCTCGAGGTCGGCGCGGTCGTAGCCCGCACTCAGCATCTGGACGAGCTTGAGGTGCGGCGCCTCCTTGTAGAGCTGGGGGGTAACGTATTGCTGGATGAATCCCACGAAATAGTGGGCACCCGGCAGGGCGGCCTTCTGCTCCGGTGAATTGTGCAGAGCCTTGACGATCTCGAAGCCCTTGGGAGCGAGGTCGTCGACCATCGCCAGACAATCCTTCGGGCCAACGACCAGAATACGCTCGACCATTACCAAGCCTCCGCAGCAACACGATGTCCTTTGAGGAGTCCGGGCAGGCGCCCTGGCTCCGTGCGGCCCCAGCCGCATTCGGCCGACAGGCCGAAATCGTCCACGAACCGCCGCGCCACGGCCATGCGGGCGCGATCGCCGGCATCGTCATCGTGATGCAGCAGTCCGAGATAGAGTGTCAGGTCCGCCGGCCGTTTCCAGCGCTTGAGCGGCGCATAGTAGGCGTCGTCGGTGCGATCCTTCGGCACGGGAATATGCAGGAAGTCGACGCGCCGGCGTGTCGCTGCAACGATGCCTTCCATCATCTCGACAAGGATGGCGGCATCCTTGGGCTGCACGAGGTGCTCGTCCTTCGGGGAGCCGTAGCAGAGGTGGTAGCCCAGCTCGACATCGAGCGACACGGCATCACCCAACCGCCCCAGCATGTCGAAGATCTGGCGCTTGTAGTGGGGTGGCCGATCCTTGAAGTAACCTTCGAAGGCCAGCACCTCCTGGCAGACATCCCACTGGATCGTGAGATCCTGGGCCGGGATCGCCGCCACGATATTGGCCAGAGCGTTCTTCAGGGCGCGTTCGTAGACACCGAAATAGGTCTCGCGCGCCGGACCGCTGACATAGAGATAGCCGCTGGCCTGCGGCGTCGGCAGGCTGACCTGAAAGCGCACGCTCTTGGGGATTGCACCGGCCGCACGCAGGCGGTCGAAGACCGCCCAGGAGGCGAGCGCCGCCTTGTCGTAACCGGTCTCGAAAGCGACTGTCGCCGGATCGATGCCGGGCTTGAAGCGCACCTGCTCGATCTCGCGCACCAGTTTGCCGTCCCATTGTACGAACTTGTAGGGCGGCACGGTCGGATCGATTTCCATCGCCGGATGGTCGAGCAGCATCTGGCGTTGGAAATAGACCCAGCGCGACCGCTCGCCGGTCTCGCCGTCCGGGACGCGGCTGAGATGCGGCCCCAGTTCCGACGTGAGCGTGCGGAACACGGCTTCGCTGTTGTCGAGGGGGATCGAACCGACGAGATGCAGGCGGCCAGAGGCTGCCATCAGGCAACCCTCGTCATGGTGTCGGCGATCTTCTCGGCCGTCATCAGGGTGGGGAAGTTGGTGTTGGCGCAGGGCACGACCGGGAACACCGAGGCGTCGACCACGCGCAATCCCTGCACACCCCGCACGCGGCCTTCGGTATCAACGACCGCCATCGGATCGTCGGGGCGTCCCATGCGGCAGGTGCAGGAGGCGTGCCAGACACCAATCGCAGCCTTGCGCACGAAGGCTTCCAGCGCCTCGTCGTCGCTGAGTACCTGCTCGAAGGTGAAGCCTTCGACGACGAAGTTCTCAATCATGTAGCGCCGCAGTGCCGATGGACCATCGAGAAGGACCGACACGGCGCGGGTCAGCCACTTGTTCTTGGTATTCACCACGCCGATCTGGCGCACCTTGTCGCTGTACGAAGCCGGGAAGGGGATATCCGTCACCGCCTTCAGCGCGTCGGTCATTTGCACCGCGGCCATCAGCTTGAAGCCGCTCATCAGGCGGTCGAGGTCGCGCTTGTCGGAGAGTAGGTTGAACTCGACGACCGGCTCGTTGCGCCAGTCGCGCGACGCGAGCTTGACCTGGCCGGTTTCCGAGTAGGTCTTGTTGATGAAGGTGAGCAGGGAAGCGATCTGCTCGCCGACGGCATGCCACGCCGACTTGCTGACGACGGCCACGAACATGTCGCCCTTGGGAATGCCTGGCAGGTTCGAGGAATAGCGCAGGCCGACATGGATGTGGCGGCGCGTGTGCTGGCGAAGGCGCGCGCTGCGCTTGATAAACGAGGAGAGGGCGATGGAGGGATGGTCCATCAACCGCTGGCCGACGCCGGGCAGCGCCGAGACCACGGGGATCCCGAGTTCGCTCAAATGCCCGACTGGCCCGATGCCCGCCCGCATCAAGTGCGCCGGCGAATGGATGGCGCCGCTTGACAGGATGATCTCGCGGCCGCGGAACTCCTGTTCCTTGCCGCCGATGGTCGCCGTCACGCCGACACAGCGTGTGCCCTCGAACAAGAGCGACTTTACCTGGGTGTCGGTCGAGATGGTGAGGTTGGAGCGCTTGCGCGTCTCGGCGTCGAGGTAGCCCATTGCCGCCGACACGCGTCGTTCCTCGGCATTGGAGTGGGTGACGGGAAAGTAGCCGTCGACGAACTCGCCGTTCTGGTCGGGCAGATATTTGAACCCCTTGGCTTCCAGGGCCTTGCCGACAGCCTCGGCATGGCCGGCCCAGTGTTCGCGCGGGATGCGGCGGACGGGAATGCGGCCATCCTTGCCGTGCAGCGGGCCGCCGAAATCGAGGTCGCGCTCGACCTTCTTGAAGTAGGGCAGAACGTCGTTCCAGCCCCAGCCCGTGGCCCCGCGGCTGGCCCATTCGTCGTAGTCGGTCGGAGCGCCGCGATTGGCCATCTGCCCGTTGATCGAGGAGCCGCCGCCGAGCACGCGCGCCTGCTCGTACTTGCGCAACGGTGGGCGGTTCTCTTGCGGATTGTTGTGGCTCACGACCTGCGTGTGGACCTTGAGGTCGGTCCAATGAAAGCGGGGGTCGAAATAGGCCGTGCCCGAGTAGCTGTCGGCGATTTCCTTGGGTTCGCGTCCCGGCGGCGTGTCTTGACCGGCCTCACAAAGCAGGACCTTGGTGGCGCTGCGGGCGGAGAGCCGGTGAGCCATGACCGACCCGGCCGAGCCACCTCCGACGATGATGTAGTCGTACACGCGCATTTCCCCCGGATTGTGGCTTTGCCTTGATCTTGTGGGGACAAGCTAGCACGGTTGCGGGCTGTTGTGGCCGCCCTCCTTGCCGGCTTTCGCAAAGCCTGCAATCGTTTGCACAGCTTCGTGAGGGAGGTTTCGTATGCCGGACGTCACAGCCGCAGATCCCGATGTCGCCACGCCCGAGCTCATGAAGGCGATCTCCGCAGCCTTCAACAGTCGCGACGTCGACCGCATCGTTTCTCACTTCACCGACGACGCCACCTTCTGGCTGGCACGCGGCCCCGAACCGGTCGGCCGCACGCTCCACGGCAAGGAAACGATCCGCAAGACTCTTGCCGACCGTTTCAAGGTGATCCCCGACATGCGTTGGGACCATAAGGAGTACATCTACGCCGGCAACCGCGCGATCTCGGTCTGGACCGTGAAGGGCAAGGGTGCCGAGGGCGAAGAGCTGAATTACCAGGGCTGTGACATCTACACCTTCCGCGGCGGCAAGATCGCCGCCAAGGACACCTACTGGAAGATCGTCGAACACAAGGATCGTCTGTGATGCCTCACGACCTCGTCATCCGCGGCGGCACCGTCGTCGACGGCTCCGGGAAGAAACGCTTCTCGGCCGATATCGGCATCAAGGACGGCAAGATTGCCGAGATTGGCCGCATTGCCGCCGGCAGTGGAAAGCGCAGCCTCGATGCCGACGGGCTGATCGTCTCGCCTGGCTTCATCGACGGTCACACCCACATGGATGCGCAGGTCGCCTGGGACCCTCTGGGAAGCTGCTCATGCTGGCACGGCGTCACCTCCGTGGTGATGAGCAATTGCGGTTTCGCACTGGCGCCCTGCAAGCCCGAGGATCGCGACTGGTATGCTCGCTGCCTGTCGGCGGTCGAGGACATTCCGACCGAGGCAATGGCGGCCGGCATCGACTGGACCTGGGAGACCTTCCCGGAATATCTCGCGACCGTCGAGCGCCTGCCCAAGGCGATCAACTACGGCATGTATATCGGTCACTCGGCGCTGCGCATGTATGTCATGGGCAAACGTGCGCTGTCGGAGAAGGCGACCGACGATGATATGGCGCGCATGGCGCTGGCGGTACAGGAGGCGCTGAAGGCCGGCGCCATGGGCTTCTCGAGTTCGCGCGCGTCCACTCACGTGACGCCAGAGGATAAGCCGGTCGCCAGCCGAATCGCCGAGTGGGAGGAGATCGACCGTATCATCGCGGCCATGGCCGAACTCGACGCCGGCATCTTCCAGGTCGGCCCCGACATTGCGAGCGGCGCGCACCATCGCAGTTTCCTGGAGCGGCTGCGCAAGGTCGCCCTGGAGTACAAGCGGCCGATCATGTTCGGCGTGCTGGCGACCAAGCAGGGCGACGACCCCACCGGCTGGGAATACCAGACCCGCTACATCGACGAGACGGTGGCGGCAGGCGGGCGGATGTTCGGCCAGGGCACGACGCGCTCGATCAACGCGATCTTCTCACTGAAGTCCTACCTGCCGTTCGATGTGCTGCCAGCCTGGCGCCCGCTGCGTGCGTTGCCGCTTGCCGAACAGAAGAAGCGGCTCGCCGATCCTGCCGTGCGCCGCGAGCTGGTGGAGGCAGAAAGCCGGATGAAGCCGCGCGACAACGTCTTCCAGGGAGGAGGGGCCGCGACCACCGATCCGCGCAAGCCCGATTATTCCAACCTGTTTGCCCTGAAAGGCGTCGACTGGGACGATCCGACGGTGGATCAGCTCGCCAAGGCGCGCGGCCAGCACCCGGTCGAGGTGATGATCGACCTGTCGCTTGCCGACGAGAACCAGGTCTACGTCCAGCCGCTGGTCAATGAATCGCCCGACGATGTGCTGGGCATCCTGAAGCACCAGCGCACGCTGGCGACCTTCTCCGATTCGGGCGCTCATGTCTGCCAGGAGATGGGCTCGTCCTTGCAAACGCATCTCCTGAGCTACTGGGTGCGCAAGCGTGGCGCCTTCACGCTGGAACAGGCGGTGAAGAAGCTCACGCACGACAATGCTGTGGCCTGGGAACTCAAGGGCCGCGGCCTTGTGCGCGAGGGCTATCAGGCCGATCTTGTGTTGTTCGAGGAGAACGGCATTCGGCCCCAGCTTCCGACCGTTGAGCATGATCTGCCGGGTGGCGCGCGACGGCTGGTACAGAAGGCTGACGGCATCAAGGCAACCCTGGTGAACGGTGCCATTGCCTTCGAGGACGGCGACGCGACTGGCGCCTTTGCCGGTACCGTATTGAAAGGCAGGCTCGCTTCATGAAGATATTGGCTGCCTTGCTCGTCGTTCTGGCGGCGGGCGCCGCCGGCGCTCAGACGCCACCGCCGCCGCCTGCCAGCACCGAGGGGACGGCCGGCGTGAAGCAACATCTGCAATCGCTCCACTACGGTAACATCCAGAACCTGCGCCGCGGTCCCGATGGTCAGTGGACCGGCAAGGCGACGCAAAATGGCGTCCAGAAGAACGTCACTGTCTCTCCCAACGGTACGGTCAGGGCCCGTTAGGCGAGTTCCTTCCGGACGATTGCCGCGCCCTCGCTCAAGGCCTTGAGCTTTCCGAAGGCCGTCGCGCGCAGCAGGTATTTCATGCCGCAATCCGGCGCGGGCAGTAGTTTGTCGGGGCCGATGTGCTTCAGGCCGGCGCGGATGCGGTCGGCGACCTTCTGCGGCGTCTCGATCTCGGGATCGCTGAGATCGATGACGCCTAGCATCACTTTCTTCGGGGCGAGGTCCTTTAGCACACCGAGGTCGATCTTGGGCTGGGCCGATTCGATCGAGATCTGCTGGGCGATCGTGTCGGCGAGCTGCGGCAGGAAGGAATAGCCGGTCGGCTTGAGCCCGGTCACGACGGCGGCATAGCCGAAGCAAAGATGAACAACCGTCGGCACGGTGAGGCCCTGGAGCGCGCGGTTGATCGCCTTCACGGCATAGCGTTGCGCTTCCTCGGGATTGTTGCGCAGCCACGGTTCGTCGAGCTGGATCACGTCGGCGCCGGCCGCGACCAGTTCGTGCGCCTCCTCGTTCACCGCAGCGGCGTAATCCATGCACATCGCCTCGGCGTCCTTGTAGAATTCATCCTTCACCTGCTGGCCCATCGTGAAAGGGCCGGGCAGGGTGATCTTGGCCAGCCGATCCGTATTGGCGCGCAGAAACTGCATGTCGCGCAGTTCGACCGGCCGGCTACGCCTGATCTTTCCGACGACCCGCGGCACGGGGGTGCGGTTGCCCGTGCGATTCACGATCTCGGCAGGATGTTCGTCGTCGATGCCTTCGAGCGCCGTCGCAAAGCGATTGGAGTAGCTTTCGCGGCGCATCTCGCCATCCGTCACGATGTCGATGCCGGCCCGCTCCATGTCGCGGATGGCCAGCAAAGTGGCATCGTCCTGCGCTTGCTCGAGATAGGGCTCGGGTACGCGCCAGAGTTCCTTGAGGCGCGTGCGCGGCACGACCTTGCTCAGCATCT
Source organism: Alphaproteobacteria bacterium (assembly GCA_017307275.1). Lineage (GTDB taxonomy): Bacteria > Pseudomonadota > Alphaproteobacteria > Reyranellales > Reyranellaceae > Reyranella. The sequence goes on along the minus strand of JAFKFK010000013.1, from coordinate 56,182 downwards.
GGCGATTGACGAGCCAATCAGGCTGCGGGTAGGAGCCGACAACAGTCGTCTGCAGAAGAGTTTCGGTCATACCTTGTCCGCGATTTGAGTAGGCGCAGGGTGAGTGCTTAGCAAATGATGGGGCTGTCAGCTATCCGTCAGCCGGCAGAGATATGGGTTTGTCATGAACATGATCGTCAAGAGACTTCTCGTCGGCGGATTACTCGTCAGCCCACTCTTCGCAATAGCGCCGGTTTCGGCCACGACAATGAATGACGCCGCCTACTGCCAGGCGTTGATCAAGAAGTACTTCACCTTTGCACCGGCCCATCGGCGGGAAATGGCCGGCACGGTCGATGTCAACGTCGCCATCGAGCAATGCAAGGCCGGCAACACCGCCGCCGGCATTCCGGTCTTGGAGCGCAAGCTGCGCGACGCCAAGCTCGACTTGCCGTCGCGCGACGATCCGCCGGCTAAGCCTTGACCGGATCGATCGGCGTAACGATCCCCTCGGCCGCTTCGATCACCTCGCCGGCATCGAGACAGAGATCCTCGCGGTTGCGCATCGACATGATCTGAACGCCGGTGCGCAGCTTTCCATGGCTGCCGACCGGCACGGCGAGACCGGGTATTCCCAGGAGCGGAGCGAGCAGGGCGGCCCGCATCGACTCCAGCACTTCCTTCTGGCCGCTGGTCGTGATGTCGGCCACCTGCTTGGGCGGCAGGTCGCAAAGGGTCGGGAAGATGACCAGCGGATACTGCTGGAAGAAGGACATCCAGCGATAGGCCAGTGCTTCGCGTTCGGTCAGCGCCGCGACATAGGTCGGAAGATCGACCGGCTTGTGAATGTCGAGCCAGGCCTTCATAGCCGCGATGCCATCGGGATCGCCCATCTTCTGCATGGTCGGCCACAGGCCGCCGAGCACATCGGTCACGCAGATCTGGTGCCACAACTCGACGCCCCGCTCGATGTCTGGCGGAAGCACCTCTTCGACGACATAGCCTGCAGCTTGCAGATGCTTGCCGGCGAGACGCACGGCGGCGACCTGGGCGGGGTGGCTCTTGCCGCCCGGCACTTCGGGTACGATCGCCACCTTGATGGGCCGCGCCGGCGGCGGACCCTGCATCGGCACATCGTTCCAGCGCCAGTCGCGCCGATCCCCGCGCGCCATGACCTCCAGACCCAACCGTGCATCGCGCACCGTGCGGGTATGCGGGCCCTGGACTGCCATCAGTACGGCGCCGATCGGACGTCCAGTCGCCGCCGCCGTCGGGTTGAAGGAGGGGATGCGGGCAAAGCCCGTGCGCAGGCCGACGACACCGTTGCAATAGGCCGGTATGCGTACCGAGCCGCCGATATCGTTGCCGTGGGCGATGCAGCCGATGCCCGTCGCGGTCGCAGCGCCAGCGCCGCCGCTCGAACCGCCCGGCGTCACGGAGGGATCGCGCGGGTTCAGCGTGCGGCCATGCAGGGCATTGTCGGAGAAGATGCGCATCGAGAAGGCCGGCGCATTGGTGCGGCCGACGATGATCGCGCCGGCATGTTTCAGGTTGGCAACGACGGGGCTGTCTTCCTGGGCGATCAGGTCCTTGAGGGGAATGACGCCGTTGTCGGTCGGCAGACCTTGCTGGTCGACGTTGATCTTGGTCGTGACCGGCACGCCGTGCAGCGGTGGCAGGGCATGACCACGTGCCTGTGCGGCATCGGCCGTCTCGGCCTGGGCACGTGCTTCCTCTTCGAGGACGCGGACCACGGCGTTGATTGCGGGGTTGACCTTGTGCAGGCGGCCGAGGACCGAATCGACGGCTTCACGCGCCGAAGCCTGGCCGGTTCGGATCAATCGCGCCAGGTCGGTCGCGTCGTACTGCCAAAGTTCCATGATACCCTCGCTCACTCGTCAACGGATCGAGGGCGAAGAAGATCACGCGAAGCTGTAAGGCTGCAATGCCGAAGTCAGCGGCGCTGCTGTTTCGTCACGTGGCTCTGGAACGCGAGGAGAGCGCTCGACGGCAGCATGTCGCGTCGGCGTACAAAGACGGTTTGAACGCGTGCCTCGGAGGGCTTCAGCTGGTGTGCCCGGACGCGGGCACCGCGCCATGCGGGACCGATCAACGTGCGTGGCAAGAGAGTGACGCCGAGGTCAGCCGCGACGGCGCCCAGGATCGCCTCCAAGGTTCCGAATTCCAGGCGGCGCAGGCCGACGATGCCGCGACGCGCCAATACCTCTTCGAGGCGCTGCCGGTAGGAACAACCAGCCCGCAGGATGACGAGGCGCAGGTCCGGGCGCTGCAATGCGGCGGCGACCGACGAGTAGTTCGGTGCGCTCAGCAGGGCCAACTCTTCTTCAAAGGAGGGAACAGCGGCGAGCTGCGGGTGCACGACCGGTCCGCAGACGAAAGCGCCCTCCAGTTCGCGGTTCAGCACGCGTTCGATCAATTCGGCCGTTGTGCCCGTGCGCAACACGAGATCGACGCCGGAATGAGCGTGCGCATAGGAGGCGAGGAGAGGCGAAAGCCTCAACGCCGCCGTGGTCTCCAGCGAGCCGATGGTCAGCGTGCCGCGTGGTGCACCATCGTCGCGTGCGGCACGGCTGGCCTCGTCGAGTAGAGCGTCGACTCTTGTCGCATAGGGCATCAACCGCTCGCCGGCGGGCGTCAGGCGTGCGCCGGCGCGGCTGCGCTCGAACAGCGCCACGCCCAGCGCCGCCTCGAGCCGACGCACCCGCTGGGTGACGTTGGACTGTACGGTGTTCAACTCGCGTGCGGCACGGCCCATGCCGCCCAGTCGCGCGACGGCTTCGAAGGTGGCGAGGTCCCTTGCGTCCATGGGATCAATTTATCAGATGGGTATGATCAAATTAAATCGCTTTTTGCGATGTTCGCACCTGCCTAGACTGCCGGGAACAATCAGTGGAGTTTGGTCATGAACTGGCAGGATCGTCGTCTTCTCGACCTTTTCGGCGTCGAGCATCCCATCCTGCAGGCGCCGATGGCAGGCGTAACCTCGCCACAGCTCGCCATTGCCACGTCGGAAGCGGGTGGTCTGGGCTCGATCGCCGGCGCCATGCTGACGCCCGAAGGGCTGCGTCAGGAACTGCAGATGGTGAAGCAGGGCACGGGCCGGCCCTTCAACGTGAACTTCTTCGTGCACAAGGCGCCGGCTGTCGATGCCAGCCGTGACGCGCGCTGGCGCCAGAGGCTGGCGCCCTATTATCAGGAACTCGGCGTGCCCGCCGACGCCAAGGGGCCGTCACGCGCTGCGTTCGACGCCGTGGCGTGCGACCTCGTGCTGGAGTTCAAGCCCAAGGTTGCGAGCTTCCACTTCGGTCTGCCCGACCGCGCGCTGATGCAGAGGTTGAAGGCAGCGAAGATCCTGATCATCAGCTCGGCAACCACGGCCGAGGAAGCGCGCTGGCTGGAGGGCGAGGGTGCCGATGCCGTGATTGCCCAAGGGGCGGAGGCGGGCGGCCATCGCGGCATGTTCATGACCGACGACATCGCGCGCCAGGCCGGCACGATGGCGCTGGTGCCACAGGTCGTCGATGCGGTGAAGGTGCCGGTGATCGCTGCCGGTGGCATCGGCGATGGTCGAGGCATTGCCGCAGCGCTTGCTCTGGGAGCGGCGGGCGTGCAGATCGGCACAGCCTTCATGCTGACCCCGGAAGCCAAGACGGCGCCGATGCACCGGGCGGCGCTCAAGAAGGCCAACGACAACAGCACGACGTTGATCAATGTGTTCACGGGCCGGCCAGCACGTGGCATCGTGAACCGCGTCGTGCGCGAGGTCGGCCCCATGAGTCCCGATGCGCCGGCCTTCCCCTTGGCCGCTGAGGCAATGCAGCCTTTGCGTGGACCCGCCGAAGCCAAGGGCTCGACGGATTTTACGCCGCTGTGGAGCGGGCAGGCGCCGACCTTGGCTCGTGAGATGCCGGCCGGCGAGCTGGTGGCTGCAATGGTGCGGGAAACCGGCGCCGTGTTCAGTCGCGTGCGGGGATAACCGCGGCAAGGAGCTGATCGACGAAGCCACGCGTGATCGGCGCGTGGCCCATCAGCAGGCGGTAGAAGAGCGGCCCAAAGATCAGGTCGAGCGATAGCTCCATATCTTCGGGCGGCTCGATTGCCTTGTCGGCAATGCAACGCTCTAGAAGCGTGCGCGTCGCGTCGCGGTTGCGCGCGATGAACTCATTGCGGAAAGCCTTGGCGAGTTCGGTTTCCGACTGAGCGGCGGCCACCATCGCAGCAACGCTGCGGCCGGCCGGGGCTGCAAAGGCATCGGCCAGCGCGTGGAGCTGGCTGCGCAATGCGGCCAGCGGAGCGCGCGTTGACTGGGCAGCTTCGGCAGCGCCCGTCGTCTCGAGGAAAGCAGCCATCGCGACTGCCGGTGCGTTGGGCCAATAGCGATAGATCGTCGGCCGGCTGACCTCGGCCTTTTGGGCGATCGCCTCGATGGTGACGCTCGTGAGACCGCCGCGCTCGAGCAGAGCGCGCGCCGCGGTAAGTATGGCGGCTCGAGTCCGGGGATCGCGCGGGCGGCCGCGCGTTGCTGGTGGAGAGGGGGCTTGACGGGACATCTATTTACGTTACGATACGTAACGTAATATAACACAGGTGATGCCATGGGCGCAAAGCAGGCGAAGGCGGACCGCAACGGCGGCCTGACCGTTCAACCGCATCTGACGGTGCACGACGCCAAGGCTGCGATCGATTTCTATGTGAAGGCCTTCGGGGCGGTGGAGCAGTTTCGCCTGGTCGAACCGTCAGGCAGAGTCGGCCATGCCGAGATCAAGATCGGCGACAGCCTCTTGATGATGAACGACGAATACCCCGACTTCGGCGCCAAGTGTCCGGCGGCAATCGGCGGGTCACCGGTCGCTTTCCGTGTCGAGGTGGCGGATGCCGACGCCGCGGTCGAACGGGCGGTCAAAGCGGGCGCCACCGTGGTGCGGCCGGTACAGGACGAATTCTACGGCGATCGTATGGGAATGGTCGCCTGTCCCTTCGGCTACCGCTGGTCGCTCGCCCAGCCGAAGGAAGTCGTGAGCCCCGCCGATATGCAGAGGCGCTGGACGAAGATGCTGGAGGGCGGCCAGCCCTAGTCGGCTCCTTCCGGTGTCACGGCCGGCTCAGGCTGCGCACCTCCCCGTAGCGTCGTATAGTTCGCCGACGCGTAAGCGTACTAGGGAGGTAAAATTGAAAAAGGTTATTACTGGTGCGGCACTTGCCGTGCTGTTCTCGGCGGGCAGCGCGCTCGCGCAAACGCCACTGAAGATCGGCGTCATTGCCGGCTTCTCCGGCGTCTATGGCGATCTGACGTCCGGGCAATACGAAGCGGCGCAGATGGCCGCGGATGAAGTCGGCGGCAAGGTGTTGGGCCGGCCGATCGAAATCCTGCAGGCCGATCACCAGAACAAGGCCGACGTCGGCGTGACGATCGTGCGCAAGTGGTATGATACCGATGGCGTGTCGATGGTCACGGGCATCGATACGTCATCGGTGGGCCTAGCCGTGCGTAAGATCGCGCAGGAAAAGGGCAAGATCGACCTCAACGTCGGCTCTGCGACGGCGGACCTCACCGGGCCGGCCTGCTCGGAAACCGGCGCTTCCTGGATCTATGACACCTATGCGCTGGCGCAGGTCACGGGCTCGGCCCTGGTCAAGGCCGGCAACGACTCGTGGTACTTCATCACGGCCGACTATGCCTTCGGTCATGCCCTGGAGCGCGACGTGACGGCCGTTGTGACCAAGGCCGGCGGCAAGGTCGTGGGCGGTATCAAGCACCCGATCTCGTCGCAGGATTTCTCGTCCTACCTGCTGCAGGCACAGGCATCGAAGGCCAAGATCATCGGGCTGGCCAATGCCGGCGCCGACACCATTAACACCATCAAGCAGGCGGGTGAGTTCGGCATTACCAAGGCCGGCCAGAAGCTTGCCGGCCTGCTGATCTTCTCCACCGACGTGCAGGCGCTCGGCCTGAACGCAGCCCAAGGCCTGGTGCTCACCGAGTCGTTCTATTGGGATCTCAACGACAAGACCCGTGAATGGACGGCCAAGTTCCGCAAGCGCAAGGACAAGGTGCCGAACATGACGACCGCGGGTGTCTACAGCGCCACGTTGCACTATCTCAAAGCCGTGCAGGCGGCGGGCACGGACGAGCCCAAGGCCGTCATGGCGAAGATGCGCGAGATGCCGGTCAACGACGTCATGACCACGAACGGCAAGCTGCGCGAGGACGGTCGCATGATGCGCGACATGTACCTCTTCCAGGTCAAGGCGCCGTCCGAGTCCAAGAGCAAGGACGACATCTACAAGCTGCTCGCCACCGTGCCGGCAGAGCAGGCCTTCCGTCCCCTGAAGGACGGCGGCTGCCCGCTGATCAAGAACTAGGACCGTTTCGGGTAGAAGAGAGCGTGGCTACGCCGCCACGTTCTCTTCGATCCACGCGGCATAGGCCGGGGCGACATGCTCGAAGGCGAAGGCATGGATCGCCGGCAGCTCGTAGGAATGCAGCTCGCGGATCGCCCGCTCGACGGCGGGATAGTGCTCGTCGAGCGTCTTGAACAGCACGCGATATTCCTTGCCGTGCTCGATGGCGCCCTTCCAGGGGTAAATACTTTCGATGCGTGAAATCTGGGCGCAGGCGGCGAGCCTGGCCTCGACGAGCGCGCGTGCGAGTTCGCGCGCTTCCTTGCGATTGGCGACCGTTGTGACGACGGCGATAGCGGTCATGTCTCCCGTCTCTCGTTGCGCTCGGCCGGCATCACCGTGATGCGGCGCAGGTCGCTGCCGGCGATGACCGTCAGCACCGTCTCTATGCCGATGCGTTCGCCACCCAGCAACCGCACAAGATCGTCGGCGCCCGTGACAGGCTCGCCCGCGAGCGCAATCACGATATTGCCGCTCTGGAGCCCGGCCTGCGCTGCCGGCCCATCGGGTTCCAGGCTCGTGATGGCAACACCGCGGGGCTGTGCGAGGCCCAGTGCCAGGGCGAGCCGTCGCGGTAGTGGCACGGTCTGGCCGGCGACGCCGATGAAGGCACGGCGCACTCGCCCGTGACGCACGACCTCGCTCACCACATGGCTTGCCGTATTGCTGGCGACGGCAAAGCATATGCCCTGGGCGCCAGCGATCACCGCCGTGTTGATGCCGATCACCTCGCCGCGCGAGGAAACCAGGGGGCCGCCGGAATTGCCGGGATTGAGTGCGGCATCGGTCTGGATGACGTCGTCGATCAGCCGACCGGTCTGGGCGCGCAGCGACCGGCCGAGCGCGGAGACGACGCCCGCCGTCACCGTCGATTCGAACCCCAGCGGGTTGCCGATGGCGACCACGAGCTGGCCGCGACGGAGCCCCTTGGAATTGCCGAGCCGTGCCGCCGGCAGGGAGACGTCGTCGATGATGCGCAGCAAGGCGAGGTCGGTGTGCGGGTCGTTGCCCAGTACGCGCGCGGCGACTGTGCGCGTATCGGCCAATGCCAGCCGTACCGTCGAGGCGTTCTGGACGACATGGGAGTTGGTCAGCACCAGGCCGTCGGGCGAGATGACCACACCGGAGCCCGTGCCGCCGCGACGGCGGGCCTCGGGATCGGCCGGCGTCTCGACGCGCACGACGGAGGGGCCGACCAGGTCGACGACGTCGACCACGGCCTGCGAATAGGCGTCGAACAGCGGCCGGTCGTCGACCGTGGTTTCGCGATGGGTACCAGGTATCGAAGCGCCGGGACGTTCGTCACCGACGAGGAGGGGATCGAAGTCGAACATGCTCCCATATGGGGAGCGGGTGTGGTTTTCGGTAGCCAAGCGATCTGCCAGGATCATCGAAGCACCAGTGAATCCGGTGCTGGCAGCGTCGGGGGGCATTCATGCGTAATCCAGGCCGTAGGGCGCTTCTTAGCGCGGCTGTCATCGCCGTCGGTGTCCTGTTGGTCTGGTTCGGCACCCGAGAGCATGAAGGGGCAGGAGAGTCAGGGTTGGCGATCACTTCGATTGCCCTGGGAATTCCAGCTACCGTATTCGGCATTTTCTTTCTTATCCGGGCTCTCCTGTTTGTATGGGGGCGTTCGAAGCTGCTGGCTGGAAAGGACGTCCTGGCTCGATGGCATGTCGCTCCGGCCGACTGGGACCGGTTTCGGGCCTTCGATTCCGCCCGCGCCGCCTCGGAGCCGTTTCAGCTCGCCAACGATCTCTGGATTCGAAAGACCACGCCGCCGCAGGGCGTTGACGTGATCATCGGCAAGAACTCCCTGATTGTCGACGATTCCTATCATGTGCTGCGGCCATACGGCCTGCCCGAGTTGCGGGCCATCAATCGACTGGTGGCCACGACGGGCGGTGCGCCGGAGTGCCTGGAGTTCCGGTTGGCCTACCCAACGCGTGGCGGAAGCCGTTACACCACGCTTCGCATTCCCGTTCCGAGCCAGGCGCGTGGTGAGTCGCTGCGTGTCTACGATTGGTTCGAACCGCGCCTTCGTCGCAAGCCTGCTCTGGCACTGCGCAATACGGGGCGCACGTACAGAATATGCCTGGTCCTTGGCATCGGATGCCTTGCCGCCTTCGCAATCGGCTGGATGCTGGTGGCGGCTGGCGGTTACCGGATCCAGGAGGAGGATTTCGAGTCCGTGGCGCCGTTCGTCCTGATGCTCGTGGGAAGCATAGGTGTCGTCTTTGCCCTGCTGCTGGCGCTTGCGACCTACGCATTGGCGCCGGGCAAGAAGGGTGCCTAGTCCAGCGTCGCGCCGGACGCCTTGACCACCGGCGCCCAGCGCACGGTTTCCTCGCGGGTGGCCTTGGCGAAGTCCTGGGGCCCGATGGCTTCGGGTTCGGCGCCCTGGGCGAGGAAGGCTTGGCTCACCTCGTCGGAAGCCATGACCTTGGCCACCTCGGCGGCGATGCGGTCGATAATCGGCCGGGGTGTCGCCGCTGGCGCATGCAGGCCGACCCAGGAATCGACCGCGACGCCGGCGAGGCCCTGTTCCTGGAAGGTCGGCACGTCGGGGAGCAGCGGTGAGCGTTGCGCCGAGGTGACGCCCAGAATGCGGATCTTGCCGGACTGCGCGAAGCCCAGAAGCGATGGGATGCTGCCGCAATAGAGCTGCACCGTGCCCGAAACGACGTCGCCCATGGCCTGCGCGCCGCCCTTGTAGGGCACGTGGACCATCTTCACCTGGCCGTTGAGGTTGATCAGCTCACCGCAGAGATGCGGCACCGAGCCGTTACCGGAGGAGGCGTAGTAGACGGACTCAGGTTGCTTGCGGGCGAGCGCCAGCAACTCGCCGACCGACTTGGCCGGGAGCGCCGGCGAAGCCCCCAGCGCATAGGGCACGTTGGCGAAGCGTACGATCGGCGCGAGGTCTTTCTGAGGATCGTAAGGCAGCCTGCGATAGAGATGCGGGCCAATGGCAATCAGACCGTTGGTGCTGACCAGAAGTGTCCGCCCATCGGGTTCGGCGCGTGCAACCAGCTCGGCGCCGAGATGGCCGCCGGCGCCCGGCCGGTTCTCGACCAGGAACGTCTGGCCGGACGCTGCACTCAGCCGCTGGGCCAGGAGGCGGGCCAGCGTGTCGTTGGCGGCACCTGGTGTGTAGGGCACAACCAGACGAGTCTGGGCCTGGGCGCCAACGGCCGCAAGACCGAACAGGAAGAATGCGACGACAGCTAGACGCATCACGGCGCCTCCGGCGAGGCGACGACGTCGCAGACGGACACGCGCTTGCTCTCGACCAGGGGTTCCTGCCAGGCGTGCGAATGGCCGGGCTTGGCGCCGTGGGCATCGAGCGCCGCGCGGTCGCGCCACAGCTCGATCAGGAAGATGCGGTGGTCTTCGGCTTTCTGCGGCACGGCGACTTCCATGCGCAGACAGCCATCGTCGTCGCGCATGCAGCTCTCGGCCTCGTCGCGTAGCCGGCCGAGGAGCGTCTCGCGGCAGCCGTCGCGCGGCGTGTATTCGATGTAGATGCCCAGCGCCATTCCAGATCTCCTAGAACAGCGAGAAGTACTCCCGCTGTTCCCAGTCGCTGACCTCGAGGTTGAAGCGGTCGATCTCCGCCTGCTTCAGCCGGAGATAGTAGTCGACGAAGAAGTCACCGAGACCTGCGCGCAACGCCTTGTCCTCATGCAAGGCCGCGAGGGCATCGCCGAGGCTGCGCGGCAGCAGGGGCGCCTTGGCTTCGTAGGGCGTATCGGCCGACGGGCCGGGATCGAGCTTGCGGTCGAGACCGTCGAGGCCGCAGACGATCTGGCTTGCCATGTAGAGGTAGGGGTTGGCGGCGGGCTCGCCGACCCTGTTTTCGAGGTGGGTGGTCGGATCGCCCGGTCCACCCAGTACGCGCACCATGACCCCGCGATTGTCGCGACCCCAGATTGCCCGGTCGGGCGCCAGGGAGAAGGGGCGGTAGCGCTTGTAGCCGTTCAGGGTCGGCGTGCTGAAGGCTGCCGCGGCTCGCGCATGCTCCAGGAGGCCCGCCATGTAATGCCGGCCAACCGTCGACAGCGGCTCGTTCATGTCCATAAAGGCGTTGGCGTGGCTCGCGCGATCCTTCAGCGATTGATGCAGATGCCAGCCGCTCGACATCACGTTCGGAAGTTTCGGGCGGCACATGAAGGTGGCGTGGAAGCCGTTGCGCTGGGCGATCTGCTTGGTGGCGCTGCGGAACAGCACCATCGTGTCGGCTGGCTCCAGACCCGTGGCGGCGCGGAAGGTGAATTCGATCTGGCTCGGACCGAACTCGACTTCGAAGGAGCGTAGCGGCAGGCCGAGATCGACGAGGTTGGTGCGCAGGATTTCGATGATCGGGTCCATCTCGTCGTAGCGCTGCTCGGTCAGGTACTGATAGCCCTGGTTCAGCAGCGACACGTCGGGCGGTTCGCCCGGCTGGCCGGCGTCATTCGCGCCGAGCTTCGCCTTCTCGAGTTTGAAGAGATGGAACTCGACTTCCAGGCCGGCCATGAAGTCGTAGCCGCGTTCGCCCAGCGCCTTCAGGGCGTTGCGGTAGACATGCCGGGTGCAGAGCGGCATTGGCCGCCCGTCGGCGAAGTAGATGTCGCACAGCATCCAGCCGGAATGCGGCGCCCAGGGCAGGGCTCGGAACGTCGATGGATCTGGCAGCATGACCACGTCGGCCGCGCCCTCCAGTTCCTTCATGCCGAAGCCGCCACCCGGCTGCCAGACAGGAAACACGGTCCGATGCGACGTGTCTTTCAACAGCATCGTCGTGGTGAAGCCGACGCCGTTTTTCAGGGCAGCGTCGACTTCCGAGGCGGCCAGTGTCTTGCCGCGCAGGATGCCGTGCTGATCGGCGAAGGCGAGCCGGACCACCGACATCTCGCCGGCTCTCATGCGGCGCTCCGCCTCGCGCGTTGCGGCTTTGCGGTCCTCGTTCCAGAGGCCGGCGCGTTCGACAAGAGTCATCAGGGCTACGCGACCAACGGCGGGACGGTATCGGCCGCCCAGCTCGACTCGCGGCGTCGGCGCACGTCAACGTCCTTCCAATAAGCGTCCCAGCCCTCGGTCGGCCCCATGCCGTCGACGGCAACAGGACCGCGAATCTCGGCGGCGCGCTGCGGGTCCAGCCACATCGGGGGCTTGGCGCCATTGGCGACCTGGCCAATCGCTGACAGCAGCATCCGGCGATAGGCGACGATGGCCTTGTCGGTCGTTCCGAGATGCTCGCGTGTGCGGTCCTGGATACGGCCCTGACTCTCGACTGCCCATTGGTCATGCACGTTGATGTCGAAGCCCATGCCGGTGAAGGTCTGCGTCTTCTGCTCGGCGGTGTTGTAGCCGTAGTCGTTGTGGCGGCCGATCAACGGCCGGTAGTCGGGCAACTGGTAGAGCTTAAGGCGCTGCTCGCGCATGGCGGCGTGGTCCACGGGCTTACCGAAGCTGGTGAAGATCGCGTACCAGTAGCAACTCGTATCGTCGATCGGCACATGCCACTGCGTGATCGTCATTTCCGCGCTCATCGGGATGACGAAGGCGTAGGGGAAGACGAGGTTGGTCACGCGCACGTGCGTGTGCTTCTCGTTGAGCTTGCGCAGGGCGAAGAGGCGAAGGCCGTAGTCCGTGGCCTCGACGTCGAGCTTCGGCCGCGTGTAGTCGCGCAACAGCCGCGTCATCGGGATGTCGGAATCGGAGGAGGCGGAGCGGAACTGCTTGCCGTAGGCCGCGCCGGTGTCTTCGTCCTCGTAGAAGCGGTGCAGGTAGGACGCGTGGGCCGGGTCGATGCCGACCTCCAGCGCCTGCAACCAATTGCACTCGATCAGCCCCTTGAAGGCGAAGGCATGCGTGCCGGGGGCCAGGAAGCAGTCGAAGTCGGGGAAGGCGGGGGCTTCTCCTTCGCCGAGATAGGCGAAGACGATGCCGTTCTTCACGACCACCGGATAGCTCTTCTGTCGGACCTTCTGGCAAAGCACGCTGCCCTCGGGTTCGGCAGGTGTTTCTAGGCATTTGCCGTCGACATCGAACAGCCAGCCATGGAACAGGCAGCGCAGGCCGCCATCCTCCAGGCGACCAAAGGCGAGATCGGCACCGCGATGCGGGCAGTCACGATCAAGCAGGCCATGGCGGCCACGCTCGTCGCGGAACAGAACGAAGTCCTGGCCCAGCACGCGCACCGCCTTGGCTGGCCGTTCCTCGGGCAATTCGTCGGCAAGCGCGACGGGGTGCCAATAGTGGCGCATCAGGGCGCCGCACTTGGTGCCGGGGCCGATCCGGGTGATCAGCTCGTTCTGCTCGGGGCTCATCATGGCTTTGCTTCCTGCGCCTGATCTTTGGCAAATCCGAGTGTTACATTAACGAACATTCGTTCTATATTGATATTCGCCTACCTTCTCTTTGCCTGGCAAGTGTCCCTCGAAAGCGCATGAGCAAATTGCGTCCCCAGGATGCCGAACGGCGCGCCCAGCGCCCCGACAGCGCCAACTTCTCGGAAGCGTTGGCCCGGGGGCTCAGCGTCATCACCGCCTTCGACGACGAACGCCGACGCATGACGTTGAGCGACGTCGCCCGCGCCGTCGACCTGCCGCGGGCGACGGTGCGCCGGGCTCTGGCGACGCTCGTCGGCCTGGGCTACGTCGAGGTCGAGGGACGCCTGTTTCGTTTGACGCCCCGCATCCTCAAGCTGGCTGCGGCCTATCTCTCGTCCAATACGGTGTCGAGCATCCTGCAGCCGGTTTGCGAGCGCCTGTGCCAACAAGTCGGTGCCTCATGCTCGGTCGCAGTGCTGGACGGCGACGAGGCCGTGATGATCGCCCGTGCCGTGCCGGCGCGCCCACCCTCCGTTGGATTGGGCGTCGGCTATCGGTTGCCGGCTTTCTGCAGCGCCCTCGGTCGTGCCCTCCTGAGCGGCATGGCCGACGAAGACCTCGACGCCTATCTCGCGCGGCTGCAGCCGTGGCGTGCGACGCGCCAGACAGTGATCGCGAAACCTGAAATCCGCCGGGCGATCCTCGACGTCCGCAAGAAGGGCTATGCACTCGTCGACCAGGAAGCCGAGGTCGGCATCCGGTCGATCGCCGTGCCGCTGCGCCGCTTCGACGGCAAGCCGGTGGCGGCGCTCAATATCGGTGTTCAACCCGAACAGGTGCCGGCCAGAACGATGATCGGCGAGTATGCTCCGCTGCTCCTGCAGGAAGCCGTCGCGCTCCAGGAGCAGCTCGTCTGAGCGCTGGTCAACCCAGCAGTTCGCGGCAGTCGAGATCTTCGGCGGCGAGGTGGATACGCTCCAGATGGTTCCACCAGATGAGGGGCGGGATGCCGAACGATTGAATCCAGATCGGCCGTGTCGTCATCCAGAGCACACCTAGCCGATAGTCGTCCTGCAGCGCGCGCCGGTCATAGTCAGCCACGCCATGGGCCTCCAGCTCCTGATGAAAACAATCGAGCAGATGAGGCTCGGCTCGCTGGCGCAGTTCGGGATACCAGTGCATCGCCATCATGTAGGCAAGATCCTCGGCAGCGAAGGTGACGCGCCAGCCATCCCAATCGAACAATCGCGAGCTATCGTCCAAGCCTTCGCGGGGCAGGAAGCAATTCCAGAAATGGGAATCGCCCTGTATGACCGTCATGCGACGGCGATCGAGGTAACGCTGCACCAGGCGAGGGGCTTGATCGAAAAGCCGCGCGTAGAAGCCGCGCCGCTCAGTGGATAGGCGGTCACCCATCGAGTCGGCAAAGCTCTCGTAGGTCTTCACCAGATTCTGCAGCCACGTCTGGACGCCATCGGATTGGGGCCAGGTGCCGACCGTCTTGCCAAGGCGTGGATCGTCCCACCAGCTTGCCTTGAAGCGCGCGTGGGTGCGGACGATCTTCTCGCATTGCGCAAGGCTTGGAGGCAGCGGCCACTGGGTGGCAACCATGTGCGAGTCACTCAGATCTTCCAGAAGAAGGTGCCAGGCCCCGGTCGAGGTGTCGTGGCGGGCATCAAAGCAGCGGGGGAGCAATCCGGGCGGAGTGACGCTCGCAACATCGGTGTAGAACGCGACTTCCTTGCGGCCGCTTTCCCACTGAGCGGCCGGCCGATTGGGCAGTTCGGTCTTCAGGATAAGGGATGGAGGGGCGGCCGGCACATTGCCGTCATAGCTGAGGCGCAGCCAAAAAATTTGCGACAGCAGGGTGGGGAGCGACTTATCGACTGTAACCGAGGTGACACGGCCTCCATCCAGGAGGCCGACGCGACGTAGTGCGCTGGTCAACTGGTCGGCATTGGCGGCCTCGGGGAGGGGAAGCGTCATGGCGTCGTCACCTCGGCTGTCTATGTCGCTCTGAGGTGCGATACCGGCACCTGCAAACAGGCGAAAAGTGACACTCTAGCCATGGAGTGACCGCAGCAAGTAAATTGGCCGGCATGAACACTTTGAATGGTACGCCGGGCCCAACCTCGCGGGTCTTTTTTTCACAACGTCTGCGGCTCCACTATGTCGATTGGGGCAACCCAGAAGCGCCGCCGCTGCTGCTGGTCCATGGCGGGCGCGATCATTGCCGGAATTGGGATTGGGTGGCGCAGGCGCTGCGCAAGGACTGGCACATCATCTGTCCGGATCTGCGCGGACACGGCGACAGCCAGTGGTCGCCGGACGGCAACTATTCGATGGCAGCCTACATCTACGACCTCGCCCAGCTCGTTCACCAGCAGGCGCTGGCGCCGGTGACGATCGTGGCCCATTCGCTGGGCGGCAATATCTGCCTGCGCTTCTCGGGCATCTATCCCGACAAGGTGCGAAAGCTGGTGGCAATCGAGGGGCTGGGGCCGTCCCCTAAGGTCATCGCCGAGCGGGGCAAGAAGGCGATGGACGAGCGCATGCGGGAATGGGTCGAGGAGCAGCGCAAGCTGTCGGGCCGCCTGCCGCGCCGCTATCCCACGATCGAAGACGCCTTCAAGCGCATGCAGGACGAGAACAAGCACCTGAGTGCCGAACAGGCCCGGCATCTCACGCAGCAGGGCGTGAACCAGAACGAGGACGGCACCTATAGCTGGAAGTTCGATAACTACGTGCGCGCCTGGCCGCCCTACGACATGAGCTACGAGGACATCGAGCATCTTTGGACGCAGATCGCGTGCCCGTCGCTCTTGGTCTATGGCAAGGAGAGCTGGGCTTCGAACCCCGAGAAGGACGGTCGCATCAAGCACTTCAAGACCGCCAAGGTCGTGGAGTTCGACAATGCCGGCCACTGGGTCCATCACGACCGCCTGAACGACTTCGTTGCGTTGACCAAGGATTTCATCAAATGAAGGCAGCGATCTTCCGCGGCGGCGACCTGGTCGTCGATACACTTCCCGATCCGGTTCCGGCGCAAGGCCAGGTGCTGGTGAAGACGCTGGCCTGCGGCATCTGCGGGTCGGATCTACATGCGGCCAAGCACGCACATCGTATGGTCGCCGTTACAAAACGCATCCCGGGCCGGGTACCGATGGACCTCGCGCGCGATGTCGTCTTCGGCCACGAGTTCTGCTGCGAGGTCCTCGACTACGGCCCCAAGACCGACAAGAGGATCAAGCCCGGCACACGCGTCTGCTCCATGCCGCTGATGATGGAGGCCGATGGGCCGAAGGGCATGGGCTACTCGAACACCTATGTCGGCGGCTATGCCGAACGCATGGTGCTGTCGGCACCGCTGATGCTGGAAGTGCCGAACGGGCTGCCGACCGAGCATGCAGCACTCACCGAACCTCTGGCCGTCGGCGTTCACGCGGTCGAGAAGGGCAACCTTACGGGTGACGAGGCGCCTCTGGTCGTGGGCTGCGGGCCTGTCGGTCTTGCGGTGATCGCGGCTCTCAAGCTCAAGGGCATTCATCCGATCGTCGCGGCGGATTTTTCACCGAAGCGACGCGAGCTCGCCGTTCTCATGGGGGCCGATATCGTGGTCGATCCGGCTGCGGAGTCGCCCTATGGCAAACTGGCGGCGGACAAGCGCGCCGCGGTCTTCGAGTGTGTCGGCGTACCCGGGTTGATCCAGCAGGTCTTCGAGAAGGCGCCGCGGGATGCGCGGGTCATCGTCGTTGGCGTCTGCATGGAACCAGACACGATCGAGCCGCTGTTTGCGATCTTCAAGGAGCTGAACCTGCAGTTCGTCCTGGGCTATACGCCCGAGGAGTTCGCGCGGTCGCTTCGGCTGCTGGCCGAGGGCAAGGTCGATGCCGAGGCGTTGATCACCGGCAAGGTCGGGCTGGATGGGGTGAAAGGCGCTTTCGAAGAGCTGGGCAATCCCGAGCGGCACACCAAGATCCTAGTTGAACCGTGGCGCTAGGGCTGTCCTTCCATTGACCAGATGCAGGTCGATTTGATAGCGCTTGCATCGTCTTTGGGAGGAAAGCATGAAGTTCTACAATTCGGTCGGCCCCAATCCGCGCGCGGTTCGCATGTTCATGGCGGAGAAGGGGTTCGACGTTCCGCGGGTCGAGGTCGACCTGCGCGGTGGCGAGAATCGCCGCGAGCCGTACCTGAAGGTCAACCCGGCCGGTCAGTGCCCCGCGCTCGAACTCGACGACGGCTCGGTGCTGGCCGAGATCACGGCGATCTGCGAGTACGTCGACGAGGTCAAGAAGGACACGCCATCGCTGATCGGTGACACGGCCGAGGAGCGCGCCAAGACCCGCATGTGGGTGCGCCGCATCGACCTCAACATCATGGAGCCGGGCGCCAACGGCTTCCGCTTTGCCGAGGGCATCAAGCTTTTCCAGAATCGTGTCCATTGCATTCCGCAGGCGGCCGACGATCTCAAGGCGACGGCGCGCGAGAAGCTTGTCTGGCTGGATGGGCTGATGGGCTCCAAGCCCTTCGTGGCCGGCGACAAGCTTACCTTGGCCGATATCCTGCTGTTCACCTTCCTCGATTTCTTCGGCACTGTCGGCCAGCCACTCAGTCCGGACTGCAAGAACCTGACGGCCTGGTTCGGCCGCATGAAGGCCCGGCCCAGCGCCGCGGCCTGATCTCCAACGCGTCCAAGCCGCAGGATCACCCCGATGCGCCGACTGCTCGCTCTGCTCGTTCTCCTCGTTCTGCCCCTCGCCGGGGCGCACGCTCAGGGCGATCCGCCAGGCGTAAAAGGTTTGTTCCTCCTGACCGACTATCCGTCGCAGACGGTTCGCGCGGGCGAAGTCACGACCATCCGCGTGAAGGTGAATAACGCCGGCCTCGTGCCGGAGCCGCTGGCGCTCTCGCTGCAGGGCGTGCCGACGGGCTGGAAGGCCGACATTCTGGGTGGCGGCCAGCCGGTCGCTGCCGTGATGGCGGGCGTCAACCAGGACGTCACGGTGCAGATCCGGGTCGAGGTGCCCAAGGATGCCAAGCCCGGCTCGCAGAATCTGGTACTGAACGCCAAGGGCCAGACCCTGCAGCAGGCCAGCCTGCCGCTTACCTTGACGGTCGGCACAGAGACGCCGGCCAAGCTCAGTCTGAAGTCGCGGCTGCCGTCGCTGCGGGGCACGCCGCGCTCGGCCTTTGAATATACGCTGACCGTCGGCAACGATTCCGGCAAGGACCTGACCGTGGCGCTGTCGGCGCAAGGGCCAGCGAATTTCCAGAACACTTTCACCGAAGGCTTTGGCTCCAACGAGATCAGCTCGATCCCAATCGAGGCCGGCCAGACCAAGGACATCAAGCTCAAGGTGACGCCGCCGCGCGACGTGAAGGCCGGCGACTACCCTGTGCTGGTGAAGGTCGCTGCCGAAGGGGCGACAGCCGAGATGCGCGTGACCCTACAGGTGAGCGGGCAGGGCAAGCTGGCGCTTTCGACCAAGGATGGCCGGCTCTCCGGCGAAGCCGAGATCGGCAAGGCCTCGACCTACACGCTGATCCTGAACAACGACGGTACGGCGCCGGTCGAGGAAGTCGAGATGTCGGGCACGGTGCCGGCCAACTGGAAGGTCGAGTTCAATCCGAAGACGATTCCCTCGATTGCGCCCAACGATAAGAAAGAGGTGCAGGTCGCGGTGACGCCGGCGGATAAGGCGATTGCCGGCGACTATGTGGCCTCCTTCCGCGCCAATGGCCGCGGCGAGCAGGCGTCGGCCGACTTCCGCATCACCGTCACCACCTCGACCCTGTGGGGGATCGTGGGCGTCGGCGTCATAGCCGTGGCACTGCTGGTCCTGTTGGGCGCCGTAATGCGCTTCGGACGGCGCTGAGGCCGGCCATGGCCGACAATGTCATCGAAGTTCGCGGGCTCCTGAAGCTTTACGGCGCCCAGCGTGCCGTGAACGCAATCGACCTCGATATCCGCCGCGGCGAGATCTTCGGCCTGCTCGGGCCGAACGGCGCGGGCAAGACGACGACGATCCTGATGCTGCTCGGCCTCACCGAGACCAGCGGCGGTACGGTGAACGTGCTGGGCTTCGATCCGGTGCGCCAGCCCCTCGAGGTCAAGCGACGGGTTGGCTACCTGCCGGACGCCGTCGGTTTCTACGATCACCTGACGGCACGCGAAAACCTCGTCTATACGGCGCGGCTGCTCGACATCCCGCGCCGGCAAATCGACGGGCGCATCCTCGAGGCGCTGAAGTCGGTCAAGCTGGATGACGTGATCGACAAGCGGGTCTCGACTTTCTCGCGCGGCATGCGTCAGCGGTTGGGCATTGCCGAGATCGTGATGAAGCAGGCCGAGGTCGCGATCCTCGACGAGCCGACCTCCGGCCTCGATCCGCATGCCACCTTCGAGCTGCTGGAAATGATCCGCGGGCTCAAGAAGTCCGGCGTTGCGGTGCTGCTGTCCTCGCATCTGCTCGACCGCGTGCAAAGCGTCTGCGATCGCGTGGCGTTGTTCAACAAGGGCAACGTTGCCCTCATGGGAACGGTGGTCGAGCTCGCCAACCAGGTGCTGGGCGCCGGCCATCCGCTGCAGGTCGAGGCGTCGGGCGTCGACGTTGCCGCGACCCTGAACGGCATCGTAGGTGTGCAGACGGTGCGGCAGGAAAGCGACGGCTCGTGGCGGATCGTGGCCGACCGCGACGTGCGGGCGGCGGTCGCGCAGCGCATCGTCTCGGCGGGCGGCGCGCTGACACGGCTCGCCGACCTGCAGCCCAGCCTTGAGGAAGTCTACACGCGCTACTTCCAGGAGGCCCGCCATGCCGCGTAGCCGCGAGGGTTCGCCCTTCACGGGCCTCGGCCCGGTCTTCTTGAAGGAGTTTGCCGATCACCTCTCCAGTGCCCGCATGATGGTGCTGATGCTGTTCGTGATCGTCTTCGGGGCATTTCCGGTGGCCACGTCGCTGCAGACGCTGCGTACCGTCGTCGATCCCAATTCCTTCATCTTCCTGCGCATCTTCACCCTGGAATCGGAACAGGTCGGCATCTCCTTCACAGCCGCGCTCAACTTCATCATTCCGCTGATGGCAATCGGGCTGGGCTTCGATGCGGTGAACAGCGAGTTCAACCGCCGGACGCTCAGCCGTGTGCTGTCGCAGCCGATCTATCGCGATGCGCTGCTGCTCGGAAAATTCCTGGGCGGATTGGCGACGCTCGCCGTCGCTTTGGTGGCGCTGTGGCTGATCGTACTGGGCGCCGGTCTGCTGTTGCTCGGCGTACCGCCGCGTGGCGTCGAGGTGGCGAGGGGACTGAGCTTCCTCGTCGTCGCCATTGCCTATGGCGGCGTCTGGCTCGCCATCGCGATGCTCTTTTCAGTGATCTTCCGCTCGACGGCGACGTCGGCGCTCTGTGCGCTGGGTGTCTGGCTGTTTTTCTTTATCCTGTGGCCGCTGCTCGCCGGCGCCTTGCTGGTCGGTCTCGCACCGTCCGAGATCAGGAGTATGGACGACTATGCCGCCGTGCAGTCGATGGGCCTTGGCCTGATGCGGCTGTCGCCGGGCACCTTGTTCAGTGAAGCCGTGCTCGGCCTGCTCAGCCCGGAGACGCGCACCCTGGGGCCAATGCTGCCCAGCCAGATGCGCGGGGCGATCATGGGGGCGCCGTTGCCCTTTGATCAGAGCGTGCTCCTCATCTGGCCACAGGTCACAGGCCTCATCGCCGGCATGATCGTGGTCTTTGCCGCGGCCTACGTGATCTTCCAGCGCGAGGAAGTGCGCGCTTGAAGGACTGGACCCTCGCGGCGGCCCTCAACAACGCACGCTGGTGCGACGCGGTCTGCCGCGCTCACGGCAAGTCGGGCCGCTTCCTGCCGCCGATCTGGGTCAATGCCGAGACAGTGCCGCGTTTCTATCCCAACGCCGTTACATTGGCGGTGGGCGAGGAGGCGCTGGAGGAGCAGCGCAGCGCCATCGACATCATGCTGAAGTCGCACCTTCCCGGTCGCTGGTCGGTGAAGGACAGCTTCAGCACGCTCGACCTGTCACGGCGCGGCTTCGACCTGCTGTTCGAGGCGCAATGGATACGCGGCACGATGCCGGCCGGCGGTCCGTCGACGGATATCGTCTGGACGCGCGAAACCGAAGCGACATCGCCATTGCCATTCGATGATCCGAACTTCGCCATGTTCGCGGGCCGGCGCGGCTACAGGGTCGTAGCGGGTGGCATGCTTTATCGCGCCGAGGGCGTCGTTGGCCTCTCCAACGTCGTGGCCGAGACTGCCGACGCCGCTGCCGTCTGGCGCTCGCTGATCCTTTTGGCATCGCAGACTTTCCCGCGCTTGCCGTTGGTCGGTTACGAGTCCGGTCAGGAACTCGACGCGTCGGTCGCTGCCGGCTTCGAGGCCGGCGACCCTCTCAGGGTGTGGGTGACGGCTCGGGAGTGAAACCGCACGCCTTGAGTGCGGCCAGCATGTGCGGCGGCGGCGGACCCGTGACGACAATCGGCGGTTTGCTCTGGGAGAGCGGCAGCACGATGCCGTGGGACTGCAGATGGAGCTGCTTGCTCGGCTCGGCCGTGCCGTAGAGGCGATCGGCGATCACCGGGCAGCCCGCTGCAGCGCAATGGACGCGGATCTGATGCGTGCGGCCGGTTTCGGGCTTGAGCTCCAGCCAAGTGATACCCGGACCATGCCCAAGCACCTTGTAGCGCGTCAGAGAAGGCTGACCCTTCGATGAAACCTTCACCGACCAGCCGCTGCGCGTGTTGACCTTGAGGAGCGGCATATCGAACACGCCTTCCTCGGCCGGCGGTGCGCCCTCGACGACGGCCCAATAGGTCTTCTCGGTATCGCGCCCCGAAAAGAGGCGGCCCAACTTCGCCAGCGCCTTGGGATGCCGGCCCAGCACCAGAACGCCCGCCGTATCGGCATCCAGCCGATGGGCGAGTGACGGTGGCCGCGGCAGGCCAAAACGCAGGTCGTCGAAGCATTCCTCAAGATTGGGCGCGCCGCTGGGGCCGGCGTGCACGGCAAGCCCGGCCGGCTTGTCGATTACCAGGATCAACCCGTCGCGGTGCAACACTCTGGCCTGGATTTCCTCGGCGGTGAGCGGAGGAGGGCGACGCCGTGGCGGCGCCGCCTTCAATCCAGGGCGGGCCATCGATCGAGCCACCTCTCGCTGGCCTCATAGAGCGCGGCTGCGTGCAGCACGGATGCTTCGTCGCGGAAGCGGCCCACGAACTGCAGGCCGATGGGCAGGCCCTTGGTGTCGTAGCCGCAGCAGAGCGACAGGGCCGGATGGCCGGTGATGTTGAACGGCATCGTGTAGGGGAACCAGTTGCGCCGGAGCTCGCCCACCTCGACGCCGTCGATATCGATGGGGTCGAACAGATCCTGGTCGATTGGCAGGGCGGTCCGCGAGAGGGTGGGCGTCACGAGATAGTCGGCCGTCTCGAACCAGCGCTGGACCATGCGGAAGAGTTCGCTGCGCTGGAACATGGCGCGCTGATAATCGGCGCCCGACCAGTCGGAGGCCATCGCGACCTGACGCACCAGCGAGGTCGACATACGATTGCTATCGCGCCGGATCATCTCGTCGAAGCGCGCGCGCCAGGTCGTGTGGTTGATGACCTTCCACACCGGCTCCATGTCCGGCAGAGCTTCGGTGAGTTCGATCAGCTCGGCGCCCAGTTCGCGCAAACGGACCAGCGCCTGCTCGAAGGCCGTGCGCACGTCCTTGGCGACGGCGGTGTTGCCCAGGGTCAGACTGTAGAGGATGCGCTTGCCTTTGAGGTCGCCCTCCGCGCGGGCCGCGGCGAGATAGTCTTGTGGCGCGACGCCAATCGACCAGGGGTCGGAAGGATGCGGCCCCGCCATGGCCTGCAACATCAAGGCCGTATCCATCACCGTACGCGTCATGGGCGTGACGTAGGTGTAGTTGCCGAAGGCATCGGCCACCTGGCTGTGCGGGATGACGCCGTTGCTCTGCTTGAGGCCGACCATGCCGTTGGCGGCAGCAGGTATGCGGGTCGAGCCGCCTCCATCGGTGGCAATGCCGATGGGGCCGATACCCGCGGCGACCGCAACCGCGGCGCCTCCGCTCGATCCGCCCGAGGTATGTTCTGCGCTCCAGGCATTGCGCGTGCGGCCGAACAGCGGCGCGTCTGTCAGCGCCTTGTGGCCGAACTCCGGGGTCGTGGTCTTGCCGAACAGGATCGCGCCGGCCTGCTTCAGACGGGCGGCACAGACGGCGTCCTCTTTCGGGACATTGTCCTCGTGCAACAGCGAACCGAAAGTGGTGCGTACGCCTGCGGTGTTCACGAGATCCTTGGCGGCGAAGGGGATTCCGTGCAGCAGGCCGAGTGCGTCGCCCTTCATCACGGCGGCTTCGGCCTTCTGGGCGGCGGCGCGCGCCTGTTCCGGCGCCAGGGTGATGAAGCAGTTCAGGACAGGCTGCAGCTTCTCCGCTCGGGCCAGTATCGCATCGGTGAGTTCGACGGGAGAGATTTCCTTGGCGGCGATGCGGGTACGCAAGTCGGACGCGGGCAGGCGTGTGAGGTCGGTCACCGGAGCAATCCTCTCGCGGCGAGGTTCCGCATCAGCGCGGTGGTGCCGAAGGTCCAGGGCGGAATCTTGTCGCAATGATTCACCTTGTTGGTGAGGGTGCCGAGCTTGGGCGAGCGGATCGAAACCAAGTCGCCGACCATATGCGTGAAACCCGTGCCCCCCGGCTTGCGCGGTTCGGTCGGCGCAAACAGTGTCCCGGTCATCAGGGCCATGCCGTCGGGATACTGATGCGCGCCACCCATGGCTTGCCGGACGAGATCGGTCGGATCGCGGCTGATCTTGGAGAGATCGCTCTGACCGCGCAGGCGGAACTGGTCGGGACCTGTCACTTCCAGTTCGACCTTGGCCTGACGCACATCGTCGAGCGCGAAGGTCGAATCGAAAAGCCGGATGAAAGGACCGATCGCGCAGGAGGCATTGTTATCCTTGGCTATGCCCAGGAGCAGCGCGCTGCGGCCTTCGATGTCGCGCAGATTGACGTCGTTGCCGAGGGTAGCGCCGACGATCTGGCCCTTGGCACTCACGATCAAGGTGACTTCCGGTTCAGGGTTGTTCCAGTCCGAGTCGGACCGAATGCCGATCTCTGCGCCATAGCCGACGGCAGCCATCGGCGGCGCCTTGGTGAAGATTTCGGCGTAAGGACCGATGCCGACTTCCAGATAAGGCGACCAGGCACCGCGCGCCATCAACGTCTTCTTCAGCGCATCGGCTTCGGGTGAGCCCGGTTTGATGGTGCTGACGTCGGCGCCGATGATCGTGTTCAGTTCCCCGCGCACTTGCTCGGCGCGGCCGGGATCGCCCTTCGCGTGTTCCTCGATCAAGCGCTCCAGCAGGCTCACGGCGAAGGTGACGCCCGCGGCCTTGATGGCCTGCAAGTCGATGGGCGCCAGCAGGTCGCCGACCAGATCCTGCAGCGGGCCGATCCGCTCCCCCGGCGAATTGCGCGCGAGGCCTGCTGGATCCGGCGCGTTGCAGAGATCGGCCATCGTCGGCACTGTCGCGGAGAGGTCGAATACGCCCTCCGTACGCACAGCTATGACCGCCGGACCGGCGGGCTTTCCCTTGCGCCAAAGGCGCCCGACCAGGGTGCCGGCGGTGCCGTCTTCGGGAAGAATCTCGCTAAGCGATGGTGGCACTGGACGTCTCCGGCGCTTCGTTGCAGAAAAGGCGCGCCACTCCTTGGGAGAAATCAAATCATGGCCGCAGCGCGGATCAAAGGCGTTCTTTCGCCGGTCGTCACCCCTTTCAAGCGTGACCTGTCGCCGGACGTCGGCCGCTTCATCGCACATTGCAAGTGGCTGATCAGCCAGGATTGCGGCCTGGCCGTGTTCGGCACCAATTCGGAAGCCAATTCGATGTCGGCCAAGGAGCGCATGAGCCTCCTGGAGTCGATTGTCTCGGCGGGCGTACCGACCGACCGCATGATGCCGGGCACCGGTGCCTGCTCGATCAACGAAGCGGCCGAAGTCAGTGCACACGCGACCAAGCTCGGCGTCGCCGGCGTGCTGATGCTGCCGCCGTTCTACTACAAGGGCGTTCCGGAGGAGGGGCTGTTTCGGTTCTTCTCCGAAGTCGTGCAGCGGGTCGGCGACGACCGCCTGCGCGTCTATCTCTATCACATCCCGCCGGTCTCGGCTGTGCCGATCACGCACAAGCTGGTCGAGCGGCTGATGAAGGCCTACCCGAAGCAGATCGCGGGCATGAAGGATTCGTCGGACGACTGGGCGCACACCAAGAGCCATATCGACGCTTTCGCCAAGGACGGCTTCGATGTCTTCTCGGGCAACGAAAAGCCGCTGATCGAGAACATCAAGTCGGGCGGCGCGGGCTGCATCAGCGCCACGGCCAACATCAATCCGGGCAAGATCGCCGAGACCTACAGGACCTACGCGACGCCGGAAGGCGAGAAGCTGCAGGCCTGGATCAACGAGGTCCGCGGCGTCATGCAGGGCTATGTGATGATCCCGGCGCTGAAGTACTGCATCGCGCACTATGGCAGCGACGCTGCCTGGACGCCGGTCCGTCCGCCGCTGGTCGAAGTCGACGAGAAGGTCGCCAAGGACATGATCGCCAAGCTCGACAAGCTCGGCTTCACCATGCCCGGCCTCAAGCAGGCGATGGCTGTCGCCGCGGAGTAGGGAACACTTAGGCAATCTCTAAACTATTTCTTGCGGTCTGGAGCGAGGCACCTATAGTTAGGTAAATACCTAACTATAGGTGCCTCCGTGTCCCTGAAATTCCATTCGCATCCGCTTTCCTCGTTCGGCCAGAAAGCGGTCATCGCTCTCTACGAGAACGACACGCCGTTCGAGTTCTGCCTGGTCGATCTTAGCAATGAGAAGGGCCGCGCCGTGTTCCTGGCACTTTGGCCTCTGGGCAAGATGCCCGTCCTTCAGGACGATGCCCGGGGCCGCACGATCCCCGAAACGAGCATCATCATCGAGTATCTGGCGCAGCATTATCCGGGGAAACAGGTCCTGGTTCCGACCGACCCCGAGGCAGCGCTGCAAGTTCGCCTGTGGGATCGCTTTCACGATCTCTACGTGGCCCAGCCGATGCAGAGGATCGTCGAGGAGCGGCTGCGACCGGCGGACGCTAAGGACCCGCATAGGCTCGCAGCAGCAAAGACGGGACTGCGCAAGGCCTACGACATCCTCGAACGCGAGATGGGCCGAAAGACCTGGGCCGCCGGCGAGAGATTCACCATGGCCGATTGTGCCGCCGCGCCGGCGCTCTTCTATGCCAACGAGGTGCAGCCGTTCGTCGACAGTCATCGCAACCTGGCGCGCTACTTCGAGCGGCTGATGGCGCGTCCGTCGTTTGCGCGTGCCGTCGAGGAAGCGAAACCCTTCTGGCACTTCTTTCCCAAGGAGAGCGGGGCGGCCACGTGAACGCGGCCGTCGTTGCGAGCGGGCAGGGTGGCGCTTCGCTCGATCTCGTCTTCCAGGCGCTGGCCGATCCGAGCCGGCGGGCGATCGTCGAGCGCCTCTGCCGCGGGCCGGCGTCGGTCAGCGAACTCGCCCAGCCGCTCGAGATGGCGCTGCCGTCGGTGCTGCAACACTTACAGCTTCTTGAAGCGAGCGGGTTGGTGCGCTCGGCGAAGACCGGGCGTGTTCGCACCTGCCGTATCAACTCGACGGCACTCGATCAGGCCGAGCGCTGGATCTCGCGTCGCCGCTCTGCGATGGAGCGCGCATTCGACAGGTTGGGTGACTTCCTCAAGGAGTGACCGCGAAGGCGTTTAGCGTCGGAGCTGGATCACCCCGGCATCGGTGGAGCGAAAGCCGCACGCATCGAAGTAGAAGCCACGCAGGTGCGGATCGAAATCGACGTGCAGCCATTCGCATCCGGTCGCCTTGGCCTGCCGCACCGCTTCTTCGACGAGCGATGTCGCCAGACCTCTCCGCCTCATCGGCTCGGCAATCACCGTGTCGAGCAGGAAGGCGTGCACGCCGCCGTCCCAGGCGACATTGACGAAGCCGACCAGTTGGCCGGCGAGGCGCAAGCAGACCCAGCCGAGGCTGTGGCGCTCTACCTGAGCCATCCAATCATCCTGCAGAAGCCGATGCCCGAAGCCTTCGGCGTGGAGGACGTTCAACTCTTCGTTCGTGAAGGCGCCACGCCATTCGGGAAGCGGTACGGCGTGTTTCTTTGGATCGTCATACATCGTCCTACATTGCCACTTGCAGCCACTGTGATGTCGAACGATTTGACAGCAATCCGCGCGCACCCGTATAAAGTGCGCATGATCATGAACCTGCTCCAGAAGGGTTGGTATTTTACGTCGCTTACATAGGCGGCGCGAATGGTCATGACCTGACGAAAGCCGCCGCTCCCGGCGGCTTCTTCGTTTCTAGACCTGGCCTCCGGGTCGCGGCGGGACCGCAAATCGGAGGAAGAGATGTCGATCATCGAAGCAGAGTTGGAACCGGCGGCGGCGCCCTTGGCGATCCGCGTGCGGCTGGCCGGGCCGCGTGACCTCGAAGAGCTGTGCGAATTGCTGGACGACCGCGCCCATGCACGCGATCAAGTCCTGACCTGGTTGGAGACACCGGGCACGACCTTGCTGGTAGCGCAAAGCGAGATCGGCGTGCTCGCCGTGGCCGTGCTCGTGACGCGCCTGGTGCCGCTGGAAGGCAGCGGCGTGCACAAGGTGATCGAAGTCGACAATCTCGTGGTGCGTGCGGATCAGCGCGGCCGGCGCATCGGTCGGCGTCTGCTGGCTGCGGCGGTCGAGTGGTCGCGCCAACGCCGCGCCGTGCAGGTCGAAGCCGTTGTCGGCGAGGGCGCAGCCAAGCGTTTCTATGAGAATTTCGGCTTCGCCATTGCCAACGACCGGCTCGTACTGGCGGCGTGATGTTCGCCGTTCGCCCTGCGCGGGTCGAAGACCACACGGCGCTTTGCGCCTTGTTCGACGAGCTGGACGAGTTCCATCGGCAGGCACGGCCGGAACTCTTTCGGCCATTCGAAGGGCCGGCGCGAACGCTTGGCCAGATCGGGCAGTGGCTGAAAGGGCCGGGCTCGACGGTACTGGTCGCCGACGATGCAGGCGACATCATCGGCCTTGCTGTGCTCCTGACGCGCTCGCCATCGGCCTTTGCCGGAGCGGTGCCGCGCAAGGTGATCGAACTCGACAATCTCGTGGTGCGGGCGGATCGACGCGGATTTGGCATCGGCGAGAGGTTACTGGCCGAAACACAACGATGGTCGCGCACCCAGGGAGCGACGCATATCGAGGTTGGCGTGCATGCCTTTAACAGCGACGCGCGCCGTTTCTACGAACGCTACGGCTTCGCCCGCTCGATAGACCGGCTGATGATGGTGGCATAATCGACGATAGGGATTGCCGGGCGTGTGGTATGCTTGCTCTTCTTGCACATCCAGTGCCGGACAAGCGTTCAGGAGCTGCCATGAGCAAGAACCCAGCAAAGCAAGCCCCGGCCGAGAAGCCGGCTGTACCGGTGAAGCAGAAGATGTCCAAGCCGATTTCGTCCTATGACGACCCGGCTGCGCTGCGCACCTTGATGCAGAATGCCAAGCGGCTGGGACGCGACGACGTATGGCAGGAAGCATTCCGCCGCCTTTGCTCTCTGGAAGGGGCGGGGCAAACGGAGCCGCTGCATCGTGATTTCCACGAGACGCTGGCCGCCTACGAGCAGTTGCTGAGCGAGAAGAATGGTCGCGCGACGCGCGCCAGCAGAACGCGGATGAAGCTCAAGGCCAAAGGTATCGTTGCCTGCCTCGAGGACTGGGCCAAGAGCAAGGAGCCCAGTGAAGGTTTCGAGCTCCTGGTCGCAAACGGTCTCGCCGAGATGACGGGCGAGCAGATCGTCCTGAAGTATCCCGACCAGTTCTCGCCGGAGGTAGTCGAGGCCGCCAAGGCGCGCCTCGCGACCCTGAGCCCTGCTGCAAAGGGCTGACACCGCCGACACCTCTTCGGAAAGAAGGTGTCGACGGAGTGCTGACGACTAGGCTGGCTCCCGGTCGCGGGCGGCCCACATCTTCTTGAAGGCCGGTCGCGCCTGGCAGGCTGCAAGCCAGGCCTTCACCTTGGGCGCCGCGTCGAACAACTCTGGTGCCGCCTGCGCGTAGCGCACGACTTCGGCGGCATTGATGTCGGCTACCGTGAAACGGCCACCGACCAGGAAGCCGCCTGCCAGCGCGCGGTCGAGCACGGAGAAGGGGGCCTTCAGCGCCTCGACTGAGGCATCGGCAGACTTCGTGTCCTTGGTCCCCCAGGGATTACCGACGCGATTGTAGAGCACGTTGAGTGCATGCGACTCGACTTCGGTCGCAGCCCACAACGCCCACATGCTCATCTGACCTTCCTCGGCGACGTCCTTCGGTGCGAGCGGGCCACCGTGCTTGCGTGCGAGATAGAGATTGATGGCGAGCGATTCGTGGAGGACCAGCCCATCGTCCTCGATCGAGGGGATGTGACCGTTGGGATTCACTTCGAGAAATTCCGGCGAACGCGTGTGGAGCATGCCGGCGGGCACGGGACGATAATGCTGGATCACCGACACATGCTTGAAAGGGATGCCAAGCTCTTCCGCCAACCAAATGTTGCGGGACGCGCGCGAACGGTAAACGCCATAAATCGTAAGCATGATTGAGTTTTCTAAGCCTTAGCCAACAGGACAATTCCTCTACAGCGACGCTGCAGAAAGTGATGGCAATCATCACATTTCAAACGGTATGTTGTCGACGGGGAGTGTGTTGGGAGGATCGGCGTGAAGCGTAGTCACAAGCGTTCGTCTGCATTGCGCAGACGATTGGGGAGAGGTGCGACTCAAGGACTACTGGCTGTCTGGGGGGCGGGAACGTTCCTCGCAACGGCGGCGACGGCAGCAGACTTCACCGTCAGCAATACCAACGACAGCGGAGCCGGCTCGCTGCGGCAGGCCATCATCAATTCAAACGCCGCAGGCGGCTCCAACACCATCAACTTTGCCACGAGTGGCACGGTCACTTTAGCCAGCGACCTGCCGGCGATTACGAGCAGCGTCAGCATTGCCGGCAACGGCGCGACGCTCGACGGTGCCAATGCCCACCGCGGCCTGTTTGTCTATTCGGGCACGGTCGCGATCCAGAACATCATCATTCAGAACGCCACTGCAACCGGAGGCAGAGGGGGCGACGGCAATGGCGCCGGCGGCGGTGGTGCCGGTCTGGGCGGCGCCTTGTTCGTTGCGGCTGGAGCTTCTGTTACCGGCTTCAACGTCAGTGTCGTCAACAACAAGGCAGTTGGCGGGGCGGGTGGGACGTTCAACCTGAATTTCGGCGGCGGCGGCGGCGGTGGCCTAGGGGGAGATGGTGGGCAATCCGGTCAGAACCCGGAAGGTACCGGCGGCGGTGGCGGCATCGGCCGCGTCGCAAGCGGCGGTGCGAGCGGCAGTAATGGCGCCGCGGGTATCGTCGCGGGCCAGCCGGGTGGCGGAGCCGGCGCTTTGGGCAATGCTGGAACCGGCGGAACTGCCGGTGGTGGCGGTGGCGGCGGTGGGGTTACCAGTTCTGCTGGAGGCGGCGGCGGCGGCGGTATTGGCGGCGGGTCGGGGACCGCGAGCACTGCGGGCAACGGCGGTTTCGGCGGCGGCGGCGGCGGCTTGAGCAACCTGCCCGAGCTGTTCGGCGGAAACGGCGGCTTTGGCGGCGGTGGTGGCGGTGGCAGCGGCGCCGGTGCTGGCGGCAACGGTGGATTTGGTGGCGGCAGCGGCGGCGCGGCCCAGAGCCTCTCCGCGGCGTCCGCTGGTTTCGGTGGCGGCACCGGCGGCAACGAGGGAGGCAGCGGCGGCGGCGGGCTCGGCGCGGGTGGTGGCATCTTCGTCCAGCAGGGCGGCAACCTTCTGCTGACCGGACCGCTCATCGTCGGCGGCAACAGCGTCGCGCCTGGAAATGGAGGTTCCGGCCAATACGGCTCCAGCGGAACGGCAGGGTCGGCACTCGGCGCTGGCATCTTTCTTCAGGGCAACGGCCAACTCACCTTCTCGGCAGGTACCGAGGGACAAACGATCACGGACGTTATCGCCGACCAGACGGGATCCGGTGGAACAGGCGCCAATTCCGGCAGCTACCAGATCGTCGTTAACGGCCCAGGGACGCTCTACCTGGCGGCCAACAACAGCTACAGCGGCGGCACCCTCGTGAATGGCGCCACGCTGTTGGCTGTTTCCGATGCCAGCCTGGGCAGCGTCAGTGGTGCCCTCACTTTGATGGGAGGCACCTTCCAGCCTCTGGCAAACATCGATACATCCCGGCAGATCGTGATGGGTGGCGGCAATAATACGGTTATCGTCGGCACGGGAATCGAGTTGTCGGCCCCGGTCTCCGGTCCGGGCAATCTGACCAAAGTCGGCCTCGGGCTGATGACGCTGAAAGACTCGTCGGCCTTCACCGGCAACCTGTTTGTGAGCCAGGGGACGATCGGGCTGGCTGCTGCAGATTTTTCGCACATCCCCGTGATCACCATCGCCTCCTCCACGACGCTTGCGATCAGTGCGCCAACGGTGGCGATTGCGGCCCTGTCTGGCAGCGGTACGGTAAACGTCGGCAGCAACACGCTGCGCATAGGAGTTGGCACGTCGTTCGCGGGAAGTTTCGTCGGCAATGGGCAAATCTCGGTCGCCGCGCCTGTCCATTTGGCCGGCGTGTCGAGCTTCTCGGGGACAGTTGGCATCGGTGCCGGCGGCACATTGGGACTGATCGGTGCCGCATCGCTCGCCGCAGCAAGCCAGGTCCAGTTTCAATACACGGGTGCCTCTACAGGCGCTTTCGACA
Source organism: Alphaproteobacteria bacterium (assembly GCA_017307275.1). GTDB lineage: Bacteria > Pseudomonadota > Alphaproteobacteria > Reyranellales > Reyranellaceae > Reyranella. The sequence continues at coordinate 24,628 of JAFKFK010000013.1, read as the reverse complement.
TCTCCGGTACGAACGCGGGCGCATTGGTCAATGTCTTGTCCGACACTGTCGGCGGCGGTGTCGTCAATCTTGGCTCCAAGACACTGTCCATTGCTCAAAACTCTACCTTCGCCGGCGTGCTCCGCGATGGCGGTTCGGGCGGTGGCACGGGGGGCCAGCTCAACGTGACCGGCGCGACAACCACTCTGAGCGGCACCAACACCTATACCGGGGCCACGACCGTGCAGGGTGGGGCGCGTCTTGCTTTGGCCGGAACCGGCAGCATCGCAGCCTCAAGCCAGGTCAACCTCGCCGGCGTGCTGGCGGTTTTCGATATCGCGGCGGCCGCGGGCGGGCGCACGATCCAGGGTCTGGCTGGCCAGGCGGGTTCGGTCGTGGCCATGGGCGCCAACAGCCTGACGGTGGGCAATTCGTCATCGTCGACCTTTGCGGGCTCGATTGCCGGCACGGGCGCTCTCATCAAGCAGGGGGCAGGAACACTGACGTTGACGGGCGCCAATGCGGTCGCAGGCACGACGGTGAACGGAGGTCTGCTGGTCGTGAATGGCAGCCTGACGGGCGGCGTAACCGTGACGGCGGGAGGCGCCATCGGCGGCACCGGGTCGATCAGCGGGCCGTTCGTCAGCAATGGCGGCATGCTGGCGCCGGGCAATTCGATCGGCACCCTGAACGTCAACGGCAGCTTCGTGCAGAACGGCACCACCTATGCCGTCGAAGTGAACGCAGGCGGCCAATCCGACCTGATCAACGTTTCGGGTGCGCCCGGCACGGCGACGATCAATGGCGGCACCGTACAGGTGCTGGCTCAGCCGGGCAGCTACCGGCAAACGACGACCTACACGATCCTGACGGCGACCGGCGGCGTGAGCGGAAGCTATTCGGGCGTGTCGAGCAACCTGGCGTTCCTGACGCCTTCGCTGAGCTACGGCGCCAACAACGTGTTGTTGACCCTGACGCGCTCGCCCAATGCGTTCGCAAGCGGTGCGCAGACGCCCAACCAGTTGGCGGTGGCCACTGTGTTGGATCTCGTGGCGCCGATGGCGACCGGCGATTTTGCCGACGCTCATGCTGCCATGATCGGCTTGACGACGGGACAGGGGCCGGCGGCGCTGGATGCGGTCAGCGGCCAGCCCTACACCGGCTTTGGCACGACGAACATCGCCGCGGGTTTGGCCTTCCTCAACACGGTGGGCCGTCAGGTGGCAGATGCTCGCGCGGGCGCCGCGACAGGCACACGCGTCGCGTTGGCGGCCACGGACGAGGCAGCCTGTACGGCGGAAACATGCGATGCCTCGGCGCCCACCAATTGGAGCGCCTGGTTGAGTGGCCTCGCAGGCTTCGGCAGTGTGGGTGGCAACACGAACGCCGGCACATTGGGCTATAGCCTGGGCGGTGCGGTCGTCGGTGTCGACTATCGGTTCGATCCGCGCTTCGTCGCGGGACTGGCGGTCGGCTTCAGCAGCGGCCAGCAATGGGTTGGCGGCTTCCAGGGCAATGGCTGGTCGAATACCTATAGTGCGGCGCTTTATGGAACCTTCACCCAGGGCGGCTTCTATGCCGACGGGCTCGTGGGCTATGGCTGGTCGGACAACCGCATGCAGCGCGCGCTGTCGATCCCCGGTCTTGCTTCCCTGGTTGCCACCGGCAACACGGGTGCCTCGCAGTTCATGGGGCAGATCGAGGCGGGCTATCGGATTGGCCTCCACGAGCCGGCGCAGGTTTCGCTGACGCCGTTCGCACGTTTCCAGACGGTGGCGGTATCGCAGAGCGGCTTCGCGGAGAGCGGCGCAAATTCGCTCAGCCTGATCGTGGCCAGCCAGAATACGACCAGCGTCCGCACCGTGCTGGGTGTCGACCTGGCCGCCAATCTTCCTGTTGGCAGCGAGAGAACGCTGAATACGACGCTACGCCTGGGTTGGGCGCATGAATACGCGTCGACGGCACGGCCAATGACTGGGTCCTTCGCAGGGGCGCCGGGCGTGCCGTTCACGGTCTATGGTGCGCAGCCGCTGCGCGACGCAGCGGTGATCGGTTTTGGCCTCAATGCGAAGGTCGGCGAGAGGACGTCGATCTATGCCCGCTACGACGGCGAGATCACCGGTCGCGACGACATGCACGCCGTCTCGGCTGGCTTTCGCTTCACTTGGTAAGAACGGGGTGAACGGCGCGCCGCTTCATGCGATGAGCGGCGCGTCGCGACCGACGAACTGAACGCGCAGCTCGCGTTTCAACACTTTGCCAGTGGCGTTGCGCGGCAGCATGTCCACGAACGCGACGGACTGCGGCACCTTGAACTTGGCAAGCCGTCCGAGGCAGTGCTGGATGACGTCGCCTTCGGCCAGATCTTGGTCGGTCTTGCGCACGATGATCGCCATGCCGACTTCACCCCACCGCTCGTTGGGGACGCCGATGATGGCCGCATCCGCGACCTGGGGGAGCTGGAAGAGAACGTTCTCGACCTCGGCCGGATACACGTTCTCGCCGCCGGAGATGTACATGTCCTTCCAGCGGTCGACGATATAGATGAAGCCTTCTTCGTCCTGCCGCGCGGCGTCGCCTGTGTGCAGCCAGCCATCGGTGAAGGAACTCTCGGTGGCCTCGGGCTTGTTCCAGTAACCCGGTGTGATGTTCGGGCCTTTGATCAACAGCTCGCCGATGCTGCCTGCTGGCAGATCGCGGCCTTCGTCATCGACGATGCGGACGGCGGTGTGCATCATGGCTTTGCCTGCCGAACCTAGCTTGCGGATCGCGTCGGATGCGTCGAGCATCGTGCCAGCAGGGCTGGTCTCGGTCATGCCCCAGCCCTGGACGAGCGGTACGCCGCGGGCGGTCCAGGTCTCGAGGATCGAGAGCGCGCAGGGCGCGCCGCCGACGCCGGCAATCCGGAGCCGCGTGAGATCGGCGCTCTGGAACTTCGGATGCTGCATCATGAACTGGTAGGGCGCGGGCACGGCGAAGAAGTGCGTGATGCCGAGCGATGGGTCGGAGATTGCGTCGAGCGCCTGACCTGGGTCGAAGGTTCGCATGACCAGGATCGTGCCGCCGGCATGCAGGACCGGATTGGCGTAGCAGTTGAGGCCGCCGGTGTGGAACAGCGGCAGCACCACGAGCTGTACGGTCTCCGGCGTGATCAGGGCAGGGATGCCCAAGTTCACGCAATTCCAGAAGACCATGCCATGGGTGATGATCGCACCCTTCGGATGCCCCGTCGTGCCCGAGGTGTACATCACCATGGCGATATCGTCGTGCGTGAGTTCTTCAGGCACCGGCGTATCGCCTGCTTTGGCGAGCGCACCCTCGTAATCGCTGTCGGGCCGCTCCGGATCGATCTCGAGCCGGTTCTTGGAAAGAGCCTTGGCTTGCTCGGCAAAGCTGCTGTCGTGCACCAGCAGCTTCGGTGTCGAATCGCCCAGGATGTATTCCAGCTCCGGCACGGTGAGGCGCCAATTGAGCGGCAGCATGATCGCGCCGAGGCGGCCGCAGGCGAATTGCAGTTCGAAGTACTCGGGACAGTTCGGGGCGAGCAGGGCTACCCGGTCGCCCTTCGCAATGCCCAACGCCGCCAGTGCAGCCACGAGCCGGTTCGTGCGCCGGTCGAGGTCGGCATAGGTGAGCTTGCGCCCGGTCTGCAGATCGTGGATGGCGAGCGTCTTCGGCCGCCGTCCGGCATGATGGGCGATCCAGTCGTAGTAGGGGATGGTAGGCATTGTCAGTTCACCGCTTTGGTAAAATCCCGCCAATAGGGCTCGCGCAGTTCGCGCTTCAGCACCTTGCCGGCTCCCGAGAGCGGCAGCGGATGGTCACGAAAATCGATACTGCGTGGGCATTTGTAGCCGGCGATGCGCTCGCGGCAATGCTCCATGATTTCTTCGGCAACCAGCGTTACGCCAGGCTTCGCAACGACGATGGCATGAACGCGCTCGCCCCAGCGTTCGTCGGGAACGCCGATCACGGCGACCTCGGCGATGCCCGGCATCAGCGAAATCGCGTTCTCTACTTCCGCCGAATAGACGTTCTCGCCACCCGAGATGATCATGTCCTTGAGGCGGTCGACAATGAAGACAAAGCCTTCCTCGTCCATGTAGGCGCCATCCCCTGAGTAATACCAGCCGTCCTCCAGCACCGCGGCGGTCTCGGCGGGCTTGTTCCAGTAGCCCTTCATGATGTTGGCGCCGCGGATGGCGAGTTCGCCCGCGGTGCCTGTCGGCACTTCCTTGCGTTCGGCGTCGACGACCTTGACCTCGCAGGCCAGCACGGTCTGGCCGCACGACTTCAGACGGCCGGCAAAAGGACCATCGAGCACGGTGTAACGGGGATCGAGCAGGGTAACGATCGGCGAGGCTTCGGTCATGCCATAGCCATGCATCAATCTGACCCGGGGCATCACTTCCATGGCCTTGCGCAGGACGCCCTCGGGCATCGGCGAGGCGCCGTAGAGAATGAAGGACAGGGTCCTGATATCGAATTCCGAGAACTGCCGATGGTTCACCAGCATGTTGATCATGGTCGGCACGAACTGCGCGTGCGTGACCTTCTCCATCTGGATGGTCTGAAGGACTTCCATGGGCTCGAAACGCGGCACGAAGGCATGACGGCCGCCCGACATCGTGACACCGAAGGTCGAGGCGCCATCGGCCAGGTGGAACATCGCCCCGGAATGGAGGTAGGCCGTCTCGGCGGTGAAGCCGATGCCGGCCACGCCGTTCAGTGCATTCACGACCAGGTTCGTGTGGGTGAGCATCACGCCCTTGGACCGCCCGGTCGTGCCGCCGGTGTAGAAGAGGCCGGCCAGGTCGTCGTTGCTGGCGCCTGCGTCGTCGATCGACTCGTAGTTGGTCAGGTCCTCGTAGCGCAGCATGCCTTCGGGGCCGGGCAGATCGTCCAGCCACATGACTTCGCGCAGCGCCGGCGTCTTGCCTTCGAGCGGCAACAGGTGGTGTGCCATGCCAGTGTCGATGAACAGGGCGACAGCGCCGGCGTCGTTCAGGATGTATTCGATCTCCGGCGTCGCGAGGCGCGTGTTGATCGGCACCATGGCCGCGCCCAGCCAGGGGATCGCGTACATCAACTCGAGATAACGGTCGGAATTGAGCGCCAGGATGGCAACCCTGTCGCCGCCGCGCACGCCCAATGCGGATAGCGCGCCGGCGACGCGGCTCACGCGGTCCATACTCTCCCGCCATGTCCGCCGCCGGCCGGCGAAGGAGGTGGCAATGCCGTCGGGCCGCGTCTGGACGGCGCGACGCAGTCCTTGTGTGAGCGCAAACATCCCATGATGCTAGTGGCCTGTTCGTTCGCGCCGCAAGAGGGTTCATGCTAAGGAGAGAGGCATGAACGATATGACCCCGCCAGCCGGACAGGGCGCACCGATCGAGTTCAACCCGCTCGATCCAGCTTTCATTGCCGATCCGTATCCGTTCTATCGGCATCTGCGCGAAGCCGCGCCGGTCTTCAAGGCGCAGCAAGGCTTCTGGCTGCTCACGCGCTACGAGGACGTTGCCTTCGCGCTGCGCGACAAGCGTTTCGGCAAGGATTTCGCCGGTAACATGGAACGCCGCTACGGCACGAACCGCATCGAGGAGCCGGCCGTCGCCAGCCTGGCGCGGACCATGCTCGTCCAGGATCCGCCCGACCATACCCGCCTGCGCAGCCTCGTCACCAAGGCCTTCACGGCGCGGCGTGTTGCCGATATGCGGCCGCGCATCAAGGCACTGGTCGATGCACAGCTCGATCGCGTGGCCGACAAGGGCGAGATGGATGTCATGCGCGACCTGGCGCATCGCCTGCCGGTGATCGTGATCTGCGACATGCTGGGCATCCCCGAAGAGCATCGGGCGCCCTTCCTGGCCGGCAGCAACGTCAACGGGCGTATCCTCGAGCCGGTGCCGATGACGCGAGAGGAACTCGACCAGGCGAATTTCAACACGCGGATGTCCGGCCTCTATTTCAAGCAACTTTGCGACCTGCGTCGCCGCGACCCGCAGGACGATCTGACCACCGAGTTGGTGCGGGCGGAGGAAGCCGGCGACAAGCTGTCGGCCGAGGAGCTTGAGGCCAACATGGGCCTGCTGTTCGGGGCCGGTCACGAGACCACGACCAACCTGATCGGCAACGGCCTGTTGGCCCTCCATCGCCAGCGCGACCAGTGGGAACGGCTGAAGGCCGATCCTTCTCTGATCCCCAATGCCATTGAGGAACTATTGCGCTTCGACTCCTCGGTGCAGCTCACGGGTCGGGTGACCCATGCCGAGGTCGAGGTCGGTGGCGTAACTGTCGGGCCGCAGGAAAGCGTCATCATGCTGCTGGGCGCGGCCAATCGCGATCCCGCGCAGTACGAGGATCCCGACCGACTGGACGTCGGCCGGTCGAACGTCCGGCCGCTGTCGTTCGGTGGCGGCATTCACTTCTGCCTGGGTGCCCAGCTCGCGCGCCTCGAAGCGGAACTGGTCTTCGCCGCCCTGATCGAGCGCATGCCGACACTGGAATTGCCGGAGAAGGACACTCCTGCCTGGCGGCGCAGCTTCACCTTGCGTGGGCTCAGCAAACTGCCGGCGGTGTGGCACTAGATATGGCGACGCGCTGGCGGGGCGAGGGTGGCCAACATCAAGGCGCCCGCCCTTATCAAGAAGATAGTTGGCGTCTGGTGACGCTGGGTGACGGCTCGCTGCTGGCGGTCGTGGCTGACGGCATGGGCGGCCATGCAGGCGGCGCGGTGGCGAGCAAGCTCGCGGCCGATGCGTTCGTCAATGCCATCGAGCAGGGCGGTGGTCTGGCCGATGGGCTGAAGGACGCCAATGCAGCCGTAGGCAAGGGAACGGTTGGCAAGCCGCAGCTTGCGGGCATGGGAGCGACCCTTGTGGCGGCGCATCTGCGCGGCGACGAGGTACGCTGGATCAGCGTCGGTGATTCGCCGTTCTTCCTCATCGAGGCAGGCCGGATCGAGCGGCTGAACGCCGATCACTCCATGGCACCTCAGATCGATGCGATGGTGGCGCGCGGCCTGCTCACGGAAGAAGAGGCCGAGCATCATCCCGGCCGCCATACATTGCGCGAGGCGGTGATGGGCGACCCGCTGACCCTGATCGACAACGGAAGCCGTCGGCTTGGCCCCGACGCCCGCCTGCTGGTCTGCAGCGATGGCGTTCAAAGCCTCAAGATGGAGCAGATCCTGGGGCAGATCGGTCGCCCGGTCGGTGGCATCATCGAAGCCGTGCTGGCGACCGCCAAGGAATATCAAGACAACGTGACGGTCGTGAAGTTGGAGCGGGCACGATGAGCAAGGGGCCAGTCGTCGTCGAGGTCACCCGCGGGCCGGTCGTCGAAAGCCGGCACGAAGGCATCGCTGCCGTCGTGAAGGCCGACGGCACGGTCGTGGACTCCTGGGGAGACATCGAAGCAGCAATCCTGCCGCGCTCGGCCAACAAGCCCATCCAGGCCATGGCCTTCGTCGAAAGCGGTGCCGTGGAGCGTTTCGGCCTCGGCAACGAACATATCGCGCTCTCTTGTGCCTCGCACAGCGGCGAGCCGCGCCATGTCGAGACGGTACGGGCGTGGCTGAGCAAGGTGGGGCTGAGCGAAGCCGACCTCGAATGCGGCACGCATGCGCCGCGCTTGCAGACGAGCATCGAAGCCCTGGCACGCGAGGGTGTGCTGCCGACCGCCGCCTTCAACAACTGCTCGGGCAAGCACAGCGGCTTCCTGACGACCGCCGTGACTTACGGCGAGCCGACGAAGGGCTACATCAAGTACGACCATCCGGTGCAGCAGCGCCTGCGCGAGGTGATGAGCGACCTTTGCGGTCTCGATGCCAACGCCTTTCCGCATGGCACCGACGGCTGCGGGATTCCCACTCTGGCGACTCCGCTTCGGAGCCTGGCCCAGGCGATGGCGACCATGGCCGACCCGTCCCGGCTTTCGAGCAAGCGTGCCGACGCGGCGCAGCGTATCCGTGCTGCGATGAATGCCGAGCCGTTCATGGTTGCAGGCAGCGGCCGCTTCTGCACCCGCATCAACGAAGCGGCCCCCGGCGTCATCCAGGTGAAGACGGGCGCCGAAGGTGTGTTCTGCGGCATGCTGCCGACCCTGGGCTTGGGCGTGGCGATCAAGATGTGGGATGGCGCCGGCCGAGCCTCGGAAATCGCCATGGCTGCGCTGCTCCATCATCTCGGCGTATTGCCGGCGAACCAGCGCGAGGAAATCCTGCACCCGCCGGTGAAGAACGTCGTCGGGTTGCTGGTTGGCGAAATGAGGCCAGCGAAGAGCTGGCTTGGCTGAGTCCAGCCGGTGAGTCTGACACTCGATATTCTGGAGATCGGAGGACGGGGCGACGGCATCGCGGAGGTCGAGGGCCGGCGCTATTTCGTGCCGTTCACTCTGCCCGCAGAGACCGTCGAAGCGGAGCCGCGCGACAAGCGCGGCGACGGTATTGTCTGCGACCTTCTGGAGGTCCTGGCGCCCTCACGCCACCGCGAGACGCCGCCCTGCCAGCATTTCGGCGTCTGCGGTGGCTGCGCCCTGCAGCATTGGCGGCGCGACATCTACCTGGGCTGGAAGGTCGAGCTGATAAAGCGGGCGCTCAGCCAGCAGGGCGTCCAGGCGCCGGCGTTCGAGCGGCCCCTGGCCTGCGAACCGGGAGAACGTCGGCGCGCCGATATCGTGCTGCGCCGGCAGGGACGACGGGTGTTGGCGGGCTTTCACGAGCGGGCCAGCCAGAAGGTCGTCGATGTCGGGACCTGCGTCGTGGCGCGGCCTGCGATCAGTGCCGTCCTCGAACTATTGCGAAGCGGTATGGGAGGCATCCTGCCGGACGGCGCTACGGCCGATGCGATCCTGAACGAAACCGACGGCGGCCTCGATGTGCTGATCAGGCCGCACAAAAGGCTCGCCCTGAAACTTGAGACGGGCGAGGCATTGGTCGCGCTTGCAGAGCGTGCTGGCCTCGCCAGATTGAGCTGGGGTGATCGTGCGACGGCCGAGCCGGTGGTGACGCGCCAGGCACCGCTGTTGATCCTGGGCGATACGACGGTCGAGCCGCCGCCAGGCGCCTTCCTGCAGGCGACCAAGCGTGCCGAGCTGACGATGCGCGCCGCGGTCAATGCCTGGATCGGGGATGCCGCACACGTCGCCGATCTGTTTGCCGGGATCGGTGCCTTGTCACTGGGACGACCGGGCAAACTCACCCTATTCGAAAGCGACAAGCCGGCGGTCGCGGCCGTCGACGCGGTCGCGCGCAAGATCGGCGGCAATCGCGTTGTGGCCGAGCGGCGCGATCTCTTCCGCAATCCACTTACTGCGTCCGAGCTTGGCAAGTTCGACGCCATCGTCCTCGATCCGCCGCGAGCGGGAGCAGCCGCGCAGTGCGCGGAGCTTGCGGGCTCCAAAGTAAAGAAGATCGTCTACGGATCTTGCGATCCCGGCAGTTTCGCCCGCGATGTTCGCGTCCTGCAGGAAGGCGGATACCGACTGGAGAAACTCATGCCTATCGACCAGTTCCTCTGGTCGGCGCATGTTGAGCTCGTAGCCCTGCTGACCAAATGAATTCAGGAGACGACCGATGATGTTCGACCTTTCCGGCAAGGTGGCCGTTGTGACCGGTGGCAGCCGCGGCATTGGCCGCTCGATCTGCGAGCAGATGGCCGCGCACGGCGCCAAGGTCGTCGTCTCCAGCCGCAAGCTGCCGGCCTGCGAGGAAGTCGTGAAGGGCATCAAGGAGAAGGGCGGCGAGGCGACCGCGGTGGCCGCCAGCATTTCCGACAAGGCCCAGCTCGAGAATCTGGTCGCTGCGGCCCGCAAGGCCTACGGCAAGATCGACATCATGGTCTGCAACGCCGCGTCCAATCCCTACTTCGGCCCGCTCACCGGCCTGAAGGAGGACGTGTTCCAGAAGATCATGCAGAACAACGTCATGTCCAACCTCTGGCTGATGAATATGGTCGGCCCGGAGATGGCGGAACGCAAGGACGGCGCATTCATCATCGTGTCGTCGATCGGCGCGCTGGTGGGCTCGGCCCATATCGCGGCCTACAACATGAGCAAGGCCGCAGACTTGTCGCTGGTGAAGTCGCTGGCCATGGAGTGGGGCAAGCACAACATCCGCGTCAATGCGATCGCGCCCGGACTGATCCAGACCGATTTCGCCAAGGCGCTGTGGGACAACCCGCAGATTCGTGCTGCACAGGAGAACAAGGCCGCCCTGAAGCGCATCGGCCAGCCCGACGATATCGGCGGCGTCGCGGTGTTCCTGGCCTCCAAGGCCGGCAATTTTGTCTGCGGCCAGTGCATCATCGCCGACGGCGGCGTGATCGGCGCCGGCGCCGAGTAAGGCTACTTGCCGAGCCGGGCCAGTACGGCCCGGCCACGCGGCGACAGGCGATAGCCGACCTCCAGGCTTTCCGTCAGGCCAAGCGCCTTCAGCTTGCGGACATTGAGCTTGAAGGGCGCTGTCTCCTGCTTGAGTTCCGTCGCCAGCTCGGCCGCGCGCCGGCCGGGATGGCGTGCGATCAGATCGAGGGTGCGCCTGATCCAGGGGGCGGCGCTGTCCATGCGCTGGAGCCGTGCGAGCAGGGCGTCGAACTCGTCATCGCCGATCCGTGACTTGCTCCGAAGGGCGATCCGCGGGTCGGCGCCAACATGCCTGACCTTGATTCGGTAAACGTCGCCATCCTCACGTTTGGAAAGCTCGGCCTTCAACTCGTCGAGCGAGGAATAGCCGGCACGTTTGGCGTCTACGGTCGTGATCTTCGCCAGCGGAATGGTCTCGACCTCGTCGATTGCCAGGACACCGACGGCCGTCTTCAAGGTGCCGCCTGCCTTCACCGTCGGTTTGCGCCAGCGCCGGAAGACGAGCGAGATCGTTCCGTCCGCGATCCCGTCGAGAAAGCGGCGCTTCAGCAGCATGTCGAAAAACCGGCCCTCAGGCCGCGACGTCGAGCTCGCACCAGACGGGCACGTGGTCCGATGGCTCGGTCTTGCCGCGCTCGACCTTGTCGATGCCGACAGCGGTCAGCCGGTCGGCCGCCTGCGGCGAGAGCAGCAGATGGTCGATCCGGAGGCCATTGTCTTTCTGCCAGGCGCCGGCCTGGTAATCCCAGAAAGTGTACTGCGCGCCCTCGGGATGGAAGGCGCGGACGGCATCGGTCAGGCCGAGGTTGAGCAGTTTGCGCAAGGCCGCGCGCGACTCCGGCTGGCAGAGAGCGTCACCGGCGAAGGCGGCCGGATTGAAGACGTCAACCTCGGTCGGACAGACATTGTAGTCGCCACCCAGCACGAACATCTCCTCGCGCGCCAGCAACTCACGGGCGTGGCCGAACAGGCGTTCCATCCAGGCGAGCTTGTAGGCGAATTTCTCGGTGCCGATCGGATTGCCGTTGGGCAGGTAGATGCCGCCGACGGTGAGCGGTCCGCGCGGCGTGTGAATGCGCCCTTCGACATAGCGCGCCGGCTCGTCGTCGACATGGCCGGGCAGGGCACGGGCCGTGACGTCGAACGGATGGAGCGAGAGCAGGGCGACGCCGTTGAAGCCCTTCTGGCCCACGATCACCACCTTGTAGCCCGCCGCTTCGACCTCGAGCGTGGGGAACTGCGGCTCCTGCGCCTTGATTTCCTGCAGCACGACGACATCCGGCTTGGCGCTTTGCAGCCACGAAACCAGATTTCCGGTCCGCTTGCGGACGGAATTGACGTTCCAGGTCGCGATCTTCATCGCGGCAGGATCACACGCTGAAGGAGTTGCCGCAGCCGCAGGACGAGGTGGCGTTCGGGTTCTTCACCTGGAACGACGCGCCGACCATTTCCTCGACATAGTCGAGCTCGCTGCCCTGGAGCAGTTCTAGCGAGGTGCTGTCGACCAGCACGGCCGCGCCATCGCGCTCGATGACGAGGTCGTCGTCGTTGCGCTGTTCCTCGAACGAGAAATTGTACTGGAAGCCCGAGCAGCCGCCGCCCAGCACCGCCACCCGCATCATGACGGGCTTGGTCTCCTTGGAGGCAAGGAAAGCGATCCGCTTGGCCGCGTTCGGGGTTACGGAGAAGGAGGTATCGGTCATGCCTACAAGATGTGGTTGGCGAGCCGGTTCGTCAATGCTGCGCATTTGACCTGGAACATATCCATAGAGGTTTTGAGGAAAAGAGCCAAAAAGTCAGGACGAAACGGCCTTTGCCCGCTCGCGGGCGCGGACACGCTCGCGGTAGAGGATGTACAGGCCGGAGCCGATGACCAGCGGCAAGCCATACCAGACCGTCCAGGAAGGCTCTTCCCTGAACCAGAGATAGCCGAAGGCAACCGCCAGGACGATCGATGTGTAGTCGAACGGGGCCAGCACGGCGGCCGGCGCCAGCCGCCAGGCGCGGGTGATCAGGATCTGGGCGAACCCGCCCAGCAGGCCCAGCGTGACCAACCATACCCAGTCGAGAAGCGGCGGCCATTTCCACTCGGGGATCGCGCCGACCAGCGACACCAGGCTGGCGCAGAACGCGAACCAGAAGAGGGTGACGACATCCTTGTCGTGCCGGCTGAGCAGCCGGACCATCACTGTCGACAGGGCGTAGCAGAACGTCGCCGCCAGCACGATCAGCGAGATGGCATGGAACTGGATGCCCCAGGGATCGAGCATGATCAGCACGCCGATGAAGCCCACGGCGACCGCCGTCCAGCGTCGCCAGCCGACCGGCTCGCCCAGTATCGGCACGGAGAGCGCGACCATGAAGAGGGGCGAGGCGAAGGAAATGGCATAGGCGTCGACCAGCGGCATGCGGGGGAAGACGTAGAAGAAGCCGAACATGCTGCAGATGCCGATGCAGACGCGCACCGCTTGCAGGCCCGGCCGCGTGCTGCGGACGGCCCGGAGGCCACCGGCATGCCAGATCATCACGGCAACAGGGACCAGGGCGATGCCGCTGCGGAACAGCATCATCTGGAACGACCCGTAGGTGCCGCCCAGTGCCTTCACCATGGCATCCATGGTGCAGAACAACACGAGCGCGCTCATTTTGAAGTAGATGCCGTGCAGCGGCGACGGCGCGGGAAGGTTTGACAAGGTGCGCTATTTGGCTCGCGCCGCATCCTTTCGTAAAGTGAAGTTCGCGAGGGGGCGTGTAGGTTTATGTCGACAAAGTTGAGCGAAGAGACGAGGCGCCTCGCCGCCATCGAGGCGTTAGTGTGTCGTGATGTCGGCCGCAAGACCGCGGATCTGATTGCGGCGAACGCCGGTGGGCTTGGCGAGGCGGCGCGGGAATTGGCACAGGCGACGTCCGTTGGGTTGATCACCGGTTTCTTCGTGCCCCGTGGCGATGTTGCTGCTCCAGAAACCGATGGCCCCATCGGGACAGCCTTGCTGGCGGCCGCACTGGCGGCGTGTGGCATTCCCGCCCGTATCGCGACGGATACGCCGTGTGCGGATGCCGTACGCGCTGCCGTTGCCGCGACCGGTGTCGCGGTCGCGGTCGATGAGGTTGCCGTCTCGGACTGGCCTGGCCTCGACAAGCTGGTCGGCGACTGGCGCGCGGCCTCGCTCAGTCATGCAGTTGCCATCGAGCGGTGCGGCCGCTCCGTCGACGGCAAGCCGCGCAACATGCGCGGGGTCGATGTCTCGGCCTGGACTGCACCGCTGGACGACCTCTTCCTGGGCGGACCCTGGAAGAAGCTGGCGGTCGGCGACGGCGGCAACGAGGTCGGCATGGGGCGGCTGCCGGCGGGGCTGATCGCGCGCACCGTTCCCAATGGCGCCGAGATCGCCTGCGTCACCTCGTGCGATCACCTGACCGTCGCTGGTGTGTCGAACTGGGGTGCCTACGGGTTGATGGCGGCACTGGCGGTGTTGCGGCCCGACTGGCAGCCGACGATTGCGAAATTCCTGACAGCAGAACGCGACCTCGCCGTCACGCGCGCCATCGTCGACGAGGCCGGCGCTGTCGACGGCGTTACGGCGCTGCGCGAGCCCACGGTCGATGGCTTCGGCCCCGACGTTCACGGTGCACTTGTCGACGAGCTTGGCCGCATTGCCTGGGGGCAGGCGGCGGACTAGTTTGCGCCGCCATGGAAAATCCTTACGCCCCGACCCATCCCGAAATCCGCGACGCCGTTCGCCAACTTTGCCTCAAGTTCGACGGCAGCTACTGGCGGGAGCTGGACCGCGAGCGCGGCTATCCCACCGAGTTCGTGAAGGCGCTGACCGAGGCGGGCTGGCTGTCGATCCTGATTCCCGAGGAATATGGCGGCGCGGGGCTCGGCATCTCGGCGGCGAGCGCGGTGCTGGAGGAGATCCACAAGGCCGGCTGCAACGCCGCGGCCTGCCACGCCCAGATGTACATCATGGGCACAGTGCTGCGGCACGGCAGCAAGGCGCAGAAGGAGCGCTACCTGCCGAAGATCGCCACCGGCGAGCTGCGTCTGCAGGCGTTCGGCGTCACAGAGCCGTCGAGCGGCACCGATACGCTGAGCCTGCGCACCACGGCCGTGAAGAAGGACAACAGCACCTACGTCGTGAACGGACAGAAGGTGTGGACCAGCCGCGCCGAGCATTCCGACCTGATGCTTCTGCTCGCGCGCACCACGCCGCGCGACCAGACCAAGAAGAAGACGGAAGGCCTGTCGGTGTTCCTGGTCGACATGCGCTCGGCGCTGGGCAAGGGCCTCACCATCCGGCCGATCCGCACGATGATGAACCACAACAGCACCGAAGTGTTCTTCGACAACATGGAAGTGTCGGCCGAAAACTTGATCGGCGAGGAAGGGCAGGGCTTCCGCTATATCCTTTCCGGCATGAACGCCGAGCGCGTGCTGATCGCCTCGGAGTGCATCGGCGACGGCAAGTGGTTCATCGAGAAGGCGGTGAACTACGCCAAGGAGCGCAAGCTGTTCGGCCGTGCAATCGGCCAGAACCAGGGCGTCCAGTATCCCATCGCCCGTGCCTATACGCAGATCGAGGCGGCCGACCTGATGGTGCGCAAGGCGGCGGCGATGTACGAGGCGGGCATCAATGCCGGCGCCGAGGCCAACATGGCCAAGATGCTGGCGTCGGAGGCCTCGTGGGCGGCGGCCGAGATGTGTGTCCAGACGCATGGCGGCTTCGGCTTTGCCGAGGAGTACGACGTCGAGCGCAAGTTCCGCGAAGCGCGCCTCTACACGGTGGCACCGATCTCGACCAACATGATCCTGAACTTTGTGGCCGAGCACGTTCTGGGCCTGCCGCGCTCTTACTGAGCGAGAGGCCAGATAGCAGGAGCTAGGGAGCTTCCGCCGATTTCCCGAGGATGGCGTTCACCACCATCTTCTGGAAGTGGACGACGAGGTGCTCGCTGTTCGTCAGGAAGCGGCCGCGATCGGGAAGGCCGCCCAAGAGACCACGCTGAACTGAATCAGTCAGCGTATCGTCTTCCTTGGCGACTTGCTTGTTGAAGGCAACCAGCGACTGGGCAAACTCCTCGCTGACGCCGGGGCCGAAGAACTGTTCGGAGAACCCCTTGGTCGCGTTCGGTCCGTCGGGTGTCCAGACATCGATCGATAGGTTAGGAAAGCCCGGATTGATGTTGATGGTCACGTTGGGCCACAGGAAGTGATACTGCGACTGGGTGACTTCACCCGCGACGTCGTAGAGCTTGATCTTGCTTTTGCCTTGCAAGGCCGAGGGCCGCACCTGACCGCTCTGGCTTAAGAACCACCCATGCGCGGTAAGCGTATAGGCGTCCGGGCGGACGTCGATTGCGGCATTGAAGCCCGGATGAGCGACCGCGCAGTGGTAGCACTCCAGGTAGTTCTCCAGCATCGTCTTCCAGTTGGCATGCGATTGCCATTCCTCGCGGCTGTAGGGCTGGAGAGTATCGAGCACGACGCCGCTGCCGGCGATGATGTCGAGGATCGGCCCATAGTAGTCGTGGACCGGCCGGGCATCGGGATCGAGATGGACGAAGACGAACGGGCCCAGCGCCTCGGCACGGATCGGCAGCAGCGGATAGTCTTCGAGCCGGAAGTTCGGCTCGGCGGCCGAACGCGGCACCTGTCGCAAGCCGCCGGCAAGGTCGTAGGTCCAGGCGTGGTAGCCGCATTGCATCAGCTTGGCGTTGCCGCGTCCCTTCATGACTTCGTGCCGGCGGTGACGGCAGACATTAACGAAGCCGGCCAATCCGTGCTCGTTGCGGACGACGACCACCGGCACACCACCGGCATAGCCGGTCACGTAGTCGCCGACCGCCGTAAGCTGCGACAGGGGCCCGACGTAGTTCCAGCTCTTGCGAAAGATATGCGTGATCTCCTGCTCAGTGATCGACGGATCGGTGTACCAACGAGCAGGTATTGATTCTCCACGATCGAGGGCGGCAAGCAGGTCCGGGGCCGTTTCGCTGACTTGGGTCATGTGACCTCAACCGAAGATGAAATCGCGAAGCACACCGAGGGCAGCCATCACGGCAGCATGGCCGACCATCAGGAGAAAAACCGTCCAGGCCGCGGTGATTGCCGTGAACAGCCAGCCCAGCATGGCCATTAGCCCATCATCTTCGATCAAAGCGAAGCAGAAGAACAGGATGGCGAGCGACGGGAAGAGGTTGTCGAACGGAATCGGCAGGGCGAGGATCACCGCATTGATCACCCAGGCTGCCAGCAGCAGGCGTCGCGGCAGGCCATTCACCCACCATTCGTAGCGGGCGTGTACCGCGTTCTCGAGCCAGTCGATGTAGCGGCGGGCACGCTGGAGAAAGGCCTGCAGCTTGCCGCGCGACAGGCCGCGGCAGCCGATCGTGCGGGGCAGCGACGGAACCGGGCGGCCGGCAAAGAACTGCCCCAGCAGGAACAGGATGGGCACGCCGGTCACCGTCGACAGCCAGGGAATGCCCGACGGTACGATGTTCGGCATGTTGAGCGCCATGATCGCGAAGGCATAGGAACGGCCTTCGAGACCTTTCAGGAACTCGTCGAGTGTCAGGACAGACTTCGGGTCTCCACCGAACAGCCGGTCGAGCGTCGTGTAGAGACCGAAATTGTCCTTCATCCTGCGCTTGGAGCGGCCGTTCTAGCCCGCGCGCGCCAGCAGGCGGCGAGCCAGCACGAGGTGCGGCTTGTCGAGCATCTTGCCATCCATCGTGAGCACGCCCGCATTCGGATTGCTCTCGAAAGTCGCCACGACGCGCTTGGCCCAGTCGATTTCGCTCGCGCTCGGCGTGAAGACCTCGTGAATGACGGCGACCTGATCAGGATGGATGGCGATCTTGCCGCCATAGCCCATGCGCCGAGCGACCTGCGCTTCGGCACGCAGTCCCTCGACGTTCTTGATGTCGGGATAGACCGTATCGTAGGCGGTGACGCCGGCGGCGACCGAGGCCATCAGGTTGACCGTGCGGGCCATGAGGAACGTGTCGTCGTAGACGCCGGGCGAGGGGCCCTTGGCCAACGCGCCGAGGTCGGCCATCAGATCCTCGCCACCCCAGGAATGACCCATGAGGCGTGCATGCTTCGCAGGCGCCGCCGTTAGCGCCAGGATTGCTGCAGCGCTTTCCGTGGCGATGGTCAGGATGCGGGTCGAGCCGCCCTCGACGCCCTCACGCGCCTCGAAGGCGTCGAGGTAGGTGGCGAGCAGATCGAGGTTGGCCTGGCCGACACACTTCGGAAAGACGATGCCGTCGGGCTTGCCCTGCATGACCACGGCGAGGTCGCCCAGCGTGAGGCCGGTATCGAGCGCGTTGACGCGGACATAGAGTTTGGGGCCGGTGGTACGGTTGGCCGACTTCAGATAGGCGAGCGCCATGTCGCGCGCGATCTTGTGGCGATCCGTCGCGACCGAATCTTCCAGGTCGAGGATCAATCCATCGGGACCCGAGGCTGGCCCCTTGGCGAGCTTGCGCTCGGAATCGGCCGGAACGAACAGGAATGAACGCATCTTTTCTCTCAGCCCTTCGGTTTCTTGCGCATCAGCGCCTGGCGTGTGCATTCCGCGACGACCTCGCCGCGCTGATTGATGGCTTCATGCGAAAATTCGACGATGCCGGCGTCCGGTCGGGACTTGCTTTCACGGAGGCTCATCACCTTCGTGCGCACGCGCAGCGTATCGCCATGGAAGACGGGCTTGGGGAACCGTACGTCGGTCATGCCGAGGTTGGCCACGGTCGTGCCGAGCGTCGTGTCGTTGACGGTGATGCCGATCATGAGGCCCAGCGTGAACAGGCTGTTGACGATGCGCTGGCCGAACTCGGTCTTGGAAGCGAACTCTTCGTCGATATGCAGCGGCTGCACGTTCATGGTGAGCGAGCTGAACAGGACATTGTCCATTTCAGTGACCGTGCGCGTCCACGCGTGCTCGAACACGCGTCCCACCGTGAATTCTTCGTAATACAGACCTGCCATTTTCCTCCCCGCGAAAGTGCTGCGTCATAGCATGGATGGACGCTGCCCGGTTCGCCATCGTATCAATGTCGCTACAGGACGAAACAGCGATGACGGGAGCGAATTGATGCGCGCAATGCTGAGCGAAACGCCGGGTGGGCCAGAGAGCCTGAAGCTGGTCGAGATCCCGTCTAAGCCGTTGGGCAAAGGCCAGGTTCGCGTGGCGGTCAAGGCGGCAGGCGTCAACTTCCCCGACACGCTGATCATTGCCGACAAGTATCAGTTCAAGCCGCCGCGTCCCTTCGCGCCGGGCCACGAGATCGCCGGCGACATCACCGAAGTTGGCGAGGGCGTCACGGGTTATAAGGTTGGCGACCGTGTCATCGGCATGATCGGCAGTGGCGGTTATGCGACCGAGGCCGTGGTGGACCAGGGCAGCCTGCTGCCGATGCCGCAGAACATGAGCTACGAAGACGGCGCCGCCTTCACGATGACCTACGGCACCTCGTACTACGCGCTGAAGCAGCGCAGCAGCTACAAGCCGGGCGAGACGCTGCTGGTCACGGGCGCTTCGGGCGGAGTTGGCCTCACCGCCGTCGAGTTGGGCGCATTGATGGGCCTGAAGGTGATCGCGGCTGTCGGCTCCGACGAGAAAATGGAGATCTGCCGCAAGTACGGCGCCACGATGTTCGTGAACTACGCCAAGGAGAAGATGCGCGACAAGGTCAAGGAGCTGACCGGCGGCAATGGCGCGGACATCATCTACGACGCGGTCGGCGGCGATGCCTTCGACGAGTCGGTGCGCTGCATCGCCTGGTACGGCCGATTGCTGGTTGTCGGCTTCGCGGCGGGCCGCATTCCGTCGCTGCCGGCCAACCTGGCACTGCTGAAGAGCTGCGACGTCCGCGGCGTGTTCTACGGTGCCTGGCGCGGTCGCGAGCCTGCCGAGGCGCGCAAGAACTTCGACGAGATGTTGAAGTGGTACGGCGAGGGCAAGCTCAAGCCGCACATCTCCATGCGCTTCCCGCTGGAGAAGGCCCCCGAGGCCATGAATGCCCTGCTGTCGCGCAAGGCGACCGGCAAGGTCATCATCAACATCGACTGAACCGGGAGGAATCGATGGGCAGGCTCGCCGGTAAGATCGCCATTGTGACAGGCGCTGCGTCGGGTATCGGCGCGGCGTCCGCTAAGCTCTTCGCCGACGAAGGCGCCCAGGTGCTGGCGGTCGATCGGCCGGAATCTGCAATTGCGACGGCGCATGCCGGCAACAGTGCGATTTCGGCCTTCGCCGCCGATATCACGGGCGAGGACGCACCGAAGAAGATCGTGGCGGCCGCGCTTTCCAAGTTCGGCGCCATCGACATCCTGTTCAACAATGCCGGCGTCAGCGGCCGGGCCTTCGTCGAGGAGATGACCGACGAGCAGTGGGACCGCGTGAACAATGTCAATGTGCGCGCGATGTTCCGGCTCTGCCGTGAGGCCATCCCGGCCTTGAAGGTCCGGGCCAAGGAAAAGGGCAGGGCGCGTATCGTCAACACCGCCTCGGTGATGGCCTTCGACACCGACTACGGGCTCGCCGCCTATTGCGCGTCGAAGGCCGGGGTCGGCGGCCTGACCCGGACGCTCGCCCTCGAGCTTGGCAAGTTCAACATCACGGCCAACTACGTCTGCCCGGGCGCGATCTATACCGGCATGACGCAGACCAACTTCGACAAGCAGGAAATCCGCGAGGTCTGGGAGAAGAAGGCGGCCCTGCGCCGGCTCGGCCAGCCCATCGACATCGCCCGCGGCGCCCTGCTGTTGGCGTCCGACGAGGCGGACTTCATCACGGGCCACGAGCTGGTGGTCGATGGCGGCCTGACCCTTCGTACCTGAGGACGAGCCTATGTCCGGCATCCATTCGTTTGCGACGAGCTACGACGAAGCCCGCGACAAGTTCCTGGCGGCGGCGCGCATCGCCGATGCCTGGACCCATCGCTACGACAATCCGACCAAGGGGCCCGGGGGAGAGGCGCTATCGACCGATCTCGCCTGGCTCGGGCCGCAGGATGCCTCGAAGGTCATCGTCACCATCTCTTCGACGCATGGCGTCGAAGGTTATTGCGGCTCCGGCTTCCAGGTCGATTGGCTGGCGTCGGTCGGAGCTGCTGGCCTGCCGGAAGGAACGGCAGCGTTGTTCGTCCATGCCATCAATCCATATGGCTTCGCCTGGACGCGCCGGGTGACGGAAGAGGGCAACGACCTCAACCGCAACTATGTCGATCACAGCAAGCCCTATCCGGTGAACAAGGGCTATCTGGAGATCGCCGACGATCTGATCCCCCAGGATTTCAGCGAACAGGGTAAAGCGGCAGCGGATGCACGCCTTGCCACCTACCGGAAGAAGGTGGGCGATATCGAGTTCTTCCGTGCAGTCTCGGGCGGCCAGTACAGCCATCCCGACGGCATGTTCTTCGGCGGCGGCGGAGCTGCATGGTCCAATCGGACCTTGCACGCGATCGTCGATCAGTACCTGAAGGACCGTAGCGACGTGGCGGTCATCGACTTTCATACCGGCCTTGGCCCCTATGGCTATGGTGAGCCGATTACGCACTTCGATATCGACACGCCGGCCTCGCGCCGCGTGCGCGCCTTCTGGGGTGAGTCGGTAACGGAGTCCAAGCGCGGCCAGACGGCATCGCAGGCACGCGATGGCCTGGGACACTACGGGCTGAACCGCGTGCTGCAGGAACCTAAGACCCGTCTGACTATGTGCACTCTGGAGTACGGAACTTTCGACCGGGAAAGCGGGCAGAAAGCCTTCCGGGCAGACCACTGGCTGCACAAGTACGGGGACCCGCTGGGTAAAGAGGCCGTGGCAGTACGCGCCGCGATGCGCCGGCAGTTCTATCCCGAGACCGATGACTGGAAGGAAGCGGTCCTGTTCCGAGGCCATCAGGTCGTCCGGCAGGCCATTGCCGGGTTGCAGCGGGGCGCTCTCTAGCTATTGGGGACAAGCCCCGGAAAAGCCATACGTCCGACCTGCGATCCTGCTAAAAGCCTCCTCATGCGTGCCCTTGTGACGCTCCTCGCCTTCGTGGTCGTTGCAGCGCTGAATTATCTCTGGTGGTGGTATCCCAACAAGCCGGTCGAGATCGCCGGCTGGACCACAGCGCCACTACAAAGCGTTTCCTTCGCCCCCTATCGGCCGGGTCAGAGCCCGCTGACACGCACCTTCCCGACGCCCGACCAGATCGAGGACGATCTGAAGCGCCTTCAGGGCAAAGTCGGAGCGGTCCGTACCTATTCGGCGGGCGAGAATCTGGAGACGGTGCCCCAGCGAGCCGGCAAATACGGCCTCAAGGTCTGGCACGGCGCCTGGCTGAACAACAACGAGAAAGAAAATCTCGAGCAGATCAACCTGCTGATCGATCATGCCAACAAATACAAGGACACGGTCGAACGAGTGATCGTCGGCAACGAGGTCCTGCTGCGCAAGGACCTGACCGCCAACCAGCTCCGGCGCTACATCCGCCAGGTCAAGCAGCGCGTCTCCCAGCCGGTCACGTACGCCGATGTCTGGGAGTTCTGGCTGCGCAACCCGCAGCTCGCCGACGAAGTCGACTTCATCACCATCCATATCCTGCCTTACTGGGAAGACGAGCCGATTGGCCTCGAGCGCAAGGAAGCCGATGGCAAGCTCACCATCGAGAAGCATCTGGTCGACATCTACAAGAAGGTGCAGGCGCGCTTCCCCGACAAGAAGATCGTGATCGGTGAAACCGGCTGGCCAAGCGACGGCCGCATGCGCTCCGACGCCCGGCCGGGCAGGGTGGAGCAGGTGAAGTTCTTCTCGATTTTCCGGTCCGCGGCAGAGCGAGAGAAGTTCGACTACAACGTCATCGAAGCCTTCGACCAGTATTGGAAAGCACGCCAGGAGGGCACGGTTGGTGCTGCCTGGGGGCTTCTCGATGCTTACCGCCACGACAAGTTCGAACTGGGCAAGCCGGTAAGTGCGGAGCCGAAATGGCGATTGCTGTTTGCAGTGTCGACGATTGCCGGGGGACTGTTGCTGCTGGCCTATGCCGGTCTGCGCCGGGCGTCGACCTGGAAGGGCATCTTGATCTTCGCCATCTTCGCTCAGGTCGTGGCGACTAGTTACGTGCAAGCGACCTGGATCGACCTATCGCGTGCCTTCTATTTCGAGCGGACGGTCGGCGTTGTTTTCTGGGGCTTGCTGCTGGCCTTGTTCAGCTATGCCCTGCTGCGTGGCATTGCAGACAGTCTGACCGGCAAGATGGCCGATCCCTCTCTATATGGGGCGCGGGTACGTGAGGCTTGGCATGCCTGGCGCGAGTTGCCGCGCTATCGCATCCTACAGCGCGCCGATCTGCTGGCGCAGATGCTTTATCTCGCGCTCACGATCCTCTGCATCTTCTATCTGATCGTCATCAGTATCGACTGGTACGACGGCGTCATTCGCATCGGCGACTGGTTCCGCCAGATCGCCATCGACGGCCGCTACCGTGATTTCCCGATCTGGAGTTTCGTGATCCCGAGCATCGTGCTCATGGCCTGGAAGACCATCACGATCCTGCGCAGCGAGCCGGTGGCGCGCGATCATCGAATCGCCAAGGCGCTCTCGTTCGGACGGCTGCTGGGATACGACGGCAGTCGTGGTTTCGTCCGCATGGACCGCCGGTTCAGCCGCCTGGAGCCGGTCCTGCCGGAGGTCTTCCTGGCGGGCATGCTGATCTTCTGGGCCATCGTGATGGTGGTGACCGAAGGGGCGATCAAGCTGCACGATGGTGGTGCGGGCGGTTTCGTCTCGGCCGATGGCGGCCGTTGGGTGATCCGGACCCTGTTCTGGAACACCCAGGCCAACTGGTTTGCCTTCCTGGCGCTGCTCATGTCGGTGCCCTATCTGGCGACCATCTACGTCTCCATACGCGAACCACTGGCAGAACCGCCGCCGGACTCCTATACCAGCAAGTGGTAGGCGCTTTGCCGGGAGTTACCGAATGGAAATCAAGGGTGAGTACAGGATCGCGGCCCCGCGCGAGAAGGTCTTCGCGGCGCTGAACGATCCGGCCATTCTGCAGGCCTGCATTCCGGGCTGCGAATCGCTGGAGAAGACCTCCGATACCGAGATGAAGGCCAAGGTGCGGATGCGCATTGGCCCGGTCAGCGCAGCCTTCTCGGGCAAGGTGACCTTGTCCGACCTCGATCCGCCCAATGGTTACCGGATCTCCGGCGAAGGGCAGGGTGGTGCAGCGGGCTTCGCCAAGGGCGGCGCCGTCGTGGCCCTGAAAGAGGACGCCGGCGACACGATTCTTACCTACAACGTGGACGCCCAGGTTGGCGGCAAGATCGCCCAGGTCGGCGCCCGTCTGATCGATGGCACCGCCAAGAAGCTGGCCGACGAGTTCTTCAGCAAGTTTGCGGCAATGGTCGGTGGCCCGCCGCCGGCGGAAGCCGCCGCTGCGGCGGCGCCGGCCGATGCAGCAGCTCCGGCGCCGGTCGTGGCCCCGGCGCCTTCCGCTGCAGCGCAGCGTGGCTACAAGCATTGGCTGATCATCGGCATCGGCGCCGCAGTGCTGATCCTGGTCTTTATTGCGAGTCGTTAGCGGCTGAGACAGTCGCGGATCGTCTGCGAAACCGCCAATTCACTTGACCGCAATGTGACGGGCTTGCGAGAGTTCCACTAATGCCCGGCGGGCCTGCTCTGACGCGGCTCGCGCGAACCAATACGTTGAGGGAGAAGATTAATGACCATTTCCGTCGCCATGACCGTCAACGGCAAAGCCGTCTCGGGCAAGGTCGAGGCGCGCACGCTATTGGTTCAATTCCTGCGCGAGCATCTCGGCATGACCGGCACCCATGTCGGTTGTGACACCAGCCAATGCGGCGCCTGCGTCGTCGACGTCGACGGCAAGTCGGTGAAGTCCTGCACCATGCTGGCTGTCCAGGCCGAAGGCGCCAAGGTCATCACGATCGAAGGCCTCGCCGAAAGCGCCGACAAGCTGCATCCGATGCAGGAAGCTTTCCGCGACAACCACGCCCTGCAGTGCGGCTTCTGCACGCCGGGCATGGTGATGAGCGCCATCGACATGGTGAAGCGCCACAATTACCAGCTCGACGAGGCCACGGTGCGCCGCGAACTCGAGGGCAACCTTTGCCGCTGCACCGGCTACCACAACATCGTGAAGGCAATCCTGGCCGCCGCGCCGGCCATGAAGTCAGCAGGGGTGTAGAGCCATGACCGCCGAAACCGGAATCGGCGCCCGGGTGAAGCGGAAGGAAGACCAGCGCTTCCTTACCGGCACCGGTCGCTATGTC
>JAFKFK010000001.1 GCA_017307275.1 Alphaproteobacteria bacterium | reverse complement strand
ATCGCCTGGATCACGCCATCGCGACCCCGGAAGGCGTATTTCGGGCGACGGGTCACGATCACCCGGAACCGGGCTGCCGTGACGTCGAGGCGTTCCGAGACGTCCTCGCCGATGCGGTGCAGTGTCCCCGTGCAGCACGGGCACACCACGCTCGTTACATCGACCACCCTCTCGATGCGCGGCAGGTGCGCCGGCAGCGCGCCGCGGTTGGTCCGACGTCGTGCTGCACGCGCCTTGCGCTCGGGTGGGTTCTTCTCCTCCGACGCCGCCTGGCCCGACGCCGCTTCCTGCTCGGCATCCTCCAGCGCAAGCTGCAGCTGATCTTCGGGCAGGCTCTCGGCCCGCCGCCCGAAGCGATGACGCTGGAACTCCCGGATGATCTGGCGCAGCCGCTCGCTCTCGATCCGCTCGGCGATCAGCATCGCCTTGAGCAGGCCGGCATCGTCGGGAAGAGCATCAGCAGGCGTGATCACGCGGCAAGTGAATCACAACCGCCCGCAACTTGCGACCGCTTTAGCGCGCCGCGATCAACTCGCTGCCGTCGGCACGTCAGTGTGCCGGGGCTCGTGAACGCGCCGCCAGTCGAGCCCCTCGAGCAACGCCTGCAGTTCGGCCGCGCTCAGCCGCAGGACCGCGTCCTGTACGCCGGGCCAGCGGAACTTGCCGTCCTCCAGACACTTGGCCACCAGCACCATGCCCGTGCCATCCCAGAAGATCAGCTTCACCCGATCGGCACGCTTGGCCCGGAACACGTAGACCGTCCCGCAGAACGGGTCGGCCCCTATCGCCTCGCGCACCAGGGCCGCCAGCCCCTCCATGCCCTTGCGGAAGTCGACCGGCTTGGTCGCCACCATGACGCGGACCGTCCCTGTCGGGCCGATCACGAGGTCGCCTTCAACGCCCGAATCACCGCCGATATGATCGAGGCCTTGGCGCCGTCGCCGATCCGCATCCTCACGCCGCCGATGTCGAGTTCGATCGCTGCCATACCTGCAGCTTGCTGCCGTCGCTGTCGAGGCGTCGATGCCGCCTCCACTATTGCCGGGATGAAGCGCGGCCCCGCTTCATCGCTCCGCTGGCGCGCCTCGCGGCGCCAGGCGAACACCTGCTGCGGTGTCAGCCCATGTCGGCGTGCAACCACCGACACCGACGCTCCCGGCTCCAGCGTCTCCTCGACGATCCGCGCCTTGTCATCCACCGTCCAACGACGGCGCCCGCCGGCACCGGTGATCACCTCGATGCGACGGACCTGGTGCTCAAGCTCAAGTGTAGGTTCAAGTCTAGACACAAGCCGATCCCAATCTCACTGCAGGATCAGCACCATCACAGATCGACAACCCGACAAAAAGGCGGCCTCAGAACACCGCTTACGATGCTGCGTCCTTGCCATTGAGCTTTGCGACGAACTCGGCCGGCGTCAAATAGCCGAGGCTCGAATGCGGCCGCACCTGGTTGTAGTGCTTGCGCCACGCCTCGATGACGATCTTGGCCTCGGCGCGGTAGCGGAACCATTCGAGGCTCAGGCACTCGTCGCGGAACTTGGCGTTGAAACTCTCCGTCGCGCCGTTCTGCCAGGGCGTGCCGGGATCGATCAGAGCGGTCTCGATACCCTGGTCGAGATCCACTTCAGGAGCGCCCGCGAGACGAACTCGGGACCGTTGTCGGACCGAAGATAGAGCGGCGTGCCGCCCACGGCCTGGGATGGTGGTGGGTCCTTTCGCCCTTGTTTTGATCTGGCTTAATTTGGCCGATCCCTGTTCCGTTCAAAACTTCCCTGCTCCCCTGCTAAAAATTCTCTGCTCCAAATCAATGGGTTAATCGCTGAAAGCCTTGAAATGGGGGCTTTCAGCGTCAATTCGTTGTGGGACTCGACGGCGATTCGGACCCCGCATAGCGCGAATACAAGCCGGACGTTCGCAGCATCTGCAGGCCTTGCCATTTAGATGAGTAGCATCCTATCTTTGTGAAATGCCTCACCAGCAGATCGATTTCGGCTTCAACGTTGCCCGCCTTGCCCGCCGATTGCGCCAGGCGGTGGATGCCGAGTTGCAGGCCTTCGGCCTTACCGATGCGACGTGGCGACCGCTCGCCTATGTCGGTCGACTGGGCGGTGGCGTACATCAGAAGGAACTCGCTACCGCGCTTGCGATCGAAGGGCCTTCGCTGGTCCGTCTGCTCGACAGTCTCGAGCGCCGCGGCCTGATCGAGCGCCGGGAAGACGAGACCGACCGCCGGGCCCGCGGCATCTACCTGACCCGCGCCGGTCGCGATCTCGCGGTCCGGGTGGCCAAGGTGGGAACCGAGATCCAGACGCGCCTGCTGGCCAGCGTGCCGCCGGCCGACCTCGAGATTAGCCAGCGCGTGCTGGCCCACATCGAACGCCAGCTCGCAGAGGGACTGGACGTCGCAGAGGAAACGTCAAAGAGGAGGAATCGATGAACCAGATCGTGGTTAACGAACCAAATCGCTGGCGACTGGACTCGCCCGGCGCATCCGGCTGGTCGCGCAGCGCACGGCCCGACGCGGCGCGGAAGTACTTTATGGTGTCGGCCGACGGTCACGCCAACGAACCGGCCAGCTTGTGGTTCGACCGGATGGACAAGAAATACCATGAGCGTCTGCCGAGGGTGGTAACCGACAAGGACGGCGTGCAGTGGCGCTACTGCGAAGGCTACCGGCCCGATCGCCTGCGGCTTTCGACCCTGGAAGGCGAGGACATGGCGCGCAACAAGGCCGGTGCCGAGCCGCTCGGGCGTCTCGCCGACCACGATCGCGACGGCATCGACATCGAGCTGATCTTCCCCAACAAGGGTCTTGCCATGTGGGCGACGCCCGACCCGCTGTTCGCCATGGCGCAGTGCCGGGTGTGGAACGACTGGGCCTGGGAGCAGTTCGGCACGCACCAGGATCGCATGATCCCCGCCGGGTCGATCGCGACCGGCGATCTCGAAGGCTCGATCGCCGAAGTGCAGCGCCTAGCGAAAACAGGCTTCAAGTGCCTGACTCTGCCGTGCAAGCCGGTCTGGGGCGGCCACGACAGCAGCCACGTCAATTACAACCTGCCGCACTTCGATCCGCTGTGGGCGGCGGTACAGGACGCCAACCTGCCGATCACCTTTCATGTCTCGACCGGCCGCGATCCGCGCGCGGCACGCGGCAACGGCGGCGCGGTGGTCAACTATGTGTCGCATTCGCTCTCGCCCACCATCGAGCCGGTGGCGAACCTTTGCGCCTCGGGCGTGCTGGAGCGCTTCCCGAAGTTACGCTTCGCCACCATCGAGGCCGGTATCGGCTGGGTGCCGTGGCTGCTCGACGCGATGGACGAAGCCTACAAGAAACATCACTTTTGGGTGCGACCGAAACTGCAGGGCTTGCCCAGCGACTACTATCGCGCGCACGGCTTCTCGTCGTTCCAGGAGGACCGGGCCGGGCTGGACCTTGCCGAAAGCCACGGTCTCGACGGCAACTTCATGTGGGCGAATGACTATCCGCACCACGAAGGCACCTGGCCGCATTCGGCCGAGGCGATCGAACGCACCATGGGGCAGTTGTCCGACGGTGCGCGCGCCAAGGTGCTGGGCCTCAACTGCGCGCGCTTCCTGGGGATCGACGTTCCCGAGCGTTACCGCCAATGAAACGCACCCTGCGCGGCAAGGTGGCGATCGCTGGCGTCGGCGAGACCACCTACTACAAGCACGGCAGGTCCCCGGCATCGGAGTTCGAGCTCGCCCTGCAGGCGATCCTGGCCGCGTGCCAGGACGCCGGCATCGATCCGCGCCGGCTTGACGGCTTTGCTTCCTACTCCAACGACCGCAACGACCCGTCGCGGCTCGCCGCGGCGCTCGGCCTGCCGGCGCTGCGCTTCTCCAACATGAACTGGGGCGGCGGCGGTGGTGGGGGATCGGCCGCCGTGGGCAATGCCGCGGCTGCGGTGGCCTGCGGCGTGGCCGACTGCGTCGTGGTGTTCCGCGCGCTGGCGCAGGGCCAGTTCCAGCGCTTTGGCGCCGCGCCGCCGGGCGGTAGCGCATCGGGTGAGGCGGCGTTCAACGCGCCCTACGGCGTGATGTCGCCGGCGCAGAAATACGCCATGCGGGCGATGCGCTTCCTGCATGACAACAGGATCGCCGACAGTGCGCAGCGCGCCATTGCACTTGCATCCTACCATCATGCGCAGGCCAATCCGCGGGCGGTGATGCACGGCCGGCCGCTCACCGCCGAGGCTTATGACAATTCGCGCTGGATCGTCGAGCCGTGGCGGCTGTTCGACTGCTGCCAGGAGAACGACGGTGCGGCGGCCCTGATCATCGTACCGGCCGAGCAGGCCAAGGACTTCAGGCACAAGCCGGCCTATCTGCTGGGCTCGACGCAGGGCTCCGAGCATCGCAACGGCGCGCGGGTCCACAACGCGCCGCTCTATGGCACATCGAGCTTCACCACGGTGGCGCCGCAGCTCTACGACATGGCGGGCCTCAAGCCGGCCGATGTCGACGTCGTGCAATCCTACGAGAACTTCACCGGCGGCGTGCTGATGAGCTTGGTCGAGCACGGCTTCTTCACGGCCGAGGAGGCCAACGACTTCCTGACGCCCGAGAACTTGATGGCGTCGGGTGGCAAGCTGCCGCTCAACACCTCGGGCGGCAATCTGGCAGAGTGCTACATGCACGGCCTCGAACTGCAGGTCGAAGCGGTGCGCCAGCTGCGCGGCCAGTCGACCTCGCAGGTGCCGGACGCCGACGTGTCGATGGTGATTTCGGGCCCGATGGTGACGCCCGTTTCCAGCATGATCCTGGGATCGGAGGCCACGCTGTGAGCTATTTGCCGAAGGGCCTGCCGATTCCCGTTCCCGAGAACGACGGCCTCGACAAGCCCTATTGGGATGCGACGCGCCGTGGCGAGCTGCTGGTACAGCGCTGCAAGAAGTGCGGCACCTTTCAATGGGGTCCAGAATGGATCTGCCACAAGTGCCTGTCGTTCGAGCTCGACTGGCACCAGGTATCGGGCAAGGGTCGCATCTACAGTTGGGAGCGGCCCTGGCATCCGGTGCACCCGGCGCTGAAGGGACACGGCCCCTACATCGTCGTGCTGGTCGAACTTCCTGACGCTGGCAACGTGCGCATGCTGGGCAACCTGCTGGGCAATCCAAAGCAGGAAGTGAAAATCGGCGCCGACGTCGAAGCGGGATTCGAGCACCACGAGGACGCCCAGCCGCCTTTCACCCTTGTGCAGTGGAGGTTGATCTAACCTGATCTTATGATCCGGCGCGTGCGGAAGAGCGGCCTGATCCCGACTCCACTATTCCCTGTTCCGCGCCAGAAATTCCCTGTTCGCCCATTATTAATACAGGGCAGGTCATATTCAAGAGGCAGGCACAATTGGAGCCGAAATCGTCGTTTGGCGGGATCAGTTGATGTGGTGGAACGGCCCCGCCGCTTCCGACATCTGAGTGCCACGGCGTGTCCGTTCGACATGCCGACACAAACGGAGCCGTTCCATGGAGCAGATTACCACCATCGGTCTGGACCTCGCCAAGCAGGTTTTCCAGGTTCATGCCGCCGACGCCGGTGGCGTCCCGATCTTCAACCGCAAGCTCCGGCGAGCTGAAGTGCTGCGGTTTTTCGAAAAGACGCCGGCTATCTGGTTGGGATGGAGGCTTGCGGCAGCGCGCATAATGGGCGCGCGAGATCAGTGCGCTGGGGCACGACGTG
Organism: Alphaproteobacteria bacterium; assembly: GCA_017307275.1. Lineage (GTDB taxonomy): Bacteria > Pseudomonadota > Alphaproteobacteria > Reyranellales > Reyranellaceae > Reyranella. Next base: position 8,778 of record JAFKFK010000001.1, on the reverse strand, counting down.
CGGCTGATCCCGCCGGTCTACGTGAAGCCGTTCGTGAAGCGCGGCAAGCCCGATGCGGCGGATGCCGAAGCGATCAGCGAGGCGGTGACCCGCAAGAACATGCGCTTCGTGCCGGTAAAATCCGCTGACCAGCAGGCGGCTGCCGTTGTGCTCAAGACCCGTGCCCTTCTGGTCAACCAGCGCACCCAGGTGATCAACGCGCTGCGTGCCCACCTGTCGGAGTTCGGCATCATTGCCGCTGCCGGCACGACAAATGTTGCGGGGCTGATCTCGATCGTGCGCGACGAGACGAATCTGCGTCTTCCGAAGGCTGCCCGTCATGCCTTGATGGAAGTCGCCAGTCAGATAGAGGCGTTGAAGGTGCAGATCGAGAAGCTCGAGAAGGTGATCGTCGCGACCGTCAAGCGTGATGATGATGCTCGGCGACTGGTCACCATCCCCGGTGTTGGCGCCATCACCGCTGCTTCCGTCAGGGCGCTTGCCTCCGATCCTGGCGGCTTCAAGTCCGGCCGGCACTTCGCGGCCTAACTGGGCTTGACGCCGAAACCGCATTCCAGCGGCGGCAAGGAACGGTTGGGGCGCATATCGAAGGTGGGCAATCCCGCGTTGCTCTCACTCCTGGTGGTTGGTGTGACCGCGGTGCTGAGGCATGCGCGGGGCAATCCAAACGCCTCCAAGTGGCTCACTGCTCTTCTGGCGCGGCGGCCTTATGGGATCGTCGCCGTCTCATTGGCCAACAAGACGACGCGCATCATCTGGGCGCTGCTCGTCAAGGGCGGTACATAGTCGGCCGTTAAGAAGCCGGATTGAGAGTTGGTTGGCCTTGGGGCTGGTCGTCATTGCGGCCAGGATTAGGCCAAGAATATCCTTAGCCAGGCGAGGATGCGCCTGAAGTTGTATCCGGCGGCCGTCAGGATGGCGTTGGCGGCGTCGCCGGCCTGGCCCTTGAGGTAGCAGTGTCCGAGGTGGCCTTGCTCCTTCATGTGGCCGATGAGGGGCTCGACGGCGGATCGGCGGCGTAGCTCTCGTTGGATGGCTCCGAAGACGCCGCGCTTCTGGCCGGATATGAAGACGCTGCGCGGCTTGGGCGCATCGTGACCGCGGTATCCCTTGTCGACACAGACGCGCTCGATCTGTACGCATCCGGTGTAGGCCGCCTTCTCGTCAGTGTCCTCGCGTGAGAACCATGTGCCCGTTAATTGGCGAGTTAGCGGGCGCATATGGCGACAGTTACGGTTCTTACAGGCCCTGAGAGACGTCGGCGCTGGGCGTCGTCTGAGAAGGCGAGCATCGTCGAGGAGAGCCTGATGCCCGGGGCAGTGGTGACCGTTGTCGCCCAGCGTCACGGCGTGCACCCGAACCTGCTTCACCATTGGCGGCGCCAGGCGAAGCGCGCGTTGGTGAGCGGCCAGGGATTGAAGTTTCTGCCGGTTGCCGTGACGCCGTCAGTGCGGCCGGGGTCGATGGCGGCAGGCGCGATCGAGATCGAACTTGCCGGGGCACGGATCAGGGTCGATGCGGTGGTCGATGAAGCAGCACTTGGCCGGGTGTTGCGGGCACTCGGGACGGTGGGTCGACGATTGGTCTGCCGTCGGAGACGCGGGTGTGGCTGGCGTGCGGTGCGACGGATATGCGGCGCGGGCTTCGACGGCTTGGCACTGCTGGTGCAGGAGGTGCTGAGGCGCGACCCGCACTGTGGCCACCTGTTCGTGTTCCGCGGCAAGCGTGGCGGTCTGATCAAGGTGCTGTGGCACGACGGCCAGGGGATGTGCCTGCTGGCCAAGCGCCTGGAGCGTGGCCGCTTCGTGTGGGCACGCACCGAGGGCGAAGCCGTGACGATCACGGCGGCGCAACTCGGCTATCTGCTGGAGGGCATCGACTGGCGGCTGCCGCAGCGGATCGACCGGCCGCAGGTGGCGGGCTGACGCAACGGTGCGACATCGCGACTCGGCGGTCGGGTCGCCGTTGCATCGGCAGGGAATGCTGCCGCTAATGGCGCCGTGACCACCACCGCCGCAGAACCGCTCCCAGACGACGTCGAAACGCTGAAGGCGATGCTGCGGGCGAAGCGGCAGGCGCATCGGGCGGAGATGCGCAATCAGGTGCTGCAGATCGAGAAGCTCGAGCAGCAGATCGCCCAGCTGCGGCATGAACGGTTCGGCCAGTCCTCTGAGCGCCGCGCGCTGCTCGACCAGGCTCATCAGCACGCCGCCGGTGAAGTTCTCGTAGGATTGCACGACGTCGACATCGGCCGGCTTGAGGCCCGCCATGTTGTAGAGCTGCGGCGCCACCGTGGTGAAGCTCGATGTGCCGTAGAGCGGCGCGTTGTGGACCCCCGCGCCGTTGCGATGCTCGGAGCCCTGCTGCAGAGCCAGGTCCGCCGCCGCCAGCAGCTCGACCGCGCCTTCCAGATGGGCGAGGTCGACCGGCTCGCACCGCTGACCGCCGACCTCGAGCGGGAGGTGGTCCAACTCGCGCGCTACGAAGCCTTGGTGCAGCAGCGCGAGGCGATGGCGCAGCTCGAGGACGCCCTGCAGCCCTCGCTTTTTGACGCCGGCGACTCATTCATGAAGCTGCCTGAAACCCACGCCGGGCGTCCGGACATTCTCGACACCATGTCGCCGGTCGCGCCGAGATGATGATCCTTGATATCCCTCCGGAGGGGATGATACGGGTCGTTCCATGAGCTGCGGTTCTCCGGCGAAGGGACTTTACTGAGGCCTATGCGGATCGTCGCGACACTCCTGGTGCGCCGCGCGCTTGGCGCTCTGCTGGCCGTGGCTCTGGCGCTTGCACCGCCAGTGGCCTTCGCGAGCCAGGATTTCCTGACCATCACTGCCAGCGTGACGTCGGACGCGGACCACGACCATCACGCCGACGGTGCCGGGCGCGACCTCCACAAGCACAGCCATTCGCACGATCGCTCGGCGCCCGACCATTCCCATGAAACAGGGGCGCCTGTAGCGGCGCACCGGCCGGTTCCCCCGGTCTTGCACGCCGGCTGGATCGCCGGTCCGCAGGACAACGTCCACGGCCGCACGAGCCACCCGCCTGAGCGTCCACCGCGACTGATCGCCCGAACGTAAACGTGTCGGCCGGCAACGGCCGGTGCGCGTCCCGTGTATCAGCGAGGTTTCATCATGCGTCTTTGTGCCCATCCATATGGGGACGGGCGGCACCGTGGCGGGCATTGGTTCGCCGCCGCCACTTCTGTCGTCCTGCTTTGCCTGTCTTCGTCGCCGCTCCTGGCCCATGCCGTCGCAGAGGGCGACAAGGGCTACATCCAAGAGATCAGCGGCGTCCATCTTCTGCCGTTCGTCTATCTCGGTGCCAAGCACATGGTGACGGGATACGACCACATTCTGTTCCTGCTGGGCGTGGTGTTCTTCCTCTATCGCGCCAAGCATGTCGCGCTGTACGTGAGTCTATTCGCTCTCGGCCATTCGACCACGATGCTGCTCGGCGTCTATTTTCACGTCGGCATCAACAGCTACCTTATCGACGCCATCATCGGGCTTTCGGTCGTCTACAAGGCGCTCGACAATCTCGGCGCTTACCAGCGGTGGTTCGGCGTTCAGCCCAACACGAAGGTCGCGACCCTCGTGTTCGGCTTCTTCCACGGCTTCGGCCTGTCGACCAAGATCATCGAATACGACATCTCGGCAGACGGGCTGGTGCCCAACCTGCTCGCCTTCAATGTCGGCGTCGAGATCGGCCAGTTGCTGGCGCTCACCGCCATCCTGATCGCCATGGGGTTCTGGCGCCGCTCCGCCGGCTTCTGGCGCCACGCCTACACAGCCAACGTCGTCATCATGACCGCCGGGTTCGTGCTGATCGGCTACCAGCTCACCGGCTATTTCGTTTCCAAGGGCTGAGGTTCCATCATGTTCAACGCAGAAATCCCCTCCCGCGCCGAGCTTCCGAGCACGGCCAAGCTCGTCAAGTCGACCGTCATCGCCGCCGCGGCCGCCGCGGTCATCCTCGTGACGCTCGTGCTGCCCGCCGAGTACGCGATCGATCCGACCGGGATCGGCCGCGCCCTGCAACTCACGCAGATGGGCGAGATCAAGAAGCAGCTCGCCATCGAGGCCGAGCAGGACCGCGTCCGCGATAATCAGCAGACGCCTGTCCCTGCCATGCCGGAACAGAAGTCGGCTCTGCTGAGGCTGATCGCGGGTTTTGTCGTGTCGCCTGCGCATGCACATCCGGGCGGACATGACGACGACGGCACCAATGAGGCGCCCGCGACGGCGTCGTCGCCGCACCAGGCTGGACCGTTGATCGCACAGCCGGCGCCGGCCCCAACGAAGACGGACGATATCGTCTTCACGCTAAAGCCGGGGGAAGGTATCGAATACAAAATGACGATGAAAAAAGGCGCCCAGGTCCAGTTCTCTTGGCGTGCCGACGGTGAAGTGAACTACGACATGCACGGGACGCAGCAAGGAGGCAAGGAGTCGAGCTATAAGAAGGGCCGCGCAGTCACCTTCGACGACGGGACTTTAACTGCGGCCTATGACGGCGGCCACGGCTGGTTCTGGCGCAACCGTACCTCCAAGGACGTGACTGTGACGCTAAAGGTCAACGGCGCCTACACTTACATCAAGCGGATGAACTGACGGACCGTTCACGAACCCAAACAAGAGCGCGAGGATGGGGCGGCCCGCGGGGCCGCCCTCAGCGCCGTACTCACCGAGATGCTTGCCAAGAAATCCTCGCGATCACTTTCGCTCGTAATTCGGGCGCTGGACAATGCCCTACTTGGATTGAATTCGTTGGGCGTATTCTGGGTCCGGTGCTCATGGGCACAACTGCTGGCACCGCCTTTTGGCGCCGCATACGGTAGCAAACGACCTACAGCTGGCACTTCCCATTTTGTCCTGCCTATTCTTAATGTAACAAATGATCAATCCCGACGATATCAGCATATTGCTAGCGAACATTGCGGACGCGTGCCGGCGACAAATCATCCGAGATTGCATGAATGTGTGTTGTCGGAAATCACCGAGCCAGGATTCACCGAGTAAGAGGAGCTAGCGATACGTACTGGCAGCCTCTTGGTCAAATCCTGAAACTACACACATGGTTGAAATATGAATCTCGATCTTGGTTCGCTCCGCAGCGTTATCGCTGCCGCCGAACACGGGAGCTTCCGACAAGCTGCAGCTGCTCTCAACCTCAAACAATCGGCGTTGAGTCGTCGCATTCGGCATCTCGAAGAGCAACTCTGCGTCTCCTTGTTCGATCGCTCGAGTGGTGGAGTACGCCTCACCCCGGCCGGCACGAGCATGGCACATGCCGCTCGTCGTCTGTTCGAAGAAATCGACCACATGGTCACGGCCTCGCAGTTGGCCGACCGTGGAGAAGCAGGCCTGCTCAAAGCAGGCTTCGCGACGGGTGTATCGACCAGCAAGGTAAGCACTATCCTGGCGGATCACATCAAGTCATTTCCCGAAGTCGCCATACAGGTTACCGAACGCTCTCCGGCACAGCTGGTAACAGCCCTCGGGACCGGAGATGTGGACATCGCCAACATTGTTGGCGAGGCACGGCAACATAGCGGACCTTCAATGTCGCTGTGGTCAGAGCGCATAGTGGCAGCGCTATCTTCGCGGCACCCGCTCTCCAACAGTGAGGTGATCGATTGGAGTGACCTGAAGGAGGAGACATTCCTTCTCAGCCAGTGGGATCCGGGCTCGGATCTGCGTAACCTGATCCTCAAGAAACTCGCGGCGCCGGGTGATACCCCTAAGATTGAGACTTGGGACGCCAGCAATGAAAGGGTTCTCGGCATGCTGGAAGCAGGACTTCATGTCAGCATCCATTGCGAGTCGTGGACCAATCTTGCCTATACCGGCGTCCGCTTTCGCGAACTTCGCGATGCGTCGGGCCCCAGCCACATCACCTTCACGGCCTGTTGGGAGAAGCACAATAAGAATCCAGCCCTCACCCGGTTCCTGGAAACCCTCCGACAAACACACCATCCAACCGCCCTCACCTAGCATCCACTTTCTGCGGCGTGGATTTCGCCGAGCGCCGCGCTTTGGCAAACGCTCGATCAGCCGACATAAACCGTGCCAGCATCGGGGGCACGAGCTTGGCCGGATCGATCGTCTGCCCAGTTTCACGGCCGAGCGTCTCCGCGTAGACAATGAGATCACGGTGGATGGCGGCCGGCAAGTCCACCGTCAGCTTCACAGGCTTCTCGTCCAGGATTGCGCCGAGCTTGAGCTTGGACATCGGGTTTCTCCTATCCGCGGTAAAGCTGAAGCACGAGATCGCGCGTCACGATGACCCGGACCGGATAACCGGGGCGGATCGTGAGAGTGGGCTGGATGTTGAGATTGCGCCGCACCACTTGCTGCCCAGCCTGGTTCAGCGTGTCACCCGCGCCACGGCGCAAGGCACGCACCAGATCGCTGTCGTTCTGTTCCGAACCCAGTTCGGTGCCGACCGCCAGGATGGTCGAAAGAAGCGCGGCCTTGAACAGAGAGCCCCAATGGTGGTCGACACCGTCTTCCAGACCGGCCTGCCCGCTGGCATCCGCCCCGGGTTGGCGTTCGAGCACGATCGAATAGCCATTGGGCAGAAGCAATCGCGTCCAGACCAGAAGAAGGCGTGACTGACCGAAGGTAACCTGGCTGTCGTAGACGCCGATCAGCCGCGCTCCTTGAGGGATCAGCAACGCAGCCCCAGTCGGCGTGTCATACACGTTCTCTGTGACCTGGGCGGTGATCTGTCCCGGCAAGTCGGACCGAAGGCCGGTGATGAGAGCCGCAGGAATGACAGCGCCAGCCTGCAGCACAAACGGTGAAGCGGGCCGCACCAGACGATCGGGACTCGTCGTTTTCCGATCGACCGGCGCATTCATGAAGGCGACTTTGCGGTCCTGTCCGTTCTGGATCGAGGCTTCATCTGTCGCCGACGCCGCTGCCGACATTGAAGGCTGAGATGAAGCAAGGCCTGCGGCACCAGGCTGTGTCTGGCGATTACCGGGAGCGAACAGGCGGCTGACGCGCGCCGCTTCCGTCTCCTGGGCCCGACGCTGCTGCTCGGCGTCGGGCGCCAATGGCGCGACCTGACCCTGGGCTGCCACGATCGGCCGGCCGAGGTCGCCCGGCAACGGCGGCCCGAGCGGCGGGACATCCCGGGGAACCCCGGTGTAATCCCGCGGCAGCCCCGCCAGACCATCAGCCACGCGCGGCCGGTCCGTCGTGTAGAGTTCTTGCGGCGTGACGCCCCGCAGCCGGTCTCCCTGCAAAGCCCACAGCACGGCGCCGCAGACCAGGACAAGGCCTAGCGCCGTTCCGCCAATCAGCACAGTCCGCGACAGACGGGTGACGCGAGGCCCCTCCGATCGCAGCCGGAAGGGCTGAGCGGTCGTCGATTGTGTGGAATCCGACAGCGACTGATCGGTCATCGTTGCGGCCTTCCGTCCGTGCGGACGATCCGGACGATCTGCTGGCTCTCGCCGCCGAGCCGCAATTCGGCCGCGGCAAACAGGCGGTCGACAATCAGAACGTTGCCGTATGCCCGGGAGTTGACGAGCTCCGGCTTGCCGTCCGCGCCGACGACGAAGAGAGGCGGCATCTCCCCCTGCACGATGCCGGGCGAGAACTCGACATAGACCTTGCGCCCGTCGTCATAGGCGTTGACCGGTCGCCAGGGCGGCTTGTCGCCCTCGATCGAATAGCGGTAACGGCGCTGGGCAATCTCGGGGAGAACCGGCAGCGGCGGCAGAACTCGAAGGCTCTTGCCTCGGCTCTCGGGGTAGAACCAGGCGACCGATGGCATGTAAGGCCGCTCGTGAGCTCGCAACTCAATGAGATAGGTGCGCCGATCGGTGTTGACCACGAGGTTGGTCTCGATGGCAGGCCGGGTCGGCTTGACCAGGATATGTACGCGCCGCGTATCGCCGTTGCCGCTCTCGGTGTCGCCAATAATCCAGCGTACCGTGTCGCCGGCCGCCACCGGGCCTGAGCCGGTCAGTTGCTCGCCGGGCTCCAGGGCGATGTCGGTGACTTGGCCCGGGGCGACGTAGACCTGATAGAGGGCCCCCGGGCTATACGGAAACACCTGCACGGCGTTGAAGTAGCCCTCGCGGCGCGGCTCCACCCGCGCGGCGCCATTGGCAGCCTCGACGCGTGCTACCGGGTCCCTTGCATCGCCCGGTCCTCCGCGCGCCGGCGTCCAGGCCGGGGGGATGTGCAGAGGCTGCGGCGGTGCATCCTCGGTGGAAATGGATGACACAGGGAGCGGCGGCACGCTCTCGTCGTAACTGATCTGAGGCGGCTTGGTGGACGCGCATCCCGTAACCGCCAGCAGGGAGACGAAAATGGCTGGCCGCAGGCGGTGGTACCTCATTGTGCGAGCTCCTTCGACCAGCTGATGGCGTTGACGAAGACGCCGAGCGGATTCTTGCGCAGACGATCGGCGTCTCGCGGCGTTTCGATCACGATGGTGAGAATGGCAGTCCAGCGCTCGGTGGCCGCGAGCTGGCCGCTCTCGTAGCGACGCTCGGTCCAGGCCACCCGAAAACTCTCGGGCGATGCCCTGATGACGCTCGAGACCTCGACAGAGACCTGCATCTTGCCGAGCTTCGCGAAAGGGTCGGCGCGACGCGCATAGTCGTTGAGGGCCGCGGCGCCGCGATCCGTGGTGAAGTCGTATGCCCGTAACCAGCCTTGACGAAGCACTACCGCGTCTGATGGCAGCCCGCGCACGTCCTCAATGAGCCGCGTAAGATGAAAGGCGATCTGCGGATCGGTGGGTTGATAG
>JAFKFK010000012.1 GCA_017307275.1 Alphaproteobacteria bacterium | reverse complement strand
CCAAGGAGGGCGTGCTGATGGTCGAGTCGGAAGCCAAGGAGCTTTCCGAAGAGGTCATGCTGGGCGCCGTCATGGAAGCCCATCGCTCGTTCCAGCCGGTGATCGACGCGATCATTCAGCTCGCCGAGCATTGCGCCAAGGAGCCGCTGCCGCTCACCGATCCGTCGGAAGCGTCCAAGACCGTTGCCGACAAGCTCAAGGCCGAGATGCGCGGTAAGCTGGTCGAGGCTTTTGCCGAGACCCAGAAGCAGGCTCGCCAGGCCAAGATCAGCGCCGTGAAGACCGAGGCCAAGAAGCTGTTCGAAGGCAACGACGAGGCGCTCGCCGCCTTCGGCGAGCAGTTCGGCAACCTCGAGGCCGACGTGGTGCGCACTGCCATCCTCGACACCGGCAAGCGCATCGACGGCCGCGACACCAAGACCGTCCGTCCGATCGTGGCGGAAGTCGGCGTGCTGCCGCGCGCCCACGGTTCGTCGCTGTTCACCCGCGGCGAGACGCAGGCTTTGGTCGTGGCCACGCTCGGCACCGGCCAGGACGAGCAGATCATCGACGCGCTCGAAGGCGAGTACCGCGAGAACTTCATGCTGCACTACAACTTCCCGCCGTACTCGGTCGGTGAAGTGCGCCGCATGGGTTCGCCCGGCCGCCGCGAGATCGGCCACGGCAAGCTCGCCTGGCGCGCGATCCGTCCGATGCTGCCCGGCAAGGACAAGTTCCCGTACACGATCCGCATCGTGTCGGAGATCACCGAGAGCAACGGCTCTTCGTCGATGGCCTCGGTGTGCGGCGGCTCGCTGTCTCTGATGGACGCCGGCGTTCCGATGGAGCGTCCGGTGGCCGGCATCGCCATGGGCCTGATCAAGGAAGGCGAGCGCTTCGCCGTCCTGACGGACATCCTGGGTGACGAGGATCACCTCGGCGACATGGACTTCAAGGTGGCCGGCACCGAGAAGGGCATCACCTCGCTGCAGATGGACATCAAGATCACCTCGATCACCGAGGAGATCATGAAGGTGGCGCTGGGTCAGGCGAAGGACGGCCGCATCCATATCCTGGGCGAAATGGCCAAGGGTCTGGGCGGCGCCCGTGAGAGCGTCAGCCAGAACGCGCCGCGCATCACGCAGTTCACCATTCCGAAGGACAAGATCCGCGAAGTGATCGGCACCGGCGGCAAGGTGATCCGCGAGATCACCGAGACGACCGGCACCAAGATCGACATCGAGGACGACGGCACGATCAAGGTCGCCGCGGTCGACGCCAAGCAGGGCCAGGCCGCGATCGACTGGATCAAGGGCATCGTGGCCGAGCCGGAAGTGGGCGTGATCTACAATGGCAAGGTCGTGAAGACCGTCGAGTTCGGCGCCTTCGTGAACTTCCTGGGTGCGCGCGACGGCCTCGTGCACATCTCCGAGCTGGCGCCGCGTCGCGTCGCCAAGGTCACCGACATCGTCAAGGAAGGCGACCAGGTCAAGGTCAAGGTCCTGGGCGTCGATGATCGCGGCAAGGTCCGCCTCAGCATGAAGGTCGTCGACCAGGAGACGGGCGAGGACATCACGAATAAGCCGCGCGAAGAGGCCCCGGCTCCGGCCGCTCCCGCCGCCGGCGAGTAAGACCTTTCGACGAAACGGAAACGGCGGCCCGCACGGGCCGCCGTTTTTGTTTGTGCGCCGATCGGCCGATCAGCGTGTGAGATCCTTGAAGGGCGGACGTCCAGCAAGCGACACGCTGAAGCTGCCCGTGAACGTGTAGAAGCTTTCCTCGACATTGCGCGCCTTGCACTCCGCCTCCAGCGCCGGATCGCTGACGCCTGGTTTGGGGAAGTGCACGTTGGTCAACACGGTCTGGGCCAGTTCGGCATTCTGCTGCGCATTGCTGCCAGCGCTTTTCAGTTTGACGATCGCGTCCTGAAGCTCCGAGTGCACGATCAGGTAGGTGAAGGGCACCATCTCGGGACTTTGGCGCAGGCAATAGAAGACCAGCGTGCGGTCGGCGGCGTAGACCTTGGCTACTGCGAGTGCCGAGCGAAAGCTTATGGGCGTCAGCGGGTCGGCCGCGGCGGCTGCGGGCAGCAGGCCGCCGGCCAGAACGCCAGCGAGAAGTCTCGAAAGGATCGGGCGCATGGCCCGATTGTAGCACGGATCGGGCGAATACCCGCCGACCGTTACTCGTTGTCGGGTGTCACGCTGCCGTCGTGGGGGAGGCCAATCACGTGGTAGCCGGCATCGACGAAATGCACCGTGCCGGTGACGCCCGCGCTCAGGTCCGAGAGCAGGTAGAGCGCCGCGCCGCCCACATCGGTGAGCTCGACATTACGGCGCAGCGGCGAGGCCTCGCGCGAGACGCGATAGACATAGCGGGCGCCGCCGATCACCGCGCCGGCGAGCGTACGCATCGGGCCGGCGGAAAGGGCATTCACCCGCACGCCCTGCGGACCGAGATCGGCCGCGAGATAGCGCACGCTGGCTTCGAGTGCGGCCTTGGCCACGCCCATCACGTTGTAGGACGGCATCACCCGCGTGGCGCCCTCGTAGGTCAGCGTGATCAGGCTGCCGCCTTCGTTCATCAGCGGCAGGGCACGCCGCGCGATCTCGGTGAAGGAGTAGCAGGAGATGGTGAGGCTGCGCTGGAAGTTGGCCTTGGTCGTATCGACATAGCGGCCCTTCAGCTCCTCCTTGTCGGAGAAGGCGATGGCGTGGACGACGAAGTCGAGCCGGCCCCATTCCTTCTTCAGCGTCTCGAACAGGCGGTCGAGGCTCGCCTCGTCCTCGACATCGGCCTCGACGACGACGGTCGAGCCGAGCTTTTGCACCATGGGCAGCACGCGTTTGCCGAAGGCCGCGCCCTGGTAGGTGAAGGCAAGCTCGGCACCGGCAGCATGAAGTGACTGCGCAATGCCCCAGGCGATCGAGCGGTCGTTGGCGACGCCCATGATCAGGCCGCGCTTGCCGGCCATCAGCTTGGGAACGTCAGGCAGTGTCGTCGGCTTGGCGCCGGTAGTCGCTGCCGCACCGCTGCCCGAAGCGTCGGGCGCGGCGGAGAGGGTCCTTTCGGTGGACATCGATCCTTCTCAGTGCTCGTAGCGGGAGAAGAGGAGGCAGGCGTTGGTGCCGCCGAAGCCGAAGCTGTTCGACAAAACGGTTTGCAGGCCGGCATTGTCGATGCGCTGGCGGGCGATCGGATAGCCCTCGGCGCCGGGGTCGAGGTTCTCGATATTGGCCGACGCGGCGATGAAGTTCTCCTTCATCATCAGCAGCGAGTAGATCGCCTCGTGCGCGCCGGTGGCGCCCTGGCTGTGACCGGTCAGCGATTTGGTCGAGCTGACCGTGGGCAGCTTGTCGCCGAACACCTTGCGGATCGCGTCGAGCTCGGTGATATCGCCGACCGGCGTCGAGGTGCCGTGCGTATTGATGTAGTCGACCGGCAGGTTGCGCCGGGGCGCGCCGGCGAAACCTTCGAGCGCGAGTTTCATGCAGCGCAGGGCGCCCTCGCCCGAGGGCGCCACCATGTCGGCGCCGTCGGAGGTCGCGCCGTAGCCGATCACTTCGGCGTAAATCTTGGCGCCGCGCGCCTTGGCGACTTCCAGTTCTTCGAGCACGAGGATGCCGCCGCCGCCCGCGATGACGAAGCCATCACGGTCCTTGTCGTAGGCCCGGCTCGCACGCTGCGGCGTGTCGTTGTACTTGGCCGACATGGCGCCCATGGCATCGAACAGCACCGACAGGGTCCATTCGAGTTCTTCGCCACCGCCTGCAAACATGCGGTCGGCCTTGCCGAGCTGGATGCACTCCACGGCGTTGCCGATGCAGTGCGCCGAGGTCGAGCAGGCGGAGCTGATCGAGTAGCTCAGCCCCTTGATCTTGTAGGCCGTCGCAAGGTTCGCCGAGACGGTGCTCGACATGGCGCGCGGCACCTGGAAGGGGCCGACCCGCTTGGGGCCCTTCTCCTTGGCAACGATCGCCGACTGCACGATGGCGCCGGTCGTCGGGCCACCCGAGCCCGCTACCACGCCGGTGCGTTCGTTGGAAATCTCGGCCTCGCCGAGGCCCGCATCCGCGATCGCTTCCTTCATGGCGAGGTAGGCATAGGCGCCGCCGTTGCCCATGAAGCGCATGAGGCGCCGGTCGACCAGCTCCTCGACATTGAGCTTGAGCGTGCCGGCGACCTGGCTGCGGAAGCCCAGTTCTTTGTACTGCGGGACGAAATCGATGCCCGACTTGCCGTCCTTCAGCGATTGCGTGACCTCGGCGGCATTGTTGCCGATCGGGGAGACGACGCCGAGGCCGGTTACAACGACGCGCTTCATCAACCCGCCGCTGCGGCCGGCGCCGCGTCCTGGAACAGCCCAACCTTCAGGCCGCTTACCTCGAAAACCTGCTCGCCGTCGGCATGAACAAAGCCGTCGCCGATGCCCAGCACCAGCTTACGCAGGATCACGCGCTTGAGGTGCACGTGATAGGTGAGCTTGCGGACGGTCGGGACGATCATGCCCGTGAACTTGACCTCGCCGACACCCAGCGCCCGGCCACGGCCCGGCGCCTTCATCCAGCCGAGGAAGAAGCCCAGCATCTGCCACAGGGCGTCGAGGCCCAGGCAGCCCGGCATCACCGGGTCCCCCTTGAAGTGGCAGTCGAAGAACCAGAGGTCTGGCTTCACGTCGAGCTCGGCCACGATCTCGCCCTTGCCGTACAGGCCGCCCTTGTCATTGATCGTGACGATGCGGTCGAACATCAGCATCGGCGGCAGTGGCAGCTGGGCGTTGCCCGGGCCGAAAAGGTGCCCCTTGGCGCACTCGATCAGGTCTTCGAAGGTATAACTGTTCTTCTGCTCGCTCACTTTTACCGTCCTGCGGCCACCCCACGCGGGCGTCGGGCGGCAGAATAAGGATGCCGGACGCCCGGCGCAAACCACCCCAAAACGCCCCTTCCACCTTGTCTTAGGGGGCAAAGGGGGCGAACGACAGCCCTTTTCTTGTCCTTTTCTCCTGCTTACATATGATTGCAACGATGCTCGGCAATAGCCCCGATTTTCCCGCCCGCCTCCGGGCAGCCGGTCTGCGCCCGACCAAACAGCGGGTCGCGCTGGCGCGCGTGCTTTTCGAGGCCGGTCATCGCCATGTCACCGCAGAGAGTCTGCATGCCGAGGTCAAGGCGACCCGCATGCCGGTATCCCTGGCCACCGTCTACAATGCGTTGAACCAGTTTCGCGACGCCGGCCTCCTGCGCGAGGTGGTGGTGGCGCCCGGGCGGTCCTATTTCGATACCAATACCGGCCATCATCATCACTTCTACGTCGAACCGGATGGTGAACTGCACGATTTCCCATCGGAGAAGGTGACCATCGCTGGCCTGCCGACGCCCCCCAAGGGCACGCGCCTCGCGCGCGTCGACGTGATCGTCCGCGTCCGCCGCTGAGCGCGCATTCGCGCCTCGAGGCTTGCGAATCGTTTGCAGCTTTTAGAACAGTTCTAATCTGCTTGACGTTGTCGCCACTGGAATCCTAAATCCCGAATGAGATTGGCGGATGGGCCGATCACATAGGAGGAAGACCATGGCGAACCTCAAGGGATCCAAGACCGAAGATAATCTGAAGGCCGCCTTCGCGGGCGAGAGCCAGGCTAACCGCCGTTACCTCTATTTCGCACAAAAGGCTGACGTCGAAGGCTACAACGACGTCGCCGTCGTCTTCCGCTCGACCGCCGAGGGCGAGACCGGCCATGCACACGGCCATCTCGAATTCCTCGAAGTGAGCGGCGATCCGGCGACCGGTCTGCCGATCGGCGAGACGTCGAACAACCTCAAGGCGGCGATTGCCGGCGAGACGCACGAGTACACGGACATGTACCCGGGCATGGCGCGCACGGCGCGTGAAGAAGGCTTTGCCGAAATCGCCGACTGGTTCGAGACGCTGGCGAAGGCCGAGAAGAGCCACGCCGGCCGTTTCCAGAAGGCGCTCGACACGATGGCCTGAGCCTTCCAGGCTCTTGCAAGGGGGACCCCGCGCGGGTCCCCTTTTTCTTCCCGCTTTCCGATACGTCCCGCTACCCGCCGGCAGCAGAGCTTTACATCATGCGCGAAGGCAGCCTCGAAGCCCCGATCCGACATGCTCTCGATTGGCAGAACCCCTGGTTCTGGGACGAGAAGGCCCTCGAAAAGGAAATGGAGCGCGTCTTCGACATCTGTCACGGATGCCGACGCTGCTTCAATCTCTGCGATTCCTTCCCGCGTTTGTTCGACCTGATCGATAACGGCCCGACCGGCGAACTCGACGGCGTGAAGAAGGAAGACTACGCGCAGGTCGAGGAAGCCTGCACGCTCTGCGACATGTGCTTCATGACCAAGTGCCCCTATGTGCCGCCGCACGAATGGGCGCTCGATTTCCCGCATCTCATGCTGCGCCATCGCGCCGTGCAGGCGCGCAAGAACGGCGTGGACTTCGTGGCGCGGCAGCTCGCCGACACCGATCGCATGGGCCGGCTGGGAACCTTCGCTGCCACGGCGGCGAACTGGACGACCGACGAACACAACACGACCATGCGCAGGAGCATGGAAAAGTTCGCAGACATTCATCACGGTGCGCGCCTGCCGCGCTACGCCGGTGAAACCTTCGAGATCCGCGCGCGGCGCGAAGGCGCTGAGCTGAACGAAGCCGCGCCGGCCTTCGGCAAGCGCAAGGCCGTGCTCTATGCCACCTGCTTCGTGAACTTCAACAACACCGATATCGGCGCGGCCGCGCGGGCGGTGCTGGCGAAGAACGGCGTCGAGACCGAGGTCGTGCATCCCGCCTGCTGCGGCATGCCCAAGCTCGAACTGGGCGATATCGAATCGGTCGCAGCCGCCGCCCACAACGTCTCGGCGGCGCTGCTGCCGTGGGTCGACAAGGGCTACGACATCGTTGCGCTGACGCCGTCCTGCGCCCTGATGCTGAAGTTCGAATGGCCGCTGATCTGCCCCAAGGATCCCGACATCGAGCGCCTGAGCAACGCCACCTTCGACCTCTCCGAATATGTCGTCGACATCGCCAAGACGAATGGGCTGGCGCCGGGGCTCGAACCGCTGGAAGGCGGTGTGAGCGTCCATCTTGCCTGCCATGCGCGGGCGCAGAACATGGGCGCCAAGGCTGCCGAAATGTTGCGCCTCATTCCCAAGACGCGCGTGGCGGTGATCGAGCGCTGCAGCGGTCATGGCGGTATCTGGGGCGCCCGCACCGAGAACTTCGAAACGGCGGTGAAGGTCGGCAAGCCTGCGGCGCAGACCGCACTCAAGAACGACACCAGCTTCGTCGCCTCGGAATGCCCGCTGGCTGCCGATCATCTGATGCAGGTGATGGAAATGACGGCGGGCGAACAGAAGCCCAAGCCCTCGCGCGCCGATCATCCGATCGAGCTGCTGGCGCGCGCCTATGGCGTTGGAAGGCAGGAATCATGACCCCGCGCAAGATCGACGCCTCGATGATCATCCCGCTGGCGGAGTACACGGGCCAGCGCGCCGAGCGCCGCAAGCGGATCGCGGAGATCAAGAAGAACCGGCGGCTCGAAGTCGGGCCGTTCGCGACCTTCTACTTCGAGTCCTACGACACGATGCTGCATCAGGTGCTCGAGATGCTCTTCATCGAGAAGGGCGGCGCCGAGCAGCTCGTCGACGAACTCGCGGCCTACAATCCGCTGATCCCGCAAGGCAGCGAGCTGGTTGCAACCGTGATGTTCGAGATCGACGATCCGCTGCGTCGTGCGCGCGTCCTCGCCACGCTGGGCGGCGTCGAACAGCGCGCGTTCATCCGCATCAACGGCGCGACGGTACGCGGCGTGGCCGAGGACGACCAGGAGCGCTCGCGCGAGGACGGCAAGGCATCGGCCGTGCAGTTCATTCGCTTTTCCTTCACCGCTGCGGAGATCGCCGCGTTTCGCGGCACTGAGGGCGACGTCGTGGTCGGTTTCGACCATCCCGCCTACGGCCACATGGCGGTCATGCCTGCCGCCGTTCGCCAGGCTCTTTCCGCCGACTTCGCCTGATCTCCGGCGGCTATCGCATCCCGTAGTTCATCGGCAGGATCAGCACGATCGGGTCGCCGGGCATGCCGTTCGGCACCGGCGGCAGCGGCATTGCGCGACGGATGGCGGCAAGCTCGGCGGCATCGATGACGGGCCAGCCGCTCGACCGCTCGACCCTGGCATCGACGAGCTGACCATCGCGATTGATCGTGACGCGCGTCACCACGCGGCCGGCTTGGCGGTTCTCGCGCGCGCTGGCGGGATAGACGCGATACGGCTCGATGTGTCGGAACACGCGCGAGAGATAGTCGTTGCGCAGCCCGCCATGCCCGGCCGCCAGGTCCGAATTCGAGGCGCCCGCAGCCGACGATGACAACAGGCTGGCGGTCGATTGTTGCTCGCCAATCGACGCCGAAGAAGAAGCGGCAGGCGGTGGTGCTGCCGGCCGCGGCGTGGGCGTCGTCTGCGCCCGCTGCACGGGCCGCGGTGGCGGCGCGGCACGCTGCGGCTTCGGAATGTCGCGCGAGGTCGGCGGTGGCGGTGCTTCGGGCGGCGGCAACGCCTGCTCAAAGGTCACTTGCGGCTTCCACGCCGACGCATCGGTCTGCCAGGTGGTCTCCGGATCGGCTTCGGCAGGGGGGGCCGGCTCCGCGGCTTTCGCGGCTTGCTGCTGAGGTTGCGGGGGCTGGGGCGGCTCGCGTTGCGGTTCGGCCTGGGCAGGCTGAGGAGGAGTCGGTGTCGTTTCCGGTGGTGCTGGCGCCGCAGCGGTTTCCGTTGTCGGCGTGGACGTAGGGGCATTGGATGCAGGTGCGCCACCAGAAGAGGCTGCAGCTCCCTCAGCGCTCGCGTTCGACCCGCCGAGCGCTTCCGGCTCGACCGAAACCATGATCGGTGTTTCGGCGTGATCGTCGGAATGCAGTGGCGAGATCCACCACAGCGCCGCTGCGATCGCGACATGCAGCCCGATCGCCAGGGCGAGCGCCGCCGGCGACATGCGTCCGGATTGCGACACGCCGCTGGGCAACGCCCCGCCGGGCGCAGGAAGGATGCTGTCGTCGGTCACGGCACCATTTGTTCTACGACCCGTGCGGATCGGGGGCCAGCCGGAACGGCAGGCCCCGTGCAGCCGGCTCAGCGCTGCTCGTTGTACTTGAAGCTGACCGGCAACAGGAATGTATGGCTGGCGCCAGGAATGTCACCCGGTAGCGGCGGATAGGGTGACGCCTTCCGGATCGTCTCCATCACGCCGGCATCGAGCGAAGCCAGTCCGCTCGATTTTTCTATGACGGCGTTCATCAGGCGGCCGTCCCGCGCGATGGTCACGCGCGTCATAACCGTTCCTTCTTCACGTATCGTGTTGGTATTTTTCGGTACGTACGGGAACTGCGCAATGCGGCGCATGACCGACCAGAGATACTGCTCCTGGGCGCGCTTGCTGCCGTAGTTATCGGCCGGATTGCGGAAGGTGGGCGCCGGTTCGGCCGCCGCTTGGCGCTCGGCCGGCGCGCGTGGTTGCGGCACCGGGTTAAGTGGCGACGGTCGCAGGCCCTGCTGCTGGGGAGGGTGTTGCTGCGGCTGATGTTGCGGCGGTGGCGGCGCTGGAGCCGGACGCGTGGCCTGCGGCGGCGGAGGCGCTGGAGGCTTCGGCGGCGGCGCAGGCGCGGGCTCCGGGCGCGGAACTTCGCGCTCGGTGACGGGCGGAGGAGGCGCCTCGAGCGGCGGCAGGGCTGCTTCCAGGGTCGGCGGCGGGGGCTGCGGCGCCGGTGTTGGTTCCGGCTGCACTTGAGGTTGAGCGGCCGCCTGCTGCTGGGCCTCTTGCGGCTTGTCTGCCGGCTTGGGCGGTTCCTGCGGTTCCGGCGGCTCCGGCTTCGCGGCCTCCTGCTGCGGGGGCGGAGGGTCCTCCTTCGCCGGCGGCGGTGTCTCCGCCGGCTTTTCGGCGGTCGTCTCCGTTCCCGGTTTGGCCTTGGGATCGGTCGTCGTGCCGACGGGCGGCAGGCCGAGGCGCTGCGTCGGCGCCCTCGATTGCTGCGGAGGCTGTTGCTGCGGTTGCGGTTGAGGCGGCTGCGGGGGTGGCGGCTGGACGGCCGCCGTCGGCACCGTTGTGGTCGGTGGCGTAGGCGGCGGCGTCGGCGCAGGCGTTGGGGCCGGCTCCGGCTCGGGGGCGGCCTGGGGCGGCGGCTCCGGCGGTGCATCCATCGTGACCTCGATGGCGTCCGCGAAGGGGTCTTCCAGCCGCAGCGGCGAGATCCAGTAGAGCGCGACGGCCACCAGCACATGCAAGGTCGTCGTCAGCAGGATTGCCGACGGCGGCATGCGGTCGAAGTGGTGGGCGCGGGTGAAACTTACGTCGTGGGCCACGGCGATGCTCGTTCTACGGTCCGATATGCCCCGCGGCCAGCGCCGTTGCAGTCGCGCGGCAAGCTAGTTGATGGGTTCCGACTTGTAGACGCCCCAGATGCCGGTCCGTTCGATCCAGCCACTGACGCCAGACACTTTGACGCGGCACCAGTCGCCGGCACAGGAGCGGATTTCGCCCATCACTTCGGGCTCCAGTCTGGCAACGACCTCGGCTGACGAGGCCGGCGTCTTGTGCAGGCTGATGGCTTTGGCGGAGATGATGAAGCTGCGCTTACCGGTCAGCAGGCTCTGGTGGACCCAGCCGCTGGCTCCCTGCCAGTCGCGGATTTTCCGCCAGTTTTCGAACTCCGCGACGATTTCGACCGGCATCGCCTTGCGCTTGAACACCCAATCCACCGGGTAGCGTGTGCCCGGTCCGGTCCGGACGTTGACCTCGTCGGACCTGAGCGAGGCGAAGCGCGGGATGGGCAGACCGGAGCCTTTACGCTGCATCGCCAGCGGCTTGCTGGCGGCCTGTGCCGAGGCTGTGGCGGTGGGAAGGAGGGGGGTGCCGAACCCTGCCAGGGCAACGGATAGCAGGCAAAGCAGGAGTGGCGATCGACTTCCCATCGCGGCTTATATACCTGAAATCTTCATATTGGGCGACAAGTACCTGATAAAGCGCGCTTTTCCGCCGCGCACGTCAGGAAAGTCGATTGCTGGACAAAATGCGCGAGGAATTGTTAATCGGGCAGTGTCTTCCCCCGCGCAAGCCTTCGGTCCCCATCTGCCTATGCCGTCCAGTTCCAACAAGAAGCCACTGGTGATCGTCACCCGGAAGCTGCCTGACGCCATCGAGACACGGCTGATGGAGCTCTTCGAGACGCGCCTCAACGCCGACGACAAGCCGCTCACCGCGGCTCAGCTCATCGATGCCGTGAAGACTGCCGACGTGCTGGTGCCGACGGTGACCGACCGCATCGACAGCCGCGTGCTTTCCCAGGCTGGTCCGAAGCTGAAGCTGATCGCTTCGTTCGGTACCGGTGTCGATCACATCGATCTCGATACGGCGCGCCAGCGCGGCATCATCATCACCAACACGCCGGGCGTGCTGACCGAGGACACTGCCGACATGTCGATGGCGCTGGTGCTGGCCACCGCGCGGCGCATGGGCGAGGGCGAGCGTCTGGTGCGTGACGGCAAGTGGGCGGGCTGGAGCCCGACCTCGATGCTGGGCGCACGGCTCCAGGGCAAGCGCATGGGCATCGTCGGCATGGGCCGCATCGGCCAGGCGCTGGCTCGTCGCGCACGCGGCTTCGGTCTCGCGATCCACTATCACAACCGCAAGCGTGTCCACGGTGAGATCGAGCGCGAGCTAGAGGCGACCTACTGGGAGAGCCTCGACCAGATGCTGGCGCGCATGGACATCGTCTCGGTGAACTGCCCGCATACGCCGGCGACCTTCCACCTCCTGTCGGCGCGCCGCCTCAAGCTGATGAAGCCCTCGGCCATTATCGTGAACACCGCGCGTGGCGAAGTGATCGACGAGAACGCCATGGTGCGCATGCTGAAGGCGGGCGAGCTGGCGGGCGCCGGTCTCGACGTCTACGAGCACGAGCCGCAGGTGAACCCGAAGCTGCTGGAGCTCGACCGCGTCGTGCTGCTGCCGCACATGGGCTCGGCCACGCTCGAAGGCCGCATCGACATGGGCGAGAAGGTACTGATCAACATCAAGACCTTCGTCGATGGCCACAAGCCGCCGGATCGCGTCCTCGCCACGATGTTCTGAGGCTTCCGCTTCCCCCGCCAGTCGGGGCCGACTTTTTCTGGGAGCATCTCGGGCAAGACTGGAAAACCGATCGGAATCGGATCATTGGGACGACCAGCTATGGCGGTTCCCTTGACAGGGTGTGTGCCGTATCCGCAACTACCGGTACTTCGGCCGAAACTAGGTTCGCGATAGGCGCAGGACCGGCGTGGCCGATCCAGCTTCACTTCGAGCCCGCGAGGACCGATGACTACGACTGCCCCCGAGACCGCTGCTGCCGGCCTGCCGCTCTTCTACCGTACGCCCGTCGTGCTGCGCTTCGAAGATCATCGTCGCGCGGGTCTCGGCCGTGCTTATGATTTCAACTTCACGCGCGAAGCGACGGCCGTGCCGCTGATGATCAGCGAGTTCATGCCGGCGCTGCGTCACTACCCCATCGTCTTCTCCGACTCCGACCGCCCCGTTCCGCTGGCGGTGCTGGGCCTCAAGCAGGGCCGCAACCTGTTCCTGGAGGACAATGGCGCCTGGCGTGCCGACACCTACGTGCCGGCCTATGTGCGTCGCTATCCCTTCATCATTACCGAGACGCCTGATCCCAACACGCGCCTGCTCAGCATCGACGCCGCCTCGGAGCGGTTCGTCGAGACGCTGGGCGAGGGTGTTGCCGGCGACCTGCTGTTCGAAAGCGGCGGTGGACCGACCCAGGCGACTCGTGCGGCTATGGAGTTCTGTCAGGCCATGCACGAGGACCATCTGCGCACCGTCGCCTTCTCCGACGCGCTGCGCGGGGCAGAGCTGCTGACGTCCAACCGGGCCGACATCACCTTCCCGAATGGCGATCGCTACACGCTCGATGGCTTCCGTACCATCGACGAGAAGGCCTATCGCGCCCTGGCCACCGACAAGGTTGCGGAGTGGCACAAGTCGGGAGTGCTCGACCTCGTGGCGATGCATCTCGCCTCGCAGCGCAATTGGCAGGTCCTTCTCGACCTCAATGCCGCGCAGGCCGAGCCGCAGAGTGCCGCCGCCTGAGGCGGCGACGCGGCGCTAAAGATCTCCTTCGACCATCTCGCGGGCGCGATTGTGAATGAGCACATCGCGCGTGGCGCGTCCGACCTGGGCGCCGATCAGGATGGTGAGTGAGGTCCAGTACATCCAGACCATGATCGCCGCGAAACCCGCGGTGGCACCGAAGGCCGAGGTGAGCTGCGTCACCTCGAAGTAGTAGACCAGCGCGCGATTGCCGGCGGCGAAGAGGAGTGCGTTCACGGCACCGCCGATCAGGGCATAGCGCCAGGGAATGTGGCCGGTGGGCAGCCACTTGTAGATCAGGGTGAAGAAGCTCGCGAGCAGCCCGTAGTGAACGGAAGTCGAGAAGGCGGGGCCGATCCATTCACCCAGGATCGGAAAGCGCTCGAGGGCGCCGGCATAGGCCGACATCAGGACACTGGCGAGGATGACGGCGATCAGCAGCACCCCCAGGATGACCATCAGCGCGAGCGCCAGCAGCCGCGACTTCAGGCTGGCCAGGACGGGATGCAAGACCGTGGTCTTGGTATCGCGCCAGATGGCGTCGATGCCGTCGTCCAGTTCCACGAAAACGCGCGTGCCGGTGTAGAGCAGCACCACGGCGCCGACGACGGCCGCGATGCCGCCGCCCTTGAACAGGTTCTCCGAGGCGAAGCGGCGGATGCTCTGGAGCTGCTCGGGCGCCACGACCGTACTCAGTGCATTGAAGATCGCCTCTTGTGCCATCAGCCGGCCGACGATCGGCTCGGCAATGGCGATGACGAAGATCATGATCGGGCCTAGCGCGAACATGGTGTAGAACGCCATCGCCGCGGCCGAGGTCGAGAGGCGGTTGGCGAAGTAGCCGTAGCCGGCTTCGTAAGCGATGCGCCAGAGCGTGTTGAGCATGATCGGTGTTGTCGCTGCCGTCGCGCCGCGTCGCCGTTAGCGGCTCAGTATTGCTTCAAGCCGAGCCCCGCCAGCACGAGCAGGACCGACGCGACCACGAGCGTCGCCGTGCTCCCCATCGCGCCCACGAAGCGGCCGTAGGGGATGAAACCCAACATGCCGCCGGCATGCAGTACGCGCGCCGCCAGCAAAACGACCGAGAGGATGGCCACGGTCCGGAAACCGTAGAAATCGCTGGCCATGTAGATCACGAGCAAGGTCAACGGCACGAACTCGATCAGGTTGCCGTGGGCACGGATGGCCGCCTGCATTTCCTTGTCGCCGCCATCGCCCAGGTTGATCTTCTTGCGGCCGCGCATCAGGCCGATATTCGCGGTGAGAACCGCCGCCAGGAGGCCGAGCAGACCGGCGCAGACGAAAAACACGGGCATTTGCGGTCTCTCCTACTCGATTTGGCGGCATTGTATGGCCATATTGATGACAGGCAAATTGAGTGGCTGACAGCAAGAGGAGCCGCACCATGTGGCAGATTTTGCGCAAGAAAACCGAAATGCCGACGGCCGACCGGGCGTTGCCGGGACGCGCGTCGCGTCCGTTCGAGGTGCCGGTCGAGCACTACGTCAACGGCAACCGCATCCAGGCGCCGTTTCCCGCCGGCCTTGAGCAGGCGATGTTCGGCCTGGGCTGCTTCTGGGGCGCGGAGCGGAAATTCTGGGAAGCGCCGGGCGTCTACGCCACGGCCGTCGGTTACGCTGCCGGCCCGACGCCCAACCCGACCTACGAGGAAGTCTGCTCGGGCTATACGGGCCACAACGAAGTGGTGATGGTCTGGTTCGATCCGACCAAGACCTCCTACGACGCGCTGCTGCGCGTCTTCTGGGAGAGCCACGACCCGACCCAGGGCATGCGCCAGGGCAACGATGTCGGCACGCAGTATCGCTCGGGCATCTACGCTTTTTCGCCGGAGCAGAAAGCCCAGGCCGAAGCCTCGCGGGCGCTGTTCCAGAAAGAGCTGGCCAAGAAGGGCTATGGCGCCATTACGACCGAGATCCTCGATGCGCCGGTCTTCTACTATGCCGAGGACTATCACCAGCAGTATCTCGCCAAGAATCCGGGCGGCTACTGCGGTCTCGGCGGCACCGGCGTTTCCTGCCCCATCGGCCTTGGCGTCGCGGCGGAATAGCCGCCGCGCTCGCTCCAGTTAGACGGGCGGCGCGGCCGTCTCGTAGCCGAACTCCTTGTCGAGGGCGGCGATCTCCTTGCGGAAGGCCATGCGCAGGGAGGCCTTGCTGCTCTCGTCGAGCCACGAGCCTTCGACCGAGTTCAGGCTGAACTTGCGCGCCATGTCCGGTCCCCAGCCGACCGACTCGAACAGGGTCGTGAAGCCATGGCCGAGATTGGTCCCGAACATCGCCGGATCGTCGGTGTTGATGGTGACGTTGAGGCCGGCTTCGGCCATGCGGCGGATGCGCTGCGGTCGATGCGGGCGATTGTGCAGCAGGCTGGTCCAGGCGCAGGGCGTGAAGTAGAGCCCATCCTTGCGCGCCTCGCTCATCACGAAGTCCGACGCCAGCATGTTGTAGCCGTGATCGATACGGTCGCACCTCAGCACGTCGCGGCAGATCAGGTAGTTGGTGGGCGGTGCCTGGAGCGGCGTCAGATAGTCTTCGCAGCAATGCGCCGTGCACTTCAGCCCGCCCTTCTTCGCGAGTGCATAGGCTTCGGCATAGAGGGCGGGAGGGCCGACGCTTTCGTTGCCGTCGAGTCCGATACCCACCACGAGCTCGTGGGGGTGTGCGAGCGCCGTTTCGACGATCTCGACCGCCTGGGCGCCGTTGTTGAGCGAGCGGTCGATGCAGCAGATAAGCAGGCCGCTGACGCCGAAGCGCTCCTTGGCCTGACGGAGGCCCTCCACCATCCCGGCGACCTGGGAGGGATAGTCGATGCCGTTGGGGTAGAAGTAGTCGGGATTGAAGAAGAACTCGACGTGCTTGAGGTTGCCGTCGCGCACGGCGTCCTCGATGTACTCATAGACCGCCCGCGTGAAATCGGCCGGCGTGCGCAAGACCGCGGCCGCGATGCGCAGGATCTCCAGGAACCCGTCGAAGTCGGGCCATTGGTAGAGTGTTTCTGCCGGCCGCGGCAGGGCCATGCCATACCGCTTCGCCAGTTCGGCCACCGTGGTGGCCCGCAGCGTGCCGGCCAGATGGCAGTGCAGCTCGGCCTTGGGAATGCGCCGCAGATAATCGTCGGCAACGGCTTTCGCCATGGTGGGAATCCTTACTTCTTCTCGATGTTGTAGAGCAGCATCACCGGCGACTTCAGCACGCCGTCGAGGTTGTTGCGCCAGGCCGACGGCGTCGTGAACTGCGACAGCGGCAGGTAGAGCACCTGCTCGTAGGCGCGAACCTGAATTTCGGTGGCGATGGCCTTGCGCGCGGCTTCGTCGGGCGCGGTGGCGAACTTCAGGCGCAGCTCGTCGGTCTTGGGATCGGTCGGCCAGCCCCAGGCGGCGGTCGGCGGGCCGGACGCCACGAGGAAGGGATTGCTGAGCGGATTGCCCTGGTCGGGCACCGAGTTGGTGGTATGTGCGAGGTTCCAGCCGCCCTGCGTCACCGGCCCGGTGTTGAGCCGGCGCGTGGCGAAGGTCTGGAAGTCCATCGAGACCATGTCGACCTTGAAGCCGAGATCGACCAGCACCTGGCGCGTCACGTTGCCCAGTGCGGCGATACCCGGCGCGTTGGCGACGTGCAGCATCACCAGCGGCTTGGACATGTCGACATTGGCGTCCTTGAGGAGTGCCTTGGCGGCAGCGACGTCGCGCGCCGGAATGCCGTCCTTGCTTTCGTAGGGCATGCCGCAGCCGAAGATTGCCGCGCAATCCGTGGCGAACTGCGGATCGCCCGCCACCACGGCAGCGTACATCGACCGGTCGATCGCCTTGGCGATGGCTTGCCGTACCTTCACGTTATCGAACGGCGGCTGCAGGTGGTTCATGCGCATGATGGCCTGGAAGCCGTACTTGCTCACCACCTCGGCCTTTGCGCCGGACCTAGCGGTGAACAGCGGCAGCAGATCGGCCGGCACGCGTTCGAGATAGTCGACCTCGCCATTGATAAGCGCGCTCACCTGGGTCTGTGCGTCGGGCATGCCGAGCATCTCGACCTTGTCCATCTTGGCGATCTTGCCGCCGGAGGCCCAGTTGGGCGGCTCGCTGCGTGGCTTGTAGTCGGCAAATTTCTCCAGGACGATCTTTACGCCGGGCTCGTGCTGGTCGGCGCGGAACTTGTAGGGCCCGGAGCCGACGATCTCCTTCACCTGCTCGCTGCCCGGCGTCTTGGCGATGCGCTCCGGCATCATGAAGGGCACCGGCGCGCCGATCTTGCCGAGACTGTCCAGCACCAGACCATAGGGCTCCCGCAGCACCATCTTGATCGTGTTGGCGTCCGTGGCATCCAGCGATGTCATGAACTTCGCCAGGGTCTGGCCCATGCTGTCGCGCGATGCCCAGCGCTGGATCGAGGCGACGCAGTCCGCCGCCGTCACCGGTTGGCCGTCATGCCACTTGAGGCCGGGGCGCAGCACGAACGTGTAGGTGAGCTTGTCGGGGCTGACCGTATAGCGGTCGACCATCTGCGGCTGCGGCTCGAACTTGTCGTTCATCGCAAACAGCGTGTCGTAGATCAGGTAGCCGAGGTCGCGCGTGGTGAACGATGTCGTGAAATGCGGGTCGAGCACGCGGCTGAGGGTTTCGGGGACCACCCGCAGGGTCGATTGCGTCTGACCGGCAGCACCGAACGGCACGGCAATCGACAACGCCACGGCGGCTGCCGCCGCCAGCGTCCATGAACGACGAACGGTCATCACGTCTTCCCCTTCCGAAATCCACGCCCGCGCAGCAAACCCCATGCCACGCTAGCGGTGGATCAGAGAGTCGAGTGCGGCGGTAAAACGGTCAAGCTCGTCTTCCGTATTGTAGACATGCACCGAGGCGCGCATGACGTCACGCAAGCCGCGGCCCTTGAGATCGAGGCGCGAGGAGAACTGCGTGGACACCGACACGTTGATGCCCTGTTCGCGTAGCGCCATCTTGAGTGCCGTATGATCGGCATCCTTGACCGCGAAGGTCACGATGGCGCCCTTCACCACGCCGAGATCCGTGAGCGTCACGCCGTTCAGCTTCGCCAGGCGGGCGCGCAGGCCGTCGGCCAACTGGCGCAGGCGCGTCCACACGGCCTCCATGCCGAGTTCGTTGGCTTGGTCGGCGGCGACCTTGAGGCCGATGACGCCGGCGAAATAGCGCTCCCAGTTCTCGAAGCGCTTGGCATCGCCAAGCACGGTGTACTCTTGATCGCCAGTCCAGCGCGCGGCGTGGTTGTCGAGGAAGATCGGTTCGATCCGAGAGGTGCTGCGCGTGCGGGCGTAAAGGAAGCCGGTGCCGCGCGGCCCGCGCATGTACTTGCGGCCAGTGGCGGAGAGGAAGTCGCAACCGATCTTCTTGACGTCGATGGGCATCATGCCGACCGACTGGCAGGCATCCAGAAGGTAGAGCACGCCGGCATCGTTCACGATCTTGCCGACCGCTTCGGCGGGCTGCACGAGCCCGCCCTGTGTCGGGATATGCGAGATGGAGACGAGCTTGGTGCGCTTGTCGATGGCGCGTTCCAGCGCGGCGAGGTCGATCTGGCCGTGCTTGTCGTCGGGTACGACGACGATCTCGGCGCCGGTCTTCTTCGCCACCTGCAGGTAGGAGATGTAGTTCGAGGAATACTCGCTGACGCAGGTCAGGATGCGATCGCCCGGCTTGAAGTCGAGCGAATAGAAGGCGAGGTCCCAGGCGCGCGTCGCATTCTCGACGAAGCCGATCTCGCTTTCTTCGGCGCCGATCAGACGCGCCACGGATGGATAAAAGCCATCCAGCTTGTCCCGAGCCTGGTCCGCGGCCTCGTACCCGCCGATCTCGGCCTCGAGCTTCAGGTGATCGAGCGTGGCGTCGAGCGTGCGCCGGCTCGGCAGGGACGAACCGGCGGCATTGAGGTGCAGGACACGAGCGCAGCCGGGCGTCTCGGCGCGGATGCGGGCGAGGTCGAGGCTCATGTCAGAACTTCCCTTGTTCTTTCAGCACTTCCTCGGCGACGCGCAGCGCGTCGATGGCGGCCGGGAAGCCGCAATAGGCGATGGCGTGCGTGAAGATCTCCCGCAGCTCGGTCTTGGTGCAGCCATTGTTCAGGGCACCTACGAGGTGGATCTTGAGTTCGTGCGGGCGATTGAGAGCGCAGAGCATGGCGATGGTGATCATGCTGCGCTGCTTCTTGTCGAGGCCGTCGCGGGTCCAGAGCGAGGCGTAAGCAAACTCCTCGGAGAAAGCGCGGACCGGAGCCCAGAAATCGTTGTTGGTCGCATCGCGCCGCGCGAGATAAGATTCGCCCAGCACTTCGGCCAATACCTTGCGTCCGGCGTCGCTCAGCGTCTTGTGCGCCTGTTGTTCGCTCATCCTGTCCCTCTCCTTGATGTCGTCCTGGTTCAGCCGCCTCCTGCCTAAAACGCTGCCCGAGCCCGAGCAACTGACCATTGCTCATGCCGGAGATACGCTGCCCGTAACGTTCGTGCGCAACGCCCGGGCGCGGCGTGCTTCGCTGCGCGTCGATCCGGCCAACCGGCGCATCGTCCTGACCGCGCCGCTGCGTATGGCCCGCGGCACGGCAGTGGACTTCGCCGAGGCCCAGGCTGGCTGGATCGCCGCCCGTCTTGAGCGCCTGCCCGAGCGACGGCCGTTTTGCGACGGGGCGGAAGTGCCGCTGTTCGGCGTGCCGCATGTGATCCGCCACCGCGCCGGCCAGCGCGGCACCGTCTGGCGGGAGGGCGCGGAAATCCATGTAGCCGGCAGACCGGAGCATCTGCCGCGCCGCGTGCGCGACTGGCTGACGGCCGAGCTCAAGGCGCGGCTGGTACCTCTGGTTCATGCCAAGGCAGCCCAGGTCGAGCGGCCGGTGCGGCGCATCACCCTGCGCGACAGCCGTTCGCGCTGGGGGAGCTGCGGGCCGAACGCCGCGATGTCTTTTTCCTGGCGGCTGGTTCTCGCACCACCGGAAGTGCTCGACTATCTCGTGGCGCACGAGGTCGCCCATCTCGTGCACCTGAATCACAGCCCACGCTTCTGGGCCCTGGCCCGAACCCTCTGCGACTGTCCCATCGAAGGGCCGCAGACCTGGCTCAAGAAGAATGGCGAGACCTTGCTGCAATATGGCGGCTGATCGGGCATCTTGTTCCGCGGGGCGCTTAGGGGGCTCGTGATGGCAATGCAGGCGCTCAGGTCACTTGCTCGGACGTTCGCCGAGCACCCTTTGACGCGCTCCGATCCGCTCAGGGCATGGGCCAGATTCGCCTCCTGGCAAATCAGGAGCAGGCTCGGTGGCGAGATCGTCATGCCCTGGATCGGTGGACAGCGCTTGGCTGTCCGTCGCGGCATGACCGGCGCTACGGGCAATCTCTACCTTGGTCTCTACGAGTTCATGAGTATGGGGCTGGTGCTGCACTTCTTGCGGCCGGGCGATCTCTTCCTCGATGCCGGCGCCAATGTCGGCACCTATTCAGTGCTCGCCTCGGGTATCTGCGGGGCCAGGAGCCTGGCCATTGAAGCCGACGCCGATACCAGCCGGGACCTCGCCCGCAACATCTCGATCAACGATCTCTCCCAACTGGTCGAGACCCATGTCGTCGCTCTTGGCCCCAGCGATGGCGAAGCCTACTTCACGATCGGACGGGGCCCCGAGAATCAGGTCGTTTCAAAGGCCGGCGAAGGCGTCCGCGTCGTCCCGCAGAAGACTTTGGACACACTGGTGGGCAGCGCGGCGCCGGCCATGCTCAAGCTCGATGTCGAGGGCTACGAGGAGCAGGTGTTGATAGGGGCGTCCCGCGTTTTGCGCGGACCCGATCTCAAGGTCATTCTGCTGGAGGGGTCGTCGCCTTACGTGCTGGAGCTGATGGCAGCTCATGCCTTCACACGGGCCTTTTACGATCCGTTCACGCGTCTCCTGCAACGAACGCCCAACGAGCTGTCCTTCTCGAATGGCCGCTGGACCCTCTCGAACGAGTTCTTTGTCCGGGATTGGGATTTTGTCGAGCAGCGGCTGGCGACAGCCAAGCCCGTGACCGTCCTGGGGCGAACGATCTAGAGCGCAATATGGCCGTCGTACTGCGGCAGCTCGTCGGTGATGGTGAACCACGGCGCCTTGGAGCCGACGAAAATATGGGCGGTCGGCCGGATGGCAGGTGCATCGACCAGCATGCCCAAGGCGACATGGACGTAAGCGCCGTCGCGGACTACCGAGTAAAGAAGTGAGCCACAGACGTTGCAGTGTGCGTCGTGGGTCTTCTCTTCGCCGTAGATCAGGAGCTTGTCGCGGCCTTCGGTGACGGAGAACTGATCGCGCGTGATGCCGGCGAAGGGCTTGAACGCCGAGCCCGTGGTGCGCCGGCAGTTGGAGCAGTGGCAGTTCAGTGCGTAAGTGAAGGCATCCGCCACGGCATACTGCACGGCGCCGCAAAAGCATTTCCCGGTCAGCGTGCGCGTCGTCATCCAAACCGGCCCGGATCGCAGGCCTTCAGCGCTTCGGGCAGCTCCTCGCCTTCCATCTGACGGGCGATCAGGCGGCCTGTCACCGTCGCGAGGGTCAGGCCGAGATGCTGATGGCCGTAGCCGCAATAGACATTGGCGAGGCGCGGCGCACGGCCGATGGCGGGGCGATAGTCGGGCAGGGTCGGGCGCTCGCCGATCCAGCGGCTGCGCTCCTCGCCGCCGACACCTGGGAAGATCGCCTTGAGATGCTTGATCAGCAGATCGGCGCGATGCCAGGAGGGCGGCTGATGCGGGGCGGCCAGCTCGACCGTGCCCGCGAGACGTAAACCCTCAGCCATGGGCGTGAAGAAGAGGCCGCGGTCGGGCGGGCTGACCGGCAGATCGAAGCGCACATTGTCGGGTGCCAGCATCACGTGATAGCCGCGCTCGGCGACCAGCGGCGCGTTGAAGCCGAGGAGTCGCGTCAGTTCACCGGAGGCGCGGCCGGCCGAGATCATGACAGCCTTGGCCGGCAGTTCGGAGTCGGTGAGCTGGACGGCCGTCACGCGATCGCCGTCGCGACGAAAGCCACGGACGCGGCCGCGCACGACGGTGCCGCCTTCGGCTGTGAAGCGCTCGGCCAGGGTCGCCACCACTTGATAGGGGTTCACCGTATGACTGCCGCGCGGATAATAGATGCCGCGCACGATGTGCGGGCTGAGCCCCGGCGCCAGCTCGCGCGCGCGATTGCCGTCGACGATCTCGAACTCCGTGCCCTTGCCCGCTTGCAGGCCGCGCATCTCGTCCGTGCCCTGGAACGAGGCTTCGCTTTCATAGACGTAGAGCGCGCCCTTGGTCCGGAAAAGCTCGCCGAGCCCCGACGCCTGGATCTCTGCCTTCCACGCGAGATCGGCCTCCAGCATCAGCGGCTTGAAGGCAGCCTTACCCTTGTCGACCTCCACCGGGCTCATCGCCGCCAGGGCGAACCGCGCCATCCAGGGCAGCAAGGACGGAATGCTCGGCCGGTGCAACGTGAGCGGACCGTCACGATCCATCAGCATCTGCGGCACTTTCTTCAGCGTCGCAGGTCTGGCCAGCGGAATAAGGCTGTCGAGCGACAGGAAGCCCGCATTGCCGAAGGACGTCGCCTTGCCAGGCTCGGCGCTGTCCAGAAGGGTGACGCTATGGCCAGCGCGTTGCAGGGCGCGGGCGGTGGCGGTGCCGACGATGCCGGCGCCAATGACAATGACGGGGTCGCTCATGGGCTGACGTTAGCACGGCCTCTGCGGGCATAGATGCGCGATTGATTTGTGCCCCCAAATCCCTATTTAGGGCGCATGTCTTCCGCACAATCAGACAGTTCCGCCGGTCCGGGCTGGCATGCCACGACCATCCTTTCGGTGCGCAAGGG
Organism: Alphaproteobacteria bacterium; assembly: GCA_017307275.1. Taxonomy (GTDB): domain Bacteria; phylum Pseudomonadota; class Alphaproteobacteria; order Reyranellales; family Reyranellaceae; genus Reyranella. Next base: position 174,496 of record JAFKFK010000012.1, on the reverse strand, counting down.
CGACCAGGTCGTCATGGCCGGCGATGGCCAGGTGTCGATGGGCCAGACCATCGTCAAGGGCAATGCACGCAAGGTGCGCCGCATCGGCAACGGCCAGATCGTGGCCGGCTTCGCCGGCGCCACGGCAGACGCCTTCACCTTGTTCGAGCGGCTGGAGACCAAGCTGGAGCGCCATCCCGGCCAGCTCTTGCGCGCCTGCATCGAGCTTGCCAAGGACTGGCGCACCGACCGCTACCTGCGCCGCCTCGAAGCGATGATGGCCGTGGCCGACAAGGACGTGTCGCTGCTGCTGTCAGGTACCGGCGACGTGCTGGAGCCGGAAGGCGGCATCATCGCCATCGGCTCGGGCGGCAATTATGCGCTCTCCGCGGCGCGTGCCCTGATCGATGTCGACGGCATGGATGCCGAAGCGATCGCGCGCAAGTCGATGAAGATCGCCGCCGACATCTGCGTCTACACCAACCACAACCTCGTCATCGAGAAGCTCTAACAAATCATGAGCAACGACTTTTCCCCCCGCGAGATCGTTTCCGAACTCGACAAGCACATCGTCGGCCAGTTGGACGCCAAGCGCGCCGTCGCCATCGCGTTGCGCAACCGCTGGCGCCGCCTGCAGCTTCCCGAAGGGCTGCGCGAGGAAGTGCTGCCCAAGAATATTTTGATGATCGGCCCGACCGGCTGCGGCAAGACCGAGATCGCGCGGCGCCTCGCCAAGCTCGCCAACGCGCCGTTCCTCAAGGTCGAAGCGACCAAGTTCACCGAGGTGGGCTATGTCGGCCGCGACGTAGAGCAGATCGCGCGCGACCTGATGGAAGCGGCTCTCGAAATGGCGAAGGAGCGCCTGCGCAAGGACGTGCGCGCCAAGGCCGAGATGGCGGCCGAGGATCGCGTCATCGACGCGCTGTGCGGCGCCAATGCCAGCGAGGAGACGCGGTTGCGCTTCCGTCACAAGCTGCGCAATGGCGAACTCAACGACCGCGAGATCGAGGTCGAAGTGGCCGATTCCGGCTCGCCCATGCAGTTCGAGGTGCCGGGCCAGCCCGGCGCATCCGTCGGCATGATCAATATCGGCGACATGCTGGGCAAGGCGTTCGGCGGCCGTACCAAGAAGCGCAAGATGACCGTGGCCGAAAGCCACGAGACGCTGATGCGCGAGGAGAGCGACAAGCTTCTGGATCAGGAGCGCGTCGTGCGCGAGGCGCGCGACATGGTCGAGCAGAACGGCATCGTCTTCATCGACGAGATCGACAAGATCACGGCGCGCAGCGAATTTCGCGGCGGCGGCGACGTGAGCCGCGAAGGCGTGCAGCGCGACCTGCTGCCCTTGATCGAGGGAACGACGGTGAACACCAAGCATGGGCCGGTGAAGACCGACCATGTGCTGTTCATTTGCTCCGGCGCCTTCCACCTCGCCAAGCCCTCGGACATGCTGCCCGAGCTGCAGGGCCGCCTGCCGATCCGCGTCAGCCTGGCCTCGCTCAACCAGGAGGATTTCCGCCGCATCCTGACGGAGCCGGAGGCGAGCCTGGTGAAGCAGTACAAGGCGCTGCTGGGCACCGAGAAGGTCGATCTCGAATTCAAGCCCGACGCCATCGACGAGCTGGCGAGACTATCGGCCGAGATCAACGAGACGGTCGAGAATATCGGCGCGCGCCGATTGCACACGGTGATGGAGAAGCTCCTCGAGGAGATCAGCTTCACCGCCTCGGACAAGCCCGGTGAGAAAGTCGAGATCGACGCCGCCTACGTGCGCGAGCGCGTGAGCTCGCTCGCCAAGAACACCGACCTCTCGAAGTTCGTGCTGTGACGTCCCAGCCCGGCGTGGTGTCTACGCCGGTTTGAGGGTCGCGGTTACGACCCAGCGGGAAGCCTTGCTATCGGTCACCGTCTTCTTGAGTTCGGGAAGATTGATGGCCATCGAGTAGCCGCCGGCCACGCCATCCAGTGTCGGCGGTGCCAGGCTGCCGTCATCCGTCATGCCGAGCGATTCTATCGGTTCGTCGCCCCAGCTCCAGAAAGCCAGCTTGGTTCCATCGTTCCTGACGACAGGGGCGATATGCCGGCCGAGCTTGTTGAACTTCGGAATGAAGTTAAGGCCATCGACGAAATACGACATGGGTGCCACGAGCAGAATGTCCCGCTCCGAAGATGGTGCGATCAGTGCCTGCACGGCAGCATCCGCGTCCGAAGGGTTGATCTTGGTCACTTGCACCGAGGTGTAGAGGCCGCTGGCCAGCATCAGGTTCTTGGTGGGCGTGAGATCGTCGAGGGGAGGGGCGGCTTTGGAATCGTCGATCGGGCCGTCGAACTCGATGAAGCCGTCCATCTGCTGGCTGCAAAACCCCGCCATCAACATGAAATCGACGGGCTGCGCGTAGTGGGTCTTGTTGTTGGGTGGCTTCTTGCTCAATTCCCGACGCAGATAGCGCGCGACATCGAAGGCACGCAGGTCGGAGGAGACCTCGCCGTTGATCCGTCCGAGGCTGATCTTACCGGTATTGTAGAGCTTGATCGCGTAGTTCACGACGGCAGACGGGTCGCGCCTGAGCAGGCACATCAGAACGGAGGCGTACGTGCACCACGGGTAGCCGCTCTGGGCCAGCTTGTACGGCGCCTCGACGAGCACCTTGAGGCGCGACGCGAAGGCGTCGGGCTCCATGTGCCATTCCTTCTTTGCCGACGGCGACTGAAGCCACGCTTCGATCGTGTCGAGCGCGCTGGATCTGCTTCCGCTTTCCAGACGACGCCTGGACTGCGCCTCCGGCGTTTCAGCAGGGACCTGGCCAGGAAGATTGAGCAAGGCGATGATGATGCCCATCGTTGTCATGGCGCTACACTCCCGGCTTGGGCGTGGATGGCCGCGTGATGGCGGGCGGGTGCTTCAGCTTCACTCCAACGGGAAGGGCGGCCATCAGTTTGGTCCGCTTCGCCAGGCCACGGTCTACGATCGCCTTCTTTTGCGCGGCAACCGCCTTCAACCGATCCTTCTTTGGCGTTAGCGTAAACTTGCCGGCGATCTTCTGTGGTGTGAGATCGCGGATGTTGCGTGGGGTCTTCCGCGGCAATCGGCTTTCACCGGGTTTCGGCCTGCTCGGCTTCGCGACCGCGGCCTCGACGAAGAACACACATGATGTTTCGACACGCTGGCCGCCAGGCGGCGTGATCGACACGATCAGCGTATTGATGCCTTCTTCAAGTTTGGCGGCGGGCATCGTGCACGACAGCACGATGCCGATCGGTGATAGCGCCGTGAGGCGGTCGACCTGGGTCACGGTGAGGGGCGCTCCGAAACGCCGTTCGCCACGGCGCGGTGGCGGCGCTGCCGGCTCGGTCTGCTTCGGTGCAATTGAGCGTCCTCGCGTCGCTGCCGGCGCGGCCGCCGCAGCGAGAGCCGCCATCTGAATGCCGCGGATGTTGGCCAGAGCGTTGGCGCCCGAGATGGTAAACGGGAGCTTGTCGGTCTTGCGCGATTGGCCCTTCACCAAACTCGCATCCAGCGCCCGCAGCCCTCCGCGCGGCGTGCCCTTCACGCCGACTTTGTCGAGCTTCGACGCAGCCCAATGCGGGCGCAACGCTAGGTCTGCACGCGGATCGAACCGGTTTGCCTTACGGGAAATTTCGGAAGCAGCCTCTGGCGCCGGTCCCAACTCGGCAACGGAAAAGGATCTCAACGGCAGTTCCTGGCCGTTGAGAAAGACGTGGACCGAGTCGGGGCGATCGTCCTCGTCGAGCACGGCCTCCCGCGACAGGCCCTGGACTTCGATCCGCACGTGCACTTCGCCCTGCGCCACGGCACCGGGCGTCGGCGAGAGAATCCTCACGCCGCGTGGAGCGGCTTCGAGTGCGGTCCGCTGTCGGCCGAGGCGCTCACGCTTTGCGCCGAGATCCGCCCGTTCGGACTCCGATTCCTGAAGCTGGGCCTCCTTGGTGAAGGCCGAGGACAGCGACCGGGCGGCATCGCGGACGGCGTCTTCGAACGCATCGAGGTCCCGCACCGCCCGGCGAAGTCCATCGACGATTGCCTCCACGGGAACGTCTATGCGGCCCAGGGAAATCCGGTGGCGGACGCCCAGGACATTGACCTCGAAGGCGACTCGGATGTGCGGATCACGGCCGAGATTGTCGTAGATCGCGTCAGTGAGCCGGTTGATCAGCAGATTGCCGATCTGCTGGGCGAGATCGCGATCGGGATCGAGCTCGCGAACATCGTCCATGATCGAATCGAGCTCCTCGGCCAGCTCGCCCACGATATCGAGCACGCCGTCGATCACATCGTTGTCGAGCGCATCCTCGACGGCGTCGCGCGCCATACCCCGCATGGCTCGTTTCAAATCCGGCGGTGCGAGTGTGCGATAGACGTGATTGTCGGTCAGCACCGCCAGCGCCTGGTCGACGATTTCGGCCGCCAGCTTCGACTTGAACTTGCGTCGCCCGGAGTTTGTCGCCAACGGCAGGAGCGCACCCAGCAGGCTTTCGGCGGCCCGATCGAACTGGTCGGCAACTTCGCGGGCGAGCCGCTCGATATCGGCCAGGAGCTGGCCGAGCTGCCGCTGCATGTCTTCGAGCGCCTGCTGCGCATCGTCGACCCATTGCTGCACCTGGCGTTGCGCGGCCTCCAGCACTTCGGCCAGCTCCTGCAGGATCTTGGTACCGATCAGATCGATCAGCTTCATGACGAACTGCAGGAACCGTTCGCCGCCGACCGCGGCCAACTCGGTCGCCAGCTCCATCATGGCGTCGTTGTTGGGGATGAAAGCACCGTCGCCAAGCTCCTGCAGGAAGCCGGCGCCGGCCGTGCTCGGCAGTGGATCGATGACCTCGTACATCAACGACCGGATCTTTGCCCGCTGGGTGTCATCGAGTGGTCCCAGTACATCGGCGCCGATGCGCAGCGCGTCGGCCGTCAGCTCGGAGATCTCGCTCACCGGCACCGGCAGGTTGGCCGCCTTCGAGAGCTGCTTCACGATCCCGTTCGGCGCGTCGACATTGTCGGCAAGGCCATTGAGTATGCCGTGCATCTGCGCCTGCGCCGTTGCCAACATGATATCGGTGGTAACGACGAGGCTGCGCCCGACCAGCTTCATCAGAATACCGGAGAGGGCCTCCTTCAACGCTTCGCGGTCCGCGCCGCGCCGTGGCCAGTCGAGCACGACGCCGAATACCGTTTCCAGCGTGAAGTCGGTCGTGGGGAGGAAGACCTCGTCGAAGTAGCTCTTGAGATCGGGACGGGATGCCAGCCGATCGCGCAGAACCGGTGCCAGTTCGTCGTGGATCTGACCGGACATGAACGTCCGCAGCCCGTTGGCGATTGCCGCGAGGGTGGCCTGCGCATCGGGTTGGCCGGAGCCGCCGGCAATCACGCTGCCGATGTTGCGCAAGATCGTCCGCCCGACATCGTTGGCCAAAGTACCGAGCGGGCCTGTCATAGCCGACAGGAAGCGGTCCACGCCGGGCTGGTGCTGTCGCAGGAAATCGAGCGCCGCATCGGCACAAAGGAATTCGACGACGTGATCGAGCTTGAGGGCGCCGGCAGCAGGCGGCGATGGCAGGGAACTGCGGATGTGATCGCGCACCAGCGCCGGCGGCTGGCTCGTCAGGTTGCCGGAGAAGGCGGCCTTGGCTTGGCGCGGCGGCTGACCGATGACGCTAAGACGGGCATCGGCCCGGATCACCCGGCGGGTGGCAATCAGCGCGAGCTGCGAGGCAGACCACAGCACAGAGACGAAGCGTTGGGTCTGGACGTCGACAGTGCCGCCCAGCGCAGCGGCGGTCAGGTCGACCAGGCGGGCGATGAGTGTGTTCCAGTAGGTTTCGCTTGCCGGCGTGCCGTCGAACGGCTCCGCAGGAAACACCTGCAAGTGGCTCGCGAGGGAGCGGCGGGCTGATAGCGTTCGATCCCACTGGGCCTGCGAGAGGGTGCTCACCCAGCTCCGAAGCGTAGCCTCAAGCGCTGAGAAACCTGCGTCTGTGAGGCCCTTCAGCAGAAAGCGCTGGCCTTCCTCCAAGGCGACCTGAGCACAGCGCAGCGCGACGTCCTGGGCGCCTGCGGCCGTTGCCGCCGGCGCATTCAAGGCGAGATACTCGCCCAGCTCGTAGGACGTGCGGAACACCATCTTGAAGAGCGGACGCGCCGCGTCGAGCAGCACCCTCGGCACTACGCTGTCGGACGGCAGGTTATCCTTGAGTTCGTCGCAGGCCTTTTCGACCAGCACGTCGACCGAGCGTGCGACGAACCGGCTGAAGTCGTCGATCTCCATGGCGGCGAACACACGGAAGCCCGCGCCAGCCTTCAGCCCCACACCGGCACCGGCAACGATGTTGAAGCCGGGTTTGATGTTCTTCGCAGGCTGCGCGATCGCGGTCCCCGTGACGACCAGCTGCGCGTAGGCTTGCGCGGTCAGGGCTGCCTTGGCGAAGACGCCGGCCTTGATGTTGACCTCCGACAGGAACACCCGCAACAGCTCTACCGGCAGACCGCGCATCTGCTGATCCCGCTCTGCCAGCTCGAGGAAGTCGCCGATCTTGAGGCCAAGGCTGACCTGGACCGCCGCCGCGAGTTCGGCGATCGCCTGCAGGCGGACCGCGAAGCCGATTTCCTGGAACAGGTTCATCGGCGCCTGGATCTGCGCCGTCACCGAGGCGGAGGCGCTGGCCTGGCCCGAGACTTCGGCACTCAGGAACTTGCCGACACTGGCATCGACACTGGCAAGCGCCTGGATGCCAAGGTCGAGATTGAGGCCGCGGCGCACCTGGGCTCCCGCAGCGATGGAAACTTGAGCGTTGCCGCTGGCCTGCGCCCAATCCGTGGCAACTGTTCCGCCCGCGGCGAAGACATCCTGATCCAGTCGTGCTGTCGGCATCGTCGCTCCCCGGCTCCCCGCGCCAATGTCCGGCATTGTGCGCGGGTCGAGCCTAGCGACTCTGGATCACAGACAATAGGCCGCTATCAGGTCCACGAGGTATGCAGGCCCGTTCATTCCCCAAAGGACGAACGAGACGGCGGTCGCGGCCACGACGAGGCTGGCGGAAGCCCAGAGCAGCAGGGCTTGCCAGCTCATGCTCATGCCGGCTGCAGTGCGGGCTGGGCAGGCCGCATCAGCCGCTCCTCGACGATCGGGTAGTGCAGGGCCGCCGATACCAGGCCGAGCGCAATCGAGATCCACCACATCAGGTCGTAGTTGCCCTGCAGGTCGAAGATGCGACCGCCGCCCCAGCCGCCGAAGAAGCTGCCGACCTGATGGCCGAAGAAGACGATGCCGTTCAGCATGGTGAGATGCACCGGCCCGAAGATATAGCCGACCAGCGACGTGGTGAGCGGCACGGTGCCCAGCCACAGGAAGCCGAGGGCACCGGCGAAGATCAGGACCGAAGCAGCCGACAGCGGTGCCAGCACGAAGCCCAGGAAGACCAGCGAGCGCAGCAGATAGAGCAGCGAGAGGAGGTTCTTGCGCTTGTACTTGGCGCCCATCGAGCTCCACAGAATGGCACCGGCAATGTTGAACAGGCCGACCATGCCGATCGCCCAGCCTCCCAGCTCGGCGGGCGAGAGCTTCATGCCGAACAGCGAGAGACCGATCCCCTTGTCGGAGATGTAGGCCGGCAGATGGCCGCCGACGAAGGCGACGTGGAAGCCGCAGACGAAGTAGCCGATCACCAGCAGGATATAGCTCTTCTGCGCGAAGGCCTCGGAGAGTGCCGCGCCTGCGGTCTGGTTGCCGCCGCCGGCCTTCCTGCTGGCTGCGATCTCCTTGCTGTCGTTCAGGCCGGCGGCCAGCAGGATCATCAGCACGGCGATGCCGGTCAGCGCCCACATGGTGGGACGCCAGTCGCCGAAATAGTTCTGCAGCACGGCGGCGAGCGGCACGATGAAGAACTGGCCGAACGAGCCGCCAGCGGAGCAGATGCCCACGGCGAGCGCGGCCTTGGCCGGTGGCGCCACGCGCAGGATCACGCCCAGCACCGGCCCGAAGCTCGCCGCCGAGAGGCCGACGCCGACCAGAATGTTGCCGAGGATCAGCATGAAACCGTCATGCATGACCGCCGTTACCACCATGCCCGCCACGTAGAGGACGCCGCCGCCGGCGATTGTCGGCGCCGACCCGAAGCGGTCGCAGAGCCGACCGGCGAAGGGTGCCACCGCCCCCATCAGCAGCATGGAAAACGCCGTGCCGAAGGAGAAGAGCTCGCGACCGACATTCAATTCGGCCGAGACGGGCTTGAGGAAGATGCCGAAGCTCTGGCGGACGCCGAGCCCGATGGTGAGGACGAGGAAGCCGCACCAGACGGCGGTCCAATAGGAGCGGGAGGTCATGGCCGGCAAAGTGAGGCGGGGCGGTCGGGCTGGCAAGATGTTCGCCGGCATCCCTTCCATAGAATTACTTCATGCCGTCACAAGCCACGATGTGGCAGAACATAGCCATGGCGCGAGTGCGGTTCCTGTGCAGCCTGGCAGCATTTCTGCTCATTTTGGCAGAGAGCGCCGTCGCGGCACCGCGCCTCGACCGCGAGCGCTGCACCTTCAAGCCGCCGCGTGGCGACCGGGTCGAATGCTTCGTGCTGATCGTCTCGGAGAATCGCGACCAGCCGCAGGGCCGCGAGGTCAAACTGAAGGTCGCCGTCCTCAAGGCCAAACGCACGGCCGGCGTCGAGCCGCTGGTCTACCTTTCGGGCGGGCCGGGCGACGCGCCGCTGGTCGCCTCCAGTCCCGGCGCCGATGCGCTAGCCGAAGGCGACTGGTGGAACGAGACGGCCGTGATCCGCCGCAAGCGCGACGTGATCATCCTGAGCCAACGCGGCGCGGGCGGCGCCACGCCCAATCTCGATTGCTTCGATACCCGCATGACGGAGCCCGCCAAGGCGCGTCGCCGCGCCGTCACCGAACAGCAGGAGAAGGAGATCCTGGCGCGCTGCCGGGCCAATATCGATCGCCGCAAGATCGACCTCAGCATGTACAACACGCCGGTGCTGGCCGACGACGTGGCCGATCTGGCGACGGCGATGGGGCTCAGCCGCATCAACATCTACGGCGTATCGTACGGCACGCGCTGGGGCCTCGAAGTGATGCGCCGGCATCCCAATCTGGTGCGCGCTGCCGTGCTCGACGGCGTCTACCCGCCGCAGATCAACGGCGAGCAGAACGAGCCCGCGATCGTGCGCCGCGCCTTCGAGCGGCTCTATGCCGATTGCACTGCCGACGCGCTCTGCCGCGAGCGGCATCCCGATCTGCGTGCCACGGTCGAAGGCGTGATCGAGGCCGCGGATCGCAAGCCCATAGATCTCACGCTCGCCCTTGAAGACGGACCTCAATCCATCCAGCTCGACGGTACCAAGCTCCTGATGGTGCTGTTGAACATGATGCGCGAGGGCGAGGCAGCCTCCATTCCGGAAACGGCGGCCGCCGTGAAGCACGGCGACCTTCGCCTCGTGCGCCTCTTCGCCGAGGATCTCGAAAGCAACGATGGCGGCCTGCTCGAACAGAACGCGCAGCAGTTCGACGGGCTCTACAACAGCATCGAGTGTCGGGAGACCTGGCCGATGGTCGATCGTACGGCGCGCCGCAATGCCATCGAAGAGAACGGCGTCTATGGCCTGAACGCCAAGGCCAGCAAGTCGCCGACCTTCTGCCCGGCATGGCGGGTCGCCGCTGCGCCGGCAGCCGATCGCCAGCCGGTGAAGTCCGCCGTGCCGACCTTGCTGTTGAGCGGCACCTTCGATTGGCTGACGCCGCCTCTCTGGGCGCGCGAGGCGGCGCGGACACTCTCGGCGTCGCGCAATGTCGTTTTCCGCGCCCAGGGTCATGGCGTGGTCGTCCAGGATCCGTGCGCGGCCCGCCTGCGCGACAGTTTCATCGAGGATCCCGATCCGAAGAAGGCGTTGCCCTGTCGCGCCGATACGCCGCCCAACTTCACCGCCGCGTGGGAACGCGCGCGCAACATGCCTTGAAAACACAGGAAGGAAACAAATGAACCGAGTGCTCGCCCATACCGGCGTCAAATACCCAATCGTGCAGGCGCCGATGGGCTGGATCGCGCGCAGTCAACTCGCGTCGGCGGTCTCCAATGCCGGCGGCCTCGGCATCATCGAGACCTCGAGTGGCGAGGTCGATGCCTGCCTCGCCGAGATCGAGAAGATGAAGGGGCTGACCGACAAGCCGTTCGGCGTGAACCTGCCGCTGCTCTTCATCCGCGAGCCGCGGATCGTCGATCTCGTGGCCAAGTCGGGGGTGAAGTTTGTCAGCACTTCGGCAGGGTCGCCCGCCAAGCTGTTGCCGACGCTGAAGGCGGCAGGCCTCACCGTCTATCACGTGGTGCCCAACCTCTCCTCGGCGCTGAAGGCGGTCGAGGCCGGTGTCGACGGCCTGATCGTCGAAGGCGGCGAGGGTGGCGGCTTCAAGAATCCCGACGACGTCTCGACCCTGGTCCTGCTGCAGGCGGTGCGGGAGAAGACCGACGTGCCGATCATTGCCGCCGGCGGCATCTGCGACGGTCGCGGCATGGCGGCGGCCTTTGCGCTGGGCGCCGAAGGCATCCAGATGGGAACGCGGTTCGTGAGCGCGGCCGAAAGTCCGGTGCACCATAACTACAAGCAGGCCATCGTCGACGCCGACGATACCGGCACGGTGATGTTGAACCGCAAGTCGACGCCCTGCGTGCGCGCCCTGAAGACCGAGCGCGCCAAGGAGATCGACCGCGCCGGCTCGTTCGATCGCGCGATCTTCGGCAACGTGAAGGATGTCTATTTCGGTGGCGACATGGAAGCGTCGCTGGCGCTCGCGGGTCAGACCGTCGGCCTGATTCACGAAGTGCTGCCGGTGGCCGAGATTATCGGCCGTACAGTCGACGGCTTCCACGCCATCCGCCGCCAGCAGGGAGAACGCTCGATGGCGGGCGGGTTCTAGGCGCCTGAACTCGAAGGTGTGCGAGAGGGGCGGCAGCGGGGCCGCCCCGCCCTTTATTTTAGCAGCTCCGGCGCGATCAGGCGTGGCAGGAAGAGCGCGATGTCTGGCCAGACGATCATTGCCGCCAGCACCACGATCATCGGCACCAGCATGATCATCGTGTCCTTCAGCGCATAGCGCAGCGGCACGCCGGCGACGGCACAGGAGATCATCAGGCAGAGGCCGTAGGGCGGCGTCACAAGCCCGAAGGCCAGCGACACGATCGAGACGATCGCAAAGTGGACCGGGTCCATGGCGACCGACTTGGCGAGCGGCTGCAGCACCGTGCCGACGATGATGATGGCCGGGATGGCGTCGAGGAAGCAGCCCACCACCAGAAACACGAAGGCGATGAAGAAGCCAACGCCGATTGGCCCCAGACCCCAGCTCGTGACGTTGGCCAGCAGCTCTTGCGGGATGCGGTAGTAGGCCAGCAGCCAGCCGAAGGCTGAGGCTGTGCCGATGCAGAAGAGCGCTACCGAGGCGAGCTTGCCGGTGTCGACCAGCGCCCGGTAGAGCTCCTTTGCGCCCATCTCGCGATAGACCACGATCGACAGCACAGCCGAGTAAAGCACGGCGACGCAGGCCGATTCGGTCGCCGTGAACCACCCCATCAAGATGCCGCCGACGATGATGACGGGCGTCATCAGGGCGGGGATCGACACCCAGATCGCACAGAGGAGCTGGCGGAAGGACGAGCGCGGATAGGTCGGATAGCCGCGCTTGACCGCATAGATATGCACCGTGGCCATCTGCGCGCCGGCAATCAGCAGGCCGGGCACGACGCCGGCAAGGTATAGCGCGCCGATCGAAGTCGAGATGATGCCGCCCCACACGATCATCAGGATCGACGGCGGAATGATCACGGCCAGCACCGCCGAGACGGCGGTGATGGCGATCGAGAAGGAGAGGTCGTAGCCTTCCTTGGTCTGGGCATCGATGAAGATCTTGCTCTGGCTTGCCGCGTCGGCCGTCGAGGAGCCGGAGATGCCGGCGAAGAACACCGAGAGCACGACGTTGATCTGCGCCAGTGAACCCGGCCAGCTTCCGACGATGGACCGCGACAGCGCCACCAGCCTGTCGGTGATGCCGCCGACGCTCATCAGATTGGCCGTCAGCAGGAAGAACGGCACGGCGAGCAGGATGAAGGAGTTGTAGGCGTTGAAAGTTTCCTGCGCGAGCATCATCGTCCCGAGCCGGGGCTCAAGATAGAAGAGCGGCAGGCAGGCGAGCCCCAGCGCGAAGGCCACGGGCACGCGCAGCACCAGCAGCACGAAGAAGACGCCGAACAGGATCGAAGCGGCCTCGCCGGCCGAGAACAGGGCGCCGCTCATGACGCGCTCCAGCCGAGCAGAATGCGGGCTTCGTCGTAGAACTGTTCGCCCAGGAAGATGAGCCAGGTGACGCCTGCGACCGGCCAGGCGATGTGGATCATCCAGAGCGGCAGGTCCGCGAGTTCGGAGGTGCGGTACCAGGCGAAGCGCGTGAACTCGATGCCGCCCACCACGAAGACCAGCGCCAATGCCAGGATGCCGAGCCTGGCCGCGATGCGCACAGCCGCCTCGCTGCGTCGTGAGAGCGTCGGCCAGACATCGACCTCGAAGTGCGAGGCTTCGCGCACGCCGATCATGGCGCCGATCATGATCATCCAGATGAACAGGAAGCGCGCCATCTCTTCCGTCCAGATGTAGGGCGGGATCAGGTCGGTGTAGCGCGACACCATCTGCAGGGTGACGGGCACGACGATGACGGCGACGGAGAAGGCAAGGAGGCCGGTCAGAAACTGGGCATAGCCAGCCGTAAACCGGCGCCAGAGGCTGCGCGGTTGAGCTTCAGGAGAGGGCATCGGAAATCCGTTCAGGAAAAAGCGCCCGGTAGGCAGCCGGGAAAGAGCGCAGCGGAGGGACTACTCCGCTGCGCGTACGCATCAGTTGGTGGCGACGATCTGGCTGAAGATGCCGTCGGCGCCGATCTCCTTGGCGTAGGCCGCCATCACCGGGTCGACCAGCTTCTTCATCTCGGCGCGATCCTTGAAGGGAATGCGCTTCAGCTTGCCCGCCTTTTCGAGGGCGACCAGCTTCTGTTCGTCCTCCGAGCTTTCGACCTGGCGGCCATAGGCGCCGGCTTCCTTGCCGGCCTTGATGATCGCTTCTTGCAGGTCCTTCGGCAGGGTCTTGAAGGTCTTGCCGGAGAAGCAGATCGGCCGGATCGTGATGGCGTGCTCGGTCATCGCGAGATTGGGCGCCACTTCGTAGAACTTCATCGTTTCGACGCCGGCCGCCTCGTTCTCGCCGGCCGAGATCACGTTGTTCTGGATGGCGTTGTAGACTTCGTTGTAGGCGATGACTGTCGGCGACATGCCGGCCGCCGCGAATGTCTTGGACCAGATCGGCGCGCCCTGGACGCGGACCTTGAGGCCCCTGATCTCTGCCAGGTTCGACACCGGCTTGTTGACGAAGATGTTGCGCACGCCGCCGCCGGCATAGCCGATCAGCATGACGTCGGCCTTCTGCGCGATCTCGTCGGCCACCGGCTTCAGCAGGTCGGCCTCGAGGACCTTGTTCCATTGCGCGAGGTCGCGGAACAGGAAGGGCGCGTCGATGAACGGCGCGGCCTTGGAGAAGGTCGACATGTGGGCCGGCGAGACGATGCCGTAGTCCACCGCCTTACCCTGGGCCATGTACTCGAAATACTGCTTCTCGAGGCCCAGGGAAGAGTTGCGGTGCAGGGTGAAGTTGATCGGCTTGCCGTAATACTTCTTCACCAGCTCCTCGAACTTGAGCAGCGTCTTGTTGAAGGCGTGATCGTCGTTGAACTGGACCGCGCCGTTCAGGGTCAGCGGCGCCTGCGCGCTCGCGGAGCGGATGAACGGGGCGGCAATCGTCGCGGCGGCAAGGCCGCCGACAAGGTGTCTGCGCTTCATCGTATTTCCTCCGGGGCCCTGTTGTGTGGTTCTGCGACCGGGACCTGCGCGGACTATGCATGGGAATGGCGGCGGATGCGACAAAGTTGTCAGACAACATGCGAGTACCGCAGGCGAGCCCGACGAAACTCGATCTTGCCCTGGACCGCATCGAGGCGTTACCCTTGGGGCGGTAATACACAAATTTTTAGTTAAATGTCGATCAACGTTCCTTCTCCCGCGCTGTTCGCGCCCAAGCTGGTCACCGTGCTGCGGGAAGGCTACGGGCTCGCGGCGTTTCGGGCCGATGCCGTCGCAGGGCTGACCGTCGCCATCGTGGCGCTGCCGCTCTCCATGGCGATTGCCATCGCCTCGGGCACGGGGCCGGAGCGCGGGCTTTTCACGGCGATCATTGGCGGTTTTCTGATCTCGGCGCTGGGCGGCAGCCGCTTCCAGGTCGGCGGCCCGGCAGGCGCCTTCATCGTGCTGGTCGCGGCCTGCGTCGAACGGCATGGCGTCGAGGGCATGCTGCTGGCCACTTTGCTGGCCGGCGTTTTCCTGACGGCAGCCGGCGCCCTGCGGCTCGGTACCTTCATCAAGTTCATCCCCTACCCGGTGACGGTCGGCTTCACCGCCGGCATTGCGGTCATCATCTTCGCCAGTCAGATCAAGGACCTTCTGGGCCTCACCCTCGACGGCAAGGAGCCCGGCCCGTTCGTTGCCAAGCTCGAGGCGCTGGCGCCCGCCCTCGATACGATCAATCCGGCCGCGGTGGCGCTGGCGGCGGGAGTCATCGGTCTCATTCTCGGGCTGAAACGGCTGCGCCCGCACTGGCCCGGCATGTTGATCGCTGTTGCTGCGGCTTCCGTCGCGGCGGGATTGCTCGGCCTGCCGGTCGAGACGATCGGCAGCCGCTTCGGTGGCATTCCGTCGATGTTGCCGGCGCCACGCCTGCCCGACATGTCCTGGGCGAAGGTCGAGGCTATCCTGCCCGATGCGGTGGCTTTCGCCTTGCTGGGGGCCATCGAATCGCTGCTCTCGGCCGTCGTCGCCGACGGCATGACGGGCCGCCGCCATCGTTCCAACTGCGAGCTGGTGGCCCAGGGCATCGCCAATATCGCCGCCGCGCTGTTCGGCGGGATCTGCGCCACCGGCACCATCGCGCGTACGGCCACCAACGTCCGCGCCGGCGCGCGCAGCCCGGTCGCCGGCATGCTGCATTCGGCCTTCCTGCTGGGCTTCATGCTGCTGGCCGCACCGCTGGCCTCCTACATCCCGCTCGCCGCTTTGGCGGGCGTACTGGCCATGGTCGCGTGGAACATGGCCGAAAAGCACGAGTTCGCGACCCTTCTGCGTTCGTCGCGCGGCGATGCGACCGTCCTGCTGGCGACTTTCCTCCTCACTGTGTTCCGCGATCTGACCGAAGGCATTGTCGTGGGCTTTGCCTTGGGCGCGGCGCTGTTCATCTATCGCATGTCGAGCGCGGCCGGCGTGGAAGAGCGCGTGCCGCTGGTACTGGCAGACCGCGCCGACGCCGCGGATCCACGTCCTCCCTATGATCCGGCGCTGGCGACGGATCGCGACGTTGTCGTCTATCGACTCTCGGGCGCCTTCTTCTTCGGTACGGCGTCGACCGTCGGCGCCGTGCTCGACCGCATCGCCGACGAGCGCAAGGCCTTCGTGATCGACGTTTCGGCCGTGCCATTCATCGATTCGACGGCCGCCAACGTCATCGCGGGCATCGGTCGCAAGGCGGCGCGTCACGGTATTCGGGTCTTCGTCACGGGGGCCACTCCCGCCATGCGCCAGGCGCTGCTGCGGGCGGGCGCCCGTCGACCGCACGTTCGTTACTTGCCGCAGATAGAAGATGCCGTGCGAGAAGCACATGCTTTCGCGAAGCAGGCATGATGGTTGCCTGAACTGTCGCGCCGAGGCTGCGTCACGTCTTCCCTTCACGGCACGCGCCAGGCCGCTCAGAATGCGGCATGGTTGATCTCGTTTCGATATCGGACTCCGCGCTCAGCGCCCAGATTTCCGCCGCAGGCGCGGAACTTCAAAGGCTACAGGACCGTGACGGCTCCGACCTGTTATGGGGTGGCGATCCCGCCGTATGGGCAGGCCGCGCGCCGCTGCTGTTTCCGTTGGTCGGCGAGACCAAGGACAAGAAGATCAAGGTCGACGGCCAGACCTACGAGATCCCGCGCCATGGCTTCACGCGCACCTCGCGCTTCGTGCTGGTGACGGCGGAGAAGGCGCGCTGCATCTGGCGGTTGGAGGCCAGCGAGGCGACGCGCCGGCAGTATCCGTTCGAGTTCCGCCTCGACGTCATCTACCGGATTGAAGACGGCGCCTTGCACATGACGGCCAAGGTGATGAACCGGGGCGACAGGCCCATGCCGGCGTCGTTCGGCTTCCATCCCGCCTTGCGCTGGCCGCTGCCCTCCGGAGCGCCGCGCGAGGCGCACGAGATCCTCTTCGAGCACGACGAGCCCGCACCGGTGCGCCGGCTCGCCAACAACCTGCTGAGCCCCGTCCCTCATCCGACACCCGTCCAGGGCCGGCGGCTTGCCTTGTGCGACGAGTTGTTTCGCGACGATGCGCTGATCTTCGACACGCTGGAAAGCCGCGGTCTGGTCTATGGCGCGCCGGGTCACCGTTCCCTCCGCGTGACCTTCCCGGGCATGCCTCACCTCGGCATCTGGACCAAGCCCGGCGCGGGCTATGTCTGCATCGAGCCCTGGCAGGGCTACGCCAGCCCCGAAGGGTTCGACGATGAACTCGCGAGCAAGCCGGGTATGGTCTCGGTCGGACCGGGGGCAACGAAGCGCTTCGAGATGTCGATTGCTCCGGAGGGTTGACAACCGTCCGACAATAGTTGAACAGATATTCAAATGTACGAGTATGTGAGCCGCTCCGTTGAACGTGCGACAATTCATGTCTCCTGTCGTGTTGACGCCGCGCTGCTCCTCGCGTTCACTCCGCGCCGTGAACAGTAGCGTTTCCTCGTTTGCCATCGTGGCGCAGCCCGCAGCACTCCTGCGGCTTCTCTGCGTTCTGATGGTGGCGCTGGTCACGACGTTCCATGTTTGCGGCGTCGCCTCGGCCCGCGAGATCGGGCCTGCTTCCATCGTTCTCGATGTTGCCGGCGATGATGCCTCGGCCGACGACGTCGGCATGACCGTCGAGAAGTGCCACTTCTGTTCCGTCGTGCCGCTGCTGGCGATGCCATCTGCGACCATGTTGCCGCATGCACCTCACGTCGTGCCGGTCGCTATCGCGGCAGGCCTCCTGCCGTTCTGCCAACGCGCAGTCGCTCCACCCCCTCGAACCCTGACCTAGTCGTTCCTGTCCTTGCCGCCTGTTGAGCAGGCGGTGCGTCGAACACTGGTCTTGGGTTTCGTCGATGACAATTCGTGCCATTTGGGCGCTTCTCGTGGCGTGCGCCGTCGCATGGTCGTGGCCTGCGCTGGGTCAAAATCAAGGGCAGGGCCAACGGTCCGGCGGCCCGCTGACCCTGCAGCAAGCCCTGCAACGCGCCGCCAATGCCAGTCCCCGCATCGCCGTTGCGGATCGAAACATCGGCATGGCCGACGGCCGGCGCGAGCAGGCGAATGCCCTGCCGAACCCCACGGTCGGCGTGGAAGTTGACAATTTCGGCCAGGGCCAGAGCAGTTTCACGGGCACGCCTGAGATGACCCTGATGTTGAGCCAGCTCATTGAGCTCGGTGGCAAGCGCAGTGCGCGCGTCCAGGCTGCGCTGGGCGACTACGACGCCGCCCGCTGGGAGCGTGAAGCCGCGCGCCTCGAACTCCTCTCGGAGACGACGATCGCCTTCGTGGAGGCCCTGTCGGTGCAGCGCCGTATCCAGCTCCTCGAACGCCAGGCCGGGGCCCTGGAGAAACTGGTACCGCTGATGCAGCGGCGGGTCGAAGCCGGCGCTTCCTCGCCCTCCGAAGTCTCGCGTACCCAGGCGGCGGTTGGCCTCGTGCGCTTCGAGCGCGAGCGGGCGCGAACCTCGCTGGCCGTGGCGCGACGCGACCTCGCCGCCCTCATGAGCCTGGACCAGCCGACCTTTGCCACTGTCGCCGGCGATTATGGTCGCCTCGTCAAGCCGGCGCCCCTCGACAGCCTCATCAAGGCCATCGAGGACAATCCGCAGCTCATGCGCTGGTCGGCGATACGTGCCCAGCGCGACGGCGAATTGCTGTCGGCGCGCCTGAAGCCGTTGCCCGACATCACGGCCAGCGTGGCGTGGCGGCACTACACCGAGACCAACGACAATGGCGTCCGCTTCGGTGTCTCGATCCCGATCAACGTGATCGATCGTAACAAAGGCGCCATCCGCGAAGCCCAGGAATCGGTGCAGAAGACCGGTGCCGAACGCGCCATCAACCGCCTCACTCTGATCGCGATCATCGGCAAGGCGCACGACACGGCCAACGGCACGCTGCAGCAGCTCGATTTGCTGCGGAAGACCATTCTGCCGGCGGCGCGTGCCTCGCTGAAGACGATCGAAGAGGGCTACGGACAGGGCCGCTTCACCCTGCTCGAAATCCTCGATGCCTATCGTACCGTCGCCGATGCCGAGCTTCTGGAGCACGAGGCACTGGCGAGCTTCCACACATCCATCGCGACCATCGAAGGGTTGATCGGCAGCCCCGCAAACCAAGGGAGGCCGCGATGATGAAGGCCCTGAGAATTCTCCTCGTCGCCGTGGTTTGCGTCGCGGCCTTAGGGGCGTCGGCCTATTACGTCTTCGGCGCGAAGTTCGGGCAGGCCGCCAAACCTCTCACAGCCAAAGGCCACGGCGAGAAGGGCCATGGGTCTGGCGACGAGAAAGGCCACGGGCACGACGAAGAGGGCGTGAAGCTTACCGATGCGCAGATCGCGGCCGCCGGCATCGAGCTTTTGCAGGCGGGTCCGCGCGAGCTGCGTGAGGTCCTGCGGCTGAACGGCATCATCCAGCCGAACCAGGAGACCCTGGTGAAAGTGACGCCCCGCTTTCCTGGCGTCGTGCGCAGCATGCGCAAACGGCTGGGCGACAAGGTGAAGAAGGACGAGGTGCTGGCCACCGTCGAAAGCAACCAGAGCCTCACGACCTACGAACTGAAAGCGCCGATCGACGGTACGATCATCGACCGCGACGGCACGCTGGGCGAGTTCGCTTCGGAAGCCCGGCCACTGTTCACCATCGCCGACCTCTCGACCATGTGGATCGACTTCGCCGTCTATCGCCGCGATTTCGCGCGTGTGCGGGTGGGCGATCCTGTCGCCATCGACGTCGAGGATGGCGGGTCGACGATCGAATCCAAGATCGACTATGTCTCGCCACTGGGCACCAGCGACACGCAGTCGTCGGTTGCGCGGGCGGTCGTCTCCAACGACGGCCGGCTGCGGCCGGGCCTGTTCGTCGATGGCCGTGTCGTGCTCTCCGCCAAGCCGGTCGACGTCGCCATCAAATCGAGTGCGATCCAGACGCTCGAAGGCAAGACCGTGGTCTTCGTCCGCGAGGGCGATACGTTCGCGCCCCGCGAAGTCGAGCTGGGGGGACGCGACGCAGACTGGATCGAGGTCAAGTTCGGCCTGATGGCGGGCGACACCTACGCCGCAAAGAACAGCTTCGTGATCAAGGCCGAGATCGGCAAGGGCAGCGCATCCCATGAGCACTGAGGTTGCAAGTCTGGGAGTGGGGCGATGATCGACCGTATCCTTGCCTTCTCGATCCAGAATCGCTGGCTGGTCATCATCGCCGCCATCGCAGTGGGCGCGCTGGGTGCCTGGAATTTCACTCGGCTGCCGATCGACGCCGTGCCGGACATCACCAACGTCCAGGTGCAGGTCAATTCGCTGGCGCCGGGTTACTCGCCGCTCGAAGTCGAGCAGCGCATCACCTTCCCGCTGGAAACGGCGATGGGCGGCCTGCCGAAGCTTGAATACACGCGCTCCCTCTCGCGTTACGGCCTCAGCCAGGTGACGGTCGTCTTCAAGGACGGCACGGACATCTACTTCGCCCGCCAGCTTGTGAACGAGCGTATCCAGCAGGCCAAGGACCAGTTGCCGCCCGGCACCGAGACCTCGATGGGTCCGGTCTCGACCGGCTTGGGCGAAATCTACATGTACGCCGTCGAGGCCAAGCCGGATGCGAAGAAGCCCGACGGCGAGCCCTATACGGCGACCGACCTGCGCACGATCCAGGACTGGATCATCAAGCCGCAGCTTCGCACCGTGCCGGGCATCGTCGAGGTCAACACCATCGGCGGCTACGAGAAGCAGTTTCACGTGCTGCCCGATCCCGCGAAGCTGATGGCCTACAAGCTCACCTTCCGCGACATGATGGCGGCGCTGGTGACGCATAACGCCAATGTCGGCGCGGGCTATATCGAGCGCAACGGAGAGCAGTATCTGGTGCGCACGCCGGGCCAGGTGAGCAACCTCGAGGAAATCCGCGACATCGTCGTCGGCTCGCGCGGTGGCGTACCGATCCGCGTCGGCGATATCGCCGAGGTCAAGGAAGGCACGGACCTCCGGACCGGCGCAGCGACGCTCGACGGTAAGGAGACCGTGATCGGCACGACGATGCTGCTGATCGGCGACAACAGCCGCACGGCCGCGCAGCGCGTGGCCGCCAAACTCGAGGAGATCGGCCGGTCATTGCCCGACGGCGTCGTGGCGCGCGCGCTCTACGACCGCACCAAGCTCGTCGACGCGACCATCTGGACGGTCGAGAAAAACCTGCTCGAAGGCGCCCTGCTGGTCGTCGTCGTGCTGTTCCTGATCCTGGGCAACTTCCGTGCGGCCTTCGTGACGGCCTGCGTCATTCCCCTGTCGATGCTCTTCACCGTCACCGGCATGGTCGAGAACAGGATCAGTGCCAACCTGATGAGCCTCGGCGCCATCGACTTCGGCATCATCGTCGACGGGGCGGTGATCGTGGTCGAAAACTGCCTGCGCCTTCTGGCCGAGGAGCAGCACCGTCGCGGGCGCGTCCTCACGCGGTCGGAACGGTTCGCGACGATCCTGGCGGGCGCCAAGGAAGTCATCCGGCCGAGCCTGTTCGGAACGCTGATCATCGGCGTCGTCTATCTGCCCATCCTCACCTTGACCGGCGTGGAGGGGAAGATGTTCACGCCCATGGCGATCACGGTGCTGATGGCGCTGCTGGGTGCGGCGATCCTCTCCATGACCCTGGTGCCGGCCGCCGTTGCGCTGCTGGTGACCGGCCGCATCTCGGAGAAGGAGAACTTCTTCATGCGCGGCGCGCTCCGGCTCTACGCGCCCGTGCTCGAACAGGCGATTCGGCTGCGCTACGTGATCGTGGGTCTTGCCGGCCTGCTGGTGGTGGTGAGCGGCGTGGCGGCGTCGCGCATGGGCGGCGAGTTCATCCCATCGCTCGACGAGGGCGACATCGCCATGCATGCGATGCGCATTCCCGGCACCAGCCTCAGCCAGTCGGTGCAGATGCAGGAAGCGCTGGAGAAGGCGATCCTGGAGTTTCCGGAGGTCAAGGAAGTGGCGGCCAAGATCGGCACGGCCGAAGTCGCCACCGACCCGATGCCGCCCAATGTCGCCGACAACTTCATCCTGCTGAAGCCCCGGTCCGAGTGGCCCGATCCCAAGCGGTCCAAAGCCGACCTGGTCGCGGCCATCGAAAAGCGGGTCGAGCAGATCCCCGGCAACAACTACGAGTTCACGCAGCCCATCCAGATGCGTTTCAACGAGTTGATCTCGGGGGTGCGCAGCGATCTGGGCGTGAAGATCTTCGGCGACGATCTCGATACGCTCCTGTCCATTGCCAATAAAGTGCAGGCTGTCGTGCAGAGCGTGCCGGGCGCGGCCGACACGAAGACCGAGCAGGTCACCGGCCTGCCGGTGCTGACCGTGAAGCCCAATCGCGCGGCCCTGGCGCGGTACGGCATCAGCCTCGCCGAGCTGCAGGAAGTGGTCGAGATCGCGGTCGGCGGCAAGGATGCCGGCCTGATCTTCGAAGGCGACCGGCGCTTCGACATCGTGATGCGCCTGCCCGAGCACATGCGCGTCGATATGGACGCGCTGGCCTCGCTGCCGATCCCCGTGCCGCCGCAGCCGGCGGGCACGACGGGCGATCCCGGCCGCCGGCCGATTACCCAGACCGGGCTGGTCGCGGCGGCGCCCTACGTGCCGCTGTCGGCCGTGGCCGAGATCGAGACCGCGCCCGGCCCCAACCAGATCAGCCGCGAGAACGGCAAGCGCCGCGTCGTGGTCTCGGCCAATGTGCGCGACCGCGATCTCGGCTCCTTCGTGGCTGAAGTCCAGCGGCAGGTCGCCGAGAAGGTGAAGATGCCGGCCGGCTACTGGATCGGCTGGGGCGGCCAGTTCGAGCAGCTCGTCGCGGCCTCGGCGCGGCTGGCGATCGTGGTGCCGGTCGCCCTGCTGCTGATCTTCGTGCTGCTCTGCATGAGCCTGAACTCGATCAGCGACGCGGCCCTGGTGTTCAGCGGCGTGCCGCTGGCGCTGACCGGCGGTGTGGCGGCCCTCGTCTTGCGCGACATACCGCTCTCGATCAGCGCCGGTGTCGGCTTCATCGCCTTGAGCGGCGTGGCCGTTCTGAACGGGCTGGTGATCATTTCCTTCATCCAACGGCTGCGCGCCGACGGCCTGCCGGTCGGCGACGCGGTGCGTATGGGCGCCATGAAGCGCCTGCGCCCGGTGCTGATGACGGCTCTGGTCGCCTCGCTCGGCTTCGTCCCCATGGCGATCGCCACGGGGCCGGGAGCGGAAGTCCAGCGGCCGCTCGCCACTGTGGTCATCGGCGGCATCATCTCGTCCACGATCCTGACGCTCGTGGTCCTGCCCGCGCTCTATGCGCTCTTCAATCGTGACCGGAAAAATCAACAAGGAGAGAACAATGAGAAGACTTCTGCTGACGGTGCCGTTCCTGCTGTGGACGGGCCTGGCATTCGCCCAACATCAGCATAACCACGCCAATACGAAGGGGCCCAACGGCGGCAAGATGCAGGACGTGGCCGGCATTCATGCCGAGCTAGTCGTCAACGACCGCACGGTCACGATCTATGCCTTCGGCGAGGACAGCAAGCCGCTCAGCACCAAGGGCTATAGTGGCTCGGTACTGATCGTCTCCGGCGGCAGTCGCGAGACCGTGCAGCTCGCCCCGTCCGGCGAGACGGCATTGAAGGGTGAAGCCAAGAGCCGTCTGGCACCCGACGCCGCTATCACGCTCGTCATCAAGACGGATGCCGGAAAGTCGGGTCAGGTGAAGTTCTGACGTCGGAGAAACCGCGAGTGCCAGGCGTGGGCTTGGGGCCGTGCCTGGCGCTCGCGGTTGCCGGTCGATGGTCCGAAGTTACGCGTAACGAAGGAGGAGTCCGCTGATGAAAGCGTTGTTGCTTCTCACGGCGATGATGATGTGGGGCGGAATGTCCGGCGCCCAGCAATACGACGTTGTACCGGGGCCCCATGCCGGCAAGATGCAGGAGGTTGCCGGAGTCCAGGTCGAATTGTTCCTCAGCGAGACCGGAGTCAGGATTTGCGTCTACGACGCCAGCGACATTCCGCTGAACGTCGAGGGGTACACCGGGCATGTCGAGATCGTCTCGGGCGGTGAACGCCAGACGATCACGCTGACGCCAGCCGACAGGGTCACCCTCGCAGGCCAAGGCAAGGGCCTGCTGGCACCCTATTCGGTGCTGACGCTCGTTCTCACGACGCCGGCGGGGGAGTCCGGGAAGGTGAGCTTTTGATCGGCTCGTTGCGAGCTGCCACGCCCTGACTCAGGGTCAACGCTTTGCCGCGAGGCTCCTGAACAGGGCATCGCTGCGGTCGTCGGCCGGGAAGAAGCATTCGATGCGGACTTCCTGGAGGGTGACGTCCTGCGGCGTGCCGAGCGTCGCGATGGTCGTGAAGACCGACAGCGACTTGCCGCCGACGATGAAGTCGAGCGTCAGGACCGGCGGCGGCCGGTCCTCGAAGCGCAGCTTTCGGAACGACGTCGGCACATCGGGATAGGCCATGACCTCCTCGATGAAGGCGAGCGCCTTGGGCTCGCCGCCGTCGGCCAGGATTTCGGCGTAGGTCGTCGAGACGAGATAGCGCGCGACTTCTTCCCAGTTGGCGAGCTTGGGGCGCAGCCCCTTGGGATCGAGCAGGTTGCGCAGCAGGTTGGGCTGCTTGCCGGGCGGCGGTGGCGGCGGCGGACCTTCGCTCAGGAAGACGGTGAAGGCGTTGGCCGCTTCGTTGGCGTCGAGCAGGTTCCACAGCCGATCGATGACGACGGCAGGGTAGGGCTCCTGCTGCTTCAGCATGCGGTCGATTGCCTGGCGCACCGGGGTAAGCTCGGGAGCCGTGAGATTGCTTTCGCGGTAAGCCGGCGCGAAGCCCGCCGCCAGCAACATGGCGTTGCGCTGGCGCAGCGGCACGTCGAGGGCGGTCGAGAGCTGGACCACCATCTCGCGACTGGGCCGTGCGCGGCCAGATTCCAGGAAGCTGACATGGCGCTGCGAGACGCCGGACTGCAGGGCAAGCGAGAGCTGGCTGGCGCCCCGGCGGCGGCGCCAGGCGCGCAGCATCGGGCCGAACATGTCGGGCTGGGAAGCCGACCCGGCGGTACCGCCGGTGGCAGGGCTGGAAGCGGAAAGGGTGCGCATCATGGGCGGAACTTATCATCCGCCTGTCGCCCCGCCGATTACCTCCTGGATAATTGAGGGAAGGTCGGTCCGGTGCGATCTCCAGGGTGTCCGCAACACATAGGAGGACACCATGAACGTTTCGTCCGACCGCCTTCTGCGCCGCACCCTGTGGGGCAATGCCGCCTTCTCCGTGATCTCGGGGGCGGTCCTGGCAGCTTTTGCCGGTCCGTTCGCCGAGGTTGCCACCCATGGGCCGGTCGAGGTCCTGGGCCTCGATCTCGCGATTGTGCTGGAGCTGCTCGGCCTCGGCGTCGTGGCCTTCGGAGCGCTCTGTGGCTGGGCCGCGTCGCGCCCGAACCTGCCGCTGGGGCTGATCCGGTTCGTCTTCGCGGCGGACATTGCCTGGGTCGTCGCGAGCGCCCTGGTGCTGGCTCTGCCGGCGACGTGGACCACGGCCGGCATCGCGGGCATCGTCGTCGTGGCACTGATCGTGGCCGATCTCGCCATCCTGGAATATCTCGGCCTGCGCCGCGTCGGTTCGGCTGCCCACTAACGGAGTAGACAATGGACAAGCTTCAGCTCCTGAACGACCACCAACTGCCCTTCGCCAAGGTTCTGGGGCTGAAGTTCACGGCCGCGAGCGAGACGGGCGTGAAGGCCGAGATGGTCGTCAGGCCCGAGCTCTGCACGCGGCCGGACATCCTGCACGGCGGGGCGGTCATGGCCTTCGCCGACACGCTGGGCGCCGCCGCCACCGTGCTGAACCTGCCGGAAGGCAAGGGCACGACGACCATCGAGAGCAAGACCAACTTCGTCGGGCCGGCCCCGGTCGGCACCACCGTGGTCGGCGAGACGACGCCGATCCATCGCGGCCGCCGCACCATGGTCTGGCAGACGCGCATCACGACGGCCGAAGGCAAGCTGGTCGCCGTCGTGACGCAAACGCAGATGGTGCTGTAAACACCGTGCATGGCACGGATTCACATCGTCGGGGCCTCGGGTTCGGGCACGACGACTCTCGGGGCGGCTCTCGCGGCACGCCTCGACCATCCTCACATCGACTCTGACACGATTTTCTGGAAGCCAACCGATCCGCCTTTCACGACGCGGCGGTCGGTCGAAGGCCGCGCTGCTTTGGTGGCAGAGCTGTTGCCCGTCTCGGGCCAATGGGTGTTCTCGGGTTCGGCCGTGGGTTGGGCCGGACCGATTGAACCTTTCTATGATCTCATCGTCTTCCTGAAGCTCGATCCGTCCGTTCGCATGGACCGAATAAGGCGGCGCGAAGTGGCGCGGTATGGCGCGCGCGTTCGACCGGGCGGCGACATGGCGGAGACCAGCGCCGCCTTTCTAGACTGGGCCGCCGCCTATGACACCGCGGGGCTGGAGCAGCGCAGTCTCCTGAAGCACGAGGAGTGGCTCGCAACCCAGACCGCACTTGTGCTGCGGCTCGATTCGGCGATGCCTGTCGAAGGACTCACGGTGGCGGTGCTGGAAAACATCTCCTCAAGATGAGGAGAGAGCGAAGGGCGGTCAGCGCATCAACGCCGGCACGAAGGCCTGCAGCGCTGCATCGGCATCAGCGGCGGTCTGCTGATGGGCCTGGGACCAGTCGACCCTGATCTTGATGAAGTTCTCGCGGAAGCCGGTCAGCAGCAGCTTGCTGAAGACGCGCTGATTGCCTTGTGTGACGCCGCTGTAGGTCACGCACCGGAAGGAGATCGCCCCATAGGTGCATGTCGAAGGCACCGAGGGCTTCTGGAATTGCGTGTAGCCGGCAAACTTGAATTGCTGCTCGGCGGAGGTGACTTCGTTGTTGAACTGGCCGGTCACCGTCGGATTCTCGCTGCCGGCTGGAACGCGCCGGCCGAGATCGAACACCTGCACGCTGACGGTCAGGCGTTTGGGCGTGGAATAGTAGTAGGCGATGCCTTGCCCGGGATTGTTGGCAGGCGGTGCTGCATAGTTGACCGAGCGGTCGAACGTGGCGCCGCCCAGGGTCGCGGGAAACGAGAGCTTGGTGCCGCCATGCATAGAGGGGGCGGTCGATTGAGTCTGCGCCGATGCGAGCCCTGCCGTCGTGACGACCAACGCCACGGCAGCGAGAGACGTCGCCAACAGCCTAGACATCAAGATTTGCCACCTTGAGCGCGTTCTCCTGGATGAACTCGCGGCGCGGTTCGACGACATCGCCCATCAGGGTCGAGAAGATCTCGTCCGCCTCGTCGGCGTGGTTGATCTTGACCTGCAGCAAGGTGCGCGCCTCCGGGTCGAGTGTGGTTTCCCAGAGCTGGTCGGGATTCATCTCGCCCAGGCCCTTGTAGCGCTGGATCGTGACGCCTTTGCGGCCAGCTTCCAGCACGGCGGCGAACAGTTCGGTGGGCGAGGAGATGGTTGTCTCCTTGTCCTTCATGATGAAGGTGCCGGGCCGCACGTAGACCGCCTGCAATTCGTCGGCCAGCGCATCGAGCTTGCGCGCCTCGGCGCTCTTGGTCAGCGGCCCGTCGATCACATGGCGTTCGGTGACACCGCGCAGCCGGCGCGTGAAGGCGAGGCCGCCATCGGGCATCGGTTCGCCAGTCCAGCCGCGTTCCAGCGGCGCGCTGACGACATCGAGGCGGCGGGCGATATAGTCGGCAGCCTGCTTGGCCATTGCGGCGTCGGCCAGCACGTCGGGCTTCAGGGCGCCGGCGATGGCGGCCTGTTCGATCACCGCCTGGTTGGTGACGCGGCGCGACAGTGCCAACGGCTTCACGAGGTTGGCGACGGAGCGGGCGATGTCGATGGTGCGGCGCAGATCGTCGCTCGCCTGAACGCTGCCGTCACCCAGCTTCAGCGTGGCGCCTTCGAGACCGGTCCGGATCAGGTGGTCGTCGAGCGCGCGCTCGTCCTTGAGGTAGATCGCCGACTTGCCCTTGGCTGCTTTGAACAGTGGCGGCTGGGCGATGTAGAGATGGCCCGCATCGATCATGGCGCGCATCTGGCGATAGAAGAACGTCATCAGCAGAGTGCGGATGTGGGATCCGTCCACGTCGGCGTCCGTCATGATGATGATCTTGTGGTAGCGCAGCTTCGTCAGGTCGAAATCGTCGTGCCCGATGCCGGTGCCCAGCGCCGTGATCAACGTGCCGATTTCAGCCGAGGACAGCATCTTGTCGAAGCGTGCGCGCTCGACGTTCAGGATCTTGCCGCGCAACGGCAGGATCGCTTGGTTGGCGCGATTGCGGCCCTGCTTGGCGGAGCCGCCGGCCGAATCGCCCTCGACGATGAAGAGTTCGGAGAGAGCGGGGTCGCGCTCCTGGCAGTCCGCCAGCTTGCCGGGCAGCGAGCTGACGTCGAGTGCACCCTTGCGCCGGGTGAGTTCGCGCGCCTTGCGTGCGGCCTCGCGTGCCGCGGCTGCCTCGACCACCTTGGTCAGAATCTTCTTTGCTTCGGACGGATGCTCCTCGAACCACTGGCCGAGCTTGTCGCCGATCACCGATTCGACCACCGGCCGCACTTCGGAGGAGACCAGCTTGTCCTTGGTCTGCGAGGAGAACTTCGGATCCGGCACCTTGACCGACAGCACGCAGGTCAGGCCCTCGCGCATGTCGTCGCCGGTCAGGCTCACCTTCTCCTTCTTGGAGATGCCGCCCTCGTCGGCGTACTTGTTCAGCGTGCGCGTCAGCGCGCCACGGAAACCCGCAAGATGCGTGCCGCCGTCGCGCTGCGGGATGTTGTTGGTAAAGCACAGCATCGTCTCGTGATAGCTGTCGTTCCACTGCATCGCGACTTCGACGGTGATGCCGTCCTTCTCGCCGCGGATCGACACCGGCGGGTCGTGCAGCACGGCCTTGTTGCGGTCGAGATACTTGGCGAAGGCTTCGACGCCGCCCTCGTAGAACAGTTCGGAAACCTTGGGTTCCGCACCGCGCTCGTCGGTCAGCACGACGCGCACGCCGGAGTTCAGGAAGGCGAGTTCACGCAGCCGGTGTTCGAGCGTGGCGAAGTCGAAATCGGTCTTGCTGAAGATGTCGGTCGAGGGACGGAAGGTCACCTCGGTGCCGCGCTTGCCTTCGGGCGCGTCGCCCACGAGCTGCAGGTCCTTCTCGGCGTCCCCGAGGCGGAACCGCATGTAGTATTCCTTGCCGGCACGCCAGATGCGCAGGTCGAGATACTCCGACAATGCGTTGACGACGGCGGCGCCGACGCCGTGCAGGCCGCCTGAAACCTTGTAGTTGTTGTTGTTGAACTTTCCGCCGGCATGAAGCTGCGTGAAGATCACGTTGGCAGCCGAAATGCCTTCTTCCTTGTGGATGTCGACAGGCACGCCGCGGCCGTTGTCGCTCACCGTCACCGAGCCGTCGCCGTGCAAGGTGACGCCGACCTTGTCGCAGTAGCCTGCCAGCGCCTCGTCGATCGCATTGTCGACGATCTCGTAGACCATGTGATGCAGGCCGCTGCCGTCGTCGGTGTCGCCGATGTACATGCCCGGCCGCTTGCGCACGGCTTCCAGGCCGCGCAGCACGGTGATGGAATCGGCGTCGTAGGCGTCCGCTCCTGGGGCGCCGGCATCCGGCGTTACTACGTCTTTGTCACTCATGGTCCTGACTTTCGCGAAAGAGGGTCAGACCGCCGCGATCGATCCGTCAGCGACGCGCAAGATCTGCGCGCGGCCGGCGAGCGGCGCAAAAAGTTCGGCATCGGTGCCCGTCATCCAGCTCTGGACGCCGAGCGCCACCACCTCGTCGAACAGCGCTACCCGGCGCTCCGCATCGAGATGGGCCGCGATTTCGTCGAGCAGCAGCAGCGGCGGCCGGCTGCGCGACAGCGCCACCAGCCGCGCATGCGCCAGCGCGATCGAGACGAGGACCGCCTTCTGCTGGCCCGTCGAGCCCTCGGCAGCCGGCAAATCGAGGTCGAGATGGCGCACCGCGAGGTCGCTGCGATGAGGCCCACAGGATGTGGTGCCGGCTTCGGCATCGCGCAAGCGAGAGGCCGCCAGGTTGCCGCGTAGCCGGTCTTCGGCGTCGATGGCGGCCATCGTGGCCAGCCAGCCGTCGACCTCGCCCGCCATGGCGAGCGACGCGCGCGGGAAGGGGCCGACGCCCAGCCGGGCGGCGGCATCCAGCCGCTGTACCGTGTCGGCGCGGGCCGCCGCCAACGCGACACCGTGACGGGCCATGGTGTCTTCCAGGGCCGTGAACCAGTGCGGGTCGCGATTGCCTTCGCCCAGCAGGCGGGCGCGCTGGCGGAGCGCATTCTCGTAGGCCGCCACGTCGCCGGCATGTTCGGGGTGCAGCGCCGTCACCAGCCGGTCGAGGAAGCGCCGCCGCTCGCTCGCGCCGTCGAGGAACAGCCGGTCGAGCTGTGGCGTCAGCCAGACGGCGGCGACATGCCTGCCAAGCGCGGTCTGGCTCGAGGCCGGCCGGCCGTCGATGCGCACCACGCGGCGCGGCAAGCCGCCTTCATGGCGGGCCGGTTCCAGGCCCGTGCCGATGGCAAGCCGCCCGTCCGGCGTGTCGAGCGTGGCGGCGACAGCCCATGAGGCCGCGGGTGGGTCGTCGCTGCCGGCCGAGCGCGGACGATGGCAGACATCGTCGAGCCGGGCGCGACGCAGGCCGCGGCCAGGCGCCAGGAAGGACAGGGCTTCGAGTAGGTTGGTCTTGCCGGCGCCATTGGCGCCGACCAGGACAACGGGCTCCAGCCCGCAGTCGAGACGGAGCTGACGGTAGTTGCGGAAATTGCTGAGGCGGAGCTGGCGCACGGCGAGGAGTGCCGGCGCAGCGCCAGATACGGCGTCGGGGGAGTAGGCGAATGCGTTGATGGCCCCTGCCGTCATACCCTTGCCGTCATACCCGCATCGGCATGAGCACGTAGAGCGCGCTCTCGTCGGCGCCGTCCCTCACCAATGTGGGCGAGCCGGCGTCGGCCATCAGGAAGCGGGCTTCGGTGCCCGCAATCTGTTCGGTGATGTCGAGCAGGTAGCGCGAGTTGAAGCCGATCTCGAGCGCCGTGTCCTTGTACTCGACCTCGATCTCCTCGGTCGCGCTGCCGGCATCAGGGCTGGTGGCCGAGAGCGTGACAACGCCCTTGGCGACCGCGAGCTTGATGGCGCGCGACTTCTCGGTGGAGATGGTCGAGACGCGGTCGACGGCGTGTGCGAACTCCTTGCACGGCACGTTCAGGACCTTGTCGTTGCCGGCCGGGATGACCCGCTCATAGTCGGGGAAGGTGCCGTCGATCAGCTTGCTGACGAGGGTGACGTTGCCGCTGGCGAAGCGGATACGGGTGTCGGAGAGCTCGATGTCGACGGAACCGTCGCTCTCGTCGAGGAGCTTGCGCACCTCGCCCACCGTCTTGCGGGGGACGATGACGCCCGGAATCTCGCCGGCGCCCTTGGGCAGCGGCACCTCGACCCGGGCAAGCCGATGGCCGTCCGTCGCCACGCCGCGCAGCACTTCAGTGCCGCCGGCAGTCGCGGCATGGAAGTAGATGCCGTTCAGGTAGTAGCGGGTCTCCTCGTTGGAGATGGCGAACCGCGTGCGGTCGATGATGCCCTTGAGGTCGGTCGCCGGGAGCTGGAAGCGATGCGGCAGGTCGCCTTCGGTCATGGCCGGGAAGTCGGCCGGCGGCAGGCACTGCAGGGTGAAGCGCGACCGGCCGGCTCGAATCGTCAGGCTGCCGCCGTCGGAGGCGACTTCGAGTTCGACCTGGGCGCCGTCGGGCAGCTTGCGGACGATTTCGTACAGCGTATGGGCCGGCGCCGTGGTCGAACCGGTCTTGGAGGCATTGGCCTCGACCGATTCGGTGATGGCGAGGTCCATGTCGGTCGCCGCAAGGCTGAGACGGCCCTTCTGCGCCGTGATCAGCACATTGGACAGAATGGGGATCGTGTTCCGACGCTCGACGACACTTTGCACATGGGCCAATGCCTTCAGGAGGGCTGCCCGTTCGATCGTCAGTTTCATGTTTTGGTCGCCGTTTTCTGGGCCGGATTGGTTCGCTTTTTGGGCCCGTTCTGCCGGCCGCGAAACGCAACGGTGGAACGGGGACGAAGTATACCACGCACCCGACCGGCGGGAAGCGATTTCGCCCGTTGTTTGAGGCGTTTAGGGGCTACGGCCGGCCGCAAAAAGGGGCCCCGCGGGGCCCCTTTTCACACCTCGTGCGAGGGATTTGTCAGCCTTGCAACTGCCGCTTGAGCAACTCGACGTCCTCTGCAATCGACAGGTCGGAAATCTTGAGTTCCTCGATCTTGCGCACGGCGTGCATGACCGTCGTGTGGTCGCGATTGCCGAAGCGCTTGCCGATCTGCGGCAGGCTGAGGGTCGTGAGCTGCTTGGCGAGATACATCGCCACCTGGCGCGGCCGGGCAACCGAGCGCGCCCGACGCGGCGAGCTCATCTCGGCGAGCTTGATGTTGTAGTGCGCCGCCACCCGTTGCTGGATCTCGTCGACCGTGACTTTGCGGTCGGCCTGACGCAGCAAGTCGTGCAACACGTCCTGCGCCATCTCGACGGTGATCTCGCGGCCGATGAGTTGGCCGTGCGCCACGACCCGGTTCAGAGCACCTTCGAGTTCGCGGATGTTGGTGCTGATCTTGTGCGCGAGGAACTCGAGCACGGCCATCGGCACCGGCACGCGTGCCGTCTCCGCCTTGGTCTGCAGGATCGAAAGCCTGAGCTCGTAGGTCGAGGAGTGGATGTCGGCGACGAGGCCGCTGCCCAGCCGCGAGCGCATGCGCTCTTCGATGTCCTGAAGTTCGCTCGGCGGCTTCTCCGCGGAGAGGATGATCTGCTTGTTCTGCTCGACCAGCGAGTTGAACGTGAAGAAGAACTCGTCCTGGCTGGCTTCCTTGCCGCAAATGAACTGCACGTCGTCGACCATCAATACGTCAACGTTGCGGAACAGTTCCTTGAACTGGCCTGTGTTCTTCGTGCGCAGCGCCTGGATGAAGCGGTTCACGAAGCTCTCGGCCGTGAGATAGAGTACGCGCGTCTTGGGATCGCGCTCGCGAATGGCGTGCCAGATCGCGTGCATCAGATGCGTCTTGCCCAGGCCCACGCCGCCGAAGATGTAGAGCGGGTTGCGCTCCGGCAACGGCAGGTCCTGCTCGGAGATGTTGCGCGCCGCGGCATAGGCGAACTCGTTCGGCTTGCCGACCACGAAGTTGGCGAAGGTGTAGCGCGCCTCGGGACCCTGCGTGAGTTCCTCGTTGCCCCGCCCGATCGCCGGACCCATCCGCGGCATCGGCGGCTGGTAGCTCTGCGACGAGGGGACCGGCGGCACGGCGATGATATCGCTCGGCCGACGCGGCGCCGGCGGGGGCACCAGGTTGACCTCGACATTCTTCACTTCGGTGTTCACCGACTGCCAATAGGCGAGCACGCGGTCGCCATAGTGACGGCCAACCCAATCGCGCACGAACCGAGTCGGCGCGTAAAGGCGCAGCTTGCCGGCCTTCAGTTCGCCCAGTTCGACTTCACCGAACCAAGTCTTGAAGGCCTTATCGCCGATTTCCTTGCGTAGCCGGTCGCAGACGCGCACCCAGTGCGCTTCGAGCTCCTTCCGGCCCGCACCTTCGTCCATATTTGCCCCCACCACACTATTGTCTTCGTATGTTGTGTTCTTGTTGCCTTGTATCGGCGCTTGGATTCGATTCACGTTTGTCTCCAGGGAAGTCCCGCTGCCTTCCAACCCCCTGTCGCGCCGCGCTTGGCCTGCGCATCCAGGGGCCCCTCGAAGCCGTCTGCCACATTGAGACACGTACTGTAGCCGGCCGCGGTCATGGCTTTCGCCGCCGCGGCCGATCGAGCCCCACTCCTACAGAGAAAGAGCAGCGGCGCCGACTTGTCCGCCAACGCACCCGAGAGTGCGGCAACGAATTCCGGATTTGGCTGCATGCTCGGAAAGACCTGCCACTCGACCAGCGTCGGCTTCTTGTCGAGCGCGGTGAGGTCGGGCAGGCCGACGAAGTTCCACTCGGGACGAGTGCGAACGTCGATCAGTACGGCGTCCTTGTGTTCGCTGAGAATCTTCCAGGCCACCGTCGGCGCTACGTCGCCAGCATAACCGGTGGCGGCGGAGACCTCATATGTGCCAGCGATCTTGTGGTCTGTCGGCATGGCCCCCCGCTCGTTGTTAACCGAAACGAGGCGCAGCCATACGAGCCAGCGATCAAAGGCGACACACACACAACGCGGCAAGAACAACGAAGAAATTTTCAGTGAGCGTCACTCGAGGGACGCTTCATCATTCTATCGTCGAGCCTGCGAAACGTTGTGGTTCTGTCTCCCTCGTTCGTCTCATCGATGGAGAGGAATCCCCTCGTCTCCATCTGGCTCGCGTTGCAGCGCCCCACGCCCCTTCGCGATGGGCCGACTCTTATCCAGACTCCCTCGTGTGCGCAAACGATTCACACCCTGAAGCTCGCACGCTATTCAGTCTCTTCGCGAGGTGAGTCGATTGACAAGTGTTGCGATCCGATTCTCCTCGACGTTCAACGCGATGCGTCTCTCAACATCTAGCGCCGTCGAGCGTAGCTCATCCGATAAATCCGAATCGTATGTCGTTCGGCCAATCAACGACCAAACATTCATTGTCGCAAAGCGGCAAAAAAATATTCGACGAGAATCTTTCGAAGATGTTCGGAAAAAAGAAAACGCCGCTCGTAAGAGCGGCGTTCACTTTCTCTGAATTCCGAGTGCGGAAAAGATCAGGCCATCGCCTTGATGCGTGCGGAGAGACGAGACACGCGGCGGGCTGCGGCATTCTTCGTAACGATGCGCTTGAGAGCGCCACGCTGGATCTCCGGCTGCGCGGCGCGCAGCGCTTCCTGGGCGGCCTTCTGGTCACCCGTCTTGATCGCTTCTTCGACCTTCTTGATCGAGCCGCGCACGCGGCTGCGGCGGGCCGTATTCACGGCGGTGCGGCGCTTGGTCTGGCGGGCGCGCTTCTCGGCCGACTTGTGATTCGCCATTTAATCCTCTTTCCCTCGGAAGGGCGCGCTTATACGGGCCGTGGCAAGGCGGGTCAAGCGGGCCAAAACCGCGCAATCAGCGGTGTTTCCAGCCCGGTTTGCGCTTGTCGGCGAAGGCGACCATGCCTTCGGACCTGTCGTCGAAGGCAAAGGTCGCATGGAAGGTGCGACGTTCGAAGCGAATACCCTCGGCCAGAGTGGTCTCGAAGGCCCGGTTGACGGCCTCTTTGGCGACCATTGTGGCCGGCAGCGACATGCCGGCGATCTTCTCGGCGGTCGCTATCGCGTCGTCCATAAGTTGGGCGAGCGGCACGACCCGACTCACCAGGCCGCAGCGCTCGGCTTCGGCTGCATCCATCATGCGGCCAGTAAGGACGAGATCCATGGCCTTGGATTTGCCGACGAAGCGCGGCAGGCGCTGGGTGCCACCGGCGCCCGGGATCGTACCCAGGGTGATCTCCGGCTGACCGAACTTGGCGTTGTCGGCGGCGATGATGAAGTCGCAC
Source organism: Alphaproteobacteria bacterium (assembly GCA_017307275.1). Classification (GTDB taxonomy): domain Bacteria; phylum Pseudomonadota; class Alphaproteobacteria; order Reyranellales; family Reyranellaceae; genus Reyranella. The sequence goes on along the minus strand of JAFKFK010000012.1, from coordinate 139,572 downwards.
ATCATGGCCATCTCGCAGCCGCCACCCAAAGCGTAGCCGGCGACCGCAGCGACGACAGGCTTGCGGACCTGGCTCACCTTCTCCCAGCCGACGGTGATAAAGTCCTGAAGGAAAACGTCCTGATAAGACTTGTCCTTCATCTCCTTGATGTCGGCGCCAGCAGCGAAAGCCTTCTCGCTGCCTGTCAGGACGATGCAGCCGATGCCGGGATCGACTTCGAAGGCATCCAGCGCCAAGCCGAGTTCGCGCACGAGGTCGGCGCAGAGCGCGTTCAGCGCCTTCGGGCGGTTCAGTCGGATGATTCCAACCCGGCCTTTGGTTTCGGTCTGTATGTTCTCGTATGCAGCCGCCACTGGATCTCCTCCTCGCGTGTCGACCGCACTTAAGCTAGCGCTGGCAGTGGGCGCAATAGAAGGTCGAGCGGCCGGCCTGCACGAGCCGCTTGACGGTCCGGCCGCAACCGCGTGTCGGACAGGCAATGCCGGCACGGTCGTAGACATTGAAGCGGGTCTGGAAATAGCCGAGCTCGCCACCGGGCTGGATATGATCGCGTAGCGTCGAGCCACCGTCCTCGATCGAACGGTTGAGCACGCGCTTGATCGCCTCGACGAGGCGGCCTGCGCGCTCGCCTTGCACAGTGTGTGCAGATCGTCGTGGCGAGATGCCTGCCAGGAACAGAGCTTCGCAGGCGTAGATGTTGCCTACCCCGACCAGTGTCTTCTGATCGAGCAAGGCGGCCTTGATCGGCGTCTTGCGGCCCGCGAGACGCATCGCGAGAACGGTGCCGTCGAATGCAGCGTCCAACGGCTCGGGCCCCAGCCCCTTGAAGAGCTTGTGCTGGGGGACTGCATCGTCGGCGACCAGCAGCATCAGGCCGAAGCGGCGAGCGTCGTTGAAACGAACCTGCCAGCCGTCGTCGACGTCGAACACGACATGGTCATGCCGGTCGAGAGGATGGCTGGCAGCACTTGCCGCATCGTGCAGGGTCATGCGTCCCGACATGCCGAGATGGGCTATCAGGGTCTGGCCGTCGTCGAGGCGGATCAGCAGATACTTGGCGCGCCGATCGATGGCGCGCACGGTGCGGCCTTCGACCCGGCTGGCGAACTTCGCCGGCAAGGGCACCCTGAGATCACGTCGGCGCTGTTGCAGCCGGACGATGCGCCGGCCGACCAGCCGCGGCAGCAACCCTCGTCGGACGGTCTCGACCTCGGGAAGCTCAGGCATGCACGGGCAAAGGAGGCCGCGCGCCGAAAAGCGCACTGCCGACGCGGACATGTGTGGCGCCCAACCGTACCGCCGTTTCGTAGTCGGCGCTCATGCCCATGCTGAGCTTGGTGAGGCCGTTTCGGGCGGCCATCTTGGCCAGCAGGGCGAAGTGCAGCGCCGGCTCCTCGTCGACCGGCGGAATGCACATCAGCCCGACGAGGGGCAGTTGGTATTGGTCACGGCAAGCTGCGACGAAGGTATCGAGGTCCTTGGGCAGGATGCCGGCCTTCTGCGGCTCCTCGCCGGTATTGACCTGGATATAGCAAGCCGGCCGGCGACCCAGCCGGTCCATCTCCTTGACTAACGCCGTCGCCAGCTTCTCGCGATCGACCGACTGTATGATGTCGAACAATTCGACGGCGTCGCGGGCCTTGTTGGTCTGAAGGGGGCCGATCAGGTGCAGCTCGAGATCGGGCCAGGCGGCCTTGAGCTCTGGGAACTTGCCCTGCGCTTCCTGCACGCGGTTCTCGCCGAACACGCGATGGCCGACCTCGAGCAGTTCGCGCACGCGGTCGGCGCCATGCGTCTTGGAGACGGCCACCAGGGTGACATCGGCCGGGTTGCGATTGGCGGCCTGAGCCGCCTCGGCGATGTGGCGGGATACCTCCGCCAGACGGTCAGCCCCTGCACTCATTGCCCTGCACCCATCACGCTGCGCTTACTGATCGAGTTCGGCGCGCGCCAGCAGCGCCTCGTCGTTGTCGGGATTGGCGGCCAGCGCGGCGTCCAGCGTCTCGCGTGCCTTGTCGCGCTCACCGAGGGCGGCAAGACAGAGGCCGTAGTTGACCAGCAGACGGGCATCTCCCGGCAGGACACGCAACGCATGCTCGTGATGCGTCTTGGCCTCGGCCGCACGGCCCAGCGCGACCAGCGCGCGGCCAAAATTGGTGAGCACGAAGGGATCGTCCGGCGCTGCCTTGGCGGCGCGCTTCAGCGCCCGGCGCGCATCGTCGAAACGTTCCAGGCCGAGCAGAGCCAAGCCTTCGTTATTGAGGGCGCGGGGATCGCGCGGCACGACCTTCAGATAGGCTGCCAGCACCGCCAGCGCCTCCTCGAAGCGCTTGGCCTCGATATGGATGATGGAAAGCTGCAGCACGGCGTGGCGGTCTGCTGGATTGCGCGCAATGAGCTGCTTCAGCACTTCGATCGCCTGGTCGGCCTTGCCGGCGGCCGCCTGCGCGAGCGCCAGGGTGCGGTAGCCGGGGCCGAAAGTCGGGTCGAGCTCCAATGCCTTCTGGATCGGTGGGATCGCGTCGCTCGGACGGCCTGCGAAATGCAGGATGTAGCCCAGCGCGTGGTTGATCGTGGGGCTCGAGGGAGCCAGTTCGAGAGCCCGGCCGACCTCGGCGATGGCTTCGTCGTGATGGCCGAGCGCGGCAAGCGCCAGCGCCCGGTCGCCCAGGATCTGACCACGACGGGCGGCGTCCTCGCCCGCGTCGGCCAGTGCCATGTCCAGAACCTCGATCGCCGCGGAGGTCTGGTTCAGACGATAGAGCGCATAACCCAGCATGTTGCGGGCACGGGCCTGCAGCGGCTTCAGTGCCTCGCCCTGGTGCTCGTTGATGGCGCGGTCGACGTTGCTCACGAACTCCGAGAGCTCGCGCTCGGCGGCAGCATAGCGTTCCTGATCCATATGGATCGAAGCCAGCGCCAGGCGCGCTTCGACATGGGCCGGTGCCTGGCGGATGGTGTCGCGGAAACGGCGTGCTGCTTCATCGAGGTTACCCAGCCGGCGCGAAACCAGGCCGAGATTGTAGAGCAGCATCGGCTCCCTGGGGTCCTTCGCCACGGCCTTGCGCCACAGGCCTTCTGCTTCCTGCAGGGCACCGCGTTGCGACAGGCAGACCGCGAGATAGTGAAGGATGTCGGGCCGTTCGCCGTGACGACCCAAGGCGTTGCGAAACAGCGGCTCGGCGCGATCGAACCAGCCTGCGCGCAAGAACTGCAGTCCGGTCTGCAGATCGGGGTCGGGTTGAGGTTGGGCGTTGGGCCGAGGAGGGGGAGCGATGGCCATGGCTGGCTGTGTAGACCCGCCTCACGGGCAAGGCTACACGAAAACCCCCATGGGCAATCATACGGTCAAAGACGCCGACCTTTTCGCCGCGGCGATGGCCGACGTGAAACCGCTCGACAAGAAGCGGCGGACCGCGAGCCCTGTTACGCGTGTCGTTCCGAAGCCAAAGGCCGAGGGACCTGCAAAGCCCAGGGCAAGGTCTCTCCCTGCAGCGTCGCTTAGGGCGGCAAAGGTGCCGGAGCTCAGCACCGACGACCGGACATTCGACCGGGATGTTTCACGCGCCCTGTCTCGACGCCGGCTGTCGCCCGAGGCCTCGCTCGACCTGCACGGCATGACGCTCGCAGCGGCAGAGCAGGCCGTCGGCCGGTTCCTCTCTCGAGCGGCCGACCGGGACCTCAGAGTGGTGCTGATCGTGACGGGGAAGGGGCTGCGCAAGGAAAGCGGCCGCCTGATCGGCGGCCGCATCCGGTCGGAATTCGTGGGCTGGCTGAACCGCGCCGACAATCGGGCTTATGTGCGGGCGGTACGATCCGCCCATGCCCACCATGGCGGCAGCGGCGCTTTCTATTTGCTGCTGCGCCGTCGTTCCTCGGCCAGGAGCCGTTCCTTGCGGGAGACGCCCCAGCGATAGCCCGTAAGGGCGCCGCTCGCGCCAACGGCGCGATGGCAGGGAATGACCACGGCAGCCTGGTTGGTGGCGCAGGCACGTCCGACCGCGCGGGCCGACTTGGGCTCGCCGATATGGCGGGCGATCTCGCCATAGGTTCGGGTTTCGCCGGCCGGGATCTCGGTCAGTGCCTTCCAGACCTTCCACTGGAAGGCCGTACCCACGATGTCGAGCGGCACGTCGGGGGCGTCGAGCGCCGACGGCTTGCGGCCATAGAGCCGCGACAGCACGCCCTTGACCCTCGCGCTCAGGCCCGCGTCGTCGCGTTCGATCTCGGCGGCCGGGAAGTCCTGCTTCAGGCTTTTCTCCAGCGTCCGGTCGTCGTCGCCCAGGAAGACTGCGGCAATGCCCTTCTGCGTCGCCGCCACCAGGACGCGGCCATAGTCGGAGTCGACGGTGGTGTAGTCGATGTGCGCACCGGCGCCGCCCTTGGCATAGGTCGCAGGCGTCATGCCCAATGCCCGGTCACTGCTTTCGTAGACACGGCTGGGCGAGCCGTAGCCCGCGCCATAGATCGCGTCGGCGACGCTGGAGCCGTCGCGCAGGGCGCGGCGGAAGCGCTCGCGCTTGCGGGCGATCAGCCAGTCGCGCGGATTGACACCCAGCTCGGCCAGGAAGCGCTTGCTTAGCGCACCGCTCGACAGGCCGACCTTGCGGGCGACTTCGGCCAGCGACGGGGGGCTGTCGGTGTCGCCCTCGTTGAACCCGGCATCGAACAGCTCGCAGGCGCGCGCCACCGGCCGGCTGAGGCCCACATCGGCCCGCCAGTCGCGCGGCTTGCAGCGTTTGCAGGGGCGGAAGCCCGCGGCCTCCGCGGCCTCAGGCGAGGCGTGGAAGGCAACATTGGCGCGCAGCGGCGGTCGGGCCGCACACGACGGCAGGCAAAAGACCCCGGTCGTCTTCACCGAGAACCAGAACCGGCCATTGTAGGCCCGGTCGCGCCGCTGGACGGCCTGCCAGCAGGTGTCCGGGTCGGGGAGGCCCAAGTCGGGCAGGATTGGAGTGGCGAGGGCCACGGCTGGGAATGAGCGAGAGTGTTGGGTCATGGCGCCATCAAAGCACCATGACCCCAAACTGCTCTATCCGGTGTCGGCCGGCAATTCCCTCCCTGAAACCGTCAGGAGTTCAAGAACGGCACGATGATCGGCAGCAGAAGGTCGGTGCGGTAGAGAATGCTGAAATGGGTCGCCCCCGGCAGGATGGCAAGCTGCGAGGCCGGCAGGCCCGCCATGCCGCCGTCGGGTCGTGCGCCACCCAGCAGCCGGAACAGGTCGACCATCGATTCCGGCCGGAACAGGTCGGCATCGCCGGCGATCAGCAGGGTCGGCGCCTTGATCGACTGGACCTTGGCGTCGGGCCAGTCGGTCGACGAGAGCATCATTGCTTTCATCTTCTCGACGAAGATCGGCCAGCGCTTGGGATCGGGCGCGGTCTCGAGATAGGCCTTCTCCATCGGCGTGCCGGTGAAGCCCTGGACCGTCATGCCCGGCCACATGGCCCGGATGGAGGGGTAGTAGGCGTCCATCCTGTGGTGGGAGGAGATCACCACCAGCTTGGCGACAAGCTGCGGCTCTGCGGCCGCAATGCGCAGGGCGACGCCGCCGCCCATGCTGAAGCCCAGGACATCGGCCTTCTCGACCCCGAGCTGTTTCAGGAGGGCCGCGATGTCGGTGGCCATCTGGTCGAGGCTGAGCGGGCGGTCGAGATCGACGGTGCGGCCGTGACCTTCGAGGTCGACCGCAATTACCTGCCGGTCCTTGGCCAGCGCCGGCAGAATCGGGCCCATGGCCTCGATGGTCATAAAGCCGCCGTGCAATAGCACCAGCGGCACGCTCTTGGATTGAGGCTGGGCCTGCCCGTGAAGCTGATAGTAGAGCTTGAGGCTTCCGATATCGGCGTATTTGCCATTGCCGGGTTTGCTCTGGGCAAGCGCAGCCATGGGCGCGAGCAGAGCCGCGGCCAGGAAGAGGACGTGTTTCAGCATGTCGGCACTCCGGGATTGCGATCGAATGTCCCTAGGACGAACGACCGATCCGAAAGCCGACAGGCTTGTCCGATTTTTTGAAGGGCCCGACGCACGCAAAGATCACCGGAGGAAAGAGTTCGTCCCTCCGACGATCAATGGCGTGTTTTCTAGCGGCGCCTAGTAGGCGCGCTTAGCTCCAGTAGCCCTTGCTGGCTTCGAAGCGTGCGGTCGCCCGGTCAATGCCAATGTCCCGCAAGAGCCTCTCGTCCAACTGGGAGAGTTGGCGTCGCGAACGGGAGAGCTCGGCTCGGGTCATGGCTTTCTCGATCCCGACCACGACCACACCCGCCAGCAGCGACACGGCGCGGCCAACAGAGAAGGAGGGGGCTTCCGCACGAGCAAATGCCCGTACGCTGGACAGGGTCGACATGACTTAGCTCCGTTTGAGGCGACCAATGCCGGGAGTGGCGGTTCCACCTCGTTTGCAGGCTGTATTTGCGGTATGCTGAGCGCCATTACAAAGGATCAAACCTCGGGGGAGGGATAGAATTTCTTATGAACGAGTGCCTTAAATGAGCCGTTCTCAACTGCCTCTGAACGCGCTCCGGGCCTTCGAAGCCGCCGCCCGCCACGCAAGCTTCACTCACGCCGCCGAAGAACTTCACGTCACGCAGGCCGCCGTCAGCCATCAGGTGAAGGCGCTCGAGGAAAGGCTCGGCGTCGCGCTGTTCGTGCGCCGCCCGCGTGGGTTGGAAATCACCAGCGAAGGCGAGGCGTTGCTGCCGGACTTGCGCGATGCTTTCGACCGCATGACCAACGCGCTGGAGCGGGTCGGCCGCAAGGCCAATTCGGGTACCCTGAACGTCAGTCTGGTCACCACCTTTGCCCTCGGCTGGCTGGTGCCTCGATTGCATCGCTTTCAGGCCAAGCACCCCGAGATCGAAGTGCGCATGACGACGAGCCAGAAGCGCGTCGACTTCGCGCGCGAAGATGTCGATTGCGCCATTCGCTTCACGGTGCAGCCCGAGGCCGATATCCATGCCACGCGGCTTTTCAGCGATGTGCTGACGCCGCTTTGCGGCAAGCGTTATCGCGACAAGCTGAAGTCGCTCGACGATCTCAAGCGCGTGCCGTTCATCGACATGACATACGATCCCGAGTGGCCGATCTGGCTGCGCGCGGTCGGCATGGGCGATTTCAAGCCCAAGCGCGTGCTCACGTTCGACTCGACGATGATCGCCGTCGAAGCGGCGATGGAAGGCGCGGGTGTGGCAGTCGGTCCGCCACAGCTTTTTCGCGAAGAGCTGGCGGAAGGCCGGCTGTTCCAGCCGTTCGATCAGATCGTCGACAGCGGCAAGGCATGGTGGTTCGTCTGCCCGCCGGCATCGGTCAATCGTCCGAAGACCAAGGCGTTCGAGGAATGGCTGGTCGAGGAACTGGCCGCTCCCCAGGCCCGGTCGAGCCGGCCGGCCCTCGCGGCTGGCGGTCGCCGGTAGGAGGGCTCCGAGAAAAACTAGGGCTCGACGCCTCGTTCCAGGGAGTCAGCGCGGCGGATAGGGATGGCTGCCGCCGAACGCATCCTGGATGGTGAGCGCGTCGGGATCGTCGCCGAGATAGGACGGTCCCACCGGGACCTTGCCGTGGCCGCCCGGTACATCGAGCACATAGGTCGGCTGTGCGAGACCCGAGAGCCGGCCGCGCAGGGCCTTCATAAGCGCCTGGCCGTCGGCGATCGAAACACGGAAATGGCTCGTGCCGCGCACCAGATCGGGATGGTGGAGGTAGTAGGGCTTCACGCGCGCAGCTACGAGCGCGCGCATGAGCTGCTCTAAGGTTTCGACGTCGTCGTTCACGCCTTTCAGCAGCACCGTCTGGGCCATCAGCGGCAGACCTGCATTGGCGAGCCGCGCGAGGGCGGTGCGCGCGTCGGCCGTGAGTTCGCGGGCATGGTTGCAGTGCACGCCCAGCCAGACGCCGGCACGGCGCGGCCGGAGGGCGGCAACCAGTTCCTCGGTAATCCGGCCGGGATCGGCCACCGGCACGCGGCTATGGATGCGGATCACCGCGACATGCGGCATGGCGTCGAGGGCGGCGAGCAGGTCGCCGAGACGGCGCGGCGCCAGCATCAGCGGATCGCCGCCGGTCAGGATCACTTCCCAGATCTCCGGCCGTGCCCGGATATAGGCAAGAGCGGCGTCCAGCTCGTCGGCCGACAGCGCCTCGCCGCCTGGCCCCACCTTTTCGCGGCGAAAGCAGAAGCGGCAGTAGACCGGGCAGACATGCAGCGGCTTCAGCAGCACGCGGTCGGGATAGCGATGGACGATACCCTTCACCGGCGAGCGGAACTCGTCGCCGATTGGATCGGCGAGCTCTTCGGGCGCCACCTCGGTTTCGGCCACGCTCGGCACGAACTGGCGCGCGATAGGATCATGCACGAGGTCGGCGCGGTCGATCAGGGCCGCCATCTCGGGGGTTACGGCAATCGCCATGGATTGCGCGGCCGCCTCCAGCCGCGGATCGGGCGACAGAAGCCCCTCGCGTTCCAGAGCGTCCAGGGAGCGCAGTGTCGGCATGGCGGCGGTGAGATAGGCGTCGCGCCGGCTCAAGTCCAGCGGGCGGTGTCCTGCCGGTCGACGGCTGTCAGAAGGGTCGCGGTCGAAACCACGGTCCAGTCGCAGAGATCGTAGCGGCGACTGAGCTTGTCGCGAACCTGCGCCTCCGCTGCACCTTCGGGCAGCTTGGAGCGCTCCCACATGGCAAGGTTGGGCCGGCGGGTCAGCAGCAGGCTGCGCACGCCGTCGAACCGGCCGGCGCCGCTGGCCTCGTCGTCGGCCTTGCCGGTGTGGTCGCCGGTGGCCTGCCAGAGTCCGACGACCTGCGAATCGTAAGCACTTTCGAAGCCGGGCCAGGCGGCCGCGCAGAGGTCGAGGAATTCCGGCCAGTGCGCTTCGGGCGTCGCGAACCAGCGGAAGGCATAGTTGCCCTGTCGTGTCGGCGGCGCCGTATCGGTGGGCCGCAGCGTCGGCGCCATCGTTTCGCTATGGGCGGCGCGGACGTCGGGATCCTGGGCAAGCAGCGCCTCTTCGGCGGCGGCGGCCGTGATGGCAGTCGGCCAGACGCTGATGGCCTGCAGCTCGTCGCGGGGCCGGCCGATCTGGCTGCGCCAGACGCCATAGAGCGAGCCGTCCACCCCAGCGAGGCGTCGCGCGCCATCGCCCGCCAGCCGGTCGGCCAGCGCCTGCCACGTTCGCGGCGCTGCCTCGATGCGATGATGGACGAAGATCGCGGGCGTCACGCGACGACGGATTCGTGACGGCTGAGCGTGAAGCCCGGATAGCCGCCCGCCGCAACCTCGTCGCAGCGCTTCTTGTAGCGGTCGAAGCCACCGACATAGGGCATGAAGACACGCGGCTTGCCGGGAATGTTGGCGCCCACGTACCAGGAGTTGGCCAGCGGATAGAGCGTCGAGTCGGCTACGGCATTGACGTGGTTCACCCACTCGCTCTCGGCGTCGGCGCTCGGCGCGATGCGGTCGAGCTGGTGCCGGTGCAGATGGTCGATGGCATCGGCGATCCAGTCGACATGCTGTTCGATGGACGCGATCATCTGCGTCTTCACGCCCGGGCTGCCGGGGCCAGTGACCACGAACATGTTGGGAAAGCCCGAGACCATCAGCCCGAGATAGGTGAGCGGTCCGCCGGCCCAATGATCGGCCAACACTGCGCCCTCTGTCGTGCGCACGTCGATCTCGCGCAGCGCGCCGGTCATGGCATCGAAGCCCGTGGCAAAGACGATGGCGTCGAGTTCGTAATCGCCTGCCGCCGTGCGCACACCCGTTTCGGTGATCTCCTGGATCGGCGCACTGCGCACATCGACCAGGGTGACGTTGTCGCGATTGTAGGTCTCGTAATAGTTCGTATCGAGGCAGAGTCGCTTGGTGCCGATGGGATGATCCTTGGGCGCCAGCAGCTCGGCGGTCTTCTGGTCCTTCACCGTGCTGCGGATCTTGTTGCGCACGAACTCCGACGCCGTGTCGTTCGACTCCTTGCTCACCAGGAGATCGGTATAGGCATAGAGGTAGCTGATGCTGCCGCCTTCCTGCCACTTGGACTCGTAGGCCCTGTTGCGTTCGTCGGTCGGCACGTCGAGCGCCGATTGGGTGGGCTTGGGATGGCCGGCGATCGCGAACGGTGTCTCCGCTGCCGCGGCGCGTCGCGCCGGATACTCGGCCTTGTGGCGGCTTTCGCGCTCCGGCTCCATCGGTCCGTTGCGCGCCGGCAGGCTGAAATTGGCGGTGCGCTGGAAGACGTGCAGGTGCTTGGCCTGGCTGGCGATGATGGGGATCATCTGCACACCCGATGAACCCGTGCCGATCACGCCGACGCGCAAACCGGTGAAGTCGACGCCTTCGTGGGGCCACAGACCCGAGTGGTACCACTTGCCCTTGAAGCTCTGGATCCCCTTGAAGTCCGGCACCCGCGGAGTCGAGAGGTTGCCCGCAGCCATCACGCAATAGCGCGCGCGGATCTCCTCGCCGTCTTCGGTACGCAAGGTCCATTCATTGGCCTTGCTGTCGAAGGTTGCCACCTTGATGCGCGTGTTGAGCTGCACGTCGCGGCGCAGGTCGAAGCGGTCGGCGACATGGTTGATGTAGCGCAGGATCTCGGGCTGGGTGCCGTAGCGTTCCGGCCACTTCCATTCCTGCTGCAGTTCGTTGGAGAAGCTGTAGGAATATTCGAGGCTTTCCACGTCGCAGCGCGCACCGGGGTAACGGTTCCAGAACCAGGTCCCGCCGATCCCCGAGCCGGCTTCGTAAGCCCGGACCTTGAGGCCGAGGCCGCGCAGGCGATGGATGGCATAGAGACCGGCCAGGCCGCCGCCGACGATGGCGACGTCCAGTTGCCGGGTGGGGCGGGCAGGGCTGTGGGAGGCATCAGGCATGGCGGCATCCACGGGTTGAATTTTTGCTGTGCGAGCGGCGCTTTGCCGACTTCACAGGAAAGGTCAGCCGGACCGTCCGGTTTGGCAAGCGGCCGGGGCCAAAGTGCGAAACGGCCGGCACGAAGCACCGGCTTGGCATGCAATTGGCGCGGTGCTGCAAGGCGGCTTTCAGGTTGAAGAACGATGGCCGGCCGAGTGTTTCAGCCGTATGCTTTTTTGATGACAAAGGCTGACAGCGCATCTCGATTGAGAACGGCGGAGTAAGTCGTGGATCAATCGGTGCCGCCGCCTGCCGCCAAGTCGACTCCTCAACCTGCTTCGCAAGTTCCCCGTGCCGCGCCGCCGGCCGGCGTGTTGCCGCGCGTTGGCGGTACAGGGAGACAAGCAGGTTTGATGCGCGCGTTGCTGCGGCCGCGCTTCCTGGGCATCGCCGCCTTGCTCGGTATCGCTCTCGTCTATGGCGGCCGCGAGCTGCATCTGCGGCTGACCCATGTCTATGAATACGATGCGCGCGTCACGGCCGACGTGGTGACGATATCGAGCCGTGCCGACGGCTGGGTCACCGATCTTGCCGTGCGCGAGGGTATGAAGGTCGAAGCCGGCCAGGTGCTGGTGAAGATCGACGACAGGGTCGCCAAGCTCAGGGTCGGCGCGCTGCAGTCGCAGGTTCAGGCCGTGCAAGCCGAACGCGCCAAGCTGCGCGCCGAATGGCGCCTCAGCGAAAGTCAGATGGATGCACTCACCCGCACGCGCACGTCGGGCGTGATCGTGCGCGAGAAGGCGCTGGCGGCGCTGCGGTCGGATCTCGATCTGGCGCGTCTGGAACTGGAGCGCAGCCGGGCCCTGTTCAGCACGCGCGTCATCAACGAGCGTCAGCTTCAAGTATCGCAGGCGGCGGTGTCGAAGCTCGAAAGCCAGATCCAGCAGCTTCAGGCCGAACACGAACAGGCGACGGGCAGCCTCGAGGAAGCCAAGAGCGAGAGCTACAAGCTCGGCGTCATCGATGCCCAGATCGCCACGCTTGCGCATCAGGAGGCGAACCTCGAAGCACAGCTTTCCCAGCAGCTCGTCGATGTCGAGGATCGCACCATCAAGAGTCCGGTGCCGGCCGTGATCGACCGCACCTTCGTGCTGCCGGGCGAATACGTGGCCTCGGGTCAGCGGATCCTGCTGCTGCACAATCCCGACGAAGTCTGGGTCGAGGCCAACATCAAGGAGACACAGGTCGGCAAGCTGAAGCTCGGCCAGTATGTGCGCGTATCGGTCGACGCCTATCCCAGCGATGCCTTCGAAGGCCGCGTGGCCCGCATCGGCAGCGCTACGACGGCACGCTTTGCCCTGCTGCCGACGCCCAATCCGTCGGGCAACTTCACCAAGATCACGCAGCGCGTGCCGGTCAAGATCGACATGGTCAAGATGCCGAAGCCATTGACGCCCGGCATGATGGTCGAAGTCGAAATTGACATCCGATAGCCCCCTCCAGACGGCGGCGGCGCTTTCGGAACGTTACGGGCCGGCCTACCGCTGGCTGGTCACTGTCACCGGCATGGTCGGCGTGGTCTCGATGGTGCTGGCCATGACCACGGTCAACGTGGCGGTGCCCGACGTGATGGGCGCCTTCGGCATCGGCCAGGACAAAGCGCAGTGGATGTCGTCGGCCTACATGGCCACCATGACGGCGGGCATGCTGATCAACGCCTGGCTGACCGGCGTGCTGGGCGAGCGGCGCACCTTCGTCGGCGCGTTGTTCTTCTTCTCCGTCGGCGCCGTGATGGGCGGCACCGCGCCCACCGAGGATGCACTGATCTTCGCCCGCGTCCTGCAGGGCTTCAGCGCCGGGGTGGCGCAGCCTCTGGTCATGGCCACAATCTTCACCGTCTTTCCCGCCGATCGCCGCGGCATGGCGATGGGTGTGTTTGGCCTCGGCGTCGTCTTTGCGCCCGCCATCGGCCCGACCCTCGGCGGGCTGATGATCGAATACTTCTCCTGGCGCTACGTCTTCTTCATCTCGCTGCCCTTCTGCGTGATCGCCGCGGTCATGGGCCTGGTGTTCATGCCGACGCGACCCGTCCCGCGGGTCATCCCGCCGTTCGACTGGCTGGGCTTCGCGCTTCTTTGCCTGGCGCTCTTCGGGTTGATGACCGGCATCGCCGATGGCCAGCGCGAGGGCTGGGCCTCCGACGGCATCGTCCTGCGTCTGGTCGGCGGGGCCGTGGCGACGGTGGCCTTCGTGGTTTGGGAGCTCTACACGCCGCGCGCGCTGCTCGACGTGCGCATCTTCGGCAACGTCGAGTTCTCGGCGGCGGCGCTGATCGCCTTCATCTTCGGCGCCGGCATGATGGGCTCGACCTATATCGTGCCGGTGTTCGTGCAGACCATCATCGGCTTCACGCCCCTGCAGGCCGGCCTGATGATGATGCCGGCAGGCATCATGCTGGCCTTCATCTTCCCGCTGGCCGGCCGCCTCTCGGACGCCATGCCGGCCTCGACCATGATCATCGGCGGGCTGCTGCTCTTCTCGCTGGGCTTCGTCTGGATGGCCGCGGCCGACATCGACACGACCTTCTGGACGCTGGTTGCCATGGTGATGGTCTCGCGCCTAGGGCTGGGCTTCATCAATCCCAGCCTCAATGCCTCCTCGCTGAAGGCGCTGCCCGCCGACAAGGTGCGCCAGGGCGCGGGCGTCGCGAACTTCATGCGCCAGCTCGGCGGCGCCTTCGGTATCAACCTGATGGTGGCCTTCTTCGAGATCCGCACCCGCTTCCATGCCGATGCACTGACCGGCACGCAGGATTGGGGCAACCGCACCACCGAGCGGTTGCTCACTCAGGTCGAGCAGTTGCTGCAGAGGAGCGGTCTGCCGTTCCAGCAGCAGAAGGCCGGCGCGCTGGAATATCTCGGCGCCATCGTACACGGCAAAGCACAGATGTTGGCATTCTCCGATACCTTCATCATTGTAGGCGTCGTGGCCCTCGTCGCTCTCGTCCCGGCGGCCATGCTGTCGCGCTCGCAACGGCGTGCGCGCAAGCTGGCTTGGAACTGAGGGCTCGTTTCAGGAGTTGAGTGATGCTCGATGCTGCCGTGAAGACGAAAATCATGAACGAGGTCGATCGTCGTTTCGACGATCAGACCAAGGTGCTGGCCGATCTGGTGAGAATCCCCTCGACGAGGTTCCAGGAGGCGCCGGCGCAGGACATGATGGCGCGCCTGTTCAAGGAGGACGGGCTCGGCATCGACCGCTGGCAGATCAAGATCGACGACCTGAAGCATCTGCCGGGCTACTCGCCGCACAGCCTGGACTATGACGATGCCTGGAACGTCGTCGGCGCCTGGCGGCCCTCGAACCCGAAGGGCCGGTCGCTGATCCTCAACGGGCATATCGATGTCGTGCCTGAAGGGCCGCACGAGATGTGGGCGCGCCATCCGTACGACGCCTACGTGAAAGACGGCTGGATGTATGGTCGCGGTTCGGGCGACATGAAGGCCGGGCTGATCCTGAACGTCTTCGCGCTGCGTGCGCTGCGCGCCTTGGGCTACATGCCGGCGGCCGACGTCTACCAGCAGTCGGTAGTCGAGGAAGAGTGCACGGGCAACGGCGCGCTCGCCTGCCTGCAGCGGGGCTATCGCGCCGATGCCGCGCTGATCCCCGAGCCGTCGGGCTGCACGCTCACGGTCGCGCAGGTCGGCGTGATGTGGTTCCAGGTCAAGGTCACCGGCCACCCGGTCCACGTCTACAAGGCCGATGCCGGCTCGAACGCAATCGAGTCCGCCTATCGCATCATTCAGCAGCTGCGCGAACTCGAGAAGAAGTGGAACGCGCTGAAGGCCCACGACAAGCACTACTGCGACCATCACCATCCGGTGAACTTCAACGTCGGCAAGATCGCCGGCGGCGACTGGGCAAGTTCGGTGCCGTCCTGGTGCACCTTCGACATGCGCGTGGGCGTGCTGCCGACGCAGACCCTCAAGGAATGCCGGCAGGAGGTTGAGGACGTGATCCGTCAGGCCGCAGCCAACGATCCCTTCCTCGGCAACAACCTGCCGACCGTGAGCTGGGAGGGTTTCCAGGCCGAGCCGTACGTCCTGAAGAACCACGAGCATGTGCGGGACATCCTGGCGGACGCGCACAAGACGGTGTTCGGTGCGGAGCTCGACGACCGCCGGACGACCGGCACGACCGATGCCCGCTTTTTCGGCCTCTATGCCGGCCTGCCCGCACTGGTCTATGGGCCGCAGTCGGACGACGTTCATGGCTTCGACG
This sequence comes from Alphaproteobacteria bacterium, assembly GCA_017307275.1. GTDB lineage: Bacteria > Pseudomonadota > Alphaproteobacteria > Reyranellales > Reyranellaceae > Reyranella. Next base: position 124,451 of record JAFKFK010000012.1, on the reverse strand, counting down.
AGCGGGTGAACCTCGAGTCGATCCGCAAGATCACCCAGTCGACGGCGCTGTTCATCGCCGAGTGGTGCGGCCTGCAGAAGGCGTAAGCGCTCCTCCCCCGTCATCGGGGGAGGTGTCGCCGTCTGCGGCGACGGAGGGGTCAAAAGCCGCGGCGTCACCGAGGCTTCTGACCCCACCGCCCCTGACTACAGGGGCACCTCCCCATCTGAATGGGGAGATGAATGACTAAGCCGCGATTGTCTCGTCGGCCGGCGAGAACGGAAGCCCGAGGCTCTCGGCCGCCGCTTTGTGCGTGAAGCGGCCACGATGGATGTTGAGGCCGGCGCGCAGGTGCGGGTTCTCCGCGACCGCCGCCAGGCCCTTCTTCGCGAGTGCCAGACCGAATGGCAGGGTCGCGTTGTTCAGCGCTTCGCTCGAGGTGAGTGGCACGGCGCCGGGCATGTTGGCGACGCAATAGTGGATGACGCCGTCGACCTCATAGGTCGGGTCGGCATGCGTGGTCGGATGCGAGGTCTCGAAACACCCGCCCTGGTCGATGGCGACGTCGACGATCACTGCGCCGCGCTTCATCGACTTCAGCATCGCCCGCGTCACCAGCTTCGGCGCGCTGGCGCCCGCGATCAACACGGCGCCGATCACCACGTCAGCCGAGAACACTTCGGTTTCGACCGCTTCCAGGGTCGAGTAGCGGGTGCGCACGCGGCCCTCGAACAGCTCGTCGAGTTCACGCAGGCGTGGCAGCGAGCGGTCGAGGACGGAAACATCGGCGCCGAGGCCCGCGGCCATGCGCGCGGCATGCGTGCCGACCACGCCGCCACCCAGCACCACGACCTTGGCCGGTGCCACGCCAGGTACGCCGCCGAGCAAAAGTCCGCGTCCGCCCCTGTGCCGCTGCAGAGCATTGCCCGCAGCCTCGATCGACAGCCGGCCGGCGACTTCGCTCATCGGCGCCAGCAGCGGCAGGCCGCCATGGGCGTCGGTCACGGTTTCGTAGGCGATGGCAGTGCAGCCCGACGCAAGAAGGCCGCGTGCCTGTTCAGGGTCCGCGGCCAAATGCAGGTAGGTGAAAAGGATCTGGCCCGGCCGCAGGCGGACCCATTCGTTGGGCTGCGGCTCCTTCACCTTCACGATCATGTCGGCGGTGGCGAAGACCTCGGCGGCTGTGTTGGCGATGGTGGCGCCGGCCCTGCGGTAGACATCGTCGTCGGCGCCGATACCGGAACCGGCCGTCGTCTCCACCAGCACCTCGTGACCGGCATGGACATACTCTCGAACCGCGCCGGGCGTCAGCCCGACGCGGTACTCATGGGTTTTGATCTCCTTCGGCACTCCGACGCGCATGGAACGCTCCTCCAAGTTGAGGATATTTCTTTAACAAGGGATTTGGTTCGATATCCTGCGATCTTGCGATGATCTCGTAAGTTCGCGCTGGAAATCGGCGCCTTGGAGGCAAATGGCGCAGGATTCGAAACCCAATCCCATGGACCGTATCGATGCTTCGATCCTGGCGGAGCTCACGGCCAATGCGCGAGTGAGTCAGGTCGATCTGTCGACGCGCATCGGTCTTTCCAGCACGGCGATCGCGCGACGGCAGAAAGCGCTGGAGGAGGGCGGCATCATTCAGGGCTACCAGGCGGTGCTCGATCTCGCGCATTTCGGGCTGGCCACCACGGTCCTGGTGCGGATCACATTGGAGAGCCAGAGCGAGGATGCGCTGAAGGCCTTCGAGGCTGGAGTTGTGGCCTGCCCTTCGGTGATCCGATGTTTCCTGATGTCGGGAACCGACGACTACATCGTCACCGTGCTGGCGCGCGACATCCAGGATTTCGAGCGCATACACCGTACCGAACTGTCGCGGCTGCCGCGTGTCGCGCGCATCGAATCGAGCTTTGCGCTGCGCGAGGTGGTCAACCGTGCGGTGCCGCCGGTGGTCTTCAGCGCATCCGGCGCGCCGAAGCATAAACCCCCGTCGCCACGCCGCCCAGCACGACGATGATGCCGAGCAGGCGCATGCCTCCGACGGGCTCGCCGACCAGCAGGGCGGCGAAGGTCAGGGCCGCACAGGGCACGAGCAGCGATACGGGTCCGATCTTCGCGGCCGGGTAGGTGCGCAACAGCGTGCCCCAGATCAGGTAGCCCAGCCACATCGCGGGGACGACCGTGTAGAAGAGCACGAACCAGCCGCGCCAGGTCGGCGCCAGCAGCGGCGTGAGCAGGGCCGTCGGTCCGTCGATCACCATCGCGGCAATACCGAGAGGCAGAGGCGGCAACACGCTCGCCCAGACCGTCACCGCGAACATCGATACGCCGCGGGCCGAGCGGAAGAAGAGATTGCCGGTCGCCCACGTGAGCGCGGACAGGAGCGCAAGTCCGATGGCGAAGAGGCTGGCCGTGCCCTCGACGGTGCGGGCAATCAGCACGACGCCTACGACCGCGATGGCGAGCCCCAGCCACTGGCCGCGCGTCGCGTGCTCGCGCAGGAAGAGGGCGGCCAGCACGACCGTGAGCGGCCCCTGCATCTGCACCAGCACGGAGGTGAGGCCGGGCGGCAGGCCTGCCTCCATGGCGAAGAACAGGAAGACGAACTGGCCGGTGAACATGAAACCGCCGATGCCGGCCAGGGTGCCCCAGGAGATTGCGGGCTTCGGTACGAACAGGATCGGCAGCGCGCCCAGCACGAAGCGCCAGGTCGCGAAAGTGAAGGGCGTGAATTCGTCGAGGCCGAAGCGGATGACGGTAAAGTTCAGCCCCCACATCGCCACGATGAGGAGCGCTGCCGCGACGTGGAGCGGGGTCAAGCGACTATAGCCACACCCAGGGCCGCGCCGTCTTGTCCTGTGTCTGCCACGCCGCGATCTCGTCCTTGCGCGCCATGGTCTGGGCGATGTCGTCGAGCCCGTTCAGCATCGCATGCTGGCGCCGCGCGTCGATCTGGAAGGGGATGGTGCGCCCGGTCGGCGAGACGACCTGGCAGTTCTCGAGATCGATGGTCACGCGGGCATTGCCCGGCGAGGCCTTCATCTCGTCGGCGAGCTGTTCGATCTCGTGGATCGGCAGCGCCACCGGCAGCAGACCGTTCTGGAAGCAGTTGTTGTTGAAGATGTCGCCGAAGTAGGGCGCGATCACCGCGCGGATGCCCATGCCTTTCAGCGCCCATACCGCGCCCTCGCGGCTCGATCCGCAGCCGAAATTCTCGCGGCTCAGGATGATCGGGGCGTCGCGATAGGGCTTCTGATTGAAGATGCAGTCCGGGTCTTCGCTGCCGTCCGGCTTGAAGCGGATCTGCTCGAAGCAATAAGGCCCGAGACCGTCGCGGGTCACATTGTCGACCAGCCGCTCGATGCGGATGATCAGATCGGTATCGACATTCTGACGCATCAACGGCGTCGCGACACCGGTCACCTTGGTGAACTTGTCCATGGTCAGATCTTCCTTACGTCGGCGATCGCGCCCTTGATGGCAGCCGCTGCTGCCATGGCCGGACTCGCAAGATGGGTGCGCGCCCCGGGACCCTGGCGGCCGACGAAGTTGCGGTTGGACGTCGAGACGCTGCGCTTGCCGGGTGGCACGCGCTCGCCGTTCGAAGCGAGGCACATCGAGCAGCCGGGTTCGCGCCATTCGAAGCCGGCGTCGAGGAACACGCGGTCCAGCCCTTCGGCCTCGGCCTCCTGCTTGATGCGCACCGAGCCGGGCACGACCCAGGCCGTGACATGATCCGCCTTGTGCCGCCCCTTCACGATGGTCGCCGCAGCGCGCAGGTCGGAGATGCGGGAGTTGGTGCAGGAGCCGATGAACACCCAGTCGACCTTGGTGCCCTCGATCGGCTTGCCCGGTTCGAGTCCTTGATACTTGAGTGCCGCCTCCCAGGCCCCGCGCTTTTCTTCCGGGCCGGTGCTGGGATCGGGAATGGCGCGGTCGACGGCGATGACGTGCTCGGGGCTGGTGCCCCAGGTGATCTGCGGCGCGACATTCTTCATGTCGACCGTGTGCTCGCGATCGAACTCCGCATCGGGATCGGAGGGCAGCGTGCGCCAGTGCGCCACCGCGCGATCCCACATCGCGCCCTTCGGCGCATAGTCGCGGCCGTTCAGGTACTCGTAGGTCGTGTCGTCGGGCGCCACCATGCCGGTGCGCGCGCCCATCTCGATGGTGAGGTTGCAGAGTGTAAGGCGCGCTTCGATCGGCAGGGCCCGCACCGCCGAGCCTGCATATTCGACGGAATAGCCTGTGCCGGCCGCCGTGCCGAGTTCGCCGATCAGGTGGAGGATCATGTCCTTGGCTGTCACGCCCGGCATCAGCTTGCCTTCGAAGCTGGCGCGCAGCCGCTTGGGCTTCCGCTGCACCATCGTCTGAGTCGCAATCACGTGCACCAACTCGGAAGAGCCGATGCCAAAGGCGAGCGAGCCCATGCCGCCATGCGTGGAGGTGTGGCTGTCGCCGCAGACCAGCGTGGTGCCGGGCAAGGTCAGTCCCTGCTCGGGCCCCATGACATGCACGATGCCCTGACCGTCCTGGCCGAGGTCGAACAGCTTGATGCCGTAGGCGCTCGTGGTCTCGCGCATCGACAGGATCAGCGGCTCGCCGGGCGGATGGGTCTTCTCGGTCCGGCCCGGCTTCGTCGACATCGTGTGGTCGGGTGTGCCGTAGGTCAGGCGCGGCTGCGCAGGGGGATAGCCCTTCTCGATGGCTTCCTTCAGCGCCTTGCCGCCGGACATGTCGTGCAGCAGCAGACGGTCGATATGCAGCAGCACGAAGCGGTTGCCGAGGTCGGTGATGACGTGGCTGTCCCAGATCTTGTCGAACAGGGTCTTGCCCATGGGGTTTGGCCTTTGGGTTGAGTTTCCGCCGCAGGACGCGGATATCAGCACCCGGCGAGCCGCGCCGCCAGTCCCTCGCTGTCTTCGTCATGCAGCAGTTCGGCAGACGCATACCAGGGTGTTGTTCCGAGCCTCGGTCCCCAGAGCCAGTCTGCGATACGCGGCAGAAGGAACAGCGTTCTGATTCCGAGCGACGCCGCAAGATGCGTGGGCCAGGTGTCGTCGCCGACCACAAAGCGGCAGCTCGCCACCTGAGTCGCATCGCGCTCCACGTCGAGACCGGCCGGTGGCTCGCGGTGGCTGAACCAGCCGATGCGTGACGACGGCTCGGCCTGCGTCTTCAAAGCGACGGGTGGCGGCAAGGCGTCGAGCGACCAGCCCAGCAGATGCGGCAGGCTGCGCAGCGGTGCGGCAGCAACAAAGCCTTCCAGTGGCTCACCGCGCGAGATCGTCGGCGCGGCCAGATGTCCGGCAAGTACAGAGGCGCATTCAACGATGCCCTCGATGCGCGCGAGCATCAGCACGTCGCGCAACGCTTCGTCGCTCTCGATATCGGCTTGTTCGGGATAGATCAGCAGGCGACCGTCGAGCGGCTCTCCCTGCCAAAGCGGCAATGCAGGGGCGTAGCGTTCGCCTGGCATCTCCAGCCGCGCTTCATGATCGGCGAGACCGCGCCACCAGTCGCCCTGGCGCAGCAGCAGCTCGCCGCGGCGCTGTCGAAACTGCGGATCGTTCGGCCGGCTGACCAGTGCTGTGTCGAGATCGGCCAAAGCGCCGGCCCATTCGCCGCGCGCTGCCAGCAGGGCCGCGCGGGCGCTGAGGCTTGGCAGCAGGCGATTGTCGACGGAAAGGGCGAGATCGTAGGCGCGCTCGGCTTCGTCGGTGCGGCCCAGCGCTTCGAGCGCGCGACCCGTGTTGTGCGCAATCGCCGGGTCGTTTGGCTTCAGGCGTGCAGCCCGTGCCAACGCCTCCAGCGCCGGCTCGTGCTGGCCGAGCTGCATCAGGCAGCCAGCAAGATTGGTCTGCGCCGTCGCCTCGCGCGGCAGGAACTTGGCGGCGCGCTCCAGCGGCTCGCGCGCCTCGGCGAAGCGGCCGAGCTTCAGCCGGACCTGTCCCAGGAGATGGAGGGCCTGGCCGGAGTTCGGCCGTTCGCCAACGATGCGGGCAAAGCCTGCTTCGGCGCCGGCAAAGTCACCTGCCGCTGCGCGCTGCAAGGCCTCACGGCCCAGGGTCTGGATCTGTTGTTCGGAAAGCGCCACGCGCGGGCTCTAGCAGAGGCCGGAGCGTGGTCAAAGAAAAAGCGGGGCAAAGAAAAAGCCGGCGGTCGACAGGGAGGCAGAAGATCGACCGCCGGCTAGTGTCCGGAGAGGGATAGGCCCGCGCAGGGTAAGGACGGGCCCGCTCCGGATTTCGATATCAGACGCGCCAGAAGGGCTTGTTCACCTCGAACTGGATTTCCGTCGGGCTGATCCCCAAATCACGCGCAATGCGGGAGTCGATCTGCGCGAGTTCGCGGCGCTCCTTGGTGCGCTTGCGCCAGGTGGCGAGGATCATGCCGAAGGCGGCGAAGGTGCCGGCAAGCGGGGCGTTCGAACTGTAGTGAAGCGAGATGTTTGCCATGGGACTTCTCCCAAAAGTGTTGTCGTGTGCTGGGGCTGATGTGCGCTTCGAGGCCCCCCTTTACAAATGACCCTTTGTCCTGTTTTGATTAAAATAACTCATGCGATAGGAACCCCATGAAGCGAAGCCTTCCACCGCTTAACGGTTTGCGTGCTTTCGAGGCCGCGGCGCGTCATATGAGTTTCACGGATGCTGCCGAGGAATTGAGCGTCACCCAGGCGGCGATCAGCCATCAGGTGAGGGGGCTTGAACAGAGGCTCGGATTAAAATTATTCGTGCGGCGCAATCGTTCGCTTCTGCTGTCGGAGGCTGGCCAGGCCTACCTGCCGGCCGTGCGGTCGGCGTTCGACCAGCTCAACGAGGCCACCGAGAAGCTCCTGCAGAAGGATCGCGGCGGTCACCTCACGGTAACGACCACATCGTCCTTCGCCATGAAGTGGCTGGTCCCGCGGCTGGGCGGCTTCCAGCGCGCCAATCCGGAGATCGACGTCCGGATCTCGACTGGCACGTCGCTGGTCGAATTCTCGCGCGAGGATGTCGACATCGGCATCCGTTACGGGCGCGGGCAGTGGCCGAATCTGGTGGCGGAACGTCTGGTCGACGAGGACGTGATGCCGGTCTGCGCGCCGTCCCTCATCAAAGGGCCGAACGGGCTCAAGAAGCCGGCCGACCTCAAGCGTTTCACCCTGCTGCACAGCATCAACTTCCCAGACGACTGGCAGGTCTGGCTGACCGCCGCGGGCGTGAAGGGTGTCGATGCCTCGCGCGGCCTCTCGTTCGACTTTGCGCTCGCGACTTATCAGGCCGCCATGGACGGGCTGGGCGTCGCGCTCGGCCGAAATCCGCTGGTCGAGCCCGATCTCAAGGCCGGCCGCCTGGTCGTGCCGTTCGAGTTCAAGCGGTCTTCGGATTTTGCCTACTACGTCGTCTACCCGCCCGAGGCGATCCGGCGCCGCAAGATCAAAGCGTTCCGCGACTGGGTCGTGTCTCTGTCGGAGGTCGCGTCGCCGGCTGCAGGGTCCTGATCCGCGGACCGGCTTCGTGAAGGGCACCCTGCGTATTTCTAATTGCGAGTAATTCTCAATAAAGATACGGTGCCCGCCGCTTCGGCCTGCTGTGCGAGGCCGGTTTTGGGGAACAAAAGTAAGCGCTGTGCCTTCGGACACCACGGCCCTCTTCGTCGAGCATCGTCGCTCCCTGGTCGACTACGCCGCCCGCATCCTGGGATCGCAGGCGCAGGCCGAGGACGTCGTGCAGGAGGCCTATATCCGCTTCAGCGTGGCGAGCGAGAAAGGGGCATCTCCGCAAGGGGAGCCCATCCTGCACCCTCTTGCCTACCTCTACGCCGTCGTCCGCAATCTTGCGCTGAACTGGGTCCGGCGTTCGTCGATGGACGCCGCAGGATCCCGCACCAGTGAGGAAATTGCCTCGGTGGCGAGCGATGCGCCCTCTGCCGAGACGGTGCTTCTCCATCGCGACGAACTGCGCGAGCTGGCCGCCGCTCTGGTCGAGCTGCCCGAGCGGACGCGGCTTGCCTTCAATATGAACCGACTGGAAGGTCGTCCCCTGCGCGAGGTGGCCGATCGGCTGGGTGTTTCCGTTTCCCGTGCCCAGCAGCTCGTCAGGACGGCCATGATCCATGGGGCCAAGCGACTGAGGAACCTGAAGCAGTGAAATGCTTGGCTTCTTTTTGCGCCTACCCCTTGAAACCGCGCCTTTGAAATTGTCCCACTTCGTAGCGCGACCGCTCCCGCGGTCGCCGGCGCACTCTCCTTGGTGGCAATGACAGGCGAACCGACGGACGACGATCTGCTGGCCGAAGCCGTCGATTGGCGCATGCGTATCGATGCGGCGCCTGGAGACGTGGCTGTGCGAGCGGACCTCGACGCCTGGCTTGCAGGCAGCGCCGCGCGTCGACGCGCCTATGCCGACGTCGAGCGTATGGCGCGAGTGGCCGATGCCTTGCCCCCCGACTACGAAGACCTGCGAGCAACCTTCGAAGCCGAGCCACCACCGCCAATTCGCCCGGCGCGTCCCCGCGCCATCCGGCGCGCGGGCTACGCTGCGGTCGCCCTGGCGGCCTGCCTCGCCTTCCTGTTCCTGCCATCCCTACAGCTCTGGCTCGCTGCGGATTACAGCACCGGTACGGCCGAGCTGCGCACCATCACGCTGGAGGACGGCAGCACCGTCTCGCTCGACGCTGGGAGTGCCATTGCTACGCACTACGCTGCGGCACGGCGGGAGGTGATTTTGTTGTCGGGACGGGCCTTTTTCGAGGTCGTCCCGGCAGCGGACCGGCCGTTCGTGGTCGTCGCTGAAGACGTGACCGTCACGGTTACCGGCACTGCTTTCGATGTAGGGCGGTCGGCTGACTCTGTTTCAGTCGCCGTTCAGTCCGGAACCGTCGAAGTGGCAACAGCACGTAGCAAGGGCACGGCGGTATCGCTGGTGCGCGGCCAGCGGCTCACCATGGACAGGAAGTCGGAGCAGATGGCGAAATCCGAAATCGCCCCGGCCGATGTCGCTGCATGGCGCGAGCGCCGTCTGATCGTCGACAAGGCCACGGTGGCGGAAATCGTGGAAGAACTCGGCCGTCACTATGCCGGCGTCGTGATGTTGCCTGACCGCGCGCTGGCCGAACGTCGCGTGTCGGGTGTCTTCGATCTGCGTCGGCCGGTCGAGGCCTTGCAAGCCGCCGTGCGCACACACGGCGGCTCCACGACAAGGATCACCCCTTATCTGGTGGTGGTTTCGAGCCCCTGACATCTACAAAATTTTCGACGCGCCCTTGAATCGGATCGACGTCGAGGCTCTCTCCTCTGTGCGTCGCCGCCGCTCTACCGCACATGTCACCTTGTGGGGGAGTTGCTGTGACGTCGATCGATCGGACGGAGTGGGCGCGCAAGAAGGGGCGAGGCGCCGTGGGCGGCTTCGCGAGCGCGGCGATACTGGTGCTGTCGTCGCCCGTCCTCGCACAGGAACGACACGATCAAACGCCTCGACTGGAAGCGCAGGCAAGCCGCACCGTCGCTTTCGATATTCCGGCACAACCACTGGCGCAGGCGCTGACGGCTTTCGGTCGCCAGTCGGGCCTGCAGGTCGCGTTCGATCCCGCTGCCGTCGCGGGCAAGACAAGCGTTGCGCTGAATGGGCTGATGGCGACGGAGCAGGCGCTTCGCACGCTGTTGGGCGGTACGGGCCTTGCCTATCAATTTACGTCTGCGGGAGCGGTGACGATCTCGGGCGCCACAAGCGGTTCTGGTGGTGTGTATCTCGATCCCGTACAGGTCCAAGGCTATGGCGTGCCACCGCAGGCCATGATCGACAACATCCCGCCGCCTTATGCCGGTGGCCAGGTCGCGACCGGCAGCCAGCTCGGCCTGCTCGGCAACCGCGATGTGATGGACACGCCGTTCAACCAGACGAGCTACACCGCGAAGAAGGCACAGGACCAGCAGGCCAAGACGGTCCGCGACGTGCTGAACGACGATCCGTCGGTGCGCTCCAGCGTGCCCGACGGCGCGACACCCGGCGACAACATGCATATCCGAGGCTTCGCGGCGACGAGCTTCATGACCTATGGCGGCCTCTACGGCATCCTGCCGACCTACTCGCCGATGGCCGAAATCGCCGAGAGGGTCGAGGTGCTGAAGGGGCCGAGCGCCATGCTGACCGGTCTGCCGCCGGGCGACGCGATCGGCGGTTCGATCAACATCGTCCCCAAGCGCGCACCCGATGACGGCCTGACGCAGCTCACCGCGAACTACCTGTCGAGCGGCCAGGTCGGCGGCCATATCGACGTGGCGCGCCGCTTCGGCGAGAACAAGGAGTTCGGCGTGCGTTTCAACGGCGTCTTCCGCGCCGGCCAGACCGACATCCAGTGGAACACCGACCAGCGAGGGTTGGCGCTGCTCGGCCTCGACTATCGCGGCGAGCGTTTCAGGCTCTCGGCCGATCTCGGCTACCAGTACCAGTATATCGGCGGCGTGCTGCCGTTCCTGGGTGTGGCCAGCGGTGTGCCGCTGCCCTGGGCTCCCAATATCCGCAACAATCCCGGCGGCCAGCCCTGGAACTCCCAGGAGCGCAAGGATCTGTTCGGCGTGGTTCGTGGCGAGTTCGACATCACCGAGCAGGTCACCGCCTATGCCACCCTTGGCGCGCACGACAACCGCGTCGGCGCGCTGCGCAACGCCGTGTCGGTGATCGCCACCAATTTCGCCGGCAACAGCACCGTGACGCCCAACACGCTGTCGCAGTACCAGACCTACCTGACGGCCGAGGTCGGCGTGCGCGCCCGGGCCGAGACCGGCCCGATCGGTCACGAGATCGCCTTCAGCGCGACGACCCTCGATTGGGGCAGCGGTTTCGCCGTCGTCAACGGCGCGCCCTTCGCCACCAACATCTACAACAGCGTCGCCGTCACGCAGCCCAACATTCCGATGGGCGTCGCCAACAAGACCAGCAACACCACGCTCTCCAGCCTGGCGCTGGCCGACACCTTGACGGCCGCCGAGAAGCGCATCCAGTTGACGGTTGGCGCGCGCCTGCAGCGGGTCCAGTCGGCCAATTTCAATGCGACGACCGGCGCGCAGACCGACGGCTACGACCAGGCCGCGCTCAGCCCCTCGGTGGCGCTGGTCTTCAAGCCCTGGCAGAACGTCTCGCTCTACGGCAACTTCATCCAGGGCCTGCAGCAGGGCTCGACCGTGCCCAGCAATTTCGTCAATGCCGGCCAGGTCTTCCCGCCCTTCAAGTCGACGCAGTACGAGGTCGGCGTGAAGGTCGACTGGGGCAAGCTCACCACCACCATGAGCGCCTTCCAGATCTCGCGGCCGAGCCTGATCACCGACGTTCCGACCAACACGCAGGTTCTGGGCGGCGAGCAGCGCAACCAGGGGCTGGAGTTCGATTTCTTCGGCGAGCCGATCGAGGGTGTGCGCGTCGTCGGCGGCCTGATGCTGCTCAGCGCCGTGCTGACCAAGACGGCAGGCGGCACCACCGACGGCTGGATTGCGCCCTTCGCGCCCACGCTGCAGCTCAACCTCGGCGGCGAATGGGACACGCCCTTCGTGCCGGGCCTCACTCTGACCGGGCGCGTGGTCTATACCGGCGCGCAGTATTTCGACACGACTTGGCCGCGCCGCATGCTGCCCGACTGGACCCGCTTCGACGTGGGTGCGCGCTACGCGTTCGAGAACCCCGGCGCCAAGGGCAAGCTGCTGGTCGCCCGCTTCGCCGTCGAGAACCTGCTCGACACCAACTACTGGGCCGGCGGCACCGGCCCGACCAGCCTCTTCCTCGGCATGCCGCGAACCTTCCGCCTGTCTCTGACCGCGGACTTCTGAAGCAGTGACGGCTTTGTGATATATTTGCATTTGCAAATATATCGAGAGGAGCGGATGATCGCCAAAACGGGAGGCGATCATGCAATTCGGCTACTTCACGCTGAGCGACAACCGTTATCCGGGAAACACGCGCACAGCCGAGGACTTCCTCAAGGACATCTATGCCGAGGCGCTGTGGGCAGAGAAGGTCGGGCTGAACTCGGCCTGGATTGGCGAGCACCATTTCAACCTGCTGGGCGTCAACGCCTCGCCGCTGGCAATGCTGGCACAGCTTGCGGGCGCCACGACGAAGCTGCGCCTGGCGCCGGCGGTCACGCTCCTGCCGGTTCATCACCCGCTGCATGTCGCCGAGGAGTGGGCGACGCTCGATCTTCTCTCCGGCGGTAGGGTCGATTTCGCGGCTGGCCGTGGCTACGACCGCAAGGAGTACGAGCCGTTCCAGGCGCCGTTCGAGGAGTCCTCCGAGCTGTTCGCCGAGGGACTCGAGATCGTGTGGCGCGCTTGGACCGAAACCGGCAAGTGGTCGCACAAGGGCAAGTTCTACGAATTCAAGGACGTCGAAATCCGGCCGAAGCCGGCGCAGCAGCCGCTCCGGCCCTATGTCGCGTGCTTCTCGCGGCCGTCGATGGAGCTTGCCGCCAAGAACGACTGGAACGTGATCTATGCGCCCTTTGCGGCGGCCATGGTCTACGGCTCGCTGGCCGACGCCGTGCGCGTCTATCGTGAGACCTGCGAGACGGGCTTCAAGCGGCCGATGCGGCGCGCCATGTGCTCCTACTTCGTGCACATCGCTTCGACGCCGGAAGAGGAGCAGTACGGCAAGGAAGCGCTGGTGCGCTATTTCCAGGATGCGCTGATCGCGGCGTTCCCATCGTCGTCGGGCGAGAAGGTGCCACCCACCTACAAGTACTTCGTCGATATCGTGAACATCCTGCGCGACATGCGGCCGGAGAAACTGACCGACAAGTCGATCCTCTGCGGCAGCCCGCAGCATATCGTCGACACGCTGAAGCAGGTCGAGGCGGCCGGTGTCGCCGAGGTGATCCTCTACTTCAACTACGGGCAGAAGCCGCATGCGATGGTGAAGGAGCAGATGGAGCGCTTCATGCGCGAGATCGCGCCGCACTTTGCCGGCTGAGCCGATGGGTCCACTCGGCTCCTACCTGCCCTATCTGCTCAATCGTGCCGGTGCGCGGATCGCGACCTCGTTCGGCGAGGCGGTTCGCCCGCTGGGCGCCACCTTGCAGATCTGGCGTGTGCTTGCTGCGCTGCGCGAGCGCGACGGGCAGCGCATGGGCGATCTCTCGGCGACGACGTCGATCGACGTATCGACGCTCACGCGGCTGGTCGATGGCATGGAGAAGAAGGCGTTGGTGGCGCGCCGCCGCGATCCCGAGGACGCCCGCGTCGTCGTCCTGCATGTTGCGCCGGAGGGCCGCCGCCTGACGCGACGCCTCCTGCCCATCGCCGAACGCTACGAGAAGGTGGCGCTGCAAGGTTTCAATGCAGAGGAAACCGAGCAGCTCAAGGCCGCGCTGCGCCGGCTTTACGTCAACATGGATGGGCTGGAGAGTCCCCATAAGGCGCGAGGTTGAAACCCGCCGTCTTGTAGTCGATTGTGCTGCGAACGATTCCTAAAGGGAGCCCTGCCGAATGGCGCGCCTCAACTCGACGGAAGACCTCCGCCGCATCATCGCCGAACCGCGTCCCACGGCGCGCAGCAAGATCCTCGACGCGCTCGACGAGCAGTCGACCGAGTTCCTGAAGCGCTGTCCGTTCGCGCTGGTCGGCACGACAGCCGAGGACGGCACGGTCGAGGTTTCGCCCAAGGGCGATGAGCCCGGCTTCATCCGCATCGAGGACTCCCGGACACTGCTGATCCCCGAGCGGGTCGGCAACAACCTGGCCTTCGGTCTCAGCAACATCTTGGCGACCGGCAAGGTCGGCATCATCGCACTGGTGCCGGCGACCGGCGAGACGCTGCGTATCTCCGGGACGGCCGAAATCTACGACGATGCCGATCTGCTCGCGTCGTTGAGCTCGCTCGGCAAGCCGGCGCTGCTGGCGACCCGTGTGCACATCAAGCACTGCTACTTCCACTGCGCCCGTTCGATCGTGCGCGCCAAGCTCTGGGATCCCAAAGCCTGGCCGGCGCCGGGCCGCATTTCCTTCGGCAAGATCATCGCGAAAAGCATCGGCGAGAGCGCCGAGGTGGCGGCCCAGATCGACGCCAACGTCGAGAGCGCCTATACGACGAGGCTCTGGCAGAACAGCTAGAAGCGTCGAAGGAGGCGCGCTCACGCGGGATGAAGCGCAAGGCCGGTTTGTTTCTGCTCGCGGTTTTGGTGGTCGCGAGCCTCGTGACGATGATCGTGGCGTCGGTCGCCATGTACCGGCTGGTCGCAGGGGCGCAGACTGAAGAACTGCGCAAGATCGAGACGAGCCTCAGCGAGCGGTTCGCCGTGTTCGAGCTCATGCTGCAGAGCGAGAACAGGCGCAATCATCGGCATATGGAGACGGTGTTGCCGCAGATCGCGGCCGACGTCGAGCGGGCCGGCCGCGATCCGCGGAGCCTGTCGTCCGCCGAGATGGACGCGCTGGCGACCCAGTACGGCATCGGCCACCTCTACTTCATCGACCGCGACTACAGGGTGTTCCAGACCAACCTGCCCTCGGATCTCGGCTTCGTCTTTCCCAAGGGTCGGCTCACCGACTTTCTCGACAGGGTGATGGGCAGCGGCAGGGTATGGAGCGCGGGCGTTGATCTGTCGGCCGCGACCCACACGCTCAAGACCTACAGCTATTTCGGCCCGGCCGACCGCGACTACATCATCGAAGCCTCAACGGATGTCCGCGAGACGCTGCAGCGGAGCGATTTTGCCTGGATGGGCCGGTACTTCTTTGAGGAGCTCTTCGCCGACGCCATGGACTCCAATCCCTACGTCCGCGACGTCGATGTCTACCTGGTCAGCAGTACCGGTACCTGGTCGTTGATCCATGTCGGCCAACAGCTCGCCCCGGCCATCGTCGAGAAGGTCCTCGATGCCGGCCGCTACCGGCCGCCCGAAGCGCAGGACCGGCTGACGACCCGATACAGCGTCTTCAAGGCCTCGGGATCGGACGGCAAGGACGATGGGCCCGGGGCCATGTTGATGATCCGCAAGGTGGTCTTCGATCTCGGCCTGGCGCGACAGGCGGTCGTCCATGTGTTCGTGAGTTCGATGATCGTGCTGGCTTTGATGCTTCCGCTTATCTACTGGCTCGCCGCGCGGCTGCTGCAGCGGCAGGTCCTCGATCCGCTGTTCACCTTGCGGCACGAAGCCGGCGCCATCGCGGAGGGCAATCTCGAGCAGCAGATCGCCAATGTCGGACGGCGCGACGAGATCGGCCAGTTGGCGCAGAGCTTCACTTCCATGCGCGACGCCGTGCGGACGACCATCATCGATCTCAAGGAAACCAACCTGTCGATCGAGCGCTTCGTGCCGCGCGCCTTTCTCGCCAAGATCGGCCGGCCGAACATCCGATCGGTCGCGCTGGGCGACAACAAGCGCCAGGACATGACTATCCTGTTCGCCGACATCCGCAACTTCACCGCCCTGTCGGAGCGGATGTCGCCGGACGAAAACTTCGCCTTCATCAATGCCTACCTGGCCGAGATGGGGCCGGTGATCGCCCAGCATGGCGGCTTCATCGACAAGTATATCGGCGACGCCATCATGGCGCTGTTCGAGAAAGCCGACGACGGCGTGCGTGCGGGCCTCGCGATGCTGGCGATCCTCGAGCGCTTCAATGCGACGCGCCTGGCGGCCGGCGCCGAACCCATTGTCATCGGGATCGGCCTCAACACCGGCTCCCTGATGATGGGCACGATCGGCGAACAGCACCGCATGGACGGCACGGTGATTTCCGATGCCGTCAATCTCGCGGCCCGACTGGAGAGTCTGACCAAGGACTATCGCGTGGCCCTGCTGGTCTCGCAGTTCACCGTGGATCGGCTGGACGACCCCGGGGCCTACGCCCTGCGTCCCGTCGACACCGTAGTAGTGAGGGGCAGGACACAGCCGGTGGCGATCTTCGAAGTGCAGGCTCGCCCGTCTTCCGTTCGTCAGCGACCCACTGACCTGGCGTAGATCGCGTCGACATGGATGTCGGCGCAGTCGATGACCGGGAAGCCGGGGTCATGGCCGGCGAAGGCCAGGAAGAGGTCGGTGCCGCCCAGCACGACTGCTTCGGCGCCATGGTTGCGGCAAAGCTCCGCGCCGATCTTGAAGAACAGGCTGCGCTGCGCCTCCGTCACATGGCCGGGAACAGCCATGGCCACGTAGGCGTCGTGAACCTGCCCCAGCTTCTCGCCTTCGGGACGGATGACCTCGACCGAGGTGATGCCGCCATAGAGGCCGCTTTCCATGACGTTGCGCGTGCCGATGATGCCAATCCGCTTGAGGCCGCGGGCGCGCAGCGCCTCGTTCACCGCGGGAATGGCGTTGATGAGAGGCAGCGGCGAGATCGCTTCGAGGTCTCTGGCGCAGAAGTGCCCGCCCATCGACGTTACAGCCGCGGCTTCGGCGCCCGCAGCGGCCATCCGATGGATCAGCCTGGCGAAGATTTCGGCCTGGGCCTTGGTGTCCTTGAGGGCGAGATTGCCCGTCATCTGGCGTGCGTCGGCATGCGCGATGGTGAGATCCAGCACGGTACCGGCCCGGGTGTGCCGGTCGATGAGGCCGCGGTAGTAGAAATCCGTCGCGGCGGGGCCGATGCCGCCGATCAAGCCGATGTGCATTTTGCCAACCTGCCTCGATGAAGGATGGGCGGCAATCCTACTGCAACAATTACGAGGTGTGGCGAAAAGCGTCCCTGCGAGCGGGCAGTCGCGGGCGCTAGAGTTCGACGATGCGGAGAGTGGCGGTCTTTGGAACGACAGGTTCGGGCAAGAGCTGGCTGGCCGAGCGGCTGGCCGGCCAGGCTGGCTTGCGCGTGATCGAACTCGATGCGCTCTACTGGGGCCGCGACTGGCAGCCGGCGCCGCTCGAACTGTTCCGCCATCGCGTCGAGCGCGAGACGGTTGGCGATGGCTGGATCGTCGTCGGCAACTATGGCCAGGTCCGCGACCTGGTCTGGAAGCCCGCCGATACGTTGATCTGGCTCGACCTGCCGCTGCCCGTGGTGATGTCGCGTCTGGTGCGTCGCACGGTGAAGCGCGTGGTGACCCGAGAGGAGCTCTGGGGCACGGGCAACCGCGAGACGATCGGCAACACCCTGTTCAGCCGCGATTCGATTCTGCTTTGGGCGTTGAAGACCCATCGTCTCAACCGCGAGCGCTTCGCCCGCGACTGCCGGGGACTTTCGGAAGAAAAGCGTATCGTGCGGCTGCAGAACAGCCGCGAGATCGAGACCTTCCTGAAGGCGGCGTAATCAGCGTCTTAGGCCACCCACACCTTCCAGGGCCTCGGCGGCCCAGGCACCTCCCCATATGAACGGGGAGACGGAAGTCAGTCCGCGGCTTTGTCTGCCGGCGTGGGCGCGCGCACGCCGCCGCGCGCCAACATCGCGTCGACGTCGCCGGCGCTGTAGCCCAGCTCACGCAGGATATCCGGGCCATCCTCGCCGATATGCGGCGCATGTTGCTGCGGCGCATGCTGCGAGGCCGGAGGCAGGCCCGCGATGTTGGCGACCGGCATACGGCCGAAGCCGTCTTGGTCGATCCAGTCGAGCGCGCCCGACTCCTTGACGTGCGGATGATCGAGGTAGTCCTGGTAGTTGTTCACCCGCTCGCAGAACACGTCCTTGGGCTGCAGGATCGCGATCCACTCCTCGGTGGTCTTGCTGGGCATCGTCTCGTTCAGCGCCTTGATGATCTTGGGCGCGTTCTTGATGCGATCCTCGTGGCTCTGCAGGTCGGGATCGTTGGCGATGTCGTCGCGACCGATCAGCTCGAACAACAGACGGAAATGGTGCGGCCGCATGGCGCTCACCATGATGTAGCCGTTCTTCGACTTGTAGCTGCCGGCCGGCATGTAGAGCACTGGCGGCGCGCCCTTGGAGAACACCCATTCCATCAGCTTGGCGCCCTGGAAGGCAGCGGCCGCCTTCATCAGGCTGGAATCGATGTAGGAGCCCTCGTTGTAGCGGAACTGGCGCATCAGGGCGGTCGACAGGGCCTGGAAGGTGTAGAGGCCGGTCGTGACGTCGACGGCGATCATGCCCTGACGCCACGGCGTGCCGTCGGGCATCTTGTTCATCACCATCATGCCGCTGAAGGCCTGGATCAGGCCGTCGACCGTGGGACGCTTGCTGTAGGGGCCGGTCTGGCCGAAGCCCGACACCGAGCAGTAGATCACGCTCGGGTTCAGCTTCTTCATCTCCTCGTAGCCGAAGCCCAGCCGCGAGATGACGCCCGGCCGGAAGCTTTCCATGATCACATGGGCCTTGGCGGCGACCTTCTTCACCACGGCGACGCCGTCAGGCGACTTGAGGTCCAGCGCGATCGAGCGCTTGCCACGGTTGAAGGCGACGGAGTGGGCACAGTGATCACCCTTCAGCTCGCCCAGGGCGCGACCCCAGTCACCTTCCGGTGGCTCGATCTTGATGACGTCCGCGCCATGCAAGGCGAGCAGCATGGAGGCGTGCGGTCCCGCAATGCCCTGCGTGAAGTCGAGTACGGTAATGCCGTCGAAAGCGCCCTTGATCGTCACTGAATCCTCCCGAGGGCGCTGAACGTACGTTTACCGGTGCCAATCGTGCAAGGCCGCGTCTGCAGACAAGCCATGCATGAAGAAAAGTTACGTAAATTCGCAGGCAAGTTCGTTTGAGACGTGCGGCGCGGGAGCGCAGATAAGTGCAGTTGCACTTATCGGGAGTTTGCCATGGCGACGCTTCCCCTGCCCATCTCGGCCCTTGCCGCCGCGAGCTACGTCGTACCCAGCCTCGTCGCGCCGTTCTTCCGGCGGATGATGCTCACACCGCGGCGTCATGTGCGGCCACCACCCGTGCTGGCCGTCCCGGACGCCGACGAACGGATCGATCTCGGCGACGGGCTGGTGGCCTGGCGCTGGGGCGACAAGGCTCCGGCGACTCCCGATGTCCTGCTGGTGCATGGCTTCGAAGGCAATCGCTGCCAGTTCGGTGCCATCCTCGAGGCGTTGCGCGCGCGCGGCCTGTCTGTCGTGGCGCTCGACGTCCCGGCCCATGGGGAGTCCCGGGGCGACGAGCTGACGGCCGTGAAGTTCATTGCTGCCATCGAACGCACGCTCGACCGCGTCGGGCCGGTCCATGCCGTTGTTGGCCATTCGATGGGCGGCGCGATGAGCCTGTTCTCCATTGCCCATCGTGGCGGTGCGCGTCGCGTGGCCCTGATCTCTGCGCCGTCGTCGCTGAAGCGCGAGCTTCAGCGGTTCGCCAAGGCCGTCGGCCTGTCGAAGCGCGGCGCGCGGGCCTTCATCGCTTCCGTCGAGAAGCATGTCGGCAGGCCGGCTGCCGATTTTGACGTTCGCCACGTCGCCGGCAAAGTGAAGATGCCTGTGTTGATGATCCACGATCAGACCGACCGGCAGGTGCCGGTGGCCGAAGCGGCGCGGTCGGCGCACATGCTGCCGGCTGCGGAGCTGATCGTGACGCGCGGGCTCGGCCACAATCGACTGCTCGCCGATCCCGCCGTCGTGGCGGCTATCGTCGATTTCGTCTCCGATCAGGAAATGACCGGGAGTGCCTCGATCTCGTAGGCGTGGCTGATCTTGCGCCCGAGGACGGGGTCGTCGAGCTCCATCTCGAAGCGCGACGAAGGCCGGATGGCGCCGATGGCCGGCATGGTGCCGCAGAACATCACGGCCCCCATAGGCAGGCGTTTCTCGTCCTTCCAGCCGAAGATCAGCTCGCGAGGGTCGCGGATCTTGGCGAGCGTGCCTTCCTGGTAGAGGACTTTCCTGCCGTCTTCCTGGATGAAACTGCGCAGCATCAACCTGTCCCAGTGCGGCTCGACTTCCTCGAAACGCCAGGCGGTACGGCCAATCGGCTTGGCGCACATCTGCTTTGAGACGGCGATGCCGTAGCTCTCGACCTTGCGATCGGTATGGTCGGCGCCAACCGTGACCCAGAGGCGATTGTCGGCCCCCACCAGCACCGGCTCGACCTCGCCGGAACTGTCGTCGCCCAGCACCTGGATGTGGTCGGCCTGCGTCAACATCTGCGCCGCGGCACGATAGTAGATCGGCACGCGCGACGGCGGCTGCACGCCAATCGCTTTGAGTTCCTCGATATGATGGTTGAGCGCGGTCACATCTCGGCCGGTCCAGCCGGCGATCACCAGATCCTTGATGTCGACCGCGACCTTCTCGATCGCGCCCTTGGCATGGCCGTCGAACTCCAGCCGCGCCATCGTCAGAGAACGGCGAGACGCGAGTTCAGCAGGTCGGTCACCAGCATATAGCCCGGCGCGTGGGTGATGCAGAACTCGGGCTTCACTGTCGCCACGACCGACTGCGGAGTGACGCCGCAGGCCCAGAAGACCGGCAGTTCGTCGTCACGCACCGGCACGCCGTCGCCGTAGTCGGGCTTGGCGATGTCCTTGATGCCGATCATCTCGGGCTTGCCGAGATGGACGGGCGCGCCGTGCACCGATGGAAAGCGAGTCGTCACCTGCACCGCGCGGATCGCATCGGCCGGCTTGAAGGGACGCATGGAGACGACCATCGGCCCGTGGAACGGTCCGGCCGGCGTGCATTCGATGTTGGTGCGGAACATCGGCACGTTGCTGTTGCAGGTCTGATGGCGCAGCTCCAGGCCGTTCTCGACCAGCGCTTCCTCGAAGGAGAAGGAGCAGCCCAGCACGAAGGAGACGAAATCGTCGCGCCACACCTTCTTGAGGTCTGTCACCTCTTCGACCAGTTCACCCTTCTTCCAGACACGGTAGAGCGGGATGTCGGTGCGAATGTCGAGGTCCTCGCCCAACGTCGGCAAACGCCAGTCACCGGGCTCGGACTGGCCGAGCAGGGGACAGGGCTTGGGGTTGAGCATGCAAAAGCGCGTGAAATCGGCGGCGAGCTCCTTCGGGAGAATCGCGAGGTTGCCCTGCACATAGCCCGGCGCCATGCCCGATGTCGGCAAGCGGTGGCCGCCCGCACGAATGCGACGACGTGCGTCGCGGCCGGTTTCGCCTTTGAGATTGGTCATCGTGTCCATGACGAACTCCTATACGTGCTGGCCGCCGTTGATCTGGATCTCGGCGCCGGAAACGTAGCTCGATCCCTTCTCGCAGAGGAAGTGGATCACGTCGGCCACTTCGTCCGGCGTGCCGAGACGGCGCATCGGGATCTGCTCCTCGACGATCTTCTCGGTACCCGGCGACAAAATTGCCGTATCGATCTCGCCCGGCGCGATCGCGTTCACGCGAATGCCGCGTGGGCCGAAATCGTGGCTCATCTCGCGGGTGAGCGCCGCCAGCGCTGCCTTCGACGTCGCGTAGGCCGACCCGGCGAAGGGGTGTACGCGGCTGCCCGCGATCGAGGTCACGTTGACCACGCAGCCCTTGGCCGCCGACAACTCGTCGACCAGGCCGCGCGCCAGCGCGACGGGCGCGAAGAAATTGACATTGAAGACCTGACGCCAGAGATCGAACGGCGTGTCGATAGCGCCGAGCCGCGTGCCGCCCGGCGCTTTGGGCGAGATCGCCGCATTGTTCACGAGCGCGTCGAGCTTGCCGCCGGCAAGCCGCGTGCGGATCTGTTCGATGCCACGGCCGATATCGACTGGATCGGCGAGATCGAGCTGGACGTGATTCTCGCCGCCACTCGGCCAGGGGCAGAGCGCGCTGAAAGGCTGACGCGAGATGGTGATGACCCGCCAACCGCCGGCGCTGAATTTCTTCACCGTTGCGTGGCCGATGCCGCGGCTCGCGCCGGTCAGCACCAGGGTCCGAACATTGTCGCGAGAAAGAGGTGCATTCATGGGCCGATCCTACTCTGCCTTGCGCGTCAGTTCGCGGTCGATGTTGCGACCTCGTGTTTCGCAAACGGTCGCGACCTATAGTGTGTTCGTCTGAAACTATCACATCATCTATTAAGTCATTGTGATTCCGTGATTTTTATTGAAACTCGAACACAATTCGGCCTATATTTCTGCAGGTTTGGTCCAATTTTTCGGGCCGCCCGGTCACCCGGGTTCCGACCGCGCTGTTTTGTTGAAGCAATTTTGGAGTGGTCCGCCATGCCGGACGATCGCCGGGCGTCTGCGCCCAGCCCTTATCTGCGAACCAGACCCGCGACCATGTTCACCGCGCTTGGTCTCTGCCTTTTGGTCATGATCATGCAACTTGTCCCGGAAGCCCGTGATTCGGTCAGCCGCATATCCGCGGCCGGGGCGATCAGCACGCGTTAGTCGCAGCCGGTTCGATTGTGGGCGCTTGTGCAAGCGCCCGGGAACGCGCATCTAGGGGCCAAGGTTGCGCGTGCCCATGACAGCAGAACATGAACAAGCCCTGCCGGTCGGCACGCGACTAGGTGATTATCGCCTGGATGCGGTGATCGGCCATGGCGGCTTTGGAATTACTTATCGAGCGTTCGACACGCAGCTCGCGAAGTTCGTCGCCATCAAGGAATACCTGCCGGTCGAATTCGCCATGCGCCGCCCCGACGGGCAGGTCGTGCCGCGGGGATCGCGTTTCGCCGACGACTTCGCCTGGGGGCGCGAGCGCTTCCTCGACGAAGCGCGGGCTCTGGCGCGCTTCCGCCATGTCCATATCGTGCCGGTGCTGCGCTACTTCGAAGCCAACGGCACGGCCTATACCGTCATGGAGTTCGAGGACGGCAGCAGCGTCGCGCAGCTCCTGCGCCAGCCGAACCGTCGAATGCAGCCCGACGAAGTGCGTCGTCTCGCCGACGGCCTGCTGGCGGGCCTGGGCGCCGTACACGCCCAGGGCTTTCTCCATCGCGACATCAAGCCATCGAACATCATCGTGCGACGCGACGGCGTGCCAATCCTGATCGACTTCGGCGCGGCCCGGCAGGCAATGGGCGGCCGTACACGCACCCTCACGGGAATCCTGACGCCGCAGTATGCGCCGATCGAACAGTATGCACTCGACGGCAAGCAGGGACCGTGGAGTGACATCTACTCGGCGGCCTCCGTGCTGCATCACGCCATCGCAGGCTTCCCGCCGCCTGATGCCGCGAGCCGCGTCGGCAACGATCCTTACCGGCCGCTCGCCGTCACGCAGGCGGATCGCTTCGATTCAGGCCTCCTGGGGGCTGTTGATCGCGGGCTTGCCTTTGCCCCCGACCAGCGGCCCCAGACGATCGAGGCCTGGCGCGTTCTGTTCGGCGCTGCGTTGCCCATCGTCGAAGACGCGCCGACCGAGCGCCTGTCTGGCGCGGTTCAAGCGGTTCCATCGAATGGACCGCGCCTCGGTGGCGTCAGCCGCAACAACGACGAGCTGCTTCCGCTGCCGAGCGCCGGCACTGTGAGCACGGAGCCGCCGGCGCCACGGTCGCGTCTCGGCATAGGGCTTACCCTGGCCTTTGTCGCGCTCGCCGCGGTGGGATTGTGGAACTTCCAGCCGCAGCTTCGCGCGCTCATTGCCGGCGCGCCCAAGGTCGAAACGCCAGCCGAGCTGCCGGCGCCAACGCCCATTGGCCAGCCGAACGAGGCAACGTTGCCTGCAACGCCGGCACCGACGCCCGCGCCAACGACCTCGCCGACCCCGACCCCTGCACCCACGCCGGCGCCAACGACGCCGCAGACCAGCCCGGCCGGCGCGGCGCAGAAGGCGCTGACCGATCAGGCGCAGCGAGCGGCGACCGAAGCGCGGGCGATGTTCGTGCGTGCCGACGAAGCCTCCAAAGCTGCCCGCGCAATCGCCGGAGAAGCGCGCATTGCGGCGGCTCGTGCGGCGCGGCCCGATCTCGAGAACAGCGAGCGCCTGACCTATGACGGTGGGGCGAGCTATGTCGGCCAGGTCGTAGGCGGCAAGCGCCAAGGCCTCGGTGTCGCCGAACTCGGCAACGGCGAGCGGCAGGCCGGCGAATGGACCGACGATCGTCTGAACGGTCTCGGCACCGTGCGCCTTGCCGACGACACGCGTTACTCCGGCCAATGGCGCGATGGCCAGTCGACCGGTCTCGGTGTGCGCGAGAAGCCGGGTGCCGAGCGTGCCGAGGGCAACTTCGTCGCCGGCCGGCTCGAAGGGTTGGCCGTACGCCGCACGCTCGCCGAGCCGAACATCGTCCAGGGCGGCGAGTTCCATGCCGACCTGCTCGAAGGGCCAGGCGTCGAGCGTGTTGGCGAGCGCGAACGTTACGAAGGCGGCTTCAAGGGCGGCAAGCGCAATGGCTACGGCCAGGTCACCGATGCGACCGGCAAAATGCAGTCGGGCCGATGGGCCGACGGAAAGCTCGTCGAATCAGCACCTTAGTTGCGATGGCATGGAAGTTGCGCCTCCGTGGGATGCAACAGCCCTCCAGCCATCGCCGTGACGAAGCCACTGTCCGTCCTGCTCATTGATGACAATCCCACCCGCGCCGAAGTTGTCGAGGCGGGATTGCGCGATGCCGGCTACGTCCTGCTGGAACGGCTCGACGGCACCTACGATCTTTCTGCACGCGTCGGCGCATTGAAGCCCGATATCATTGTCGTCAGCATCGACAGCCCCAGTCGTGATGCCATCGAGGACCTGCGCCGCACCACCGAACGCCAGCCACGGCCGATTGCACTGTTCGCTGATCGCTCTGATCCGGCAACGATTGCCGCGGCGATGGAGGCCGGCGTTTCCGCTTATGTCGTGAAGGGGTTGGCGAAGGATCGCGTGCAGCCGGTGGTCGACGTCGCGGTCGCACATTTCAATCGCTATCACGCCATGCGCGAAGAACTGGATCGCGCCCGCCTGTCGCTGGTCGAACGCAAGACGGTCGATCGCGCCAAGGGTCTGCTGATGGAGCAGAAAGGCATCGGCGAGGATGCCGCCTACAAGCTGCTGCGCAAGCTCGCCATGGAGCAGAACAAGCGGATCGGCGAGGTCGCGCAGGACATCCTGACCTATGCCAAGGCGCTGAAGCCCTGAGGCAGCAGACCTGCCTGGGGAGCGATCATGCTGCACATGCGAGCATCAACTGGCTTGTTACAGCGTGTCGACAGGTACTCGATAAGCCGCAGTTAATGGGCAAGAGGCACTTGGCATACTTCCTGCTGCATTGCGGGAACGGCGGGCCAATGGCGGTTCGCTTCTAGGACAACGACGTCCTGCGCAGTCGGCTCATACCGCCGGCTGAACTGACGTCCTTTTGTTCTGGAGCCGCGTGCCGTGATCCATCTCGAGCGACCGAAAGTGACGGTGGGGTTCATCCCCCTGATCGACTGCGCGCCCGTGCTGTTCGCCGAGGTTCTTGGCCTCTACGAGCGCCACGGCCTCGATGTCGAACTGCGCCGTGAGGTCTCCTGGTCGAACATTCGCGACAAGGTCGCGCTCGGTCTGCTCGACGCCGCGCACATGCTTTCGCCGATGCCGCTGGCCACCACGCTCGGTATCGACAGCGTCAACGTGCCGATGATCGCGGCCATGACGCTGCATCTCAACGGCAACTCGATCACGCTGTCCAATGCACTCTGGCAGGAGATCGAAGAAGCCGCGCCCGAGCTTGGCGGCGACAGGCTGGCGGCGAACGGGCCGCTCGATGCGCGGGCGCTGGCGGTGGCAATTGCCCGGCGTCGCGAACTCGGCAAGCCGGTCGTGACGCTCGCGTCGGTCTTTACCTTCTCCTCGCACAATCACCTGCTACGCCTTTGGCTGGCCTCGGGCGGCATCGATCCGGATCGCGACGTCCGGCTCACCGTGGTGCCGCCACCGCATATGGTCGCGCATCTCTCCGGCGGCACGATCGACGGCTATTGCGTTGGCGAGCCATGGAACCAGCAATCGGCGATGCTGGGCATTGGCCGCATCGCGGCGACCAGCCGGCAGATCTGGGATTCGATGCCGGAGAAGGTGCTCGGCACGACCGAGGCCTGGGCGCAGCGCAATCCCAAGACGCTGATCGCGCTGGTGAAAGCCATCGCCGAGGCCGGCGCCTGGCTCGACGAGCCGGCCAACCGACCCGAGGCGGCGCGTGTGCTGGCAAGCCCGCGCTATCTCAACGTGCCGGCCGAAGTGATCGCGCGGTCCTTGAGCCTGCCGGACTTCCACGTCTTCCATCGCCAGCTCGCCAATTTCCCGTGGCGCAGCCATGCCGACTGGTACCTGGCGCAGATGGTGCGCTGGGGGCAGGTCTCACCGCGCGACGACCTGCGCGCCATCGCCGACCGAGTCTATCGCAGCGACATCTATCGCGCCGCCGCCAGCGAGCTTGGCCTTCCGTGCCCGCTCGGCGACCGCAAGGTCGAAGGCGCGCACGGCGATCCGTGGATCCTGCCCACCAACGGCGCGCCAGTCGCCATGGGGCCGGATCGGTTTCTCGATGGATCGGTGTTCGATCCCGAGTCCGACACCAAGACATCAACGACCTTCGAGCAGCAGGAGAGCAACCATGGCAACTAGGGGTGGCCGCACGGGCGGTTTGGGACGGCGCGGGTTCGTCAAGAAGGTGGGTGGGCTGACGGCGACGGCGGCTCTGATGAGTGCGGCGCGGGCGGCTCTTCCGGGCGGCGCCTTCGCGCAAGCCGCGGGACCCGAGACCAACAAGGTCACGCTGGGCTTCATCGCGCTCACCGACTCCTCGCCGCTGATCGTGGCCAAAGAGAAGAAGCTGTTCGACAAGTACGGCATCACCGATGCCAACATCGCCAAGCAGGCGTCGTGGGGCACGACGCGCGACAACATCGTGCTGGGCTCCGGCTCGGGCGGCATCGACGGTGCGCACATCCTGACGCCGAAGCCGTATCAGATCACGCTTGGCCTCACGACGCCGGAGAACAAGCCGGTGCCGATGTACATCCTGTCACGGCTGAACACGAACGGTCAGGCGATCTCCGTGGCGAAGGACTTGATGGCGACGGGCGCGAAGCTCGACTGTTCGCCGCTCAAGGAGGCCTTCGCCAAAATGAAGGCCGGCGGCAAGGATCCGAAGTGCGCCATGACCTTCCGCGGCGGCACTCACGATCTCTGGATCCGCTACTGGCTGGCCGCTGGCGGCGTCGATCCCGAGAAGGACGTCTCGACCATCGTTGTCCCGCCGCCGCAGATGGTGGCCAACATGAAGGTCGGCAGCATGGAGGCCTTCTGTGTCGGCGAGCCGTGGAACGAGCAGCTCGTCAATCAGGGCATCGGCTACACCGCCTGCACGACCGGCGACCTCTGGAAGAACCACCCCGAGAAGAGCCTCGGCCTGCGTGCCGATTGGGTCGACAAGAATCCGAAGGCGGCGCTTGCCGTGCTGCAGGCCGTGCTCGAAGCCGCGCAATGGTGCGACAAGATCGAGAACGCCAAGGAACTTTCCGAGATCGTCGGCAAGCGCCAGTGGTTCAACTGCCCGCCGGGCGACATCATCAATCGCATCGAGGGCAAGGTGAACTACGGCGATGGCCGCA
Source organism: Alphaproteobacteria bacterium (assembly GCA_017307275.1). Lineage (GTDB taxonomy): Bacteria > Pseudomonadota > Alphaproteobacteria > Reyranellales > Reyranellaceae > Reyranella. The sequence goes on along the minus strand of JAFKFK010000012.1, from coordinate 97,165 downwards.
AGATCGACAATCGCGACTTGTCGATGAAGTTCTGGCGCGATCACGCCTCCTATCCGTTCCAGAGCCACGACCTGTGGTTCCTCACCGAGAACCAGCGCTGGGGCATGATGGCCCCCGACCTCGATACCAAGGCGGCGATCGCCAAGGTCAATCGCGAAGACCTGTGGCGCGAAGCCGCCAAGGCGATTGGCGTGGCGGCAGCCGACATGCCGGCTGGACCGTCGCGCGGCAAGGAAACTTTCTTCGACGGCAAGGTCTTCGATCCGGCCGATCCTGCCGGCTATCTCGCCAGCCTCCAGATCAAGAAGGTGGCGTGATGCCTGCAGCCAGCAAAGCCGTTGCCGTCTCGCCGGCTACCGCTGTTCCGGTTCCCGGTACGAGCGCGGAGATCGTGACGTTCCGGCCACCATTGCGGCCGGCGCTCGAACGGGCAGGGGAGATGGCGCGCCATGTCGCCGGGATCGTGCTGCCGCCGTTGATCGTGATCGGCCTCAGCCTGTTCGTGTGGCAGCTCCTGTGCTCGGAGCCTGGCGCGCGCCTGCCGCCTCCGACCAAGGTCGTGGCCGATGCCTGGGATTTCATCGTCGATCCCTTCTACGACAATGGCGGCATCGACAAAGGTGCCTTCTGGCAGATTTCCCAGAGTCTTGGTCGTGTCGGCATCGGGTTCAGCTTCGCCGCGGTGGTCGGAGTCGCCCTGGGTGTGCTGATCGGCCAGAGCACCTGGGCGATGCGCGGCCTCGATCCGATCTTCCAGGTGCTGCGCACCGTGCCGCCGCTTGCCTGGTTGCCGCTGTCGCTCGCGGGTTTCCGCCATTCCGATCCATCGGCGCTGTTCGTGATCTTCATCACCTCGATCTGGCCGATCATCATCAACACCTCGGTGGGCGTGCGGAACATTCCGCAGGACTATCGCAACGTCGCGGCGGTCATTCGGCTCTCCTGGTGGGAAGTGTTCTGGAAGATCACGCTGCCGGCGACTGTGCCCTACATCTTCACCGGCCTGCGCATCGGTGTCGGCCTGAGCTGGCTCGCCATCGTGGCGGCGGAAATGCTGATCGGCGGCGTCGGCATCGGCTTCTTCATCTGGGACGCGTGGAACAGCTCGCGCATCTCCGACATCATCGTGGCGCTGGTCTACATCGGCATCGTCGGCTTCCTGCTCGACAAGCTGATCGCCGCGATCGGGCACTTCGTCAGCCACGGCGTCGCGGCGCAGTAGGAGCACTAGTCATGACCCAGCCCTACCTGAAGTTCGAGCAGATCGGCATGCGCTTCCGTCGCGGCCAGATGTCGACGGAAGTGCTTCGCGATATCGATCTGATCATCGACAAGGGCGAGTTCGTCTCGCTGATCGGTCACTCGGGCTGCGGCAAGTCGACCTTGCTGAACATCCTGGGCGGCCTGCTGCAGTCGACAACCGGCGAAGTCTTCCTCGAAGGCAAGGTCGTCGACGATCCCGGTCCCGACCGCGCCATCGTCTTCCAGAACCACTCGCTGCTGCCGTGGCTCACCGTCTACGGCAACGTCGCCATCGCCGTCGACAAGGTGTTCGGCAAGTCGAAGAGCAAGGAAGAGCGCCACGACTGGGTCATGCACAATCTGGAACTGGTGCAGATGGCGCAGGCCAAGGACAAGCGCCCTCACGAGATCTCGGGCGGCATGAAACAGCGCGTCGGCATTGCCCGTGCGCTCGCCATGCAGCCCAAGGTGCTGCTGATGGACGAGCCGTTCGGTGCGCTCGACGCGCTGACCCGCGCCCACCTGCAGGACAGCGTCATGGAAATCCATGCCCGCCTCGGCAACACGGTGATGATGATCACCCACGACGTCGACGAGGCGGTGCTGCTGTCGGACCGGGTGGTGATGATGACCAACGGCCCCTCGGCCACCATCGGCGAAATCCTCAAGATCGACCTGCCACGGCCGCGGCGCCGGCTGGAGCTGGCGACCGACGCCGAGTATGCGCGATGCCGCGCCGCGGTTCTGGAGTTCCTTTACGCGCGTCATCGCGTTCCGGTACGCGCCGCGGCCTGATCAGGACCATGAGCGACTTCGACGACCAGCAGAAGCAGTGGCTGCAGGGCTTCGTCAGTGGCATCGAAGCTCGCAAGGCGGCGGACAAGCTCGCCAACCGCGCAGTTGGCGGCGCGACGGCGGGAACGCCGATCGGCCCCGACGCATTGCAGCACGCGGCGCAGGATCGTGCCGTCGCGGCAGGCGGCAGGCTGGTGGCCGAGGAGACGGCCAAGCGCACCCGCCATCCGCTGGATCGCTGGGACGAAGTCGTCGCCCGTGCGGAGGCCGGCCAGTTTCCTAAGGGCGCCGACGTTCTTCTCACCAAGTATCATGGCCTGTTCTATGTCGCGCCGGCGCAGGACTCCTTCATGTGCCGCCTGCGCATTCCCAACGGCATCGTGAACGCCTGGCAGATGCGCGGGCTGGCGGATGCGGCGGATTCTTTCGGTGGCAGCTACGCCGATGTGACGACGCGCGCCAACCTGCAGATCCGCGAGATCCCCGCGGGTCATGCCGTCGACCTGTTGTTGGCGGTGCAGGATCTCGGCCTCACTGCGCGCGGCTCGGGCGCGGACAACATCCGCAACATCACCGGCAGCCCGACGGCTGGCATCGATCCGCAGGAGCTCCGCGACACGCGGCCGCTCTGCCGCGCCATGCACCACTACATCCTCAATCACCGTGAGATGTACGGCCTGCCGCGCAAGTTCAACATAGCCTTCGACGGTGGCGGCAAGGTGCCGGTACTGGAGGACACCAACGATATCGGCTTCGTCGCGGCCGAAGTCAGGGGTGGAGAGGGCTTCGATCCCGGCATCTACTTCCGTCTGCAACTCGGCGGCATCACGGGCCATCTCGACTTCGCCTTCGATACGGCGATCCTGCTGAAGCCCGAGGAATGCGTGAAGGTGGCGGGCGCCGTCGTTCGTGCCTTCGCCATCCACGGTGATCGCACCAACCGTCAGAAAGCCCGATTGAAGTATGTGCTCGATCGCATGGGCCGCGACGCCTTCCTCGCCGAGGTCGAGAGGGAGTATGGCGCGAAGTTGCGTCGCGCTACGGGAGCCGACGTGGCGCCGCGAGCACTGGCCGATAAGCATGGCCATATCGGCGTGCATCCGCAGAAGCAGGCGGGCCTCAACTATCTCGGTGTGGTGCTGCCGGTCGGCCGACTGACGACGGCGCAGATGCGCGGCATCGCGGAGATCGCGGATCATTTTGGCAGCGGCACGATCAGATTCACTGTCTGGCAGAACCTGCTGATCTCCGATGTGGCCGACCGTGACGTCGGGGTCTGCGTTGCGGCTCTTGCTGCGCTCGGCCTCGGCGTCGAGGCGAGTGCCATCCGGCGCGGTTTGATCGCCTGCACCGGCAACGCCGGCTGCAAGTTCGCGGCCTCCAACACCAAGGGCCATGCGCTGAAGCTCGCGGACTATCTCGAGATGCGGCTGGCCGTCGACACACCGGTCAACATCCACCTCACCGGCTGCCATCACTCGTGTGCCCAGCACTATATCGGCGACATCGGGTTGATCGCAGTCAAGGTCGATCGCGGCGAGGAAAGCGTCGAAGGCTACAATGTCTTCATCGGGGGCGGCGCGGCGTCGACAGCCGAACAGGCGATGGCGCGCGAGTATGCGGCCTCGATTGCCTTCGGCGAGCTGCCTGCGATGCTGGAGAAGCTCCTGGCCGCCTACCTGGCGCACCGTCTGGCCGCGACGGAATCCTTCTTCGAGTTCTGCCGCCGTCACGAGATCGTAGCGTTGCGCGCGCTCGCCGACCAAGCGCCACTGCGGGCGCTGGCCGCATGAACGCCATCTCGCCCCTCCCGTCGCTTGTTCCGGAGAACGCGCCGTTCTCGACGGAGCAACGCGCCTGGCTGAATGGCTTCTTCGCCGCCTATCTCGGCGTGACGGGCGGACTCGAAACCGCCGATGCTGTGGAACCAGCCGAACCCGAGGATTTTCCCTGGCACGACCCGACCTTGGCGCTGGCCGAGCGCCTGTCGCTTGCGCAGGACAAGAAGCCGGAGCGTCAGCTCATGGCCGCGATGGCGCAACTCGATTGCGGCCAATGCGGCTATCTCTGCCAGACCTATGCCGAGGCCGTCTGGTCAGGAGCAGAAGCGGATGTTGGCCGGTGCGTGCCGGGCGGCAAGGAGACCCAGCGCAAGCTGAAGGAGCTTTTAGGCACGCTGGAATCTTTACGTGACGGCACAGCCGCAGCGACGCCTACGGTGAAGCCGGGCGGTCCGGTTGGCCAGTCGCGCGACCGGCCCGCATTGGCGACGCTCGTCGATGCCCATCCGCTCAATCGTGGCGGCTCGGAGAAGGATGTACGCCACGTCGTGCTCGATCTTTCCGCCACTGACGTCACCTACGAGGCGGGCGACAGCCTCGGCGTGTTCGCGCGCAAGAATCCGGTGCTGGTGCAAGCGGTGCTCGATCGCATCGGCGCCACGGGCGAGGAGATGGTGGCCTTCGATGGCGACGCCCTGCCTCTGCGACAGGTGCTGCTCAGCAAGGTCGATATCGCGCGCCCGAGCGACGAGTGCATGCTCTTCCTGGCAACGCGTGCTTTCGATGGCGAGGAGGCATTGAAGTTGCAGGCGCTGGCGGCGGGCGAAGGGCCGGCCGATCTTGTCGAGGCCGATCTCCTCGACCTGCTACTGGCCTTCCCCTCGGTCATGCCTTCGCTGCCCGGTCTGCTGAAGTCGCTCGACCGCCTGCAGCCACGCCTCTACTCGATTGCATCCTCCTCGAAGGCCCATCCGCGCGAGGTCCATCTCACCGTGTCAGCCGTGCGGTGGGACAGCAACGAGCGCACGCGCACCGGCATCGGCTCCTGCTATCTCGCCGACTTCGCCAAGCCGGGCGATGTCATCCCGGTCTTCGTGCAGAAGAGCCACGGCTTCGCGCCGCCGGCCGACGACGACGCGCCCGCGATCATGGTGGGCCCGGGTACGGGTATTGCGCCGTTCCGCGCCTTCCTCGAGGAGCGCGAAGCCCGTGGTGCCAAGGGACGCAACTGGCTGTTCTTCGGCGACCAGAAGCGGGCGACGGATTTCCTCTACGAAGACCAGATCATCGACTGGCAGCGCCGGGGCATCCTCACGTGTCTCGACCTCGCCTTCTCGCGTGACCAGGCTGAGAAGATCTACGTGCAGACACGCATGCGCGAGAATGCCAGGGAACTCTGGGCATGGCTGGAGCAGGGCGCGCACTTCTATGTCTGCGGCGATGCCAAGCGCATGGCGAGCGATGTCGAGAAGGCGCTGCTCGATATCGCGGCAGGTCCGGGTGGCAAGAGTCCGGCCGAAGCCAAAGCCTGGCTCGACGGCCTGGCCAAGGCCGGTCGTTACCAGCGCGATGTCTACTGAGCGCGCCATGGTTCGCACGACCTGCCCCTACTGTGGTGTCGGATGCGGTGTCGTGGCGACGCCCGACGGCCAAGGCGGCGCGGCGATCGAGGGCGATGTCGCGCATCCGGCCAATCGTGGCCGCCTCTGTTCCAAGGGAGCCGCACTCGGCGAGACCTTGTCGCTGGAGGATCGGCTGCTGCATCCGGAGATCGACGGCCGTCGTGTCTCCTGGGAGGCCGCGCTCGACACGGTGGCGAACGGCCTGCGTGACACGATCGAGCGGCACGGCCCCGATGCGGTCGCGTTCTATGTCTCGGGCCAGCTTCTGACGGAGGACTATTACGCAGCCAACAAGCTGATCAAAGGCTTCCTCGGCACGGCCAACATCGACACAAACTCGCGGCTTTGCATGGCCTCGTCGGTGGCGGGTCACAAGCGTGCCTTCGGCAGCGACACGGTGCCGGGCCTCTACGAGGATTTCGAGCTGGCCGACCTCGTGGTCCTGGTCGGCAGCAATCTTGCCTGGTGCCATCCGGTGCTTTTTCAGCGACTGGAGGCCGCCAAGCGGGCGCGGCCCACCATGAAGATCGTGGTGATCGATCCGCGGCGTACCGAGACGTGCGACATCGCCGATCTTCACCTTGCGCTGAAACCCGGCGCTGACGTTGCCCTGTTCAATGGCCTGTTGGCCGAGCTGGCGCATCGCGGTCTCGTCGACCGGCGTTTCGTCGAGCGCCACACCGTCGGTCTCGACGACGCCTTGATCGCCGCGCGCGCCAGCGACGTCGACACGTGTGGTGTGCCGCCGGCCGAAGTCGCGCTGTTCTTCGATTGGTTCGCCAAGAGGGAGAAGGTGGTCACGCTCTATTCGCAGGGCGTGAACCAGTCGAGTGCCGGTGTCGACAAGGTGAACGCGCTGATCAACTGCCATCTGCTGACCGGCCGCATCGGCCGGCCGGGGATGGGACCCTTCTCGATCACAGGCCAACCCAATGCGATGGGCGGCCGCGAGGTCGGGGCGCTGTCCAACACTTTGGCGGCGCACATGGAGTTCGGCGCCGCGGACGTCGACCGGGTCGGCCGCTTCTGGAAGGCCGCACGCATGGCGACGCGGCCCGGCCTCAAGGCGGTCGACCTGTTCGAGGCCGTGCGCACGGGCCGTATCAAGGCGGTGTGGATCATGGCCACCAATCCCGTGGCGAGCATGCCCAACGCCGATGCCGTGCGCGAGGCGCTGCGCCGTTGCGACCTCTCGATCGTGTCGGAAGCGGTTCGCGCCACGGATACTGTCGATGCCTGTCGCATTCGGTTGCCTGCGCTGGCCTGGGCTGAGAAGGATGGCACTGTCACGAATTCAGAGCGGGGCATCTCGCGCCAGCGACCGTTTCTGCCTGGACCGGGAGAGGCACGTCAGGATTGGTGGATCCTCTCCCAGGTGGCGCAACGGCTCGGTCATGGTGAGGCCTTTGCCTGGACGGGGGCCGCCGACATCTTTCGCGAGCATGCCGACCTCTCTTCCTTCGAGAACGAAGGCACACGCGACTTCGACCTCGGCGCAAAGGCAGGCATCTCCGATGCCGAGTATGAGGCGCTGGAGCCATTCGTCTGGGGGCAAACGAAGGACAAGCGCTTCTTCGCGGAGGGCGGGTTCTTTCATTCGGATGGCCGTGCGCGCTTCATCGCGACGGCATCGCGTGCGCCGGTCAATGCACCCGATGGGAAGCGGCCGCTGATCCTCAATACGGGCCGTGTCCGCGACCAGTGGCACACCATGACGCGTACCGGGAAATCTCCGCGCCTGGCCGGTCATCGCCCGGAACCGACACTCGAGATGCATCCCGTCGATGCCGCTCTGCATGGCCTCGCGGATGGCGACATTGCCGAAGTGACGAGCGCCTGGGGCCGCAGCGTATTGCGCTTTCATGTCAGCGACGCTGTGCGGCCGGGCGAAGTCTTCGCGCCGATGCACTGGACAGCGCAGGTCAGTCACGCTGGTCGCATCAATGCTGCAGTGAATCCCGCGGTCGACCCTCTCTCGGGTCAGCCCGAACTGAAGCACACGCCTGTCGCGATTCGTCGTTTAGATATGCGCTGGCATGGCATGATTCTCGCTCGGCGTGCGGTGATGCTGCCCGAGATCTCATACTGGGCGCGGATGCGAGGCGCCGGTCACTACGCCTACCTCGTGGCGGGGGAGCAGCCGCTCGACGTCGCTCGGCGTGCCCTTTCCGCGGCCGTCCGTGCGAGCAACCCGGGCCCCTGGCTCAGTGGCGATGCAGGCCTCGGCGCGGTGATCAGCGATGGTCGCATTGATGCCATCATGACTCTCAACGAGGCGCGCGACGAAACGGCTCGTGATCGCTTCGCTCCCTTCATGGCGATTGATCGCCTGACGGTTGACCAGCGTAACGAGCTGCTACATGGCGTCGAGGCGCCGGATCGTGGTGGTGAGATCTGTGCCTGCTTCGGGGTGTCGTGTGGCGCCGTCGAGAAGGCGATCGCCTGCGGTGCAGGTTCGCTGGATGCCATCGGCATCGAAACGCGCGCCGGTACCAACTGCGGTTCGTGCCGGCCCGAGATCCGCGCGCTTCTGCGCGCCGCCCGTTTGAAACAGGCCGCCTGATGCAAACCTTTCCGCTCTTTCTCAATCTGCAGAATCGCCGTGCGCTGGTCGTTGGTGGTGGAGACGCGGCCGCCCGCAAGGTCGAGCTGCTTCTGTCGGCCGGTGCACAGGTGTCGCTGATTGCCGCCACGGTGGGTGGCGAGATCGCACAGCTCATCGGTGAGGCGCGCATTTCCTGGGCAGGCCGCAGCTTCGACGAGGCCGAACTCGAGGGCGCGTCGCTGGTCATCGTGGCGACCGAGGACGAAGCGTTGCAGGCGCGTGTCTCTCAGGCCGCGCAACGTCGCTGCCTGCCAGTCAATGTGGTCGACCGGCCGGCGCTTTCGAGTTTCATCATGCCGGCAATCGTCGATCGTGCACCCATCACCATCGCGATCTCGAGCGGTGGCACGGCGCCGGCCCTGGCACGACGCATCCGCGCCGAGATCGAACGCAGCCTGCCCGCCGCCCTGGGCCGTCTCGCGCGCTTTGCCGAGATCTTCCGCGAACAGGTGCGGCGGACGCTCGTGGTACCGCGCGCGCGTCGTCGCTTCTGGGATCGCGTGTTCGAAAGCCGGATCGGTGAGCTTGCACTGGCAGGCGACGAGATCGGTGCGCGGCGCGAGTTGATCCGGCTGCTCGATGGCGTGCGCCACGAGACGCCGCAGACGGGCATGGTTCATCTCGTGGGTGCGGGCCCTGGCGATCCCGACTTGCTGACCCTGAAGGCGCATCGCCTGCTGCAACGTGCCGACGTCGTGGTCTACGACCGGCTGGTCTCGGCGGAGGTCTTGGCGATGGCGCGCCGCGATGCCGAGCGCGTGTATGTCGGCAAGCGTCGCGCTCATCATTGCGTGCCTCAAGACGAGATCAACGATCGCCTCGTGGCCTTGGCCCGCGCCGGCAAGAGTGTTGTACGCCTGAAGGGCGGCGATCCATTTGTGTTTGGCCGCGGGGGAGAAGAAGTCGAAGCGCTTGTCGAGGCGGGCGTTGCGGTGGAGGTCGTGCCCGGTATCACCGCAGCGCTGGGCTGCGCGGCGACGGCCGGTATCCCGCTCACACATCGCGACCATGCGCAGGCTTGCATCTTCGTCACTGGTCATCTGAAGGACGGCAGCGTCGATCTCGATTGGCAGACGCTGGCGCGGCCGCGACAGACCGTCGTCATTTACATGGGCGTGAATGCGCTTAGTATGATCTCAGGTCAGCTTGTCGCACATGGCCTGCCGTTTTCGACGCCAGTTGCCTTGATCGAGAACGGGACCACGGATCGAGAGCGTCGCGTGGTCGGTACGCTGGCGAACATAGAACGCCAGGCAAATAAGGCAGGCCTCAACGGTCCCACACTTTGCGTGGTAGGTGAGGTTGTTGGGCTAGCTCTTTCCAGAGACCGAGAAATTCGCTTTGAGTCGAGAATGGGTCTCTGATATTTATGTCTGTGACATAAATGCAACAACTTCGGGGCAGGGATGCGCAGCGTAGTGTTGAGCTTGGCGGCGTTACTGGCATTTGCCGGAACGGTCGCCGCCCAGACCAAGCCCGCGGACACCAATCGCGGGACTACAGCCAGCTCTAAAAAGACACCCGTCGGCGCCAAGGCGCCGGCTCCTACCAAGGCGACCAATACGAACGTGCAGCGGGCTGCGGCGCAGCAGAGGCCTGCCGCCCAGGCGCCGGCAGCCCAGCAGAAGCGCACAGTCACGCCGCAGCAGCTTCGGGCGTCGCGCTATGGCGGCTTTGCGCCGCAGCAGGAGCTGCCGCCGCCGGACCTCGACCTTGCCAGCCCGCGCAGCCTCAGCCTGGTGAATTTCAACACCAAGGAAGAGATCACCGTTACCTATTGGTCGAACGGCGCCTATCACCGCGACGCGCTCAATCAGCTCAATCACTTCCTGCGCGACAGCCGCGACAGTGCCGAGACGGAGATGGACCCGCTGCTGTTCGATGTGCTGTGGCACACGACGCGCATCGTGGGCTTTGGCGGTTCGATCGAAGTGCTGTCGGCCTATCGCTCGCCCACGAGCAATGCGTGGCTGGCCAGCGTCAGCCGTGGCGTGGCGCGCGACAGCCAGCACATGAACGGCAACGCCATGGACATCCGCTTCCCCGGCGTTCCCGTCTTCCAGATCCGTCAGGCTGCGCGCTCGCTGAACATGGGCGGCGTCGGCTTCTATCCGCGGTCCGGCTTCGTCCATCTCGACACCGGCCCCGTTCGTTACTGGTAAAACCATGAGCGGCATCGAAGTCATCGAGGGCGACATCACGCGCCTCGATGTCGATGCCATCGTGAACGCCGCCAACGAGAGCCTGTTGGGCGGTGGCGGTGTCGACGGCGCCATCCATCGTGCCGCCGGACCCGAGCTTCTCGCCGAGTGCCGCACCTTGGGCGGCTGCCCCACGGGCGAAGCCAAGATTACGAACGGGTATCGGTTGAAGGCGCGGCACGTGATTCACACGGTCGGCCCGGTCTGGCATGGCGGTGGCGCCGACGAGCCCGAGCTGCTGGCACGCTGCTATCGCAACAGCCTCGCCCTGGCGATGAAGCATGGCCTCGCGAGCATCGCCTTTCCCGCCATCTCGACCGGTGTCTACGGCTATCCCAAGGCGCCGGCGACCGAGATCGCCGTGCGCGAGGTGATGGCCGGACCAGCGCCGGCGCGCGTGATCTTCTGCTGCTTCGATACCGAGACCGCCACGCTCTATCGCACCGTCATTGCCCGAACCGGTCAGCCGTCTTGAGATAGATCAGCTCGTGCTCCGTGCACTCGCGGCCCAGCACCTCGTTGCGGTGCGGGAAGCGGCCGAAACGGACAATGATGTCGCGATGGGAAATAGCGTACTTGTCGTAGTCCTCCCGGCCGAACGTCGCGAACAGGGCGCAGCTCAGCTCCTGGTCAGCCAAGTGCTCGCTGTGCTCGAACGGCACATAGAAGAAGACACGCATCGGGATTGGGTAGGCCGCGGGATAGAAGCGGGCGAGCGCGATCCGCGCCGTCTCGATTGCCTTGGCATCGCCTAGGAAGGCGCGGGCCGACCGCCGGAACATGTTCCGCGGGAACTGATCGCAGAGCAGGGTGAGGGCCAGCGCGCCGTCCGGCGACTCGCGCCAGGAATCGAGGGCGCCGGCGCAGGCCGGCCCCAGCAGGCCACTGAAACGCTGCGCAATCTCGGCATCGAAAGCGGGCGTGCTGTCGAACCAGATGTCGCGTTCCTTGCCATGATCGGGATGGCCAAGCGGCAGAAACCAGAAATCGAGAATGTCGCGGATGGAGGAGATTTCAGTCATGTCCTCCAGCTTAGCACGCACTTTCTGCTAAGCTTGACGAAACGGTGGGAGGAACTGGTCACGTGGGCAAAGTCCGTAACGTTCTCTTCATCATGTGCGACCAGTTGCGCGCGGATCATCTCTCCTGCGCCGGCCATCCGCATCTGAAGACGCCTGCCATCGATTCGCTGGCCAAGCGCGGTGTGCGGTTCCCGCGAGCCTATGTGCAGTCCGGCGTCTGCGGTCCCTCGCGCATGAGCTACTACACCGGCCGCTACATGCGGAGCCACGGCGCCACCTGGAACCGCGTGCCGCTCTCCCTGCACGAGAAGACCTTGGGCGACTATCTGACGCCCGCCGGTATCAAGGTCGCGCTGGCCGGCAAGACCCACATGTTGCCCGATCTCGAAGCGCTGGAACGTTACGGCATCGAAGGCGGTTCCGCACTCGACGCGCTGCTGCGGGCTGGCCGCTTCGAGGAGGTCGACCGCTACGACGGCCACTCGCCACCGGGCAAGGAAAGCGGCTATGCCGACTACCTTCGCCAGCACGGCTACAACTCCGACGATCCCTGGACGGATTACGTCATTGCTGCTGCCGGTCCCGACGGCACTACGCTCTCGGGCTGGCACATGCGCAATGTCCATCTCCCGGCGAAGGTTGCCGAGGAACATTCCGAGACGGCCTACATGACTCGCGAAGCCATGCGCTTCATCGACGATATGGGCGACAAGCCCTGGTGCCTGCATCTGAGTTACGTGAAGCCGCACTGGCCCTACATGGCGCCCGCGCCTTATCACAATATGTACGGTGCCAAGGATTGCCTGCCGTTGAACCGCGACGAGCAGGAGCGGGTCGGTGAACATCCGGTGCTGGCCGCTTATCGCGAGCACGAGGAGTCGGTTTCCTTTAGTCGCCCCGACGCGCCCGGCATCGTGCGACCGGCCTACATGGGCTTGATCCGGCAGCTCGACGATTGGCTCGGTCGCCTGTTTGCACACATGAAGGCCTCAGGCCGGCTCGACGATACCTTGATCATATTCACGTCGGACCACGGCGATTTCCTCGGTGACCATTGGCTGGGCGAGAAAGAGATGTTTTACGAGGAGGCCCTGCGCGTGCCCTTCATCGTGGTCGACCCCGATCCTGCCGCCGATGCGACGCGCGGCACGGTCGACGAGCGATTTGTCGAGGCAATCGACGTCGTGCCCACCATTCTCGCCGCGCTCGACCAGCCGCCAAACGACCATCTCGTCGAGGGCCGTTCGCTTTTGCCCCTGCTGCGTGGCGTCAAGACCGAGACGTGGCGCGACGCCGTCTTCTCGGAACTCGACTATTCCTTCCGCGAGGCACGCAAGATCCTGAACCGGCGGCCTTCCGACTGCCGCGCCATCATGATCCGCACCGACCGCTGGAAGTATGTCTGGTGGCAGGATTTCCGGCCCATGCTGTTCGACCTGGTGAACGATCCGAAGGAGCGTCGCGACCTCGGTGCCAACGGCAACTACGCCCATGTCTTTGCCGAGATGGAGGCGCGGCTGGCCGCCTGGCTGAAGGCACGCAAGACGCGGGTGACGGTCGACGATGCCTATGTCGATGCCCGCACGGCCAAGCACCGCCAGCATGGCATCTTCTTCGGCCAGTGGTGAGCCGGGCGTGATCACGCTCTATTCCTATCCAGGCCTGTTCGGCGTCGCCGACAACAACGGCTACGGTCTCAAGGTCTATGCCTGGCTCAAGCTGGCGGGCATCGCCTTCACCCACCAGCATCTGTTCGACGCTTCCGCTGCGCCGCGCGGGCAGCTCCCCTACATCGTCGACGATAGCGAGACGATCGGCGACAGCGACGCCATCCTTGCCCATCTTGCAGACAAGTACCGTCCCGCGATCGATGAGGGCCTGGCAGCGGCGCAGCGTGACACCAACCTCCTGGTCTCGCGCCTGCTCGACGATCTGTACTGGGTGATGTCCTATTCGCGCTGGAAGGACGAGCGCTGCTGGCCGGCCTTCGTCGCCGCCTTTCGCCGCGAGCATCCCCAGATGACCGAGGCGGCGCTCCTGAAGGCGAAGGAGTTCAACGCCCGGCGTTATCATTTCCAGGGCATCGGTCGTTACACGCCCGAGGCGGCCTATGCCCGCGGCCTCGCCGACCTGCAGGTGCTGGCCAATCTCGTTCCCGCCGACGGGTTCGTGCACGGCAGCAAGGCCGGCAGCGTGGATTGCGCGATCTACGGCTTCGTTGCCAACATCTGGTTCTACGATATCGACACGCCGCTGAAGCGATTCGTCGCTGCCCACCACCCCCTGGTCCGGCATTGCACGGCCATGCATTCGGTCGCAATGGCCTAGAGCTTGCAGCGACGTTTCGATTTTCAGCCCCGGAGACAGCGATGACCAAGAGTTCCACCGAAGAGACGTTCGACAGTGCCGGTGGGGTGAAGATCTTCTTTCGCTCCTGGCTGCCCGATGCGGCTCCTCGCGCCGTCGTCGTCATCTGTCATGGCGTGAATTCCCATAGTGGGCAGCATCGCTGGACGGCCGAGCAGTTCGTCGGCAAGGGTCTCGCCGTCTATGCGCTCGACCTGCGCGGCCGCGGCAGGTCGGACGGCGAACGCTTCTATGTCGAAGATGTCGCCGATTACGTGGCCGATGTCGCGGGAGCGGTGAAGATCGCCAAGGCCCGTCATCCCGGCCTGCCAGCTTTCCTGCTGGGGCACAGCGCCGGCGGCGTCACGTCCGCCGTCTATACGCTCGACAACCAGGCCGAGCTCGCCGGCTTCATCTGCGAGAGCTTTGCCTTCCAGGTGCCCGCGCCGGGCTTTGCGCTGGCGGCGATCAAGGGGCTGAGCCATATCGCCCCGCGCCTGCCGGTGCTCAAGCTCAAGATGGAAGACTTCACGCGTGATCCGCAAGCCCTCGCGGCTCTCAATGCCGACCCGCTGACGGCGCACGAGGCGCAGCCCGCCGCGACCGTTGCCGCGCTGGTTCGTGCCGACGAGCGCTTGCGCGAGGAATTCCCCTTGATCAAGCTGCCGGTGCTCATCCTGCACGGCACCGAAGACAAGGCGACCGTGCCGGCGGGCAGCCAGTTCTTCTTCGACACCGTCGGTTCGACGGACAAGACCCTGAAACTCTACGAAGGCCACTTCCACGATCTTCTGAACGACGTCGGCAAGGAAGGCGTGATGGCGGACATCATGGCGTGGATCGACCGGCATCTGCCGGCCCGCGCCGCATAGCGGTCGAACGAGTGGCCGTAGGAGACAAGCGATGAGCAGGACTTACGACCGCACGGCCGAGGATGTCGGCAATATCGTCGCCCTTGAGCACGTCAACCTGAAGGTCGAGGATCAGGGGCTGGCGACGCTGTTCTACATCAGCGGGCTCGGCCTGACGCGCGACCCCTACATGATGACCAGCACCGACAATATGTGGGTCAATGTCGGGCGCAGCCAGTTCCACCTGCCGACGGGCGGGCCCGCGCAACGCCTGCGTGGCCGCGTCGGCCTCGTGATCGACGATCGCGAGTCCCTGGTGCGCCGCCTCGGCAACATGCGCAAGGCACTGGGCGGCACACGGTTCGACTTCGTCGAGCAGGCCGATCATGTCGAGACGACCTGTCCCTGGGGCAACACGATCCTCTGCTACGATCCGAAGCCCGGCGACGCGATGGTCCTCGGCATGGTCTATGTCGAGTTCGACGTGCCGGTGGGGGCTGCCGGACCCATCGCCGAATTCTACCGTCGTACCTTCAACACCATGGCGCGCGTCGACGAGGCGGGTGCTGCGCCGGCGGCCCGCGTCTCGGTCGGCATGGGGCAGGAGCTGGTCTTCCGCGAGACCGAAGCTGAAGTGCCGGCCTATGACGGCCATCACATCCAGGTCTATGTCGCGAACTTCTCGGGTCCGCACCGTGCGCTGCTGGAGCGCGGGCTGATCACCGAAGAAAGCAACCAGCACCAGTATCGCTTCGAGCAGATCGTCGATCTCGACGGCAACCGCCCGCTGTTCCAGATCGAGCACGAGGTCCGCAGCCTGCGCAACCCGATGTATGCGCGGCCGCTGGTCAACCGCAATCCGCGCCAGAACAACCGTGCCTATGTGCCGGGCCACGATGCCTGGGTGCCCGAGCACATCGCCGTCGAGATGGACAATCCGCGACAGGCTGAACGTGAACGGCGCTACGGCACCTTGCGATAGATCGGCGCGCGCTTCTTCACGGGATCGAGCAGCGACCAGTCGCCCTGTTCGACGACATGGCCTTTCGGGAACGGCGAGCGCGGTTCCTGGCCCAGCGAACGCATGACCCTGTCGTCGCGGTAGTAGCAGAGCAGCACCACGCGATTGAGGGCGAATAGCGGTGCGCCGCCCTGATCCTTGAAAGTGGCTGCGACCTCGGCGCGGCGGTCGGCGGGAAGGCCGGCAAAGGAGCCGCCGCTCATCGTGGCGAGGTGCTTCAGCGCGGCGCGTACGTCGTCGGTGTCGCGTTCGAGGCTCCTGAGGATGTCGGTAAAGATCAGGTCGTCGTCGGCGCCGGGCACCTTGTAGGTGGTGCTCGCGGGGATCATCTGGGCGACGAGGGCGCGCAGGTCGCGGGCTTCCGCGTCGGTGAGGGTGGTTTGCACGGCGTGGCTCACTCGAACAGGGTTGCGTTGCTGAGGCGCTGCTTGATCGCGTCCGCGATGTAGAGCGCCAGCGCCTGGATGGTCGAGGTCGGGTTCACGCCGCCGCTGGTGACCCAGATGCTGCCGTCGACGATGAACAGGTTCTTCACGTCGTGGCAGCGGCCCCATTCGTTCACCACGGAGCGCTCGGCGTCGGTGCCCATGCGCGCGGTGCCGAGCAGGTGCCAGCCGCTGTTGGGGACATGTTCCCGGAAGACTGTATGGGCACCCGCTTCCTTCAGGATTTCCTCGGCGCGGGAATGGGCATGCTCCAGCATCTTCCGGCTGTTATCGCCGAGCGTGTAATCGATCTTGGGCGCGGGGATGCCGTCGGAGTCCTTCAGTACGGGATCGAGCGTCACGCGGTTGTGCTCTTCCGGCAGGTCCTCGCAGATGCCTGCGAGATAGATGCGATGGTTGAGCAGGCCGCGATAGACCTTGTGATGGTCTTCGCCCCAGGGCAGGCGGCCCGCAGCGGTGCTGTTGATCGCCTCGACGATCGAGCCCATGCCACGGCCGAACTGGAAGATGTAGCCGCGCACGAAGTCGCGCGCCTTGTCGGTTTCGTAGAACTCGTGGCTCCACAGACAGAGCGGCGGTCCGTGATTGCCGTCCAGCGGCTCGTCGACATAGCCATAGGTGAAGGCATAGGGATGGAACATCAGGTTCTTGCCGACCAGCCCGCTCGAATTGGCGATGCCGTTGGGGAACTTGCCTGATTGCGAGTTGAGCATCAGCCGCGGCGTGCCGACGCCGTTGCAGGCGACGATCACCATCTCGGCTGCCTGGAACTGCTCCTTGCCGTCGGCATCGTAATAGACGACGCCGGTCGCCATGCCGTTGTTGTCGACGGTGATCTCGCGCACGCGGGCACGAGTGCGCAGCTCGACGCCGGCGCGCAACGCCAGTGGCCAGTAGGTGATGTCGGTGCTGGCCTTGGCGCCCTGCGCACAGCCTGGCGTGCAGTGGCCGAGGTTGAGGCAGCGGCCGCGACCCTCATAGTCGACCGTGGCGATCGAGGTGTCCGACGGCCACCAGTGCCAGCCGAGATTGTTCATCGCCTTGCCGAAGCGCTGGCCCGATTTGCCGAGGGGGATCGGCGGCATCGGTGGCTGCTTGGCGGGATAGGCGGGATCGCCCGCGAGGCCCGAGACGCCGGTCATGCGGTCGTTCTCGGCAAAGAACGGTTCCAGGGTCTGGTAGTCGATCGGCCAGTCGTCGGCGACGCCGTCGAGCGTCTTCACCTTGAAGTCGCTGGGATGCAGGCGCGGATAGTGCGCCGTGTACATGATGGTGCTGCCACCGACGCCGTTGAAGTTCACCACCTTGATCTGGGAGTTGGCATCGTTGATCGGATAGTCGGTCTCGCGTGCGCGCCGATTGGGATTGATGGCGAAGTCGCTGAACAGGCGCGCCTCCCAGTCGCGGCCGTTGCTGGGATAGTCGGTCGGCTTCACCCAGTCGCCCTGCTCCAGGCAGAGGATGCGCATCTTGGTGTCGGCGAGGCTCCACGCCACCGCGGCTCCCGACGCTCCGGATCCGATAATCAGGACGTCGACCTTGTCGTTCATGGCGCTTTCTCTCCCGTGCGGCGGCGGCAGAGACTAAGCCGCGTGGCGAGCCGACCGCAAGCGATTGGCGTGACGCCTTGGTGAGCGGCTGTTAGCGTCTGTGTAACGGGGATTGGGAGGAAACATGTTCAACAAGTCTGTTCATCGTCGCCGTTTGCTTGCCGGCGCAGGCGCCGCCCTTCTCGCGCCGTCGCTGGTGCGTGCGCAGGACGCCTATCCAAATAAGCCGATCAAGTTCATCGTGCCGTGGACTCCGGGCGGGGCGACCGACAACATCTCGCGCATCGTCACCGCCAGGATGTCGGAGCTGCTGGGCCAGCAAGTCATGATCGACAACAAGCCAGGTGGCGGCGGCACGATCGGCACCGACGGCATCGCCAAGGCCGCGCCCGATGGCTACACGATTGGTCTTGTCACGGTATCCATGTTCACCATGGCGCCGGCGCTCTACGCCAAGCTGCCCTACGATTCGGTGAAGGATTTCTCGCCGATGGCGGGCATGTCGATGTGGCCCAACATGCTGGTGGTGCATCCCAGCCTGCCGGTGAAGACCGTGCCGGAGCTGATTGCCCTGCTGAAGGCCAATCCCGGCAAATACAACATGGCCTCGTCCGGTTCGGGCACGACGATCCATCTCGCGGGCGAGATGTTCAAGCAGATGACCGGCACCGACATGGTGCACGTGCCCTACAAGGGCAGCGCCGGTGCGTTGCAGGACCTGATTGCGGGTCAGACCCACATCATGTTCGACAACATGCCGAGCTGCTGGCCGCATGTGCAGGCAGGCAAGCTCAAGGCACTGGGCGTCACCAGCCGCGAGCGCAGCAAGGCCGCCCCCAACATTCCAGCCATCATCGAATTCGTGCCGAACTACGTCGTCGAGGTTTGGATGGGCTTTGGCGGCCCGGCCGGCGTGCCCCAGCCGATTATCGATAAGCTCGCCGCCACGGGAACCAAGGCTCTCGAGGCCCCCGAGGTGAAGGAGAAGCTCGCGGCGCTCGGCAGCGATCCCTGGCCGATGTCGCCGAAAGGGCTGCATGACCGCATCGTCAGCGAAATCGCGGTCTGGGCCCCGATCGTCAAGGCGTCCGGCGCCAAGGTCGACGGCTGATCGCGGGCTACAACCCTTCGTGAGGCCGATCCTTCTCACCTCACTGGTCTTGTTTTCGGTATCTGCGCCGGCGGCTCTGCCGGCGCAGGATCTCGATGCGATTCTGGCGCGGTTCAATGCTGCCCGGAAAACGGCAACGCCGGAAATCGCGGCCTACATGGATCGCGCCGAAGGCTGCTGGCATTTCGCCGGGGAAGAGCCGTATAGCGCCGCCCGTCGCGCCGAGATTAATAGGGCCCTGAGCGAGCTCAAATGCACGACGCTCAAGGCCGATGGACAGGCGCTGCGCCGGAAATATGCACGGTCAGCGCCGGCGATTGAGGCCCTCGATGCCGCAGCGGCGTTGGAATGAGCCGATAAAGATCGCATTCGCGGCGCGACTCTCTATATAGAGCGCCATGGCAAATGAGACCTACGGCAAGCACATGGTGTGGATGATCGATCCCCGCACCAACAACGAAATCGGCATTGGCTATTCGACCCTCGCGGAAGCCGAGGCGGAAGCCGTCAAGCTGGCGGACGTGGGCTACAAGGTCCTGAGGATCGCCCCGACCGCGCTGCCCAAGCCCAATTCCTGACGTTCCCGGCCGCGCTGCCGCCTACTTGAGTTCGTAGGCGTCGATCAGCCAAGGCTCGTGCGAAGCGGCGTCGACCCATTCCTTCATCGCGGGGTGGGCAAGGACAGCCGTGCAATAGGCGTCGGCGTCGGAGTCGAGCGTCACGCTATAGGTTTTGAAGCGCGTCACGACCGGCGCAAACATCGCATCGGCGGCGCCGAAGGTGCCGAACAGGAAGCCGTCGTCCTTCGGGAAGGCACCGGCGAAGCGCTTGCGGCAATCGCGCCACAGGCCGGTGATGCGCTCGATGTCGGCGCGGACGCCGGGCGTCATGCCCTTGCCGGGGAACGACGCGCGGATGTTCATCGGCATGTTGTTGCGCAGATCCATGAATCCTGCATGCATCTCGCAGGAGACGGCGCGGGCATGCGCGCGTGCCGCCGCCGAGGGCGGCCAGAGGCCGGCTTCGGGCTTGAGGTCGTTGAGATATTCGGCAATCGCCAGCGATTCCCAGACCGCCAGCCCACGATGAAGCAATACCGGCACGCGCCCTGAAGGCGAGTGCTTGCGAATGGTCGCCAGCGTTTCCGGCCGGTCGAGCGGCACGACGATCTCGTCGAACTCGATGCCGGCGGTCTTGGCCATCAGCCAGCCGCGCAGCGACCATGACGAATAGTTCTTGTTGCCGATCACGAGGGTGAAGTCGGCCATACGCCCTCCATGTCACTTCGCTTGCCAGCGCGAGAGTTTCGCCGGCAATCTTAACCGTTGCACTACAGGATTGTGAGCATGGCTATGTCGTTGCCGTTCGTCGACCGTTCTTCTTCTTCCTTGCCCCTGCAGTTTGTAGGCCAATCCAAGTGGCGAGGATGGCTGAAAGAGCAAAGTGTTGCGCGACGCGGCTGGATCGAATCGCTCGGCATTACTGGAGCGCCGGGTGACCTCGTGGTGCTGCCGGGGGGTGATGGCAAGGCGGCAGGTGCAGTCCTTGTGCTTTCCGCCACGCCAACTCTTTGGGACTTCGGTGCATTGGCGACCAAGCTGCCGCCTGGCACCTGGAAGTTCGCCGGCAAGTTCGCCGCCGATATGGCGCCGGTCTCGCCAACCGACGCCGCCGTTGCTGTCGGGCTCGGTGCCTGGCGGTTCGAACGTTACCGCAGCAAGAAGGGCAAGGCGGGGCCACGCATCCTATGGCCCGAGGGCGTCGACAAGGCGCGCGTGACCGCGATGGTCGAGGCCATTTCGCTGGCCCGCGATCTCATCACCACGCCGTCGTCCGACATGGGACCGGCCGAACTGGCCGCCGCGGTTCAGGAGGTGGGCAAGAAGAACAAGGCCAAGGTGAAGGTGATTACCGGCGATGCTCTCCTGAAGCAGAACTTTCCCATGGTCCATGCGGTGGGACGCGCTTCGGCGCGTGCGCCGCGCCTCATCGACCTCGTGTGGGGGCGCGAGCGCGATCCCAAGGTCACCTTGGTCGGCAAGGGCGTCTGCTTCGATACGGGTGGTCTCGATCTCAAGCCTTCGACCGGCATGCTCATGATGAAGAAAGACATGGGCGGTGCGGCAACGATGCTTGCTGTCGCTTCCATGGTAATGGCGGCCAAGCTGCGGGTGCGGCTGCGGCTCCTGATCCCGGCGGTCGAGAATTCGGTGTCGGGCAATGCCTTCCGGCCGATGGACGTCGTGCCGACGCGCAAGGGCATCACCGTCGAGATCGGCAACACCGATGCCGAAGGCCGCCTGATCCTGTGCGATGCCTTGTACGAGGGCGCTTCGGAGAAGCCTGCGATGATGATCGACTGCGCCACCCTGACCGGTGCGGCGCGCGTGGCGCTGGGCACCGATCTGCCGGCGCTCTTCTGCAACGACGATGCGTTGGCGGCCGATCTGATCGAGCAGGGTGACGCCGTGACCGATCCGATGTGGCGGATGCCCTTGTTCGCGGGCTACCGCCGCCTGCTCGACAGCAAGGTGGCCGACATCAACAACGTGTCGGCCGGTGGCTTCGGCGGCGCCATTACGGCCGCGCTCTATCTCAAGGAGTTCGTACCCGACGATGTGCCGTGGGCGCATTTCGACATGATGGCCTGGAACAACACCAGCCGCCCGGGCCGCCCCGAAGGCGGCGAAGCCCAGGCCGCCCGCGCGATCTTCGCCATGATCGAAAAGAAGTTCGGCTAGCCGATCAGTAGCCGGTCTTGGGATCGACGGTGTGGATGAGCGCCTGGCCGGCGCGCATCCGCTTGATGTTCTCGATCACGCCCGGCGAGGCGGTGCGTGGATTGGTGGCGCCGGCGATGTGCGGCGTCACGTGCACTTTGGGGTGTGTCCAGTAGGGATGGTCCTGCGGCAGCGGCTCGACGTTGAAGACGTCGAGGGCCGCGCCGCTGATCTGGCCCGACTCGAGCGCCGCCAGCAGCGCGTCGTCCACGACATGGCCGCCGCGTGCCATGTTGATGAAATAGGCCCCCTTGGGCAGAGCGGCGAACGCCTTGGCGTCGAGCAGACCATGCGTGTCGCGCGTCAGCGGCAGGACGTCGATCAGGATGTCGGTGCGTGCGAGGAAGCGCTGGAGTCCGTCGGCGCCATGAAAGGTCTCGATCCCGGGCAGGTTCTTGGCCGTGCGGCTCCAGCCTGCAGTGGGAAAGCCGAGGGCGGCGAACTTGCCGGCCGTGTCCTGGCCGATCGACCCCAGGCCCATGACACCGATGCGGCGGTCGATGGTGTCGACGAAGTCCTCGGGCTTCCATTGCCGGGCGCGCTGGCTGGCGGCGTACGTGTCGATCTCGCGGTGGTGCCGCAGCGCCCAGTAGATGGCGTACTCGCTCATCTGGCCAACCAGCCCGTCGTCCATGATGCGCACGATTGGCACACCGGCGGGCAGCCGGTCGTCGGCCAGCAGGTGGTCGACGCCCATGCCGAGCGACACGATCAGTTTGACGTTGGGAAAGGATGCGATCAGTCCGGCCGGCGGCTTCCAGGCTAGCGCGACCTCGATGTCTTCCTTGTTGCCGAGGCTGTCGAGGGTGCGGAAGTCGACGGGCCCGAGCCCTGCCTCGAGCACCTTCTTCCAGTGAACGCCGTCGGTATCGCGGCTGATGTAGGCGATAGCGCCGGCCATGAAATCCTCTCTGCGTGGGATGGTTCTATTTCGGGATGGTCGCGGGATCGAGCTTGATCCCCTTCTCCTTGTAATAGCGCACGGCGCCCGGATGGAAAGGCAGGAAAGTGTTGCGCGTGGCGTTGGCGGCGATTGTGTCCTTGGCGGCGGCGTGGGCCCGCAACATCGCCGCGTTGTTCTCCAGCACGGTCTTGGTGATCAGATAGGCCATGTCGTCGGACATGTCCTTGCTGGTGATCGCGAAATTGTAGAGGCCGACCGTCTTCTGGTCCGTGGTCTGCTGCTTGTAGGTCCCTTTGGGAATCGTCGAGTCGGTGAATTCCATCATCGACTTGCGGATGCGGGCGATCTCGTCGGGCGTCCAGGTGTAGAAGACGACCTTCTGCTCGGCATCGAGCTCGGAGAAGGCGGGAATCGGCGCGCCGGCGCCGAAGCAGAAGGCATCGAGCAGCCCGTCCTTGAGCTGGTTGCCCATGTCTACGCTTTGGCCGTTGCGCACGGAGACCTTCATCGCCAGCGCATCGAAGATCATCGGGAAGTAGGTGCCGGCAGTGCCGGCCTTGGGGCCGACGCCGACAGTCTTGCCTTCGAGCTGCTTGAAGCTCGTGATGCCCGACTTGGCGAGCGACACACATTGCATCGGCGTGTCGTACATCGGGAAGAGGGCGCGGATGCCTTCGTACTTCTTGCCCTTGGTCCAGGTCGCCGATCCCTGCATCGCCTGCAAGGCGACACCCATCGTCGTCATGCCGAGGCCGATCTTGCCATCGTCGATCATGATGACGTTCTGGTTCGGTCCCTGCGTCTGCTGCGGAATGATCTGCAGCCTGGCCTTGTCGGTCAGGATCTGTGCGACGACGCCGCCATAGACGTAGTAGGTGCCACCGACCGACGCCGTTCCCAGAACCAGGCTCGTCTGTGCGGATGCGCCCGATGCGCCTCCCATCACTGTGGTGAGCGCCAGCGCAGCGGCAAACAGGCCGCGGCGGAAACCGGTCATCTTGGCTCTCCCTTTTTTCAGTGATTGCGAAAGCTTTTGCCCGTGCGACAGCCCTCTCATAGGTTCGTCGCAGGCACCCCGCAAGCCTGTCGGTGCCTCTATTCGATCCGTTCAGGTAGCGACGGTGCGATTGTCGGCGCCAATGGCTTCCAGATTGAAAGCGGCGGCAATCAACGCCTGGGTATAGGGCGTCTGCGGCGCCTGGAAGACTTGGGTGGCCGAGCCGCGTTCGACGACCTTGCCATGGCGCAGTACGACGACTTCGTCGGCCAGCGCCCGCACGACCTTGAGGTCGTGGCTGATGAACAGGTAGGCGAGCTTGTAGCGGGCCTGCAGGTCGCGCAGCAGGTCGACGATCTGCGCCTGGACGCTCATGTCGAGGGCCGACGTTGGCTCGTCGAGCACGATCAGGCGTGGCTTCAGGACCAACGCGCGGGCGATGGCGATGCGCTGACGCTGGCCGCCGGAGAACTCGTGCGGATAGCGATCGCGCGCCGCGGCGTCGAGCCCGACCTCGCCGAGAGCGCGCACGATCATTTCCTGGCGCTCCTCTCGCGTACCGATGCGGTGGACCTCCAGGCCCTCGCCGATGATTTCGCCGACCGACATGCGCGGCGAGAGCGAACTGAAGGGATCCTGAAACACGATCTGCATCTGTCGGCGCAACGGCCGGAGATCGCGCTGGCTGAGCGCCTGCAGATCCTGCCCGTCGAAGCGGATGCCGCCCTCGCTGCGTTCGAGCCGCAGCAGGGCGAGGCCAAGCGTCGTCTTGCCCGATCCCGATTCGCCGACCAGGCCGATCGTGTGTCCTTCGCGCAGCGCGATGCTCACGCCGTCGACGGCCTTCACATGGCCGACCGTACGACGCAGCACGCCGCGCTTGATCGGGAAGTGCACTTTGAGATCGTCGAGGCGCAGGATTTCCGGGGCTGCAGGATCGACGTCGGCCGGCCGGCCCTTCGGTTCGGCCGACAGTAAATGCTGCGTATAGCTGTGCTGCGGATGATCGAAGACCTCGGCGACCGGTCCATGCTCGACGATCCGGCCCTTGGTCATGACGCAGACCCGGTCGGCCATCTTGCGCACGATGCCGAGGTCGTGGGTGATGAAGAGCAGCGCCATGCCGTAACGCGCCTGCAGGCTCTTCAGGAGCTTCAGGATCTGCGCCTGGATGGTGACGTCGAGCGCCGTCGTCGGCTCGTCGGCAATCAGCAGGTCGGGCTCGTTGGCGAGCGCCATGGCGATCATCACGCGCTGGCGCTGGCCACCGGAGAGCTGATGGGGATAGGCGTCGAGGCGCTTGGCGGCTTCGGGAATGCCGACCTGGTCGAGCAGCTCCAGGGTGCGCTTGCGGGCGGCTTCGCGCGACAGGCCCTTGTGCAGGATCAGGACCTCGTTCACCTGCCGCTCGATTGTATGCAGCGGGTTGAGCGAGGTCATCGGCTCCTGGAAAATCATGGAGATGCGATTGCCGCGCACCTGCAGGAGCTCGCGGGTCGAGGCGCCGACCAGTTCCTGGCCCTGAAAGCGGATGCTGCCGGTGGGGTGGCTGGCCGACGGGTAGGGCAGAAGCTGCAACACCGACAGCGCCGTTACCGATTTGCCCGAACCGGATTCGCCGACCAGCGCCAGGGTCTCGCCGCGGTTGATGTCGAAGCTGACGCCGCGGACGGCCTGCACGGCCTGTTCATCGGCGCCGAAGGTGACGGCGAGGTCGCGGACCGCGAGGAGGGGGGCGTCGCTCACGCCAGCACCTTGCGCGGATTGAAAGCGTCGCGCACTGCCTCGCCGATGAAGACCAGCAGCGACAACATCAGGGCGATGATGAAGAAGCCGGTGAAGGCGAGCCATGGGGCGTTGAGGTTGTTCTTGCCCTGCAGCAGCAGCTCCCCCAGCGAGGGCGAACCGACGGGCAGGCCGAAACCGAGGAAGTCGAGCGACGTCAGGGTCGTGACGGAGCCGGCCAGAATGAAGGGCAGGAAGGTGAGGCTGGCGGTCATGGCGTTGGGCAGAATATGCCGGAACATGATGCGGGCATCCATCATGCCCAGCGCCCGGGCCGCCCGCACATAGTCGAAGTTGCGCCCACGGAGGAACTCCGCCCGGACCAGGCCGACCAGCGCCATCCAGCTGAACAGCAGCATGATCCCCAGCAGCACCCAGAAGCCGGGCTGGATGAAGCTCGCCAGGATGATCAGCAGGTAGAGCGTCGGCATGCTCGACCAGATTTCGAGGAAGCGCTGCATCAGCAGGTCGACCATACCGCCGAAATAGCCCTGGACCGCACCGGCGGCGATGCCGATCACCGTGCTCAGGATGGTGAGGGCGAGGCCGAACAGGACCGAGATCCTGAACCCGTAGATCAGCCGGGCCAGCACGTCGCGTGCCTGATCGTCGGTGCCCAACGGGTGTGCCCAGGACGGCGGCAACAGAGCCTTGCGGCCTTCGCCCTTCAGCACGGTGTCGTAGCTGTAGGGAATGGGCGGCCACAGGATCCAGCCCTTCGCCTCGATCGACTTCTTCAGCTCCTCGTCGGTGTAGACCGCATTGGTCGGGAACTCGCCGCCGAATGTGGTCTCGGGATAGTCCCGGAGCATCGGCGAGTAGAGCGCATCATCGTAGCTGATGAGGATCGGCTTATTGTTGGCCAGAAAATCGGCGAACAACGAGACGAAGAACAGCACGCCGAACACGACCAGCGAGATCATGCCGCGCTTGCTCGACTTGAAGGCCGCGAGCCGGCGCCGGTTGAGCGGATTCATCAGCCGCGCGCCTCGAAGTCGATCCGGGGGTCGACCAGCGTGTACATCAGGTCGCCCAGGATGCCCATGACGAGGCCGATCAGGCCGAAGAAGAAGAGCGTGCCGAACATGATCGGATAGTCGCGATTAAGCGCTGCCTCGAAGCCCAGCAGGCCGATGCCGTCGAGCGAGAAGATCACCTCGATCAGCAGCGAGCCCGTGAATAGCACGCCGATGAAGGCGGCTGGGAAGCCCGCGATCACGATCAGCATGGCGTTGCGGAAGACGTGGCCGTAGAGCACGCGGCGCTCGACCAGACCCTTGGCGCGGGCGGTCAGCACATACTGCTTGTGTATCTCCTCGAGGAAGGAATTCTTGGTGAGGAAAGTGAGCGTGGCAAAGCCGCCGATCACCATGGCGCCGATCGGCAGCGCCATGTGCCAGAAATAGTCGAGGACCTTATCGACCAGGCCGAGCGTACTCCAGTCGTCGGAGACGAGACCGCGCAGCGGAAACCATTTGAAGTAGCTACCGCCGGCGAACAGCACGACGAGCAGCAGGGCAAAGAGGAAGCCGGGGATGGCATTCAGCACGATGAGCGCGGTCGAGGTCGAGACGTCGAAGCGCGAACCGTCGCGTACCGCCTTGGCGATGCCGAGCGGGATCGACACGAGATAGATCAGCAGTGTGGTCCACAGACCGAGCGAGATCGATACGGGCATCTTCTCGATCACGAGATCGACAACGCGCTTGTTGCGAAAGAAGCTCTCGCCGAAATCGAAGGTGAGATAGTTCCCCATCATCAGGAAGAAGCGCTCGTGCATCGGCTTGTCGAAGCCGTACATCTTTTCGATACGCTCGATTAGCTCGCGCGGCATGCCGCGGGCGCCGCGATAGGCGCCGCCGGAGCTGTCGCTCGATCCGCGGTTGACCGTCTCGCCGCCACTCGAGCTGCCGGAGAAACGCTCCGTCGCGCTGATCGCCGTGCCCTGGATCTGGGCCAGCATCTGCTCGACCGGGCCGCCGGGCGCAGCCTGGATGATGAAGAAGTTGACGACCATGATGCCGAACAGGGTCGGCACCACCAGCATCAGGCGACGTAGAATATAGGCGAGCATCTTGGCGTGGCTTTGCGATGACGCTCGTTACTTCTTCTCGCCGCGTTGCAGGGCGCGATCCTTGGCCTCGTCGATCCACCAGGTATCGAAGGCCACAGGCGCATACTTCGCGCTCTTGGCTGGCCGACCGAAGCGGTTCCAGTAGGCGACGTAGGCGGTGTTGCTGTGCCAGTTCGGCACGACGAAGTGGCTCCACAGCAGGACGCGGTCGAGTGCGCGCGTGACGTTGATCAGGCTCTCCCGGTCGGGGGCGGCGATCAGGGTTTCGATGAGCTGGTCGATCGCGGCATCCTTGATGCCGATCGTGTTGCGGCCGCCCTTGTTGTCCGCGGCCTTGGAGCCCCAGAAGTCGCGTTGCTCGTTGCCCGGCGACAGCGACTGGCCGAAGCCCTCGACCATCATGTCGAAGTCGTACTCGTCTTCGCGGCGCTTGAACTGCGCGGTGTCGACCGTGCGCACGTTCATGTCGATGCCGATGCGCTCCAGGTTCTGCTTGTAGGGCAGCGAGACGCGCTCGAAGCTGGCATCGTTCAACAGCATCTCGAAGGCGAGCTTCTTGCCCGTCTTCGTCTCCGTCATCTTGCCGTCCTTGATCTCCCAGCCAGCTTCCTTGAGCAGAGCCAGGGCGCGACGTGCGAGGTCGCGGACATTGCCGGTGCCATCCGACTCCGGCAGCTTGAATTCCTTGGTGAAGACTTCCTCGGGGATCTTGCCGCGGAACGGCTCGAGATAC
This sequence comes from Alphaproteobacteria bacterium, assembly GCA_017307275.1. GTDB lineage: Bacteria > Pseudomonadota > Alphaproteobacteria > Reyranellales > Reyranellaceae > Reyranella. Next base: position 69,299 of record JAFKFK010000012.1, on the reverse strand, counting down.
TTGAGCTCGGCCGGCGTCGGCAGGCCCGACGAGGCGAGTTCGGAGTTGCCGAAGAACGAGATGTTGCGCTTGTACATCCCGTAGAACAGGTTCTTGTTGGACCAGGCGAAGTCGAACATCGTGGCGATAGCCTCGCGCACCCGCCGATCCTTGAAGAAGTCGCGCCTTGTGTTGAAGGCGAAGCACTGCATGCCGGTCGGCAGTTCGTGCGGGATTTCGGCGCGCTGGATACGCCCGTCGCGCACCGCCGGAATGTCGTAGGCAGTCGCCCAGTTACGCGCGATGTTCTCCTGGCGCATGTCGAGATCGCCGGCCTTGAAGGCTTCGAACTGCACCGTGACGTCGCGATAGTATTCGTAGCGGATGACCTCGAAGTTGTTGCGGCCCTTGTTCATCCAAAGGTCCTTGGCCCACCAGTCGGCGACCCGGCGATAGGCGATCGAGCGGCCGACGTCGAAGGAATCGACCTTGTAGGGGCCGCTGCCGAGCGGGACTTCGAGCGAGACCTTCTCGAAGTCGCGGCTGGCCCACCACTTCGACGGAAGGATCGGAAGCTGGCCGAGGATCAGCGGCAGCTCCTTGTTGGTGCTGTCGCGAAAGGTGAACAGCACCTTACGTTCGCCGACTTTCTCCGCCTTGACGACGTCGTGATAGTAGAGACCGTAGATCGGCGTGCCCTTGGTCTTCAGGATATCGAGAGAGAAGATCACGTCTTCGACGGTGATCGGGCTGCCGTCGTGGAAGCGGGCTTGCGGTCGCAAGGTGAAGGCCACCCAGGAGCGATCCTCGGGCCATTCGATCGTCTCGGCGATCAGACCGTATTCGGTCGACGCCTCGTCGCGCGAATTCCAGCACAACGTGTCCCAGATCGACGTGATGCCGGCGGCGGGAACGCTCTTCACGATGAAGGGATGCAGGGAATCGAAAGTGCCGCGGGCGCCGAGCCGAACGCTGCCACCTGCGGGCGCGTTCGGGTTGAGATAGTCCGGCGGCCCGGCGTCGGCCTTGTACTTCGGCTCGCCATGCATGGCGAAACCGTGGCTGACGTGGATCTTGCCCGCGGCCTGAGGCGACGTCTGGGCCCGCAGAATGGCCGGCGCACCGACCCAGAGGGCCGCGCCGCCCATCAGTACGCTGCGCCGTTTGATCGCCATGCGGTGAGCTCCCCGTAACGAGCCTTGTTTCACGTCATATATAGCGTGCCCGAGTTGGGCGGCACTATGGCCGGCGGGTTACATCGCTGTCAGCCATCGGCCTTGATGCCCGCATCCTTCACCAACTGGCCGTAGCGAGCATAGTCTGCCCTCCACATGGTCAGAATGTCCGCCGGTGAGCGCGGCGTAGGCACTTCGCAGCCGGCCCGCGTCAGGCGGCCCTGGGTCTCTTCGCTCTGCAGGGCCTTCATTGCGGAGGCATGCAGACGATCGACGATGGGAGCCGGCGTGCCGGCCCGCACCGAGATCACGTACCAACTCATGACCTGGGCATCGGCGAAGCCAGCCTCGGCGAAGGTCGGAACATCGGGCAGGGTCGTCAGGCGTTTGTCGGCCAGAACGGCGAGCGCCCGTAGTTTGCCCGACATGACATGCTGGATGGCGAGCGGGCCGGGCAGCAGGCCGACCTGAAGCCGTCCTTCGAGCAGATCGGTCATTCCCGGCGGGATGCCGCGATACGGCACCGAGATCATGTCGAACTTGTACTGGTTCTTCAGCAGCTCGGCCGACAGATGGATCGACGAGCCATTGCCGGGATTGAGATAGTTCAGCTTCCCGGGATTGGCCTTGCCGTACTCGACCAGCTCTTTCAGCGTTCTGATCGGCAGCTCCGGATTGACGACCGCCACCGACGTGGCAATCGCGACCAGGGCGACGGGCTGGAAGTCCGTGAGTGCATCGTAGGGAACGGGCTGCAGATGCGGCACGACGACGTGGGAGAGCGTCGTCATCAACCAATTGTAACCATCGGCCGGGGCCTGCGGGATCATGGCTGTCGCGAGCGTGGAGTTGCCACCGGGCTTGGGCTCCACGATCACCGGCTGGCCGAGATCGGCCTGCATCGGATCGGCCAACGCCCGGCTCACGATGTCGACGATGCCGCCCACCGGATAGGGCACGAGCAAACGGCTGGGCTTGCTGGGCCACGCTTGTGCTTCAGCGCGAGGCGCTGCGGCGAGGGCCATGCTGGCGGTCAGTGCCATGCGCCGTGTCAGTTTCTTCATGGGAGCCTCCTTGTTTCTTCCTTTGATTGGGCTGGAAGCTACGGCGCACTTGCAGACTTGTCATCCGCTACGCGAATTTGACTTCACGCCGCTGCAGCGCCAGTTTTATGTCATGTCTGACACAATGGATTTCGCGCCTACGTTCGACGTGCCGCTCGAATACATGAGGCGCACACGTGAGTACTACCTCGCGCTGGGTTACGACAACCCCTACCGTTGGGCGCACTATGTTGATGCGCCCTTCCAGCCGCTGAAGAAGCCGCTGAAGGAAAGCGTGGTCGCGTTGATCACCACGGCCGCACCCTACCAACCCGACAAGGGCGATCAGGGACCGGGCGCTGCCTACAATGCCGCAGCCAAGTACTACAATGTTCTATCTGGCGACACGTCGGTCGATCACGACATGCGCATCAGCCACATCGGCTACGACCGCAAGCACACGACGGCGACCGATAGCAACACCTGGTTCCCGCTGCCGTTGATGCGCAAGTTCGCAAGCCAGGGTCGCTTCAAGCTTGCGTCGCGGTTCCATTGCGCGCCGACCAATCGCAGCCAGCGCGTCACTTTGGAAACAGATGCGCCGGAGATTCTCGCGCGGTGCCGCGAGGACGGCGTCGATACTGCGGTGATCGTTCCGAATTGTCCGGTCTGTCATCAGACGTCGACGCTCGTGGCGCGGCATCTGGAGCGCAACGGCATTTCGACGATCGTGATGGGCTGCGCCAGAGATATCGTCGAATTCGCTGGCGCACCGCGCTTGCTGTTCAGCGACTTCCCGTTGGGCAACGCCTGCGGTAAGCCGCATGAACCCGACACCCAGGCCTTCACGCTCGACCTCGCGTTCAGAGTGTTGGAGAGCGCCGTCAGCCCGCGGACGACCGTGCAGTCGCCGCTGCGCTGGACCGACGACGGTGACTGGAAGAACGATTATAGCAACGTCTCGCGCATGAGCCCCGAGGAAGTCGCCAAGCGACGCGCGGAGTTCGACAAGGTCAAGCAGGTCGCTCTCGGTCAGCGTCAGAAGGCCGGCGTCGCCTGAGGGTCCTTTCGTCATGAGTAAACCGTTCGCGGGCATCAAGGTTCTCGACTTCACGCGCGTGCTGGCGGGCCCGTACAGCTCCTATCAGCTCGCGCTCCTCGGCGCCGATGTGATCAAGGTCGAATCGCTCGAAGGCGACGACATGCGCTTCGGCAGCCGCGCCAACGATTGGGAAAAGCGTGGACTGGCGGCACCCTGGGTGGCGGTGAACGCCGGCAAGCGTTCGATCACGCTCGATCTCAAGAAGCCCAAGGCGATCGAGATCATCAAGCGGCTCGCGGCGACGTCAGATGTGGTGGTCGAGAATTTCCGCCCCGGCGTGATGGACAAGCTCGGGATCGGCTACGAGACGCTGAAGGCGATCAATCCGAAGCTGATCTACTGCGCCGTATCCGGCTTCGGTCAGGTCGGGCCCGATGCCAAGACGGCCGCCTTCGACGGTATGATTCAGGCCATGTCGGGGCTGATGTCGATCACCGGCTTCGAGAATAACGGCCCCACGCGCGTGGGCTTTGCCGGCGCCGATGTCATGTCGGGCGCCACCGCGGCGCTGGGCATCGCCTCGGCACTCTTTCAGCGCACCCACACCGGCAAGGGCCAACTCGTCGACGTCGCGATGATCGACGCGGTGATGGGCTATCTTGCCCAGCAGTTCACCGAGCATCTGATGACCGGTCGTGTCCACGGCCAGGCTGCCAATCTTTCGGTGACGCGCAAGCCTACGGGCAATCTCTTCAAGACCAAGGATGGCTGGATCGTGCTCGCGGTCATGACCGATCCGCAGTTCCAGCGGCTGATGAAGGTGCTGGGGTGCGAGGAGGCGCTGGCCGATCCGCGGTTCGTCGATTGGCCGACGCGCATCCAGAACAACACGGCGCTACACGAGATCGTCGAGGCGGCGATGAAGACCGAGACTTCGGCCACCTGGGGCGAGCGCTTCGCCAAGAACGACATTCCGGCTGGCCGCGTGCTCAGCATTCCGGAGACCGCGCAGCTCGATCTCTTCAAGCACCGCACCGTGCTGCAGATGGTCGAGACCGAACACGGACCCATCAAGGTCGTGGGCTCGGGCTTCCGCCTCGAACATGGCGGCGGCTCCGTCGAACGGCCGCCGGCCACGCTCGGCCAGCACACCGACGAAGTGTTGAAGGAAGCCGGCTATTCGCCGGCCGAGATCGCCGAGATCCGCACCAGCAAGGTCGCCTGAGTTACGGCCGGAAGCCTTTGAAGTTGACCTCGTAGTTCAGGATCAATCGGTACTCGTTGATCTGCGCGTAGGTGCCGTTGGACCATTGGTCGACATGGGCCATGCGACCGCGCAACTGCAGCGGCTTCAGCCACTCCGGCGCGTCTTTTGCTGCCACCTGATACATCAGGTCGAAATCGTATTCGTTGTTCTGGGAGAGCGGCAGACCTGTCGTCGCATCGAGCGCACCGCTGCCGAAGGTGCCCGAGGCCAGAAAGGTGAGGCCGGGAATGCCGATGCCGGCGAAGTCGTAGGTGATGCCCACCTGGAACGCACGCTCGTTGGCGCGATCGAAGTCCAGGGTGATCTGCTTGGTGTAGCCGATCCATTGGCCGTAGGGCGTGCGATAGGCTGCGGCGCTGCCGGTCTGTGTGTAGGCGCCCCATAACGAGAACTCTTTCCAGAGGAGGTCGGTGCGCACGCCGGCCGACCAGGTGCTGAAGGGCTGGCCGGTCAGGAGATTGAGCCCGTTGCTTCCCTGCACCATCACGTTGCTGGCGAAACGGAACTTGAGATCGTCGGCAATGTCGAATGTCTTGACGATGTCGCCGTAGGTCGAGGTCAGGATGTCCGGCACGTAGTAGACGGAAGCGCGCAGCCTGAGATCGTCGACCGTGCCGTATTTGAGGCTGAACAGGCCCATGCCGGCATTGTGGTTCGGCGCGCCCGCGCGCTCGGACATGTTGATGAAGGTCCAGTAGTCCTTCGGTTTGATCGCCGCGACATAGCCCGCGAAATAGTCGACCGGCCCCAGCTTGCCGCGCAGCGCATAGGCTTCGAAGGTGATGGGAATCATCCGGTCGTCGTTGGGATTCACTTCCAGCTCGTCGATGATCTGGCGATAGGCCGTGAAGGTCTGGCCCTTCGCCCGGACCGACGCGTAGCCCTGGCCGAGAATGAAGAAGCCGTACTGCCCCGTCTTCAGAAGCTGCGTGCCGCTGGTGCTGGGCGGCGCCCACAGCGGCTGCGTTGTATAGCCGACGGCGCCAATCTGGAGTGTGTCGTAGAGCCAGCCCGACTGGTAGCCGATCCAGCCGCCGCCGGCCCAGGCCACATAGTTCGGCGGCGAGACGTTGGTGCGGTCCATGTAGAAGCTACGCAGATGCACCGTCGCCGTGGCGTCATCATGGATGAAGCTCTTCAGCGCTTCGCCGAGCGACTGCGCCACTGCCGGCATCGCCACTGCGAATGACGACAGCGCCGTCAGGATCAGCAGCCGAAAGCTCAGTCGTCGTGCACGCATTGCACGAGCGATACCATCCGAACATGACCGATTTGCTGGGCTGGCGTTTATCTTTGCTTCCTCTCCACGATTCCGCGTCTTATTCTTCCGTTGTCCAAGGGGGGTCCCGTCAAGGGGCTGAGATACCGATGACCGTCTGATGGCGGTGGCGCGGTGACCCTTTGAACCTGATCCGGGTCATGCCGGCGAAGGGACTGGATAATGCCTCCTTTGCACGACTGCGCCGGATCTCCGTCTGCCTACCAGCCACGGGAGATCCATCATGGACACCATCGTCACCAACACCACCCCGCAAGGTACTCCACCAACGGTAACCACGGGGCCGCTGCCATCGTCTCGTAAAGTCTATTCGACACCTGAAGCTGCACCCGATCTCAGCGTGCCCCTGCGCGAGATCGCGCTATCGACCGATGCCGAACCACCGGTTCGCGTCTACGACACGACCGGCCCCTATACCGATCCCGATGTCACGATCGACGTTCGCAAAGGCCTGGCGCAGCCGCGCCGTGCCTGGATTCTCGAGCGTGGCGGCGTCGAGGAATATGAGGGCCGCGCCATCCAGGCGATCGACAATGGCAACGTGAAGGGCACGGCGCTCCGGCCGTTTCCCAGCACGCCGCGACCGTTGCGCGGCCTCGACGGCAAGCCGATCACCCAGTTCGAGTGGGCGCGTGCCGGCATCGTCACCAAGGAAATGATCTATGTGGCCGAGCGTGAGAACATCGGGCGCAAGAAGATCCTGGCCGAAGCGGAAGCGCGGCTGGCCGACGGCGAGAGTTTCGGCGCGGCGCTGCCGGCCTTCATCACGCCGGAGTTCGTACGGCAAGAGGTGGCGGCGGGTCGCGCCATCATCCCGGCCAACATCAATCACACCGAGCTGGAGCCGATGGCTATCGGTCGGAACTTCCTGGTGAAGATCAACGCCAACATCGGCAACTCGGCCGTCTCTTCCTCCATGGAAGAAGAGGTCGAGAAGATGGTGTGGGCGATCCGCTGGGGCGCCGACACGGTCATGGACCTGTCGACCGGCCGCAATATCCACGACACCCGCGAGTGGATCGTGCGCAACGCGCCGGTGCCGATCGGGACGGTGCCGATCTACCAGGCATTGGAAAAGGTCGGCGGCGACCCGACCAAGCTGTCGTGGGAAGTCTTCCGCGACACGCTGATCGAGCAGGCCGAGCAGGGCGTCGATTATTTCACCGTCCATGCCGGCGTGCGGCTGGCGCATGTGCCGCTGACGGCAAGCCGCGTCACCGGCATCGTGAGCCGCGGCGGCTCGATGATGGCGCAGTGGTGCCTCACCGAGCATCGCGAGAGCTTCCTCTACGAGCACTTCGGCGACATTTGCGACATCATGCGCAAATACGACGTGTCGTTCTCGCTGGGAGACGGGTTGCGGCCGGGCTGCAACGCCGATGCCAACGATGCCGCCCAGTTCGCCGAACTGGAGACCTTGGGCGAACTCACCAAGATCGCGTGGGACAAGGGCTGCCAGGTGATGATCGAAGGGCCGGGCCATGTGCCCATGCACAAGATCAAGGCCAACATGGACAAGCAGCTCCGCGAATGCGGTGAGGCGCCGTTCTACACGTTGGGGCCGCTCGTCACCGACATCGCCCCCGGCTACGACCACATCACCTCGGGGATCGGTGCCGCCATGATCGGCTGGTTCGGTACGGCGATGCTCTGCTACGTGACGCCCAAGGAGCATCTCGGCCTGCCGGACCGCGACGATGTGAAGGTCGGCGTCATCACCTACAAGATCGCCGCCCATGCCGCCGACCTCGCCAAAGGCCATCCGGCGGCCCGGCTGCGCGACGATGCGCTGTCGCGGGCCCGCTTCGACTTCCGCTGGCGGGATCAGTTCAATCTCTCACTGGACCCGGCCACCGCCGAGAAGTTCCACGACGAAACCATGCCCAAGGAGGCGCACAAGACCGCGCATTTCTGCTCGATGTGTGGGCCCAAATTCTGCTCCATGCGCATCACCCAGGACATCCGCGACTATGCCAAGAAGGGCATGGATGAAATGAGCGCCAAGTTCCGGGAAGGGGGCAATTCCCTCTATGTCCCGGAAAAGGCCGCCGACTGAGCGTCTACTTGGTGTAGACGGACCGGATGAGGCGGGTTGCCTTGCGCCCGCCTTATCGGTGGGGGAGACTCGTGCGGTTCGGTTCGTAGTATATGTAACTGACCGCTTTTCTAGGGTGTATCTAAGCGATGAAACGGCTGCGAACCCTGCTCGGGATCGGCCTCGGGCTGGCCATTGTTGCTGGCGCAGGCTGGTATATTTCGCAGTCGGGCTCGACGCCGCCTGCTCGCCAGGGCGCGCGCTTCGCCGCGGGAGCTGCCGTTCCGGTCGGCCTGGCGACCGCTGCCAAGGGCGATATCCCCATTACAATTAGGGCGTTAGGCACGGTCACGCCGCTGGCGACAGTCAACGTGAAGACCCAGATCACCGGCCAGCTCATGGACGTCTATTTCAAGGAAGGCCAGGCGGTGAAGCAGGGTGATCTGCTCGCCCTGGTCGACCCGCGTCCCTACGACGTTGCCCTGCAGCAGGCGCTTGGCCAGCAGCAGAAGGACGAGGCGCTGCTCAAGAACGCCCAGGCTGACCTCGAACGCTACAAGAAGCTTGTGGCGCAGGATTCGATTGCCCGTCAGCAGTACGACACGCAGGTCGCGCTGGTACGGCAGTACGAGGCCGCGCTGGTGATCGACCAGGCGCTGGTCGACGCCGCCAAGCTCAACGTCACTTACACGCGCATCGTGGCGCCGCTCACCGGCAAGATCGGCCTGCGTCTGGTGGACAAGGGCAACTACGTGACGATGAGCGATGCGACCAGCATCTGCGTCATCATCCAGGTTCAGCCGATCTCGGTAATCTTCACGATCCCCGAGGATACGTTGCCGCAGGTTCGCAAGCGGCTGGCGGCCGGTGCCAATCTGGAAGTGCGCGTGTTCGACCGGTCGCAGAAGAACGAACTGGCGCTCGGCCGGCTCGATACGACGGACAACGTGATCGATACGACCACCGGCACGGTGCGCCTGCGCGCTGTGTTCGAGAACGCCGACGAGAGCCTCTTTCCCAATCAGTTCGTGAACATCCGGCTGCTGGTCGACACGGTGACGGATGCGACCGTCGTGCCGATTGCCGCCATCCAGCGCGGTCAGCCCGGAACGTTCGTCTATCTGGTGAAGCCCGACGATACGGTGACGATCCGCGTCGTCGAACTCGGCGCGTCGGATGGCGACAAGGTTGCCATCCTGAAGGGCCTGCAGGTCGGCGACCAGGTCGTGATCGACGGCGTCGATCGTCTGCGCGACGGCGCCAAGATCCGCCGTCCCGGCGCGACGCCACGCGCTGCGGCGGGTCCGCCGGTCGCTGCGGCGGTGCCGGACGCCAAAGCCCCGGACGTCAAAGTGCAGGAGCAGCAGGGCCAGGGACAACACGATCAGGGGCAGCAGGGCCAGAGGCGGCGCCAGCAGGCCAACGGCGGTGGTGCCGGCGGCGCCGGTGGTGCTGCTGCGGCACAGCCGACCGCACCCAGCCAGTAATCAGGCCGCGACATGAATCCGTCGCGGATTTTCATCGAACGGCCGGTCGCCACCTCGCTGTTGATGGTGGCGATCATGCTGGTGGGCATCATCGCCTACCGCTTCCTGCCGCTCTCCGCCCTTCCCCAGGTCGACTACCCGACCATCCGCGTGCTGACGCTCTATCCTGGCGCCAGTCCGGAGGTGATGACGACGTCGGTCACGGCGCCGCTCGAACGCCAGTTCGGGCAGATGCCCGGTCTCAACCAGATGACCTCGACCAGTTCGGCGGGCGCATCGGCCATCACTCTGCAGTTCGACCTGAAGCTCGGCCTCGATATCGCCGAGCAGCAGGTGCAGGCCGCGATCAATGCCGCGGGCAACCTGCTGCCGGGCGACCTGCCGGCGCCACCGATCTACGCCAAGGTCAATCCGGCCGACGCGCCGGTCCTGACGCTGGCCATCACGTCGCGCTCGGAGCCGCTGACCAAGGTCCACGATCTGGTCGATACGAGACTCGCACAGAAGATTTCGCAGCTTCCCGGCGTCGGCCTGGTGAGCCTCGAAGGCGGACAGAAGCCCGGCGTGCGCATCCGTGCCAATCCGACGGCGCTCGCCGCCTACGGCCTCAACATCGACGATCTGCGTACCGTGATCTCGAACGCCAACGTGAATACGCCCAAGGGCAATTTCGACGGGCCGGCGCGGGCCCTCACCATCAACGCCAACGATCAGATCACCGATCCCGACACGTTCCGCGACATCGTCGTGGCCTACCGTAACGGTGCGCCGGTGCGCATCCGCGACGTGGCGACGGTCGAGGAGGGACAGGAGAACAACCGCATCGCGGCATGGGCCAACAGTGTCCAGGCCGTCATCGTGAACGTCCAGCGACAGCCCGGCGCCAACGTCATCGACGTCGTCGATCGCATCAAGGAGCTGTTGCCGCAGCTTCGCGAGACTCTGCCGAACTCGCTCGACGTTGCCGTGCTGACCGACCGCACGGTGACGATCCGCGCCTCGGTGCGCGACGTCCAGATTGAGCTCACCTTCGCGGTGATCCTGGTCGTGGCGGTGATCTTCGCCTTCTTAGGGGACGCCCGCGCCACGCTGATCCCGAGCCTGTCGGTGCCGCTGTCGCTGGTCGGCACCCTGGCGGTCATGTATCTCGCAGGCTTCAGCCTGAACAACCTGTCGATCATGGCGTTGACCATCGCCACCGGCTTCGTGGTCGACGATGCGATCGTGATGATCGAGAACATCGCCCGTTACATCGAGCGCGGCGAGGATCCCCTGGCGGCGTCCCTCAAAGGGTCGAAGCAGATCGCCTTCACCGTGGTGTCGCTCACCGTTTCGCTGATCGCCGTGTTGATTCCGTTGCTGTTCATGAGCGACGTCGTGGGCCGGCTGTTCAGCGAGTTCGCCGTTACCCTCTCCGTCACCATCCTGATCTCGGCCGTGGTGTCGCTGACCCTGGTGCCGATGTTGTGCGCCCAGCTCCTTCGCCAGCGGCCGCATGCGGCAGCTGCCCCTGAAACGGCGAGCGAAACCCGTGCCCATGCCGGCGGCGAGGAGCAGGCGATGGGCGCGCGCTGGTTCGCCCGCCTGATCGACTTCTACGATCGCTGCCTGGTCGTGGTGTTCCGACATCAGACGCTGACCTTGCTGGTTTCGGTCGGTACGGTGGCGTTGACGGTGTTCCTCTATGTCGTCGTGCCGAAGGGCTTCTTTCCGGTGCAGGATACCGGGCTGATCCAGGCCGTCACCGAGGCGCCGCAGAGCGTTTCCTTCGATGCCATGAGCAAGCGCCAGCAGGCTCTCGCGGAGGTCCTCCTGAAGGATCCCGATGTCGCCGGCCTCGCCTCCTTTATCGGTGTCGATGGAACCAACCCGACGCTGAACTCGGGCCGCATGCTGATCAACCTGAAGCCGCGCGGCGAGCGCTCGCTGTCGGCGACGCAGATCATCCGCCGCCTGCAGCGCGAAGCGGCGTCCGTCGTGGGCATATCGCTCTACATGCAGCCGGTGCAGGACCTCACGATCGATTCGACCGTGAGCCGCACGCAGTATCAGTTCGTTTTGGAAAGCGCCAAGGTCGACGAATTCGACGTCTGGGTGCCCCGTCTGATGGAGCGGCTCAACCTTCTGCCGCAGCTCGTCGATGTGACGAGCGACCTGCAGAACAAGGGCCTGTCGATGTTCATCAAGATCGACAGGGATGCGGCGGCCCGTTTCGGCATTACGGCCGCGACCGTCAACAACGTGCTCTACGACATCTTCGGCCAGCGCATCGTCTCGACCGTCTACACGCAATCGAACCAGTATCGCGTCATCTATGAAGTCGATCCGATGCTGGGGCGCTCGCTCGAAGCGTTGAACAATCTCTATCTACCCGGGTCGCAGGCCGGCAAGCAGGTGCCGCTATCGGCCATCGCGACGTTCGAGGAGCGGGCCGCGCCGCTCCGGCTCGACCGTTTCGGCCAGTTCCCGGCCACCACCATCTCCTTCAACCTGGCGCCTGGCTATGCGCTGGGCGATGCGGTCAACGCCATCGTCGAGGCGCAGCGCGAGATCGGCATGCCGCGGTCCATCACGACACACTTCCAGGGTGCGGCGCTCGCGTTCCAGAAGTCGCTCGACAGCCAGCTCCTGCTGATCCTGGCCGCCATCGTCACCGTCTATATCGTGCTGGGCGTGCTCTACGAGAGCTATATCCACCCGATCACAATCCTCTCCACTCTGCCGTCGGCAGGCATCGGTGCGCTGTGGGCACTGATGCTGGCGGGCAGCGAACTCACCGTGGTCGCCATCATCGGCATCGTGCTGCTGATCGGCATCGTGAAGAAGAACGCGATCATGATGATCGACTTCGCCCTCGATGCCGAACGCAACGAAGGCAAGTCGCCGCGCGAAGCGATTCATCAAGCCTGTCTGTTGCGTTTCCGGCCGATCCTCATGACCACCGTCGCCGCCCTGGTCGGCGCGTTGCCCCTGATGCTGGGTACCGGCACGGGATCGGAGCTGCGCCAGCCGCTCGGCCTCACCATCGTGGGCGGTCTGATCGTGAGCCAGGTGCTGACGCTTTTCACGACGCCGGTGATCTATCTCGCCTTCGACCGGCTGGGCCGTCGCCTGCGCGGCCTGCCGCCCGATACGCCGCTCCACCCGCTTCGCGGCGAGGTGGGCGAGGGGGCACCGTGAATCTGTCGGCGCCCTTCATCGCGCGGCCAGTCGCCACGACCCTGTTGACGATTGGCCTGGCATTGGCGGGGTTGGTGGCTTTCTTCAAGCTGCCGGTCTCGCCGCTGCCCAAGGTCGATTTCCCGACCATCTCGGTCTCGGCCAACCTGCCCGGCGCTTCGCCGGAAACGGTGGCGACCAGCGTGACCACGCCGCTGGAACGCCGGCTGGGCGCCATTGCCGGCGTTTCCGAGATCACCTCGTCGAGTACGGTCGGTAACTCGCGCATCATCCTGCAGTTCGACCTGTCGCGCGACATCGATGGCGCGGCGCGCGACGTGCAGGCCGCGATCAATGCGGCGCGCGCCGACATGCCGACGGATCTGCGCAACAATCCGCAGTATCGCAAGATCAACCCTGCCGACGCGCCGGTCATGGTGATCGCGCTGACGTCCAACACGCTGGGCCAGGGCCGCCTGTTCGACGCGGCGTCCAACATCCTGCAGCAGAAGATCAGCCAGGTGAGCGGGGTGGGGCAGGTCCAGCTCGGCGGCAGCTCCCTGCCGGCGGTGCGGGTCGAGATCAACCCGACGGCCCTGAACAAATACGCCATCGGCCTGGAGAGCGTGCGCGCTGCGCTGGCGGCTGCCAACGCCAATTCGCCCAAGGGCGCGATCGAGGATGGCGACCGCCGGTACCAGATCTATTCGAACGATCAGGCGACTGCGGCCGACCAGTACCGCTCGCTGATCATCGCCTGGCGCAACGGCGCGCCCGTCCGGCTGTCCGACGTGGCCGAGGTGATCGATTCGACCGAGGACATCCGCAACGAAGGCCAGGCCAATGGCAAGCGTTCGGTGCTGGTGATCATCTACAAGCAGCCCAACGCCAACATCATCGAGACGGTCGACGCGATCAAGGAACTGCTGCCCGAACTCCAGGCGGCGATGCCCAACGACGTCGACCTCAATGTCGTGGCGGACCGCACTACCACGATCCGAGCCGCGCTCAAGGAAGTGGGCTCCGCCCTGGTGATCGGCGTGATCCTGGTGGTGCTCGTCACGTTCGCCTTCCTGCGCTCGGCGCGGGCCGGGTTTGTTGCGGCCGTCACCGTGCCGGTGTCGCTGATCGCCACCTTCGGCGGCATGTACCTGCTGGGCTACAGCCTCAACAACCTGTCGCTGATGGCGATGACCATCGCGGCAGGCTTCGTGGTCGACGACGCGATCATCGTGCTGGAGAACGTCTCGCGGCACATCGAAGAGGGGATGTCGCGGATCGAGGCCGCGCTCAAGGGCGCCCGCGAGGTCGGCTTCACCGTCGTCTCGATGAGCTTGTCGCTGATTGCGGTGTTCATCCCGATCCTGCTGATGGGCGGCATCGTCGGCCGCTTGTTCCGCGAGTTTGCCGTTACCCTGTCGGTGGCCATCGTCATTTCCATGGTCGTGTCGCTCACCACGACGCCGATGATGTGCGCTTACGTGCTGCGCCAGCCGCAGGATCGGCCGCCGGGCTGGTTCTTTCGCGTGAGCGAGCGGGGATTCGCGCTGCTGCAGACCCTGTACGCCCGGAGCCTGGGTCTGGTGCTGCGCCACCCGCTGATCACCATCCTGGTCTTCCTGGGGACGGTGCTGCTCAACATCCATCTCTACGTCAGCATCCCCAAGGGCTTCTTTCCGCAGCAGGACACCGGCCGCATTGTGGGCGGTATTCGCGCCGACCAGAGCATCTCCTTCCAGGCGATGCGCCGGAAGTTCCGCCAGTTCATCGAGATCGTGCGGGCCGATCCGGCGATCGAGAGCGTTGCGGGCTTCACCGGTGGCTTCCAGACCAACTCCGGCTTCATGTTCGCGACCCTGAAGCCGCTCGGCGAGCGCGACGTCTCGGCCGACCAGGTGATCGCGCGGCTCCGGCCGAAGCTCGCCCAGGTGCCAGGCGCAATGCTCTTCCTGCAATCGGTACAGGACATCCGCGTCGGCGGCCGGCAGAGCAATGCGTTGTACCAGTTCACCCTGCAGGCGGATTCGTTGCCCGATCTCTACACCTGGGGGCCGAAGCTGACCGAGGCGTTGCAGAAGGACACGTCCGTCATCACCGACGTTGACTCCGACCAGCAGCAGCGTGGACTGCAAATCAACCTCACCATCGACCGTGACGCGGCGAGCCGGCTCGGTGTGTCCACACGCAGCATCTCGGCCACGCTCTACGACGCCTTCGGCCAGCGCCAAGTCTCAACGATCTACAATGCGCTCAACCAGTATCACGTCGTCATGGAGGTGGCGCCGCAATGGTGGGAGAGCCCGGAGACGTTGAAGGACATCTATGTCAGCACGTCGGGCGGGGCGCTGAGTGGAACGCAGACGTCAGGTGGCATCGCTGGTGCGCTGGCCTCGCCGGCCACCGGCGCCAAAACCGCTACGACCGATCCCGCCCAGGCACTGCGCAACGCCCGCACCAACCAAATTGCCATCGGTGGCCGTAGCGGCGCCTCGACAGGAGCGGCCGTCAGCACCACGGCCGAAACGCTGGTCCCGCTGACGCAGTTGACCCGATACGACTACGGAACGACGCCGCTGGCCGTGAATCACCAGAGCATGTTCGTGGCCAGTACCATTTCCTTCAACCTGGCGCCGGGCAAGACCCTGAGCGATGCCGTGACGTACGTGAACACTACGATGCGCGAGATCGGCGTGCCGACGACCCTGCATGGGTCATTCCAGGGCACGGCACGCGCCTTCCAGCAATCGCTAAACAACCAGCTCCTGCTTGTGCTGGCGGCGCTTGCCGCGGTCTACATCGTGCTCGGCATCCTCTACGAGAGTTACATCCACCCGATCACCATCCTGTCGACCCTGCCGTCGGCCGGCGTCGGCGCCCTGCTGGCGCTCCAGTTCTCGGGCGTGGAGTTCAGCATCATCGCCATGATCGGTGTCCTGCTGCTGATCGGCATTGTGAAGAAGAACGCCATCATGATGATCGACGTCGCCCTGGAACGGGAGCGTCGCGAGGGACTGGAACCGGCCGTGGCCATTCATGAAGCGGCCGTGTTGCGCTTCCGTCCCATCCTGATGACAACCATGGCCGCGATCCTGGGCGCGCTTCCGCTGGCGCTCGGGTTCGGCGACGGCGCGGAGTTGCGCCGGCCGCTCGGCATCTCGATTATCGGCGGCCTCATCGTGAGCCAGATCCTGACCCTCTACACCACGCCCGTCATTTACTTGTACCTCGATCGTTTCCGTCGTCGGGATCGCGACCAGCCAAGCCGTGTGGCGCGCGCACTCGGCGCCTCCGGTGGCCCTACGGGAGCGCCGGCATGAGGCGCATCGCGGCGCTTCTGCCGGCCATCCTCGTTTCGGGTTGTCTTGTCGGGCCGGACTATGTGCGTCCACCGCCCGCCACCAAGCCGACGCCGGCCTACAAGGAATCCGAGCCGGTCACGGGGGCCGCGGCCGTCTTCCAGCCCGCGCAACCGCGCGACGGCGTCGATCGCGGACCGTGGTGGCAGGTCTATGGCGATCCGACTCTCGATAGCCTGGCGGCGCAGATCGATGTGTCGAACCAGAACCTCAAGGTGTTCGAGGCCAGCTATCGACGGGCACGGGCGCTGGTCCGGCAAGACCAGTCGGCGCTCTTTCCAACGATCAGCGGTACCGGGGCGGCACAGCAGGTCGGTACGGGCGGCCTGCGCGGGACCGGCACGACAACGACCGTCACGCGCGCCGACTCCTCGCAAGGTCAGTACACGACCGGCGCGACGCTCGCCTGGGAGATCGATGTCTGGGGCAACCTGCGGCGCCAGATCGAAAGCGATTCGGCGGCGGCGCAGGCCAGCGACGCCGATCTCGCCAATGCTCGGCTGTCGGCGCAGACCGACCTTGCGACGAATTACTTCGGGCTACGCATCTCCGATGATCGCAAGCGGCTCTATGAAGAGACCGTCGCCGCCTATGCCCGTTCCATGCAGATCGTGCAGAACCAGGTCGATGCCGGCATCGTCTCGCGCGTCGACCTGGCGCAGGCACAGGCGCAATACGAGCAGACACGCGCGCAGCTCATAAACGAAGGTATCAACCGCGCCCTGCTCGAGCATGCGATTGCCCTGCTGGTCGGTCGCGCGCCGTCCGAGATCGGCATCGCACCGGCGCGCACGCAACTCACCGTGCCCACAGTCGATGCCGGCGTCCCGTCGACGCTTCTCGAACGGCGTCCCGATATTGCCGGCGCGGAGCGCCGGATGGCTTCCGCCAACGCGCAGATCGGTGTCGCGCAGGGCGCCTTCTATCCGCAGATCTCGCTGGGCGCGTCGATCAGCTTCCTGGCCGGCGGGGTGGGCTCGTTGCTGCAACTCGGCAATGCCGTCTGGTCGGTCGGCCCGCAGCTTGCCGGAACCTTGCTCGATGGTGGTGCGCTCTCCGCGCAGCTTCAGGGCGCGCGGGCGAACTACGACGCCACCGTGGCGACCTATCGTCTGACCATTCTGACTGCCTTCCAGCAGGTCGAGGATGCGCTCGCGCAGCAGCGCATCCTGGTGCTGCAGGAGAGGGTCCAGCGGGCGGCTGTCGCCGCCGCCCGCGAGGCCGAGCGCCTGTCGCTCAACCAGTATCGCGTCGGCACCGTGCCCTATACGACCGTCGTGCAGACGCAGGCCACGGCGCTGGCGGCCGAGCAGACGCTGCTCACCATCCGCCTCAATCGCCTCGTCGCCAGCGCGAACCTCGTAAAAGCATTGGGCGGCGGATGGCAGCAGGCCGATCTGCCGGCCGTGACGCCCATCGGCGGGCTCAAGCAGGCAGATCCCGCGCCGCCGGCGCTGCCGTCACCGCCGCCGCAGCCGGCGCCCCCACAGGTCACGCCGACCGTTTCGGCGACGCGCTAGGACTCGACAACGGCGAGAGAGAAGGATTTTCTTCTCTCGTCGCGGCCTGCGGGCCGGATCTGCCGATCGCGCGTATTGCTTTGGCAGTCATTGCCTTTGACCACGACACGGGCGGCAACGACGTTTGCCGTTCGTCGCAAACAGCGAGGCCAGACAATGACCAACTCACGCCATCCCGAGACTCTTTCGTTGCACGCCGGCTGGCGCGCCGATCCCGTGACCGGTTCGGTCGCGGTGCCGATCCACCAGACCACCTCGTATCAGTTCCGCGACACCGAGCACGCCTCGAACCTGTTTGCGTTGAAGGAACTCGGCAACATCTACACGCGCATCGGCAATCCGACGGTCGACGTGCTCGAACAGCGCGTCGCCGCTCTCGAAGGCGGCGCGGCGGCGCTGGCGGTGGGTTCGGGCCAGGCGGCTTCGGCCTTTGCGCTGCAGAACCTGGCGCGGGCCGGCGACAATGTCGTGAGCTCGACCGATCTATATGGCGGCACGTGGAATCTCTTTGCCCACACGCTCAAGGACCAGGGCATCGAAGTGCGCTTCGTCGATCCGGCCGATCCGCAGGCTTTCGCCCGCGCCACCGACGACCGCACGCGCGCCTACTATGCCGAGACGCTGCCCAATCCCAAGCTCGCCGTTTTCCCGATCAAGGAGGTGGCAGATATCGGCCGGCCGCTGGGCATTCCGCTGATCGTCGACAATACGGCGGCGCCGATCCTCACGCGTCCGCTCGATCATGGTGCGGCGGTCGTCGTCTATTCCGGTACCAAGTATCTCGGCGGCCATGGCAATTCGATTGCCGGCCTGATCGTCGATGGCGGCAACTTCGACTGGGCTGCCCATCCCAAGCGCCAGCCTGCCCTCAACGCGCCCGATCCCAGCTATCACGGCGCCGTCTGGGTCGAGGCCGTGAAGCCGATTGGCCCGGTGGCCTACATCATCAAGGCGCGCACGACCTTGCTGCGCGATCTCGGGGCGCCGCTGTCGCCGTTCAATGCCTTCCTGATCCTGCAGGGCATCGAGACGGTCGCGTTGCGCATGGAGCGTCACGTCAAGAACGCGCAGGCCGTGGCCGATTTTCTGGTCAAGCGCCCGGAAGTCGCGAAGGTCATTCACCCCTCGCAGCAGAAGGGCGAGGCGCGGCGTCGGGCCGATACCTATCTGAAGGGCGGCTATGGCGGTCTGGTCGGCTTCGAGCTGGCAGCGGGGCGTGAGGCGGGCCGGCGCTTCATCGATTCGCTGAAGCTGCTCTATCACGTCGCCAACATCGGTGATTCGCGCAGCCTCGCCATTCACCCCGCGTCGACGACGCACTCGCAGCTATCCGCCGAGGAGCAGCTCGCGACCGGCGTTTCGGACGGTTACGTGCGGCTGTCGATCGGCATCGAGCATATCGACGACATTCTCGCCGATCTCTCGCAGGCGCTCGATGCGGCCGGCAAGCTGAAGCAGGCCGCGTAGCGCGAGGTACAGGCTCAGGTCCTCGCGACCAGGAACTGCTCTGCACTCGACGGACGGAGGCCGTCCGTCCTGCCGGCGAAGTAACGCTCGGCAAGATCGGCGGCCGACACGTGCTGGACTTCCCGGAAGCCCGCTTCGCGGGCCAGCGCCAGCATCTCCGTCGGGCTGAAGAAACTGACGAAGGGCGTGCCGGCAGCCAGCGCGCCCTGTTCCGCCTGTTGGCGCTGGGCGCGCTCTTCCGAATCGACGAACTCCAGCGGCAGCATGAACGTCATGGCGAGCGTCGAGCCTCGGACGAGGGCGGCGGCCCGGCGCAACGTCGTCATCACCGCGTCTTTGCTGAGATACATGGTGACGCCGCTGGAAGCGGCGACCGTCGGCCGATCCGAATCGAAGCCTGCGGCTGCAAGCTTCTCCCACCATGACCAGCCCGTCTCGAAGTCGACCGGGACGAGCCGCAGATACTCGGGAATGCCGAAGCCCGCCTCGATCAGGCGCTTCTGCTTCCAGGCCTGCACGCTAGGCTGGTCGACCTCGAACGTCCGCAGGCGGGTGGCAATCTCCGGCCGGCGCTGGACGAAGGTGTCCAGGCCAGCGCCGAGGATGAGATATTGGCCGACGCCACGGTCCATCTGTTCGATGACGAGATCCTCGATGAAGCGGGCGCGGGCGACGATCGAGGCGCGGGCCCGGCTCGTGGTCTTTGCATCCATGTCCGGGTGCTGATGCCAATCGTCGTTCGGGGCGGCGAGCAGCAGCCCAATTACGTCTTCGAGCACATGCGGTGGCGGATCGATCTGGGCATGCAAAGCCCGCCACAAGGCGACTCTGAGGGCTGCCTCGTCTGGAACTGCTGTTCGCTCGTCCGGCATGACGCACTCCCCCTTCAGGGAGAGCAATCAATACCGCGTCGCCGTTGGCTTGGAAAAGCCCACCGCCTCGGTCGTGCCGTGACGCCCTAGCTGGGGTCGGCCCACTCCACGACATGATCGGCACGTTCCGGGCGCGTCAGGGGCGGCAAGGACGTCGCCGGCGTACCGACGGTGACGAAGCCGACCAGATGCGACGGCGCCTCGAAGCCCAGCAGGGCATTCACGGCGGGATCGTAGACGTTCGCGCCGGTCACCCACATGCCGGCATAGCCCAGCAGGTGGATGGCGTTCAGCATGTTCATGGCGGCAGCGCCGGCGGAAAGCACCTGCTCGATCTCGGGGATATTGCCGTTCTTCACGACGGCGCCGACGGCGATCAGCATCGGGATGCGCCGCACCCAGGCGCGGTAGCGTTCGCCGAGGGCGGCACCGTTCGCCGGATCGCGCTTGGCGGCGGCTTCGGCCAGACGCTCACCGAAGGCGAGGCGGGCGTCGCCGCGGATGACGACGAAACGCCAGGGTCGCAGCTTTCCATGGTCGGGCGCGCGCAGTCCGGCATCGAGGATCAGGTCGAGGTCGGCGCCTTCCGGCGCCGGTTCCTGTAGCGGCCCCACCGAACGGCGGGCCAGTAACTGGTCGAGGGTGAGCCGTTGCACATCGCGGCTCTCGGGGAAGGCGGGAGCAGTATCGGGCATGCGCAGACTGTATCCGTATTGCGAACGATTGTCATTTGCATATCGGCGATACCCAGGGCTCATAGCTCTATAATCAGGTCATGGCGGAAACCCCGATCCGCAAGATCATCCATGTCGACATGGACGCTTTCTATGCGTCCGTGGAGCAGCGTGACGACCCGGCGTTGCGTGGCCAGCCGGTCGCGGTCGGCGGTCGGCAGCGTGGCGTCGTCATGGCCGCGAGCTACGAGGCGCGTAAGTTCGGCGTGCGTTCGGCCATGCCGTCGGTGACGGCCAAGCGGATGTGTCCCGAGTTGGTCTTCGTGAAGCCGCACTTCGACGTCTACAAGGAAGTGTCGCGTCAGATCCGCGAGATCTTCCTCGACTACACGCCGCTGGTGGAACCACTGTCGCTCGACGAGGCCTATCTCGACGTGACGACGAACTTCAAGGGCATGCCACTCGCTTCGGATATCGCTCGCGAGATCCGCGCCCGCATCCTCGAACGCACCGGCCTCACGGCATCGGCCGGCATCTCCTACAACAAGTTCCTGGCCAAGCTCGCCTCGGATCATCGCAAGCCCAACGGCCAGACGACAATCCCGCCCGAGAAGGGCCCCGCCTTCGTCGAGAGCTTGGCGGTTGCGAAGTTCCACGGCGTTGGCCCGAAGACGGCGGAGAAGATGAACCGGCTCGGCATTCACACCGGCGCCGATCTCAAGGCGCAGTCGCTCGAATTTCTCGAACAGTATTTCGGACGGTCGGGCACTTACTACCACGCCATTGCACGCGGCCACGACGAACGCCGGGTCGTGCCCAATCGGCCGCGCAAGTCGGTGGGTTCGGAGACGACGTTCATGGAGGACCTCGACCGGCCGCAGGCGGTGGAAGAGGGCGTGGCCTCGGTGTTGGACGATGTCTGGTCCTACTGTGAACGCACTGGCATCGTCGGTCGCACGGTGACGGTGAAGGTCAAGTATGCCGACTTCCAGATCGTGACGCGCAGCCGCACGCTCTCCGAATCGGTCGGCACGCGCGACATGCTGGAGCGCACGAGCCGCGAACTGGTGCGTTCGATATTTCCGCTGGAGAAGAAAGTCCGCCTGCTCGGCGTCTCGCTCTCCAACCTGCACGAGCGCGAAGAACCCAAGGTGCCTCCGCAGATGACCCTCGCGCTCTAGCGATAGAGCGGCGCAAGCGTGTCGATGGCGCTCTCGGCCTCGCGGCGGTCGGGCGCTTCGTCGGCGTTGCCGTAACCGTACATGTCGTTCCTGCCAGTCTCCTGAACGACGATGCCCTCGGGATGCGGCAGCATGAGGACGTGTCGATAGAAGAGGCCGTAGCGAACTTCCGGCTGCGGCCTGAGCCAGGCGATCTGTCCGCGTACGGGCACGACCGACTCGTCTCTCCACAAAGCCCGCGCGCCGTAACCTGTGCAGTTGACGACCACCGGTTCCCGCAGCCGCGCGAGATCGGCCGGCGTGTCGAAGGTCATGTCGACGATCTGGCCGCCTTCACGCAGGAAGTCGTCGGTCAACCGTTGTCCTAGTGCCGCGATATTGAACTGCATGGACGTCCCAACCCGCGCATAGGCGACGGGAAAGGGATTCTCGTTGGTCATCAGCGTGCGATACGGTGGCGTAAGGCCGGCCAGGTGTTGGCCGAAGCTGGCAAAGCGGACTTCTTCCGCTGCTGCTGCGGGCTCCGGTGCCAGTTGCGGCGTTTGCCCCGTGTTGTCGGCCAACACATAGCGCTCGCTCATGGCGACCGGTTCGCCCGGCAGGCCGATATAGCTCTGGTAGGTGGCATAGGAGGTACGCGCCATCTCCTCCCATTGGACGGGAAAGGTCGGCGCCACACTGTCGGCGGCGGCAATGCGCGAATCAGGCGACCAGGTGCCCGTCGCGCGTGCCGACCGGGTCTGAGGCAGCCGCTCCTTCGCGTAGATCGTCACGCGGGCGCCAGCACGACGCAGCAGGAGGGCTGAGGTGAGGCCGAGCGCGCCGCAGCCGATCACCGCGACCTCGCGTACGCCGCCTTCCAGCGCCAGGCCGGCGGCGATGCTGCTCGACCCCCACGCAAGCGACCAACCGCTGCCCCCGTGGCCGTAATTGTGGACCACGCGCTTGTCGCCGACCGTTTCGACTTCGAGCCGTGGGCCGGCCGCACGGAAAGGACGCAGGCAGACGGTGATGCGGGCGACGCGGCTCATCTGCAGGCGCACCGGTGGCAGGGGCGGGGCGCCCGATCGGGTGCCGACCGCGCATCCTGCGAGGCCCATTGCTCCCAGGCTTCCGAGGCCCATGATGACAGCCCGTCGACTGCTCCTCGCCGTCTCGGTCATGTACGCCTCGCTGGGTCCCCGATAGAGGGCGATTCTAGCGGCTACGCCGCCGCCATACCACGCGATATGCTGATGCGATGATCGACAAGCTCGAGTTCCTGCTGGCGCTGGCGCGGGAGCAGAATTTCAGCCGGGCCGCAGAACAATGTGGTGTCACGCAGCCGACATTCTCGGCGGCGATCAAGCAGCTCGAGGATACGTTGGGCGTGATGCTGGTGCAGCGCACGTCGCGCTTCATCGGCTTCACGACCGAAGGCGAGCATGTGCTCGACTGGGCGCGCGGCATCGTCGCCGACGCGCGCGCCATGCGGCAGGATCTTCAGACGTTGAAGAAGGGCCTGAGCGGTCGATTGCGGATCGCGGCGATCCCGACGGCATTGGCGATGGTCTCGGCGCTCACGACGCCATTCCGCGCCAGGCATCCCAATGTAACCTTCACCATCTTGTCGCGCACATCCATCGAGATCCTGTCGATGGTCGAGAATCTCGAAGTCGATGCCGGCCTCACCTACATCGACAACGAGCCGCTGGGACGCATGCGCACCGTGCCGCTCTATCTCGAGCAGTACCGATTGCTCACCTCGGAGAGCAGCCCGCTCGGGGATCGCGATCAGGTGACCTGGGCGGAGGTCGCCGGCATCCCGCTCTGCCTGTTGACGCCGGACATGCAGAACCGCCGCATCATCGACGGCCTGCTCGGCAACCCGAGCAGCCGTGCCGAACCGACCCTGGAATCCAATTCGATGATCGTTCTGTTCTCGCATGTGCGGACCGGCCGCTGGGCGACCGTGATGCCCGAGAAGCTGGCCGATACCCTGGGGCTCACCGACCATCTGCGCGCCATCCCCATCACCGAGCCTACCGCAGTGCACCAAGTCGGCCTGGTGGTCCCGCCGCGGGAGCCGATGACGCCGCTTTCGACCGCTCTGGTCGCTGAAGCGACCCAACTCGCTCGAGTTCTCACATCAGGGCCATAGCGGTTCGCTGGGCAATGCCGCCGTATTGATAGAAATGTTCTATTGCAGCACTGGACAGCTTTATTGAGAGTGCAATGGCGAAGACGGATCATCCTCTGTGAAAAAGCCGGCGCCAAGCCGGTCACGAGACACGGGATGGGAGAGCCGATCGATGTCGACGGCGTGGAACGAAAGCCGGGTCAGCGAGATCGTCCGGCGGCACGAAGGCCGGGAAGGACCTCTGCTGCCAATCCTGCATGATGTGCAGGCCGAGTTCGGCTGTGTCCCCGCGCCCGCTATCCCCCAGATCGCCAATGCGCTGAACCTGACGCGGGCCGAAGTCCACGGCGTCGTCTCCTTCTATCACGACTTCCGCGAAGCCCCGGCGGGACGCCATGTGCTGAAGCTCTGCCGCGCCGAGGCGTGCCAGTCGATGCAGGGTGACGCCCTGGCCGAGCAGGTGTTGCGCCACTTCGGCGTGGCATGGGGCGGCACGACGCCCGATGGTCATCTCACCGTCGAAGCCACCTACTGCTTGGGCCTCTGCGCCTGCGCTCCGTCGGCGCTGCTCGATGGCGAGCCGCGCGGCCGGCTGACGGCGGATTCGATTGCGGCACTCGTCGAGGAGATCGGGCGATGAGCGCATTGCGCATCTTCGTACCTTGCGATGCCGCGGCGCGCGCTGTTGGCGCCGACAGAGTCGCTGCGGCGATTCGCAACGAGGCGGCTCGGCACGGTGTCGAGGTCGAGATCGTGCGGACCGGCTCGCACGGTCTCTTCTGGCTGGAGCCGATGGTCGAGATCGCGACGCCTTCGGGGCGTATCGCGTTTGGCTGCGTTACCCCCGGCGACGTGCCGGGTCTGTTCGCGGGTTACAGCCGGTTCGCGGCCAGTCATCCGCTCTGCGTGGGACGGCCGGAGGAGATTCCCTTCCTGAAGCGCCAGACCCGCATCACCTTCGCGCGCTGCGGCATCGTCGATCCGCTGTCGCTCGACGACTATCGCGCACACGGCGGCCTGCGTGGGCTGGAGCGGGCGCGCAGTCTTGGTGCTGCCGGCACCGTGGCTGAAGTGACGAAGTCCGGCCTGCGCGGCCGTGGTGGCGCGGGCTTCCCGACCGGTATCAAGTGGAATACGGTCGCCGACACGCCGGCAGATCGCAAATACATCGTCTGCAACGCCGACGAGGGCGACTCTGGCACCTATGCCGACCGCATGCTCCTGGAAGGCGATCCCTTCCTGTTGATCGAAGGCATGATCATCGCCGGTCTCGCGGTCGGCGCGGGCAAGGGCTACATCTACATCCGCTCCGAATATCCCGATGCCATCCGAACCTTCGCCAAGGCAGTCGCCATCGCCGAAGCGGCGGGATTGCTTGGGGCAACGGCAGGCTTCGAGATCGAGGTAAGGGTCGGCGCGGGCGCCTATGTCTGCGGTGAAGAGACGTCGCTGCTGGAAAGCCTCGAAGGCAAGCGCGGCCAGGTGCGCGCCAAGCCACCCCTTCCGGCGCACAAGGGCCTGTTCGGCAAGCCTACCGTCATCAACAACCTGATTTCGCTCGCGACCGTGCCGGCGATCCTGGCCGATGGTGCCGAGGCCTACGCCGCGCTGGGCATGGGCCGGTCGCGCGGCACCATGCCGATCCAACTCGCCGGTAACGTCAAGCATGGCGGCCTCTTCGAAGCCGCATTCGGCCTCACCCTGGGCGAGATCGTCGACGAGATTGGCGGCGGCACGGCGAGTGGCCGGCCGGTGCGCGCCGTTCAGGTCGGCGGTCCGCTGGGCGCATACTTCCCACGCGCACTGTTCGACACGGTCTTCGACTACGAAGCCTTCGCCGCGCTCGACGGATTGATCGGCCATGGCGGTGTCGTGGTGTTCGACGACACGGTCGACATGGCCCGACAGGCGCGTTTCGCGTTGGAGTTCTGCGCCATCGAATCCTGCGGCAAGTGCACGCCCTGCCGCATCGGCTCGACGCGCGGCACTGAGACCATGGACAAGATCATCCGCGGCGAACGGGTCGCCGACAATCTCGCGCTGATTACCGATCTTTGCCAGACGTTGAAGTTCGGCTCGCTCTGCGCGCTGGGCGGCTTCACGCCCTATCCGGTGATGAGCGCCATCAAGCATTTCCCCGAAGATTTCAGCGGCCCGCGTCTCGTCGCGGCAGCCGACTAAGAGGCCACCATGTCTCTCGTCCCCGAAATCGACTACGGCACGCCGGTCAGTCGGACCGAAGAGAGGGTGAACCTCACCATCGACGGCCACGCTGTTAGCGTGCCGGCCGGAACGTCGATCATGCGCGCCGCCGTCGAGGCCGGCATCCTGGTGCCCAAGCTCTGCGCCACCGACTCCGTCGAAGCGTTTGGCTCCTGCCGGCTCTGCCTGGTCGAGATCGCCGGCCGCGCCGGCACGCCGGCGTCCTGCACCACGCCGGTGGCGGCAGGCATGGTCGTGTCGACCCAGACCGAGCGCCTGAAGCAGGTCCGGCGCGGCGTGATGGAGCTTTATATCTCCGACCATCCGCTCGACTGCCTGACCTGCGCCGCCAACGGCGATTGCGAGCTGCAGGACATGGCGGGTGCCGTCGGACTGCGCGAGGTGCGTTACGGCTACGACGGCGAGAGCCACACCAAGCAGGCGAAGGACGAGTCGAACCCGTATTTCACGTTCGATCCCTCCAAGTGCATCGTCTGCTCCCGCTGCGTGCGCGCCTGCGAGGAAGTGCAGGGCACTTTTGCGCTGACCATCCAGGGCCGCGGCTTCGACTCCAAGGTCTCGCCCGGTGCGGCCGCCGACAATTTCCTGAGTTCCGAATGCGTCTCGTGCGGCGCCTGCGTCCAGGCCTGCCCGACCGCGACGTTGTCGGAAAAGAGCGTCATCGACATCGGCGTGCCCGAGCATTCGGTGGTCACGACCTGCGCCTATTGCGGTGTCGGCTGCAGCTTCAAGGCCGAGATGCGCGGCGAAGAGCTGGTGCGCATGGTCCCCTACAAGGACGGCAAGGCCAATCGCGGCCACTCCTGCGTCAAGGGCCGCTTCGCCTGGGGCTACGCCAATCACCGCGAGCGCATCCTGAAGCCGATGATGCGCGAAACCATCGACCAGCCCTGGCGCGAGGTGAGTTGGGACGAAGCCATCGGCCGAGTCGCGTCGGAGTTCAAGCGCCTGCAGGAGAAGCATGGCCGTCTGGCGATTGGCGGCATCACCTCCTCGCGCTGTACCAACGAAGAAACCTATCTGGTGCAGAAGCTGGTGCGCGGCGGCTTCGGCAACAACAACGTCGATACCTGCGCCCGCGTCTGTCACTCGCCGACTGGCTTCGGGCTCAGGACGGCGTTTGGTACTTCGGCCGGCACGCAGGATTTCGACTCGGTCGAGCAGGCCGACGTGATCCTGGTGATCGGCGCCAACCCGACCGACGCCCATCCCGTCTTCGCCTCACGCATGAAGAAGCGACTGCGCCAGGGCGCACGGCTGATCGTCATCGATCCGCGCCGCACCGATCTTGTGCGCATGCCGCATGTCGAGGCCGACTATCACCTGCCGCTGCGGCCCGGCACGAATGCCGCGATCCTGAACGCGCTGGCTCATGTCATCGTCACCGAAAGCCTGGTCGACGAAGCCTTCGTGCGTTCGTTCTGCGACCGCGATGCTTTCGAGTACTGGGCAGCGTTCGTGGCGGAGGAGCGTAACAGCCCCGAGGCGGTCGGCCTGATGGCCGGTGTCTCACCCGAGGCGATCCGCGGCGCCGCCCGGCTCTACGCTGCAGGGCCCAACAGCGCGATCTACTACGGCCTCGGCGTCACCGAGCATAGCCAGGGCACGACCGCCGTCATGGCCATCGCCAACCTCGCGATGGTGACCGGCAATCTCGGCCGGCCCGGCGTCGGCGTGAACCCGCTGCGCGGCCAGAACAATGTCCAGGGTTCCTGCGACATGGGCTCGTTTCCGCACGAGCTCAGTGGCTATCGCCACATCTCCGACGATGCGACCCGCACGATGTTCGAGAAGATGTGGGGTCGCCCGCTCGATGCGGAGCCCGGCCTGCGCATTCCCAACATGTTCGATGCGGCGATCGACGGCAGTTTCAAGGGCCTCTACGTGCAGGGTGAAGACATCCTTCAGTCCGATCCCAACACGACCCACGTCGCGGCCGCCCTCAAGGCGATGGAATGCGTCGTGGTCCAGGACCTGTTCCTGAACGAGACGGCGAACTATGCCCATGTCTTCCTGCCGGGCTCGACCTTCCTCGAGAAAGACGGGACCTTCACCAACGCCGAGCGCCGCATCAATCGCGTGCGCCGTGTGATGACTCCGAAAAATGGTCTGGCCGACTGGGAGATCACCCTGGCCATCTCCAAGGCCATGGGCTTCGAGATGCCATATGCGCATCCGTCGGAGATCATGGACGAGATCGCGCGTCTGACGCCGAGCTTTGCCGGCGTCTCCTATGCCCTGCTCGACGAGGTGGGCTCGGTCCAGTGGCCCTGCAACGAGAAGGCGCCGCTTGGCACGCCGGTCATGCATATCGGCGGCTTCGCGCGCGGCAAGGGCAACTTCATGATCACCGAGTATGTGCCGACGGACGAGCGCACCGGTCCACGGTTTCCGCTGCTGCTCACCACTGGCCGCATCCTCTCGCAGTACAATGTCGGCGCGCAGACACGGCGCACCGACAACATCGTGTGGCACGACGCGGATGTGCTGGAGATCCATCCGCACGACGCCGAACAGCGCGGCGTGCGTGAGGGCGACTGGGTGAAGCTCGACAGCCGTGCCGGGGGCACGACGCTCCGCGCTCGGATCACCGACCGTGTGGCGCCGGGCGTCGTCTATACGACCTTCCATCATCCCGACACGCAGGCCAATGTCGTGACCACGGAGTTCTCCGACTGGGCGACCAACTGCCCCGAATACAAGGTCACGGCCGTGCAGATTTCTCCGTCCAACGGCCCCAGCGAATGGCAGCGTGATTACGCGGCGCAGGCGGATCGCAGCCGGCGGATCGCCAAGGTCGCGGCGGAGTAGAAGCCATGTCGGCGGTGAGCTCGAAGGGAGAGTCGAACGAGCGGCTAGTGACCATGGCCAACCAGATCGGCCGGTTCTTCGTGCCGCAGCGTCAGGGCGATCCGGCTGCAGCCATTGCCGATCATCTGCGGAAGTTCTGGGACCCGCGCATGCGGGCGGCTATCGTCGCGCACCTGGACGCTGGCGGCGAAGGGCTCGACGGCCCGGTCCGCGAAGCCGTCTGCCGATTGAAGGAAACGAGCCGCCCATGAACATCTTCCTCACCGGCGCCACGGGCTATATCGGCGGCACCGTCGCCCACCGTCTCCTGCAAGGCGGCCACAAGCTGCGCGGCCTGGTGCGCGATGCGGAGAAGGGCAAGCGACTTGCCGCCCTCGGCATCGAGCCGGTGGCGGGTGGCCTCGACGATGCGGCGATCCTCACGGCCGAAGCGCGCCGCGCCGACGCCGTGATCAACACCGCCAACAGCGATCATCGCGGCGCCATCGATGCCTTGCTCGAGGGGCTCGCCGGCTCGAACAAGCCGTTCCTGCACACCAGCGGCTCCAGCATCGTCGCCGACGAGGCACATGGCGACAGGGCGTCGGACCGCATCTACGACGAGGAGACGCCGCTTGATCCTGTGCCAGGCAAGGTGGCGCGCGTCGCGATCGACCGGGCGATCCGAGAGGCCAGCCAGCGCGGCGTGCGCTCGGTCGTGCTCTGCAACACCATGATCTACGGCAATGGTCTCGGCCTGGCGCGCGACAGCGCGCAAATTCCAGGCCTCGCGGCACAGGCGCGCAAGACGGGCGTCGTGCGCCATGTCGGTCAGGGGCTGAACATCTGGTCGAATGTCCATGTCGAGGACATGGCGGACCTCTACAGCCTTGCTCTCGCCAAGGCGCCGGCCGGCGCTTTCTACTTCGTGGAGAACGGCGAGGCGTCCTATCGCGGCATCTGCATCTCGATTGCCAAGCGCCTCGGCCTCGCCGTCCCGCAGCCTTGGCCCTTCGCCGATGCGGTCAAGGAACTGGGCGAAAGCAGCGCCGCCTACACGTTCGGCTCCAACAGCCGCGTCCGTGGCAAACGGGCCCGCAGCGAACTGGGCTGGCAGCCGAAGCACAAGTCTGCGACGGCGTGGATCGAAGCGGAGCTGCCGCTCTAGGTCACGATTTCCGCCACCATGCGCTTCAGCAGGGCTGCATCGGGATAGGTGCCGAAGCCGGCCTGCAGATTGTCTTTCATGTGCTCGGGTTTGCCGGTCCCGGGGATCACGCAGGTCACCGCCGGATTGGCCAGCACGAACTTGAGCAGGAGCTGCGCCCAGCTCGTGACGTCGATCTCGCCGGCCCAGTCGGGAAGTTTGCGAGCGGAAAGCTTGCGCAGAAGGCCGCCGCCGCCGAACGGCTGGTTGACGATCACGGCGATGCCGCGCTCTGCGGCCAGCGGCAGCAGGCGCTGCTCCACCGCGCGGTCGTCGAGCGCATAGTTCAGCTGCACGAAATCCCACTTCTCGGCGCGCATCACGCGCTCCAGTTCGTCGTGTGCACTCTGCGTGTAGTGCGTAATGCCGAGATAGCGGATGCGGCCGTCGTCCTTCCATGCACGCAAGGTCGGCAGATGGGCGCGCCAATCCACCAGATTGTGGATCTGCATCAGGTCGATCCGGTCGGTGCGCAAGAGCCGCATCGAGGCCTGCATCTGCGCGATGCCACTGTCGCGGCCGCTGGTCCAGACCTTGGTGGCGAGGAAGGCCTTGCTGCGCGAGCCGGCGGCGGCCAGCAGGCTGCCGACCACGGCCTCGGCCGCACCGTACATCGGCGATGTATCGATCACCGAGCCGCCGGCCTCGAACAAGACGCGCAGCACGTCGGCGACCGGCGCGCGGTCCTCGGGCTTGCTGCCGACATCGAAGGTGCGCCACGTGCCGACTCCGACGACGGGCAGCAGTTCGCCTGAAGACGGAATCCTGCGCCGATTCATTTGCGCGGCAGGTTGCGCCGCAACATGACGGCCGGCAAGCAAGCTGGTCCCGGTGAGGCTCAGCAACGCAGAACGGGTCAGCTTCATGTTCCCTCTCGCACGATGGCAGACGTCATCGATGTGTCATTGTCCTCTTCGCTTGGCCTTATCGCCAGCGTGGAAAAGCGCATCGCCATATTGATGCCGCACGCGAGCGTTCTTCTGTCGCTCGCCGCTGGTTCGACAGCTTCAGCCATTGCCATGACGTGCCGTCGACACCATGTGGGATTGGCCACAGACACCTCAGCCTCAAGGGAGACCGTGCCATGCCCGAACCCTTCGTCGTCGAAATCTGGGGTCAACCTGCGGGCATCGTCCTGAAGGAAGGCAACGCTTTCCGCTTCCATGCTTATGCGCGTCCTTTCTTTCAGCTCGATGGTGTGCAGTTCGACACTCCGGGGCAGGCGAAGCTTGCCGCAGCGCGGCTACAGCCGCCGCGCGAAAGTCCTCGCGTCGAGTAACGTCTTTCACCTTGTCGGTCGAGCGGTGTGGCGTTAGTCCGAAACGCTAGCTCAAGCCGAGACCTGCAAGGAGAAAGACACGGTGATCAAGCGCAAGCAGCGGATTCCTCTGCGTGACCTCGCGACCCTGAAGGCCGAGGATCGCGAAACCATCGAGAAGAACGCCATGAACGGCCAGGTGTTCAACATCTTCAAGGTGTTGGCGCACCATCCCAGCCTCACCAAGCGCTGGACGCCGTTCGCCGGCCACATCCTCTCCAAGCAGACGCTGCCGTTCCGCGATCGCGAGCTGCTGATCCTGCGCATTGGCTGGCTGAACCAGGCCGAATACGAGTTCGCCCAGCACGAGCTGATCGCCAAGCGCGGCGGGGTGAGCGATGCCGATGTCGCCAACATCAAGGAAGGCCCGAAGGCCAAGGGTTGGAACGAGCACGAGGCGACGCTGATGCAGCTCGCCGACGATCTCTACGAAAACTCCGTCGCCTCCGACGCGACCTGGGCCACGCTCTCGAAGACCTATTCGACGGAGCAGCTCATGGACGCGGTCTTCACCGTCGGCCAGTACAATCTCGTCTCCTGGGCGCTGAACAGCTTCGGCGTGCCGCTCGACGATTTCCTGCCGGGCGCCCAGAAGAAGTGAGGAACGAGGGCAGTTCCCCTCAGACGAGGGGAACGCCATCCAGCGTGATGCGGTGCATCAGGCGCCGCTCACCCTGGTAGTCGTTGATGGCGAGATGCCAGGTGGCTCGATTGTCCCAGAAGGCAATCGAGCCTTCGCGCCACTGGAAGCGCGTCTGGAACTGGGGCTGCGACGCGTGCGCGTAGAGATAGTCGAGTAGTGGCTTGCTCTCCTGTGCCGTCCAGCCCTCGAAATGCGTCGTGAACCCCGGATTGACGTAGAGCGTCTTGCGCTTGCTCAAGGGGTGCTGGATCACGACCGGGTGAACTGCATCCTGGGTCGCAAGTTCGGCATTGCCAATGCGGCCCACTGTGTCGCGTGCATATTGGGCAGTCGCCCCGAACACATGCCGGCTCGAATGCACGGCGCGCATCCCCTCCAGCGTGCGCTTCAGGCCGTCCGATAGCGCCTCGTAGGCCAGCGACATGCTGGCGAACATGGTGTCGCCGCCCCGCGGCGGCACTTCGCGCGCCAACAGGACCGAGCCCAGCGCCGGCACTTGGTCGTAGCTGTGATCGGTATGCCAGCCGCCGCCGATGTTCCGGGTCTGGTCGGGTTCCTTGCGGACCTCGGCGATCTCGGGGTGGTCCGGCACTGCCTTGAAGAAGCGGTTGATGTTGATCGGGGCGATGCTTCCGGCGAAGGCGACGTGCTGTTCGGGCGTCAGCTTCTGGTCGCGAAAGAAGATCACGCCATGCTCGGCGAGGGCACCGCGGATTTCGTCAGCCTGCGACGGTGACAGCGGCTGGGCGAGATCGACGCCCAGGATTTCCGCGCCCAGCGCACCGGATGTCGGACGCACATCGAAATGGGAATTGCGCATTTGCTTTCCTCCGAAGGAATTCTTATAACTAGAATTATAATTCTAGTTTTGATTGTCTGGCAAGTGCGTCTGACGCAAGGGTGGGGTTCCGGGGATGCTGGACGAGCAGCTCATCGCAGAAGCAAAGGTGCCGGGTCTGAAGCCGACTCAGCAGCAGCGCAGCCGCGCGCTCGTCGTCAGGCTGATGAACGAGGGGCTGGCGCTCCTGGAGGAGCATGATTTCGACGGTCTGTCGATCGAGGCGCTGTGCGCACGCTGCGAGACGACGGTCGGGTCCTTCTATGCCCGCTTCGAAAGCAAGGACGCGTTCGTCGACACGCTGCAGCGGCTGGTCGTCGAGGACCGTCGGCGCGAGCTGGCGGCCCGTTACAGCTCGGACCGCATCCCGCGGGGCGACCTTGCCCAGCTCCTGACCTGGATCACCAAGGGCGGCGTCATCTGGCTGAAGCGGCACCACGGCCTGGTTCGCGCATCGCTGCGCCGTGCCGGCAGCGATCTTGGAAGCTGGACGCCGATGCGGGAGCTTGGCCGGATACAGGTCGAATATGCCCTGCCTCTCATCGTGGAATTGCTCGAAGGCCGGCCGACGCCTGATCTCGAGCAGCGGATCCGGTTCGCCTTCCAGATCATGTACGGCACCCTGAACAACATGATCCTGATCGATCCGGGGCCGTTCACCCTGCAGGACGCAGCGACGCCGCGCCTGCTGGCGACCGCGATGCTCCGGCTGATCGACCCGACAAAGCCTTAGCCTGGTGCCGTTTCTGATTTGCGAATGACTCGCAATTGCCGTAGACCAGTCACCGGACCGGTGGAGCATGGGGCGGCAGGGCATTTCGGCACTGAGCGCGAGCGTTCGCGAGAACTACCAGGGTCTGCTGCGTTTCCTGACGCGGCGGACGGGTAATGCCGACCGCGCCACCGATCTGGCGCCGGGCAACTGTCTGCGGCTGGCGACCCTGCGGCCGGCCAATCTCGACATCGAAAGCCAGCGGGCGCCCGCCTATCGGGTAGCCGGCAGCCTTGCCATCGACACGTTGCGCCGCGAGGGCCGTATCGCGACCGGATTTGTCTTTCTGGAGACCGGAGAAGGGGGCGCCGACCCTGCACGCTCAGCCGAAGCCAGCGTCCCTGCCGCAACGGCGAGGAATAAGTGACGCAGCCGCTGTAAATCGACGCCCCTCAGACGTCTTAGAGACAAGACCCTTCTCACCCCAGGCCCTGGATGTCCGCTTCAGAACACAGACCGCCCGTTTTCCTCGCGTTCGACGTTTCGCAGAGCGATGAGGCGATTGGCTGCCTGGTCTCCCTGTGTTCGGACCGGGCCTCGCCGAAGGACCGTCTGACCTTCCTGCGTTGGTGCAGAAAGTCGGCACAGCTGTCGCTTCTGACGATCATTAGCTGAGCGTCGGAGATCTACCAATGACCGCTGCAAGTCGGGACGTCGTTATTCATCGCGGAAAGGCGTCAAGAATGAGACGCATTCCAACTCTTGATCTTGACGCGGCGATGACGCGCCTTGCCGATCGAGCGGGCCTACGTCCTCTCGGCACACCTTCGAGGCGAGCTTGTTAGGCCACAGTTCCAGGATCGTCCTTCGCCTGCTCGCTGCCATCGGCGGCGGCTATGCCGTTGCCGCGGGCCTTGCGGCATTGACGGCTGTGATCCTCTTCGTGACTGGCGGACTGCCGCGCAGCGAGGCCGTGATCCTGGCCTCGATGCTGGCCTTCGTGATCTATCTCGTGCTCCTCCTCTGGGCTTTTGCCGAGCGATCCTTGTTGAGGCTCTGCTCGATGCTCGTCGTCACGGGGGTCGTGTCCTGGGGCGCTGCCATCGGTCTGATGCGCCTGGTCGGCGGAAGCTGACATGGAGCCGACCTTCCGGGCTTCGATGAACTGGCTGCATACCTGGACCGGCGTGGTGCTGGGTGGCTTGCTGTTCGCGGTCTTCTGGATGGGCACGCTCTCCGTGTTCGATCGCGAGATCGACCGCTGGATGGCGCCGACGACGCGCCTCGCGCTACCGGACGAAACTCTTCCTGCGGAGACGTTCCGCCCGTCCATCGAGGCTGCGGCGGCGGCTGGGGCGACGATATGGACGATCGTGTTTCCGGAAGAACGCCAGCCGGTCTATCGCGAGACCTATCGCAGCAAGGACGGCAATGTCCTGCGTTTCCTCGATCCCCTAACCGGGGCTGCCCTGCCTGATCCCGGAACCCTGGCCGGCACGCGCTTCATCTTCCCCTTCCATTACAGCCTTAATGTCAGGGCCTGGGACATCGGCTACTGGCTGGTCGGCGTCGCGGGCATGGCAATGCTCGTGCTGTGCGTTTCGGGTGTGGTGATCCATCGCAAGATCTTCACCGAGTTTTTCACCTTCAGGGCCGAGAAGAAGCCGCGCCGCCTGATCCTCGACCTGCACAATGTCACCGGTGTGCTTGGGCTGCCGTTTCACTTCATCATCTCCCTCTCGGGCCTGATCATTTTCTTTTCGATCTATTTTCCGTCGGTCTGGCAGATGCCCTACGACGGCAAGCGCGAGCTGTTCAATCGCGAGACATGGGGGACCTACACCCGGCCGAAGGTTGACCAGGCGGCACCTCTTGCCTCTCTCGACGACATGGTTGCCGAGGCACGGCGTGTCTGGGCGGGCGAGGAGCCCTTCTACATGCGCGTCACCAATCCCGGTGATGCCGCTGCGGTCGTCCAGATCGGCCGGACCTATCGGGATGTCGTAACCATGCGGGTCGAAATCCTCTACTTCGACGCGCCGAGCGGCACTCTCCTGAGTCGCTTCGAAACATTGCCCCTGGTGACCGCCCAGCGCTTCATCGCAGGCCTGCACTTCATTCAGTTCCAGCACTGGACCTTGCGCTGGATCTACTTTGTCCTGGGGCTCGTCGGCTGCGTGCTGATCGCGACAGGCTATCTCTTCTGGTTGGAATCGCGCCGCCGCAAGCATGCCCAGCTCGGCATGCGCGGTGTGCCGTTCGTCGAAGGCCTCACGGTCGGTAGCGTTACTGGCATCATCGTCGCCACGCTTGGCTTCTTCGTTGCCAACAGACTTCTCCCCCTCGACGCGGCCTTCCTGGGCGCCGGCCGCGCTTCGCTTGAAATGTGGATCTTCTATCTCGTCTGGCTGGCGACCTTTGCCCACGCCTGGCTTCGGCCACGGCGCGCCTGGGCCGAGCAATCCTGGATGATTGCCGTCCTCGCCATTGCCGCTGTCGTGCTGAACTGGATCACCACGGGTGATCATCTCGGCCGAAGCCTCACGCTCGCCCATCTTGGGCCCATCGGCGGCATGGACCTTGTGCTGCTGGCGGGCGCGTTGGTCGCGACCCTGACGGCGCTGAAGCTCGAGCATCGCAAGCCCGATCCCGTACGAGAGCGGCAGCATGCCTGATCAAGTCTCCGTCGAGGCTCATGGCTGCTATGATCTATCGCAGCTTTTCCCGATACTTCGTCTGTTGGAGCACTCGTCCCGGCAGTGGGACATGAAGGCGCGGGTTTCGATCCGCTGCTCTGGGCTACGATGCGCAGCAATGGTGCTGTAGCTGTGGCCTGCACGTTGACTTGGCGTACCCGTTGGCAGCGTCCGCTGGCGCGTCTTTCTCATCATTTTTGAGGCTGACTTCATCACATGCGCGTTTCTCGTCTATTTGCCATTTTGATTTTCCTGCCAGCGCTCGCCATGGCTCAAACGGCGCCAACGCCGGCGACGCCGCCAGTTGCCGCGCCTCCTGCCACTTCAGCTCCCGCAACGACGCCTCCTGCTGCTACACCTCCCACAACTACGCCTCCGGCAACGACATCGCCGACGACTACGCCTCCGACGGCTGCGCCATCGACAGACGCAACGCCTGTCACGCCGCCCGCGGCGTCGACGGAGACGGCACCTGTTGCGTCACCCACTGCTCCGCCCGCTCCAACGGTTGCGGCAGCGCTGCCGCGCGATCTTTCCGTGCTGGGCATGTTCCTCGCCGCCGACTGGGTCGTGCAGGCGGTGATGATTGGTCTGGTCGTGGCCTCGGTGCTGACCTGGACCGTATTCCTTGCCAAGAGCCTCGAGCTCGCGGCCGCGCATCGGCGGCAGACGCGGGCCCTTGCCGCTATCGACAGCGCGCCCTCGCTCGATGCCGCGCCCGCCAACGATCTCGTTGCTGCAGCACAGGTCGAGCGAAAGCTCAGCGTCGACAACAACAATGACCGCGATGGATTGAAGGAACGAATCGCGTCACGGCTGGAACGGCTCGAAGCGGCGACGGGCCGCCGCATGCTGAAGGGGACCGGCGTTCTCGCCACCATCGGTGCGACGGCGCCGTTCGTCGGGTTGTTCGGCACGGTGTGGGGAATCATGAATTCCTTCATTGGCATCTCGAAATCGCAGACGACGAACCTCGCCGTTGTGGCGCCGGGCATCGCAGAAGCGCTGCTGGCGACGGCGCTGGGTCTGGCGGCTGCCATTCCGGCGGTCGTGATCTATAACCACTTCTCCCGGCGCATCGCCGCCTACCGTGCCCTGGTAGGCGACACATCGGCCGCCGTTCTTCGTCTCGTGTCGCGGGACATTGGCAAGGCAGGGGCGAAGTAAATGTCGGTCAAGCTGGATCACGGGTCTGACGACCTCGCCGAGAACCACGAGATCAACGTCACACCGTTCATCGACGTCATGCTGGTGCTGCTGATCATCTTCATGGTGGCAGCGCCTCTCGCCACGGTCGACGTGCCGGTCGACCTGCCGGTTTCGACGGCCGAGCGTCAGCAGAAGCCCGACACGCCTCTCTACCTCACCCTGAAGACCGATCTCTCCTTCGTGCTGAAGGATGAGCCGGTGACCCGCGAGGCGCTGGCCAAAGCGCTGGACGATGCGACCGGCGGGAAGAAGGACGAGCGCATCTTCCTGCGTGCAGACAAGACCGTGCCCTACGGCGAACTGATGCAGGCCATGAATGTCCTGCGTACGGCGGGGTATCTCAAGGTTGCTCTGGTCGGATTGGAGCAATGAAGGAGAGCCTTCGCTGGGGTGGTTCGTTTGTCTTCGTGCTGGCTCTGCATGCCGGCGCGGTTGGGATTGCGCTCGGCTGGACGCATTCGGAAGCGCCCTACGCACCACCACCGGCCGCCGTGATGATCGAGATGGCGCCGGTGCCCGCAGCGCCCGAGGCCACTCCCAATGAAGCGCCGCCCGGCCCGGAACTCAGCGAAGTGATTCCCGAGCCTGAACCGCCGCCGCCGGTCGAGATGCCGCCGCCGGTGATGGCCGAGGTGACGCTGCCCGATCCAGAGCCGCCGCCGCCGCTCGACCTCAAGCCGCCACCGCCGCCGCCCAAGCCGCCGGAGAAGAAGGTCGAAAAGAAGCCGCCGCAGCCCAAGGTCTCGGCACCGCAGGCCGCGCCGCAGCAGGCGGCGGTCGCCGCGGCACCCCTCGCGGGTGCAACACCGGAGCCACCCTCGGCCGCCTTGCCGACCTGGAAGGGTCTGCTGCTGCGCCACCTGGAGCGCCACAAGCGTTATCCTTCGGAAGCGCAACGTGCGCGGCACGAAGGCGTGACCTACGTGCGCTTCACCATGAGCCGCGATGGCCGCGTGCTCGCCGCCCGGATCGAACGCGCTTCCGGCATCAGTTCGCTCGACCAGGAAGGGCTGGAGTTGCTGCAGCGGGCGCAGCCCCTGCCACCATTGCCCTCCGATCAACCAGGCGAAAGCCTGGAGATCGTCGTGCCGATCCAGTTCTTCCTGCGGCGCTGACGCTCAGCGCTTCGTTACTTCCACGTTCCAGAAGGCCGTGGTCGACGGCGGGCGAAGCCAGCCCTTGGTGTGCGAGCTGACGGCCGAGGCGCTGTACCATTCTCCCAGCGGGTAGTGCGTGCCGAGTTCCATGGCGCGCGTCTGGATCTGCTCGGCGATCGCCTTGCGTTTGGCGGCATCGGGTTCTAGGGCGAAGGTGTTACGCAGTTCTTCGATCTTGGCGTCGCACGACCAGCCGGCCGATGCCTTGTCACACGCCGAGTTGAGGAACAGCGACGTGACGGGGTTCACCACATCGAGCACGCCGGTGCTGGAAAGCGTAACGTTCCAGCCACGATCCTCGGGCGGCTCCTTGCGCATCACGCGGGAAAGATGCGTCTGCCAATCGGCCGGCCGCATGTCGACCTTGAAGCCGACCCGTTCGAGCTGTGCCTTGGCGACGGGGGCGAGGTTAGTGAGCGAGGCGAGATCGCTCACCTGCAGGAGCACGATCGGGCGTCCGTCGTAGCCGGCTTCCTTGAGCAACGCCTTGGCCTTGTCGACATTGCCTTCGAGCAGCCCGTTGGTGCCGGCCTCGGACGCGAGCGGCGTGCCGCAGCCGAAGTAGGTCTTGCAGAGGCGCCAGAACTTCGGGTCGCCGACCGCGGCCTCCAGATACCCCTTCTGGTCGATGGCATAGCCGAGTGCCAGGCGCATCCGCGGATCGTTGAACGGCGGATGGAGCCAGTTGGGCCGGAGCGCATACTGGCTGGCATAGGCGCCGCGCTGGACGTCGATGCCCTTGCGCTTCTCGACCAGTGGCAGCAGGTCGTGCGCCACCGACTCGAGCGCATCGACTTCGCCGTTCTCCAGGGCATTCACGGCGGTCTGTGGATCGGCAATCGACGTCCACTCGACCCGATCGAGCTTGACGACCTTTCCGCCGGCGAAGTTCGCAGGCGGCTCGGCGCGCGGGACATACTTCGGATTCTTCACATAGACGACCTTGTCGCCGGGCCGCCATTCGTCGGCCTTGAAGATGAAGGGGCCCGAGCCAGTCGGGTCCTTGATCTGCTGCGTGGCCGGTGCTTCGGCGATGCGCTTGGGCATCATGAACGGCACGATGCCGGCGGGCTTGGCGAGCGAGTCGAGCACAAGACCGTAAGGCTGGCTCAGCTCCATTCGGATCGTCTTGGCGTCAGGTGCGGAAAGCTCCTTCACGTGCGCCATCAGCTTGATGCCCATGACGTCCCGGCTGCCCCAGCGCTTCAGCGAGGCGACGCAGTCTTCGGCCGTTACCGGCGTGCCGTCGTGCCAGGTGAGGCCGTCGCGCAAGGTGAAGCTGTAGACCAGGCCCGCAGGATCGACGGTCCAGGCGCCGACCATCTGCGGCTGCGGCTTGAGATCGCCATCGAGGCCAAACAGCGTGTCGTAGACCATGTAGCCGTGCGTGCGGCTGATCTGTGCCGATGCCCAGATCGGATCGAGGACCTTGAGGTCGGAGTGCATCACGATCTTGAGCGTCGATTGCGCGGCCACGGGCGCGGCAAGCAGCAGGCCGGCAAGTGCACCAAGCAGAGAGCGTAGCTTCATTGTATTTCCCCTCGTTATTGTTCGGCTGCGAGGCCGTTGATCGTTTGCAGGGCGAAGGCGCGGAACTGACCGAGGATCATGCCCTTCCAGTCGTCGGCATCTACATAGAAGGCATCGCGCACGGCGCGGCGGATTTCTGCTGAGACCGCAGCCGGCGCATCGGGATGGCCTGCGAGCCAGGCTTCACCACGCAACGCACGCCGTACCTGCGGCGAGGGCAGGGTGCCGTACTCGAGGGTCGAGGGTGTAATCGCGACGCCGGGGCATTCTTCGGGTGCGCAACCTGTGATGTGGCCCATGGTGCGCGGCGAGACCGATTCGGTGGCCGTGCTGACGATCAGGTCGCGGCCCCACCAGGCAAGCGCTCGGGCGAGCGTCGCATCGGAATGGCGTCCGAAGATCTTCTCGCCATGGCCGTAAGGGCCGAGCCCGGTATGCACGTCGATCCAGGCGATATGCCGGCGATTGGTGCCGTGTTCGCGGACAATCCCGCGGATGGTGCGGTTGCTCCAGGCTGGTGCCGTGCCGCTGTAGAAAAGGCCGTCGGGATGCCGGGCCTGCCCGCTGGAGATGCCCGGTGCCCGTTGGGCGGCAAGACGAGCCATAGCGGCAGTGAGCTGGCTTTCGTTCTCGGCACTCGGTGGCCACGCGGCGGGCACGAGCAGATCGTGGATCTCCTCGTAGACCGGATTGTCGGGATAGGGCGTCGAGAAATCGTTGAAGTTGCGGTTGAGGTCGATGTTGTCCTCGTTGGTCCGCTTCAGGTGCGAGAAGCCGAACGGGTTGACCGCATGGATCAAGAGCAGGGCGATGCCGCGATCGTTTGCGCGGCGGGCAAGCTCATCGTTCAGCAGGGCAAGCTGGCAGGCCGACCCTGAGAAGCCTTCGGGCCCATGCGTACCCGAACTCACGATGAACAGCTTGTCGGCGTCCGCGGCACCCAGCAACGCGGTGTCGGTGCCGATCTCCTCGCCCTCGGCGCCTTTCAGCGGATGCACATGCGAGTGGACGGTGGCGCCTGCCTTGCGCGCCGCATCAAGGAAGCGTTGCCGCGCTTCGCGATAGGTGGCCGAGAAGAAGGTCGCGCTCATCTTATTTTCTCGTCGAAATAATCCATCGCCCGGAAGGTGCCGCCGATCACCGGCAGGAACCAGGGCTTGCCGGAATAGAGTGGAATCGGCGGCAGCGCAGCATCGGCGAAGGGCAGCTTTCCGCGCAGACGGCCGGCGATCGACCGGCCGATGGCGTCGCCGAGGAACGGCATCATCGATACGCCCGAGCCGTTGCAGCCCACCACGAAATGCAGGCCGTCGAGTTCGCCGGCATGGGGCAAGGCGTCGTAGGTGAAGGCGACGTTGCCCTGCCAGGTGTGCGTTACCTTGGTGCCGGCGAGTTCGGGCAGGCGCTCGACCAGGGCCCGATGCAGGAGCTGAGCCCTGAGTTCGCCGGGAATCTCGGTGAAGCGGGCACGGCCGCCGAAGATCACGCGCTTGCCGTCGGGGGAGAGCCGGTAGTAGTGCAGCACGCGACGCGTCTCGGAGAAGGTCCGTCCCTTGGGGCAGATCTTCGCTGCAAGACCCGGCGGCAACTCCTCGGTGGCGATGATGTGGCTGGCGATCGGCACCAGCCGGCGTTGCAGCGTCGGCGTCAGGCCGCCCGTATATCCGTTGGTCGCGACCACGACATGGCGAGCGCGGACTTCGCCGGCTTCGGTCTTGACCCGCCAGCCCTCGCCGTCGCGGCTGAGGCCAGTGGCGCGGCAGCCGCCGGCCAGGGTGATCGAGTTGCGCCGCCGTGCCGCCGCCAGCAGCCCGCCGTAGAACAGCGCTGGATGCAGCTTGCCTGCGGTCTCGAAGACCATGCCGCCGTGATAGAAGTCGCTGCCGATCTCCTGGCGCTGCTCCTCGCGGCTGATCAGCTTGCAATCCGTGGCGCCGCCGGAGCGCAGCTTCTCGAAGCGCGTGCGCAGTCCTTCATAGTGCGAGGCGGCACAGGCCCCGAGGAAGCGACCGCGCTGTTCCAGGTGGCAGTCGATCTTCTCCTGCTCGACGAGGTCGATCAGACCGCGATAGGCGTCGATCGCCCAGCCGACGACATCGCGCACCAGCTCGGGCGCATAGTCGAGTGTTCGCCCGGTGAAGCTCTTGCCGATCGACAGGCCCGCGCTCAGCGCGCCGCCGCTGCGCGTCGAGGCGCCCGTGCCGAACTCGCCCGCCTCCAGCACCAGGCTCTGCACACCGCCATCGGCCAGGGCACGCGCCGTGGCGAGGCCGGCATAGCCGCCACCGACCACCACCACGTCGGTCTTGGCCGGCAGGCTCGTCGTCGGAATGGCTTGCGGGCGGAACGCCTCCCACCAGTAGGGCTCTTCCTTGAAGTCGCTGCTGAAGATCGATTGATCAATGGAAGGCATGAACACGCCCTTGTCTGAAATACTGATGAAATGGACTTTTTGTCTTGTCGCGCTACGGGGTCAAAGTCATTGTCGAGCGACGCAAATTCCCTGGAGTTATGATGATCACGTCGCGCCAGCTCGAAGCCTTCCGGGCGATCATGTCCCACGGCACGGTGACGGCGGCGGCCGAACGGTTGGGCGTGTCGCAGCCCGCGGTGAGCAAGATCCTCGCGGGCCTCGAATACGAGATCGGCTATCCGCTGTTCATGCGCATCAAGCGGCGGCTGGCACCGACCAGCGAGGCGCGCCTGCTCGAAGCCGAAGTGACGCGCCTCTATCACAGCCTCGAACGGGTGACGGAGGTCGCGCGCGAGATCCGCGAACGTCAGGTCGGCGATCTCCTGATCTACTCGACGCCGGCGCTCGGCCGCACGGTCCTGCCCGACGTGCTGGCGACGTTCATGAAGCGACATGCCAAGGCGCACATCGTCTTCCACGTCCGCAGCTCGACCTACATCAACCAGAAGATGATCGACCAGCAGATCGACCTGGGCTTTTCCATGATGCCGTTCGAGCACCCCTCGATGGTCACCGAGGAGTTGAGCCGCGCCACGGCGGTCTGCGTGCTGCCGGGCGACCACAGGCTGGCGCGGCGCAAGGTGATCCGACCGACCGACCTGCGCGGCGAGCGCTTCCTGTCGTTCCCGCTCGATGGCCGCATGCGTCATCTGATCGACGCCGTGTTCGAGCAGGAGCGCATCGAACGACGCCTGCAGATCGACGTCTATTCCTCGGCCGATGCCTGTGCGCTGGCGGCTCGCGGGCTCGGTGTTTCGATCGTCGAGCCCTTCACGGCGCGCGATTACCTCAGCGAGGGCATAGCCGTCGTGCCCTTCGAACCCAGGATCCGCTACCTGTTCCGCGCCATGCGGCCGCGCTACCGCAAGCCGTCGCGTCTGGCCGACGCTTTCCTCGACACCATGAGAGTGCATCTGAAGGCGAAGGGTTGGGCCTGATCGGCTAGGCCGGATCATGCGCCACGAAGAATTCGAGCCCGATCAGCCGTTCCAGCAGCATAACGACCAGCA
This sequence comes from Alphaproteobacteria bacterium, assembly GCA_017307275.1. GTDB lineage: Bacteria > Pseudomonadota > Alphaproteobacteria > Reyranellales > Reyranellaceae > Reyranella. The sequence goes on along the minus strand of JAFKFK010000012.1, from coordinate 25,838 downwards.
GCGTCACCGCGACCGTCACCGTCGAGATCGCCGCCAGCACCGGTGACGCATTCTCCTGAATGAAGGCATAGATCTGCACAGGCAGGGTCGTGACCTGCGGTCCAGTGAGGAACATCGTCACCGTCACTTCGTCGAACGAGATGATGAAGGAGAAGAGCAGCGCCGTGACGATGCCGGATCGGGCCAGCGGCAAGGCGATGCCGAGCGCGATGCGGCGTTCGTCGGCACCCAGCAGCGAGGCGGCCTCGACGATCTCGCTGTCGATGCGCTGCAGGGCGACCATGATCGGCCGCCAGGCAAAGGGGAGCGTGCAGACGACGTGGGCGACGACGATGCCCGTCGCCGTGCCGAGATGGCCGCTGAGCGCCAGCACGTTCACCAGCGCGACACCCAGCGCGGCATGCGGGAAGAACAGCGGCGACATGACGACGAGCTCGAAGGTCGCCAGCCAGCGCGGCTTCAGCCTGTGGCAGGCATAGGCGCCGGCAAAGGCGATGGCCGTCACCGTCACGGCGACGACGGCAGCGATGCCGAGGCTGGTGAGGAAGGAATCGATCCAGCGCGGATCGGTGGCGGCCTCGGCGTACCAGCGCAGGCTGAGCTCGCCCGGTGGGAAGCGCAGATAGCCGGCTGCGGCGAAAGAGGTTGCGCCGATCACGACGATGGGCGCCGGCAGGAAGAACAGCAGCGCCAAGGAGCCTGCGCGGCCGAGCTTGATCAGGGGCGCATTCATTTGTCGGCTTTCGGTACGAGTGCTGCTTCGACGGTGCGCAGCAGCACCAGGCCGAGCGCGCTCAGGATCAGCAGGCAGAGAGCCCAGGCGGACGCCTTGCTCATGTTGAAGTTGTAGACGACCTCTTGATAGATCTGCGTGCCAGCCATCTTCTGGCGGATGCCGCCCAGCAGGATCGGCGTCACGATGGCGCCCATCGAGGTCAGGAAGGTGATGCTGATTCCGGTGAAGACGCCGGGCAGCGACAGTGGCAGCACGACCCTGCGCCAGGTCTCGAGCGCCCCGGCGCCCAGCGATTCGCTCGCCTCTTCCAGCCGGTTGTCGATTTGCAGCAGCACCGACAAGGTGGCGATCACGGAGAACGGCATCAGCACATGGGTGAGGCCGATCACCACGCCGAGATCGTTGAAGATCAGCGGCAGCGGTGACTCGATGACGCCGGCCCAGCGCAGCGTTTCGTTGAGGAAGCCTTTAGGCCCCAGGATGACGAGCCAGCCATAGGTGCGCACGACGAGGCTGACCAGCCACGGCACCAGCACCACGACCAGCAGAAGGTTGCGCCACTTGGGAAGACGCCAGAGCAGCCAGGCGATGGGATAGGCCAGCAAAGCCGAGGCGATCGACACGATGGCCGCGATCGACACGGTGCGCAGGAAGACTTCGTGATAGTCGGCGCGATCGAGGATCTGCTTGAAGTAGGCGAGAGAGAACCCGTCCTTGGTCCAGAAGGCGTGCAGGAAGAGGAGCGCCACCGCCCCCAGGAAGAGGGCGAGGACCAGCACCGCTGGCAGCAGCAGCCAGCCCAGGCCCCTGGGTGTTGCAGTGGCGCCACGCATCTCAGGCGCCCGCTGCGAAGCCCGGCGGGAACTCGGCCGACGCGCCGGTCTCGGCGTCGAAGGCTTCGGCGAGCCGGATGAGGTGCGCTTCCTCGTACCACGGCGCCACGAAGTGGATGCCGATCGGCAGGCCAGCCCTGGAGCGGCCGAACGGGATCGAGATCGCCGGATGGCCTGTCATGTTGAAGGGGATCGTGTAGGTGTACCAGGCGGCGCGCAGGTCTCCGAGCGGCTTGCCGTCGACGACCAGCGGCTTGAACTGATCTTGCGTGGCAAGCGGTGCCGGCGTCGCCACGGTCGGCGTCAGCAGAAGGTCGGCATCGGCGAACAGTCGCTGCACCGACTTGTAGGCCGTGGTGCGGTCGGCCAACGCGCGACGCAGCATCACCGCATCGACCGCATCGCCTTCGTCCAGCGTCTTGGCGAAGGAGGGATCGAGCTCGTCGCGCCGGTTCTTGAGGATGTCGGCGAAGCGCTCGATCTGGTTGGCGCGCAGGACGACGCGCGCCACGTCGAGCTTCCAGTCGATTTCGCGGCCATCCATTTCCTTGATGTGCGCTCCCTGCTTGTCGAGGAAGGCGAGGGCTGCGTCGAGACGCGCTTCGGTGTCGGGATCGAGATAGCCGCCGGTCATGCGGCGGATCACGGTGACGCGCTTGCCGACAATCGGATGCTCGCCCGAGTTATCAGGCCAGGCGAAGGGCGTGCGGCCGATGGCAGCCGTCCAGGGATCGTCGCGATGGCCACGCGACATCGACGCCAGGCCGGCGCCGAGATCGGCCGGATGACGCGCCATCACGCCGAGATAGGTGAGCTGGCCGAACTGGTCGGGCGGAACTTCGTGCGGCACGCGGCCGAGCGTGGCCTTCAGCCCGTAGATGCCGCAGCAGGCGGCCGGGATGCGGCCCGAGCCCGCGCCGTCGGTCGACATGGCGATAGGGCCGAGGCCGAGTGCAACAGAAACGGCCGCGCCACCGCTCGATCCGCCCGATGTGTGCTCGCGGTTCCACGGGTTGCGCGTGACGCCGTGCAGGCGGCTGTCGGTCAGCACCTTGTGGCCGAACTCCGGCGTCGTGGTCTTGGCGAACAGCACGGCATCGGCGGCGCGCCACTGGGCGATCGCGTCGGCGTCGATGGTGGGCACGTTATCTTTCATGGTGAGTGAGGCGAAGGCCGTCCGCAGTCCCTTGGTCAGGATCAGGTCCTTGGCCGAGACGGGCACGCCCGCCAGCTTGCCGAAGCCGGTGCCGCGCTTGCGCCGGGCATCGAGTGCATCGGCCGCTGCGCGTGCGCCCTCTGCATCGAGGGTTGCGATCGGGTTGAAGGGCTCGGCCTTCTTGACGCGCTCCAGCACGCCCTCGATGAGGTCGCGTGCCGAGACTTTGCCTGAAGTGAAGGCCTCGACATGCTGGGCGACGGTACGGCCGGCGAAATCCTTGGCGGACATGATTGTTCTTTCAGGTTGAGACGAAGACGGTGAGCGTGTCGGAAGGCACGGCGACACGCACCGTCTTTCCCTCTGCGAGTTCCGCAGCCTGCGGGGCGCCGGCCATCATCAGTGCCGTGAGCGGCCCCAACGGCGTATCGAGCATTGCCTTCACCGTGGGGCCGAGGCGATGGAGCGCATCGATGCGCCCATCGAGGGCGAGAGCGTTGGCGCTATCGCCGGCAAGGGTGACGGCTTCCGGTCGGCAAGCAATCTGGCAGGCAGCGCCGGCGGCCGGCCGCCCGACAATGGCCGACGGCGGCAGGTCGAAGCGATGCTGGCCAAGGTCGACCGATATCGACGTGCCGTTCACTGTCGCGATGCGGCCTTCGAGCATGTTGATGTCGCCGACGAAGCGCGCGACGAAAGGCGATGCCGGCCGGCGATAGATTTCGCCCGGGCTTCCGACCTGACGCACGCGACCGCCTTCCATGACGACGATGGTGTCGGACAGCAAAGTTGCTTCTTCCTGGTCGTGCGTGACGAAGACGAAGGTGGTCGCGAGCTGGCGCTGGATCGCCTTCAGCTCGACCTGGAGCTGGCGGCGGAGCTGCAGGTCGAGGGCCGACAGCGGCTCGTCGAGCAGCAGGATCGCCGGCTCAAGGGCCAGCGACCGTGCCAGCGCCACGCGCTGCTTCTGGCCGCCGGAAAGCTGACCGATGCGCCGGCGCTCGAAGCCTGCCAGTCCGACCAGACCCAGGAAACGCGCGACCTTGGCCGTGATCTCGGCCGCCGGCGTCCCACGGATCTTGAGGCCGTAGGCGACGTTCTCGAACACGTCGAGATGGGGGAACAAGGCAAGGTTCTGAAAGACCATGCCGATCGGCCGGCGCCGCGGCGTTACGCCCTGCATCGGTACGCCATCGATGGCGATGGTGCCGCGGCTCGCTTCGAGGAAGCCCGCGATCAGGCGCAGCAACGTCGTCTTGCCGCAACCCGAAGGGCCGAGCAGGGTCACGAAGCTGCCGCCCTCGATCACGAGGTCGACGTCGCTGAGGACCGTCGTGGCGCCGAAATCCTTTCCGACGCCCGCGACCGTGATCGTGCCTCGCCTCACTTCTTGACGCCGGACAGCAGCTTCTCGGCACGGTCGACGCGTGCCTCGTTATGATCGACGACGACGCTCCAATCCGGCGAATAGAGGCTCTTCACGATTTCTTCGTAGGGCCGGCCCAGCGTCTTCTGCAGCTCTTCGGGCAGCTTGACCTTGGAGTTCATCGGCAACCAGCCGTCGAGCAGCGCGGCGCGCAGCTGCGGCTCGGCGCCGGCAATGTAGTTCATCCAGACCAGCGCCTTGTCCTGGTGCTTGGCGCCCTTCGGCACCACCACGACATAGGGCAACATCAGGACGCCTTCCTTGGGCATCACGATATCGACGTTGGCGGCGCCCTGGCGGCGCAGCGCCCAGACACGCGAAGCATAGAAGGGGACGGCCGCGACTTCGCCGCGGGTCAGCAGCGTGTTCATGTGGGCGAGCGACGTGTAGGTCGCCAGCACGTTGGGCACGATACGCTCCAGCAGCTTGAAGCCCGGATCGATGTCCTTCTCGCTGCCGCCCATGGCCTTGGCCATGATCACCGCGTCGTAGGGCGCGAGATAGACCGGCCGCGTCACGGAGAGCTTGCCCTTCCACTTCGCGTCGGCCAGCCCTTGCCAGGAGGCGAAGTCCTCGGCCTTGGCCAGGTCGGTGTTGTAGGCGATGCCGTAGTAGGTGAAGTAGACTGGCAGGCCGACATGGCGCCCGTTCTTGTCCTTGGTGAGGAACTTGGGGGCGACGTCGCCGATGCCCGGAAGCTGCTTGTCGTCGAAGGTCTCGATCAGGCCTGCGTTGGAAAGGGCAATCGCTTCGAAGTAGGTGACCAGCGCCAGATTGTACTGGCTGGCCGCCGCCGGCGAGCGCAGGCCGCCGGCCGGATTCGGCACTTCCACCATCTTGATGGTGAACTTTTCCGCCGGTGCAAACTGCTTGATGAAGGCTTCGCGCCAGGTGTTGGCGCCACCGCCGCCCCATACCGCCATGGTGAGGTCCTGGGCAGCCGCGGTGCTGGCAACGCACGCCATGGCTGCGGCGCACGCCAGCGCCTTCAATCGGTTCATCATCGTTTGCCCCCTTCACAACCCCTGTTGTTTCGACGTTAGGCGGGGTGGGCGACGACCGAGAAATTCATTCGTCCCTCATGGTCATTCCAGAAAGTTATGGGCATGGAAGTTGCTCGCCGTGGAATGCACTCCTACAGTTGCAGGGGGAAAACGAAACAGGGGGTCTGTCATGGACATCAAGCGTCCGCACCGCCGTCACGTTCTTTCACTTCTCGGAGGCGCCGCTGCCGTCGGCGTATCGGGCCGGGCATTCGCCCAGGCCGAGCCTCCCAAACCGGCTCAGATCGTGGTCAATCATTCCGGCGGGTCGATGGGCACCGCCATGCGCAAGGCCTTCTTCAACGGCTTCGAGAAGAAGTACGGGATCAGGGTCGTCGAAACGAGCCCGGTCGACTTCGGCAAGCTGCGCGCCATGGTCGACTCCGGCAATGTCGAATGGGACCTGACGGAGATCGGCGGCCAGGACGCTATCCGGGCGTCCAAGATGAACCTCCTCGACAAGGTCGATCCCAAGGTGGTCGACCGCTCCAAGTATCCGCCGACGGCGCAGAATCCCAATGTCTTCGCCTCGTCGGTCTATACGACAATCATCGGCTATCGCACCGATGTCTTCAAAGGCGGCACGCATCCCAAGAGCTGGGCGGAGTGGTGGGACGTCAAGAAGTTCCCGGGTGCGCGTTCCATGCGCAACCATCCGACAGACAATCTCGAATTCGCGCTGATCGCCGACGGCGTGCCGAAGGACAAGGTCTATCCGATCGACTTCGACCGCGCGTTCAAGAAGCTCGACCAGATCAAGCCGCATGTGACGGCCTGGTGGTCGACCGGCCAGCAACCGGCGCAGCTCCTGCTCGACAAAGAGGTAGTGCTGGCGACCGGCTGGAACGGCCGCTTCTATGACGTCATCAAGAAGGGTGGACCGATCGAGATCGAATGGAACGAGGGCGCCTTGAAGCAGGGCAGCTTCGCCATTCCGCGCGGCGCCAAGAATCCCTACTGGGCCAACAAGATGCTGGCCGAGCTGGCGGTCCCGCAGCAACAGGCGGTCTATGCCTCGGAGCTGGGCTATCCCGGCCTCAATCTCGAGTCGCTGAACTTCGTTGACGCCAAGGTGAAGCCCTATCTGCCGACCGCGTACCTCGACAAGCAGTTCTGGATCAGCGACGAGTGGTACGCCGAGAACGGTGCCAAGGCGCAGGAACTATGGAACGCGTGGATGCTGAAGAAGGCGTAACCGGCGTTGCGTACTGCTAAGGGGTCCGGTGAAGGATCGGCCGAACTCCTGATCGAAGGGGTGGCCAAGCGCTTCGGCGATGTCGTGGCGCTCGACCATGTTTCTCTCCAAGTGGCGCAAGGCGAGCTGCTGACCATCCTGGGGCCCAGCGGTTCCGGCAAGACGACCCTGCTGAAGGTTGTCGCCGGCTTCGAGGCGCCGGATGCAGGACGCGTAACGGTCGGTGGCGCGGACATCACCGCTTTGCCGCCGGCCAAGCGCGACATCGGCATGGTGTTCCAGAATTACGCGCTCTTTCCGCACCTTTCGGTGAAGGCCAACGTCGCCTTTCCGCTGGAGATGCGGAACGTCGGCAAGGCCGAGATCGACCGCAGGGTCGGCGAGGCTTTGGCGATGGTTGAGCTTGCGGGCTACGAGGCGCGGCTGCCCAAGCAGCTTTCCGGCGGCCAGCAGCAGCGCGTCGCTCTCGCCCGCGCCATCGTCTTCAATCCGCGGCTGCTGCTGCTCGACGAGCCGTTCGGCGCGCTCGACCGCAAGCTGCGCGAGACCATGCAGCTCGAAGTGCGCCGGCTGCAACGCAGGCTCGGCCTCACCACCATCTTCATCACCCACGACCAGGAAGAGGCGCTGGTTCTTTCCGACCGAATCGCTGTGATGAACAAGGGCGCGATCCAGCAGATCGCCACGACGACGGAGATATACGAGCGTCCGGCCAACGATTTCGTCGCTGACTTCGTGGGCGAGAGCAACATCCTGCACGGTACGATGAGCGCGCCGGGCCTCGTCGCCCTGCCCGACGGCCGCAAGCTCATGGTCGACAGCGAAGCCGCGCCCGGCGCCAGGGTCGGCGTGCTGATGCGGCCGGAGCGTTTCGCGCCCGGCGGCATCAACGAGTTTACCGGCGAGATCGTCGAGGCGGTCTATCTCGGCACTTCCTTCAAGCTGCGGCTGGCCTGCGAAGGCGGGCAGGAGCTGCTGGTCCGCCAGCCGGCGCGCGGTGCGTTGCCCGCCGCCGGTACGACGATCACCGTCGGCATCGACCCGGAAGCGATCCATGTGTTTTAGCCGCCGTCCTCATCCTGAGGAGGCGCGAAGCGCTGTCTCGAAGGATGGGAACGAGCACCTTGTCTGTTGCGCATCCTTCGAGACGCATCGCTGCGCGATGCTCCTCAGGATGAGGACTTCACCATGACGGCCCGCGGTTTCTGGCCAGCGCTGCCGGCGCTGATCCTGCTGCTGGTGTTCTTCCTGTTTCCGGTCGTGCGCATGCTGGGATTCAGCGTCGAGGCCGGCACGCTCGACTGGTACGCCAAGGCGCTGGGCGAGGGGCTTTACCTGCGCGTCTTCTGGAACACCTTCGAGATCGCCCTGCTGGTGACGCTCGTCTGCCTGCTTCTGGGCTATCCGCTGGGCTACCTGATGGCGACCACGACACCGGGCTGGGCGACCTTCGGATTCATCTGCGTTCTGCTGCCGCTTTGGACGTCGGTGCTGGTGCGTACCTATGCCTGGATGGTGCTGCTGGGACGCAACGGTGTGCTGAACCGCACGCTGATGGAGTCCGGCCTCACGACGGATCCGCTGCCGCTTCTGCACAACTTTACCGGCGTGCTGATCGGCATGGTGCATGTGCTGCTGCCCTACATGGTGCTGCCGATCTATGGCGCGGTGCGCCGCGTCGATCCGGCGATCCCTGCGGCGGCCGCCGGCCTCGGCGCCTCGAGCGCACGCATCTTCTGGCGCATCTACCTGCCGCTTACGCTCAATGGCATCTTCGCCGGCAGCGTCCTGGTGTTCGTGCTGTCGCTGGGCTTCTTCATCACGCCGGCGCTGCTGGGTGGCGGCCGGGTGATGATGATCGCGGTCCTGATCGAGCAGCAGGTGCGCGAGACGCTGAACTGGCCCTTCGCCGCGGCGCTCTCTGCGGTGCTGCTGGTCTTCACCTTCGCCGTCTATGCGCTGGCGCAGCGCTTCACGCAGCCGGAGGCGACGCGATGAGCCGGCGCCTTCTCGTCGCGGTCTGCGCGCTGATCTACTTCTTCCTGATGCTGCCGCTGCTGGTGGTGTTCCCGATCTCGCTCTCCTCGGCGCCCTACATGCAGTTCCCGCCGCCGGGCTTTTCCTGGCAGTGGTACGAACGCTATCTCGACGATCCGCAATGGATCGATGCCACATGGCGCTCGCTCTATATCGGCGGCGCGACCGCGGTGCTGGCATTGCTGTTGGGCGTGCCGCTCGCCTTCAGCCTGGTGCGCGCCCGGTTCCGCGGCCGTGCGCTGCTCGACCGGCTGGCGCTGGCGCCCATCATCGTGCCGACCATCATCCTTTCCGTCGCGATCTATGGCCTGTTCGCCAAGTTGAAGCTGATCGGTACCTGGTATGGGTTGGTCGTGGCCCACACCGTTCTGGCGCTGCCCTTCGTGGTGCTGGTGATCGCCGCCGGCCTGCGCGATTTCGACCGGTCGCTGGAGCAGGCGGCCGAAGGGTTGGGCGCCTCGCGCTGGAAGACGCTGATGCGCATCACCCTGCCGCTGCTGCGACCGAGCCTCGTCTCGGCCGGGCTGCTCGCCTTCATCTCGTCCTTCGATGAGGTAGTAGTCGCGCTGTTCCTGGCAGGCGCGAACATGACGCTGCCCAAGAAGATGTTCGACAACATCATGATGGAGATCGATCCGACCATCGCCGCCGTTTCGGTGATGCAGATCTTGCTGGTGTCGGTGGTGCTGGTCCTGATCGGCCGCTTCGGCCGGGGCCTCAGGGACAGCGCGCGTTAGCGGCGTGCGCGTGGGGAGGGAGTGATGGCCGAGTCCGTGTTCCACAAGGATTTCAAGCCGATGCCCTGGTGGTGGGAATGGTGGCACCCCTCCAACGAGCTGAGCCAGGACCCGCCGCTCAAGACCGACGTGCTGGTGGTCGGCGCGGGCTATGGCGGCCTGTCGACAGGATTGGAACTGGCGCGCTCCGGCGTCGACGTGACGGTGCTGGAACGCGGCGATTTCGGCGTCGGCGCCTCGACGCGCAACGGCGGCGGCGTCAGCGGCGGCACCACCATGGGCAAGGGCTTCTCCGGCAAGGGCGTGGGTGGCGATGCCGAGGCTTGGAAGAAGGTCATGGAGCGCATGCTGGCCGATGCTGCCGATTCGCTGGCGCAGGTCGAGACGGTGATCCAGCGCGAGGGCATCGAGTGCTACTGGCGCATGAACGGCCGCTTCAGCGGCGCCTACACGCCGCGCCACTATGCGGAGCAGGAAGCCAAGGTCGGCACCTACAATGCCAAGGCCGGCCTCGGCACCTACATGGTGCCGCGCGAGCAGCAGCGCGAGGAGATCGCGTCGGACTATTACTACGGCGGCATGGTCGTGGAGCGCACCGGCCAGCTCCATCCCGCACTCTACTATGGCGGCCTGCTGAAGGCGGCCCATCGCGCCGGCGCCACGCTCTGCGCCAACTGCGATGCGGAGAAGATCGAGCGCAAGACCGGAGGATTTCGTGTCCTCACCAGCAAGGGCCCGATCGAGGCGCGTGAGGTGGTGATCGCGACCAACGGCTACACGACCGAGCTGACGCCGACCCTGCGCCGCAAGCTCGTGCCGGTCGCCAGCCACATCATCGCGACCGAGGAGCTGCCGGAGGATCTGGTGCAGAGCCTCATTCCGAAGAACCGCGTCGTCAGCGATACCAAGCGCGTGCTCTGCTACTATCGCCAGTCACCCGACAACAAGCGCGTGATCTTCGGCGGCCGCGCGCGCTTTACGCAGGTCACGCCCGAAGTCAGCGCGCCGGTGCTGCACGGCTACATGCTGGAGCGCTGGCCGCAGCTCAAGGGTGTGAAGGTCACGCACGCCTGGACTGGCAACGTCGCCTTCGCCTTCGATTTCCTGCCGCACATGGGCGTCGAGCAGGGCATGCACTACCTCATGGCCTGCAACGGCTCGGGCGTCGCGATGATGAGCTATCTCGGCTATCAGACCGCACGCAAGATCGCGGGCGGCTCGAACGCGCCGGTGAATGCCTTCGACGGCCAGGATTTCCCGACCGTGCCCTTCTACAACGGCAATCCCGAATGGGTGCTGCCCTTCGTCGGCGCCTGGTACCGCACGCGCGACTGGTGGGATCGCGTGAGAGCTTAGACAGGCAACCGTGTCGCCTGGCTGACGGCCAGTTCCCAGCCGTCCCTGGCCGTTATGTAGACACAGACCCAGCGGACATCGGCACTCGTTTCACCTTTCACGCCCGGCATCGTGCTTTTGCCGGTCACGATCACGGTGGGGCCGGTGAAGACGCGAAACGTGAGGTCGGTGGCAGGTGCCGTCTCGACCAACGGCTCGCCGGCCAGGGCTGACGCGATCCGCGCCTCCTTGTTGTCGAGCTTCCCCGACTCATGCGTATGCGTATAGGCGTCGGCATAGGCCGCGCGCAGCGCTGAGACGTTCTTATCCCTTACGGCCTTGGCGAGTTTCTCGCGAAGGGCCGTCACTTCCTGGATGAACTTTTGCGACTCCGCCGCATCGGGTTGGCGCGGCGGATGGGCCAAAGCCGGAGGCGCGAGGAGAGGTGAGGCGAGGAGCGGCAGGGACGCCGCAATCAAGGCGCGTCTACGCATCCCTCGATGATACGCCGGCCTCCGCGAAGGTTGCCATACCGTTGTGGCAGGCTGCGGCCGCCTTCAGGAGCGGCACGGCAACGGCTGCCGCCGAGGCTTCGCCCAGCCGCATGCCGAGGTCGAACAGCGGCGCCTTGTCGATCGCCTTGAGGAGGCGGTCGTGGCCGGGCTCGGCCGAGCGATGCGCCACCAGGCAATGATCCAAGGCGTGCCGGTCGACGGCCCACAAGACGGCGGCAGCCGTCGTGCAGGCATAGCCGTCGAGCAGCACCGGGATGCGGCCCATGCGGGCAGCGACGATGGCACCGGTGATCGCGGCGAACTCTTCACCACCGACCGTCGCCAGCAGCTCCAGCGGATCGCGGCGTGCGATGGCGTCCTTGTGGTGCACCAGCGCCTCGTCGATGACGGCGATCTTGTGCTCCAGCGCTTTGCCGGCAACGCCGGTGCCGGGCCCCGCCCAATCTTTGCCGTTGCCGCCGAACAGTGCGGCGCAGAGCGTGGCGGCCGTGGTCGTGTTGGCGATGCCCATCTCGCCGAGGCACAGCACGTCGATGCCGGGCTCGGCCGCCATCATGCCGTAGGCCATGGCGTTGGCGGCGCGCGCCTCGTTCATCGCCGGGCCCTGGGTGAAGTCGGCCGTGGGATGTTCGAGGTCGAGTTCGTAGATGCGCAGGTCGGCGTCGATCGCGGCGGCGAGCTGGTTGATCGCCGCGCCGCCGTTCAGGAAGTTCTTCACCATCTGTTGCGTGACTTCCGGCGGATAGGCCGAGACGCCCCGCGCGGCCACGCCATGGGTTCCGGCAAACACCGCAATGCGCGGCCGCTCGACCCGCGGCTGGGCGCGGCCCTGCCAGGCGGCCAGCCATTCGGCGATCTCTTCCAGCCGGCCGAGCGAACCCGGCGGCTTGGTGAGCTCGGTCTGGCGGCGGACCACTTCGGTCTGGGCGGTCAGGTCCGGCCCCGGCAGCTCGCGCAGGATGCGGCGCATTTCGTCGAAGGAAGCGGCGGATTTGGCTGTCGCAGGAGTGCTCATGAAGGCGCGGACCATCCTATATTTGCCGCACCGAGGCCAGCCCAAACGGCCCGCATTTTCGGCCGATTTCGTCGCGCTCCATTGTGTTGCAGGGCCGTGTGATGGGGCCATGTGGCGGGGTTCTGGCCGGGCCATCCGGTTCGTTGCCTCGGCCGGGCGGCCCTTCTACGATGCAGGGCGCCTTCCGGGGTAAAGCCGATGGACCACAGGCTTGCGGCGGTGCTGGCAGCCGACATGGTCGGTTACAGCCGGTTGATGGAGGTCGACGAGCGCGGGACGCTCGCGCGATTGCGCGCCCATCGCATCGAGCTGATCGACCCTGCCATCGCCAAGAACCAAGGGAACATTATCAAAACCACCGGCGACGGCATGCTGGTGGAGTTCCAGAGCGTCGCCGATGCGGCCAGGTGCGCGATCGAAATCCAGGAGCGGATGCGGCGGCGTAATTCCGATGTGGCTAGCGACCGGCGCATCGACTTTCGCATCGGCATCAATCTCGGCGACATCATCTTCGAGGACGGCGACATCTACGGCGATGGCGTCAACATCGCGGCGCGCGTGGAGCAGCTCGCCGAAATCGGCGGGATCTGCGTCACCGCCGCCGTGCACGACCAGATCGATGGCCGCGTCGATGTCGCCTTCGAGGATCTGGGCGAGAAACTCCTGAAGAACATCAGCCGGCCCGTGCGGCTCTACCGGCTCGTTATGGCGCCACCGGAACAGAGGCCGGCACCAGGCGACGCGCATGCTGCCATGAAGGGCGCCGTGGTGAAGCCCACGGTTGCGGTGCTGCCGTTCACCAACATGAGCGGCGATCCGGAGCAGGAGTTCTTCGCCGACGGACTGACCGAGGATATCCTCACGGAGCTCAGCCGCCGCCGCGAGCTGTTCGTGATCTCGCGCACGTCGACGTTCGTCTACAAGGGCCATGCCGCGAACCTCCGCGAGGTCGCGCAGAAGCTGGGCGCGCGCTATCTGGTGGAAGGCAGCGTCCGCAAATCGGGCGACCGGCTGCGCGTATCGGTGCAGCTCATCGACACGGCGAGCGACGCGCATATCTGGGCCGAGCGCTATGACCGCAAGCTCGATGACATCTTCTCCATCCAGGACGAGATCACATCGGCGATCGTCGCGACCCTGCCGGGCCGGCTCGAAGCGGCTCAGCAGGACCAGCTCGCCCGCCTGAAGCCGTCCAGCATGGCCGCCTACGAATGCGTACTGGCCGCCAAGGTCCTGCACCACCGCAGCACGCGCCAGGACAACGCCGAGGCGCTGAAGCTGATCGACCGGGCCTTGCAGCTCGATCCCGACTACGCTCATGCCCACGCGTGGCGCGGGTGCATCCTCGGTCAGGGCTGGGGCTATGGCTGGTGCGAGGACAAGGACGCGGTTTTCAACGATGTCGCGCTCGAGCTCGACAGGGCGATGGCGCTCGACGACAACGACCCCGACGTCCATCGCATCCTCGCTGCGGTCGCGATCGTGCGAAATGACATGAATCGCGCCCGCTATCATCAGGATCGGGCGCTGGAGCTGAACCCCAACTACGACCTCGTCGTGGTCCAGATGGGCGAGCTCTTCACCTGGCTCGGACGGGCCGAGGAGGGGCTTGAGTGGATCCGCAAGGCGATGCGCTTGAACCCGCACCACCCCGCGCGCTTCTGGAGTCATCTCGGCAGGGCGCACTTCGTCGGCCGGCAGTATGCGCAGGCCATCGAGGACTTCATGCATCTGTCGACGATGGACGCCCAGCAGCACGCCTTCATCGCGGCCTGTTACGGATGGCTCGGCGATCGGACCGCTTCGTCGGCGCATGTGATGCGGCTGCGGCAGCTCGATCCCGAGCTCGATCTGGAGAAGTTCCTGGCCACCATGCATTACGCGAACGACGCGGACCTTCAGCACCTTCGCGAGGGCCTTGTGAAGGCCGGCCTATAGAACGCCGCGAGTGTGGATTTACCGCCTTCATGGCGGGCGTGGGTCACCCTATATTGATCGGACCATGACCAGCCCCAACGATCCCTCTTTCGGCTCCAGCAGCCATCGTCCGACCTCGTTCGACGAATGGCTGCAGGCCGCGAAGGAACAGGCGACCTTCTTCACGGGCCTCAAGCTCGATGTCGGCCTGCCGCGGTGGCAGCTCGCCGATGTCCTGCCGGTGCTGCCTTTCATCGGCGCCGGCATCGGTCTGGCGGCCGGGTTGGTCTTCGCCATCGTGCGCGGCATCGCAGGTCCCGGCTGGCTGGCGGCCGTCCTGGCCGTGGGTGCGGCCGTGCTGATCACGCGCGCCTTGCATGAAGACGGTCTCGCCGACACCGCCGACGGGCTGGGGCCGCATGCGCTGGAACCGGCGCGGCGCCTCGAGATCATGCGCGACAGCCGCAACGGCACCTTCGGCGTGCTGGCCATCGCGCTCTCGGTTTTGATCAAGGTCGCCTGCCTCGCCCAGTTCAGCGGCGCCACCGGCCTCGTCGTTCTGATTTCTGCACATGCCGTGTCGCGGTCGGTGCTGGCCTATCCGCTGCTGGCCTATTCGCCGGTCCATGCCGACGGGCTCGGTGCGCAGGTCGGCAAGCCGACCGACAATGACGTCTGGGTGACGATCGCGCTGGGCGCCGTGCTGGCCTTCCTCTTGCTGCTGGGCAAGGGCTTCTTCGTGGCGTTGCTGACGCCGCTGATCGCCATCGGCGCCGGCATACTTGCGGCACGCTGGATCGCGGTGCGGTTGGGCGGCTACACCGGCGATACGCTCGGCGCCGTCCAGCAGAAGGCCGAGATCGCTTTCCTCGTGGTGGCGGCAATCTTCATCGGCCGCTAAGAAGGCTGCCGTTCGAAAGATAGCGGAGGACAGCATGGCGACAGGCGCCAAGATCACCGGATCGGTTACGCGTTGGTGGTGGGTGCGGCATGCGCCGGTCCCCAATCCGGAACGCCGCTGCTACGGCCAATCCGACAAGGATTGCGACGTGAGCAACGAAGAGCTGTTCCGCCATCAGGCGAAGCTGCTGCCCAAGGGCGCGGTCTGGTACGCCTCCAATCTCCTGCGGGCGCGCAAGACGGCCGAGCAGCTCGCCAGGGCCGGCGCGGAGATGGACCGGCTCCACATCGATCCCGATCTCGCCGAACAGCATTTCGGCGACTGGCAGGGCCTCACCTACATCGAGATCGCCGAGAACCACGCCAACAACCATCTCTTCTGGTTGGGACCGCCGGAATATCGGCCGCCGGGCGGCGAGAGCTTCGTCGACCTGCGTGACCGCACCGTGCGCAGCATCGACCGCCTGACCGCCGAACATAAAGGCCGCGACATCGTGGCGACGGCGCATGGCGGCACGATCCGCGCGGCGCTGGCGCATGCGTTCAACCTGCATCCCGAGGCGGCGGTACGCTTCGAGATCGAGAATGTTTCGCTCACCCTGATCGAGCATTTCGAGCAGGCTGATCCTGCCCATGCCTGGCGTGTCTCGTTCGTGAATTACATGCCGCGCGAACTGGAGAACGGACCGGCGGGTGGTCCGGCGTGAAGAGCGCCGCCGAGCTCGCGGCTGAACAGGCAGCCTTCTGGAAGGGGCCGGGCGGGCAAGGTTGGCTCGCTGCCTATCAGCGCATTCAGCGGTCGCTGGTCGACATCAATAGCGCGGTGCTGGCATTCGCCGACGTGCAGCCCGGCGAACGGCTGATCGACGTCGGCTGCGGTACGGGGGACACGACGGCGGCGCTCGCCGCCGCGGCAGGGCCGGCAGGCCGGGTGCTGGGTCTCGACATTTCCGATCCTCTGATCGAGGCGGCCCGAGCGAAGGCTGCTTCCAACAGCAGCTTCGTGGTCGGCGATGCGACGACGTATCCTTTCGAGGCCGGCGCGTTCGATCTCGTCTTTTCGCGCTTTGGCGTGATGTTCTTCGGCGAGCCAGTCGTGGCTTTCCGCAACCTGCATCGCGCGTTGAAGCCCTCGGGACGTCTGGCTTTTGTCTGCTGGCGCACACCGCAGGAGAACCCCTGGGGGCTGGTGCCGGTGCGCGCTGCTGCGCCCTTTCTGCCGCCTTTGCCCAAGCTCGGTCCGGAAGATCCCGGCCAGTATTCCTTTGGCGATCGCGCCAGGGTCGAACGCATCCTGACCGAAGCGGGGTTCGCCACGCTTTCGTTGAAGCCGCTCGATGTGCCGATCTACATGGGCAGGGACGTGGCCGAGGTCGTGGCCAATGCTGATCGCTTCGGGCCGCTGGCGCGCGCTTTCGCCGACGCGACGCCGGAGGCCGCTGACAAGGCGCGCGCAGCCATCTCCGAAGTCCTCGCGCCCCATGCCAAACCTGAGGGAGTCCTGCTGCCGGGTGCCTGCTGGCTGGTGAGTGCGAAGGCCTCCTGATGGAGCATATCGGGACGTTTCCGCTGCCGCCGGTGAGCTTGGTGCTGGGGGGCGCACGGTCGGGCAAGAGTACGCATGCCGAAAAGCTTGTGACCGGCTCCCTCCACGGCGCGTCGCCGCATCCGGCCGTCTACATCGCCACGGCCGAAGCGGGCGATGTCGAGATGGCGACCCGCATCATGGCGCATCGCGCGCGTCGCGGCGTCGGCTGGACCACGATCGAGGAGCCACTGAAGCTCGCCGAGGCACTTGAGGCAGCCGAGTCGCATGGTCAGCCCGTGCTGGTCGATTGCCTCACCCTCTGGCTCTCCAACCTCATGCATGCCGGCGCCGATGTCGACGAAGCGACCGACGAGCTGTTGCGGTCACTGGATGGTCACAAGTCGCCGGTGGTGTTCGTCAGCAACGAACTCGGTCTCGGCCTCGTGCCGGAGACGCCGCTTGGCCGCTCGTTTCGCGATGCCATGGGTCGCATGAACATGCGTGTTGCCGAGCGTGCACACCGGGTCATCTTCATGGCCGCCGGCCTGCCGCTTGTCATGAAGGACCGCCCGGCCGGCTGACGGCGTACGGCCGATCGGTAGGGGCTGGCGCCCCATTTCTGCCTCGAAACGTGCTATCATTGGCACTGTAGGGACCACCAAGGCGCTCCCCTGCGTCGGTCTCCAGCCAAGGAGCAGAGAATAATGAAGCTCGACCGCCGAACCGTCCTTTCGGGGACTGCGGCCGCTTTTGCCGTGCCCTTCCTCGGAACCCAGCCGGCCCGCGCCGACGCCAAGCGTCAATCGCTGGTCGATTCCTGCCTCGCAACCGCGCAGAAGATCCTGAGTGGTCCTGATTTCCCGGATGCCGCCAAGCAGATGACCACGGCGCGCGGCGTGCTGATCATGCCCGAACTGGTGCAGGGTGGATTTATCTTCGGCGCGGCCGGCGGACGCGGCGTCCTGATGGGCCGCCAGTCGCCCAACAACTGGAGCTATCCGGCTTTCTACGGCATGGGCTCCGGCAGCGTCGGCCTGCAGGTCGGCGGCAAGGTATCGGAGATCGTGTTCATCATCCGCACCGAGAAGGGCTTGCAAGCGATCCTCGACCACAAGTTCAAGTTCGGCGCGGAAGCCGGTGTCACCCTGGTGGCGGTGGGCGCCGGGCTCGAAGGTGCGTCGACAGCCGCTGGCGGTGCCGACATCGTGGCCTTTGCCAACTCGCAGGGACTGTTCGCTGGCGTGTCGCTCGAAGGCTCGTACATCGACGCCGACAACGACTGGAACGCGCTCTATTACGGTAGTGGCGCCAACGCCAAGACCATCATTTCGGAGCAGCGCTTCACAAATCCAGGCGCCGAACCGATCCGGCAATATCTCGCCAAGTGGTAAGACAGGTCGCCGTCACGCCGACACGCACGCGATAGATAGATTCAGTCCGGCCGCATTTGTGCCGGAGTCACGCGGTCCTATGATAGCTATTGTCATGGGGGGACCGCTTCAAGATGGTCAGATCTATCGCTTCGATCGTGTCTTTCGTCGTGCTTTCCGTGTTCGCGGCCCTGCCTGTCTGGGCGCAGGCCGCGGGGGATGTCAAAGGTGCAGCGGATCATTCGCTGGTGCCGCGCTACAAGGGCGCGGAGATCCGCCACCATAACGTCGAGCAGTTCAGCGACTACGCGGTCGTTACCGGTCCCACCAAGCGCGGCAATGGACCGTTGCCCGTACCCGAAGCGACGCTTCCGGTGGAAGGCAAGATCACGCACCTGATCTATCGCGCCCCGGCCGACCGGTCTTCGCTCGAAGTGTTCCGCAACTACGAGGAGGCGCTCAAGAGCGCCGGCTTCGAAACGATCTATAGCTGCGCGCGCACCGATTGCGGCTTTCAGTTCAACCGTGTGATGAATCCCGCGATCAACGACGGGCTGCTCTACGACAAGGAGCAGCGCTACCTCGCCGCCAAGCTGGCGCGGCCGCAGGGCGACGTCTATGTGGCGCTCTATGTCACGACCAACGAGGCGAGCAAGCGGGCCTTTGCCAAGGTCGACGTCGTCGAGCTGAAGCCGATGGAACAACGCATGGTCGTGGTGAAGGCCGACGAGATGGAGCAGGCGCTGACGCGCGACGGCAAGGTCGCGATCTACGGCATCCTGTTCGATTTCGACAAGGCCGACATCAAGGCGGAATCCAAGCCACAGATCGACCAGCTCGCCGAGCTGTTGAAGAAGAATCCGAAGCTCGCCGTGCTGATCGTTGGCCATACCGACGGGCAGGGCGCGTTCGACTACAATCTCTCGCTGTCGCAGCGCCGCGCCCAGGCCATCGCCGCGGCCCTGACGGCGTCGGGCATCGCGGCCAACCGCCTGACGCCCGCCGGCGCCGGCATGGTCGCGCCGGTGGCCTCGAATCGCACGGAAGACGGGCGGGCGAAGAACCGCCGCGTCGAGATCGTCGAGCGCGTGCCTGCCACGCGCTGATCGTGCTCAGACCGCGATCTTGAGCTTGGCCTTGGTCTTGGCCTTGACCTCGTCGACGGTGACGCCGTCGGCGAGTTGAACCAAGGTCACGCCACCGTCGCCCTTCTTGTCGACGGTGAAGACGCCCAGTTCCGAGATCACCATGTCGACGACGCGGCGGCCGGTCAGCGGCAGGGTGCATTCGCTCAGGAGCTTGGAGGCGCCGTCTTTGGAGACATGCTCCATGGTGACGATGACGCGTTTCACGCCGGCGACGAGGTCCATCGCGCCGCCCATGCCCTTCACCATCTTGCCCGGGATCATCCAGTTGGCGAGGTCGCCGTTCTCGGCCACTTCCATGGCGCCCAGGATGGAAAGGTCGATGTGGCCGCCGCGGATCATGGCGAAGCTGTCGGCCGAGCTGAAATAGGACGTGCCCTTCACTTCGGTCACGGTCTGCTTGCCGGCGTTGATGATGTCGGCATCGACTTCGTTGTCGAGCGGGAAGGGGCCGACGCCCAGCATGCCGTTCTCGCTCTGCAGCGTGATGTCAACATCCTCAGGCACGTAGTTCGATACCAGCGTCGGGATGCCGATGCCGAGGTTGACGTAGAAGCCGTCCTTCAGTTCCTTGGCGGCGCGCGCCGCCATCTGATCGCGGGTCCAGGCCATCGTTCTCTCCTCAAGCCTTGCGGATGGTGCGTTGCTCGATCTGCTTGTCGTACGGCGCGCCGCAGAAGATGCGCTTCACGAACACGGCAGGCGTATGGATCTGGTCGGGGTCGAGCTGACCGACCGGCACCAGCTCCTCGACCTCCGCGACGCACATGCGGGCCGCGGTCGCCATCATCGGATTGAAGTTCCGCGCGGCCTTCCGGTAGATCAGGTTGCCCGACGTGTCGCCCTTCCAGGCCTTCACGAGCGCAATGTCGCCGAACAGGCCGCGCTCCATCACATATTCCTCGCCGTCGAAGACCTTGGTCTCCTTGCCCTCGGCCACCAACGTGCCGACGCCGGTCTTGGTGTAGAAGGCCGGGATGCCCGCACCGCCGGCGCGGCAGCGCTCGGCCAGGGTGCCCTGCGGATTGAATTCGAGCTCGAGCTTGCCGTCGAGGTAGAGCTTGGCGAAGGTCTTGTTCTCGCCGACATAGGACGAGATCATCTTCTTCACCTGTCCGGTCTCGAGCAGCAGGCCGAGGCCAGCGCCGTCGATGCCGGCATTGTTCGACACGCAGGTGAGGCCCTTGACGCCGGAGTCGCGCACCGCGCGGATCAGCTTGTCGGGAATGCCGACCAGACCGAAGCCACCGCACATCAGCATCAGATCATCGCGCAGCAGGCCTTCGAGCGCCGACTTCGCATCCTTGTAGACCTTGTTCGCCATCGCTCCGCTGCTCCGTTCCGTCCACGTCCCAGGGTGTTCCGGCATATGGTAGGGCCGGCGCTGGCCTGTCAATCAATCGCGAATCGTGCGCTTTCCAGCGACGAATTCGCCCATCAGCCGATGGCCGTCGTCGCTGACGGCGAGATCGAGGAACAAGGTGCGTTCGTTCGCCAGCCCCTGTGACAGCGGTGTTTCAATGGCCGAACGGATCAGCCGCTTGATATGCGCCACCGCCTTGGGCGGCTGCCCGGCGAGCCGCTTAGCCATCGCCAGCGCATGTTCGAGCACCGGCCCGTCGACCGCTGCATGAACCATGCCGAGCGCCGCCGCCTCGTCCGGCGACACGGTGCGGCCCATCAGCGAAAGCTCCAGCGCGCGCGCTTCGCCAACCAGCCGCACCAGTCGCTGCGTGCCGCCGGCACCGGCCAGGATGCCGATATTGATCTCGGGCTGACCCAGCCAGTAGGGCCCGCGCTCGGCCAGGCGAATATCGCAGGCCATGCAGAATTCGAATCCGCCACCCATGGCCGTGCCGTTGATGGCGGCGATGACCGGCTTGGGCGCGCCTTCGAGCCGCGTGAGGATCTTGTGGTAGGCGCTTTCGGGCGAGGGCCGGTCGAGCGAGAAGCTGGCTCCCTTGGCGCGCAGCTTCTCCGAGAGGGCCACGAGTTCCGAGACGTCGTAGTGCTCGACAAAGACGCCTTTCAATGCGCCGGTGAAGACCAGCACGCGCACGCCGTCGTCGGCGAGCAGGGCGTCGACGGCGGCGTCGAGCTCGCCCACCATCGCGGCGTTCATGTAGCCCTTGGGCGGGTTGTTGAAACGAATGATGGCAACGGCGTCGCGCCGTTCGATTTCGATCCGGGACATGCCTAATTGTTTCGATCCAGGATCACGATGGCAATTCCTGCGATCACCAGCGCCGTTCCTGCCGCGAGGGGCCAGGTGACAGGCTCGCCGACCAGCACGATCGAACTGGCGATGGCCAGCAACGGAACGCCCAGCATGCCGAGCGATCCGGTGATCGGCGGCAGGGCACGCGCCACGGAGACCGCCGCCCAGGTCGCCGCCGGACCGGCAAGCACACCGAGATAGAGCAGCGACAGCCACAGCGAGGGCTGGCCGAGATCGAGATAGCCCTGGGGTTCGAGGAGGAAGGCCACGATCCACAGCAGCACGGTCGCCAGCCCCATCTGCCAGGGCAGCACGTCGAGCGGCGACATGCGCCAGCGATGGCGGCGCGCATGCAGGATGGCGATGGCCCAGGTGAAGCCTGCCGCCAGCAGCCATCCATGACCAAACAGCACCGCGCGGTCGCTCCAGTCGAAACGCCACGGATCGATCAGCACGACGATGCCGGCGACACCGAGCGCGGCGCCCAGCATCGCGCGCGGCCCGACCTTCTCGCCGGCCATCCAGGAGAGCGGCACCATCCAGAGCATGGTCGTGTAGGCCAGCACGCCCGAGCGACCCGGCGGCACGCTCTGCACGCCGAGATTGGCGAAGGCGAAGAAGCAGGTGAGCTGCAGCGCGCCCACCGAGAGGATGATCGGCCAGTCGGCGCGGCTGGGCCACGCCAGCCGCTTCAGGGCCGCGACGAGAACGAACGCGGTCGCGGCCGACAGGGTCGCGCGCGCTGCCGCCATCCAGACCGGCGTGCTGGCGCCGAGGCCGATCTTGATGACAGGCCAGGCGAAGCCGAACAGAACGACGACGGCGCCAAGCTGCAGCCACGCCACGCGCGAGGGCCGCGCGTCGCCCATATGCATCTCCTCCGTCGCGTTGCTACGCGCGCTTTTCCTTCGCGACGGTCAGCGGCTGCGGCAGACGCGAGAGCATCTCCTTCGGCACGACCTGCCAGAAGCGCTCGACCTCGCGGTTCCAGTCGTTCAACAGCCGCGCGCCAAGCGGCGACTTGGTTTCCGCGACATGCTCCTGCAGGCGCGCCTTCAGGTCGGCGTCCCAATGCGGATGGTCGATGCGTTGCCACACCACCGTCTCGGGATTGACCTTGAGCTTGAAGCTGTCGTCGGGGTCGTAGACGTAGGCCATGCCGCCGGTCATGCCGGCGCCGAAGTTGATGCCCGTCGATCCCAGGATCACGGCCGTGCCGCCCGTCATGTATTCGCAGCCGTTGGAGCCCACGCCCTCGACGACGGCGTCCGCGCCGGAGTTGCGCACGGCGAAGCGCTCGCCGGCGAGGCCCGAGGCGAACAGCTTGCCGGCCGTTGCACCATAGAGGACGGTGTTGCCGATAATGGCATTGGCTTCGGGCACCAGCGGGCTCGAAACCGTCGGCTTCACCACGATGGTGCCGCCGCTCAGACCCTTGCCGACATAGTCGTTGGCGTCGCCGAACACTTCGAGCTTCATGCCCTGGACGGCGAAAGCGCCCAGCGACTGGCCGGCGGTGCCGCGCAGGCGCACGGTCACGGTGTCGGGCTGCAGACCCGCCATGCCATACTTTCGCGTGATCATGGCGGCGAGCCGCGTGCCGACGGCGCGATGGGTGTTCCGCACGCTGTACTGCAACTGCATCTTCTCGCGGTGCGTGAAGAGCGGTTGCACGTCGCGCAGCATCTGGGCGTCGAGCGTGTCGGGCACCTCGTTGCGGCCCTCGACCGTGCAGTGCGCGACCTCGCGGCCACCGTCTGCCCGCGTCAGCAGCGGGTTGAGGTCGAGGTCGTCGAGATAGCGCGCACCACGGCTCACCTGCTTCAGCAGGTCGGAGCGTCCGACGATCTCCAGCAGCGAGCGGTAGCCGAGCTGCGCCAGGATCTCGCGCACCTCTTCGGCGATGAAGCTGAAGAGATTGACGACCTTTTCCGGCGAGCCTTCGAACTTGGCGCGCAGCTTCGGGTCCTGCGTGCAGACGCCGACCGGGCAGGTGTTGGAGTGGCACTGCCGCACCATGATGCAGCCCATGGCGATCAGCGACGCCGTGCCGATGCCGTACTCCTCGGCGCCCAGCATGGCGGCGATGACGACATCACGGCCGGTCTTGATGCCGCCGTCGGTGCGCAGCAGCACCTTCTCGCGCAGGCGATTCAGGGTCAGCACCTGGTGCGTTTCCGACAGGCCCATTTCCCAGGGAATGCCGGCGTACTTGATGCTGGTCTGCGGGCTGGCGCCCGTGCCGCCGCTATGGCCCGACACGAGGATCACGTCGGCCTTGGCCTTGGCGACGCCCGCGGCAATCGTGCCGATGCCGGACCGTGCCACCAGCTTCACGGTGACGCGCGCCTCGGGGTTGACCTGCTTCAGGTCGTAGATGAGCTGCGCCAGATCCTCGATGGAATAGATGTCGTGATGCGGCGGCGGGCTGATCAGAGTGACGCCGGGCGTCGAGTGACGCAGCTTGGCGATCATCTCGCTCACCTTGAGCCCCGGAAGCTGGCCGCCTTCGCCAGGCTTGGCGCCCTGCGCGACCTTGATTTCGAGTTCGCGGCAGTTGTTCAGATATTCCGCTGTGACGCCGAAGCGGCCCGACGCGACCTGCTTGATGGCCGAGGAGGCGTTGTCGCCGTTCGGCCGCGGCCGGTAGCGCGCGGGATCCTCGCCGCCTTCGCCGGAATCCGACTTGGCGCCGATGCGGTTCATGGCGATCGACAGCGTCTCGTGCGCCTCGGGGCCGAGGGCTCCCAGCGAGATGCCGGGCGCCACCAGCCGCTTGCGCAGCTCGGTGATCGATTCCACCTCGTCGAGCGTGATTGGCGCACGGTCGGTCTTGAAGTCGAGCAGGTCGCGCAGATTGATCGGCGGCAGGCGACGCACGGCCTCACTGTACTTCCGGTACTTGGCGTAGGCCTCGGTGTTCACCGCGTCCTGCAGCATGTGGATCAGCGTGCCGTCGAAATTGTGCCGGTCGCCGCCGCGGCGGGCCTTGTAGAAGCCGCCGATGGGCAGCGCGATCACGTCTTCGTCGAAGGCGCGGGTGTGCTGCTCGGCGATCTTCTCCTGCACGCCGCGGAGCCCGATGCCCGAGATGCGCGAAGGCATACCGGGGAAGAACTCGTTGACCAGCGAACGCGAGAGGCCGACTGCCTCGAAATTGCAGCCGCCGCGATACGAGGAAAGGACCGAGATGCCCATCTTGGACATGACCTTGAGCAGGCCCTCGTCCAGTGCCTTCTTGTAGTTGGCGAGGCACTGGCTGAGCGACTGCTTGCCGAACAGGCCGCGCGCATGGCGGGCCGCAATGGTCTCCTCGGCGAGGTAGGGGTTCACCGTCGTGGCGCCGACGCCGATGATGACGGCGACGTAGTGCACGTCGAGGCATTCGCCGGAGCGCACGTTCAGCGACGTGAAGGTCCGTAGCGACTGGCGCACCAGGTAGGAGTGAACGGCGCCTGCCGCCAGGATCATCGGCAGAGCGGCGCGATTCTCGTCGATGTTGGCGTCGGTGAGGACAACATGCAGGCAGCCGCTGCGGACGGCATCCTCGGCCTCCTTGCAGATGCGCTCGAAGGCCTGGCGCATCGCATCGAGGCCACCCTTCGGATCGAACGTGCAGTCGATGCGCGCGACGGTGTCGCCCATGTACTTGCGCATCGCCTCGAACTCGGCGTTGAGCACGATCGGCGACTGCAGCGACAGCATCTCGCTCTGCTCGGGCGATTCGTCGAGGATGTTGCCGAGATTGCCGAGGCGCGTACGGATCGTCATCACGTTGCGCTCGCGCAAGGAGTCGATCGGCGGGTTGGTCACCTGGCTGAAGTTCTGCCGGAAATAGTGATGCATGCCGCGATAGGTGTCGGACAGCACCGCCAACGGCGCGTCGTCACCCATCGAGCCGACAGCCTCCTTGCCGTCCTCGACCATGGGATGGAGGATCGCTTCGAGATCCTCGATCGACCAGCCGGCGGCGAATTGCCGGCGGCGCAGTTCGTCGGCCGGGAAGTGCTCGGTTGCCGGCACGTCCTGCTTGATCAGCGAGTCGAGCTCGACCGTGCGCACCGTCCAGCTCGCATAGTCGTGCGTGGCGGCGAGCATGTCCTTCAGCTCGCGGTCCTTGTACAGGCGTGGCTGGTCCATATCGACGGCCAGCATCTCGCCGGGGCCAAGCCGGCCCTTCTCGACGATCTTGGTCTCTTCCTGTGGCACCATGCCGGCTTCGGAACCGGCAATCAGCAGATCGTCCGAGGTGCAGACATAGCGCATCGGACGCAGGCCGTTGCGGTCGAGGCCGACCAGCGCCCACTTGCCGGCGACGGCGGCAATTGCCGCCGGTCCGTCCCACGGCTCCATCACGCCGTTGACGTAGTTGTACATCGCCCGGTGCTCGGCCGGCACGTTGGGGTTCGTGCCCGAGGCTTCGGGGATCATCATCGCCTTGACCATCGGCAGGTTGCGATGGCCGCGCACCAGCAGCTCGAACACGTTGTCGAGGGCGGAGGAGTCGGAGGCACCGGGCTGGACGATCGGCTTCAGGTCCTCGATGGCGCGACCGAAACCGTCATGCTCGAGGCGCGCCTCGTGGCTCTTCATCCAGTTGACGTTGCCCAGGATGGTGTTGATCTCGCCGTTGTGGGCAAGCACGCGGAAGGGCTGCGCTAGCTTCCATTGCGGGAAGGTGTTGGTCGAATAGCGCTGATGGAAGATCGCGAAGCGCGAGACGAAGCGCTCA
>JAFKFK010000011.1 GCA_017307275.1 Alphaproteobacteria bacterium | reverse complement strand
CCCAGCGCGCGATGATCGGCCTTGAGATAGGGCTTCAGCGCGTTGTGCCGCGCCAGCCGCACCGCGTTCATCATGCCGTCGGAGCCAATCGCCACGATGCGGTCCGCCGCATTGTAGGGGATCGGCTGATCACCCAGTTCGCCCGACGCATAGCGGCGCATCGCCTCGACGATGTTGGCGACCAGCGCCTTGTCCTGCGGTCGGCCCGGCGTGAAGCCCGGCTCCTCGTCGCAGCACCAGATGACGACATCGGCCGCCGCTTCGATCTCTTCGACCTTGTAGCGGTCGATCACGCGCTTGTAGCCCGCGAAGTAGAGCACCTTGCTGCCGGCCTTGCGGAAAGCCTGGCCAATCGAGAACAGCACGGCGTTCCCGAGGCCGCCGCCCACCAGCACGACCGTTTCGCCCGGCTCGATCTCGGTCGGCGCGCCGGTCGGGCCCATGACGATCACGGGTTCGCCGGGCTTCAGCATTGCACAGAGATCGGACGAGCCGCCCATCTCCAGAGCAATCAGCGACAGCAGGCCCTTGTCCTTGTCGACCCAGGCCCCGGTCAGCGCCAGGCCTTCCATGGTGAGGAGCGTCCCCTCGCTTTGCAGCGACCGCGCTTCGTAATTCTGCAGGCGATAGAACTGGCCGGGCTCGAAATTGCGCGCCGCTGCTGGCGCCTCGACGACAACCTCGACGATGGTGGGCGTCAGCCGGTCGACACGCACGACGCGAGCGCGCCACTGGTCGTTGGCCTCGGCCAAGATTTCGGCCGGCGTACGTTTCGGCGCCGGCAGCGCCGTCATGGCGCGCGTCAGCACCGGATATCCTTGCTTGGCGCCGCCCATCGCTTTCACGACATTGCCGGCAAAGGACGGATGCAGGTCGCCGAAGAACGACATGAAGCGGTTGTCGGCATGGCGATACATCAGCACCCGCACTTCGGCGGGCTTGGCGACACGCTCGGGCGTGGCGGGATTGCCCTCCTCGTCGAGGGCGCGGAAGTACTTGCCGTCGATGAAGGCATGCGTGGCATCTTCGCGTGCCAGCACAGTGTTAGGCTGCGTACCCGCCGCCACCAGGATGGTGCGCGCCGGCAAGGTCGCTTCGACCTTGGTGCCGTTCTGCTCACCGGCAACCTTCAGTGCCTTGGCCTGGCCGACAGCATCGACCTCGACGGCGACCGGCGAGAGGCCTTCGACAAAGCGGATGTCTTCCTCGAGCGCCTTCAACACTTCTTCGTGGTTCAGCGTGTAGGATGGCGAATCGATCAGACGGCGGCGATAGACCAGCGCCACGCCGCCCCAGCCGTTCACCAGCTTGGCAATCGCAGGTTCGCGGCCTTCGCGGGCCGCCGCCTCGCGCTCGGCGCGGATCGCCTTGGCGTGTGCAATGAACTCGTCGGCGATCTCGCGCTCTTCCGGGGTCCAGTTGCCCTGCACTGCCGCTTCGCCGCGCTCGGCGACCAGTGCTTCATGCCGCGACAAGAACTTCTCGACCTGCAGCGGATAGTAGGCGAGCGATTCGGTTGCCGTGTCGATGGCGGTCAGACCGCCGCCGATCACCACCACCGGCAAACGGATCTGCAGGTTGGCGATGGACTCCTTCTTGGCTGCACCCGTGAGCTGCAGCGCCATCAGGAAGTCCGACGCCGCGCGCACGCCGCGCGCCAGCCCGTTCGGCAGGTCGAGCACGGTGGGTTTGCCGGCGCCGGCACAGAGCGCGATATGGTCGAAGCCCATGGCGAAAGCGCTCTCGACCGTCACCGTGCCGCCGAAACGCACGCCACCGAACATCGAGAACTCGGCGCGCCGCTCCAGCAGGAGCCGCACCATCTTCAGGTAGTTCTTGTCCCAGCGCACGGTGATGCCGTACTCGGCGACACCGCCGAAACCCGCCATCGCCCGCTCGCCGAGATTCTCGCGCAAAACGGCGACGTCCTTCACGGCCTGGAACCCGACTCGCGTGCCATCCATCGCCACGCCGGATTGCGCCTCGGGCAACGGCTCGATCTTGAGACCGTCGATACCGACCACCGTATGGCCGTCGTTCATCAGATGATGCGCGAGATTGAAGCCGGCCGGCCCCAGGCCGACGACCAGCACGGTGCGCCCCGTGGCAGGACGCGGAATCGGGCGCCGCAGATTGAGCGGGTTCCACCGCGTCAGCAGCGAGTAGATCTCGAAGCCCCACGGCAGGCCGAGCACGTCCTTCAAGGTACGGGTCTCGATCTGCGGGATGTCGACCGGTTCCTGCTTCTGGTAGATGCAGGCCTTCATGCAATCGTTGCAGATGCGATGGCCGGTCGCCGCCAGCAGCGGATTGTCGACCGCGGCGATCGCCAGCGCGCCGACCGAGAAACCCTCCGCCTTCAGGAGGTTCATCTCCGAGATTTTCTCTTCGAGCGGACAGCCGGCCAGGGTGACGCCGAAGGGCGACTTCTGGAACGCGCCGGTCTTGCGGTCCCGCAGGCCTCGGGAGCAACTATCCTTGCCCTGGTTGTGGCACCAGATGCAGTAGTTCGCGTGATCGAGGGCGCGAACGAGATCGAAGCCCTGGTCGGTGAGCGCAAAGCCTTCGCGATGGCGCAGCAGCGGCCGCGGCAGCTTCATGCGAATGACGCCGTCGACCGTCTCGGTTTCGATCGGCACCAGATGCTCGAAGTCGAGCTTGTGCGGCACCTTGAACAGCGGCCCATCGTGATGGCGCTTCTTGCCGTCGGGATGGTGCAGCGCCCAGGCGGCGTACTCCGCGAAAGCCGTGATCTCCGGCGTGGGCGCCTCGACCTTGAACTCCGCGCCGACAAGACCACGAACCGCGAGCGCGAAGGCAAGCTCCCACTCTTCCAGTCCTGCGGACGGCTCGACACCGAGCTTGAGATTAGCAGTGACGCTCGCACCGTCGAGCGCCGCCGCGGCATCGGGCTTGATGGCGCGCGTGACGTAGCGCTGCACGAAGAGCCGCTTGCAGTCGTAGAGCGGCGCCAGGCGGCTGTGGCGGCCGCGCAGGGCCGCGACCTCCTCGCCGACGCCGAACAAGGTGCCGACGAAATCCTCGAGCGGCCGCGCCAGCTCGATCAGCAGATTCGATTCGTCTTTGGCGGCCAGTCCTTCAGGAGCCGCACGCGCCGCCATCAGGCGGGCATGGGCATCGATGCTGGCATCCTTCAGCCACGTGACGAACGCGGCATCGAGACGGCTCAGTCCCTCGCGATCGTAGAAGTCATTGAAGCTGAGCCCGAAGGTGACCGGCGGGGCCAGCGGGGACGAAGTCATTACCGAGTATCCGGACTATGCGAGGGGAAACGATTCGTGCACGAACCGTTAAACAAGGTGCCCCGGAAGCGCAAGGCATCGCAAGTCATGTCACCGATTAGCGACATTTATGCCAGATGACGGCGTTGCCGGCTTCGCGCATGGTCCGCCCCGATGCAGCCCGTTCCTCCCTCCGTGCGCAATTGGCTGATCGTCGTCGCAGCGATGATCTTCTTCATGATCGTGATCGGCGCACTCACGCGCCTCACCGAGTCCGGCCTGTCGATGGTCGAGTGGCGTCCGGTCACCGGCTGGCTGCCGCCGCTCTCCGACGTAGCCTGGCAGGCAGAGCTGCAGAAGTATCTTTCTTCGCCGCAGGGACGATTGGTGAATCATTCTTTCACCGTCGGCGAATTCAAAGAGATCTTCTGGCTGGAATACATCCACCGCCTGTGGGGACGGCTGATCGGTGTCGTCTTCGCCCTGCCGCTCGCCTGGTTCTGGTGGCGGGGCGCCCTCAACGCGCATCTGAAGCCGAGGCTCCTCGCGCTGCTGGTAGCGGGTGGCCTGCAGGGCGCGCTCGGCTGGGCCATGGTGGCGTCGGGCCTGGTCGACCGGCCGGCGGTCAGCCACTACCGCCTGGCAGCCCATCTCCTGCTGGCGATCGCTCTCTATGCCTACACGGTATGGCTGATCCTCGAACTGGGGCCACAGACGGCTCGCCAGGACGATCCCAGGACGCGGCGCAAGGCCACCGCCCTCATCGCCTTCCTGTTCGTCGTGCTCACCTGGGGCGCGTTCATGGCGGGGCTGCGCGCCGGCGCTTCCCACAACACCTTCCCGACCATGTCGGGCCACTGGATCCCGCCCGGCCTGTTCGATCTGTCGCCCGGATGGATCAACCTCTTCGAAAACGGCACGACCATCCAGTTCATCCATCGCTGGCTGGCCAAGCTTCTGGTGCTGGGTGTTCTGGTGATGGCCTGGCGCGCGCCACGGCCGGAGACGATGGCCGCCGGCCTGATGGCCTTTCTCCAGTTGGGCCTCGGAATCGCCACGATCCTGACCGGCGTCAGTATCGGCATTGCGACTGCACATCAGGCAGGGGCGGTACTCCTTTTGACCGCTCTGATCGTTGTCCGGCACCGCGCGATGGCTTCTCCGCAGCGGCCAGTCTCGGCTATTCTCCGGCGATGACCGGAACAACCGACCGGCCCCCTCCTCTTGCCGTCCTGAAGCGCCCCCCCGTCCTGGTGGGGATTGCGGTCGTGCTTGTCGCTGCGGCTGCAGGCGGGGCCTGGCTGACGCGGCCGGCGAACCACACGGCGCCGTCCGTTGCCGCGCAGGCTGCGAACCCGACGCAGGGCACGTCGCCCGACGCCGTAGCCAAAGTCGATCCACCGCTTAGTGCGCCGCCACCACCGACCAGCGCCGACTTCGACAAAGCGACCCTTGTCGACGTGAAGATCGTCGACGCTAAGGCCGAAGAATCGAAGCCTGTCGACACGAAGGCTGCCGAGCTGAAGCCCGCCGACGCAAAAACGGATTGGGAGGCGATGCCGATCCGGGAACTGCGGACCCGAGCGGAGGCCAACGAGATCCTGGCCATGGAAGAGCTGGCGCGCCGGCTGCTGCAGGGCGTGGGCGTTACCAAGGATCCGCAGGCCGGCGCCGGCTGGCTCCTGAGGGCGGCGCAGGCAGGCTCGACACAGGCCGCTTTCAATGTCGGCGTGATGTACGAGCGTGGCTTCGTCGTCGAGCGCGATTCCAGCAAGGCGATCGAGTGGTATCGCAAGGCCGTCGAGGCGGATATGCCGATGGCCAAGCACAATCTCGCCCTGCTGCTGCGTGACGGCAAGGGCGCCGCCCGCAACGGCAAGGAAGCCGTCGAGCTGCTGCGGTCGGCGACGCGCCAGGGCATGGTCGCCTCGATGTTCACCCTGGGCGACATCTACGAACGCGGTGATGCCGCGCCGAAAGATCAGGCCGCCGCCCTGGCCTGGTTCACCATCGCTGCCGAACTCGACCGCCAGATGAACAAGGGCGAAGAAACGCCGCTCTCCAAGACCTCCGGGCAGCGCGCGCAAACTCTGCAACGCTTGCTCACCCCCGCCGAGCTGGAGCGCGCGCAGCAGGTCGGCCAGGAGGAGTTCAAACAGATCGTCGAAGCCCTGCAGCCGCCCAAGCCCGCATCGCTCCCGCAATCCAGCGGGCTGCCGCCCGCGGCGCCGCAAGTCGCCAGTGTCGATCCGCCGGGCTGGCCACAATCGGCCACCGAACAGGTGCGGGTCATCCAGCAGACCTTGTTCGATCTCAAGCTCCTGCGCGATCCGCCAGATGGCGCTATCGGACCGATGACGCGTACTGCAATCCGCGCTTTCCAGAAAAGCGCGGGTGTGCGCGAGACCGGCGAGCCGAGCAAAGAGTTGTACGCCGCGATGCGCATGGCACTGGCCAACCGGGACGTCGTCGCCAACTCGCCATTGCCGCTGCCACCGAAAGCAGAAGCGAAGGCAGATGTTCCTGCTACTGAAACCAAAACCGAGCGGCCGGCAAACATCATCGACATCGGCAAGCCCGAGGCTCCTCCACCGCCGCCAACCTCGGCCGATATCGTGCGTCCGACGTTACCCGCCGATGCTACGTGGCCGGCCGCGCCCGCAGACCAGATCAAGGCCGTGCAGACGCTCCTGTTCGAACTCAATCTGCTGCGCGACACACCGGACGGCGTGATGGGCCCGATGACCCGCACGGCGATCCGCGACTATGAAAAGACAGCCAACCTCAGGATCACGGGCGAGCCCAGCAAGGCGCTGTTCGATTCGATGATGGAGCGGCGGCGCTCTGGAGCGCCTGCCAAGCCGTAAAGGTCAGCTCGTCGCGAGCTGGCCGGTGTGGCGCCACCAGGAGGGCAGCAAATCCGCGGCGGCACGCTGTGCCATCTCGACGGTTTCGTAGAGGCCGAAGCACGTCGCGCCGCTACCACTCATCGCGGCATGAACGACTCCATGGCTGCCCCTCAGGGCCTGCAGGACACTGGCGATTTCCGGCCGTAGCGAGACAGCGGCATCGGTGAGATCGTTGCCGCGGACAGCAAGCTCGCGGCCGAAAGCTGCAAGATCGGGCCAGACTCCGGGCGTCGGGCGTTCAGCCGAAAAGCCCCCTTGGCGCGCGGCGAACACGTGCGGCGTCGGCAAAGGCAGCCCCGGATTGACCAGAAGGATTGCACAAGGGGGCAGGCGTGGTGCCGGCGCCAGACGTTCGCCGACACCCGCAACCAGCGCCGGCCGGCCGGCCAGACACATCGGCACGTCAGCGCCGAGTTCGGCCGCCAGATCGAACAACTCTTCCTCGGGCATCGCCACCCGCCACAGGTCGACCAGAGCCAGCAGCGTCGCTGCCGCGTCGGCCGAACCGCCGCCCAGCCCCGCGGCGACGGGAATGCGCTTGGTGAGACGAAGAGCGGCCCGCGGTGCCAGTCCGGCGCGCCCCGCCAGCAGGCGTGCGGCTCTCAGGACAAGGTTGTCGGTCTCTTCCTGAAGGGATGCGACCGCAGGACCTGCAATGTCGAGCGACAAGTCGGGGGCGGCGCTCACCTCGATGTCGTCGGCGAGATCGGTGAAGGCAACCAGCGAGTCGAGTAGGTGATAGCCGTCAGTCCTTCGACCGACGACGTTCAGCCAGAGATTGACCTTCGCTCGAGCGAGCGGCACCGCGCGATCAGCCGCCCTGCTTGGAATCGGCAGCCTTCTCGTAGACGGACGGCTTGTCGTTGCCGGGGTTCAGCCCGTTCACCAGCTTGTCCTGGATGATCGGCACGCGATCCTTGTCAGGCTTCTGATTCGAGGCGCGTTCCCATTGGAAGCGCGCTTCGCGGCGACGCCCGACATGCCAGTAAGCATCGCCAAGATGCTCGGCGATCGTCGGGTCCTCGCCTTTCTGCTCGGTCGCCCGCTCCAGCCAGTCGACCGCCTTGTCGTACTGGCCAAGACGATAGAAGGCCCAGCCGACACTGTCGGTGATCGAGCCATCGTCGGGCCGAAGCTCGGTGGCCCGCTCCAGCATCTTCATGCCTTCTTCGAGCTTCATGCCCTGGTCGATCCAGCTATAGCCGAGATAGTTCAGGACATAGGGCTGCTCGGGCGAGAGCTCGAGCGCCTTCTTCATGTCGAGTTCGGCCTTTGGCCACTGCTTGGTGCGCTCGAGCGCGATGCCGCGGCCGAAATAGACCTGCCAGTGACGCTCCTCGGGATTGCGCAGGCGCGAGATCGCCGTGTCGTAGGCCGTGACGGCATCGGCATAGCGTTCCTTGGTTCGCAGCAGGTCGGCCAGGGTGAGCGCTGCGTCGATGCGAGCGGGCTTTTCCGCCACCAGAGCCCGCAGCCGGCTGACCGCCTGATCGAGCTTGTCCTCCTGGGCATCGAGTGCGGCCGTGCGCAGCCGCGCCTGCCAGTAGAGCGGCGAGTTCGGTCCGATCTTGCCGAGCGCGGCGACCGCTTTCGGGACCTGGCGGAACTGCTCATAGAGGCCCGCGATCATCAGCCAGGCGAAGTCCTGGTCGGGCTTCAAGGTGGCCGCGAGCTGATAGAAGATCAGCGCCAGATCCGTGCGCTGGTTGCGTTGGTCCGCGGCCAGGATGCCGCCAATGTCGAACAGGATCTCCGCAATGCCGGCAGCCGGCGACGGCGGCTTAGGCATCGGCGCATTGGGTGCAATCAGCGCATCGACGACAACGGCGTCACTGTACTTCTCGGCATAATTCTTCAGGAGCTCGCGCGCATCGGCATCCTTGCCGAGCCGGCGCAGCCCGTCGGCCACCGCGATCGTGGTGCGAAGACCATTGCGGTCGAGCGTCATGGCGCGGCGGTACTTCGCCTCGGCCGCAGCCTTGTCGCCCGCCAGCTCGTCGATCTGCGCCTCGATGACCAGCGCGGGCGCTTCCGCCCGCTCGCCAGCGGCAGGCTTCAGGCGCGCGAGATGAGCCCGCGCCGCCGCGAAATCCTTCTCCCCGGCTTTCAGCCAGGCCATCACATACTCGCGCAGCGCGCCGAGCTGGTTCTCGGCCCCGATGCGGCCGAGCTGACGCTCGGCCCCCTTGTAATCGCCCTTCTTGATCGCCTCGACGGCCAGAACGAGGTTGGCAAAACCGTCGCCCGGACGCGTGGCGAGAACCGCCGGCGCGAGCAGAGCGGCCTGGTCGATGCGGCCCGCATACATACGCAGCCGGAAGACTGCGTAGATCATCTCGGGATCGTTGGGCGTCAGCGCCAGCGCCTGATCCATCTGGTCCGCGGCGACGTCGTAGTCGTGATCCTGCTCGCCGACACGGGCTGCCAGGTAACGGCCCGCCAGCGAGATCGGCTGGAGTCGGGCGCCGGGTTGTGCCTGCGACGGCGATCTGGTTTGCGGCTGCGTGCCCTGCTGGGCATTGCCGGCGAGCGGGAAGAGGGACAGCAGCGCTGCGGAGAGCAGCGCGAGAGGGATGCGTCGCATGCGTCTCACATGTTGGGATAGTTAGGCCCGCCGCCTCCTTCGGGCACGGACCAGTCGATGTTCTGTGCAGGATCCTTGATGTCGCACGTCTTGCAGTGCACGCAGTTCTGCGCGTTGATCTGGAAGCGCGGCTGGCCGTTGTCGGCCGTCACCACCTCGTAAACGCCGGCCGGGCAGTAGCGCTGCGCCGGTTCGGCATAAAGTGGCAGGTTGACCGCCATCGGGATCGAGGGATCGCGCAGCTTCAGGTGAACCGGCTGGTCCTCTTCGTGGTTGGTGTTCGACAGGAACACCGAGGAGAGCTTGTCGAAGGAAACCACGCCGTCGGGCTTGGGATACTGGATCGGCTGGAACTCGCTCGCCGGCCGAAGGCATTCGTGATCGGCCTTGTGATGGCGCAGGGTCCAGGGCAGGCGGATGCCGAGATCGTGCAGCCACATGTCCATGCCGCCGTAGAGCGTGCCGAGCGTCGTGCCCCACTTCAGGGCAGGCTTCACGTTGCGCACCTTGTCGAGATCCTTCCAGATCCACGACGCCTTGAGCTTCACCGGGTAGGCGATCAGTTCGTCGCCACCGGTCTTGCCCGCCGCAAGCGCTTCGAAGGCTGCCTCGGCCGCCAGCATGCCGCTCTTCACGGCATTATGGCTGCCCTTGATGCGCGGCACGTTGACGAAGCCCGCGGAGCAGCCGATCAGCGCGCCACCCGGGAAGGTTAGCTTCGGCACCGACTGCACACCGCCCTCGTTGATGGCGCGCGAGCCGTAGACCAGACGCTTGCCGCCCTTCAGGTACTTGGCGACATCGGGGTGCGTCTTGAAACGCTGGAACTCGTCGAACGGCGAGAGGTAGGGATTCTCGTAGCTGAGATGCACCACGAGGCCGATGGCGACCAGATTGTCGCCGAAGTGATACATGAACGAGCCGCCCGAGCTGCCGGTTTCCGACAGCGGCCAGCCCTGCGAATGCACGACCAGGCCCTTGCGGAAGTTGGCGGGATCGACCTGCCAGAGTTCCTTGATGCCGATGCCGAACTTCTGCGGGTCGACGCCGTCGCGCAGGTCGAACTTGGCCATCAACTGCTTGGCCAGCGAACCGCGGACGCCCTCGCCGATCAGCGTGTACTTGGCATGCAGCTCCATGCCCGGCGTGTAGCTGTCCTTGTGGCTGCCGTCCTTGGCGATGCCCATGTCGCCGGTGGCGACGCCCTTCACCGACCCGTCATCGTTGTAGAGCACTTCCGCCGCGGCAAACCCCGGATAGATCTCGACGCCCAGCGCCTCGGCCTGCTGGCCAAGCCAGCGGCAAACGTCGCCCAGGCTCACGATGTAGTTGCCGTGGTTGTTCATCAACCGCGGCAGCAGGAAATTGGGGAAGCGGTAGGAGCCGCTCTTGGTGAAGAAAAGGAACTGGTCGTCGGTGACCTGGGTCTCGAGCGGCGCGCCTTGCTCCTTCCAGTCGGGAATGAGCTCGTTCAGACCGATCGGATCGACGACTGCGCCCGACAGGATGTGGGCGCCGATTTCCGAGCCCTTCTCGATCAGGCAGACCGAGACTTCGTGATTGCGCTCTGCCGCGAGCTGCTTCAGGCGGATCGCCGCCGACAGCCCGGCCGGACCGCCGCCCACGATCACAACGTCATATTCCATCGCCTCGCGCGTCATACCTGTCTCGCTCTGCAGTGCCTTTTCCTGATGGACGCGCGCCGGTTGGGCGGCAATCCTCCGATTCTAGATAGCCTGTCGGGGGCAGGATCGCCACCCGCTGAGAGGGGGAATTCCCGTGGCAGAGTTGACCGGTATCGAGAGCAAGATCTTCTCTGCACGCGATTATCGCCTGGAAAGTGGCCAGACTTTGCCCGTGCTCGAACTTGCGTACGAAACCTACGGTACGCTCTCGCCGGCCAAGGATAACGCCATTCTGGTCGTGCACGGCTACACGTCGAGCCATCACGCAGCAGGCAAAAATGCCCCCGGCAAGCAGGGCCGCGGCGTTCCCGAGGGGTCCGCCGGCTGGTTCGACGGCCTGATTGGCCCGGGCAAGGCGGTCGACACCGGCCGCTATTTCGTCGTCTCCGTGAATGCGCTCGGCTCGGCGCATGGCAGCACGGGACCGAATTGCACCGATCCGCGCACCGGCAAACCCTACGGCCCGACCTTCCCCGACATCACCATGCGGGACATCGTCGGCAGCCAGAAGCTCCTGGTCGATTCGCTCGGACTGAAGAGCCTGGTGGCGGTAATCGGCCCCTCAATGGGCGGCTTCCAGTCGTTCCAATGGGCCGCCTCCTACCCCGGCTTCATGAAGGCGATCGTGCCTTCGGTGACGGCGCCGCGCTCGCCGGGCGGGCTGGATCGGTTGGAGAACCTGCAGAAGCGGCTGGCCTCGGACCCCAACTGGAATGGCGGCTGGTACTACGAGAATGGCGGGATCGCCCGCACCCTCGAAGAGATCCGCTTCGAGACGCTGATGAACTACGGCCAGAACGAGATCCTGGCCGAGACCATGCCCGATCCCAAGGCCCGCGAGGCAGCGATCCGCGCCAATGCGCAGGCCTGGTCGAAACTCTACGACGGCCATTCGATGGTCGCGCTGCGCCGGGCCATCGGCACCATCGACATCACCGGCGACTACGCCAAGCTCAAGGGCACCAAGGTGCTCTATGTGCAGTCTCCGACCGACAAGCTGTTCGACATCGCGCTGTCGCCCGCCTATGTCAGCGACATGCGCAAGGCCGGGATCGACGTCACCTACGTGGAGCTGCCCTCCAACAAGGGCCACATGGCAAGCCACGCCGATGCCGCCCTGTGGGCGCCGATCCTCGGTGCCTTCCTGAAGCGTCTTTCATGAGCGACCTTTCCCTGGCGCCCGATACCGCGGCAGCCCTGCTGCGCTGGTACGTCGACCAGGGACTCGACGAGGCAATCGGCGAGGAGGCCATCGACCGCTTCGCCCTTCCGCCGCCCGCTGCCGCGGCAACGGCCTCCGTCACCCCGATGGCCGCACCCGCCGCGACGGCAGCCGCGCCGACACCGATCCGCCCGGCCTCGCCGCCGCCCCAGCGTGCGCCGATACCGCTCGAGTCGCCGCAACTCGTCGAGGATGCATGCGAAGTTGCGCGAAGGGCCACCAACGTCGCCGAACTCGAGGCGGCGGTGCGCGCCTTCGA
This sequence comes from Alphaproteobacteria bacterium, assembly GCA_017307275.1. GTDB lineage: Bacteria > Pseudomonadota > Alphaproteobacteria > Reyranellales > Reyranellaceae > Reyranella. The sequence goes on along the minus strand of JAFKFK010000011.1, from coordinate 192,109 downwards.
AGGCTGTGCGCTGAAGCGCACCGCCAAGAACACGGTATTTGCCGACGGTGTCGTCGGGGCGCCGGTGATGATCGTCGGCGAAGCGCCGGGGGCCGACGAGGACCGGCTGGGCAAGCCGTTCGTCGGCGTGAGCGGCCAGCTCATGGACCGCATGTTCGACGCCATCGGCATGAGCCGCGAGCGCGATCTCTACATCACCAACATTCTCTTCTGGCGCCCGCCCGGCAACCGCACGCCGACCTTGGCCGAACAGGCGATCTGTCTCGCCTTCACGCGCCGTCACATCGAACTCGCGAAGCCGAAGCTTGTGGTACTGGCGGGCGGCACGGCCGTGAAGGCCGTGCTCGACACGACGGAGGGCATCACCCGCCTGCGCGGCAAGTGGGCGACGCTCCGCCTCGACGACGGCAGCGAAGTGCCGGCGCTGCCGACTTTCCACCCGGCCTATCTGCTGCGCACGCCCGCCAGCAAACGGCAAAGCTGGTGGGACCTGCTGTCGGTCGACAAGAAGCTGAAAGAGCTGGGCGCGAAATAAACGCTAGCTTGGCTTCTTCACCTGCACGCCGCTGTCGCGGATCAGCTTGCCCCACCGCTCGTACTCGGCACGGATGAAAGCAGCGAACTCCTGCGACGTGCTGCCTACGGTCGTGGCGGCAAGCGGCGCGAGCTGCTGCTTGACCTCCGGCATGCGGGCGATCGCCGCGACGTCGCCGGAAAGCTTGGCAACGATGGCAGGCGGCATCTTGGCCGGCCCCAGCACGCCGTACCAGGCCGACGCCTCGTAACCCTTCACGCCGGCTTCGGCGACCGTCGGTACGTCCGGCAGCCCCTCGAACCGTGTCGCCGTGGTGACGCCGATCGCTCGCAACGCGCCACTGCGCACGTGAGGCAGGAAGGAACTCGCATCGCCCAGGGAGATGTTCACGCGATTCTGCAGGATGTCGGGGATCATCGGCGCGACGCCGGCATAGGCCACATGCTCGAAGCGCACCTTTGCCATGCTTTCGAACAACAGCGCGGCGAGATGAGGAGACGAGCCGACGCCCGCCGTGCCGCAATTGAGGCGGCCGGGATTCTTCTGCGCGTAGGCGATCAGCTCGGCAATCGAATGGATTGGCTGGCTGGGATGGACGACAACGAGCATGGCGACCGTCGCGAAGAGGCTGATCGGCGTGAAGTCGTTCAACGTGTCGTAGGGCATGTTCGGCAGAAGATGCGCGTTGGTGGCGCTGGTGCCGATCGTGCCCAGCAGCAGCGTGTGGCCGTCGGGTGCGGCCTGGGCGACCGCGGCGGCGCCGATGGAACCAGACGCCCCGACCTTGTTCTCAACGATGACGGGCTTGCCCCACCGCTCGCCCAGCTTTTGGGCGACAATGCGGGCACAGGTGTCCGTCGCGGCGCCGGGCGCAAACGGCGCGATCACCTTGACCTGTTTGGTCGGATAGTCCGGCGTTGCGAATGATGAACGGCCACTGGCCAGCACGGCGGCAGCCGCCGTCAGGCCCCCTACGAGCCCACGTCTCGTCGTCATGTGATTCCTCCGATTTATTGGTTCTTCAGGCGACCGCAGCCAGCATCTGCATCAACGCCTCGCGGTCGTCGGTGCGCGTCGCAGCAGGCTCCAGAACACGGCCGGTCATCTCGCCCTGGAGCGAGCAGCGCAGCATCAGGCGCGGCTGACGCTGGTCGAAGTCGGGCAACGCGATGTGCTGCGTGCACCGATTGTCCCACATCACCAGATCGTTGACGGTCCAGCGGTGGCGATACGTGAACTCCGGCGACTCGGCGTGTTCGTTCAGGAAGCCAAGGAGCGCCGCGCTCTCTCCATCCGACAAGCCGATGATGCCGCGGATGCGCTGGCCGACCAGCAGCGACTTGCGGCCGGTCTCCGGATGCGTCTGGACAATCCTGTGCGCCACCGGCGGATTGCGGCGCTTCATCTCCGCGACCTTCTCCGGATCGCGCTGTTCCAGCCCCTTGACCAGCGAGGCGTCGTGGATCGCCTCCATGTCGTCGATGAACGCCTGCATGCGAGCGCTCAGCGTCTCGTAGGCGAGGTACATGTTGGCGAACATCGTATCGCCGCCGACCGGCGGCTTCTCCCGGCAGAGCAGGAGCGCACCCTTCGCAGGCCGCGACGTGAAGGTCAGGTCGGTGTGCCAGTTGCGCCCGGTGTTGCGGGTATCGGACGGCTTGCCGTCGATGGGCTTGTTGGTGACCAGCAGGATCTCGCGATGGTCGGGGTGCGTGTAGCGCGGCTGGAACTCGTGCTTGTCGAGTTCGCCGAAGCACCGCGAGAAGGCGATCTGCTCCGTCGTCGAGAGGTCCTGGCCGGGGAACACCAGCACCAGATGGCGCAACCACGCTTCGTTGATAGCGTCCTTCATGGCCGGGTCGATCGGCCGGCGCAGATCCACACCGGTGACTTCGGCCCCCAGCGCGTAGCCAATCGGCTTCACCTGAAGCGTGCTCATGCGTTCCTCCTTCAGTTGCCTCACTATTGCCGATTGTCGATTGTCTGACAATAATCAATCTGACAAATTGTGATACGGTCCCGCCGTGCACCCCACCGCCCCTTCGATGCCGATTCCCCTCGGCAAGGCCGTCAAATCTCTCCCCGAGCTCCTGGCCGAGAGAATTCTCGAGGACATCATGTCCGGCCGCCTGCCCGCGGGTGAGCGGCTGAAGGAAATCGCGCTGGCGGAAGAGCACGCCGTGAGCCGGGCCACGGTGCGCGAAGCGCTGATCGCGCTCGCCAAGCTGGGTTATGTCGAGCAGGTCCCCCGCTTCGGCGCGCGCGTGGCGCCCTTCGCGAAGGACGACGTCTTCCACCTTTTCGAGATCCGGGCGGCCCTGCTCGCGATTGCGGCGCGCAACTGCGCACTCGATCCAACGGCGCCCCGCGAGAAGCTGACGGAACTCACCGACGAGATGGAACGGCTCGCCGCGAATCCCGATACGCCCGCGCAGACCTTCTCGGAGCGTTCCGTCGCCGCCCAAACGCTGCTCATCAGTGCCAGCGGCAACGGCCGGCTGCCGGCGCTGTACGATCATCTCTCCGACATCAGCAGCTGGCGCATGATCCGCGGGCGCGCCACGAGCTTTTTAAAAGCCGAACGCCGCCGCGAAGCCGCCAGGGATTGGCGGGCCATCGAGCGTGCGATCAAGACTGGCGATGCCAGCGCAGCCGAAGCCGGCGCCCGGCTTCTGTTCGCGCATTCTTCGGCAGCCGTAAGGGCCGAACTTCAGGGCACGGAGTGAAGCGTCGAGAGGCCCTGGCCTCTCGTTACTTTGCCAGTTTCTTCTTCAGGAAGAATTTCTGGTGGCCGGGCGGGAAGTCGTCGAGCGTGGCGAAGAGCTCGTAGCCGCGCCTCTCGTAGAACGGCCGGGCCTGAAACGAATGCGTGTCGAGATACGCGGAATGGCAGTTGCGATAGCGGGCGTAGTCCTCGGCGGCATCCATCAAGCGCGTCGCATGGCCCTTGCCGCGTAGTGCCTCGTCAACCCACAAGGTGGAGACGAAGAGCCAGTCGCTCCAGACGTAGCCCAACAGGCCGCCCAGAGTTTCGTTCTTCTCGCCCTTCAGGAAGATGTAGCAGGGATAGTAGTCGGACTTTCCCGTCTGGCTCGAATTGAACATCGAGAGACGGTCGCGCACATACGCGGCCGCGCGCTCATTGTCCGGATCGAAGACGAGATCGATCTTCTCGTCCATGTCTACCCCTCAGCGCATCGCCGCGCGCTGGCGCACCAGCGCGAGCACGGTACGGCCGATCGGCATGTCGACGCCGACCCACTCCGCCATCTCCACGATGGCGCCCAGCAGCGCCTCGATTTCAAGCGGGCGGCCACGCTCGAGGTCCTGCAGCATCGACGTCTTGTGTGCGCCGACTTCGGCGCCGCCTGCGATGCGCTTGTCGACGCCGATGGCGAACTTCACGCCGAGCTTCTCGGCCACCTGCTGGCCCTCGACCATGAGCGCGCGGCAGACGGCATGCGTACCGGGCTCGGCAATCAACCGGTCGAGCGTCGCCGTCGTGAGCGCACTCAGCGGATTGAAGGCCATGTTGCCCCAGAGCTTGACCCAGAGCTCGTCGCGGATGCGCGGCCGCACGGGCGCCTTGAGGCCGGCCTTGATCAGGAGTTCCGACAGCCTGGTCGCACGTTCGCTGCGGCTGCCGTCGGGTTCGCCGAGGGAGAAGCGATCGCCGTAGGTATGTTCGATGACGCCCGGTTCGACCACGTCGGCCGCCGGATAGACGATGCTGCCCAACACCTGCGCGGGCGGCAGGCCCGCGGTGAGCTTGCCTTCGAGATCGACCGACTCGATGCGCCGGCCGTCGAAGTCGCCGCCGAGCTTGTAGGTGTACCACCAAGGCACGCCGTTGATGGCCGCCACGATGGTCGTGTTCGGTCCAATCAATGGCTCGAGCTGCGCCATCGCCGGCAACAACGAATGCGCCTTGAGCGTCAGCACCAGATAGTCCTGCGGGCCGATCTCCTTGGGATCGGTCGCCACGCGCGGCCGCGTGACGGACTCCTGCCCTTCGCTCACGAGGGTCAGCCCCTTGGTCCGCAGGGCCTCGCCATGCGGACCGCGCGCCACGACGGTGACCGGCGTGCCGGCCATCTCGAGTTTGGCGGCCATGAAGCCGCCGATGGCGCCGGCGCCGAAAACGCAGATCGAGGTCACAGCTTCTCCGTCAGGCTGTCGCTTCGCCCAGGCCGAGCTTGGCGGCAAGGCCGATGCGCTGCAACTTGCCGGTCGCACCCTTCGGAATCTCGGCCACGAACACGACCTTGCGCGGCACCTTGAAGTCGGCGACGTGCTTGGCCACGAAGTCGCGCAGCTCGCGCTCCGTGCACTCGGTCCCGCCACGCAGCACGACGACAGCGCCCACTTCTTCTCCCAGCTTGGGATGCGGGATGGCGAAGGTCACGCACTGCTCGACCGCCGGGTGATCCATCAGGATGACGTCGATCTCGATCGGGCTGATCTTCTCGCCGCCGCGGTTGATGATCTCCTTCAGGCGGCCCGTGAGGAACAGGTAGCCGTCCTCGTCGAAGCGGCCCTGGTCGCCCGTCCGAAACCAGCCGTTGGCAAAGGCCTTGAGGTTGGCGTCCGGGTTGTTGTCATAGCCCGCCGTCACGTTCGGGCCCTGGATCACGACCTCGCCGATCGTGCCCTGCGGCAGCATGTTGCCGGCATCGTCCATGATGGCGATCTGCGGACCGGCCGCCAGGCCGACCGCGCCCGGCTTGCGCTTGCCCGGCGGCAGCGCATTCGACGCCATCTGATGGCTGGCCTCGGTCATGCCGTAGGCCTCGATCACCGGGCAATCGAAGGCGGCTTCGAGCTCGGCCATCACCTGCGGCGGCAGCGAGGCCGACGAGGAGCGGATGAAGCGCAGCTTGGCGGCCTTGGCCGCTTCCACATGGCTGCGCAGGCGGCCGAGGATCGCCTGATGCATGGTCGGCACGGCCGTGTACCAGGTGGGCTTCACTTCCTCGAGCCAGGCGAAGAAGCGCAGCGCATTGAAGCCCGGCGTGCACGACACCGAAGCGCCGGCACCCAGCGACGACAAGGTTGCCGCGATCAGGCCGTGGATGTGGAACAGCGGCATGATGTTGAGGCAGCGGTCGGCCGGCGTGAGCGCCAGCGACTTGCCGATGTGGCGCGCCGAGGCTGCGAGGTTCGCCGTCGACAGCGGGACGATCTTGGGCCGCGCCGTCGTGCCCGACGTATGCAGCACCAGGGCGATCTCCTCGCCCGCCGACGTGCCGGGCTTCGCCGCCTTGGCAGGCTTCAGGGCCGAGACGTCGAGTGTGAAGGTGCCCGCGGGCGCATCGGCCGTCGGCACCAGTTCCACGATCGGCACGCCGACCTTGCTGGCAACCGCGCGCACGGGGCTGTCCATGCCCTGCTGCACGATCACAGCCTTGGGCTTGAGGTCTTCGAGGTAGAACTCGAACTCCTCATCGCGATAGGCCGGATTCAGAGGCGCAGACGTCGTGCCCGACGCCACGGCGATGAACGAGGAAGCCATCTCCGGTCCGTTGTGGACCACCATGGCGACGCGATCGCCACGGCCGATGCCGACACCGTTCAACGCAGCGAGCGTGTCGTCGGTGAGCTTCTTGAGACCGGCGTAGCTGAGCCAGGGGCGCCCCGGCGCGCCGATGGCCGGCGCGTCGGCCTTGCCGGCCGATGTGACGTCGTAAACGTTGTTGACCATCGTTCGTCCCTCAGGCCGCGGCCTTCTTCTCGTCGGCGATGATGCGATCGTACGCCGGCAGGGTCAGGAATTCGTAGAACTGCGGCTGCTCGACCAGATCGATCATGAGCTGGGCGGCATCTTCGTAGCGGCCGTTGCCATAGGCTTCGTCGCCCATCTGCGCCTTCACCTTGTCGTTCTCCTCGCGCACGATCTCGCGCACCAGCTCCTTGGTGATGGCGCGGCCGTCGTCGAGCTTCTGGTTGTGGCGCACCCACTGCCAGACCTGCGCACGGCTGATCTCGGCGGTGGCGGCGTCTTCCATCAGGTTGAACAGCGGCACGCAGCCGATGCCGCGCAACCAGGCCTCGACGTAGCCGATGCCTACGGCCACGTTCTGGCGCAGGCCGGCCTCGGTCTTCGGACCCGACGGCATCTGGATGAGGTCGGCCGGGGTGACGTTCACGTCCTGCCGCTTGCGGGCGATCTGGTTGGCTTCCTTCATCACCGCGTCGAACTCGGCCTTGGCGATCGGCACGAGGCCGGGATGCGCCACCCAGGTGCCGTCGTGGCCGTCGCCCGCCTCGCGCTTCTTGTCGGCGTGCACGCGGCCCATCGCCTCGTCGTTGGCCTTCGGATCGTTCTTGATCGGAATCTGCGCCGCCATGCCGCCCATCGCATGCACTTCGCGGCGATGGCAGGTCTTGATGACGAGCTGGCTATAGGAACGCAGGAAGTGCGAGGTCATGCCGACCGTGCCGCGATCCGGCAGCACCGCCCACTCCTGCTCGCGGAACTTCTTGATGAAGGAGAAGATGTAATCCCAGCGGCCGCAGTTCAGACCGGCCGAGTGGTCCTTCAGCTCCCACAGGATCTCGTCCATCTCGAAAGTGGCGAGGATGGTCTCGATCAGCACCGTGGCCTTGATCGACTTCTGCGGCACGCCGAGCGCATCCTGCGCATGGACGAACACGTCGTTCCACAGACGCGCTTCGAGATGGCTCTCCATCTTCGGGAGGTAGAAATACGGGCCGGTGCCGCGCGACAGCGCTTCCTTGGCGTTATGGAAGAAGTAGAGGCCGAAATCGAACAGCGAGCCCGACATCGGCTGGCCGTCGACCGTGACGTGCTTCTCGAGCAGATGCCAGCCGCGCGGACGGACGAACAGCACGGCGGTCTTGTCGTTCAGCTTGTAGGACTTGCCGCTGTTGGGATCGACATAGTCGATCTGGCGGCGCACGGCGTCGGCGAGGTTGAACTGGCCTTCGACCATGTTGGCCCAGGTCGGCGTCGAAGCATCCTCGAAATCGGCCATGAAGACGTTGGCGCCGCAGTTCAGCGCGTTGATGATCATCTTGCGGTCGACCGGCCCGGTGATCTCGACGCGGCGGTCCAGGATGTCCTGAGGCAGCGGCGCCACCGTCCAGTCGCTCTCGCGGATCTTCGCCGTCTCCGGCAGGAAGTCCGGCTTCTCGCCGGCATCGAGCCGCTTCTGGCGCTCGACGCGGGCCGCCAGCAGCTCCTCGCGGCGGGCGTTGAACTTGCGCTGCAGGTCGGCAATGAACGCGACAGCCTCCTTGGTGAGCACCTTTTCGAAGCCGGGCTTGATCGCGCCGTCGATCGAAACACCCGCCGGAAGGTCCAGAGCCGTCATTGCATTTCCCCTTGAAATCGTTCGAATCACTGCGAATGGGCGATTTACCGCCTTGAGGCCCCGCCCGGCAAGGCGCTACGAGGAAGCATGGACGCTGCGTTTATCGTCGATTGGCTGAATCTGCTGCTGCGCTGGGCTCACATGATCGTGGGCATTGCCTGGATCGGGGCGTCTTTCTACTTCATCTGGCTGGACAACCACCTGCACAAGCCGCTCGATCCGGCCGACATCGCCAAGGGCATCGGCGGCGAAGTCTGGGCGGTCCATGGCGGCGGCTTCTACACCGCCAAGAAATTCTCCCTGGCGCCCGAGCGCCTGCCGCCGGAACTGCACTGGTTCAAGTGGGAAGCCTACACGACCCTGATCACCGGCTTCTTCCTGCTGTGCCTCGTCTACTATTACGGTGCGGAAGTCGCCCTGATCGACCCCTCGGTCATGGAACTCAGCAAACCTGCCGCGATCGCCATCGGGCTGGGCTTTCTGGTTCTGGGCTGGCTGGTCTACGACTGGCTCTGCCGGTCGGCCCTGGGCCAGGACGACGCCGTCCTGGGCGGGCTGCTCTTCCTCTACTGCATCGCCTCGGCCTGGGCGCTCTGTCACATCTTTTCCGGCCGCGGCGCCTACATCCACTTCGGCGCCATGCTGGGCACGATCATGGTGCTCAACGTCTACTTCGTGATCATTCCCGGCCAACGCGAGATGGTGAAAGCCAAGGAAGAAGGCCGGCCGCTCGATCCGAAGTTCGGCCTGATGGGTCGCCAGCGCTCGGTCCACAACACCTATTTCACCTTGCCTGTGCTGTTCACGATGATCAGCAACCACTATGCCGGTCTCTACGGCCACGAGTGGAACTGGGTCCTGCTGATCCTGATCTCCGTGGCCGGCGCGCTGATCCGCGTCTGGTTCGTGCAGCGCCACAAGGGCAACGCCAATCCACTGGTGCTGGCGTCGGGCTTCGTGTTCATCGCTTTCACTGCCCTGCTCGCGCTGCCGCGACCGAGCGCCGATGGCGGCGGCCCGGTCGCCTTCGACCAGGTTCAGCCCATCATTCAGGCACGCTGCGTTTCCTGCCATGCCGCCAAGCCCACGCAGGAAGGCTTCCTGGCGCCGCCCAAGGGCATCCTGCTGGAAACGCCATCGCAGATCCATGCCATGGCCGCCGCCATCAACCAGCAAGCGGCCGCCTCGCGGGTCATGCCGCCCGGCAACCTGACCCAGATCACCGACGCGGAGCGCCGCATGATTGCGCGATGGTTCAAGGGTGGCGCACAATAGCGGAATGAATGTCCGCACCGGCGGCCTGCCGTGGCGTCGTCTCCTGGCGGCGGCCTTGGCGGCGGTCGCGATCTTTCTCTACTGGACCCAGGTCAGTGACCGCAGTGCCGGAGACGCTGCGCGCAATTCCCCCGTCGCAGAAGCGCGCGAGCCCGCATCGAGCACGGGCGGCTGGGGGGCCAGTGTCGGCTTTGCCGATTCGCGACGTCTCGAGGAGCATTTCGAGAAGCACGGCGCGGAGTTTGGCCGCATCACCAAGCAGGACTATCTGCGGCAGGCGCAACTCCTGCGCGATGCGCGCGTCGGCGGTCCCATCCTTGAAACGGTACGCAACGACGGCGTGACGACCCGCTTCGACAAGCAGACGGGGGCGTTCATCGCGTTCAATCCCAATGGCATCATCCGCACCTTCTTCAAGCCGAACGATGGCGAACGCTATTACCGGCGACAGGCCGAGCGAGGTCGCCAGTGAAGCCACCGCCTCCTCCCGGTCCGCCCGACGTCGCCGACCTTTGCGAGCTGATCGACCAGTGGACGGCCTTCACCGCCGATCTCGAACGGCAGGGTTACAATTTCGATCTCGACAACTGGCTTAACGACGTCGACGTGCGCGAACTGATCCTCGAAGCGCTGCCCATGTTCAGCCGCGAGGAGATGGGCGACCACGCCTTCAAGCTCGACGAAGCCGACAAGGCTTTCACGGCGGCGACACGCGACTTCAAGCGCTGCGTCTGGGGCCATGGCACGGCACGCAAGGAGAAATGGACCCCGCAGAAAAACTGGTGGTACTTCCGCACACCGAGGCGGTCCAACGCCCAGCTTGAAGACGAACTCGAGACGGTTAGATAAGACGGTGTCATGAGCACCCCCAAAATCGTGGTCGAGACCCAGGGTCCGGTCACGACGATCACCATCAATCGGCCGCAGGCCAAGAACGCCCTCGACAACGAAGCGGCCCACGGCCTTGCCGATGCGCTGCGGGCCTTCGAGGCAGACCCGCAGGCGAAAGTCGCTGTGCTGACGGGTGCCGGCGGCGCCTTCTGCGCCGGGGCCGATCTCAAGGAGCTGGGCGGCGGCACGGACTACTTCCCGTGGGCCGGCAGCGCCGATGGGCCGTTGCGTGCCCCCCTTTCCAAGCCGGTGATTGCCGCCATCGAAGGCCATGCCTGTGCCGGCGGGCTGGGCGTGGCGCTGTTCTGCGACATCCGCCTCGTCGACGAGACCGCATCCTTCGGCGTGTTCTCGCGCCGCTGGGGCGTGCCGATGAGCGACGGCACCACCGTGCGCCTGCCGCGCATCGTGGGCCAGGGCCGCGCCATGGACATGCTGCTGACCGGCCGCGCCGTGGGCGCCGACGAGGCGATCACCATTGGATTGGCCACCCGCAAGGTGGCGCGCGGCACGACACGCGCCGAGGCCGAGAAGCTCGCCCTGCAGATCGCAGGCTTCCCGCCGATCGCCATGACCTCGGACCGCCAGTCGGCCTACGAGAGCTTCGACCGCGACGAGGCGGCCGCGATCCAGCGCGAGATGGAGCTGTCGTTGGAAGCACGGCGGCAGGAATCGCAAAGCGGTGCAGCGCGCTTCGCCAAGGGCGAAGGCCGGCACGGCCAGTTCAAGAAGTAGCGCAGAAGTAAAGGAAACGAAGATGCGGGCGCTGGTCTGTCATGCCTATGGTCCGATCGAAAATCTGAAGATCGAGGACATCCCGCAGCCCGTGCCGAAGGCGGGCGAAGTGCTGGTGCGCGTGCGCGCCGCCGGCGTGAGCTTCGCCGCGATGCTGGGCGTGCAAGGCAAGCACCAGAACAAGCCGCCGCTGCCCTATGTCCCGGGCAACGAACTCGCAGGCCATGTCGTGGCCCTGGGCGAAGGCGTCAGCAACGTCGCCGTCGGCGACCGCATCGCAACCGGTGTCAGCCAAGGCGCCTTTGCCGAGTACGCCATCGCGACCGCTGCCAACCTGATCCCGATCCCCGAGCAGTTGCCCTATGCCGAGGCGACCAACTTTCCGACGCTCTATCCCACCGCCTACGGCGCGCTGAAGTGGAAGGCGGCGATGCAGCCCGGCGAAGTGCTGCTGGTGCACGGCGCCGGCGGCGGATCGGGTCTCACGGCCATCGAGGTCGGCAAGGCGATGGGTGCCGTCGTGATCGCAAGTGCCGGCGGGCCCGACAAGCTCAAGGCCGCACAGGAAGCCGGCGCCGATCATCTGATCGACTACCGTCAGGAAGATATCCGCACCAAAGTGCTGGAAGTGACGGACGGACGCGGCGCCGACGTGATCTACGATCCGGTCGGCGGTTCGGCCTTCGACGCCTCGCTGCGCTGCGTGGCACCCGAAGGCCGCCTCATCCCGATGGGCTTCGCCAGCGGCACCATCCCGCAGATCCCGGCCAACATCCTCCTGGTCAAGAACGCGACCGTGATCGGCTTCTACTACGGCTACTGGAATGGCTGGGGCGGCAAGGGAAAGCCCTCGCCCAAGGAAGAGGCAGCCCTCGCCACGCGCCGCGCGATGGTGGCCGACGCCCAGAAGGACCTGACCCGCTGGTTCGTCGAAGGCAAGCTCAAGGCCACGGTCGCCGCGACCTACGACCTCGCGGATTGGGTCAAGGGCTTCAAGCTGATCGAAGAACGCACCGTGGTCGGCAAGGCGGTACTCGTTCCGTAGGGTCGCCTGCTATCGGCGCAGGACGCTGGCGGCAATCGCCGTTCCGAAGCCCAGCATCGCCACACCCGATACCGCCTGAACGGACCGCCGGAAGCGGCGGTCGCCGACGCGGGATTGGATCGCTGCCGCAGACAGCGCGTAGGCGAAGTGCACTGAGCCCACGACCAGGATGAGCACGGAGAAGAGCACGCAGAATTGCGGCGCAAGCGGCTGGTCGCGATGCACGAAGTTGGGAAACAGCGCCGCCAGGAAGAACACGGACTGCAGGTTGGTGGCACTGACGAAGAAGGCCTGGAGATATCGGCGTAGCGCGCTCACCTCGGCAGCCGGCGCACCGACGACGGCATCGCTTCGCAATCGCCAGGCGTTGCGGAGCGCCCGCACGCCGAGGAAGACGAGATAGGCGGCGCCCGCGAGCCGCAAGCCATCGTACAGCCCCGGCATCGTGAGCAGCAGCGCGGCGACACCCAGCGCCGCGGCAAGCGCCACCAGGAACAGCAATGAAATGTTACCGAGGATGGTGGGCGCAACGCGCCGCACGCCAAAGCTCAGACTGTGATCGACGACCAGAACGACGTTAGGGCCTGGCGACACCGATGCCAGCGCGATCACGCCGGCAAACACGAGCAGTTCGTTCACTGCGGCCAGACTTTGGGAAAGGTCGCGCATTCGAGCCGGTCGCCCGGCTTCAGGCCATGGCCTTCGAGCGGCGGCGAGACCTGGCCGACGCGCGCGGCGTAGCGCGCATCGTCGCCGCACCAGCGTGTCGCCCAGGCACGACGGCGGCGCGAGGTCGAGCGATTGCCGGAAGCGCCGTGCAGCGTCAGGGCGTGGAAGGCGATGACGTCGCCCGGCTCCATATCCCAGGCGAGGAACTCATGCTGGTCGCGCTCGGCATCGAGGTCGGGCAGCGGCTCGAAGCGAGGGTCCTGCACGGCGAGATCGACACCGCCCTGCTTGAAGAACTTGGGCTGGAACCAGCGGCCCCAGCGATGCGAGCCCTTCACATATTCGACGCACGTCGCGCGATCGACGGGATCGAGCGGCAGCCACAGCGACACGACCTGCTCGCCGTCGATCGGATAGTAGGGTTGGTCGTGATGCCACGGCGTACGCTCCTGCGTGCCCGGCTCCTTCACCAGCAGATGGTCGTGATAGTAGACGACCTCGTCCGAGTCCATCAGCCGCGCCGCGATCTCGCGCGCCGGCGATTCGTAGACGAAAGCGCGCGCATCGGGATGGCGTTGCCAGAGCTGAAAGTCGACGAAGAACAGCCCCGGCGCATCCTTGGGCGTATTGATGCGCACCATCGGCCCGGGCGTCGCCATGTCGGCATCGACGGCCGCGCGCAGCCGCTCGATCCAGTCGGGCGAGAAAGCACCGCGCAGGCAGATGGCACCGTCGCTACGGTATTGCGCAATCTCGGCGTCGGTCGGCAGGCTCATCAAATCTCTCCGAAATCACCGCCGCGTCCCTTGCCGGCGGCAAACCGGGCGGCACCCTTGCGCGTCTCCGCCTGCAACGCCGGCATCCCGCGCCGCGCCTCGTTGACCAGGGCCGCCGGCAGATCGAGCGCCCATTGCTCGTAGGACGACTGGCGATCCGAACGCAGACAAGTCTGCGGAAACTTCGCCAGCACATTGGCCAGCGCCTTGGCTTCGACGAGCGCCTGCCCTTCTGGTGCAAGACGGTTGGCCAGCCCCCAGTCGAACGCCTCGCGAGCGCCGACCTCGCGGCCAGTCAGGATCATGTCGAGGGCCCGGCTATGGCCGACAAGACGCGGCAGGCGCACCGTACCGCCATCGATCAGCGGCACGCCCCAGCGGCGACAGAACACGCCGAACTTGGCGCTCTCCGACGCAACACGCATATCGCACCACAGCGCGAGTTCGAGGCCACCCGCGACGGCATAGCCTTCGACGGCAGCGATCACCGGCTTCGACAGAAGATGCCGTGTCGCTCCCATCGGACCGGGACCGGCCGGATCGAACGCCGACGGACTTTCGCGGCTGGCCGCGACCTTGAGATCGTAGCCGGCGCAGAAGGTGCCGCCGCGGCCGGTCAGGATGGCAACGGACTGCGAGTCGTCGGCGTCGAAGGCGAAAAAGGCCTCGCGCAACAGGATCGCCGTCTCGGGATCGACCGCGTTGCGCGCTTCGGCGAAACGATCGATCGAGACGATCGTAGTCGTGCCTTCCTTCTCGACGGCGACCTTGGCCATCAGCGGCCCTGCATCATGCGCAGCGGCGTGTAGATCAGCACGGTCTCACCCTTCTGGTTCTTCACCAGGTTGGTCGTGCGTACCAGCGCCCGCGAGGGATCCTTCGAGGTCGGCTTGATCTCGGTGACTTCGATCTCGACATGGATCGTGTCGTTCACGTAGGTCGGCCCCTTGATGTCGAACCCCATCGACAGGAAGGCAAGCCCCGATCCCTGCAGAGTCGTCGGGATCACCAGACCTTCGGCCATGGAATAGACCAGCGCGCCTGGAACAGGATGCCCGCCGCGCATGGGGGCGTGTTCCTTGATGTATTCCTTGTTGGTGAACAGCTCCTCGGAAAAACCGCAAAGCGTCACGAAGCTCAAGAGGTCGGCCTCGAAGAGGGTCCGACCATAGGTGGTGAATTTGTCGCCGATCTTGAGATCGCGCCAGTTCCAGCCTTCGCCGAGTTGCTTCATGGGGCGATCCTAGTGGGCGTGCGCGGGGCGGGCGCCTTCGCGCAGCTTGTACAGCCGGCTACAATAGGGGCACTCGACATGCCCTTCCGAGCCCAGGTTGAGATACACTTTGGGATGTCCTAACGCGCCGCCACCGCCATCACAGGCGACGCGGTCAATATCGACAGTGATGACTTCAAACGGCTCAGTCACGATCCCACTCCTTCTGCGCCGGCGCATGATAGCCGCCGTCGCCGTTTCGGTCATGCTTTCCGCCTGCGCGCCCACCGTCGTTCCGGCGGGCGGCACGGTGCAGGCGCCGCGGCTGACCGAAAACCGTTATGTCGCGGCCGACGGCACCGCGCTACCGCTGTCGACCTGGCCTGCGGCAAACGGCGCGCCCACCGCGGTGATCCTGGGTTTGCACGGCTTCGGCGACTATCGAAATGCGTGGGAGGAACCCGCGACGACCTGGGCCAAGGACGGCATCACGACCTACGCCTACGACCAGCGCGGCTTCGGCGGCAGCCCGACACGCGGTCGCTGGCCCGGCACCGACACGCTGGTCGACGACGCCAAGGCCGTGGCAGCACTGCTGCGGGCGAAGTATCCCGGCGTGCCGCTCTACCTCGCAGGCGAAAGCATGGGGGGCGCCGTCGTCCTGGTGGCCGCCGACCGCGGCGTGGACGCCGACGGGCTGATCCTGTCGGCGACCGCCCTTCGTTCACGCGAGACCTTCGGACCTCTGGCGAGCGCGGGCCTCTGGTTCTTCGGCCATACGATCCCCTGGATGCCTTCGGGCCCGACCTCGATCGACTACAAGCCGACCGACAATCCCAAGACCCTCGACAAGCTGCGCTCCGACCCAATGATGCTGCGCCAGACGCGGCTCGACATGGCCTACGGGCTGATCAACCTGATGGACGATGCGAGCGCGGCCGCGAGCCACGTGCAGCGCCCCTATTTGATGATGCATGGGCTCGGTGATCGCATCGTGCCGCAGGAGCCGGTCCGCGCCGCCATCGAGGTCATGCCGCCGCGCTCCGATTCCAAGCTCGCCTTCTACAAGGACGGCTATCATCTGCTGATGCGCGACAAGGCCGGGCCGACCGTGGCCGCCGACGTGGCGGCCTGGATCGCCGATCATCAGGCCACCCTGCCCTCGGGCGCGGAGGCGACCTCGTCTCAGCCCGAGATGGCGGCAGCCTGGGGCTCCCGTCGCAATCGCTGATCGCGCCGATCGCTCTTACTTGCCGCAGCGAACGACGGCCGATGCCGCGCCGCGCACGGTGCCGAGATCGCCGCGCGTCGGCATGTTCTCCATCTTGAGCACGGTGTAGTCGCCGTTGGTGCGATTGCACATCGCGACCGCGCGCGTCTGGCAGGCACCGGGCTCGTTGCAGCTGATGGCGATGGCTTCCTTGCCGTCGGCCCAGGTGACGATCGAGGCATTGGTCCCGTTCCTCGGATCTTCGCCGGGCGTGCTCTTGGCCACGGCGCAGGCCGTCGCCAATGCCGCAAGGCCAACAGCCAGCACCAACCGAACCGTCGATCGAGAAACCATGCTTATCCCCCCGTATGTCCGGTTGTCGGACGATCATGCGACAGTACATCGTCGCTATCTGCAGGTTCAAGGCGGCGCAGTTTGTAGCCTATAGTTCGACCATGATCCGACGCCGCCGAACCTGTTTCCTTTCGATCCTTACCGTCCTTGCCTGCCTGCCGGCCACTGCGCAGGCACAGCAGACCAATGAACAACTCGCCGCACGCTGCGCGGAGTTGGGCGCCATCTTCGACAGATACAACACGCGACGCAGCGAAGGGTCCGGCGGCCCGGACATGCAGCGGCTCGGTGCCGGCATCGACTGCCAGAAGGGCCGCTATCAGCAAGGCATCAAGACGCTGGAGGACCTCCTCCAGCGCAACAGGACGCCCTACCCGCCGGCCTGATCGACGTCAGCGGTCGACTTCAGCGATCGACGACGGCCGTCGCTTCGATCTCGACCAGCAGGCCTGGCACGGCGAGCGCGCTCACCGCCACCAGGGTCGAGACGACGACTGAGCCCTTGAGAGCCTTGCCCAGCGCCTTGGTGACGGTGGTCATGTCGCGGATGTCGGTGACGTAGATCGTGATGCGCGTAAGGTCCGACAGGCGCGCGCCGGCAGACTTCAGGCCGGCCTCGATCTTGCGCATGGTGATGGTCGTCTGCTGTGCCGCATCCTTGCCTTGCACCCGCCCCTTGGGATCGAGCGAGGTCGTGCCGGAGACGAAGACGAAGGGGCCGCTTCGGATCGTGCGGACATAGAAGCCCGCGACCTCGGTGCCGTCCGGAAAGAGTTTCTTGGCCATGATCGTTTCCCGCTGTCGATACGCTATGGTGGAAGTGTAGGCGGCCGTTCGCGCCGCACAAAGGAGGAGCCCCTGTCTCTGGATCGCTATCGCACCGCCATCGTCACGGGCGCAAGTCGCGGCATCGGCGCGGCGACGGTGAGAGAGCTGCGGGTCGGCGGCCTCGAAGTCTACGCCGTGGCCCGTTCGGCCGACGATCTCGTGGCGCTGGCCAACGAGACGGGGTGCCGGCCGATGGCGCTCGACATCACGCATCGCGACGCGGTGATGAGCGCGCTGGGCTCGCTGGATGCCGACGTGCTGGTCAACAACGCCTCGGCCCTGGTCCGCGCGACGGCGTCGTGGGAGACCGCGCCCGACGACATCGATGCGCTGCTGGACGTGAACTTGCGTGGCACGCTGAACTGCCTGGCCGCGGTGGTGCCCGGCATGAAGGCGCGTCGGCTCGGCCATATCGTCAATCTCGGCTCGACCTCCGGGACCTGGGCCCTTCCCGGCATGCCGGTCTATGCGATGACGAAAGCCGCCATTCACAATCTCAGCAACACGCTCCGGCTCGACCTGCATGGCTCCGGTGTACGCGTGAGTGAAATCTCTCCCGGACGCGTCGAAACCGGCGCGCATCTCGTGCTGGGGCAGAGCCAGGAGGAAAGCCGTCGCATGTTCTACGACGGCTTCGAAACCTTGCTGCCCGCCGACATCGCCGAGGCGATCATGTTCGTCCTGGGCGCCCCGCAGCGCATGGACGTGAGCTACATGGAGATCGTGCCGACCGACCAGTCCTATGGCGGCTCACAGTTCCACAAGCGCGGCTGAGCGAGATCAGGAGTCGGCGGTAAAGCCGATCTTCTTCACGATGGGGCCCCAGCGGTCGTAGCTCTCCTTCAGGAGCGTGGCCAATTCCTGAGGCGTCGAGGATTTGGCTTCGAGGCCCATCACGCCGAGCCCATCGACCACGTCCTTTTGCGCCAGCGCGGTGCGCAGGACGGCGTTGGCGCGCTGCACCACGGGTGCCCCCGTGCCGCCCGGCGCGAAGAAGCCGAACCATTCGGAGAAGACCAGATCCTTGTAACCCTGCTCGGCGAAGGTCGGCACGTTCGGCGCGAAACGACTGCGCGCGCCACCCGACACGCCGAGGAAGCGGATCTTGCCGGCATTGGCCTGCTGAGTGAACTCGCCGACCGGACCGGACACGGCCTGGATCTGGCCGCCCACCAGGTCCTGAACGGCGGGCTGCGTGCCGCGATAGGCGACGTGCTTCAGCTCGACGCCGCCCGCCTGGCCCAGCAGCACGCCGATGAAGTGCGGTACGGAACCGGCCGCCGGCGAGCCGTAGTTCGCCTTGTCGGGGTTCGCCTTGCACCAGGCGAGGAAGTCCGGAAGGGTCTTCACGCTCTCCGGCACGGCCGGCCCGACGCAGAAGCCGAAATCGAAGGTGCAGGCGAGCGACACCGGCGTGACGTCGGTGAAGGCGTTGTAGGCCAGGTTCTTGTAGATGTGCGGATAGATCATCAGCATCGAGGCTGGCGTCTGCAGGATCACGCTGCCGTCGGTGGCGGCGCCCTTCATGGACTGCACGGCAATCTGGCCACCGGCGCCGGGTTTATTCTCGACCAGCGCAACCTTGGTGTAGCTCGTGCCGCGCAAGCCCTCGGCGACTCGCCGGCACAGCGTGTCGGAGGTGCCTCCCGGCGGGAAGCCGGTGACAATGCGCACGGTCTCGAGCGGTGCGGCGCCCTGTGCGCCGGCGCGCGCGGAGAGGCCCAAAGTGGCGAGTGCAGCGGCCGCGCCCGACGCCCGGACAAAATCTCGACGATTGTAGCTCGACATGGTGCGTTTCCCAGAAATGTTGCTTGTTATGGCCGGACTGTCGCTCAATCGCCGGCCCTCGCCAAGGCCGGGATTGCGTCCGATCTGCCAAAAGGGCCGCGTTGCGTGGCCGGGACCCCTCCGCTATGTTCCGGCCGCATTGGACCCGTAGCTCAGCTGGATAGAGCGCTGCCCTCCGAAGGCAGAGGTCGTGAGTTCGAATCTCGCCGGGTCCGCCAGCTCCCCCTCCCTAGCTCCGTACTTTGCTGGCACGATCATCCCGGCGGGGCCGGATTCTCACTGAAAGTCGGCCATCTCATACAAAGGCCGGATTTCGATCTCGCTCGGTCCCGGCATGGGATTGGGGCAGCGCTTCACCCAGGCGACCGCCTCGTCCATGTCTTTGACTTCCCAGAGCCAGAAGCCGGCGACCAGTTCGCGAGTCGCGGAGAAAGGCCCATCGATGACCGTACGGCCGGGACCATCGAACGCGATGCGCTTGCCCTGCGAGGAGGGCTTGAGGCCATCGCCAGCCTGCATGATGCCAGCCTTGACCAGCTCTTCGTTGAATTTGCCCATCGCCTCGAACATCGCGAGGGATTCTGGCGTGGGGGAAAAGCCCTTCTCGCTGTCCTCGGTCGCCTTCACGAGCACCATGACACGCATCTTCGGTCTCCTCGTCTAAGCCAGCCTCATCGGCCCAATATCGGAACGACGAACGGGCTTCTCGGAAATCGACATCGCGCTTCAGAATTTTTTCGACAGTTGAGGCGAATCTCAACCAGGCGTCAGGTGTCGCGCGCGCCCCTGTCGACCATCGCGACGATTGTTTCAAAGAGTTCGTTCTTCGCCTCGTCGGCCGTGATCTCTCCGGTCGCCGCGGCATAGCACAAGGCTTCGGTCGCCCCGAACATCGCCCACAGAGCAGCGGTCGCGATGGCACCGGATTTCGCGAAAGGCGTGAGTGCGGTCCGGCACTTTTCCATGATGGCCACTTCGCACTCGCGCTTGATCTTCTCGAGCTCGGGCGAACTGGCGAGGGCGGCGCTGACGCCGGGGATTTCACGGCCCTGCCCAAGCACGCAATCGACACAGGATGACGCGATGACCGAAGCGCGACTCCTCAAGGTCGGCTCGCTGGCCCGAAGCGCTTCGTCCATCAGCGCTGTCTGACGCGCGTCGTATTCACGATAAAGCGCCGCCAACAGCCCCGGGCGCGTGACGAAATGATCGTAAACGACGGGCTTCGTGACGCCTGCCTGCTCGGCGAGCCGCCCCAGCGTCAGGGCGTCCGTGCCCTCTTCCCGGACCAGCCGCCACGCCACGTCCAGCAGCTGGCGCTGGCGCTCCTCTCGCGACAGACGGCGGCGCGGCTGTGGTTGGGGGGGCAGATTTTTCGACACGGCGCTTGACGTCACAATATACCAAAGGTAACTTACCAAAAGTATATAGAGCTCGTCCGTCGTCCGCAATGAGTTAGCAGGAGCACCCGCCATGCATGCGCTGATCGTTGTTGCACACCCCGACCCCAAATCGCTCAGCCGCAGCGCTGCCACCGAGCTCGCCGAGGGTATTTCCCAGTCCGGGGGCGGGCATTCCTTCGAGATCGCGGACTTATCGGCCGAAGCCTTCGACCCGAGGTTCAACGCGGCCGACTTCGCCGCTTATCACAAAGACACGACGCCTCCGGCCGATGTCCTTGCGGAACAGGAGCGGATCGACCGCGCCACCGACCTGGTGCTGGTATATCCCGTCTACTGGTGGTCGATGCCGGCAATCCTCAAGGGATGGATCGATCGCGTCTTCAGCAATGGCTGGGCCTACGAGACCGCTCCCGAGGGCAAAGTGGTGAAAAAGCTTCGCCGCCTCCGCGTTCATCTCCTCGGCGTCGCCGGGACCGACGCAGGAACCTTCGAGCGGCATGGCTATGCCGGGGCGATGAAAACCCAGATCGATCACGGCATCTTCGACTATTGCGGCGCCTCCGTCGTGACATCGGAGTTCCTGTTCGATTCAGAAACGCGGGATCCAGTTTCCCTTCTGGAGACAACCCGCAGCATCGGCCGCAATCTCTTCAATGGCTCCGGACAATGCGAAGCGGCATGAGCAAGCATCGACAAGCAATCTGAGGTGAAACGTCGAAGTTCTAGCGGCAGCCTGACCTTGCCCGGCGGCTAGAGCCGCAGCACCCAGGCTTCGACGTTGCCCTTGCCTTTGACCTCGATGGCGCCGCGCGACTCGAAGGTGAACTTGTCCTTCAGCGCCTCGTAGACGGGACGCGTCACCTGGATCGAGTCGGGAATTCCACCGGACTCCATCCGGCTCGCCAGGTTCACCGTGTCGCCCCAGAGATCGTAGATGTACTTGCTCTTGCCGATGACGCCGGCAACGACGGGGCCACTGTTGATGCCGACGCGCAGCCGCATGCTCACGCCATGCTCCATGGCGTGCTCGCGCGTAATGTGAACCATGCGGATGGCCATGCGCAGCATCCGTTCGGCATGGTCGGCAACCGGCACCGGCAGGCCACAGACCGCCATATAGGCATCGCCCACCGTCTTGATCTTCTCGATGCCGATCTCGCCCGCCGCCACGTCGAAGCGTGTGAACAGGCCGTTCAGCAGGGTCACCACTTCCGCGGGCGGCATTTCCGAGGACAGGGCGGTGAACCCGACCAGGTCGGCGAAGGCGACCGAGACTTCGGCGAAGCCGTCGGCGATGCCCTGTTCGCCGCCCCGCAGGCGATTGGCGATGGGCGCCGGCAGCACGTTCAGCAGCAGCTCCTCGTTCTCGCGGTTCTTGGCTTCGATGAGCCGGTTCTTCTCGTGCAGCTCGTCGATCATGCCGTTGAAGGCGAGGCAGAGCTGGCCGATCTCGTCGCGCGAGCGCACCGGCACGTGGGCGTCGTAGTCGCCGGCCGCGAAGCGCCGGACACCCGCCGTAAGGTCGCGCAGCGGGCCCAGCAGCGAGCGCGACAGCCAGGCGGCCGTGATCAGCACCACCAGGAACGCGACGCCGCCCACCACCATGAGCGCGCGTTCCAGCCGGTAGATCGGTGCGAAGGCCTCGACGCTGTCGATCTTGACGACCAGTGCCCAGTTCACGCCGCCGATCTTGACCGGCCCCCAGGAGGCCAGGGTCGGAATACCGCGATACCCGATGATCTCCCCCACCCCCTCGACACCGCCGATCGCGGCGCGCGTCGCCTTGGTGTCGGCGTGTTGATGCAGGATCGGCGTGCCATAGCGGCGGATGTTGGCGATGTCGTCGTCGGAAGCACCACCGGCCTTCAACTCCGAGAAGTAGACGTCGCGGTTTTCGAAGAAGTTGCGGCCATTCGACCGCACTAGAAAATCCGGCCCGACCAGATAGGCTTCACCGGTCGCCCCGAAGCCCTCGTGACGCCAGCGTCGTCCTCCGGTCACGATATTGTCGAGCTCGTCGATCGACAGTTGCGCGACCAGCACGCCAATCACGGCGCCCTGATCGATTACGGGAGCCGCCATGAAAGCTCCGGGTATACCGTCCGCCGGCAGGTAGGGCGCGAAATCTTCCAGGCAAGTCGCCGACGGATCGGGGGTGCCGGCGCAGCGGGCTGCCGCCGACGCGATGTTGGAATTGCGGTAGGGGCCGGCCCGCAAGGACGTCGCGAAGTCGGCCTCCTTGTCGACGCTGTAGATCACCCGGCCGCTGCGCGGATCGACCATCAGGTAATCGAAGAAACCGAGCGTCGCCGCCGCCGTGCGCAGCAGCGGGTGATAGGTTGCATGGACCTTGCTGTAAGTGCTGCCGTCGCCGGCATTGTCCATCATATTGCGCCGCGCCGCGGGATGCGGGTTGTCGACGATGTAGAGTTCCTGAAGGAAATACGGTGCGGCGCCGACCGGCAGGAAATCGTCGACCGGGACATCCTTGTTCAGGACACGCCGCACCATCGGCATGTACTCGTCATTGTACCAGCCCAGCACCTTCTGCCGGGTTTCCGCCGGGACCTCGCGCCGGTCCAACTCGTCGACCCCGTCGCGGAAGCCCTTCATGGCATCCACGACCATCTTGGAGGCCGCGAGCAGACGCATCTCGCTGCGGATTGTGCGGAAATACGCCTCGACCTGGTGAGCCTTGGTCTCGCGCGCCGAGGTAAGCTGGTCGAAGATCACCTTCTCCAGCGCTTCGCGGGCGCGGATGTAACCGAGGACGCTGGTGATCAGGACCGCCACGACGCCCAGCAGGAGCAGGACGGCGAACAGCTTCGCCGCCAGCCCCCAGCGTGTTGGACGCGACTCGACAGCGGTCGTGCTCACCAGAGGGGCTTAGCCCTTCTTCGCGCCGTAGGTGCCGCCCGAGTTGATGGCGCGAATCTCGGCGGCCGACTTGGCCTTGCGCATCTTCTCGAGCTTGTCGGCCTCGTCGGCCAACATCGCCTGGGCATTCTTGAGCACGGCACGGGCATGCTGCGCCGGGAACTTCACCGCGCCATTCTCGTCCATGTGGATCAACTCGCCCGGCGCCACGTCCATGCCACCGACCGAAACCGGTGCGTTGATCGACTGCACGGCCATCTCGCCGTGGCCGGCCGTAACACCGCTCAGGAGCATCTGGAACTTCATGCGACGGATGGCATCGACGTCGCGCGACGGGCCATTGGACAACAGACCGACGCAGCCCACGGCCTGCATCGAGGTCGTCATCATCTCGCCGGCGAGGCCCGCCTTGTTCATCAGCTCGGGCGGCCACTTCTGCTGGATGACCAGGATCGTCGGCTTCTTCATCGCGTCGAGCGCATCGACCACGTCCATGAAGGAGAGCCGGCCGGAGTAATTCGGATCGGGCAGCCCGTACACGCAGGTCACGGCATAGCCGATGATGGCGCCCATCTCGGGATACATGCAGCGGATGGAGGTGTCGGTGTACCAGTTCTCCGTCCACGGATTGTAGAGGCCGAGGCAGAGGGGATTCTTCGGATAGGTCGCGACGACATTGGTGATGGTCGGCGTATCGATCTTGCGCAGTTCGGCGAAAAGCTGGTCGTCGGAAAGCTCAGTCATGTCGGATATTTCCCCTTGGTAGCTGTCTCGTTCTTGGCCCGAATGCCGCTCGCGGGCAAGGCTCGTAGCCCTTTCGCCATCATGGCACGAAAATCATGAACACGAAGGTCGCGAACAGGACCAAATGCACGAAGCCCGGCAGGATGTTGGTGCGTCCGCCGCCGAAGGTCACGAGGCTGACGCCGAAGGTGAGCACCAGAAGCACGGTGTCGACCAGATCGATACCGAGTTCGAGCGGCTGCTTCAGGACGATGGCCAGCGCGCTGACGGCCGGGATGGTGAGGCCGATAGTGGCGAGCGAGGACCCCAGCGCCAGATTGAGACTCTTCTGCAGCTCGTTGCGCCGCGCCGACCGCAGCGCCGCCAGTGTCTCCGGCAAGAGGACCAGCAGCGCCACCAATAGACCGATCACCTCGATCGGTGCTCCGACGGATGCGACCGCCGATTCGATCGATCCCGAGATGCCCTTCGCCAGCAGGACGACGGCGGTCAGGGCGACCAGCAACATGGCGACGCTTTCCCAGACCTGCCGAGTAGCAGGAGTGCTGTGGCTCTCGTCGTCTTCGTCATCGCCGGAATCGGAGAGGAAGTAGTCGCGGTGACGGATGGTCTGCACATAAAGAAAGACGCCATAGAGGACGAGCGTCGCCAGAGCGACGAAGCCGAGCTGCGTCGGCGTATAGAGCGGCCCCGGCGCGCTGGTCGTATAGGTGGGCAGGATCAGGGTCAGGGTGGCAAGTGGCATCAGCACCACGAGATAGGCGCCCGCTCCCGGCAGCCGAAAGCCCTGCTCGCCGTAGCGAAATCCACCGACGATCAGGCAAATGCCGACGACGCCGTTGCACACCACCATGATCACCGAGAAGACCGTCTCGCGTGCAAGCGATGGGCTGCCGTCGCCGGCCAGCATGATCGACAGAATAAGCGCGACCTCGATCACGGTGACGGCCACTGTCAGCACCAGGGTGCCGTAGGGCTCGCCGGTACGATGAGCGATCACATCGGCATGATGGACCGAAGCGAACACTGTCGCGGCCAGTGCAAAGAATTCGATCAACGGGGGCACCATGGCGAGGCTTGCCGGCAGGCCTGCCCCCACGTTCAGAAGCGACACGAGCACCGCCACCGCGAGGCCAGCCGGCGGTACAAGCCGCCACAGTAGACGCCGTCGCGTGCCTGTCATCGCGTCTCCCCTTCTTCTCGCGCCAGTGCTGCAGTCTACTCAGATATAAAGAAGCATTCGCATCGAAGCGAGCCATCGTTTCATAGCGAGTGAGGTTGGCTACCTTCACCGCGGTCATCACATCATTGTGTGCGTCAAACTGGCCCCGGCATGCCGGGACATCCCGGCGCGTAAGCACAAGTTAAGGATGAAGCGCCATCCAGTGCATGGTGGTGGCTTTGCCTGGCGCACGCATGTGCGCCCCTCCCGTCTCGGAGTCTTTCGAGAATGCGCAACACGATACTCTCAAAGTTTGCGGTCCTGCTTATGGCTGGTGTCACCGCGGCAGCTGCCGCCTACGCCCTGTTCGACCAGAGCAACTCGGACAAGGCTCGCGCGTCGACGCCTGCTCCGCAGATTCCCGTGATCTCGGGCGTCGCCGAGAAGAAGGACGTGCCGCAGTTCGTGCGCGGTATCGGTACCGTTCAGGCCTACAACGCCGTGACCATCAAGTCGCGTGTCGACGGCGAAATCGTCAAAGTCCTGTTCACGGAAGGCCAGTTCGTGAAGGCTGGCGATCCGCTGATCCAGATCGATCCACGGCCCTTCCAGGCCGCACTCGAAGCGGCGACGGCGACCCTGAAACGCAACGAGGCGCAGCTCACGGGCGCGGCCCTCGATCTGGAACGTTACGGCAAGCTGATCAACTCAGGTTTCCAGTCTCGCCAGAGCTACGATCAGCAGCAGGCGATCGTCGGCGCGCTGAAGGGTTCGATCGCCGCGGACAAGGCGGCCATCGAGACCGCCCGGCTCAACCTGACCTATGCCGACATTCGCGCACCGATTGCCGGGCGCACCGGCCAACGCCTGGTCGATGTCGGCAACCTCGTGCAGGCGGGGCAACCAACGAGTCTTGTCACCATCACGCAGATCAGGCCGATCTTCGTGAACTTCACCGTGCCGCAGGATTATGCGGATGCGATCCGGCACAACCAGCAGGCCGGCTCCCTCACCGTTCTGGCCTATGCCAGCGACGACAAGACCCTGCTGGCCGAGGGCAAGCTGAGCCTCATCGACAACCAGATCGACGTGGCGACGGGCACGCTCCGCCTCAAGGCGACCTTCGCCAACGCCGACGAGCGCCTGTGGCCCGGTGAGTTCGTCAACGTTCGGCTGGTGCTGTCGATGCGCAGCAGCGTCGTGACCGTGCCGCAGCGCGCCGTCATGCAGGGCGCCAACGGCTACTACGCCTATGTCATCCGCCCCGACGGTACCGCCCAACGGCGCACCGTCGAGGTCGGTGGCATGCAGGACGGCCTTGCCATCGTCGACAAGGGGATCGAGAGCAAGGAACAGGTCGTGGTCGACGGCCAGTATCGGCTGAGCGACGGCGTCCGCGTCAAAGCCGAGGATGCGAAGCCGATTGCCCAGCCGCCTGTTGCCACGGCCAAGGACGGCTGATGGCCTCATGAATATCTCCGGCACCTTCATCCGCCGCCCGATCGCAACATCGCTGATGATGCTGGGGCTGCTCGTCTTCGGCATCGCGACCTACGGCCTCCTGCCGGTCTCCGCTTTGCCCAATGTCGATTTTCCAACGATCACCGTATCGGCAACGTTGCCCGGCGCCAGCCCGGAGACCATGGCCTCGTCGGTCGCGACACCTCTCGAGCAGCAGTTCGCGGCTATTCCCGGGCTCGCGTCGATGAACTCGACCAGTGGTCTCGGCACGACCTCGATCACCCTTCAGTTCAATCTCGGCCGCAACATCGACGGCGCGGCCACCGACGTGCAGACCGCCATCAATGCTGCCAGCGGCCTTCTGCCCAAGGACCTGCCCAACCCGCCGACCTACCGCAAGGTGAACCCGGCCGACCGCGCCGTGCTGATCTATGCCGTCCACTCCGAGGACCTGCCGATCTACAAGGTCGACGACTATGCCTACACGATCCTGGCGCAGAAGATCTCGGCCGTACCGGGCGTATCGCAGGTACTGGTGGCCGGTCAGCAGGACTTCGCGGTTCGCGTCCAGGCCAATCCGGCGGCGCTCGCCGCCCATGGCATCGGGCTGGAGGACGTGCGCGCCGCCATCACCGGCGCCACGCTCAACCAGGCCAAGGGCAATATCGAGAACAGCCACCAGTCGTTCACCCTCGACACCAACGACCAGCTCTTCCAGGCCTCGACCTATCGCCAGATCATCGTCGCCTACCGCAACGGCGCGCCGGTCAAGCTGCAGGACATCGGCGATGTGATCGACGCCACGAAGTCACCGCGCAACGGCGCCTGGTTCAACGGCGGCCGCTCCGAGCTTCTCCTGATCTTCCGCCAGCCCGGCGCCAACACCGTGGAGATCGTCGACTCGATCAAGGCGATGATGCCGCGTCTGCTCGCCTCGGTGCCGCAGGCCGTGCATGTTGATCTGGTCTCCGACCGGTCGCAGTCGATCCGTGATTCCGTGCGGGACGTCGAGTTCACCCTGGTGCTGACCGTCGGCCTGGTGGTGATGGTGATCTTCCTCTTCCTGCGCCACATGTGGGCGACGATCATTCCCAGCATCACCGTGCCGCTGTCCCTGATCGGCACATTTGGCGTGATGTATCTGTTCGACTACAGCATCGACAACCTGTCGCTGATGGGCCTCACCATCGCCGTCGGCTTCGTGGTCGACGACGCGATCGTCATGATCGAGAACATCGTCCGCTACATCGAGGAAGGCGAACGGCCGTTCGATGCTGCCATCAAGGGTGCAGGCCAGATCGGCTTCACCATCGTGTCGATCACCTTCTCGCTGATCGCGGTGTTTATTCCGCTGCTCTTTATGGGCGGCATCGTCGGCCGCCTGTTCCGCGAGTTCGCCGTCACCGTCACCGTGGCCGTCATCATGTCGGCCTTCGTGTCGCTCACCCTGACGCCGGTGATGTGCGCGCAGTTCCTCAAGCGCCAGACGGGACACAAGCGCGGCCGCCTCGACCAGATGTGCGAGGATGCGTTCGACGCCGTCCTGCGCGGCTACGACCGCACCTTGCAATGGGTGCTGCGACACCGGCTGCCGACGCTGCTCTCGACGATCGTCCTGATCTTCGTGACCGGCTATCTCTACGTCGTGATCCCCAAGGGGTTCTTTCCCGAGCAGGACACCGGCTTCATCTTTGGCCAGGCCGAGGCACGGCAGGACATCTCCTTCGCCGCCATGGCCGATCTGCAGGAACAGCTTTCGGCGATCATCCAGAAGGATCCGGCGGTCTCCGGCGTCGTCGGCTTTGTGGGTTCGACGGGCGGCAACTCGTCCGAAAACACGGCGCGCATGTTCATTCAGTTGAAGCCCTTCGCCGATCGCAGCGCCTCGGCACAGGAGGTCATTCAGCGGCTGCGCCCCAAGGTTGCAACCATCCCGGGCGTGAAGTTCTTCATGCAGGCGGGACAGGACATCAATGTCGGCGGCCGTCTCAGCAAGACGGAGTTTCAGTACACGCTGACCTCGACCGACTCGGCAGAGCTGAACCATTGGGCGCCGATCATCGAGGAGCGTATGGCGAAACTCCCCGAGTTGCAGGACGTCACGTCCGACCAGCAGATCGCAGCACCGCACATCTCCATCGACATCGACCGCGACACGGCTTCGCGCCTCGGCCTGTCGCTGTCGGCGATCGACCAGACGCTCTACGACGCCTTCGGCCAGCGCCAGGTCGCGACGATCTACAGCTCCGCCACCCAGTACAAGGTCGTGCTGGAAGTGATGCCCTCCTTCCAGTCGGACCCGAGCGCCCTGTCGCGGATCTACATCCCCGGCCCCAACGGCGTGCAGGTGCCGCTCAGCACCGTAGCGCGCTTCACCAAGAAGGTGGCGCCCCTCACCGTCAATCATCAGGGGCAGTTTCCGGCGGTGACGCTGTCGTTCAATCTGGCACCGGGCGTGGCGCTCGGTCAGGCCGTCGCCAAGATCCAGGCGATGCAGGCCGAACTGCATACGCCGATTACCCTCGATGGCTCCTTCCAGGGTACGGCGCAGGCCTTCCAGTCGTCGCTGTCCTCGACACCGCTCCTGATCGCGGCGGCGATCCTCGCGGTCTACATCGTGCTGGGCATGCTCTACGAGAGTTACGTGCACCCCATCACCATCCTGTCGGCGTTGCCGTCGGCCGGCGTCGGTGCGCTGCTCATGCTGATGGTGTTCCACTACGATCTCAGCGTCATCGCCCTGATCGGCATCATCCTGTTGATCGGCATCGTGAAGAAGAACGCGATCATGATGATCGACTTCGCCCTGGAGGCGGAGCGCGACCGTGGCAAGAGCCCGCTCGAAGCGATCCACGAGGCCTGCCTGCTGCGTTTCCGGCCGATCATGATGACGACCTTTGCCGCGATCGGCGGCGGCCTGCCGCTGGCCATCGGCAGCGGCGCCGGCTCGGAGCTGCGCCGGCCGCTCGGCATCGCGATCGTCGGCGGCCTGCTCGTCTCGCAATGGCTGACGCTTTACACGACGCCAGTGATCTACCTCTACCTCGACCGGTTTGCGCATTGGCTGGGTGGCCGGCGCCCGCGGCCGGCCGGTGAAGTGCCCGCCGCCATTCCGGCCCTGACAGCTCCGGCGCCGTCGTCCGACGTGCGTGCTGCCGAGTGAGGCCGCCATGGCGGACAATCGCTACGAGCGCGAAGAGTATCTCGAACAGAGCGACGACGAGCGCGAAACGGCGCGACGCACCGGCAGCCTGATCGCCCTCGCCGTCGTCGCGGCCCTGTTGATTGCCTGTGTCCTGCTGACCGGCAGGCTGAAAGACGTCTCGGCGCTGCAGGACTGCCTGATGACCAAGGCGACCAACTGCGCCGAGGTCATCGCGCCGCGCTGACCGAGCCTAGGTCGGCTTCGTGGTGGAGCGTCGACGTCTCCACCATTCCGCGAACTCGCCCACCACGCCCTTGCGGAAGGCCAGCACGATCACGACGAAGATGGCGCCCTGGATGACCAGCACGAACTGGCCGAAGCCCGCCAGATAGTTCTGCATGGTGATGATGATGAAGGCGCCGACCACCGGCCCGATGATGGTGCCAAGGCCGCCGACGAGCGCCATCAGCACGACCTCGCCTGAGGTCGAAGCGGCAACGTCGGTCAGCGTGGCGAACTGCTGCACCATCGCTTTGGTGGCGCCCGCCAGCCCGGCCAGTGCCGCCGAGAGGACGAAGGCCAGCAGCTTGTAGCGGTCGGCCTCGTAGCCCAGCGACACGGCGCGCTGTTCGTTGTCGCGGATCGCCTTCAGGACCTGGCCGAACGGCGAGTGAATGAAGCGGTAGATCGCGGCATAGCCAAACAGGAAGATCGCCAGCACGACGTAGTAG
Organism: Alphaproteobacteria bacterium; assembly: GCA_017307275.1. Classification (GTDB taxonomy): domain Bacteria; phylum Pseudomonadota; class Alphaproteobacteria; order Reyranellales; family Reyranellaceae; genus Reyranella. The sequence continues at coordinate 161,933 of JAFKFK010000011.1, read as the reverse complement.
AGGACGAGGTCGTTCTTGGTCGGAATCAACCCACCCAGCAGCGCCTTGCGTGGAATGCCCTGCAGCCCGTCCTCGCCACCGGTGAAGGGGGCCTGCACGCAGAAGAAATAGACCATCTGCGCAAAGGCCAGCGTGATCATCGCGAAGTAGATGCCCTGCCGCCGGATGGCCAAGGCGCCGGTCACCAGGCCAAGGGCGGCTGCCCCGGCCACGCCGGCGAGCAGGCCGATTTCCGGCGACATGTCCCATGCCTTGACGACGTGGCCATAGAAGTAGCCCGCCATGCCGAAGAACATGGCATGGCCGAAGCTCATGAGGCCGGCATAGCCCAGCAGCAGATTGAAAGCGCAGGCGAACAACGCGAAGCACAGCGCCTTCATCAGGAAGACGGGATAGGCGATCGCCGGCGCGACCAGCGCCAGGATGATCAGGATGGCGTAACCGACGCGCTGCGAGGTCATTTGGTCTGCCCGAAAAGGCCGGCCGGCTTGACCAGCAGAACGATCGCCATGACGACGAAGATCACCGTGTTGGAGGCCGGGGGATAGAAGACCTTGGTCAGGCCTTCGATCATGCCGAGCCCGAAGCCCGTGACGATCGACCCCATGATCGAGCCCATGCCGCCGATCACGACGACCGCGAAGACCACGAGCACGAGGTTGGTGCCCATCAGCGCCGAGACCTGCTGGATGGGCGCGGCGAGCACGCCCGCCAGGGCCGCGAGCGCGACGCCCAGGCCGTAGGTCAGGGTGATCAGGCGCGGCACGTTGATGCCGAAGGCGCGCACCAGGGTCGGATTCTCGGTCGCAGCCCGCAGGTAGGCGCCGAGCTTGGTACGCTCGATGCCGTACCAGGTGGCGAGGCAGATCACGAGCGCCGCCAGGACGACGAAGCCGCGATAGGTCGGCAGGAACATGAAGCCGAGATTGTAGCCGCCCGGGATCGGGTTGGGATAAGGCGCGCCCGACGACCCCCACTGGAGCTGGAACAATCCCTCGATGACCAGAGCCATGCCGAAGGTCAGCAGGAAGCCGTAGAGATGGTCGAGATGATAGATGCGTTTCAGCAGCAGCTTTTCGAGCACGATGCCGATCAGGCCGACGATCACCGGCGCCAGCGCCAGCGAGGCCCAGAACGGCACATCGAGGTAGCCGAGCAGCAGCCACGCGGCGAAGGCGCCCATCATGTACTGGGCGCCGTGCGTGAAGTTGATGACGTTCAGCATGCCGAAGATCACGGCAAGGCCGAGACTGAGCATGGCGTAGAAGGCGCCGTTGATCAGGCCAAGCAGGAGCTGGCCGAACAGTGCCTGGGGCGGAATGCCGAGAAGTTCGAACATGAAATCCCTACACTCCCAGATAGGCTTGCAGCTTGCCGATGCTCTGCTGGACGTCGCTGGCGACGACCGTGTCGACGACGCGACCGTCCTCCATCACATAGTGGCGGTCGGCGATGGTGGCGGCGAAGTGGAAGTTCTGCTCGACCAGCAGGATCGTGAAGCCCCGCGTCTTGAGCTGGCGGATGATCTCGCCGATACGCTGTACAATGACGGGCGCCAGGCCTTCCGTCGGTTCGTCGAGGAGCAGGAGGTCGGCGCCGGTTCGCAGGATGCGGCCGATGGCCAGCATCTGCTGCTCGCCGCCCGACAGCTTGGTGCCCTGGCTGCGCCGCCGCTCCAGAAGGTTCGGGAAGAGCGTGTAGATTTCCTCGATACTCAGGCCACCAGGCTTCACGACCGGCGGCAGGCTGAGATTCTCGTCGACGTTCAGGCTCGAGAAGATGCCGCGCTCTTCGGGGCAATAGGCGATGCCCCGGCGCGCGATCTTGTCGGAGGGCTGGCCCACCGTCTCCTGGCCTTCGAAGACGATGGAGCCTGTGCGCTTCTCCACGATCCCCATGATGGACTTCAGCGTCGTGGTCTTGCCGGCACCGTTGCGGCCCAGCAGGGTCACGAGTTCGCCGCGGCCGATCTCGAAATCGACGCCATGCAGGATATGCGATTCGCCGTACCAGGATTGCAGGCCGGCGACCTTCAGAAGTGTCTCAGCCATGACCGGTACCAACATAAGCCTCGACCACGGCCGGATCCTTCGAGACCGCGGCATAAGGCCCTTCCGCCAGCACCTCGCCGCGCGCCAGCACGGTGATGGTGTCGGAAAGATCAGCAACCACGGACATGTTGTGCTCGACCATCAAAACGGTGCGGTCCTTCGCGACGGTTCGGATCAGGGCGGCGATGCGCTTGATGTCCTCCTGCCCGAGGCCGGCCATCGGCTCGTCGAGCAGCATCATCTCGGGCTCGAGCGCCAGGGTGGTGGCGATCTCGAGGGCGCGCTTGCGGCCGTAAGGCAGCTCCACAGCGGGCAGTTCGGCGAAAGCGCTGAGGCCCACCGCTTCGACCAGTTCGAGAGCGCGCTGATCGAGGTTGTTCAGGACCCGCTCGGAACGCCAGAAGTGGAAGGAATTGCCGAGCTTGCGCTGCAGGGCGACGCGAACGTTCTCGCGGACCGACAGATGCGGGAACACCGCGGAAATCTGGAACGACCTTGCCAGCCCCATCCGCGCGATCGCGGCCGGCGAGCTGCCGGTGATGTTCCGTCCGTTGAAGTGGATCTGCCCCGCCGTCGGGGACAGGAAGTGCGTTAGAAGGTTGAAACAAGTGGTCTTGCCCGCGCCATTCGGCCCGATGAGCGCGTGGATCGTATGACGACGCACGCGCAAGCGGACATTCTTGACGGCCACAAAGCCCTTGAACTCTTTAGTGAGACCTTCGGCCTCTAGTATTGTTTCTTCTTTCACCAGTCCTCCCGGTAGGCTGCCTATAACACGGAATTGGCACGGCCTGTCCAGCGGCCGCCGGGCTGTCCAAACCCCAGAATGATCACCACGCCTCCCACTGCCTGCGTGCTAGGCAGGTATACGGGTGAGGGATCAACCAGAACGATGGACAACCTCGTCGCGAGCAAGCCCGAAACCGCCTCCCTGCAGACGCCGGCAGACGAGGTTGCAGCAGGGCTGATGACGGCGAGCGCATCGCTCGCGAAACTTTCGGTCGCGGCAGGGGTGCCGGTGGTCGTCGCCATCTGGGCGTTGCTGTCGCCCGATCGGCTGCTGTCGCGCGAGATGAGCTGGGATCTCCTGTTCAATCTCTCGGGTGCTTGGCATCTACATTACGGTCACGTTGCACATGTCGACTTCCACGATCCGGTCGGCGAGCTGAATTTCCTCCTGACCGCTCTCGGCTTCTCGATCGCCGGACCGACGCCACACGCCTTTCTGGTGGGCGTGACCATCATCACATCGTTCCTCTTCACAGCGGCTGTGATCGTTGCGTGGCGACGCCTGCCGCTGGTGCCCGCCGTGATCTTTGTCGTCTTCGTGTGCCTGCTTGCCCTCAGGCCCGCGAACATCGGCGACCTGCCGACTGCCTATTCGTTTGCTATGTCGTACAACCGGTACGGGTGGGGTGCGATCTCCATTCTTTCCCTGCTTCTCTTCGTGCCATCGCGTACCGGGCGTGGCGGTGACTTGATCGAAGCAATCGCTGCCGGCCTTCTGCTGACGGCGCTCTACTACCTCAAGGTGACTTACTTCGTGGTCGGCCTCGGAGCCGTCGCGTTCGCCCTTCTTGTCTCCCCGCACATTCGCGACCAATGGCGCATCTGGGTGACGGTCGGCGGCGTAACGGCCCTGAACGCGGTCGCACCGTACAATCACGCCTATCTGGCCGATGTCCTGGGGGCGGTGCAGTCGGGCGGCGTACGCGACAGTCTCGAAAATCACTTGATGAACTTCTTCGCCTACGCCGACAGCTATGCCGCTTACATCGTGGCCTTCGTCGTCGCAGCGTGGATGTGGTGGAGTGGCCGCGCGCCGCTGCAGCTTCCCCTCGCAACGGCCTTCCTGCTGGCCGCAGGCGCCTTCCTGCTGACGCAGAACGCGCAGCCGTACGGCATGCCGCTCGCCATCGTGATCGCCTTTCTCTTCGTCGATCAACTCCGCCAGCAGCGCGCAGCGCCGCTGCTCCTCGGGGCTCTCCTGATCTTTCCATTGCTGTCGATTGGCACTTCGGCGCTCAGCCTGGTGGGCTATCATCTCAAGACCGGCTGCGAACAATGTCTGCTCGTGGTCGACGACACCAACCTCCGCGGATTGGCCGTACCCGCAGAGCGCGAAGGATTGCTGGCAGCCTTCGCCGCGGGGCACACGAAAGAGCCGCTGCTCAATCGAACTCGGGCGATCCAGCCGCGCTACGAACTCTCGCAGTACGAGTATATCGAAACGATCACGGAAGCCGCCGCGCTGCTGGCAGAGCCCCGCTATCGACCAGGCGGCGTCGCCATTCTCGATCAGGTCAACCCCCTGCCCTTCATGCTCGGCTGGCGCCCCCCGCGCGGCGAGACCTTGTGGTCCGGCGCCGGCATGCCGATGCAATCACCCGAGGCCTTGTTCGCCGATGTCGATCATGTGCTGATCCCGAAGTTCTCGAGTTACAGCCCGGGAACTGCCGCGGCGCGCGCCAAGTATGGCGCTTATCTCGCTAATCATTTTCCGATGCGCCGGGAGACGCAGAGCTGGATTGTGGTCAGTCGCGCGCCTGCGATACTTCCTCCATGAGCATCATCCCCGACATCAAAGCGGCGGGCTGGCGCCCCCATCGGACCGACGCTAAGGTTTCGGCCTTCTGCGGGGAGACCGCATCAGGGAGGAATGAAGACTATGCGTTTTAGTAAAACCATCCGGTATGCCGGCGTGGTGACGGCAGCCATTGCCGCGACCGTTGCCGGCCTCGTTGCCGTTGCACAGGCCCAGGCGCCTGCCCCGCTCAAAATTGGCGTGATGGAAGGCTTCTCCGGCGTCTACGGCGACCTCACACAGGGTGAAGTCGAAGCGATGCAGATGGCGATCGACGATTTCGGCGGCAAGGTTCTCGGCCGCCCGATCGAAATCCTACAGGCCGACCATCAGACCAAGCCCGACGTCGGCGCGGCGATCGCCCGCAAGTGGTACGACGTCGACGGCGTGAAGATGATCACCGGCATCGGCACGTCCTCGGTGGCGCTGGCCGTGCGCAAGATTGCCCAGGAAAAGGGCATGATCGACATCAACACCGGCGCCGCGTCGGCCGACCTCACCGGGCCGTCCTGCTCGGAGACCGGTGCACACTGGGTGTACGACACCTACTCGCTGGCCAAGGTGACCGGCGGCGCCGTCGTGAAGGATGGCGGCGATTCCTGGTACTTCCTCACCGCCGATTACGCCTTCGGTCACGCGCTGGAGCGCGACGTGACGGCAGTCGTGCAGGCGGCGGGCGGCAAGGTCCTGGGCGGTGTCAGACATCCGCTCAGCACGCAGGACTTCTCGTCGTTCCTGCTGCAGGCCCAGGCTTCCAAGGCCAAGGTCATCGGCCTCGCCAACGCCGGCCAGGACACGATCAACTCGATCAAGCAGGCCGGTGAGTTCGGCATCACCAAGAGCGGCCAACGCCTCGCCGGTCTCCTCGTCTTCTCGACCGACGTCGCGGCGCTCACCCTGCCGGTGGCGCAGGGCCTGGTGCTCACCGAGTCGTTCTACTGGGACCTCAACGACGAGACCCGCGCCTGGACCAAGCGCTTCCGCGCCAAGAAGGACAAGATCCCCAGCATGCTGACGGTCGGCGTCTACAGCTCGACCCTGCACTACCTCAAGGCCGTGCAGGCCGCCGGCACCGACGATGCGAAGGCCGTGATGGCGAAGATGCGGGAAATCCCGGTCAACGACGTCATGACCAAGAACGGCAAGCTGCGCGAGGACGGTCGCCTGGAGCGCGACATGTACCTGTTCCAGGTCAAGACGCCGGCCGAGTCCAAGAGCAAGGACGACATCTACAAGCTGATCGCCACGGTGCCGGGCAACGAAGCCTATCGTCCGATGAAGGACGGCAAGTGCCCGTTCGTGAAGGGCTGATCTTCTAGAGACGAGACGGAAGGGGCGCCCCATGGGGCGCCCCTTTTCTTTGCATGAAGCATGACGCGACCGTCATTTCCTTGACGGACCTTCTGCAGTCACGTCTGATGAGCGCAAGCCCGATGCAAGCGGGCGGTGTCGGGAGTAACGCTACGTGACAGTTCAGGAACGGCCCCTCAAGGGCGCCTGGGGCATCACTGCCCTCGTCTTCCTCTTCATGCTGATCAACTTCGCCGACAAGGTCGTCGTCGGCCTTGCCGCCAAGCCGATCATGGAAGAGCTGAAGCTCACCCCGGACCAGTTCGGGTTGCTGGGCTCCTCGTTCTTCTTCCTGTTTGCCGTTGCCGGCGTGGTCGGCGGCTTCCTCGCCAATCGCGTCCAGACCCGCCACATGCTGTTCGGCATGGCGATCATCTGGTCGCTGGTGCAGTTCCCGATCATGATGAGCGCCACGTTCCAGACGCTGCTGGTCTGCCGCATCCTGCTCGGCGCCGGCGAAGGCCCGGCCGGTCCGGTTGCCGTCCATGCGCTCTACAAATGGTTTCCCGATTCGCTGCGTGGCGTGCCGACGGCCATCGTCGCCCAAGGCTCGGCGCTCGGCGTCATCGTGGCCGTGCCGGCGCTCAACTACATCATCGTGAACTACACCTGGCACTGGGCGTTCGGCGCGCTGGGCATCGTCGGCCTGCTGTGGGCAGGCCTGTGGCTGATCTTCGGTCGCGAAGGCACGTTGGTCGACCCGCCGATGCATGGCGCGGCGGAAGGCAGCGAGCATGTGCCCTACCGCCACCTCCTCTTCTGCCCCAGCATCATCGCAGCCTGCTGTGCGGCCTTCGCGAGCTACTGGGGTCTGGCGCTCGGCCTCACCTGGTTCACGGCCTACCTCGTCGACGGCCTCGGCTACACGCAGACGATGGGCGGCAACCTGTTCATCCTGCCGTGGCTGTTCGGCATGACGGTCGTCCTGACCGGCGGCTGGTACTCCCAGCGCCTCAAGAAGAGCGGCGTGTCGAGCCGCATCAGCCGCGGCGCCTTCCCGGCTGCCACTGTCATTCTGGGGGGCTGCATACTGCCCTTCATCGCCTTTACGACGGATCCGGGCATCAAGGTTGCCCTGCTGGTCATCGGCAGTGCGATCGGCAGCACGATCTATGTCGTCACGCCGATGATCGTGAGCGAGCTGACGCCGCACGGGCAGCGCGCGGGCATGCTGGCCATCGTGACGTCGATCTACACGGCTGCCGGCGTGGTGGCGCCGTGGGCGATGGGCCGGATCATTCAGGATGCCACCAACCGCCAGGCCGGCTACGAGCAAGGCTTCGTCATCCTGGGCGGCCTGCTGATCGTGGGCGGGCTGATCGGCCTGCTGTTCATCCGGCCCGAAGCCGACAAGCAACGGCTGGCAGCCAAGCTCGGCGCAATGCCGGCCGCTACCCCTTCACCGCTCCGGCCGTGAGGCCGGAGGACATGTACTTGCGGAAGGCGTAGTAGATCGCGGCCGGCGGCAGGGCGTAGAGGAAGCCCGCCGTCATCAGCAGCTCCCACGGCGAATCGTCGGCCGAGAGGAAGTTGCCCAACGCCACGGGCAAAGTGATCGCCGTGTCCTTCGAGAGCAACAGGAAGGCGTAGAGATACTCGTTCCACGCCAGCAGCAGCGCGTAAGTGCCGACGGCGATCAGCGACGGCACCATCAGCGGCAGGTAGATCATGCGGAAGAGCTGGAACGGCGACGCACCGTCGATCATCGCGGCCTCGTCGAGCTCGACCGGCAGCTTGTCGGACGCCTGACGCAGGATCCAGATGGCATAGGGCGAGGCGATGGTGGCCATTGCCAGCACAAGCGCCCAGTCGTTGTTGAGCAGGCCGTACATGCCCATGGTCTTGTACATCGGCACCGCCAGGAAGGCGGCCGGGATGAAGTAGGTGAGCAGCGCCAGGTTCATCACCAGACGGCCGCCCTTCATGCGCAGGCGGCTGATCGCAAACGCCGCCGCCGTCGCGACGAACAGCGTGATGGCCGCCGTGCCGATCGAGATGATCAGCGAGTTAAACATCTGCAGCCAGAAGTGATAGAGGAAGTGGTGCTTCTGGGCGAAGACGATCTCGAAGTTGCGCAGAGTGGGATTCGCCGGCCAGAGCTGGCCCGAGAACGCCGCGTCCTTGGGCGAAATCGCGAACAGCAGCATGTGGTAGATCGGGATCAGGGTCCACAACAGGACCGGAATGCCGATCAGCAGCAATCCCGCTTCGAGGCCGATGTTGCGCAGGAGCTTGCGCGGTCTCATCGCGATAGCCGCTTCATCATGAAATAGACCAGCGGCAGGATCAGCGGCAGGGCGCAGACGATCGACGCCATGGCAAGCCCGACCTGATCGAGCCGCAGGTAGCGGATGCCGAGCGTGGCCAGCACATGGGTGAGATCAGCCGGGCCACCGCCAGTCAGCAGATAGACACTGTTGAAGTCGCCCACGGTGAAGATCATCGAGAGCAAGGTGCAGGTGACGTAGAGCGTGCTCATCGACGGCCAGGTGATGTAGCGGAAGCGATGCCAGGCGCCGGCGCCGTCGACCGAGGCGGCCTCGTAGAGTTCGTGCGGGATGGCGAGCCGGCCTGCTAGCAGGATCAGGGTCCAGAACGGCAGCGACTTCCAGATGTGCACCAGCATCGACAGCGAAAGTGCCAAGGTCGGGTCGTTCAGCCAATTGGGCCCGTCTTCGGCGGTGAGCTGGAAGATCAGCGTATTGATCACGCCCCACTCGGGGTTGAGCATGAAGCGCACCGAGAGGATGGTCGGGATCGACGGCACCGCCCAGGGCAGCACGAACAACACCGCCAGGACTTTCACCCACCACCGACCATGCGTGAAGAAGCCGGACAGGAAGAGTGCCAGCGCCATCTTCACGTTGATCGCCACCACCAGGAAAACGAAGGTGTTGATGACGGTGCGCAGGAAAATCGGATCGTTGGCGAGCTCGACATAGAGCCGCGGACTGCGCGCCAGCCAGAAGCTGAAACCAACGGGAAACAGCACGAAGCCGACAAACATGGCGATGTACGGCGCCACGAAGAGCAGCCCCCAGCTCTGCCGTTGGGACAGCGCAAAGCCGGCCCACCGGGGTTTCTCCCGACGGGCCGGCGTGTCGATCGCGGACGCTGTCATACGGCTGCTCTGGGCGCCTACTCTGGACAGATGGCCTACTTGGTCACTTCCTTGATGCGGGCGATCATCTCGTCGACCGCCTTCTCGACAGGCACCTTCTCGCTGACCACGCGGTTCATCGCCTTGGCCCACACGTTCTCGTTGTTGAGAATGGTGAACTTGTAGTTCTTGGTGAACTCGAACGGCAGCGTGCCGGCCTTGAACTGGTCGTAGACGGCCTTGCGATGCCGGTCGGCCTGCCAGAACGGGCTCTCCTGGCTGGCCTTGGTAACGGGGAACCAGCGGCCCAGCGCGCCTTCGACGTAGGGACGGAGATTGTCCTCCTCGAACAGGAACTTCAGGAACTCGCGTGCCCGCGCCTTGTTCTTGGAACCCTCGAAGATCACGCCGACCTTGACGGCCGTGCGATAGACCATCGGCGTGCCGTCCGGCTTCTTGGGGAAGCCCGACGTGGCGATCAGCTCGTCGTAGGCCTTGCGGCCGGCGGCGCGCTGTTCCGGCGTCAGCGCCTCGTTGTTGGCGTCGTCCAGCCACTTGGCGGCAATCGAGATCGTATAGTTGTGCGTCATCGCCGTCGTACGATTGTGGAAGGCGACGTTGTTGTCGGGGTCCTTCCAGGTCGTCGACGACGGTGGCGTACAGCCCTTCACATAGACGTCGGTATAATCTTTCAGCGCATCGATCAGGCCCTGCCGCACCTTGGGATCGTCGACCAGGACCTTGCCCGAATCGTCGACCAGTTTGACGTTGTAGGCATCGACCCAGCTCAGGAACGATTGAAAGGAGTCCGTCGACTCGACGCCCATCGGGCTGCCGATGCCGTAGACCCGCTGGCCCGTGGCCTTGCGCACGGCAGGCTGGACCTTGTCGCACCAGAAGGACCAGTACTCCTTCCAGGTGCCGGGAATATCGTTTTCCTTGAAGCCGGCCTGGCCCAGCATGTCCTTCCAGTACTGGATGTGCAGCGTCTGCTGCTTCAGGGCGAAGCCGTAGTAGGCCTTCTTCTTGGTCTTGTCGTTGTAGAGGTAGGCCGTCTCGATGGTGACCGGCGCGAAGCGGTCTTTCATCGGCTCGATGATGTCGGTGATGTCCTCGAGCTTGCCGTCGAAGGCCCACTTGCCGGCAGTCTGCACATCGTATGTATCGGAATAGGCGACGTCCGGCGGCGTGCCGGATTCGAGCGCGGCCACCGACTTGGCGTTCATGTCCTGCACCGCATACTGCGACAGGTCGACCTTCACGCCGGTCTTCTGCTCGAACTTCTTGATCGCGGCGTAGAGCGCCTCGTCCTCGGATTTGTAGAAACCCTTTACCCACCACACGGTGAGTTTCTCCTGGGCAAAGCCCGGAACGGCAGAGAGGGCAATCGCCGCGGCCACTACGCCAGCCAGAACGCGTCTCATCGTTTCCTCATGAGTTGCTTAGTTGTCTGACAACTTAGTGCTACCAGCCCACCGGACCGGAGTCGAGGAAAGAGCGGCCCTCTCTGCCCCTTCAGGGCGTCACTTCAGTCGGCACGCATTCCGGCTTCCTTGATGACTTCCGCCCACTTCTTGCGGTCGGCCATAATCGTGGCCTTGAACTCGGCCGGTGAGCCGATGATGGTGTCCATGCCGCTTTCGAGGAAGCGCTTCTGCACCTCCGGCTTGGCAACGGCGGCACGCAGCGCCTTGTTCCAATAGTCGGTCAGGTCGGCCGGCAGACCCTTGGAGCCAAACACGCCGAACCAGTTCACCACCTCGAAGCCCGGCAGGAACTTCGAGATCAGCGGCAGGTTGGGAAAGAGCGGCGAAGGCCGCGGCGAGCCGAAGGCCACCGGGATCAGGCCGCCACCACCGATCTGGCCCAGGAACTCCGGCATGTTGCCGAACATCATGTCGCAATTGCCCGCGATCATGTCCTGGATGGCCGGCGCGCCGCCGCGATAGGGAACGTGCAGGATGTTGATGCCGGCCATCTTCTTGAAGAGCTCGGCCGCCAGATGCTGCGACGTACCGTTGCCCGCCGACGCATAGGTGAGCTTGCCCGGGTTCTTCTTCGCGAAGTCGATGATCTCCGGCACGGTGCGGTACTGCATGTGCTTGCCGACGACCAGCATGTTGTAGACGCCGGCGATGTTGGCGATCGGCGTGAGATCGGTATCGACGTTGATCGGCAGCTTCTGCCCCGGCATCACCGGCGCGACGCAGAGCGCCGCCATGGCGGCCAGCCCGATGGTGCGGCCATCCGGCGGTGCGTTGGCAATCGCCTCGTTGGCAATGAAGCCGCTGGCGCCGGTCTTGGTATCGACGATCACCTTCTGGCCGACTTCCGGCCCCACCGCTTCCGCGAGGATGCGCGACAGGAGATCGGCCGTGCCGCCCGGTGCGAAGCCGCACAGGAAACGCACGTCACCGGTGATCTTCTGCGCGTATGCCGGGCCGGCAACCAGAGCGGCGAGCGCGGCACTGCCCGCACCCACGAATGTTCTTCTTTGCATTTTCTATCCTCCCTTTACCCGCAAAGCCTAGCATACTTGCCGCATGGTCAAGCCGATCCGTCGCAGCATCGTCATGGGCCTCCTCGCCGCGCCGCTCATCGCGGCGCGCGCACAGGCGCAGGATTTTCCCGATCGTCCGTTGCGCTTCATCGTCGGCTTTCCACCAGGTGGCCCGAACGATCTGCTGGCGCGCCTCATCGCGCCGGGTATCGGCGAGCGCCTAGGCCGGTCGATCGTGGTCGAGAACAAGGCCGGTGCGAACGGCGAGATTGCCGCCAGCTTCACCGCCAAGAGCGCGCCGGATGGCAGCATCTTCATGCTGGCCTCGAATGGATCGACCACCGTGGCCCCGGCGCTCAACCGCAACATGCCCTACGACATACGGACGGACTTCGCTGCCGTGGCGCCCGTCGGGATCAACCCGATGCTGCTGGTGACGCGGCCCAATTTGCCCGCCAGGAACATCCCCGAACTGCTGACCCTGGCTCGCTCCCATCCCGGCAAGCTGAACGGCGCCTCAGCCGGCGCCGGCGGCGCCACCCATCTCGCGCTGGAACTCTTCAAGGCGATGGGCAAGCTCGACATCGTCCATGTGCCCTACAAGGGCGGCGGTCCGGCGATGGCGGACCTGATGGCGAACCTCGTCGACATCTATTTCGGTGGCCTGTCGACGGCGTTGCCTCATGCCAAGTCCGGCAAGATGCACGCCTTGGGCCAGACCAGCCTCGTGCGCTCGGCAGCAGCGCCCGACATTCCGACGATCGCGGAGTCCGGGCTGCCCGGCTACGAGGCCGCCATTTCCTACGGGATCTTCCTGCCGCCCGGCGTGCCGAAAGCCCTGATCGACCGCCTACATGCTGCAGTCGACGGTACGGTCCGCTCTCCGGACATCTTGCGGAAATTCGTCGATCTCGGAGCCGATCCCCAGTTCGGATCGCCTGCGGAGTTCGCCGCCTACGTAGCGGACGACTTCGCCAAGTGGGCCCGCCTCGCGAAGGAAGCGGGCCTCAAGGCCGATTAACTACTTCACCGACGAGAAGGCGGTCGGCGACAGGAACTGGTTGGAGACATTGGCGACGATGGCGCCGTCCTTCTCGGTCTCGGCGCGCTTGGCGAGCCACTCGGGATCGGCCGCGAAAGCGTTCCACTTCTTCTCGCGGTCGGCCAGCGAGTCCCAAGCCAGCAGGTAATAAAGCTCCTGGTTCGATTCGCCGACCAGTGTCGTCCAGAAGCCGGCCTGCTTGATGCCGTGCTTGTCCCACAGCTTCAGCGTGATGGTGGCGAAGCGGTTGAGCAACGCCGGCAGACGGCCCGGCACGCACTTGTAGACACGCAGTTCGTAGATCATTTCTCTCCCCTTCTAGAAAGCAGCGTCGAAGCGCGGCACGAAACCGTCGCCCTTGTGGTCGATGTGACAACTGAACGGCGCGCCGAAATGACAAGGCATCAGGCGTGCACCGCTGCCGGCACAATGTTCCAGCGCCTCGCGCCGGCTCTTGCGCGCCCCGGTCCCGTCGGCGCAAGCAAAACTGTTCCACTCGGGATGATAGACCTGCAGGGCGTGATGCAGGATGTCGCCGCAGAACAGCGCCTTCTCCCCACGTGATTCGAACTTGATGGCGATGGTGCCCGGCGTGTGGCCCGGCGCCGGTTCGACCATCAAGTTCTCGTCGAGGTGCGCCGCGCCCTCCACCATCTGCGTGAGGCCCGCTTCGACCACTGGCAGCACGGAGTCGCGAAACGAACCAGCATTGACCGGACCGGTCTGTGGATCATTGTCGAGCTTCAGGTAGTGATCGTAGTCGGCGCGGCTGAACACGTACTTGGCGTTCTTGAACGTCGGCACCCAGCGCCCGTTGTCGAGGCGCGTGTTCCAGCCGACGTGATCGACGTGAAGATGCGTGCACATCACCATGTCGACCTGATCGGGCTCGACGCCGGCCGCCTTCAGCCGCTCGAGATATTTGGTCTCCATGAGATGCCACTTCGGCCGATGCGGGCGTGGCTTGTGATTGCCGACGCAGGTATCGATCAGGATGTTCTTGCCGCCGACCTTCAACAGCCAGCTATGGACACTGAGTTTCAGCCAGCCCGACGCCTCGTCGTAGTGCGCCGGCAACAGCCAATCGCGATGGCGCTGCACGACGGCCGGATCCCAGTCGGGAAAGAACGTCTTGGCGTCGAAGTTTGGCTCGTAGCTTTCCTCGATGCGCACGGCCGTGCCGGCGCCGAGCTTCACCTCGGTCATGGTCCCTCCCCTTTGGCGCGAGCTTAGCGTCGCCGGACGGGTGCGGGAAAGATGCGGATTTCGAGTGTTAGAATGCCTGCCGCGAACGGCAGGCCGGGAGTGCCTGCCTTAGAAAGGCAGGCGGGCCGCATCGACACGCTCGACGTGACGATGCGCGAGGGTCGCAATCGCTGCGCCGAGGATCGGTCCAAGGACAGCAAGCCCGATGAAGTGAACACCGACGAACCACGGCTCGAAGACACCCGGCACGAGATGGCCGATGGTCACCGTGAGAACGAAGAACAGGATGGCGAAACCCAGGCCACTCGCAAAGCCGCCGAGGGCGACGAGAAGCATTGAGGCCGTAAGCGATCGGCCAATCATATAACTAAGCCCGAGGGCGGCTCCGGCCGCGACCAGAGCAGTAATCGTTTCCATCACGCGCTCTCCAATACGCTCTCGACTTGCGAGAAATCAGAGTCGACACTGCGTAAGCACCCTTAATTTGAAACATCCTCACTTCGTCGAGAACCGACCAAATACGCATGTCTGAACGATCATTTGACTGGCTTTCCGCAGCGGAACTCTCAAAACTTTATCAGCGTCGAGAGGCCTCACCCGTTGAGGTCGTCGACGCAATGCTCATTCGTGCAGCGAAGCTGCAACCTCATCTCAACGCCTTCGTCATGATCGACGAAGCCGGCGCCAAGGCTGCAGCGGCCGCTTCGGAAGCGCGTTGGCAGCAGAATCAGCCCCTTTCTCCCTTTGATGGCATCCCGACGACCATCAAGGACACCACCAACGTGAAAGGCTGGCCGACGCGTTACGGCTCGCACGCCACCGACGAAACGCCGGTGAAGGAAAGCGCGCCGGTCGTCGAAAGGTTGCAGTCAGGCGGCATGATTTTACTGGGAAAGACCGCCACGCCGGAGTTCGGCTGGAAGGCGCTGACCGACTCGCCGCTCCAGGGCACGACCCGCAGTCCGTGGAATCTGAAGCACTCGCCGGGCGGTTCGTCGGGCGGCGCCTCCTCGCTCACGGCGGCCGGCATCAATCCGTTCAATCACGGCAACGATGGCGGCGGCTCGATCCGCATACCCGCCGGCCATACTGGCCTGGTCGGTCTCAAGCCGTCGTTCGGACGCATCCCGCAATATCCTGCCGATGCGCCCTTCGCCGACGTGATCAGCCAGGGCGTGCTGTCGCGCACCGTGCTCGACACGGCCATGGCGCTGAACATCACCGCGGGCCCGGATGCGCGCGACTGGAGATCGCTGCCGGCCGAGCCGCGCGATTATACAGTCGGCCTCGACGCCGGCGTGCGGGGTTGGAAGATCGGCCTCAGCCTCGACTTCGGCCATGTGAAGGCCGACCCCGAAGTCCGCGACCTCGTTGCCGCGGCAGCGAAGCGTTTCGAGGAACTCGGCGCGCACGTCGAGGATGTCGGTCCGTTGATCGATCCGTTGCAGTTGTCGTTCGAGCCGCTGTGGATCGGCAGCTTTGCGACCCGCTTCCGCCAGATCCCGACGCAGCTTCACGGCAAGCTCGATCCCGGCTTCCGTGCTGCCGCAGAAAAGGGGCTCGCCATCACACTCGCCGACTATGCCAAGAGCTACGAGGCCAAGAGCAAGCTGGCGCGCGACCTCGCCCTTTGGCACCGCAAGTACGATCTGCTGCTGGCACCGATTGCGCCGACAGCAGGACCGCCGGTCGAGACGCTCTATAATTCCGAAGCGTTTCCCCGCTGGACCAAGGGCGCGCCCTACACCTTGCCGTGCAACCTCACCGGCCAACCTGCCGCATCGATGCCGGCGGGCCTCACCAAGGCCGGGCTGCCGGTCGGCCTTCAGATCATCGGTGCACCACGCGCCGATCACGTCGTCCTGCAAGCCATGCGCGCCTACGAAAGCGCGAGCGGCTGGACGTGGCCGCAGGCGAAGGTCGTGGAGACGTTGAAGGGGCTCTAGCTCGAAGTCTCAGGGTAAGACGAGACTTCGATCAGATTACCCTCGGGGTCGTGACAGTAGACGGACACAAACGCCCCCAACGCACCGGAGCGGGTTGTCGGACCTTCGACAACCTTCACGCCGCACGCCTTGAAATGGGCAACCGTCTCGGCCGGCGTCGACGATGTCACGAAGCACAGATCGAGCGCGCCAGGCGTGTCGACCTTGGACGTCACCCAGCTCTCATCGCCGGTGGGGCGAACATTGATCTTCTGGTTGCCGAAGAAGAGCGCGATGCGCTGCTCTCGCCCGTAGACCTGCTTGGTCATGCCCAGAACACGTTGATACCAGGCGGCCGTCGCCTCGACATCCCGGCAGCTCAAAACGAGATGATCCACGCGTCCGACCTTCAACGTCATCGTTCACCTGCTCAGTGGGTGCCCGATCATACTGCTGAAGCCGTTTGCGGAAGTCACGACGCGCGGGAAAGTTCCGACGGACCGCCACCGGGGCGGATGCTGCGGAGCGCGATCACGAGAACACGATAGCCGAGGAAGCCACCGCAGAGGGCACTGACCGCCGCGATGTATGCCGGCTCGACGATGACGTCGCCGACCAACGCCGAGGTAAAATCGACGGACATCGCCGCTACCAACAACAGCGACACCAGAACACCGTCGATCGTGCGCGGCAGCCAGACGAGACCGGTCGCCTTGTCGGCGCGCACCGGCAATGCCCAACCACGCCGACGCCCGAAGAACGAGCCGACGACGAAAGCTGCCAACCAAAGGACATCGTGAAAGACGCTCGTCTCGAAGACACTCGCCAGGAGCATGAGCGCGGCGATGATCGCAAACCCGCCCGGCAATGCCAGTCGTCCCAAGGTGGTCATGCCACCGCGCGACTGAGATGCCGACATCCAGAGGCAGAGCAAAGCGAACAGGAGCGTAAGGCCGTTCGCCAGACTGAGAGGCGAGATCATCCACGCAGCAAACGCTACGGCATCGAACGAGTAAAGGCTTGAGGTTGCACAAGGACTGTCGGCCTGTTCACAGACTTTGGATTGCGGACTTGGTGAAGTGTCGAGCGGACTTGGCGAGGGAACGACGCAGAACGACGATTCTGCGCGATGGCACGCGGACAATATCCGCAAACATCCGGACCATTCGGCGCCGTTGCACAGGAACTGCTTGAGGTCGCGGACCGTGGCGGCACAACGACGCGGGGCCGCCGCGGTTTGACCGCCGGTACACGCCGAACATCGGCATCGGAAAGAACCAGGCAGCGCTTGGCGAGGGCGATGACGGCCCGCCGGCGGCAACGGCGCACACTCTAAGGTTGAGGCATCGAAGCGGGCGCACGCATCGATGCCACGGACATCCTGATGCGCAACACTTGCGCATGTGCGTTGGAAGTAGCGTCGCAGTCTCCACCTCAGCGGCACGACGGCCTGTTCCGTGCACGGCTCCGGCGTGGCAAGTCCACCTCCTCTCCTTGACCAACCTGCTTCGGCCCACGGGAAAGTGACTTGGGGTTGTGCCCTGGGCGACGTGAGGATGACGGCGTCAATCAAGCAAGAACCTGGGGAGAGAACGATGACGCTTACCAGACAGGCGCTGGCAGGGATTGCCGCAACGACAATGATGCTGACGGCAACAGCCTACGCCCAGCAACCACCGCCGCAGTTTCCCGAGATGACCTTTTTCGTCACCAGCATCGGCGGGCCGCAAGGCGCCAACTATGGCGGCCTGGAGGGCGCGGATCGCCACTGCCAGACGCTAGCCGCCAAGGCCGGCGCCGGCACCAAGACCTGGCGCGCCTATCTCAGCACCCAGGCGGTGGGCGGCGCGACGGCGGTCAATGCCCGCGATCGCATCGGCAAAGGGCCCTGGACCAACCCCAGAGGCGTTCAGGTCGCCGCCAACGTCGACGATCTGCACTCCCCCAACAACAAGATCAGCGCCGAGACTGCCGTCGCCGAAACCGGCCGCCTGATCCCGAGCCGGCTCTACACCGTGAACCAACACGACATTCTGACCGGCACGCAAGCCAACGGGACTGCGTTTCCGCCCGACAAGGACATGACGTGCGGGAACTGGACCAAGAGCGGCGAAGGCAACGCCATGGTCGGTCATGTCGACCGCATGGGCCTGCGCGACGACGAACCGTCCAAGTCGTGGAATACCTCGCACCCGTCGCGGGCCTGCGACGCAGCCTCGCTCGTGGCCACCGGTGGCGCCGGCCTGCTCTACTGCTTTGCGGCGAACTGAACGAAGCCTTGCGGCGTCGGGTGACCGACGCCGCAACCACCTTTCCCTAGAATACTAAGGTCCGGTCTTTTCGGCGTTCCAGAACAGCATTGCCGTCATCGGGGGCATCCAGCCCTTGGTGTTGGTGCGATGAACCATCATGCCGTACCACTCGCCGAGCGGATAATGCGTGCCCAAGGTCGCGGCGCGAACCTGGATCTCCGCCGCGATCTTCTTCTGCTGTTCGAGGTCGGGCGCCCGGGCGAACTGGTCGCGCAGTTCTTCCAACTTCTTGTCACAGGGCCAGCCGGGAGTCGCCTTCTCACATGACGCGTTGAGGTTTTGCGAGACGATCGGGTTGGAGGAATCGAGCGCGCCCCAGCTCGTGAGGAAGAGGTTCCAGCCGCCGTTGGCCGGCGCATCCCGCTTGTTCGTGCGGCTGACCGTGGTCTGCCAGTCCGCCGATTGCATGTCGACCTTGAAGCCGGCCCTCTCGAGCTGCGCCTTGGCAACAGGTGCGAGATTGACCAGAGCCGGCAGGTCGGTCGTCCGCATCAGCACGACCGGCGTGCCATCATATCCGGCCTCCTTGAGAAGTTCCCGCGCCTTGGCGACATTGCCTTCCAGGCGGCCGTCCATGCCTTCGGTGGTCGCGAGCGGCGTGCCACAGATGAAGTATGCTTTGCACACCTGGTAGAACTTCTCGTCGCCGATCTGCGCATCGAGGAAGGGTTTCTGATCGATGGCGTAACCTGCAGCCTCGCGGATCTTCGGATTATCGAAGGGTGGATGCAGCCAGTTGATGCGGAACGTGTACTGGCCGGGATACTTGCCACGCTGATAGACGATCGACTTGTTGGTCTGCAGCATCGGCAAAAGATCGGGCGGCAGCGCTTCGATGATGTCGATCTCGTTGTTCTGCAGGGCATTCACCGCAGTCTGCACGTCGGGCATCACGAGCCATTCGATGCGATCGACTTTGGGCACCTTGCCGCCGGCCAGGCCGGAGGGTGGCTCGGCGCGAGGCTTGTAGTTGGTGTTCTTGACGTAAACGACTTTCTCGCCCGGCTTCCATTCGTCGGCCTTGAAGACGAAAGGACCCGATCCCGTCGCGTCGCGAATCTGTTGCGTGCCCGGCGTATCGGCAATGCGCTTGGGCATCATGAAGGGCGCGGTGCTGCCGGGCTTGGCGAACGACTCGACGACAAAGCCATAGGGTTCCTTGAGCGTCAGCCGGAACGTCTTGTCGTCGACGGCCTCGAGATCCTTGGTGCTCTGCATCAGGCGCTGCCCGACGCCGTCGCGCTCGGCCCAACGCTTGATCGACTGAACGCAGTCCGCCGCCAGGACAGGCTTCCCGTCGTGCCATTGCAGGCCATCGCGCAGGACGAAGGTGTAGGTGAGTTTGTCGTCACTCACCTTGTAGCTGTCGACCATCTGCGGCTGCACCTTCATGTCGGCGTCGAGCGCGAACAGCGTGTCGTAGACAAGATAGCCATGGGTTCGAGCGATCTGCGCCGACACCCAGATCGGATCGATCACCTTGAGGTCGGAATGCATCACCGCGCGCACCGTTGTCGGCGGGCTTTGTGCGATGGCCGCAAGCGGCCACGTTACAGCCAGCGTTGCGATAGCGGTGGTCAGACCTCGGCGTACCAAACTCTGCACAGTGACCTCCTCTTCGAATGCATCGCGTCAGTAACGAGGGTCGAGCAAATCCTACGCCACGTCAAAGGACTGCCGGACTCTACGGTTTCGCTGTTCGCGAAGATCGGCGGCTACCCAATTGCGAACGGTTCGCAATTTCAGTAATGTGCTTTTGCCTTGTCCTTCGACACCACATCCCTGTTCATCGCGCACCGCCGATCGCTGGTCGACTACGCCACCGGCATCGTGGGCTCGCGTGCGCAGGCGGAGGATCTGGTCCAGGAAGCGTGGCTGCGCTTCGACGAGGTCGCACGGCAGCGGCTGCTCGGCGAGCCGCTCGCCTACCTCTACCGCATCGTGCGCAACCTGGCGGTCGACGGGCGCCGCCGTGGCACGCGCGAGGACAAAGTCTTCGCCAGGATCGACCTCGACGTGGCGGCTGCGGCGACGCGCGACGGGCCGTCGACGCCCGAAGCCGTAGCCCTCTATCGCGATGAACTGCGCCTGCTCGACGAGGCTTTGGCCGAGCTGCCGGAGCGGACACGCATTGCCTTCGAAATGCATCGATTCGGCGGCTGCAAGCTGCGGGAGATTGCGGCCTTCCTTGGCATCTCCCTGCCACTGGCCCAGGTCTTGGTGACGGATGCGCTGCAGCACTGCAAACACCGCCTGGGATGGCCCTGAACTATTTTTGGAATCTTGGGCGACTGGATCGTTACCAAGGTAGGACTCCGCCTGAAAAAGGCGTGAAGAGGAAGGGGATGGAGGACACGGCGGACCAGGCACGGCAGCTCGCCTCGCGAGAGGCGACCGAGTGGCTCATCCTGCTGCAGGAGGAGCCTGACGACGACGATCTGCGCCGTCGTTTCGAGGTCTGGCGCGCAGCGAGCCCGTTGAATGAGATGGCATGGGTGGCGACTCGTCATGTCTCCGGCATGGTTGCCACGATGACGCCGGTTCACGCCGACAAGTGGCTCCCTTTCGTGGACCGACGACGCGGAACGATACGCACACCCACCGCCTCGGCTGTGGGGATAATCGAGGCACTGAAGCGACGCTGGCTGCTCGCCACGATGGGGATGGCTGTCGCCGCGGCATTCGCTTTCGTCGCCGCGCCTGTGGCGCTCGTGCAGCTCCGGTCCGACTACACGACCGGCACGGCGGCACTGCGTCATCTCGAATTGCAGGATGGCAGCGAGGTGACACTGGCCCCTGCCAGCGCCATCGCGGTTTCCTACGAGGCTGGCGAACGGCGCGTGCGGCTGCTGCAGGGCGAGGCCTTCTTCCAGGTCAAACCCGACAAGGCCCGCCCGTTCCGCGTCGTCGCGGGCGACGTCCAGGCCCTGGTGGTTGGCACCAGCTTCGACGTGCGTTGGGAAACGGGCAGCGTCAGCGTCGCCGTGCAGGAGGGCATCGTACAGGTTGGCGCTTCGGAGGGCGCTTTCACCGCCACCGAACGACTAGAAGCTGGCCAGTCCGTGAAAGTCGCGCGCAAAGGCGAGATCCGTCGTGCCGACGAACCTCCCCATTTGATCGCCGGCTGGCGACAGGGCCAGCTCTTGGCCCAGGACCGAAGCCTGCGGGACGCCGTCGACGAGCTTCGCCGTTATTGGCGAGGCGCCATCATCCTGACCGACGACGCGCTCGGCGATCTGCGCATAACGGGCGCCTACAATCTCGATGACCCCGAGGAAGCCCTGCGCGGGATGGCGCGCGCTCACGGCGCGGAAGTACGCCGCGTCACGCCATGGGTGCTCGTGATCTCCGGTTCGTAGAGGCTGCGAAGAATTTTTAGAATTTCACTCAGCCACGTCGTTGCATCGATAAGGGAGCAGCAACGCGACGCCTTTCCCAGGCGAGCCGCCGCCGTATCGCGCCAGCTCTGAGTCTTGGGGAATGGAGTCTGGCGTGACGAAGATGCGCATTCGAGCGGTGCGCTTCCGCGCAGTTGCGGGAGCGTCGACGCTTCTGGCCGCGTTGGCGGCAACTACGGCGACAACTCAGGCGCAGGAGCCGCCACCTTCGGCGCAGATGATGGCGCAGGCGGCGAACACACGCACCTTCAACATCCCCCCTCAACCACTCGCCAGCGCTTTGCCGATGTTTGGCCAGCAGTCCGGCCGGCAGATCACCGCCGATGCTGCGCTGGTGCGGGGCGTCTCCACGCCAGGCGTGCAGGGGACGATGACGATCGACGCCGCCCTGCAACAGCTTCTGGCCGGGACCGGCCTTTCCTGGTCGGGATCGCGCGGCGCCACGATCGCCCTGCACCGTATCGGCCAGAGCAGCGACTCCACACTGCAGCTCGATCCCGTGCAGGTGCAGGGTTATCCGGTCCCGTCTCAGGCGATGATCGACAATATCCCGGCCCCCTATGCCGGTGGCCAGGTCGCGACAGGAAGTCAGCTCGGCCTGCTCGGCAATCGCGATGTGATGGACACGCCTTTCAACCAGACGAGCTACACGGCGAAGAAGGCGCAGGACCAGCAGGCGAAGACGATACGAGATGTCCTGATCGACGATCCGTCGGTGAGGTCGTTCTATCCCGACGGAAGCACCGGCATCGACGCCATGTACATCCGCGGCTTCAGCGTCCTGGATTCGCCCATGCTCGGCGGATTGCAAGGCATGGCGCCCTACCTCTCGGTGATGCCCGAGTTTGCCGAACGGGTCGAAGTGCTCAAGGGCCCCAGCGCGATGCTGTTTGGTATGCCACCGGGCGGTTCCGTCGGAGGCACGATCAATCTCGTGGCCAAGCGCGCCGGCCCCGATCCGCTTACCCAGTTCACCGCGTCCTACAACTCGACGGCGCAGTTCGGCGGCCATGTCGATGTCGGTCGCCGCGTCGGTCCGGACAAGGAGGTCGGCATACGTATCAACGGCGTTTATCGCGCCGGTCAGACCGCCGTGGAGTGGAACAGCGACAAGAGGGCCCTGGCGACGCTCGGCCTGGATTTCCGCGGCGAGCGCGTGCGTCTGTCGGCCGACCTCGGCTACCAGTACCAGTTCATCAATGGCCTGATCCCGTTCATCGCGCTGGGGGCCAATGTTCCGGTGCCGTGGGCACCGAATGCCCGCAGCAATCCCGGCGGGCAGCCGTGGAGCACCAACGAGCGCAAGGACATCTTCGGCATCGTCAGAGGCGAGTTCGATCTGACGGAGCGCATCACCGCCTATGCGACCTTCGGTGCGCACGACTATCGCAACGGGCAGTTCGGCGTGTTCAATGTCGCCGTCAACAACATGTCCGGCGCCGCCACGACCACGCCGCGTACCCAGAACATCTACACGACATGGCTTACCGGCGAAGCGGGTATCCGCGGCACGGCCGATACCGGTCCGATCGGCCACGAGTTCGCCTTCAGTGCCACGATGCTTCAGCAGGACCAGGGCGCGAATGCGGTCAACGGCACGGCCTATGCCACGACCATCTACGATCCCTTGATCGTTGCGCGGCCAAATCTTGCGAACCCCCAGGCCAACAAGACCGCGACAAGCACGCTCTCCAGCCTCGCCATCGCCGATACGCTGCTGATGGCGGACAAGCGCATCCAGCTCACGCTCGGCGGACGCCTGCAGCAGGTCAAATCCACCAATTACAACGTGCTCACCGGCGCTCCGACATCGAGCTACGACCAGAGCGCGCTCACACCGTCGGTGGCGTTCGTGGCCAAGCCGTGGAGCAACGTCTCCCTCTATGGCAACTTCATCCAGGGCTTGCAGCAGGGCATCGTCGTGGGGCCTGCCTTCACGAACTCCGGCGAGATCTTTCCTCCCTATGTGTCGACGCAGTTCGAGGTCGGCGTGAAAGTCGATTGGGGAAAGTTCACCACGACGGCCAGCCTCTTCCAGATCACCCAACCGAGCGTCCTGACCAACGTCACGAACAACACGCAGTATCTCGGTGGCGAGCAGCGCAATCAGGGGCTCGAACTAAACTTCTTCGGTGAACCGATCGAAGGGGTGCGATTGCTGGGCGGTGCGATGTTTCTCGATGCCGTCCTGACGAAGACCCAGGGCGACGTCACGAATGGCTGGACGGCGCCGATGGCCCCGAGCGTCGAGCTGCGCCTGGCGGGAGAATGGGACCTGCCCTTCGTGCCCGGACTCACGCTTAACGGCCGCGTTGTCTATACGGGTTCGCAGTACATCGATGCGACCTGGCCGCGGCGCAGCCTGGCGGCATGGACACGTTTCGACATCGGCGCCCGGTATGCCTTCGAGAACCCCGGCGCCAAGGGAAAGCTCCTGGTCGCCCGCTTCAATGTCGAGAATCTCTTCGACACCAACTACTGGGCGGGAGGCTTCGGTGCGACCACGCTCAGCATCGGAGCGCCGCAAACCTTCAGGCTTTCGCTGACCGCAGACTTCTAGAGCCTCTCGCTCTCCGGCGCCTTCTTCCTCGAGAAGGCGCCGCCTGCTTCCAGAACGTTCAGTGTTCCCCTGAAAAAGGGAACCGTTCTAGGCCTCGATCTTCACACCGGCGGTGGTGATCACCTTCCGCCACTTCTCGACTTCGTCGTTCAGGAACTTCGCGGTCTCCGCCGGCGTCGCACCAACCGGGATCACGGCCTGCTCGGCCAGCCGCTTGCGGAGCGCCTCGTCCTTCACGGCCTTGGCGACTTCGGCGCCCAGCTTGTCGACGATGTCCTTCGGTGTCTTGGCCGGGGCCATGAACATCACCCAGCTCGAGGATTCGATCAGGGGCCCGCCCGACTCGACGATGGTGGGGATGTCTTCGGCGCCCGGCACGCGCTCCTTCGACATCATGGCAAGCGCCCGGACCTTGCCGGCGCGCACCTGGCTCATGGTGCCGATCGGCACGTCGAGCAGGAGCTGCAGGTTGCCCGACATCAGATCGGCCAGCGCCGGCGCCGTGCCCTTGTAAGGGACGTGCACCATCTTGGTGCCCGTGACCTGCATGATCAGCTCGGTCGAGAGATGGGCGGCCGCACCCACGCCCGAGGAGCCGAACGAGATCTTGCCCGGGTTCTTCTTGGCGTACTCGATCAGCTCGCCGACATTCTTCACCGGCATGTCGTTGCTGACGAGGATCATGATCGGCGCGATGCCGACCAGCGACACCGGCGCGAAGCTCGCCACCGGATCGAACTTCAGCTTGCCTTCGTAGAGCGTCTTGTTCGCGGCATGAGCGGCGATGACGGTCAGGAACGTGTAGCCATCGGGCGTGGCGTTGGCGACCATCTCGGCGCCGATCAGAGAGTTGGCGCCGGGCTTGTTGTCGACCACGAAGGTCTGGCCGACGTTCGTCTTCTCCAGGGTGAGGCGCGTCACCGAATCGGTGAGGCCACCGGCCGTATAGGGGACGACCCAACGGATCGGCTTGTTGGGCCATGCTGCCTGTGCGCCAGCCTGGCTGGGCAACAACGCGGCGCCAGGCGCAAGAACGGCAGCGGCGCTTCCTGCCAGGATGCTGCGACGATTGAATTTGGTCTTCATGTCTAACCTCCCACACTAGTCGAGAGACACATGCCCGGCCCGGCCGCTCCACTCAAGCGGCGAAAGCAAGGCAGCCTCCTTTTCGCTAAGCGGGCTTGGGGCTGAAAATCGCCACCGGCTGCGCGACACCGCGAAGGGGATGGCGCCCGAGATCGTCGAGCGGCCGATCAAGACGGGCGGCCACCGTCTCGGTGATCAGGATCGCGCGGCCAAGCGACTTGCTGAGCGCTTCGACCCGACTCGCCGCGTTGACGGCGCGGCCAATCACGGTGAAGTCGAGCCGGGCGGGGGCGCCGACATTGCCGAAGAACACCTCGCCGTCGTGCAAGGCAATCCCGGTGCGCAACGGATGCCAGCCCTCGATGGCAGCGATTTCCGCCGGCGGCGTGGCGTTCAGGCGTTCGAGGTCTGCGCAGGCCTGCTCGGCTGCGGCAAGAGCGGCCTGTGCCGCCGCCTGCTCCGTCGCAAAGGTCTCGAAGGGAAAGACGGCCAGGAGCCCATCGCCGATGAACTTCAGCACTTCCCCGCCATGGTCGAGCACCGCGCCCGCTAGGCATCCGAAGTAGGCATTCAGCAGCGCGATCATGTCCGGTCCGGATAGCCGTTCCGACAGGTCGGTGAAGCCGCGCAGGTCGGACACCCAAATGACGGAACGGATCGGCTCGCCGGCGCCTCGCTTTATGAGACCGTCGAGCACCCGCCCGCCCGCTGCCGCGCCGAGATAGGTATCGAGCACGTTGCCGGCGATGCGCCGCTGGATCTGCCGCTCGACGTGCAAGGCGAAGAGCTTCAGGACCCGCTGCAACGCGGCCAGTTGCGCGCCCGAGAAGCCCCCTTCGTGTGCGGTCGCGACCGTTGCGGCATTGTGATACCGGCCGCCGGCGCGGAGCGGCAGCGCGAGATATTCGACGATCCCCTGTTTGGCCAGTTCCGCCATCAGCGGATGGCGCGCCACCGCCTCGGGATCGGTGGTCTTGCCCTGGTAGGCTTGCCCCCGTTCGATGACATCGAACAGCGGGTTGCGGCGGTAGGCGTCGGATTGCAGCGCCTCTTCGCTGACCTTGACCTCGTCACAGAAGCCGTCAGCGGCGTTCCAGTTCCAGGCGAAGCCATAGACCTGCGGGTGCAAGGTCCCGACATGCAGGCTGGCACGGTCGAGCGGCAGGCCAGCCGTCACCAGCCGCCAAACGAGTTCTTCGAAGCACGGCAGGGTATCGTCCTCTGCCGCGGCATTGCCCAGCAGCCAGGCTTCGATGGCCTCGAAGCCAACGACCGAGCCGACGCCTCCCCATCGTCGCGCCGAACGACGCAGCAGGGAGACGAAAGGCGGATAGGATCTCGGCGCGGGATCGACAGGAAGCTGAGCCATACTACTTGGTAGTATAGCCACCGTTGACGAGGATGGTCTGGCCGGTCATCCACCAGCCATCGGACACCATGAACCGGATATAGGGGACGATGTCCTCGATATGGGTAAGGCCGGTCTTGGTGAATTTCGAAAGAGCGGCCGCCGTCTTGTGATAGGCGACTGCGTCCGCCCCTTCGGCTGGATAGAAGAAGGGTGTGTCCATCGGGCCGGGACCGATCGCCGTCACCGAGATGCCGCGCTCGCCGAACTCCTTGGCGGCTGCCCGGGTGAAATGCTCCACCGGCGCCTTGGTGCCGGCATAGGCGGCATAGAACGGCGTGAAGGCGCCGAGCAGCGATGTAACGAGCGTGCAGACCTTGCCGTTGTCGTTCACGTGCTTGCCGGCCTCCTTAAGGAAGAAGAAGGCGGACTTGGCGTTCACGGCGCTCATCTCGTCGTACTCGGCTTCCGAGATCTCAACGATCGGCTTCTTCAGCACCTTGCCGACAGTGTTGATGGCGATGTCCGGACGCCCCACAGCGGCAATGGCGTCCGCAAAGAGCTTCTCCATCGAGCCTGCGCTGGTGAGGTTGGCCTGCAGCGCGACCGCCTTGGCCCCGGCTGCCTGCACGGCGGCGACGGTCGCGTCAGCCTCGGCCTTACTGGCGACGCTGTTGTAATGAACCGCGACGGCCTTCGCGCCATGCTCCGCCAGATCGCGGGCAATGAGCCCGCCCAGGTTCTTGGCACCACCGGCGATCAGCACGGTCTTACCCTTGAGGCTGTGGTCGACCATCGATGAAACTCCTTGATCAGCGTCGGGACGGACGAACCGACCTTGATCGTTCAGCCTATTGGAATAAAGTGGCCTCCACCGACATCACTTGTCGGCCATATGAACAATCAGCCAACCCATGGATCGCATCGAGAGCCTGCGAATCTTCGCCCGCGTCGTTCAGTGCGGCAGCTTCACCAAGGCGGCGGCAACCCTGCAGATGCCGCGCTCCTCGGTTTCGATGGCCATCCAGGAACTCGAAGCCCGGATCGGCGCACGGCTTCTGGCCCGCACGACGCGCCGCGTGGCGCCCACGCAGGAGGGCATCGCCTTCTACGAACGCTGCGAGCGCCTTCTCGGCGACTATGAGGAGGTCGAAGGTCTGTTCCGGCAATCGTCGAGCCTTCCCGCCGGCAGACTGTCGGTCAACGTGCCGGGCCGCATGGGGCGCCTGATCTTTGCGCCGGCACTTCCCGACTTCTTCCGCCGCTACCCTGAGATCGAACTGGAGCTGGGTGTCACGGATCGCGCCATCGACCTCGTGCACGAGGGAGTGGACTGCGCCGTGCGTGTCGGGCCGCTGGGTGACTCGAGCCTCATTGCGCGCAAGGTCGCCGACATCACCCTGTGCAACTGCGCAAGCCCGTCCTATCTGCACGAGCATGGCACGCCGGAAACGATCGACGATCTCGAGCACCACATCGCCGTCGGCTATGCCTCGCCGACCAGCGGCAGGATCGAGGACTGGGAATGGATCGAGGACGGCAAGGTCGAAACGCGACCGATACCGGCGCGCATCACCGTCAACAATGCCGAAGCCTATATCGCCTGCTGCCTGGCCGGACTGGGGTTGATCCAGATTCCCCTCTACGACGTCCGCAGCCACCTCGCGGCCGGCGAACTCGTCGAGGTCCTGCCCCATCTCCGAGCGGCGCCGATGCCGGTGCACATTCTCTATCCGCACCGGCGCCATCTATCGCGTCGACTTCAGGTGTTCGTCGACTGGGCGAGCGCACTCCTGCGGGAGCACGCCGCCTGAAACGTCCCCAACGCTAGTCGAGATCCAGGCCGTTCATGCCGGCATTCTTGCGCGCCTTCTTGGCGATCTCGCCCAGCACCTTGCCGGCTTGAATCGGATCCATGATCTGCTCGACCTCGGGGCCTTTGTGCCAGCCTTCGGCCACCGCGAAGATGCCGTTGCCTGCCTGGAAAACGCGCCCCGTAACTTCGCGGCTGTCTTCGCTGACGAGCCAGGTCGCGACCGGCGCGATCCACTTGGGATCGCGGCGCTTCTTGTCCTCTTCGGTGTACTCGCGCAGATCCTCGGTCATGCGCGTGAAGGCCGACGGCGAAATCGAGTTCACCGTGATGCCGTAGCGACCAAGCTCGCGAGCCGCGATGACGGTGAATGAAGCGATCCCCGCCTTGGCCGCGCCGTAGTTGGTCTGGCCGATATTACCGTAGATGCCCGAGACCGACGTCGTGGTGATGATGCGCGCATCGACCGGACCGCCCTTGATCTTGGCCTGATCACGCCAGTAGGCGGCGGCATGGCGGGCCGGCGCGAAGGTGCCCTTGAGATGCACCTTGATCACGGCGTCCCACTCGTCCTCGCTCATGTTGACCAGCATGCGGTCGCGCAGGATGCCGGCGTTCAGCACAATGGCATCGAGCTTGCCGAAGGCCGAGACGGCCTGGTCGATCATGTTCTTGGCGCCGTTCCAGTCGGAGACGTCGTCGCCATTCGCCACGGCCTCGCCACCCTTGGCCTTGATCTCGTTCACGACCTGCTGGGCCGGCCCGACATCGTTGCCTTTGCCTGCACGATCGCCGCCCAGGTCGTTCACGACCACCTTGGCGCCGTGCTCGGCGAGCATCAGGCAATGCTCCCGGCCCACACCGCGCGCACCGCCGGTCACGATCGCCACCCGTCCTTCGCACAATCTCGCCATTGCTCCCTCCTGTCTTTTGCGTGTCTGAATCCTGGCGTCCTGCGCTAGTCTAGCGGGGCTCATAGGAGGATCGCCATGGACACGCTGCCGCTCGTTACCCCCGAACAGGTCGGACTTTCCGCAGCGCGGCTCGATCGCGTGCGGACGTGGATGCATCAGTGGGTCGACAGCGGAAAACTCGCCGGCATGGTCACCTGCGTCATGCGCAAGGGCCAGCTCGCCTTCGCCGAGGTCTACGGCAAATCGGATGTCGCACGCGACAAGCCGATGCGGCCCGACACGATCTTCCGCATCTACTCGATGACCAAGCCGCTCACCTCGACTGCAATCATGATGCTCTACGAGGAGGGCCGCTTTCAGCTCGACGATCCGATCTCGAAGTTCATTCCGGCCTTCGCCAATCCGCGCGTCTATGTCGGCGGCAGCCGCGGCAAGATGGAAACGGTGCCGGCCGAACGCGAGATCAACTTCCGCGATCTGCTGACCCACACATCGGGCCTGACCTACGGCTTCATGGAGAGCACACCGGTCGATGCCGCCTATCGCGCCAAGGACGGCGTCGATTTCCAGACCGCGGACACCAGCCTCAAGCAGGTCGTCGAGAAGCTGGCGACGATTCCCCTGATCGCGCAGCCCGGCAAAGCCTGGAACTATTCGGTGGCGACCGATGTGTTGGGCTACCTGGTCGAGGTGATCTCCGGCCAGCCCTTCGAGAAGTATCTCAAGGAGAAGGTGATCGATCCGCTCCGCATGATCGATACCGACTTCCATGTGCCGAAGGAAAAGCACGACCGCTTCGCCGCCAACTACTCGGCCGGTGCCGGCGGCAAGCTCGACCTGATCGACGATCCGGCGAAGAGCCGCTACCTCGCGCCGCGCAAGGTGAACTCCGGCGGCGGCGGCTTGGTCTCGACGGCTGCCGATTATCTGCGCTTCTGCCAGTTCATGCTGAACAAGGGCGAACTCGACGGCGTGCGCCTGCTCGGCCGCAAGACGGTCGAGCTGATGACCATGAACCACCTGAACGGCGACATGGCGGACATGGGCACGCCGCGCTTCTCGGAATCGACCTACACCGGCATCGGCTTCGGGCTGGGCTTCTCGGTGATGATCGACCCGGCCAAGGCCTATATCGCCGGCACGCCGGGCGAGTTCGCCTGGGGCGGCGCCGCCTCGACCGCCTTCTGGATCGACCCGGCCGAGGACATGGCGGTAGTGCTGCTGACGCAGCTCATGCCCTCCTCGACCTATCCGATCCGCCGCGAGCTGCGCGTGCTCACCTATCAGGCGATTGTCGACTGAGCAGAGGAAGCAGACGCCATGCGCAACACCGGCAGCATCGAAGTCCGCAAGCTCCATCCCCTGTTCGGGGCGGAGGTTTCAGGGATCGACATCACGCGTCCGCTTTCGGCGCGTGAGTTCGGACCGATCCGGGCCGCCTTCGAGGAGCACTCCGTGCTCCTCTTCCGCGACCAGCCGATGGACGACGAGAAGCAGATCGCCTTCAGCGAAAACTTCGGACCGTTGGAGACGACAGGCAGCGCCAATCCCGCGGCCGGCACCAAGTTCGCGCGGCAGTCGAACCTCGACATTATGACGGGCGAACCGATCCCGCCCGACGACATGCGCATGATCTACCAGAAGGCCAACTACTTCTGGCACTCCGACTCGTCCTTCAAGCGCATCCCCTCGCTTTGCTCGGTGCTGACGGCGCGCATCTGCCCGCCCGAGGGCGGCAATACCGAGTTTCTCAGCATGCGCGCGGCGTGGGACGCGCTGCCGCCCGCCTTGCAGGCGACGATCCATCCGCTGGTCGCCGAGCATGCGCTCGCCCATTCGCGCGATCGCGTGCAGAAGGGAATCCTGAGCGCCAAGTCGTTGTCCGAGCTGCCGCCGGTCAAGCAGCGCCTGTTTCGCGACAATCCGATCAACGGCCGTCGGGCGCTCTATATCGGCGCGCACGCCGGCCACATCGTCGATTGGCCCGAACCGATCGGCAAGGCGATCCTCTGGGAACTCGCGCAGCGCGCCGAGCAGCCTGAGTTCATGCTCTCGCATGCCTGGCGCGAAGGCGACGTGATCGTGTGGGATAACCGCGCCGTCCTGCACCGCGCGACCTACTACGACGCCACCAAACACAAGCGACTGATGCAGCGGACCACCATCGGCGGCGATGCCCCGACGGTTCCGCAATAAGAATGGCTGAACCGGCGCAAGCTCCGGCTGCTCCCGACGGAATGCCCCCTGGGCTGCCGCGCATCCTCGCGGTGGCGACGATCACCATTGGGCTGACGATGTCGGTGCTCAGCAACTCGATGACCAATCTGGCGCTGCCCTACATCGCGCACGATCTCGGCATCTCGGCAGAAAGCTCGATCTGGATCGTCAATGCCAGCCAGATCGCCCTGATGGTGACTCTGCTGCCGGTGGCGGCGTTGGCCGACATCGTGGGCTATCGCCACGTCTATCGTTTCGGATTGGTGCTGTTCTCCATCGCCTCGATCGGCTGCGCGCTGGCGCCGTCGCTGCCCTGGCTGATTGCCGCCCGCGCCTTCCAGGGGCTGGGAGGCGCGGCCATCATGGCGATCCAGCCGGCGCTTGTGCGCTCGATCTACCCGCGCGCCATGCTGGGCCGGGGCCTCGGCTTCAACACCACCGTCGTGGCGACCTCGCTTGCGGCCGGCCCCAGCCTCGGCGCCGCCCTGCTGTCGATCACCTCGTGGCCGATCCTGTTCGCCGTCTACGTGCCGCTGGGCATCGTGGCCTTCATACTGTCGGAACGTTATCTGCCACACACCACGCATACGCACCGGCCGTTCGACGTGCTGTCGGCGATCATGTCGGGCGCGACCTTCGGCTTGCTGATCTTCGGCATCGACGGCATGGCGCATGGCCATTCGCATCTGCTGGTCATCTCGGAGCTGGTCACCGCCGCGATCCTCGGCACGCTGTTCGTCTGGCGCCAAACCAAACTCCCCGATCCGATGATGCCCATCGACGTCTTTCGGCGACCGATCTTCTCGCTGTCGATCAGTGCATCGACCTGCACTTTCACGGCGCAGGGGCTGGCCTTCGTCAGCCTGCCGTTCTTCTTCCACACGGTGCTGGGCCGCAACGCGACCGACACCGGCATCCTGCTGACCGCCTGGCCGCTTGCGCTCGCAGGCATCGCGCCAATCGCCGGCCGCCTGGCCGACCGCCATCACGCAGGCTTCCTGGGTGCCATCGGTCTCACCAGTATGACGGCGGGCCTCATCCTCACCGCCCTGCTGCCGCCCGATCCGTCGGCCGCCAACATCATGTGGCGGCTGGTTCTGTGCGGTGCCGGCTTCGGCATCTTTGCCGCGCCCAACAACCGGCTGATGATGAACGCCGTGCCGCGCGACCGAAGCGGCAGCGCCGGCGGCATCATCGCCTCCGCCCGCACGCTCGGGCAGACGATGGGTGCGGCGCTGGTCGCGCTGATCTTTGGCCTGTTCGACTTCTCCAGCGGTGCCGTGGCCGCCGCCGATGCCGCCCGCGCGGCGATCTGGCTCAGTGCCGGTTTCGCGGCCGCCGCTCTGGTGATCGGCAGCCTGCGGCTGCGTCACTGAGGAGAGACGTGGATCTCGCGAAAGAGCGAGGGCGCCATGCCGAAGCGACGCTCGAACGCTTGCCCCAGCCGCGCCGATGACCGCAGGCCCACGCGGCCGGCGATGGCCTTGAGCGGCAGTCCCTTGGCCAGCAACGTACGCGCCGCATCGAGACGCAGGCCCTCGACGAAGTGCGCCGGGGTCTTGCCCGTGGCGTCGGTGAACTTGCGATAGAAGCTGCGCTCCGACAGGCCGGCGCGCGCGGCGAGCGCCGGAACGTCGAGCGGCTTGTCGAGATTGTCCTGCATCCAGTTGACCAGCGCGGCGAACGGCGCATCGGCATTCGTCTGCGCCTGCAACAAGGGGCTGAACTGCGATTGATAGCCCGGCCGCCGCGCGTAGAGCACGAAATGCCGGGCGATGAGATTGGCGGTCGCGGCGCCGAGATCGGCTTCGACCAGTGCCAGCGCCATGTCGATGCCAGTGGTCACACCGGCCGATGTCCAGACCTTGCCGTCGACGACATAGAGCGCATCGGCATCGACGGTCAGCGCTGGGAAGCGGTCGGCAAGCCGTTCACAGCTTGCCCAGTGTGTCGCCACGCGCTTGCCGTCGAGCAGGCCGGCCGCCGCCAGCATGAAGGCGCCGGTGCAGACTGAGCCGAAGCGCTTGGCCTTGGGTGCCGCCTTGCGCAGCCAGGCGAGCACGTCTTCGCGCGCGAGCGCCGCCTTCAGACCGCGCGAGCCGCCGGCGACCAGGAGCGTATCGGGCCGGCCGCCGATAGGATGGCTCACTATCGCAACGCCGCAGTTCGTGACGACAGATCCGCCATCGGGCGAAACGATCTGTACGTCGTAGAAAGGCCGGTCGCGTCCGTCGTTCGCCGCGCCGAACACCGCGGCGGGTCCGGTGACGTCGAGAAGCTGGCAGCCTTCGTAGGCGAGAAGCGAGATCCGATGCGGTCGGGCCATTGGCAGAAAATAACCGATATTTGACATTTCTGCCAGGCCCTTCGGAGCCTATGGTGCAGACCGAACTAGGAGACGCACATGACAGACACGGTCCATATCGGCATCCTTCTCTTCCCCGACGTCACGCAGCTCGACGCCACCGGCCCCGCGCAGGTCCTGTGCCGCGTGCCCAATGCCAAGCTTCATATGATCTGGAAGACGCTGGCTCCCGTGCCGACGGACTCGGGCTTCTCGATCGTGCCGACGACGACCTTCGCCGACTGCCCGCAGCTCGACGTGATCTGCGTGCCGGGCGGTGGTGGCCAAGTGGCATTGATGACCGACGAGGAGACGCTGTCCTTCCTGCGCAAGCAGGCCGAGGGCGCGCGTTACGTCACGTCGGTTTGCACCGGCTCGCTGGTCCTCGGGGCCGCCGGCCTGCTGAAGGGCTACAAGTCGGCCTGTCACTGGTCGTCGCGCGAGTTCCTCACGGCCTTCGGTGCCACTCCCGTCGCCGAGCGCGTGGTGCGCGACCGTAACCGCGTCTCGGGCGGTGGCGTCACGGCCGGCATCGACTTCGGCCTCACGTTGGCGGCTGAACTGGCCGGCGAAGAGATTGCCAAGTCGATCCAGCTCACGCTCGAATACGACCCGCAGCCACCCTTCGACTCCGGCAGCCCCGAGAAGGCCGGCCCCGAGCGCGTGAAGCGGCTGAAGGAGCGCATCCAAGCCATGCTGCAGAAGCGGCTGGAAGCAAATCAGGCGGCGGCGTCACGCCTTCAGTAGAAGGGTGGCAACGAACAGAGCCATCGATGCGGTGGGCGCTACGGTACGAACCGTGTTCCACATCGTCCATCGGTCGAGATAGTGCGCCCACAGGGCGGCGGCCTCCGGCGTGGCCGGCCGGGCTGCCGCCAGGGCGTCGTTCAGGGGAATGTTGAAAGTACGCGTCACCCCGAAGCAGCCGACGAGATAGAGCAGGCTCGCCAGCAGAAGCAGCTTGCCGCTTGGGCTCTCCCACCAGACATAGGATCCCGCAAGCAGCGCCAGGCAGATCGCGCCTGTGCCGACGAACAGCGACAGGAAGCTGACGTTCATCACCGCGACGTTGATCGACTGCATGGCGTTGACGCCCTGCTCCGACGGGATGCGGCCCAGCGCCGGCATCACGAACGAGGAGAAGGCGAAGAAAATGCCGGCAACCAGCCCGCAGCCGATGGCGGCGACGAAGGCGCCGGCATAAATCGCCTGGCCGATCACGACTTGCCTCCGGAGGTAAGACGCTGCAGCGCTTCCTGCAGGGTCACGGTGCCGCGCCGTGTCTCGCCGTCGCCTTCCGCCACAGCTATGCGGCCGGCGTTCACGGCATCGGTCAGGTCCGCAAGCTTGGTCGCATAGTCGGCACTGGCGCCGGATGCCTGGAGCGCAGCGATTGTTTCGTCACGGGACGAAGGCACAGCCATCACCGGTTTGCCGAGAAGCTGCGACAACACCGCCGCGGCGTCGGCCGGCGAATAGTCCCTGGGTCCTGTGAGATTGACGACACGCGTGCCGGGACGCGGATCGAGCAGCAGCTCGGCCACGGTCCGGCCGACATCGACGGCCGATACCGTCTCGCCCGGCGCATCGAGAGGCAGCTTGGCGGAGGGCAGCACGCCCGCCTCGCGCGCCGCGGGCAGCATCGCCGCCCAGTTCTCCATGAAATCGCCGGGCCGCAGAAAGGTAATCGACGGCGCGATGCCGGCCAGCCCCTGCTCGAAATCGTGAAGTGTCTGCACAATGCCGTTGCCCTCGGCGAGATGGGCACCGGCGGAAGAGAGCGCCACGACGTGCGGCACGCCGGCGGTCCTGAGGGCCGATGCCATCGATTGCACGGCAACCCGACTCTCGGCCAGGACGTCGGCGGCCTGCATCGAGGGCACCAACATGACGAAGGCAGCTTCAGCGCCTCGAAAGGCCGCGACCAGGCTGGCCGTATCCGCCGTCGTGCCGCGCACGATCTCAACTCTTGCCCCTACGAGATGCCGGGCGCGCTCCGGGTCGCGCGCGACGGCCCGCACTGCCGCACCACGCTGCTTCAAGGCTTCGAGCGCGGCGCCGCCCACCTGCCCTGTCGTTCCCATCATGACCAGCATCGCAGACCTCCACGAGTGATGAGGCCGCTGCTATCACGCCAGTACACTTCTCATAAGTACGCACATTTTTTATACTAAGTGTCAGGCGTGGTTATTCGGGCGGACACGAAAGGCATCGACATGGCAACCAACAAGGCGCCGTGGTGCGCGGTGACGGCGACCGTCGAGGTGATCGGCGGGCGCTGGAAACCGACCATCCTCTTTCACCTGAAGGACCAGCCGCGCCGCTTCAACGAACTGCGCCGCCTCGTTCCCGGCATCACGCAACGCATGCTGACCTTACAACTGCGAGCATTGGAGCAGGACGGCATCGTGACGCGCACGGTGCACAACACCATCCCGCCGCATGTGGAATACGCCTTCTCGCGAAAGGGCTGGACGCTCGGGCCGCTTCTCGACGCGATGGAAGCGTGGGGAGAGAAGAACAACCCGCGCCGGCGCGGCAAGGCGTCCGGCTAGAAGTCCTCCTTACGCACCAGACCTCGCCGCAAGCGCCGTCCCGTATGCCACGCCCAGCGCAGCGGCTGGCCGACAGGCGTGGCGCGCAATCGACGCCAGGCATCGGAATGGGCAAAGCGATCCTTGAAACTGCGACGCGCGAACTGCAGCACCGCGACCCTCTCGCCCAGGAAGTCGGGCATCGTTACCCATTGAGCGGCAGCGACAGCGGCATCGCGATAGCTCTCGCTGTGTGATGGCCGGCAGAAGTAGGTCTTGTTGGCGCCGATCGCGAAGGGCACCAGGTTCGGGCGCCGCGCAAAATAGCGATGCACGCCCTCGGCGACGCCCGGCCATTGCTCGTTGAAGACATCGTCGACGATGACGATGCCTCCTTCTGCCAGGGCAGCCTCTGCCACCGCAAGATCGTGGGCCGCATGCTGCGCGGTATGCCCACCGTCGACACTGGCCAAGCGCAATGGTCCGCCGGCCAATCGCACGAGGTCTGCACCAGAAAGGTCCAGAGAATTTCCTTGGTGCACGACCAGTCGCTGCGTATCGGCATGGCGTTCGAGGTTGCGCCGGAACGTCCAGAAATCGCCGTTGCCCGACTGATCCACGTTGAGGTGCTGATCCTCGAACAGATCGATAGCGACCGCCTTCTCCGAGGAGCGGCCGAGCAGATAGAGCAGGATGAAGAGCTTGCCGTGATGCACACCGATCTCGGCCACGCCCCCACCGACACCGAGCGCCTGCTGGCGCTCGCCGAGAGCGGCAATCGCTAACGCGGCATCGGTGTGGAGCCAGCCCTCGATGCGAAATTTATCGCGATGAATGTAACTCGTGATCCGTTGGTCCATGCAAACACCCTTTGCATGGCAACGCCGAGGATCAACGCGGTTGCAGTGACCGATCTGTGAGAATCAGCCAGCGCCTGCCGTGGCACTCTCGATCGGAATCGCCTTGCCGGCGGCCATATCGAACTTCAGTCGGCGCACATAGTCGAGATCGCGGCCGGTGACACGGACGAAGCGGCTGCCTTCGGGGTAGTCGATGGCATGGATGGCGCCGACGTCGTAAACGCCCGCATGGCCCGGCTCCAGCCGATAGCTCTTCACCTTCTCGAGCTTCGCCTCGCCTTCACCCTCGCCGCCATCGAGCCGCTTGAACTCGCTCATGTCGGTGTAGTTGACCGCCTGGCCATAGACCGCCCATGAAGCGCCGTGATCGTGCGGCGGGCTCTTGTGCGCCTTGGGATTGCAGTGCGCCAGCACGACGAAGCCGAGATCCTTGTCCTCATAGAGCTTGCGCGCGCCCATCGGTGCAGCGGGCCCGACAGCCTCTTCGACGAAGGCCTTGTTGGCCAGCAGCTTCTCCAGCAACGCGCGCACCTGCTCGCGACCGGCAGCATTGTTGTTGGCCTTGAGCGCGGCCTGCGCATCCTTGACGAAACTATCGAGCGAATAGGTCATGCGGCGGCTCCTGGAAGTGCATGTCGGAATGCGGGCGGAAATGATCCGCCCGCGGCCCCTTTGCTGTCAACGCTGGCGATCAACGGCCGCCGAAGATGCGGCGGGCGATGACCATGCGGTGCACTTCCGACGGCCCTTCGTAGACGCGCATCGTGCGAACCTTCTGCGCCATCATGGAGAGCGGCAGTTCCTGCGTGACACCCATGGCGCCGAAGGCCTGCTGGGCGTGGTCGATCACCTCGGTCGCCATCTCGGTCGCATAGACCTTGATCATCGAGGCCTCCATGCGCACGTCGCGGCCTTCGTCTTGCTTGACCGCGGCATCCATCACCATGAGGCGGCAGGCGTGCAGCTTCATGGCCGCATCGGCAACCCACCACTGGATTGCCTGTCGGTCGGCGAGCTTCTGGCCGAAGGTGACACGCTGGTTGGCATGCTCGACCAGCATGTCGAGCGCACGCTGGGCCATGCCGATGCACCAGGATCCCATCTGCAGGCGACGCACCGTAAGGCGAAGCTGCATCGGGGCGAAGCCTGCGCCGATGCGGCCCAGCACCTGCGTCTCGGGGACACGGCAGTCCTCGAACACGACTTCGTAGGTGCGCTGGCCCGCGAGCATCGGGATGGCGCGTGCCACGACCAGCCCCTTGGTGCCCTTGTCGACCAGGAAGGCCGTGATGCCGCCGCGCGAACCGAGGTTGGAATCGGTCACGGCCATGACGATGGTGAAGTCGGCCTTGGCGATGCGGCTGATCCAGATCTTGCGGCCGTTGATTACCCAGTCGGTGCCGTCCTTCACCGCCTTGGTCTTCATGCCGGCCGGATCACCGCCGGCGCCGGGCTCAGAGATCGCGATGGCGGAGCTGG
This sequence comes from Alphaproteobacteria bacterium, assembly GCA_017307275.1. GTDB lineage: Bacteria > Pseudomonadota > Alphaproteobacteria > Reyranellales > Reyranellaceae > Reyranella. The sequence continues at coordinate 123,310 of JAFKFK010000011.1, read as the reverse complement.
TGAGGCCCGCGGCGTAGGGTTCGAGATACTTCTTGCGCTGCTCCGGATTGGCGGTCGCCAGCAGCATGTGAAGGTTCGGCGAATCCGGCGGGAAAGTGAAGGGCACGCAGGTGTAGCCCAGCTCCTCGTTGACCCCGACCAGCGCCACTGCCGGCAGGTTGGCGCCCCCCGCCTCCTCCGGCACGTCGAGCGCCCACAGGCCAAGATCCTTGCACTGCTTGAAGAGCTTCTCGTTCTCCTCATCGGACAGCGACGCCGGCTGGCCGGTGGCGAAGCGATCCAGCACGTTCTTTTCGAGCGGCATCAGTTCGTTGCGCACGAACTTCTTCACCAACTCGCGCAGCATCTGGTGCTCTTCGCTGACCTGAAACATGCCTCTCTCCTTGCCCTACGGCTTGCCAATACCCTTGTTCACGAAATCGAGCGTGTAGGCTTTGGCGACATCCAGCCCCTTGGGCAGGACGTCGACCTCGACCATCGACTCATAGAAACTCTTCCACCGCACGTCGCTCATGGCGCCGATGCCACCGGTCAACGCATCGCCCGACAAGACGATGCCCCGCTCGTTCAGCACCTTGATGGCATACTGGATGCGATCGTCCGTCTGTTCGGGATTGGCCTTCTTGATCAACGCATTGGCGGCCTCGATGGCCGGGCCGCCCTTGAGATACTGCGCCCAGCCCTCGAGCGTCGCATCGACGAAGCGCTGGATCAGGTCGCGCTTTTCCGACACCAGCTTGCGCGAGATCGCGATGGTGGTCTGGTAGGCGCTGAAGCCGGCATCGGCGATCAGCAACACCGGCGGCTCGCGGCCGAGCGCCTGGGCGATCGAATAGGGTTCCGACGACAGGAATCCCTGCTGCACGGCGTTCTTGTCGGCCAGATACGGCGCCATATTGAAGTTGTATGGCCTCAGCTGCTCGTTCTGGAGGCCGTACTTCTTGCGCAGGTAAGGCCAGTACGTCACGCGCCCGCCGCTGCCGATCAGCAACGTGCGCCCCTTCAGATCCTCGAAACCGCGGAAGCCGGTATCCGGATGGCCGATCAGGACCTGCGGATCCTTCTGGAAGATCGAAGCGATGGTGAAGAACGGCGCCTCCTCCCGCACGTAGGTGAAGGCCTCGAAGCTGTTCGACATGGTCATGTCGACCCGGCCATTGAGCAGGAGCTGGCTGATGTTGAGGCTCGGCCCGCCCTGCCGCAAATCACAGTCGATGCCTGCCTTGGCGTAGAGACCGGCCGCGATTGCCTGGTAGTAGCCGCCATGCTCAGCCTGCGCCCGCCAATCCGTCTGAAAGACGAGCTTGTCGCGCACCTGTGCCCGAGCCGGTCGGCCAAGCGGCAACAACAGAGGGCCGGCAGCAGCAAGGCCCAGCGCGGCGCGGCGGTTGAGACGCAGGACGGTCATGGCTCGAGGCTGGCTCTGCGATAGTCGAAATTAAGGGCGACCAGCTCGCGCAGTGCACGGCCCGACCAAGCCATCGACCCGACATCGGGAAGCCAGATCTCCCAGGAGACACGCAACTCCTCGGGTTGCCACCAGTCGGTGGCATAGAAGGCCGCATCGAGCTTCGCACGCTTCGATAGCTCCGCGACGCGCGGCACATGGAAGGCCGAGGTGACGATGATGACACGGCCGCCCTTGATGAGAGCCCGCACGTTGCGAATGTTCTCGATCGTATTGAGCGACTGGCCTTCCGAGACAATGGCCTTGTCGGGGACACCGAGATCAAGCAGGAAGCGCCGCATCGCTTCGGCTTCGGTGGTGGCCAACCCGCCTTGCTGATTGTTGAGCGAACCGCCGCTCACGATGATCGTTGGCGCAATACCGGCATGATAGAAGCGGGCCGCCTGCCAGACGCGATCGGCCGCCTCGGTGAGATCGGGCTCCATGATCAGCGGCGGCGCTGCCGGTGCGATGGCTCCGCCCAGCACGACAATCGCGTCGTAGCAGCAGGTCGGCGACGCGGTCTCGATGCGGCGTGTCCGGGCTTCGAGCGTTTCGACCAGCGCATTGGTCACCGGCGGGAAGGACAACACGACATTCTGCACAACGGCGAGTCCCAGCGCGATACGCGCGAGCCGGCGCCACCCCACAAGCGTCAGGAGCAACCAGAGGATCGCACCCACCGCCAGCGAAGCCGGCGGCAGTCCGAGAAGGGCGACGATCTTGAGGAAGCTGTAGGAGTTCATGCCGGTCTGCGATGCGCTCTGGCTATACTAGACCAGCCGATGGCACGCCTGCCAAAGCATGACCGCGGTGCCGCTCTGCGATGACGAAGCCGGCACCGCAAAACCGAGAAGACAAAAAGAAGGGCGGGCCCGGCATCACCCGGAACCCGCCCGATCTTTCCCCGTCGGAAACGAGTTAGATCGCTTCTTTCAGATCCTTCGCGACGCGGAAGGCAACCTTCTTCGACGCCTTGATCTTGATCGCTTCGCCAGTGGCCGGGTTGCGGCCCATACGCGCCGGACGCGCGCGAACCTGAAGGATGCCGAGACCCGTGATGCGGACCTTGTTGCCCTTCTTGAGGTGACGCACGACGAGGCTGACGAATTCGTCGAGGGCGCCGGTGGCGTCCTTCTTCGTCATGCCCGTCTTCTCGGCGAGTTCTGCCGCGACCTTCGAAAGCGGTACGGTGGGAACGGACGGTTTGGTAGCCATGTTGAGGGGTCCCTTACATTTTTCGTTTCGCCAACGGCCTCCTGACGCCCCAGGGCGGCGTTGACGGGCCAAGGTTATCCACGAATCGATCCCCCGCAAGGGCGGAATCCACGAAAAATGTCGATTCTTGGGGCTTTTTCGGCCATTTGAAGCAGTCATCCACAGACTGCAGAGAGAGCGTAGCGTGTCGAGCCCTGGCCTGATCCCGACCTTCAGCACCGCCGTAAACACTTGGCAGTGCGATGAAAACGACCATCTGAACGTCCAGTTTTACACCGAGTTCGGCCATGAGGCGTCGTCTCATCTGCTGGCGAGTCTAGGCTTCGGACCACGCGCGCAGCGCGCAGCGGGCATCGCCACCAGTGTCGTCGACGATCACGTCCGCTATCTGCGCGAGTTCCGGGTCGTGGAACCGGTCGAGGTTCATTCCGCGCCCGTCGAAGTGGGCGAGCGTCATCTCGTCGCCTATCACGAGGTCCGCAATCCGGCCGGCGGTCATGTCGCGGCAACGATCCGCCGCCGCATCAACTCGGCCGAACCCTGGCCAGCCGATGTACGTGCCCGCGCCGAAGCCGCGAGGATAGACCTGCCCGCGAACGCAAAGCCGCGCAGTGTAGGCAAGCTCGACCTGCCCGATCTTTCGCTCGTCGATGCCGCAAAAACCGGTCTCATCGAAGCCGGCCGTACCCAGATCACACCCGACGAATGCGACGAGAAGGGCGAATTCCTACCGCGCCACCAGTTCGGCCGCTATTCGGACGGCGCGCCGGTCCTCTGGAACCATCTCGGCTTCGATCGCGCGGCGATGCAGGAGCGGCAGGAAGGTTCGGTCGTCGTAGAGATGTTGAACCACTACCGCCGCCCCTTGCGTGCCGGCGACCTGGTGGTGACGATGAGCGGCCTCGCCGACTTCACCGACAAGATCCTCACCTTCACGCATTTCCTGTTCGAGGCCGAAAGCGGCACGCTTGCTGCTTGTGCCGAAGCGGTCGGCATGAAGTTCGACCAGAAGGTCAGGAAAATCATGACCTTCTCACCAGAGGATCGCGCACGGCTCGGCGAACGCAAGCTGAAACTCTGAGGAGGACGCGGATGGATGACAGGACCCGCACGGTAGCCGGCATTGCCTCCGGTCTTCAGGGATTGGAGTACGACGAGAAGCGCCTGGCCGAACTCGCGGCCGAACTTCAGGTGCTGAACGATGCCGTGCGGAAAGCGTCCGCCGAATATCTGGCTTTCGACGACGAGCCCGCTGCCTTTGCGAGCCTGATGGCCCGGGAAGCAAAATGAGCGTCCGTGATCTCGCCCTGCAGGACCTCAGCACAGTCGCCGATGCCATCGCCTCCGGAAAGACGACATCGGTCGAGGCGACGGAAGCCTGCCTCGACCGCATCGAGTCCTGGCAACCCAGGACCAACGCATTCCTTCGATTGAATGGTGAGAAGGCGCTGGAGCAGGCGCGAGCGATGGACAAGGAGATCGCGGCCGGCAAGCGGAGAAGTGCGCTTCATGGCGTGCCCATGGCGCACAAGGACATGTACTACCGCAAAGGCGAGCTCTCGACCGGCGGCAGTGCCATTCGCCGCGATTGGCAGGCGCCCACGACGGCCACCGTCTTGCAGCGCCTGGATGCAGCCGGCGTCGTCGAGCTGGGTTTCCTCAACATGGCAGAGTTCGCCGCAGGCCCCACTGGCCACAACGTCCATCACGGCCATTGCCGCAATCCATGGGACACCACGCGCGTCACCGGCGGTTCGTCGAGCGGCTCCGGGGCGTCAGTGGCCGCGCGCATGATCTATGGCGCGCTAGGCTCGGACACAGGCGGCTCGATCCGGCTGCCGGCCGCAGCCTGTGGCGTGGTCGGCATGAAGGCGACCTACGGACGCGTGAGCCGCGCCGGCGCGCTGGCCCGCTCCTGGAGCCTGGATCATGTCGGCCCGTTGACTCGCACCGCGCGTGACAATGCCCGCGTGCTGGCCGTCATTGCCGGTCACGACGCGGACGATTCGACCACCAGCGAGAAGCCCGTGCCGGATTATGAGGCGCTGCTTCAAGGCGGCATCGCTGGGTTCAAGATCGGCTTGGCGCTGCCCGACGCGCTCGTGCCGGTCGACGCCCAGGTCGGCGCCGCGGTGCAGGCTGCCGCCGATGCATTGGGCAACCTCGGCGCCAAGATATCGACTGCGAAAATTCCCGACTTCACCGCGCTCTACCGCGCCGCCGAGGTGATCGTGAAGTCGGAAGCCGCCGCCATGCACAGGCCGTGGATGGAGGCAAACGAGCCTTACGCCAACCAGGTGCGCGCGCGCATGGAGGCCGGTTTCTTCATTCCGGCGACGCAGTACATCGACGCCCTGCGCCTGCGCGCCCACTTCGTCCGCGAGTTTCTCGGCACGGCGATGACCGGCGTCGATGCCGTGTTGCTCCCGGCCATCCCTTTTCCGACTCCAACGATTGCGGAAACCGATGTCGAAGCCTCGGGTGGGCCGGCGACGCTGGCCATGGTCGCGCGCTTCACGGGGCTTACCCGTCCCTTCAACACGCTCGGCATTCCGGCCCTGTCATTGCCCTGCGGCTTCGACAGCAACGGAGCGCCGATTGGCCTGCAGCTCGTCGGCCGACCGTTCGACGAGGCGATGCTCTATCGGATCGGTCATGCCTACCAAGGCGCGACCGACCATCATCTCAAAGTCCCGGCGTAGCCTCCGCCGGGTCAGACGGCCAGGTTGACCGTCACGCTCTTGCGCTGGGTGAAGCTGTCGAGCATGCCTTCGAGCGAGAACTCGCGGCCGAGGCCGCTCTGCTTGAAGCCGCCGTAGGACATGCCGGGTGTCTGGCCGCCGCCCTGATTGACCTGCACCCAGCCGGACTCGATGGCATGGGCCGCACGCAGCCCGCGGCCGATATCGTGCGTCCAGACATAGGCCGCGAGACCGTAGTGGCTGTCGTTGGCCATGCGGATCGCTTCGGCCTCGTCGCTCCAGCGGATCGCCACCAGCACCGGCCCGAAGATCTCCTCGCGCGCCAGCCGCCAGTCGTTGGAGCGGTCGGCGAACACGGTCGGCACGGCGAAGTAGCCTTCGCTCAACGGGCCGGTCTTGGGCGGCAGGCCGCCGAACACCAGCTTGGCATCCGACCGCTTCAGCCCCTCGTCGACATACTTGCAGACCTTGGTGAACTGCTTGTTGTTGATGATCGTGCCGATGTCGCTCGCCTCGTCGAGCGGATCGCCGATCTTGAGGGCCGAGGTCTTCTTCTCGAGCTTCTTGAGGAAGGAGTCGAAAATGTCCTCATGCAGGAAGAGACGCGAACCTGCCGTGCAGCTCTGGCTCTGCCGCGTGAAACGCATGGCGTTGATGATGCCGTCGACCGCCCAATCCTCGTCGGCGTCGGGATAGACCAGCGACGGGCTCTTGCCGCCGAGTTCCAGCGACACCGGCACGATGCGCTCGGCTGCGGCACGCATGATCACCTTGCCGACGTCGGTCGAGCCGGTGAAGGAGAGCTTCCGAATCTTGGGATGGTTCGCGAGCGGACCACCGCATTCCTCGCCATAGCCGGTCACCACGTTCAGCACGCCGGGCGGCAGGAACTCCTGGCAGATGTCGGCCATCAGCAGCACGCCCATAGGCGCATCCTCGGCGGCCTTCATCACCAGCACGTTGCCGGCGCAGAGCGCGGGCGCGATCTTGAGCGCACCCAGCATGACCGGCGCGTTCCACGGAATGATGGCGCCGACGATGCCGATAGGCTCGCGGCGCGTATAGGAAAGCACATGCTCGCCGAGCGGCACCGTCTCGCCCTTCAGCTCCGAGGCGAGGCCACCGAAGTAGCGGAAGATGTCGGCCGCGAGCTTGGCTTCGCCGCGCGCCTGGGTGCGGAGCGCATTGCCAGTCTCGAGCGCGATGGTGCGCGCCATCTCCTCGGACCGCGCTTCCATGGCCTCGGCGATTTTGAGCAGCAGCTTGCCGCGCTCGCGCGGCACCACGTTCTTCCACGCCGGGAAAGCCTTGTCGGCCGCCGCGACCGCGGCCTCGACATCGGCGGCCGCTGCCCGCGGCACCTCGGCCACGAGCGTACGATTGCCGGGATTCTCGATGGCAATGCGCTGGCCCGACGCGCTGCCGACCCACTTGCCGCCGATCAGCATGCCCTTGGGTTGATAGGTGCCGGAGGGCTGGGCAAGGGGTTTGGTCTGGGTCGCTGTCGTCGACATGTAGGTCCTCCGGTTACGAAAACGGCCGGGAGTTTGGCGCGCAGCCTGGGAGGCTACAAGGCCGCGATAAGCGGCATTTTAGGCCTTCTTTTTCCTCGAGGAAGCAGGCTTGCGGCGACGCTTGGCTGTCAGTTCGCCGTACTTCATGCCTTCGAGCTTTAACCCATCGGGGTCGAGAAAGAAGACGGCATAGTAGTCTTCGTAGTACTCGGCGGCGGGATCGACGATGCGCACGCCCTGCCCCTCGAGATAGGCCTGCAGCGCATCGACATCCTTCCGGTTGCGCAGCTCGAAGGCGTAATGGTGAAGGCCGACATCGCCGATGCGATGTGTCTTGCGCCCCTCGGCGGCTGCGATCCAGAAGCGCGTCTTGCCATTGGTCCAGCCGATGGTGCTGCCATAGTCCTCCGACAGCTCGAAGCCCAGGAAGGCGAAGAGACCGGCATAGAACTTCTTCGACTTTTCGTAGTCGCTCACCCGGACAGAGATGTGATCGATGCCGACGACACGGGACGTGGGACGGGGCATAGCGATTCTCCGGTTTTCCAGTGGTCACAACGGATCGAATGTCGGATTGTTGCCCTTCATCGAGAGGGGATCATCCATGAAAGCGTTGCTGAACAGACTTGTGCTGGCGTCGGGCCTCGTCGCGGCCGCGAGCACCGCATGGGCTGGTACCCTCGACGATATCGCCAAGAACGGCGTCCTGCGCGCCGCCTATCGCGAGGATGCCGCACCCTTCGCGTACAAAGCCGCCAACGGCCAGCCCAAGGGTTTCATGGTCGACCTCTGCGAGGCTGTCGCCAAGAGCCTCGCCCAGCAGCTCAAGAAGCCCGGCATCAAAGTCGAGTTCGTCCCGGTCACGACGGAGAACCGCCTCGATGCGATCCGCCAGAACAAGGCCGACCTGCTCTGCGACTCGCTCACCGAGACTTTGGACCGGCGTGCCCAGGTCGATTTTTCGATCGCGACTTTCGTCGACGGAACCAGCTTCGCCATTCGTAACGACGGCCCCCGCGACATCCAGCAGCTCGGCGGCAAGAAGGTCGGCGCCGTCGCCGGTACCCTCACCGAGGAGGCGCTGCGACGCAGCCTCGCCGCCGTGCACGTCCAGGCCCAGATCGTGCCCTTCACGGATTTCCCGCAGGCGATGACGGCCCTCGAAAAGGGCGACATCTCGGCCTATTTCGCCGGCAAAGCGATGCTCACGGCGATGATCAAGGACCACAAGGACGCGTCGCGCATCCTGCTCGCCAGCACCTATCTCAGCATCGAGCCCTTCGCGCTGGCGATGCGGCTGGGCGATGGCGATTTCCGCCTCGCGGTGGATCGTGCTCTAAGCCGCATCTATCGCTCCGGCGAGATCGCGACGATCTTCAGCAACAATTTCGGCGTCAACGCGCAGCCGACACCACAACTCCAGTCGCTCTACATGATCTCGGCCTTGCCGGAATAGGTTCGACGCCCCACTTTGCCGTCGATGTCCCGCCCGTTCCGTCTTTCCGTCCTCGACCAGTCCATTGCCGTCGCCGGACGGCCGCACGACCAGTCCATCCGCAACACCGTCGCCTTGGCCCAGCATTGCGAGACGCTGGGCTACGAGCGCTTCTGGGTCTCCGAACACCACAACCATCCGACCATCGTCGGCACGGCGCCGGAGATCGTGATGGCGGCCATCGCCGCCACGACCGAGCGCATCCGCATCGGCAGCGCCGGCATCATGCTGCCGCACTACTCGCCCTTCAAAGTGGCCGAGGTATTCCGCGTGCTCGATGCGCTCGCGCCCGGCCGCATCGATCTCGGGCTCGGCCGCGCGCCGGGCTCCGACGGCCGCACGGCGTTTGCCTTGAACCCCGCCGCCAACGAACGGCCGGAACATTTTCCCGCCGACGTGCGCGACCTGATCGCTTGGGTGCATAACGAGCCGCTGGTCGACCGCCACCCCTTCGCTACGGTGAAGGCGTTCCCGCAAGGCGACACGGCGCCGGAAGTCTGGATCCTGGGCAGCTCCGATTACGGCGCGCAGGTCGCCGCGCTGTTCGGCCTGCCTTACTGCTACGCCTGGTTCTTCAGCGACGGCGCCGGCGGTGAACGTGCGATCGATCTCTACAAGCGCAGCTATCGTCCCAGTGCCCGCCACCCCGAGCCGCGCTCGGGCCTTTGCGTTTGGGCATTGGCGGCCGAGACGATGGACGAGGCGCAGTACCACTTCACGTCACGCGCCCTCTCGCGCATCCAGCGTGACAAGGGCGTGATGGGGCCGTTGCTGTCGCCCGACGAGGCGGCGGAGGTCGTGAAAACGCTCGCGCCCTATGAGCAAGCCAAGCTCGAACAGTTCCGCAAAGATTCCTTCGTCGGCACCGGCCCCGAAGTCGCCGCCCGCATCACCGAGCTGAAGGAACGGGTCGGCGTCGACGAGATGGCCGTCGTGACATGGACGCACGACGAAGACGTGCGGCGGCAGAGCTATGCCCTGCTCGCCCAAGCCTACGGTTTCGCCCCGAACGGTTAGCGAGGCTCGGTCCAGCTCTCGGAGAAGGCTAGCGCCGAGGTGCTGAAGGGCCGGCCTTCACGATCGCGCGGCCAGGGTTTGCCGCGGGCCTGCTGGCCGTTCAGCGTCAGCCGTCCGGACAGCGCCGGCACCAGCACGGTGCAGACACCGTAGGGCCTGGGGTTCGGCGCCTGGTTGGGCTCGGTGTGGATCAGCAGCGGGTCGCCGATATCGTGCCAGGTGAGCGAGATCTCGGCGTCGGCGGCCGAGACGTACTCGGTCCAGTAGTAGCGCGGGTCGCCGGCCTTGCTGAAGTCGGCGTCGATCACCGGGATCGACGTGTCCTTCAGCTCGGCATTGAGCATGCCCTGCACGGTCTGCTGCAGCCAGCGCGCCATGGCGATGTTGTCGGAGTAGATGCGCCACTTGTTCTCGGTCAGCTCGCTCTTGAGATAGAGCACATGCCCCGGCCCTGCCGGACAGAAGAGGATGCGCCAGTAGCTCGCATCCGTGGAGTTGGGATCGCCGTCCTTTTCGCTGAGACGCAGGAACGGATTCTCGCCGGTGAGGATGACGCGATGCGGATCGGCTACGGGCATTTCTATCTCCCTAGAGTACCTGGTTGCGTAAGGCCGCCTCGCCGCGCCACAGGCGGTCGAGATTTTCCATCAGGATATCGAGCACGTTGTCTTCGTAGGCCCGCGTCTCACCAGCCGTATGCGGCGTGATGAAGACGTTGGGCATCGTCCAGAGCGGCGACGCGGCCGGCAGGGGTTCGTCGGCCGTGACATCGAGCGCTGCCGCCCAGATCTTGTTGCCCTCCATCGTCTTGATCAGAGCCTCTTCGTCCGCGACCTTGCCGCGCGCCACGTTGACGAACACCGATGACGGCTTCATGGCGGCAAACGCCGCCGCACTCATCAGGCCCGTGGTCTCTGGGGTCAGCGCGCAGGTCAGCGCCACGAAATCGGCCTGCGGGACGAGCTTCACCAGATCACCCATGCCATGGATCTCGTCGGCGCCGTTCGTGCCGGCCTTGGGATCGCGCCGGATGCCGACCACCTTCATGTCGAAGGCCTTGGCGAGCTTGGCGAGGTGGCTGCCGATGCGGCCCATACCGACGACCAGCAGGGTCTTACCGCCAAGCTCGTCCTCGCGCTGCGTCAGGTCGCCTAGCATGCCGCGCCACACCTTCTTGTGCTGGTTGTCGCGCGCCTCGGGCAGGCGCCGCGCGATCGCCAGGATCAGCGCAAGAGCATGCTCGGCCACGGCGCGCGCATTGACGCCGGCGGCGCTCGCCAGCCGGATGCCCTTGGCGCCGAGCAGTTCCTTGGAATACTGGTCCATGCCCGAGCTGATGGACTGGATGAACTTCAGCTTGCCGGCATGCGGGATCAGGTCGTTCTTCCACATGCCCGACGCCAGAACCACGTCGGCCTCGCCGATGCGCTTCACCAGGTCGTCATAGGCACGGACCTCGAAGCACTTGATCCCGGTCTTGCGCAGCTCGAACCGGTCCATCATCCGGTATGCCGCATGTGCAAAACAGATGGTCAGATTTTCTTTCGACGGAAACATGGAACTCCCCCTGCACGAGATGCCACACTAGCCCGAACAACCGCCCCGGGGGAAACGCCATGCGTCGCAATATTCTTCGTGAACGTCTCAATGCCGGCGAGCCGACCGTCGGCACGCACATCCTGTCGGCCTGGCCGACCCTGGTCGAGCTGATCGGTCACTCCAAGCAATACGATTACGTCGAATTCACTGCAGAGTACGCGCCGTTCACGATGCACGATCTCGACAATCTCGGCCGCGCCTTCGAGCTGATGAACATGTCCGGCATGATCAAGATCGAGCAGACGCAATATACCCATCAGGCGATGAGGGCGATTGGCTCGGGCTTCCAGAGCGTGCTCTTCGCCGACATCCGTTCGGTCGAGGACGCCAAGGCCGCCGTCGACGCCGTGCGCGCCGAGACGACGATGGCCAAAGGCGTGCGGGGCCGTGGGCGGCTAGGCGTCGGCATGCGTCGCGATGTCGGCACCGTCCGGGAAGGCGGCACGCCCGCCTATGTCGACGCGCTCGACGAAGTCGTGATCGCCATCATGGTCGAGAAGAAGTCGTGCGTGGACGATCTCGACGCCGTCCTCTCGGTGCCGGGCATCGACATGGTGCAGTTCGGCGCCTCCGACTTCTCCATGAGCATCGGCAAGACCGGTCAGTATGCCGACGCCGAGGTCCTGGCTGCAGAGAAGAAGACGATCGAAACGGCCCTGAAGAAGGGCCTTCATCCGCGCGTCGAGCTGCGCGACCCGAGCCAGGCCGGCAAGTATCTCGACATGGGCGTGAAGCATTTCTGCATCGGCTGGGATGTCCGCATTCTGGCCGACTGGTGGGACAGCAAGGGCGCGGAAATGCGCGGCCTGCTCGACGGCAAGGCGGCCGCCCCAGTGAAAGCACCTGCCAAAGCCGGCAACTACACCTGAGAGACGAATGACCAAACCGCCGATCGCGCCGCGGCGCCCCTCGCCGCGTACCCTCCATGGGATCACCGTCGAAGACGACTATGCCTGGCTGAAGGACGAGAAGTGGCAGGAGGTTCTGCGCGATCCGTCGCTCCTCGCCCCCGACATCCGCACCTATCTCGAGGCCGAGAACCAGTACACGGAGTCCCTGCTTGCGCCGACCCAGGACCTGCAAAAGGTCCTGGTCGCGGAGATGCGCGGCCGCATCAAGGAGGACGATTCCGGCGTGCCGACGCCGGACGGTCCCTTCGCTTATCTCTGGAAGTTCCGCGAAGGCGGACAGCACGAGCAGATCGGCCGCACGGCGCGCAATGGCGGCGAGATGCAGACCATCCTCGATGGCGATGCGCTGGCCAAGGCGTCCGACTATTTCAAGTTCGGCGGCACACGCCATTCGCCAGACCATCGGCTCGTCGCGTGGAGCGCCGACCTGCGCGGCTCCGAATTCTTCACCCTGCGCGTACGCCAATGGGACACGGGCGAGGACTTGCCCGATACGCTGGAACAGACCGGCGGTCGGATCGTCTGGGGGCGTGACTCCTCGTTCTTCTATTACGTCCAGGTCGACGACAATCACCGCCCCCTGAAGGTCTTTCGCCACCGGCTGGGCACGCCGCAGACCGACGATGTCCTGGTCTACGAAGAGAAAGATGTCGGCTGGTTCACGCATATCGAGGAAAGCCCCAGCGGCCGCTTTTGCGTGATCGCGGGCGGCGATCACGACACGACCGAGCAACATCTGATCGACCTCTCCACGCCGGACGCCACACCGCGCCTGATCGCGCCACGGGAGAAAGGCGTTCGCTACAGCGTCGCCGATCGCGGTGAGGAGCTGTTCATCCTCACCAACGAAGGCGGCGCCATCGACTTCCGCATCGCCACTGCGCCGCTCGCAATGCCCGGTCGCGCGAACTGGCAGGAGCTGATCCCGCACCGGGCAGGCGTCTACATCCTCGGCATGGAGCTGTTCGCCGGCCATCTCGTGCGGCTGGAACGGTCGAATGCCCTGCCCTCGATCGTGATCCGCGAACTCGACAGGGGCGGCGAGCATGTCATCGCCTTCGACGAGGCCGCCTACTCGCTCGACATGGCGGGCGGCTTCGAGTTCGACACGACCACGCTGCGGTTCGTCTATTCGTCGATGACCACGCCGGCCGAGGTCTATGACTACGACATGGCGAGCCGCGAACGCACCTTGCGCAAGCGCCAGCAAATTCCGTCAGGTCACGACCCGGCCGACTATGCGACGACGCGTATCCTGGCGCGGTCACACGATGGCGCCGAAGTGCCGGTGTCGATCCTGCATCGCCGAGACTTCAAGAAGGACGGCAGCGCACCGCTGCTGCTCTATGGCTATGGTTCCTACGGCATGGCCATGCCGGCATCGTTCTCGGCCAACCGGCTGTCCTTGGTGGATCGCGGCTTCGTCTATGCCATCGCCCATATCCGTGGCGGCTCTGACAAGGGCTGGTCGTGGTATCTCGACGGCAAGCGGGAGAAGAAGACCAACACCTTCGACGATTTTGCCGCCGCCGGACGCGCGCTCATCGCGGGTGGCTATACCTCGGCCAAGCGCATCGTCGGACACGGCGGCAGCGCGGGCGGCATGTTGATGGGCGCGGTCGCCAATCGGGCCGGCGAGCTCTTTGCCGGCATCGTCGCCGAAGTGCCCTTCGTCGATGTGCTGAACACGATGCTCGACGACAAGCTGCCACTGACGCCACCGGAATGGCCCGAATGGGGCAACCCCATCACGGACGAGGCGGCGTTTCGCTACATCCTCTCCTACTCGCCTTACGACAATGTCGCCGCCCGGGATTATCCAGCGATCTTGGCCATGGCCGGCCTCACCGATCCGCGAGTCACCTATTGGGAACCGGCCAAATGGATCGCGCGGCTGCGTGCCACGATGACCGGCGGCGGACCTGTGTTGCTGCGCACCAACATGGGGGCCGGGCATGGCGGTTCGTCGGGACGGTTCAACCGGCTGGACGAAGTGGCGATTGCCTATGCCTTCGCCTTACGGACGGTCGGTCTCGCGCTCGATAAAGCGTAACGTCAGGCGATTCAGCTAGGCAGACCGTCCTTCGAGGGTTCATCCTGCCGCCAGCAGGAGGGAACGCCATGAAGAATCAAGCAGACACGATATTGAAAGATGCCGTCGCCCGAGGCGACGTGCCCGGCGTGGTGGCGGTCGCGACCGACCGCAAGGGACAGACCTACGAAGGCGGGTTCGGCAAGCGCGTCCAGGGCGAAGCCGCCGACATGACACCCGACACCGTCGCCTGGATCGCCTCCATGACCAAGGCGGTGACCGGCGCCGCGGCGATGCAGCAGGTCGAACGTGGCAAGCTCGGCCTGGACACTCCGGCCAAGGATGTTCTGCCGGCCCTGGGCAATGTGGGCGTGCTCGAAGGCTTCGATGCCGGCGGCAAGCCCAAGATGCGCAAAGCCAAGCGTGACATCACCTTGCGCCACCTGCTCACCCACACGGCGGGCTTTGGCTACGACATTTGGAACGCCGACCTCGCCAAGTATCAGGAGAGCGAAGGCGTACCGGGCATCATCTCCTGCCAGGACAAGGCGCTGACCACGCCGCTGCTCTTCGATCCGGGCGAGCGCTGGTACTACGGCATCAACATCGACTGGGCCGGCAAGATGGTCGAAGCGGCAGCCGGCAAGAAGCTCGGCCAGGTACTGCACGACGATCTGCTGGGTCCGCTCGGCATGAACGACACGGCCTTCCGCATCACCGACGGCATGCGTAAGCGGATGGCCAAGATCCATCACCGCGGTCCTGACGGCGCGCTGACGGCCGATCCGGCGCTGGAGATCCCGCAGGAACCGGAATTCGAGATGGGCGGCGGCGGCCTCTATTCGACGGCCGGCGACTATCTCAAGTTCGTGCGCATGATGCTGAACGAGGGCAAGGCGGACGACGGCAAGGCCGTGCTGAAGCCCGAGACCGTGGCAGCCATGTCGAAGAACGCCATGGGCGAGTCGCGCGTGACCCTGCTGAAGACGGCAGCGCCCCCCTTCTCCAACGATGCCGAATTCTTTCCCGGCCTCGACAAGCAGTGGGGCCTGTCCTTCATGATCAACAACGAAGAAGCGCCGACCGGCCGCTCGGCCGGTGGACTCGCCTGGGCAGGCCTCGCCAATACCTACTACTGGATCGACCAGAAGAAGGGCGTCGGCGGCGTCTACATCACCCAAATCCTGCCGTTCGCCGACGTGAAGTCGCTGCCGCTGTTCTACGCCTTCGAAAGCGCGGTCTACGGCAAGTAAGGATCAGGCAAGACCGAACAGTTCGGTCTCCTCGCGTACGCCACGCAGACGGTGGCGGCCGAGCGAGACCAGACGATCCCGACTGAGTGTCGCGGCCTCGGCGAAGGCCCGCGACACCAGCAGCGGACGACCGAGCGGCTGGCACAGTGCCTCGATGCGCGACGCTTCGTTGACCGCGGGGCCGATCACCGTGAAATCGAGCCGCGTGTCGCTGCCGACATTGCCGTAGAGCACCTTGCCGATATGCAGCGAGACATCGAGCCCGGCGGCCAGTTGGCCGTCGGCGTGCCGGCCCTTGTTTATCCGCTCGACGCGCGCCAGCGCTTCGAGCGCCGCTTCCAGCGCGTCGGCGCAAACGGAGGCGCGGCCATCGAGCACGACGCCGAATGCCGCCAGCAGCCCATCACCCATGAATTTCAACACCTCGCCGCCGTGCCTGACGACCGGCTGGACCATGCAGCCGAAATAATCGTCGAGCAGCAGGATCAGGTCGCGACCGGGCATCGTATCGGCGAGCGCAGTGAATCCCTGCAGATCGGCAAAGAGCAGCACCGCCTCGACGCTCTGGACTTCGCCACGCAGCACGGTGCCGGCCAGCACGCGACTTGCCGGGTCGTTACCGAGATAGGCTGCCAGCAGGCCATGGCTTAAGGCCCGCGCCGTCGCGGCCTTTGCAGCAACGGCGAAGCCGGGAACTGCCTGCCTGAGCGCCTCGGCATCTTCCGTACGATAGCCGCCCGGCCGTCTCGTCGCCGCAGAGACCACAAGGAATCCCGACTCGGCATGTTCGACGTCGGTCGCGTCGCCGATCCGTGGTGAAAGCTCGCCCAACGGCAAGACCCAACCCATCCATTCGGTCGTTCCCACTTCGCGCAACTCCTCGAAGACCGGCAGGTTGGGCACATCGGCGCCCGTGTCGAACCGGTAGCGCTGTTCGGTCAGGCCGTCGCGCAGCATGGCCGCGAACGGGCTCTGCCGGACCAGAAGCGAATCGATCTCCTCGTGTGCGATCTCGAAATGCCGGGTGACCTGGTGGCCGCGATCCCAGACCAGGCTGCGCGCCCGCATCATGGGATGCAGCGTGTTCATGCCGACGAACAGGCGCTCGACCTCGAGCCCCGCTTCGTTGAGACGACGACCAAAGCCGTCGACCATGTCCTCGAGCGGCATGTTGCGCAGGCCTGCCTGGGCCAGCCAGCCGGCGAGAGGGAGGGAATTCATCGACAGGACACTCCACGCAGAAGCAGGACGAACATAGCCGAAGCCGCTACAAAGACAGCCCCTCGACGAGGACTTTCCGATGGCGAATGCCGATCCTGCACGCAAGCCGCTTCGCCAGGACGAACTGATGGACCTGATGAAGGCGGGCCGCATCTTCCAGGCAGTGGCCTTTACCTCCGAGGTCAAGTTCGACGAACTCGACCTTTCCGAGTGCCGTTTCGAGGACTGCACCTTCGACTTGCCGAGCGTCCGAGGCGCTGACTTCTCCGGAGCGCTGTTCAAGGACTGCCGCTTTTCACCAGGCCGGTTAGCCAGTTGCAAGTTCGTCGGCGCTCGCTTTCAGGGCACCAGCTTTTTCGACACCGAGCAGAAGAAGGGATGCACCTTCGCCTTCTGCGATCTGCGGGACGTCGAAGCGGAGAAGTGCAACTTCGCGGTCGGTGCCTTCGAACGCTGCGACATGCACGACTTCCGGGCCAGGGAGTGCAGCTTCCGTGGCGTGCGCTTCCACGCCTCCACCTTCACCAAGGCCGTCTCGAAACGGGTGATCATCACACGGGCACGCTTCGAGACCTGCAACTTCACCTTCACGGACTTCTCCGGCGTGTCGCTCGAAACCTGCGAGTTCCAGACCTGCAAGTTCCTCGACGCAGCCCTCTTCGACGTCAATCTTACCGACGCGATCCTGCGCGACTGTTCGCTCGACAAGGTCGAATGGGAACGGGCCAACCTGACCCGCGCCGATCTTCGCGGCACGACGATTTCCGGACTGAACCTTGCCGTGTTGTCTGGCTACGCCGGATTGATGATCGGCGAGAGCCAGCAGACGGAACTGCTCGAACGGTTGGGCGTCATCGTCAGCCCCGACTAGGGCCTAAGCCGCCGGCGGCACGATCGTGCCTTTGGGCAATGCCGCGCAATGGTCGTAGATGTCCGAGGGCCGCGTGAACCAGACCTTGTCCTTCTGCGGGTGGTTGGCGATGTGCTGCAACGCCTCGCGCAGCATGCGCAGCCGATAGGGCTGCCCCACGATCATCGTGTGCAGGGCAATGCCGCAGACCAGCGGCTGCTTGGCCGACTGGCGCAACAGCTCCTCGAACTGGCCGATGATGAAGTCGCGGAACTGTTCGGGCGTGTGATGGCGTACCAGCACCTGCGGGCTGTCGTTGATCTCGATAGGATAGGGCACACTCATCAGCGGCCCCGAGCGCGTCTTCATCCAGAGCGGCTGGTCGTCGGCGGGCCAATCCATCAGGAAGTCGAAACCCACCTCCTTGAGGAGGTCGGGCGTCCAGCGCGTCGAGGCCATCCAGGGCGCCATCCAGCCGCGCGGCCGCCTGCCGCTCGCCTTCTCAATGGCGTCGCGCACTTCCTCCAGGAAGCGCTTCTCGTCGGCCTCCCACATATGACCGTGCCGCTCGGCATTGGTGCGGCCGTGCCCGATGAACTCGTCGCCGCGCGCCTTCAGGGCATCGACGATCCGCGGCGCATAGTCGAACACCGTGGTGTTGATCAGGTGCGCGGCCGGCAGATTGAGTTCGTCGAAGAGTTCGAGGCAGCGCCACACGCCAACGCGGTTGCCGTAGTCGCGCCAGGCAAAGGTGCGCGGATCGGGTGGCGGATTGGCGACCGTGAGCAGATGGCCCTCGCCTGCGCCGAATGCAAAATGCTCGATGTTGAGGCCGAGATAGACGGCCAGCCGCTTGCCCCCGGGCCAGGAATAGTCCTTGCGGTCGGTAATGGGCGAATAGGCATAGCGGTCGTGATACGGCAGACGAATCGTGTGCATGGCTACCTCTTGACGACCGCGACTTTGTTCTCGGTTTCACTGGCGTTCATCGCCCGGAAGCGCGCGACGGCATCGGCATGGAAGGCGCGCTCTTCCGCGCCAGCTTCCTGCGTCGGGCGGCGCTCGTCGTCGAAATGCCCGTACTTGTCCTCTCCGCGCACCAGCATTGCCGTCACCCTGGCGGCTGCCGTGCAGCGCGCCCATGTCGGGATGTAGCTGATGCCAAGCCCGATACGGCGATCATTGGAGCGGTTGGGCCGCGAGTTGTGCACGAGATGCGTATGGTGCAGCGAGAACTGGCCCGCCTTCACCGGCATGTAAGCCGTCTTCGTCCGATCGACATCGACGGCCAGCTCCTGGCCACGCGACAGAAGGTTTTCCGGATCCTGCATCTCCGCGTGCGGAAGCTGACCGAGCTTGTGCGAGCCCGGCACGACCTCCATGCAGCCCGCCTCGACCGGCGCATCGGTGAGCGCCACCCAGGCCGTGACGTGACAGGCCGGCTCCAGGGCAAAATAGGTCGCATCCTGATGCCAGCTCACATAGGCGCCCGAGCCAGCATCCTTGGGCCACACCGTAAGATGAAACAGCCTGATATCGGGACCGATCAGGTCCTCCACGGCGTCCAGCACTTCGGGCGCGTGCACGATCTCGTCGACCCAGGGGAAGAGGAGATGCGGCTTGAAATTGTGGCCGCGCGTCATCTTCTGCCCTTGCGCCCGCTCGAAGGCTTCGAGCCTGTCGCGCCAGGCGCGCGTCCGCTCCGTCGAGAAGGCGTCGACCGGACATACATAGCCCTCGCGCTCGTACTGGGCGATCTGCTGAGGTGTGAGCTTCCGGGGCATCAGTGTGCCGTCCAGCCGCCGTCGACGAACAGCAGCGTACCGGTGACGAACGACGAGTCGTCGCTCGCCAGGAAGAGCGCCGCGCGCGCCACTTCCTCGGGCTTGCCGATGCGGCCGAGCGGATGACGTTGTTTCCAGAAGGCCTTCATCGCTTCCGGATCGGCGTAGCGTTGCAGCGAACGGGCCGGCATGGGCGTGTCGATGACGCCGGGCATCAGGGCGTTGACGCGAACGCCCTGCGCCGCATGGTCGACCGCCATGGTCTTGGTGAAGGAGGCGATGGCGCCTTTGGACGCTACGTAGGCAGCATTACGGCCCGGACTCGACTGAGCCAGCTGCGACCCCACCGTCACGATCGACCCCGAACCCGCGGCAATCATCGGCTGGATGGCGTGGTGAATCCAAAGGTAGGTGCCTTTGACGTTGATGTCGAAGGTCCGGTCCCAGGTCGCCTCGTCGACGCTGTCGACAGTGCCGCCTAAGGAAATGCCAGCCGCCGTCATCAGCACGTCGATGCGGCCCCATTGCTCCATGACATGGGCGACGCCACCCCGCACCTGCTCGGCCCGGCTGACATCGGCTGCGATCGCGAGGGCATGGCCGCCCTCACTTTCGATTTCCGCCGCGACATCGAGAATGCCGGCCTCGTCGAGATCGACCAACGCTACGCGGGCCCCCTCGGCAGCGAACAGACGGGCGGAAGCGGCGCCGATTCCCGACGCCGCTCCTGTCACGATGGCAATACGATTCTCAAGCTTCATGCAGCGAGCTTAGCGCGTCGCCGCTCGATCTGTCAGCGTGCCGTCAGCACACCGTCACCGGGGCCGTTTGCGCAGCGGACGTCTGCGCTGCGCACGCCGGGCAAGCATGTTGAGGGCCTCGATTAGCCCAGAGAAGGCCATGGCTGCGTAGATGTAGCCCTTGGGCACATGGACGCCCATGCCGTCGGCAATCAGCGTGGCGCCGATCATCAGCAGGAACCCCAGCGCCAGCATCACGATGGTGGGGTTGTGGCCGATGAAGCGCGCCAGCGGATCGGCCGCGAGCAGCATCATCCCGACCGCGACGACGACCGCGATCACCATGATCGGAATGTCGTCGGTCATGCCGACCGCGGTGATGATGCTGTCGAGCGAGAAGACCAGGTCGAGGATCAGGATCTGGCCTATCACTCCGGCAAACGTCGCACGGACCACGGCGCCGGTATCGACTTCGTGATCTTCGCCAGCCGTAACATGATCGTGAATCTCGCTGGTCGCCTTGTAGATCAGGAACAGGCCGCCAACGATCAGGATCAGATCGCGCCATGAAAACGCATGACCGAACAGGGAGAATATCGGCGCCGTGAGCTGCACGATGAAGGCAACGCCGCTCAGCAGGCCGAGCCGCAGGATCACCGCAAGACCGATGCCAACCCGCCGGGCCTTCGACCTCTTCTCCTCGGGTAGCTTGTTGGTCAGAATGGAGATGAAGATCAGGTTATCGATGCCCAGCACGACTTCCATGATCACCAGGGTGGCCAGGGCGGCCCAGGCATGCGGATCGCGGGCGAGGGCGAGGAGCTCTTCCATCATCTCCCCACCATAAGACATTGCTGCCAGCGGCCAAGAGACCTTTCTTTTACAAGGCCGAACCGCTAAGCCCGCAACCGATGTCCGCCCCCGCCGCCCCAACGGCCGCTCCGCCGCTTGCAATTGTCCTTCTGTCGGTGGCGGCCTTCGCCGCGGCGGCCAACATGCGCGTCATCGATCCCCTGTTGGTGCAGCTGTCCGCCAGTTTCGGCGTCACGGTAGGTGAAGCGTCGATCGCCGCCACGGTCTTCCTTTTCGCCAACGGCGTATTCGTGCTGGTGCACGGCCCCTTCGGCGATCGCTACGGCAAGATGCCGGTGGTCGCCATCGCCTGCATCGGCGCCGCGGCCTGCTGCCTGCTCGGCGCCCTCTCGACCTCGCTGGATATGCTCACCCTGGCGCGTTTCCTTACGGGGGCGACGAGTTCCGCCATCATCCCGCTCGCCATCGCCTGGGTCGGCGACAATGTGAGCTACGAGAAGCGCCAGGCCACCCTCGCCCGCTTCCTCACCGGCCAGACCCTCGGCCTCATGACGGGCGCAGCACTGGGCGGCGCACTCGGCGACTGGCTGGGTTGGCGTTCCGTCTTCTGGGTCTTGGCCGCCATCTATGTCATGGCGGGTGCCGCCCTGTTCGCCGTCATGCGTGCCCGCCCCGAAATCGCGCGCCGCACCGAACGCACCCAAGGGTCGATGATCGGACAGATGCTCGGCGTCCTGCGGCGGCCCTGGGCGCTCACCGTCATCATCGTCGTTGCACTGGAGGGCGGCGTCTTCTGGGGCGCCTTCACCTTCGTCGGCGCCGATCTGCACCAGCGCTTCGACATGGGCTTTGCCGCCATCGGGCTTGCCGTCGCGGCCTTCGGCGTCGGCGGCTTCCTCTATGTCATGGTGGCGCATCATCTGGTGCGCATTCTCGGCGAGCGCGGGCTCTGCACCTGGGGTGGCGTGGGCCTCGGTGTGGCCTTCGCCGGCATGGCACTGGCGCCCGTGCCCGAAGTGGAGTTCGCGGCCATCGTGGTCTCGGGCGTGTCGTTCTACATGCTGCACAACACGTTGCAGACCAACGGCACGCAAATGGCGCCCGAGGCGCGCGGCGCCGGCATGGCGCTGTTTGCCCTTTGCCTGTTCATCGGCCAAGCGATCGGCGTTCCCATCGCAGCGCCGATCGTCGACCGCTGGGGCGCCCCGCCCGTGTTCTGGGCGGCCGCCGTCTTTCTGCCGCTGCTCGCCTTCTGGTTCTCGGCGGCGATTGCGCGGCGCAGTCAGCTCTCCGGCGATACCCGGAACTGATAGGGCGCTTCGAGCGTCTTGCACTCCTCCGCCGTCAGCACGATGTCGGTCGACTTCGCCGCCGAGGTGAGCTGGTCCAGCCCGGTCGCGCCGATGATCGGCGCCCCCATGTAGGGCTTGTGCAGCAGCCACGCGAGCGCCACCTGGGCCGGCGTCGTGTCCTTCGCCTTGGCGATCTTCTTCAGGCGCTTCACGACTTCCCAGTCGCTGTCGCGATATGTGCCGGCCTGCACCACCGTATCGTTCTTCGAGCGCTCGGTGCTGCCGCCGCCATCTTTGCTGCGATTACCGGCCAGGAACCCGCGCGCCAGCGGCGAATAGGGAATGAGGCCGACGCCCTGCTCCTGGCAGAGCCGGTTCATCTCCCGCTCCTCCTCGCGCTGGATCAGATTGTAGAGGTTCTGCATGGCAATCGGCCGCGCATAACCCTTCCAGTCGGCAACCATCACCATCTGGGCAAATTTGTAGGCCGGCATGGTCGAACCGCCGATGTAGCGGACCTTGCCCGAACGCACGATCTGGTCGAGCGAATACATGGTTTCCTCGATCGGCGTGTGCGGATCGAGCCGGTGGACCTGGTAGACGTCGATATAGTCGGTCTGCAGGCGCTTGAGCTGGGCATCGACCGACGCCATCAGATGCTTGCGGCCGGTGCCGACGTCGTTGGCGACCCCGCTCATGCGGATGCCGACCTTGGTCGACAGCACGATCTCCTCGCGCTTCGTCATCTTCATGAGCGTGGCGCCCATGATCTCCTCGGAGCGACCGAAATTGTAGGTGTCCGCCGTATCGAAGAAGGTGATCCCGACATCGAGTGCACGCTTGAAGTAGGCCGGCGCCTCGGTCTCGTCGAACTTGCCCCAGCCGCGGCGGCCCTTGGCTCCCCAGGAATTGCCACCGAGGCAGATCCTGCTCACGATCAGGCCCGAGCGGCCGAGCGGTCCGTACTTCATCGAATATCCCCCTTGCCGGTGGCAGCTTAGGCCCCCACCTTCGATGGATGAAAGTGCTGATCGAATACTGCGGCGCTTGAGGCTACAAGCCGCAAGCCCTCCGTGTGAGGGAACGCCTCGAGAAGCTGGGCGCGGCCGACATCGAGCTGCGCCCCGGCAAATCCGGCCAGTTCGACGTCACCGTCGATGGTGAATTGAAGTACAGCCGCCGCGACACCGGTCACTTTCCGACCGATGCCGAGATCGAAGACCTGGCTCCGGACTGAGTCCGGCGTTAGCCCAGTATCTCTTTGTTCACGACGTTGGCGGCGTTCGGCCGGCCATCGAAGACGCTGAGGATGTTTTCGACGGCCGTGACGGCCATGCGATCGCTCGCTTCCTTGGTGACGCCAGCCATATGCGGGCTGAAGATCACGTTCTCCAGGCCGAACAGCTTGTTGCTGGGATCCGGCGGCTCCTTGTCGAGCACGTCGAGGCCCGCACCGCGCAGCTTGCCGGTCGAGAGCGCCGTGTAGAGCGCATCCTCGTTCACGATGCCGCCGCGCGCGGTGTTCACCAGGAACGCCTCGGGCTTCATGAGGCCGAGCGTCTCGGTGTTGAACATGTTCACCGTCTCCGGCGCCTTCGGGCAATGGACTGAGACGAAGTCGACCTTGGGCAGGATGGCCTTGAGGTCGGTGACCTTGGTGGCACCCGCCTTCTTGATCTCGGCTTCGGAAATGTTCGGATCGAGCACGGAGACGTCCATCTCGAACGCCACGCAGCGCTTCACCGTGCGCGAGCCGATACGGCCCATGCCGACCACCAGGATCGACTTGCCCGACAGATCGGCCGGCAGGTCGGAGAGGCGCTGGCCCCAGCCCTTCTCGCGTACGAAGCGGTCGTACTTCTTCACCAGGCGCGCCGAAGCCAGCAGCATGTACATGGCATGCTCGGCTACCGAGACGGAGTTGGCGATGCCCGTGGTCATCAGCGGGATCTTGCGCTTGTTCAGCGCCGGGATCTCGACGGCGTCGAAGCCGACGCCGAGGCGCGCCACCACCATCATGCCGGGCGAGGCGTCGAGTTCGGCCTGGCGGAAGGGCGTCGCGCCCAAGGTCACCGCGTTGGCATCCTTCAGCTTGGGATGCAGGCTCGGCACCGTGTCATCGGTCAGGACTTCGTAGTCGACGTCGTCACGCTTCTTCAGCACGTCGATCCCGGCCTGCGGCATGCGGCCGACAATCAGTACTTTCTTACGGTTTTTGCCCGTGTTCATCGTTTCCCCTGCAATCTTGCCGTGCGAACGGGCGCGATCCTAAAGGCCGCAGCCCCGAGGCGCTAGGGGAGGTAGTTGAGCGGGAGCCGCGTGGTGGACTTGATCTCCTCCATGGCAAACATCGAGGTGACGTCCGACAACTCGACCTTGGCAATCAGACGCTTGTAGAACGCATCGTAGGCTTCGATGTCCGGCAGAGCGAGACGGATGAGATAATCGATCTCACCGCTCATGCGATAGCAGTCCATCACCTCGGGAAACGAGGCAATGGCCTTGGCGAAGCGAGCGAGCCACTGGGCACTGTGCTGCGACGTACGGACCGCAACGAAGACCGTCACTCCGGCGTTCAGGGCCTTGCGGTCGAGAAGCGCGACCCGCGCCCGCACGATGCCCGCTTCCTGCAATCGGTTGATTCGCCGCCAGCAGGGCGTGGTCGACAGGCCGACACGGCGGGCGATTTCGGCCAGCGCCATGTCGGCATTGTCCTGCAGGCAATCCAGAATCTTCTTGTCGAAGGAATCGAGCGACAATTTTGCGGCCATAAGCGATCCCTGAGAATGAATTTCTCAAATCTGCCGGGTTTGGCGCAAAGGTAGCAAGCCGTTTCCCGCTGCGACCGGTAGAATTCTTGCCATGCTCAAGCGCTTCACCGACCATCCCGCCTCGGTCAACGAAACCTACTTTCAGCATATGGGTATGGCGTTCGGCTTCGGTGGCCGCATGTTCGCCGGAGCGCTGGCCTGCTTCGTTCACGGCCTCTTCCCTTGGCTCTGCCTGACGAGGGGCAGCGACACCATCCGCACCCTCCATCACCGTATGGTGAGCCATCGCACGGTGCAGCCGGCCAATCCTGAGCGCGCCACGGCCGTCGCAGCCGGCGACTAGCGGACGCATCGTCCGAGCTGGTACTGGAGTCCGCAACCACCCGCTGTCATGCTACGTTCATCCCCACGGGGGAGTGATCAAGCAGCGGAGGGCTCCAATGGAAACACCCGTACGGATCAGCTTTCAGGGCAGCACGCCCAGCGAGGGGCTGACCAACCTGATCTCCGAGCACCTCGACACGCTGGAACGGCTGCATGGCCGGCTGACGTCATGCCAGGTCGTCGTGCAAGTGCCTGACCGTCACCATCGCACCAGCAACCTCTACAGCATCAACATCCATCTCGTGCTGCCGGGCAATATCGACATCAATGTCGATCAGACGCCACAGGATGACTCGCGCTTCGCCGATCCTGTGTTCGCCGTCAACGATGCCTTCCGGCGGGCCAAGCGTCTGATCAAGGAGAAGTCGCGCAAGCAACGCGGCGAGGTCAAGAACCTGCACGAGCGGGTCGAGCGGACACTCGACCGGCCCCCGAGCTGAGTTATTGCTAGTTGCTGCTGCGGCGGCGGGTGACACCTTTATCATCCAGCCGCTCGCGCAGCAGGAGGACCCGGTCGCCACCCCAAAACAGTTCGCCGTCGAAGACGAAGGACGGCACGCCGAAGATGCCCGAGGCCTCAGCCTCGGTGCGGAGTTGGTCGTGCCTGATCCCGCCCTCGCCGGCGTAGAACGACGCGAAGCCAGCAGGCGCACCGCACTGCTCCAGCAAAGCCGCGACGGCCTCGACACTTTCAGGATCAAGATCGCGACGCCAGAAACGTTCGAAGGCGCGGTCGTTGTAGGCCTGGAACACGCCGTGCTCCTGGGCATACAGCATGCCGGCGTTGACCGGACGGGCGTAGAAGATCTTCTTCGGCCCCATCAGGGTCAGGCCCTGCTTGTTGGCGAAGCGACGCGCATCCATGTAGGCGTAGCGGACCCGCCGCCAGTGATGCGGGTCGCGCTGCTCGACCGATCCCTGGAAAGACGCGATATCCAGCGTATAGGGCCGCCAGTCGAGCGTGAGGTCGTAGTCCGCTTCGAGTGCATAGGCCCAGGCCTTGGCAACAAAGGCGTAGGGGCTGATGTAGTCGCTCCAGACGATGACCGTGGGACGGCCACTCATGCCCCGCCCCCCTCACGGCGCCGCAGCCAGAGGAAGGCCGCCGCGACCACGACAATCAGCATGCCGGCAACCAGCAGGAGCATCGCCGAATCCTGGACCCAGGCTACGGCCGGCACGGCGAGCGCCAGGAACACACCGACAAGACAGATGCGCCAGACCCGGGCATGGACGCCGGCCACGAAGGTCCCCAGCGCCAGCAGGATCAGGAGCGCGAGGCTCGTTGCGTTGTCGTTCACGACACCGCGCACTTCCGGCATGAACATCAGGGCCATTGCCGCCAGAAAGGCGAGCCAATGCAGGGCCTGAGTCACGACAAGCCGGACATGCTCGGAGGTCTTATCGGTTGCCCGCCAGCCAGACAGGATGCAGGCAAGGCCGTATACCGGGGCGAGCGCCATCCAGTAGTAGTAGGTCGTCAGGCCCCGGAAGCCCGATAGCACGATGCCGCCGACGGCCAGGGCCAGCATGGCTGCATACGGCAGATCGCGCAGCAGCCAGTGTTTGTTCTGTTCGCTCAACGTGCGTCCTTGGCCAGCCGCTTCTCGACGACGCGTGCCCACAGGGTCGAGCCCAGCGTGAGCGCCTCGTCGTTGAAGTCGTATCCCGGATTGTGCACCTCGCAGCCGCCTTCGCCACCGCCGTTGCCGATGTTGATGAAGGCGCCCGGCACCTGTTCGAGCATGTAGGAGAAATCCTCGGAGGCCATCACATAGGGGCCTTCGCGGTTCATGTTCTCCGGTCCCACGATCTCCGCCGCGACGTCGGCGATGAACTTCACGGCGTTGGGATCGTTGACCAGCGGCGGGAAGACGATCCGCACATCGGCCTTGGCCGTGCCGCCGAGAGTCTTGGCGATGCCGGTCGAGATCGTCTCGATGCGCTCCTTGACCAGCGCCATCGTCTCCTTGCGGAAGGCCCGGATGGTGCCGCGCAGGACCGCTTCGTTCGGGATGACGTTGTAGGCGTCGCCAGCATGCATCTGCGTCACCGAGATCACAGCCGAATCGAGCGCCGAGATGTTGCGCGAGACCACGCTCTGCAGGGCTGAGATGATCTGGGTCGCGATGATCACCGGGTCGATGCCGCTCTCGGGCCGCGCGCCATGGGCGCCCTTGCCGGTGATGTGGATGTCGAACAGGCCGCCGCCCGCCATCTGCGGGCCGGAGCGGATCGCGAACTTGCCGACATCGAGCTTCGGCCTGTTGTGCATCCCGAAGATGATCTCGCAGGGGAATTTCTGGAACAGCCCATCCTTGACCATCGCCTCGGCGCCACCGCGGCCCTCCTCGGCGGGCTGAAAGATGAAGTGCACGGTGCCGTCGAAGTTGCGGGTGGCGGAGAGATACTTGGCCGCCCCCAGCAGCATCGCCGTATGGCCGTCGTGACCGCAGGCATGCATACGGCCAGAATGGCGGCTGCGGTGATCGAAAGTGTTGTGTTCGTCCATCGGCAGCGCATCCATGTCGGCCCGGAGGCCGATGGCGCGCGGATTGTTGCCGACGCGGATCGTACCGACGACGCCGGTCTTGCCGATGCCGGTCGTGACCTCGCAACCCCACTCCTTCAGCTTCTGCGCCACGATGGTGCTGGTGCGCTCTTCCTCGAAGCCGAGTTCGGGATGGGCGTGGATGTCGCGCCGGATGGCGGTCAGCTCGGCAGCGGCGACGGCAATCTGCGGTTCGATCTTCATAGGCTTCAGCACTCCAGCAGGAAGGAGGTCATTACACGACGAAATTCACCGCCATGCACGTTCGGATATGCATGGCCGCCGTCGGGCAGCACATAGGCCCGTGCGCCCGGGATCAGCCGCACCAGGTCCTCGGTGAAGTAGAGCGGCGTCACCGTGTCGTCGCGGGCGCAGATCGCAAGCGTCGGCGCCTGCACTTTCTGTAACTGCTCGCGCCTGTCGTGCGCGACGATGGCGGCGATCCGGGACAGCACGATCTCGGGGATCGGGATGGTCTCCTGGGCCTTGGTTTCGGCCGCCACGAGGTCGGCATCGTGGTCACGGACCCACGAGGGCATGTTGAGAGCCAATGCGCTCGACTTGAGATAGGCCAGCGGGCCCAGCTCCTTCAGCATCAAAGAACGCACCTCGAACAGGCGCCGAAAGAAAGCGTCGGTCTTGGCCCAGGTGGCGCTCAGCACCAGCCGGTCGATACGCCCCGGATGCTCGATCGCCAGAACCTGGCCCATCGCGCCGCCGGTGGAGTGGCCGCACCAATGGACCTTGTCGTAGCCCAGCCCCTCGATGAGCTGCAGCGCATCGTCAGCCATTTGACTGACGCTGTAGGTGATTCTCGACAGGGTGCTGCGGCCGGTACCGCGATGATCATGCACGATCACTGTGAACCGGCGAGCAAGCTCTGCGACGTTTTCGCCCCACCAGCGGCTGTCACCACCAAGGCCAGGGACCAGAAACAGCGGCGGGCCGCTACCGTGCTGCTCGTAATAGAGCTCGGCGCCGTCGCGCAGTTTGAACAGGGGCATTCCGTCTCCTCGGCGATTTGCGTATGGTCCCGCCGCAGGAGGAAAGCGCACGATGAAGCGTCTGTCGATTGCCGCGATGATTCTGGTAGCCGGATGCACCGGCCAGCAACAGCCGGTGACGACCACCATCCCGCGCCCCGCGCCCGATGAGGCGACGCCCACCGGCATTGCCTATATTTGCGACGGCCGCAAGGAAGTGACCGTGGTCTATGCCCGCAACCGGGCCTCCGTGACCCAGGGCGACAAGACGTGGCGGCTTGAATATCAAGCCACCGGCCAAGGCTTCCGCTATGCCGACTCGAGCTATGAATGGAGCGGCCGCGACGACGCCGCCGTGCTGAAGCCCGTCGCCGGTGTGCCGGTCGCCTTCAACTGCCGGCCGACGCGCCGCACGACCTAGAGCAGGCTACTTCAGCCAGATCTTGATCGCGTAGCCGACGAGCGCCGTGGCACCCACTCCGGCTACCCAGAGACCGACGAACCACAGCCACTGCCGTGGCGCCGGCATCAGTGATAGCCCTCGTGGCCGGTCTTGCCGCGGAACACCCAATAGGAATAGCCGGTGTAGGCAAGGATGATCGGCACCATGATCACGGCTCCAACCAGCATGAACTTCAGGCTGGAGTCTGGAGCGGCCGCGTCCCAGATGGAGATGACGGGCGGCACCACATAGGGGAAGAGGCTGATGCCGAGGCCGATGAGGCCCAGTGCAAACAGCCCCAGCGCGGCCAGAAACGGCGTGTAGTGATGCAGCCGCTTCAGGCTCCAGAAGAAGACGACCGTGGCGATGGCGACGAGCAACGGGACCTGTGCGGTAAACAGCACCTGTGGCCACGCAAACCAGCGCTGCCAATAGGCGTCGCGCAGGAACGGCGTCGCCGCACTCACCGCTGCCATGGCCAGGATCACGCCGATGCCAAGCCCGAAGGCCAGCCGATAGCAACGCGCCTGCAGCGAGCCTTCGCTCTTCATGATCAGCCAGGTCGCGCCCAGCAGGGCATAGCCGATCACCAGGCTTAGGCCGACCAGGATGCTGAACGGCGTCAGCCAGTCGAACCAGCCGCCGACATAGTTGCGGCCTTCGACGGCAATACCCTGAAGCAATGCGCCCAAGGTGACGCCTTGCGCAAAGGTCGCGACGATCGAGCCGAGGCTGAAGGCGAAGTCCCAGGCCGCGCGATGGCCAGGATCGCGCCAGCGGAACTCGAAGGCGACACCGCGGAAGATCAGCGCCAGCAACATGGCGATGATCGGCGCATAGAGCGCCGACAGGATCATGCCGTAGGCCAGCGGAAAGGCCGCCATCAGGCCGCCGCCACCGAGCACCAGCCAGGTTTCGTTGCCGTCCCAGACAGGCGCGATCGAGTTCATGGCGCTGTCGCGCTCGCGGCCCACGGGCAACACGGGGAACAGGATGCCGATGCCGAGATCGAAGCCGTCCATAACGACATAGGCAAAGATCGCGAAGGCGATGATGAAGGCCCAGATGGTGGGCAGGTCGAGACCGAAGGGCATGATCAGACCTCCTTACCGCCGGCGATTGATTCGGCAACCGCGGGGCCGGGTGTGATGCCCGCTGCACGCACCGGATGGTCGCGTTGCGGCCCCTCCTCACCTCGATGCGGCGAATGGCTCATCAGTTTCAGGATGTAATAGACACCCGCCCCGAACACGATGAAGTAAACGACGACGAAGGCCAGCAACGACGCACCGACAGCCGGCGCCGCGAGCGGCGAGGCGGAATCGACCGTGCGCAGCAGTCCGTAGACCGTGAAGGGCTGCCGTCCGACTTCGGTCGTTACCCAACCTGCGATCACGGCCACGAATCCGGCCGGCCCCATCGCAACCGCGAAGCGATGCAGCAAGGTCCAGTCGTAAAGCCGCTTGCGGACACGGGCGAGCAAGCTGAACGCCGCCAACGCCAGCATCAGCATGCCGAGCCCGACCATGATGCGGAAAGCCCAGAACACGATCGCTATTGGCGGCCAATCCTTGCGATCGACCGACTCGAATCCCTTGAGGGGCGCGTCCCAGGCGTGCTTCAGGATCAGCGACGACGCTTTCGGGATTTCCACCGAATACTTCATCTCGCCTGCCGCCTGATCAGGCCAGCCGAACAGCACCAGGGGTGCGCCGTCAGGGTAGTTCTTGAAGTGCCCCTCCATGGCCATGACCTTGACCGGCTGATGCTCCAGCGTGTTCAAGCCGTGCTGATCGCCCGCGAAGATCTGCAATGGCGCGACGACGGTAATCATGCCCATCGCCATGGAGAACATGACGCGCGCGCCTTCATTGGTGCGTTCGCGCAGAAGGTGCCAGGCTCCGACACCACCAACCACCAATGCCGTCGTCAGATAGGCCGCGAACACCGTGTGGACGAGGCGATAGGGGAAGGACGGATTGAAGATGATCGCCCACCAGTCATTCGGCACGAACTGGCCGGCGGCGTTGATCAGATGGCCGGTCGGCGTCTGCATCCAGCTATTGGCCGACAGGATCCAGAAGGCAGAGATGAAGGTGCCGACTGCGACGGCAAGCGTAGCTACGAAATGCAGCGACTTGCCGACCCTGTTCATGCCGAACAGCATGACGCCCAGGAAGCCCGCTTCGAGGAAGAAGGCCGTCAGCACCTCGTAGGCCATCAGCGGCCCGATCACCGGCCCCGCCTTGTCGGAGAAGACCGACCAGTTGGTACCGAACTGGTAGGACATGACGATGCCCGAGACGACACCCATGCCGAAGGTAAGCGCGAAGATCTTCAGCCAATATTTAAAGAGATCGAGATAGACCGAGCGGCCCGTCCACAGCCATAGCGCCTCGAGCACGGCGAGATAGCTTGCGAGCCCGATCGAAAATGACGGGAAGATGAAATGGAACGACACCGTGAAGGCGAACTGCAGTCTTGCGAGAAAGACTGCATCGAAGGCTTCGAACATGATGTTCTCCTTGGCGGTAGATCGCCTCAGACGATGCGCGACGCATAAGTCGGTGAACGCAATGCCGTCGTCAACAGATCGAGCGCGACGACGAGGTCAGAGCGGCTGCGTGCCGCACCGAGCGCGATGCGAATGGCGTGTTCGGGATGGTCGTCGACGCTGAAGCTGTCGCTGGTGACCACGGCAAGCCCCTGTCGCTGAATATGCGCGGCGAACTCCGCTCGGGTCCATGCCGGGGGCAGCGCCAACCAGACGTGAAGCCCTTTGGGATGCGCGCGATAATTGTACCCTGAAAGCGCCTTTGCTGCCAGCCGCTGCCTCGCCGCAGCTTCGGTCGCGACCGCCGACACGATCGCATCGGCGCTCCCGTCGGCCAGCCAACGCATGACCAGCGCGGCCATCAACGGCACCGGCATCTGCGCCACAGTGCGAATCGCATTGGCAAGTGCGGCTGCCGCCACACGATCGGGCGTCAACAGAAACGACACACGCAAGCCCGGCGCGATGCATTTGGACAGGCTCACGGCAAGATAGCTGCGTTCCGGGATGAGCACGGCGATCGGCTGCACCTTCGGATCGAGACAGCCATAAGCGTCGTCTTCGAAGAGCAGAAGATCGCATCGGCGAATCGTCGCGGCGAGGTCTTCGCGCCGCTTCGTGCCGATGGTCAGCGTCGTCGGATTGTGCATCGTCGGAATGAGATAGACCGCCTTCGCGCGATGACGCTGCGCGGCTTCCGCCAACGCGTCCGGGATCATTCCCTCTTCATCTGCTTCGACACCAACCAGCCGCACACCGAGCGCTGCAGCCGCCGCCTTGAATCCCGGATAGGTGAGTCGATCGACGAGCACGACATCTCCGGGGCTCGTCGTCGCGAGCAGCAGAGCGGTGAGCGTCGACTGCGTTCCCGGCGCCACTAGCAGCCTGTCGGCCTCTGCCGTGCGCACGCGGCGACGCAGCCACTGCGCCGCCGTGTTGCGGTCCGCGTCGCTGCCGCCGGCATGCTGGTAGCTCAGGAACTCGGAGAAGCCATGATCGTGCTGGAGCGCCGCAAGGCCGCGCGCGATGCGGCCCTCGAGATCTGCCTCGATCGGCTGCGGCGGTAGATTCATCGACAAGTCGATGGCGATGCCAGCGGCGGCCCGCGCCGGTCGCGACCGGCTCTCCGCCACGAACGTCCCCTGCCCCACCCGGGCGTCGGTCAGGCCGCGCCGGCGGGCTTCATTGTAGGCACGCGTGACGGTGGTGAGATCGACACCCAAGGCCCGCGCCAGCGCGCGATGGGTCGGCAGGCGCTGCCCCCGATGAAGGCGGCCCGAGGCGATATCCCGATCCAGGGCTTCGACGATGCCCTCGTAGACCGGCCCATCCGCAGCGTCGATTGTAGGGTTCCAATCCATACAATTCTCCTACACAGACTTGAATGTATGCCTATTCGTATGGACATACAAGGCAGCGAACTGGAGGAGGACAAAATGCCCAGCAATGGCAGTCTCTATCTGTGGCGCGGCTTCCGCGGACGCTGCCCGGCCTGTGGCGAAGGCCGCCTGTTCCGTGCCTTCGTGAAGGTGGCGGACCGCTGTAACGTCTGCGGCGAAGACCTGCACCATCACCGCGCCGACGACTTCCCGGCCTATCTCACGATCTTCATCGTCGGCCACCTGGTCCTGCCGTTCGCCATGTTCGTGGAGATCGCCTACGCGCCGTCCTACTGGCTGCACGCCGTCATCTGGACACCGCTGATCATCGGCCTGTCGCTTGGCCTGCTGCAGCCGATCAAAGGCACCATCGTCGCCCTGCAGTGGCATATGGGCATGCATGGCTTCGCCGAGGCGAAGCAGGCACGCCTGGCCGGGTAATCACGCCCGGATAATCAAGCCCAGGCGTCGAAGACTTCCGCGATCGCCGGCCGGTCCAGACCGGCCCGCAAGCAAGTCTCCAGCAGCACGCGCGCCTTCAAGGGATTGAGGCGCCCGCCCCAGATGAGCCCGGCCTTGCGCAGGGCGATTTCCGAACTCGGACCCCCATAGGTCTGTTCCAGCAGCGGCCCGCCGCCCGCGCGCGGCGAGACGACCACCGGCACGATCTCGGCAAGCCGAGCGATCAACGGCGCCACTCGTTCCGGCACATGGCCACCGCCCATCGCGCCCAGCACAATGCCGCGATAGCCGAGCTGGTCGCTATGATCGGCCAGCGCCTTCAGCAGATGGCCCGGCTCGTCGAGCGCCATCCACAGCAAGGCGACAGGCTGCTCCCGACCGATGTCCGTCAACGCACCGAGCCGCTTGCGCGCAGCGTCGACCGGCGTGCGAACCGGCAACGACAGCGGCACCACGCGATCCTCGACCAGCGCCGCCAGCGGCCCCGTCTGCGGCGAGGCAAAGGCGTTGAGCCGCGTAGGATGGATCTTCAGCACGTCGCTCGCGGCATAGACCTCGTCCAGCATCACGGCGATCACGCCCAGCGCTTTGGCATGGGCACGCACCCAGGGATCGCAGGCCACGCGCACGGCGGCCAGAAGATTGCCCGGGCCGTCGGGCGAGGTCAGTGCGGGATTGCGCATCGCC
Source organism: Alphaproteobacteria bacterium (assembly GCA_017307275.1). Classification (GTDB taxonomy): domain Bacteria; phylum Pseudomonadota; class Alphaproteobacteria; order Reyranellales; family Reyranellaceae; genus Reyranella. Next base: position 89,209 of record JAFKFK010000011.1, on the reverse strand, counting down.
GCCGTCACGATGACGGGAATGTCGCGCTCGACCAGCAGATCGAGCAGGAAGCTCGTTTCCTCGAGCGTGTCGGTGCCTTGCGTGACGATCACGCCATCGACGTCGAGTGATCTGATTTTCGCTGCGAGCGCATGGAGCTGATCGAACGACAGCGAATGACTGCCGACACGCGATACCGTCTCGGCACGGATATCCGCGAGTTGGGCAAGCAGCGGAACGGCGGCCACAAGATCGGCGGCCCCCAATCCCATCTGCATGGCGCCGGAAGCGTCGGGACGTGTGGCGATGGTTCCGCCCAGCGCCAGGATGTGAATACGCGGCAAGGTCATGACAGCAATCTCAAGGAACGGAAGAAACGTTCGGCCTCCGGCGCGCGCATGGCATCGGCCGGCGCCATGTAGCCCAGCGACACGTAGCGAGAGCCCTTCAGCACAACGAGCTGCCGCAGCGCATTTCCGCCCGGTAGCGGCCCGATCGATTCGACGGCCGGCGCGCCCTGCACCGATTTCCAGTCGACCTGGGTCCACTTGCCGCCCGCCAGCCGCTGCGCGCGATCGTCGAGTGCGGATTGAAGATTGAGCCGGGGCTGGCGCACGTCGACATCGGCGGGATAAAGCGCCGTCTGCGCCACGAAGGAGAGACGCCGATATTCGAGGCTGTAGGAGTGATAGACGAACGGCGTGCCATTCGGCGACGCCGTATCGAGGATCTTGTAGACCGGAGCACCGGGCATCTCGACAAAGAACGACTTGTCGGCGCCTTCGAGCGGATACCAGGCCGCGAGCTGCGCGGCAGCTTCGCCTGCCGCCAGCAGCACCGGCAGCGCGAGGAACGAACGCCTGAACTGGCTCATTCGGCGGCGTGCGCCCGGCCGAACTTTTCGTGCGCCTCGGCTTCCGTGTAGTAGCCGCGGGTAATGTCGCGCGCGACGGCCGCCGGCGCGCGACGCGCCGGATCCCCGAAGCCGCCACCACCTGGCGTGGAGACGCGCACCACGTCACCGACGCCGATCTCGATATCCTGATCCTTCGACAGGTGCGGCGGCCGGTAGCTCGCCCCTCCCTGCTCGATCAGCACGGTGTTGGTGCCACCATCCTTGCCGCCCAGCACGCCCTGCGGACCGGTGCGGCCATGGTCCATCACCATCGAGACACGCGCCTCGCCGCGCCGCAGCTTGATCGCATAGTTGATGCCGAAGCCGCCACGGAACTCGCCGGCGCCGCCCGAGCCCTCGCGTAACGAGAACTCCTCGAACAGTACGGGATAGAACTGCTCCAGCACTTCAACGGGCGGCATCTTGGAAATGCCGATGGTCGAGCAGCCGTTGCTGAGGCCGTCGCCGCCTTGAAAGCCGCCGTAACCGCCGCCGGTAAAGAGATACATGATGTAGTTGCGCTGGCGCTCGGGATCGTAGCCGCCAATGCCGAGATTGCCCGACGTCCCGGCCGGTGCGGCGAACAACAGGTCGGGAATCGCCTTGGTGAGCGCCGCGAAGACCGCCTCGGCAATGCGCTGGCTCACCTCGGCCGCGCAGCCCGAGACCGGCCGCGGATACTTGGCATAGAGGAATGTGCCTTCCGGCTCAACGATGTGCAGCGGCTCGAAGGTGCCGGCATTGATCGGCACGTCGGGGAAGACATGCTTCACCGCGAGATAGATCGCCGACTTGGTCGTGGCGATGACGCTGTTCATCGGACCGCGACAGGGCGGGCTCGATCCAGTCATATCGAAGGTGAGGTCCTCGCCCTTCTTCGTGACCTTCATGCAGATCGTCAGCGGCTCGTCGACCACGCCGTCGCTGTCGACCTGGGAGGTGCCTTCGTAGACGCCGTCAGGAATGCCGGCGATCTTGGCGCGCATCTGGCGCTCGGCGCGATGGCGCATTTCTGCGATTGCGGCTTTCACGACGGCAGCGCCGTAGCGATCGACCAGATCGGTCAGACGCTGTTCGCCCGTCGTAAGCGCCGCAGCCTGGGCCTTGATGTCGCCGATGCGCTGATCGGCGATGCGGATGTTGGACAGGATGATCGACAGGATCTCCTGGTCCATCTCGCCCTTCTTGAAGAACTTCACCGGCGGCAGGCGCAACCCTTCCTGCTCGACCTCAGTGGCGCTCGCCGAGAAACCGCCCGGCACCATGCCGCCGACATCGGGCCAGTGCCCCGTGTTGGCCAGCCAGGCGAAAAGTTCACCCTTGTAGAAAAACGGCTTCACGAACCGCACGTCCATCAGGTGCGTGCCACCGAGATAGGGATCGTTGACGATGAAGACGTCGCCCGGCTCGACCTTGCCGGCATAGTGACTCTTCACGCGCTCGATCACGGCGCGCGTGGAGAACTGCATCGTGCCGACGAAGACCGGCAGGCCAAGCTCGCCCTGTGCAATAAGCGCGCCATCGGCGGCATCGTAGATGCCGTCGGAGCGGTCCATGCCTTCCGAGATCACCGGCGAGAAGGCCGCGCGCACGAAAGCGAGGTCCATTTCGTTGCAGACCTGGATCAGGCCGTTCTGAATGACGGTCAGGGTGACGGGATCGAGGTTCGAAGCAAGGTTCGACGCAAGGTTCGACATGGCAGCAATGACTAGCACAGGCCCCGGGGTCCTGCGCTATGATCGGTGGGAATTTTCCCTCCTTTCCAGCGGATGCCCATGAACGCGCCTCTTGCCGCCGACTCTCTCAATTTGATGAAATTCGGCGTCGGCCAGCCCGTGCCGCGCCAGGAAGACCCGACTCTGCTGCAGGGTCAGGGCCGTTACAGCGACGATATCAAGCTCGATGGTCTGGCCTACTGCGCGATGGTGCGCAGCCAGGTGGCGCACGGGCTGATCAAGGGTATCGACATCTCCGAGGCCAAGACGATGCCGGGCGTGCTCGGCGTTTGGACCGGCGCGGATCTCGAAGCCGCAGGCTATGGCACGCTGAAGACCGTGCTGCCGGTGCCCAATCGCGACGGCTCGCCCATGAAGACGCCGGTGCGTCCCTCGCTCGCCACCGACAAGGTGCGCTTCGTTGGCGATCCGGTGGCCTTCGTCGTCGCCGAGACAGCCGCACAGGCACGCGACGCCGCGGAAGCCGTGGTGGTCGATATCGAAGCCCTGCCGGCCGTCACCGATGCGCGCGCCGCTGCGCAGCCCGGCGCGCCGCTGGTGTTCGACGACGTGCCGGGCAACATCGGAGTCGATTTCCACTATGGCGACACGGCCAAGGTCGACGAAGCCTTTGCCAAGGCCGCCCACGTCTCGCGCCTGCGCCTGATCAGCAACCGCATCGTCGTCTGCGCCATGGAGCCCCGTTCGGCGACCGGCCACTACGATGCCAAGACCGATCGCTACACGCTCTACGCCGGCAATCAGGGCGCGTTCGGCCTCAAGAACCAGATGGCCGCGCTGCTGAACATCAAGCCGGCGCAAATGCGCATCCTCACCGGCAATGTTGGCGGCTCGTTCGGCATGAAGGGCTCGCCCTACCCTGAGTATGCCGGCTTGTTCCATGCCTCCAAGCTGCTCGGCCGGCCGGTCAAGTGGACCGACGATCGCAGCGGCGCCTTCCTCAGCGACCAGCATGGCCGCGATCATGATTTCGATGCCGAGCTGGCACTCGACAAGGAGGGTCACTTCCTCGCAGTCCGGCTCTCGGGCTACGCCAATCTCGGCGCCTATCTCGCCAATGTCGGCGCGGCGATGGGGTCGATGGGCGTCACCCGCAATCTCGCCGCGATCTACCGCACGCCGTTGATCGAAGTCTCGACCAAGGTGGTGTTCACGCACACCTCGTCGGTCGGCGCCTATCGTGGCGCCGGGCGACCGGAGGCCAACTACTTCATGGAACGGCTGATCGACACGGCCGCCCGCGAGATGGGCATCGACCAGGTCGAGATGCGCCGCCGCAACCACATCCGCCCGGAGGAGATGCCCTACAAGACGGCCTCCGGCACGACCTATGACAGCGGCGAGTTCACCATCCTGCTCGACAAGGCGCTGGAACTGGCCGACGTCGCGGGCTTCGATGCTCGCAAGGCCGAAAGCAAAGCACGCGGCAAGCTGCGTGGGCTCGGCATCGGTGACTATCTCGAAGTGACGGCGCCTCCAACGAACGAAATGGGCGGCATCCGCTTTGAGCCGAACGGCGACGTCTCGATCATCACCGGCACGCTCGACTACGGCCAGGGGCATTGGTCGGCGTTCGCCCAGGTGCTGACCGAAAAGCTCGGCGTGCCATTCCATCGGATCAAGCTGATCCAGGGCGACAGCGACCTGCTGATCGCAGGTGGTGGCACCGGCGGCTCCAAATCGATCATGGCGTCGGGCGCGGCGATCGTCGAAGCCTCGGACAAGGTGATCGACAAGGGCAAGCAGATCGCCGGCGTCGCCCTCGAAGCCTCCGCGGTCGACATCGAATTCAAGACAGGCCGCTTCACCATCGTCGGTACCGACCGCGGCATCGGCATCATGGAGCTGGCCGAGAAGCTGCGCGGCGGCATGGTGCTGCCCGAAGGCGTGCCCGACACGCTCAACGTCAGCCACGTCCACGAAGCGGCACCCTCGGCCTTCCCCAACGGCACGCATGTCGCGGAAGTCGAGATCGACCCCGATACCGGCGTCATCGAGGTCGTGAAGTACACGATGGTCGGCGACTTCGGCACCGTCATCAACCCGCTGCTGGTCGAAGGCCAGAGCCATGGTGGCGTCGTGCAGGGCATCGGCCAGGCGATGTTCGAGCACGTCGTCTACAGCGAGGAAGGTCAGCCGCTCACCGGCAGCTTCACCGACTATGCGCTGCCGCGCGCCGCAGACACGCCGTTCTTCCACGTCGACTATCACTCGGTGCCGGCCAAGACGAACGTGCTGGGCGCCAAGGGTTGCGGCGAGGCGGGCTGCGCGGGCTCGCTGCCGTCGGTGATGAACGCCATCGTCGATGCGCTGGGTGGCCGTCACATCAACATGCCGGCCACGCCCGAACGGGTGTGGGAAGTGCTCAACTCCTGACCGACGTCGCCACCGTCGCAAGCGACGTCGCCATCGTCGGCTGCGGGCCGGTCGGCGCACTGCTGGCCAATCTGTTGGGCCAAGCCGGACTCGCGGTCGATATCTTCGACCGCGAGCGCGAGATCTATCCGCTGCCGCGCGCCGTGCATTTCGACGGCGAAGTCATGCGCATTTTCCAAGCGGCGAGGCTTGCCGACCGTATCGCCGCCGCGGCCCGCGCCTCGTCGAAGGGCATGCATTTCGTCAACGCCGAGGGTCAGACACTCATGGTCCGCCGCGGCATCGACGGACCAGGGCCACATGGCTGGGCGGGCAACTGGTACTTCCATCAGCCCGAACTCGAACGCCTCCTGCGCGACGGGCTGACGCGCTTTCCCAATGTGCGCGTTCACCTCGGGCACGACGTCGGATCGGTCGACGAACTCAAGGCGCGCTATGTCGTGGGCTGCGACGGCGCGCGCTCGCTGGTGCGCCGCGCCATCGGCAGCCGCAGGGTCGATCTCGGCCTGCATCAGCCCTGGCTGGTCGTCGATCTCATCTGCGATCCGAATGCGCCTCGCGTACGCGCCCTGCCCGACCATTCGGTGCAGCTCTGCGATCCGGCGCGACCGATGACGATTGTGAATGTCGGCGCCGCACAGGGTGGCGTTCGCCGGCGGTGGGAGATCATGCTGATGCCGGGCGACGATCCTGCCCGGGTGACCGAGCCCGATCTCTTCTGGCCGATGATCGCACGCTGGCTGGGACCGCAGGATGCGCAGCCGGAAAGGGCCGCGGTCTACACCTTCCACTCGGTCGTGCAGGAAGGCTGGCGCAAAGGTCGCCTTCTGCTGGCAGGCGACTCTTGCCACCAGACCCCGCCCTTTCTCGGTCAGGGCATGTGCGCGGGGATGCGCGATGCGGCCAATCTCGCCTGGAAGCTCGCCGCCGTCGTGAAGGGCAACGCACCCGATACGCTGCTCGATTCCTACGAAAGCGAGCGGCTGCCGCATGTCCGCACCTTCATCGAGCTCGCCGTGCGCCTGGGGGCAGTGCTGCAGGAAACCGATCGCGATGCCGCTCGTGCGCGCGACCGGCGCTTCGCAGCCGGCGCAGAGATGTTCGACTATCCGCAGCCGCAACTGGGGCCGGGCTGCCGTCTCGATGCACTACCGCCCGTCGGCACCATCTTCCCGCAGCCGCGCCTCGGCGATGGTCGCTTGATGGACGACGCCATCGGCCAGCGCTTCGCCGTGGTCGGCGAGGCCGCGGTGCTCGACGGCCTGCAGACCGATGCGGTGCTGTTGCCCGGCGTCGGCCTGGAATGGCTGGCGTCCCACGAAAAACGGGCCGCAGTGCTGCGGCCCGATCGTTATGTCTTTGCAGTCGCCTCGGACCGCGCCGAACTCGTCGACGCGGTCGCGGCCCTGCCGGTCAGGCCGGCGTGAACATCGGCAGCGGCGGGCCACCGTCGGTCGGCTTGAAAACCAGCTTCACCGGCTGATCGCACTTCAGCTTGTCGAAGTCGCAATCGACGATGTTGGTCACCATGCGCGGGCCTTCGGCCAGGGTCACGTAGGCCATGGCGTAGGGCACCGGCGCACGGCGCATGACGCTGAAGGAATAGATCGTGCCCTTGCCCGAGGCTTCGGTCCATTCGGTCTTGTCGCTGAAGCAGAACGGGCAGATCGGCCGCGGATAATGATGTGCCTCGCCGCAGGCCGTGCACTTCTTCACCAGCAGCTTGCCCTTGCCCGCAGCATCCCAATAGGCCTGCGTCTCGGGGCTGATCGCCGGGGCCGGCAACTTGCGCTCTTTGGTGTCGGCCATGACTTACTCCCTTTCCAGAATGACGGTGGCGCTGCCGTGGCGCAGGCCAAGCGAACCGCCGGTGCCGTGCGCGATGGCAAGATCGCAGTTCTTCACCTGCACCTTGGGGTGCGCTTCGCCGCGGAGCTGACGCACCGCTTCGAGCACCTTGGTGAGGCCACCGCGGTTCGCCGGATGGTTAGAGCAGAGCCCGCCGCCATCGGTGTTGAACGGCAGCTTGCCGACGCCCGAGATCAGGTTGCCGTCGGCCACGAACGCACCGCCCTTGCCCTTCTCGCAGAAGCCGAGATCCTCGAGCTGCATCAGCACCGTGATGGTGAAGCTGTCGTAGATCGAGGCGTACTTGATGTCGGCGGGCTTCACGCCCGCTTCGGCGAAGGCCGCCGCGCCGGTGAAGCGCGCGCCCGAATAGGTCAGATCGACCTTGCCGCCCATCTGCGTCTTGATGAACTCCGACGCACCCAGCAGCTTGATCTTCGGACGCTTGAGCTTGGCCGCGATTTCCGGCGCCACGACCACGATCGCGCCGCCACCGTCGGTGATGACGCAGCAGTCGAGCCGGTGAAGCGGGTCGGAGATCATCGGCGAGTTCACGACGTCTTCGACCGTGACCACGTCCTTCAGCAGCGCATGCGGGTTGTACTGTGCATGGTGCGACGCGGCGACCTTGATCCAGGCGAGCTGCTCGGAGGTCGTGCCGAACTCGTGCATGTGGCGCATGGCGCACATCGCATACATGTTCACGACGGTCGGCCCGTAAGGGAACTCGAACGGCTCGTCGGGCGTCGGCGTGCCGCCGCGGCTGCGCGGCACGGTGCCGGTCGCCATGCCTTCGGCGCGCGGCCGGCCGGCCAGGGTGATCAGCGCCACCTTGCACTTGCCTGCGGCAATCGCCTCGGCGGCGTGGCCGACATGCAGCACGTAGGACGAGCCACCGGTGTCCGTCGAATCGACGTGGCGGACCTTGAGTCCCATGTACTCGACCATCGACATCGGGCCGAGACCCGGCGCGTCACCAGCGCAGAAATAGCCGTCGACATCGTCCTTGGTGAGGCCGGCATCCTCCAGTGCGCCCTTGGCCACTTCGGCGTGGATCTGGGCCAGCGAAAGATCCTTCGCAAGACGCGTCGGATGTTCGTAGATGCCGGCAATATACGCTTTGCCCTTGATGCTCATCGGCGGGCTCTCTCCTCTTTTTTGCTGCACTGCATCGTGGCCGAGGAGCGGCTCACGGAAAAGCGACAACTTCCGCCCTGAAGAACCATGTTAGGCTTTGCAGAATTAAATCAGGGATAATCACGATGGTCCGCCTCATCGCCTTCATCCTGGGTGCAAGCCTGTGGTTCAGCGCCGCACATGCGCAAGGCAAGCCCGAACTGCAATGGTTCGGCCAGTCGGCCTTCAAGCTCACGACGGCGGCCGGCAAGGTGATCATGATCGATCCCTGGATCATGGCGAACCCGAAGACGCCGCAGGAGCTCAAGAACCTCGATGCGCTGGGCAAGGTCGACCTGATCCTCGTGACGCATGGCCATGGCGATCATCTCGGCGACGCCGTCGAACTCGCCAAGAAGCACAATGTGCCGATGTGGGCGCCGGCCGGCCTCAACCAGACGCTGACGACCCTGGGTGTCCTGCCGGCCAACCTGGGGCCGCGCATGAACAAGTCCGGCACGATCGAGCCCTTCCCCGGCGTGAAGATCACCCAGGTCCATGCCGAGCATTCATCGGAGATGGTGCTGAAGGACCCCGCCACCGGTAAGGACACCGTCTATGCGGCCGGCGAACCCGTGGGCTTCATCATCGAGCTCGAGAACGGCTTCAAGATCTACCAGATGGGCGACACCGGCCTGTTCGGCGACATGAAGCTGATCGGCGACTACTACAAGCCGGACCTGATCCTGATCCCCATCGGCGGCCACTTCGTCATGAGCCCCAAGGATGCCGCCTACGCCACCAGGGAAATGCTGAAGCCCAAGATGGCGCTGCCGGTCCACTACGGCACCAACCCGTTCCTCCGCGGAACGCCCGCGGAGTACAAGACGGCGCTGGGCCAGACCTCGACCGAGGTTCTGGAAATGAACCCCGGCGACAAGAAGACGTTCTAGCCTTCGCTGGCGATAACGATCAGTCGGCAGCGACGTCGCGCGCGCCGGGCGTGCGGGCGCGGAACTCGTCCGGCGCTTCGCGGCCGGCATCGGTGAAGGCCTTCTTCACCGCCGCGACGTTGGGACCGAAGATGCCCTTGCGGTTGTCCTTGGCCCACTGGTTCGAATTGACGATCGTGTCGAGCGAACCCTGGAAACGCGGCATCACGTAGCGCGCGAAGAGTTCGTACGAACGCATCGTCTGCTCGCGCGTCGCCCATTCGTGGGCTCGGAACAGGACGCCGCCAAACCCGCCATTGGAGAAGCCGAGCAGCCGTTCGATGCCCTTGGCGACCGTGTCGGGGCTGCCGACCAGGGTCGTGCCCATCTTCACGCCGTCGCGCAGCGGATCGTCGGCGCGGCCCGGCGGGCGGCCAAGTGTGTCCTCGAAGTAGGTGACGGTCTCGCGTCGCTCGCCGGCATTGACCTCGCGCAGCGCCTGCTCGTCGTCCTCGGCGATATGGGCATTCACCACGACGCGCCACTTGCCGCGGTCGGCCGTCTTGCCGTGCTTGGCCGCCGTCTCCTCGTAGATGCCCCACTGCTTGCCGAGCATCTCCGGCCCACCGGGAATGCCGGCGCCGATCGAGAGCACGCCGAGCCCGTGCTTGCCGGCAGCGATCATGCCCGAGGGCGTGATGGTGCTGGCGCAGGCAATCGGGAAATGCGGATAGCTGTAGGGCGCAAGATGCAGCCGCGCTTCCTTCAGCTCGAACCAGTCGGTCTTCATGGTGACCGGCTCCTCGCACTTCAGCAGCGCCATGATCGCCGCCAGCGCCTCCTCCATGCGCGGCCGCTGCGTCGAGGGTTCGATACCCATCATGTAGGCGTCGGACGGCAGCGCGCCCGGCCCGCAACCCAGCATGGTGCGCCCGCGCGACATGTGATCGAGCTGGACGAAGCGGTTCGCCACCATCAGCGGATGGTGATACGGCAGGCTGGTCACGCCCGAACCCAGTCGAATATAGCGCGTACGTTCGATGGCGGCGCCGATGAACACTTCCGGAGAGGCGATGGTTTCCCAACCGGCGGAGTGGTGCTCACCGATCCAGGCTTCGTCGAAGCCCAGCTCGTCGATCCACTCGATCAGTTCCATGTCGCGCGCCATCGCGAGCGTCGGGTTCTCGCCCACGCGATGAAACGGCGCCAGGAAGATGCCGAATGTGAGCCCCTTATGATTGCCGGTCTGTGCCATGAAGTCCTCCGTGGACCGCGACCCTAGCACAGGCCACCATGTGCAGAGTGAATTGAACGCCACCACAACTGCCGCAAGGCGGAAGCACGAACCGCACCAGATCGACCATGCCGCGCGCTGACGTACAGAGATTGATGGAGCGCATGGCGATCCCCGCCATCGCCGCCCCGATGTTCCTCGTTTCTAACCCCGCCCTGGCACTCGCCTGTTGCGGCGAAGGGATCATGGGAAGCTTTCCCGCGCACGGCACCCGCAGCCGCGAGGAATTCCAGCACTGGCTCGACGAGATGGTCGAGGGCATGAAGCGGCTCGAAGATGCCGGCCGACAGCCCGCGCCCTGGGCGGTGAATCTCGTCGTGCATGCCTCCAACCCGCGCTATCCGGGCGATCTCGAGCTGGTCGAGAAATACAAGGTGCCGGTGGTGCTGACGTCCAAGGGCGCGCCGGGTGACGCGATCAAACGCATCCACGGCTGGGGCGCCGTCGCCCTGCATGACATCGCCAACCGGCGCCATGCCGAGAAGGCGCTGGAGGCCGGAGTCGATGGCGTCATCGCCGTCGCCGGTGGCGCTGGCGGCCATACCGGCACGATCAATCCCTTCGCCTTGATGAACGAAGTGCGGCAACTGGGTGACAGCTTCGCCGTGGTGCTGGCGGGCGGACAGACGACGGGACGCGATGTGCTGGCCGCCGAAGCGATGGGCGCCGACCTCGCCTATATCGGCACGCGCTTCATCGCGACGCGGGAGGCAATGGCCGCGCAGGCGCACAAGGAGATGATCCTGAACACCCGCGCCACCGACGTCTTTCTCACGGCGTCGATCGACGGTGCGCCGGCCAACTGGCTGACGCCCAGCCTGCTCGCTGCGGGAATCGACCTCGACGTGCTGCGCACGACGCTTCCCGGCAAGATCGTCGACTCGGCGGAGAACAAGAAGCGCTGGAAGGATATCTACACGGCCGGTCACGGTGTCGGAAATATCGAGGATGTGCCGACGACTGCCGATCTCTGCCGCCGCCTGATCTCGCAGTATCGCGAGGCGAAGTCTGAAATGGCGCGAACACTCGCCGATCGCGCCACGGCGTAGACTAGGACCGCTCCCCTGCTTTAGGCTTCGCGCCGCAGCACGGGGAGTTCAGGGTGAAGACAAAAGCAGCGGTTTGCTACGAAGCCGGAAAGACTCTTGAGATCGAAACCGTCGACCTCGAAGGCCCGAAGTTCGGCGAGGTGCTGGTCGAGATCAAGGCGTCCGGTGTCTGTCACACCGACGAATTCACGCGGTCCGGCGGCGATCCCGAGGGGCTGTTTCCGGTGATCTTCGGCCACGAGGGTGCAGGCGTCGTCGTCGATGTCGGCCCGGGTATCGTGTCGCTCAAGAAGGGCGACCACGTGATCCCGCTCTACACGCCTGAGTGCCGCAACTGCAAATCCTGCCTTTCCGGCAAGACCAACCTCTGCACCGCGATCCGCTCGACCCAGGGCCAGGGCGTGATGCCCGACGGCTCCAGCCGGTTCTCGATCAAGGGCAAGAAGATCCATCACTATATGGGCTGCTCGACCTTCTCGAACTACACGGTGCTGCCCGAGATTGCGCTGGCCAAGATCCGGCCCGACGCGCCGTTCGACAAGGTCTGTTACATCGGCTGCGGCGTCACGACCGGCATCGGCGCGGTAATCAACACCGCCAAGGTTGAGCCCGGCGCGAATGTCGTGGTGTTCGGCCTGGGCGGCATCGGCCTCAACGTGCTGCAGGGCGCACGCATGGTCGGCGCCAACATGATCGTGGGCGTCGATCTCAACCCGGCGCGCGAAGCGCTCGGTCGCAAGTTCGGCATGACGCACTTCGTCAATCCCAACGATCTCGGCGGCAAGGACCTGGTGGCGCATCTCGTCGAACTGACCGACGGCGGCGCCGATTACAGCTTCGAATGCGTCGGCAGCACCAAGCTGATGCGCCAGGCACTGGAATGCTGCCATCGCGGCTGGGGCAAGTCGGTGATCATCGGCGTCGCGGGCGCCGGCCAGGAGATTTCGACCCGGCCGTTCCAGCTCGTGACCGGTCGCCACTGGATCGGCACCGCATTCGGCGGCGCCAAGGGCCGCCGCGACGTGCCGAAGATCGTCGACTGGTACATGGACGGCAAGATCGACATCGATTCGCTGATCACCCACACGATGCCGGTCGAGAAGATCAACGATGCCTTCGACCTGATGCACAAGGGAGAGTCGATCCGCAGCGTCGTCACGTTCTAGGGAAGGAAGCCACGCCATGACCGTTCGCAGGATCGGCGGAGCCACCATCGAAAAGGTCGAGGAACTGTGCGCGGCGGGCTTTCGTCCCAACCGCATGTTTCCGAAGTTCGACCAGCAGGCCTTCGATGCGCAGAAGCACTGGATGGTGCCGACGCATGTCGAGGCAGGCTCGGATCGTCTTGTCGGATCGGTCCATACCTGGATCGTGAAGACCGGCCGCCACACCATCCTGATCGACACCTGCCTCGGCAACGACAAGCAGCGGCACAATCCCGGCTGGAACAAGCTCGACACGCCGTTCCTCAACCGGCTGCGCGCCTGCGGCTGCCCGCCCGAGTCCGTCGATTTCGTGATGTGCACGCACCTGCATGTCGACCATGTCGGCTGGAACACCAAGCTCGAGAACGGCCGCTGGGTGCCGACGTTTCCCAACGCAAAATACCTGTTCGGCAAGCGTGAGTACGCGCACTGGGAAACCGAGCGCGGCACGCAGGGCGAAGGCAAGGTGAACGACGGCTCGTTCGACGATTCGGTGCTGCCGATCGTCGAGGCCGGCAAGGCCGTGATGATCGAGAGCGATCACCAGCCCGACCCGCTGCTCACCATCAAGGACTATCCCGGCCATACGCCGGGCTCGATCGCCATCAACCTGAAGGACGCTGGGCGCACGGCGACCTTCTCGGGCGATATCATGCATCATCCGATCCAGGTCTATCACCCCGACTGGTCGAGCCAGTTCTGCTGGGACCAGGACATGTCGGCACGCTCGCGCCGCCTACTGCTGGAGGATTGCGTCGAAAGCAACGCGCTCCTCTGCCCTGCCCATTTCCCGGGCGCCAATGCGGGCTACGTCAAACCCGAGGGCAATGCCTTCCGGCTCGAATGGGACGAACAACCATGAAGCTCGAACCTCTTCTCGTCGGGCTGAGCTTCGGCGAAGGGCCGCGCTGGCGCGACGGCAAGCTGTGGTTCTCCGATTTCTACGTCCATCAAGTGCGGACCGTCGACGAAGCTGGCAATGCCGAGACCATCGTCGAAGTGCCGGGCCGGCCGTCCGGCCTCGGCTGGCGGCCCGACGGCACGATGCTGATCGTCAGCATGACCGACCGCCGGCTGATGCGCTTTGCCGACGGCAAGCTCTCGGTCGAAGCCGAACTCAAGCCGCTCGCGACGGGTCATTGCAACGACATGATCGTCGATGCCAAGGGCCGCGCCTATGTCGGCAATTTCGGCTTCGATCGCCATGCCGGCGAGGAGCCGCGTGCCGCCGTCCTCGTCCGCGTCGATCCCGACCGCTCGGTGCATCAGGCGGCCGACGGTCTGATGTTCCCCAACGGCACCGTCATCACGCCCGATGGCAAGACGATGATCATCGGCGAGACCTTCGCCAAGCGCCTGACGGCCTTCGACATCGCGGCCGATGGCACGCTCTCGAACCGCCGCATCTGGGCGGAAACGCCCAACTGCAATCCCGACGGCATCTGCCTCGATGCCGAAGGCGGCATCTGGGTCACCGGCGCCTTCACCCATCACATGATCCGTGTGCTGGAAGGCGGCAAGGTCACCCACGACCTCGATCTCGGGGCACGCGCGGCCTATGCTTGCATGCTGGGCGGCCAGGATCGGCGCACCCTGTTCGTCGTCACCAACAGCGGCAGCGGCCCCGCCATCGCCGACAAGCGCGACGGCCGGATCGAGACCATGCGGGTCGATGTGCCCGGCGCCGGATTGCCGTGAGGAGAATGCGATGAAGGGTCCCGAGGACGATGCCGGCCTGTCCGGCAAGGTCGCGATCATTTCCGGCGGCGGCGCTGCAGGCGACGGCATCGGCAACGGCCGCGCTGCCGCCATCCTGCTGGCGCGTTCGGGCACGCATGTGCTGGTGGCCGACCGAGAGCTGAAGCTCGCGGAACGGACCGTCGAGATGATCAAGGCCGAAGGCGGCCACGCCGCAGCGTTCGCCGGCGACATGACGCAAGAAGCGGAGTGCAAGCGGCTGGTCGACGCCGCGGTCGATCACTGGGGCCGCCTCGACTTTCTCGACAACAATATCGGCATCGGCAGCCGCGGCTCGGTCGTAGAGGAGAAGCCCGACGAATTTCGTCGCGTCATGCAGATCAACGTCGAAACGATGTTCCTGGTCTCCAAGCATGCGATTCCGGCGATGATCAAGACGGCCAAGGGCGGCGCGATCGTCAATATCTCCTCGATCTCGGCACTTCGGCCGCGCGGCCTCACGACCTACACCACGTCGAAGGCCGCGGTGATCGGGCTGACCAAGGCAATGGCGGTCGACCACGGCAAGGACAATATCCGAGTCAACTGCATCTGCCCGGGCCCGATGTATACGCCGATGGTCTATGCCCGCGGCATGAGCGATGCCGCTCGATCTCAGCGCACCAGGGCATCGGTGCTGAAGACCGAAGGCACGGGCTGGGACGTTGGCCACGCCGTGCGCTTCCTGCTGTCGGCACACGCCCGCTACATCACTGGCCAGGTGCTGACCGTCGACGGCGGCGTGACCCTGCAGGGGCCGGAGCGCGATTCGCAAGACCACTGACATCCGAAGGAAACATCGATGGCCCGCCTGCCCTATCTCGAGGCTGATCAAGTCGCGCCCGAATATCGCGACATGCTGAAGCGCAACACCAACCTGCACAAACTGCTGGTGAATTCGCCGGACATGGCGCGCGCCTTCAACGGCATGGGCGGTTTCATCCGCTTCAAGAGCAAGCTGGACCCGCGGCTGCGCGAGCTTGCGATCCTGCAGGTCGGCTGGATGGAGAAGTCGGAATACGAATTCACGCACCACGTGAAGATCGGCAAGGAATTCGGCGTCACCGACGACGACATCAAGGCCCTGATGGCCGAGACCGAGGGCAAGCCCAGCAACCTCGAACCGCTGGCCAAGGCGATCCTGAAGGGCGCTCGTGAGATGGTGAAGGACCTCGCCATGTCCGACGCCACCTTCGCCGAGATCAAGAAGGATCTCTCCAACGAGCACATGACCGACCTGGTGCTCACCATCGCCTTCTACTGCGCCGTCGTACGGGTGCTCGCCACCATGCAGATCGACAACGAGCCTCACTACAAGGAAGTGCTGAAGCAGTATCCAATCCCCGGAGTGAAGTGACATGCGTCTCAAGGATCGCGTAGCCATCGTCGTCGGCGCCGGACAGAGCCCGGGCGAAGGCATGGGCAATGGCCGCGCCACCGCCCTCACCTTCGCGCGCGAAGGCGCCAAGGTCCTGTGCGTCGACCACAACCTCGCGTCGGCCCAGGAAACCGTCGACCTGATCCGTCAGGGCCAAGGCGTCGCCGAGGCGTTCAAGGCGGACGTCACCAAGGAAGGCGACATCAAGAAGATGATCGCCGATGCGCATGGACGATGGGGCCGCATCGACATCCTGCACAACAATGTCGGCGTCTCGCTGTCTGGTGGCGATGCCGAGCTGGGCGACATCACCGAGGAGGCGTTCGATCGCTGCACCGCGATCAACCTCAAGAGCTGCATCTTTGCTGCCAAGCACGTGCTGCCGATCATGCGCCAGCAGGAGAGCGGCGCCATCATCAACATCTCCTCGATGGCCGTGATCACGACCTATCCCTATGTCGCCTACAAGGCGACCAAGGCCGCGATGGTTGCCTTCACCGAGCAGCTTGCCTACCAGAACGCCCAGTACGGCATCCGTGCCAATGTCATCCTGCCCGGTCTGATGAACACGCCGATGGCCGTCGATACGCGGGCGCGCACGTTCAACAAGACCCGTGCCGAGGTCGAGGCCGAGCGCGATTCCAAGGTGCCGCTGCGCAAGAAGATGGGGACCGGCTGGGACGTCGCCAATGCCGCGCTGTTCCTTGCCTCCGACGAGGCCGCTTTCATCACCGGCGTGACCTTGCCGGTGGACGGCGGCGCGAGCGTGCGCCGGGGGTAACGGCCAAGAGGCCGCTCAGCTCCGCGAGAAAGGCCCGAACCAGACGTGCGTTCTGCCGTTCACGCAGATGCACGACATGGGCGTAGGTATAGATCTCGGCATCCGACACCTGCAGCGCACGGATACGCGGATCGGGGATGAATTCCATCTCGGAAACGACGCCGAGGCCGATGCCCTTGGCCACCGCCTCGCGGATCGATTCGCGGCTGCCGATCTCCATCACCACCTTCGGCCGCACATCCTTTTCGCGCATCGCCTGGTCGAAGGCGCGGCGCGTGGTCGAGCCGGCCTCACGCACGATCAACCGCTCGCCTTCCATATCGCGCGCGCGGATCGCGCGCCGACTGGCGAAGGCGTGATCGGCCGGACACATCACCACGACGCGATGCCGGCGATAGGGAATGGCGACCAGACGGGTATCGGGATCGACATGCGCCAGAACCGCGACGTCGGTGCGATAGTCGAGCAGGTCACGCAACGTGTCGCGTGAGTTGCCGACGGTGACGGAGACGTAGATCCCGGGATAGCGGACGTTGAAGGCAGCCAGCATGTCGGTGACGTGATAGGGCCCCACGGCACCGACGCGCAGGTGCCCCGTCTTGAGACCGCGCGTCTCGTTCAGATAGTCCGCAGCGTCCTTCTCGTCGGCGAACAGCCGGCGCGTGATGTCGAGCAGACCGCCGCCGGTCTCCGTGAGTTCGATGCGGCGGCCGCGACGAACGAACAGCTCGACCCCGAATTCCTGCTCCAGCGACTTCACTTGCGTGGTGATTGTGGGCTGGCTGACGCCCAGTTCGCGCGCGGCGACGGTGAAACTCATGCGCTGGGCGACAGCATGGAAGGATCGGAGCTGGGTGTGCCTCATATTGATTTTCTCAATGCTGCGATGATTTCATTTGAATTGGATAAATGTGAGGTCGACCCCGAGGATTGTCCACCAAGGAACAAGAAATCTCGGGAGAGGCGCGGATGTGGCGCTACCGTAATCCGGTCGATGTGAAATTCGGCGCAGGTACGTTCGAGAGCATCGGCCAGGTCCTGGCCGGACGGACCTACTGCCTCGTCACCTATGACGACGCCAACGGCGGCAACATCTTCGCCGAGCTGACGCGTCGCCTCACCGCACTTGCAGGCGAACCTGCCGCTCTGGTGCGCAATATCGGTCCCAATCCCGATTTCATCGGCCTCACCCAGTCCTGCCGGCTTTATGCGGCCGCGGACAAGCCCATCGAGGCCATCGTCGCCCTGGGCGGCGGCTCGGTCATCGACGCCGCCAAAGTGCTCGCCGCCGCGTCGGGAGACTTCTCCCGCGTCCGCACCTTCCTCGAAACGGGCAAGAATGGCGAAGCGCTGGGTAGCACGCCAATCATTGCCATTTCGACGACATCGGGAACCGGCAGCGAGGTCACGAGTTGGGCCACGGTGTGGGATACCGAAGCGAAGAAGAAGTACTCACTCGCACGGCCCAACCTCTATCCCGAGGTGGCCTTGGTCGATCCACTGCTCACAGTCGGCCTGCCGCGCGGCATCACCATCAGCACCGGGCTCGATGCGCTCAGCCACGCGCTGGAAAGCATCTGGAACGTCAACGCCAACCCGGTGTCGACCGCACTCGCTGAACGGGCCGCCCGCGAAGTGCTCGAAGCCCTGCCGGCTCTGGCCGACAATCTGCGCGACGCCGATCTGCGGTCGAGGCTCTCACGCGCCAGCCTGTTCGCCGGGCTTGCCTTCTCCAACACCAAGACCTCGCTCGCCCACTCGCTTTCCTATCATCTCACCCTGCATCACGGCGTGCCGCACGGCATCGCCTGCTCCTTCAGCCTGCCCATGGTGATGCGCGCGGTCGCCGGCTGCGATCCCGCCTGCGACGCGGCGCTGAAGAACATCTTCGGCTCCAACCTGCAGGCCGGCGCCGGGCGCCTCGAAGCGATGCTGGAAAAGCTCGGCGTGTCGACACGCGCCACCGATCACGGCATCGCCGCCCGGGATTGGACGGCCCTCGTCGATCATGCGCTCGCCGGCGAGCGCGGACGCAACTTCATCGGACGCCGGGAGGCACTGTTGGCCGCAATGGCCGCGTAAACAAGCAAAGAAAAGACTTAAGGAGGAAACAAGCAATGATCAGGATCACGCGTCGCAAATTCGGGTTCCTTTCCGCCAGTTCACTCCTCGCCGGCAGCGCCTGGGCCGGCAGTAGCGGCACGGCTCACGCCCAACAGGTCCTCAAGGTAGGTCTGATCCCGTCCGAGGATTCGCGCGCCATGCTGGCGCAGAGCAAGGACATCCTCGAAGCGGTCGAAAAGAATTCTGGCCTCAAGGTCCAGGGCTTCGTCGCCACCGACTACAACGGCGTGATCGAAGCATTGCGCGCAAAGCATCTCGACATCGCCTATCTCGGGCCCTTCTCCTACGTTCTCGCCACCACCGTGACGCCAGTCGAGGCCTTCGCCATTGCCGAGACGGCCAAAGCGGGCCGCACCTACTATCACAGCCAGATCATCGCCCTGAAATCGAGCGGCATCAAAAAGCTCGAAGATCTCAAGGGCAAGAACTTCGCCTTCGTCGATCCCGCTTCGACTTCGGGCTACGCTTTTCCCCTGGCCGGGCTGATCAAGGCAGGCATCGAGCCCAAGCGCGACTTCAAGACGGTGATCTTCACTGGTGCGCACGATGCCAATGCGCTGGCCGTCGCCAACGGCAAGGTCGATGCCGCGACCATTGCCGACCGTATTCTCGATGCCGCCATCGCCAAGGGCCACATCAAGGCCGACCAGATCGAAGTCGTCTGGCGTTCCCCGCCGATCCCCGAATCGCCGATGGTGTGGCGCAAGGACCTCTCCCCCGAGATGAAGGCCAAGGTGAAGGCGGCCTTCCTGGGCATCAAGGACCTCAACTGGTCCGACCAGGGCAAGCTGAACGGCTTCAAGGAAACCAACGATCAGGCCTACGACGTGGTGCGCGAGACCGCCAAGCTCGCCAACATCGACCTCAAGAAGCAGAAGTAAGCCCAGGGAGATCGCGACATGATCGAGATCCGCGGGCTGGCCAAGTCCTACGGTGATCATCAGGCGCTGCGCGACGTCAGCCTCTCGATCCGGCCCGGCGAGTTCGTCGTCGTGCTCGGTCCGTCGGGGGCCGGTAAGTCGACGTTGCTACGATGCATCAACCGCCTGATCGAACCGACCGCCGGCGACATCCTGGTCGACGGCACCTCCCTCTCCTCCAACCGACGCGACCTGCGCCTGCTCCGGCGCAACGTCGCGATGATCTTCCAGCAGCACAATCTTGTGAAGCGGCTCTCCGTGCTGAAGAACGTGCTGGTGGGCCGCATGGCCGATCTTTCGCCCGTGTTGAGCAGCCTGCAGCTCTTTCCCGAAGCCGACGTGAAGATCGCCATGCACTGCCTCGAACAGGTGGCGATGGCGCACAAGGCGCGGAACCGGGCCGACGCGCTGTCCGGCGGCGAACAGCAACGGGTGGGCATCGCCCGCGCGCTGGCCCAGCAGCCGAAGTTCATGCTGGCCGACGAGCCGGTCGCGAGCCTCGATCCCAAGACGTCGCGCACGGTGCTCAACTATCTCAAGAAGAGCTGCAAGGACTCTAACATCGCCGTGCTCTGCAACCTGCACCAGATCGACTATGCGCTGGAGTTCGCGGAGCGTGTCGTCGGCCTCTCCGGTGGCGAGGTCGTGTACGACGGCGCACCGGCAGGCGTCAGCGGCGAGGTGATCCGCAGCATCTATCCCGGCCTCGACGACCCCAACGTCCTCGATGCCGCGCAACGCCTCACCGAACGCCGGCGCGCCGCTGCCGAAGCCGTCATTGCTCAGGCTGCCGGCGGCCAGCCTTCCAGCGAAGGGAGGGCCTGACCATGTCGATCGGCACCCTGCAGTTTGTCGTCAACAAGCCCCGCGGTCCGCTCGGCTGGTGGATCCTGCTTCCCGTCCTGGGCTTATCGCTCGCCGTGTTGTGGTGGGCGGCCGTCGGCACGCAGCTCAGCGTGTCCGGCCTGATCGGCGGCTTGCCGTGGATCGGCGATTTCATCGGCCGCATGCTGCCGCCCAACTTCGCCTTCATGCAGAAGCTCGTGCGACCGGCTGTCGAAACCGTCCAGATCGCGCTGTGGGGCACCCTGCTCGGCATCGTGCTGGCCTTGCCGATCTGCTTCTTCGCCGCGCGAAATCTCTCGCCCTATGCCTGGGTGTTTCACGGATTGCGTCAGGTGCTGAACGTGATGCGTGGCATCAACGAAATCATCCTGGCGCTGATCTTCGTCGCCGCAGTCGGCCTCGGCCCGTTCGCAGGCGTACTTGCCATCGCCATTCACGGTGCCGGCATGCTGGGCAAGTTCTTCGCCGAAGCCATCGAGGAGATCGACGAAGGCCCGCTCGATGCGTTGCGCGCCGCCGGCGCCGGAACCTTGCAGCGCATCGTGTTCGGTGTTCTGCCGCAGGTCCTGCCCGCCTGGATCGGCGTCGTGCTCTACCGTTTCGAAACCAACATCCGCGTGTCGACAGTGCTCGGCATGGTGGGCGCGGGTGGCATCGGCTTCGAGCTGATCAGCTCGATGAAACTCTTCGCCTACGAGGATACAGCCGCCTGCGTGATCGTGATCCTCATCCTTGTTCTCGCTGCGGACCTGCTGTCCTCAAAACTGCGCGCAATGATCCGCTAGCCGGAAGCTGCCTCTCGACCTGCTTTGCCCACCGCGTCACTTTCCGCGCGAACGCAGGCAAGAGAGGGATCCGATGCGGATATTGAGTAGCGTACTTGGCGCCATTGCGGCGCTGGGCCTGACGGCAGCGCCGGCACTCGCGCAAAAGAGTGGCGGCGTGATGAAGATGTACATTCAGGACAATCCACCCAGCACCTCGATCCACGAGGAGGCCACGACCTCGACGGTCGTGCCGTTCATGAGCATCTACAACAACCTCGTGATGTTCGATCAGCAGATCCCGCAGAACAGCCTCGAGTCGATCCGTCCCGATCTTGCCGAGAGCTGGGCGTGGAGCGAGGACGGCAAGAAGCTCACCTTCAAGCTGGTCGGCAATGCCAAGTGGCACGACGGCAAGCCCTTCACCTCGGCCGACGTTAAGTGCACCTGGGACATGCTCACGGGCAAGAGCGAAACCCACAAGCTACGCAAGAACCCGCGCATCTCCTGGTACTGGAATCTTCAGGAAGTCACGACCAACGGCGACCGAGAGGTCACCTTCCATCTCGGCCAGCCGCAGCCTTCGCTGCTGATCCTGCTCGCCTCGGGTTACAGCCCGGTCTATTCCTGCCACGTCCCGACGGCGCAAATGCGCACCAAGCCGATCGGCACAGGTCCCTTCAAGCTCGCCGAGTTCAAGCAGAAGGAGATCATCAAGCTCACGCGCAACACCGACTACTTCAAGAAGGGCAAGCCCTACCTTGACGGCATCGAGTTCCCGATCGTCCCCGCGCGCGGCACGGCGATCCTGGGTTTCGTGTCCGGTCGCTACGACATCTCATCGCCCTACGGCGTCACCATTCCCCTGCTCAAGGACGTGAAGGCGCAGGCGGCGAACGCGGTCTGCGAGGTCGCGTCGATGAACAATACCTCCAACCTCATCGTGAACAGTAACGCGCCGCCGTTCGACAATGCGGACATCCGTCGTGCGTTGCTGCTCAGCATCGACCGCAAGTCTTTCATCGATATCATCAACCAGGGCCAGGCCGATGCCGGCGGCGTGATGGAACCCGCCCCGAACGGCGTGTGGGGCATGCCCAAGGAGCTGTTCGATCAGGTGAAGGGCTACGGCCCCGACGTCGAAAAGAATCGCGCTGAAGGCCGCGAGATCATGAAGAAGCTGGGCTACGGGCCGGACAACAAGCTGAAGCTGAAGGTCTCGACGCGTAACCATCTGCTCTACCGCGACCCGGCGGTGATCCTGATCGACCAGCTCAAGGAAGTGTACATCGAGGGCGAGCTCGAGCTCGTCGACACGGCAATCTGGTTCACCAAGATCGCGCGCAAGGACTATTCGATCGGACTGAACACCACGGGCAACGGCGTCGACGATCCCGACCAGAACTACTTCGAGAACTATGGCTGCAAGTCGGAGCGCAACTACACCGGCTACTGCAATCCCGAAATCGAGAAGCAGTTTCTCGTGCAGTCGGCGGAGCGCGACCTTGAGAAGCGCAAGAAGCTCGTCTGGGAGATCGACAAGCAGATCCTCGAAGAGGGTGCGCGGCCGATCATCCTGTGGAACGCCTCGGGCACCTGCTGGCATCCCCACGTCAAGGGTTACAAGCCGATGGTGAACAGCCTCTACAACGGCTCGCGTTACGAAGAAGTCTGGCTCGACAAGTAAGCCGGGTCAGCGTGTGGTCATGGTGCCGCTTGGCACCATGACCTGCCGGTAGCCGCGCGCTTCCATGCACGGCTTTTCGAACTCGTCGCGATCCATGTTCTCGACATAGTCGCCGCCCATCGAGATCAGGCGGCGTTGCTGGTACTCCCGGCACACTTTGGTATCGGCCTCGATCTGTTCGGGCGTCGCACCGGCCTTCTGGTAAGTGATGCTCTGGCATCCCGGCAGGGTTGCCATCAGGCCAGCGAAGACGATCCAGCGGAACCTCATCGCCACCTCCTTTACAGGCGTCAGCCGACCAGCTCGAAACGGTCGACGTCGACCAGGCCCCTGTCGGTGATCCTGAGGTGGGGAATGACCGGCAACGGCAGGAAGGCCATCTGCAGGAACGGTTCGTGCAGCTCGGTACCCAGGGCACGTACCGCGGCACGCAGGCGGCGCAGCCCCTGCTCGACATCCTCGAACGGGCGGTCGCTCATCAGTCCGGCAATGGGCAAGGCCAGTTCGGCGACGACCTGGCCATCGGCCGCAGCGGCGAAGCCACCGCGCAGCTCGATCAGCCGGTTCACCGCCGTTGCCATGTCGTGGTCGTCGCATCCGATGACACAGATGTTATGGCTGTCATGGCCGACCGACGAGGCGATTGCGCCGCGCTTCAAACCGAAACCTTTCACGAAGCCGCGGCCGACATTGCCGTGATCGTTGTGGCGCCCCAGCACGGCGACCTTGAGGACGTCACGGGCAACGTCCGCCACGAAGGCGTCGCCGCGCCGAGCCACTTCGACCTCAAGACGATCGGTCAGGATCTGCCCCGGCCGAATGCCGATCACCGGTGGAGCGCTTGTGCTGGCAGGAACATGGAAGGTCGCCGCCGTCACGGGCCTGAGCTTCACGGAATCGAGCCCGACCGGCGTCACATCGGGCCGTGCCCTGAAGCGATCCGGTGTCACCGGCGCGCCGCGGCAGATCACTGAATGGACCTTGCAGGTCGCGAGGTCCTCCAGGAGCACGATATCGGCACGCTGCCCTGGCGCCACCAACCCGCGGTCGAACAGACCGAAGTGCCGCGCCGCCGACCAGGTCGCCGCGCGATAGGCGTCGAGCGGCCGAACTCCGCGGCCGATAGCGGCGCGTATCAGGTAATCGACGTGGCCTTCCTCGGCGATGTCGAGTGGATTGCGATCGTCGGTGCAGAGCGACAGGAACGGCGCGCGTTCCGTGGTGATCAGCTCGGACAGCGCGGCGAGGTCCTTGGAGACCGTGCCCTCGCGCACCAGGACCTGCATGCCCTTGGCCAGCTTCTCGCGCGCCTCGGCAGCCGAGGTCGTCTCGTGGCAGTTGCGCACGCCCGCCGCGATATAGGCATTGAGATCGTAGGAAGAAAGCAGCGGCGAATGGCCGTCGATCTGAACATCCGAGAAGGCCGATAGCTTCGCCAGAACCGCCGGGTCCTTGTTCAGCACGCCGGGCACGTTCATGAACTCCGCCAGCCCCAGCACCTTGGGATGATGCTTGAAGGGCAGCAGGTCCTCGGCCTCGAGTCGCGCGCCGGAGGTTTCGAGGTGCGTCGCGGGTACGCACGACGAGAGCTGGACGCGCAGGTCCATCACCGTGACCGCGGCACACTCCAGAAAATACTTCAGGCCCGTGAGACCCAGCACATTGCAGATTTCGTGAGGATCGCAGATCGCCGTCGTGGTGCCGCGCGGTGTCACGCAGCGGTCGAACTCCAGCGGCGGCACCAGCGTCGACTCGCAATGAACATGGCTGTCGATGAACCCCGGCACGGCGACCAGTCCGCGCCCGTCGATTTCCATGGCCCCCCGATAGGTCTCGTGGATGCCCACGATGCGATCGCCCGCGATCGCAATATCGCCCACCGTCACCTCGCCCGAGGTCAGGTCGAGAATACCGACCGACTTGACCACCAAGTCCGCCGGGGCCTTGCCGCGCGCCTGGTCGATGATATCGGCGAGCCGCGAAGGGGAAAGAGGATCCCTCATGGAGAGGAGATAGGGCGGTCACAGGCCGAAGGCAATATTGGCTGAGGGGTCATTAATTCCCGCTGCATTTCCCGCTCCGGCGTTCGGCTGGCGATACGAGGCGCACAAAGCCATCTTGCCGCCATTCCTAGGGCTGACTAAGGGGCTCGTTAATCAGTTCCAAAGAACAAGGAGGAAGGCTTCATGTTTACCCGTCGTACTCTCGTGACCGGCGCTCTTGCCGCCACGGCCCTGCCGACCATTGCGTCTGCACAAGTCTCGGCCAGCCAGATCCGTCTCGTCGTTCCCTATGGCCCCGGCGGCTCGACCGACACGTCGGCGCGCGTTCTGGCGGAGCGCATGGCGGCCGATACCGGCAAGTCGATCATCGTCGAGAACCGGCCGGGTGGCGGCACCATGATCGGCATGGCCAACGTCGCCAAGAGCAAGCCCGACGGCACGAGCCTGCTGCTCCTGACGACGACCGCGGCCCTGCTCCCCGCCTTCGACATCCCGCTGCAGATCGATCCGCAGAAAGACCTCGCGATGGTCTCGCAGCTTGCCGATATCCCCTGCGTGCTGGCCGTCAACGCCAAGCACCCGGCCAAGACCTTCCCCGAGTTCCTCGAATGGGTGAAGGCGCAGCCGGGCCCCGTGCATTATGCGACGTCGAGCTCCGGTGGCCTGCCGCATCTCTGGGGCGAGCTGATCAGCACGAAGGCGGGCGGCAAGCTCCAGCACATTCCGTACAAGGCCGCCGCCGAGGCACTGCGCGACACCGTTGCCGGCCATACCCAGGTCTTCGTCGACGTCACCATGCCGGTCGACGCCCAGATCAATGCCGGCACGATGCGCGGCCTGATCTGCGGCGCGCAGAAGCGGGTGGCAAACGTGTCGAGCGTGCCGACGGCCAGCGAGCTCGGCATGCCCGACCTCGAAGCGGCGGTGTATTTCGGCGTCGCCACGACTGCCGGCACCGCGCCCGACGTCATCGCCTACTACAACGCCGCCATCAACGCGGCGCTGAAGGTCCCGGCGGTGCAGGAGCGTCTGGCGTCGATGGGCTACATCCCGACCGGCGGCACGCCGGAGGCCTACACGAAGCGGCTGGCGGACGAGACGGTGCGGTGGCGCAAGGTCATCAAGTCCGCGAACATCCCGGCGCCGGCGTAGGAGCTGCGACACAATTGCTATTGCGAATTACTCGCAATTTCGTAGGTCTGTAGCCAGCGGGACGTCCGCCCGCCATCCGTGTCGGGAGCTGGCTGCAGTGAGTGCGTTTAGAAACGAGACTGTCCTGTCGGTCCATCACTGGACCGACGAATTGTTCAGCTTCCGAACCACCCGAGACAAGGGCTTCCGCTTCGCCTGCGGCCAGTTCGCCATGATCGGCCTGCAGGTCGAGGGCAGGCCGCTGGTGCGCGCCTATTCGATCGCCAGCCCCAACTATCACGACGAACTCGAGTTCTTTTCGATCAAGGTGCCCGACGGCCGGCTGACCTCCCGCCTGAAGGACGTCGCGCCGGGCGACCCCATCCTGGTCGGCAACAAGGCGACCGGAACCCTGCTGCTGGACAGCCTGCTGCCCGGCCGGAACCTCTACCTGCTGGGCACCGGCACCGGCCTCGCGCCCTTTCTCAGCGTCGTTCAGGACCCCGATGTCTACGAACGCTTCGAGAAGGTGATCCTGGTCCATGGCTGCCGCTTCGTGCGCGACCTCGCCTACAGGTCATGGATCGCCGACACGCTGCCGGCCGACGAGATCCTGGGCGAGACCATCCGCCAGCAACTCGTCTACTACCCGACCGTTACGCGCGAGCCGTTCGATCATCGTGGCCGCATCTCCCATCTCATCGCCGACGGAGCCCTGGCGCAGGATGTCGGCCTGCCACCGATCAGCAAGGAAGCGGACCGCTTCATGCTCTGCGGCAGCGTCCAGATGCTGCTCGACATCCGCACCCTGCTGGAAGAGCGCGGCCTCAAAGAGGGAAGCCAGACGACGCCGGGCGAGTTCGTCGTCGAGAAAGCCTTCGCCGAATAGACGGCCGCGTCAGCGCAGCCCGCTGTGACGCCGGCCGCTGCCCGTCGATGTCAGATCGAGCGCCCACGCCGCCTGCAGGCAGAGGAAGGCCAGGATCGCCCCGATGGTGCGCGCATGGTTCCACGCGGTCCACGGACCGGAGAATTCACGCCAGGTGCCGGCCGCCGTCGCATCGCTTGCGGCCACGGTCGCAAGCGTCTCGTTAAGCGGCACGTTCACCTGCAAGGTGACGCCGATCACTGCGATTGCCTGAATGACGGCCGCCAGGAAGGCAAGCCGCGCCGCGCCGCGATGCCCCGCCGAGCGCGCCCCGAGAGCGGCCAGCAGAGGTATCACCAGCGCACCGAAGAACACCGCGGCGAACAAGGCATTGCGCACAACGGTGTTGATGCCCTGCATGGCATGGATCGCCGACAACGCACCGCCGAGATCGAGGCCCGGCATCACGATGGTCGAGAAGGCATAGAAGATGCCCGCGCTCAGCGCGGTGCACAGCAGGGCCAGGACGAAGAACAGGTGTCGCATGCGCGGGGCTCCCTCCGGCGGCGCATCCTACGGAAAAAGTCGTCTCAGTCGAGCCCGTTGCCGCCGTAAAGCCAATCGAGCGTGTCGAGCCACTGGTCCTGGCTCTTGGCGCTCATCATCGCATTGCGCAATGCAGCGTGTGGTCCATCGGGATGATAGACATGATCGCCCATTGCCCGCGACATGAGCTGAACACGCGCCGTGCGCAATACGCGGCGATCGCGATAGGTCGTGAGGCCGGCCTCGAGAGTCTGTGTCTTCGACAGCGAATCGGCCAGGCACACTGCATCTTCCATGGCCATGCAGGCGCCCTGCGCCATGTATTGCATCATGGGGTGCGCAGCATCGCCCAGCAGCGCCACGCGGCCATCGAGCCACCGCTCGACCGGATCGCGGTCGCACAGCACCCACATGTGCCAGTCCTTGCCGTGGCGAATGATGTCCTGCGCCCGTTCGCAGACATGGGTGAAACCCCTGCGCACCTCCTCGACCGGCACGGGCTTGCCGGCGACCGGCTCGGGTGCATGGTTATGGTAGGTGACGACGAGGTTGAACACCTTCCATCCCGACAGCGGGTAGTGGACGATGTGGCACTTCGGGCCGGCCCACAGCGTGGCGGCGTTCCAGCGCAGATCCTCCGGCATCTGCTCCGTCGGAATCACCGAGCGGTAAGTCGTGTGCCCCGAAATGCGCGGCGCGATATCGCCTACGACCTGACGCCTCACATTCGACCAGAGCCCGTCGGCGCCGATCAAGGCGCGGCCGCGCGCGGTTTCGCCGTTGGCGAGTTTCGCAACGACGCCCTTGTCGTCCTGGTCGTAACCCGTGACCTCGGCGCCCGGCTTGAGATCGATCAGCGCGTGATCGCGGCAGCCCTGCAGCAGGACACCATGCAGATCGCCACGATGGACGACGGCATAGGGATTGCCGAAGCGGGTGCGGAACTTTTCACCGAGATCGATATGGCAGATCTCGCCATCGGCCAGTGCATCCATGAGGCGCAGCGAGTCGATATAGACCGCCATGCCGCGCGCCGCGGGTCCAACACCCAGTCTGTCGAAGCAATGAAAGGCATTGGGACCAAGCTGAATACCGGCGCCGATCTCGCCGAAGCGGGAGGACCGCTCCAGCACCAATGAGGGAATGCCCTTCTGGGCCAGCGCCAGGGCGGCAGCGAGGCCGCCAATGCCGCCTCCGGCAATCAGGATTCTACCTTGGTCCACCCACCACCTTCTCATCGTGCAGGCGGGCGATCTCGTGGCCCGGCAGACCGAGAATACCGGAAAGAATCTCGTCCGTATGCTGGCCCAGTACCGGTGCCGTCTTCGGCGGCTGGCGTGGTACGGCGCCGAACTGCAGTGGCGAGGCCGCGACCGGATAGCGGCCGATGCCCGGCTGGTCGAGGATCGTGAACATCGGATTGTCGAGCACGGCCTCGCGATCCGCCGCCAGTTCGCGGAAAGTCTTGTAGGGCGCCCAGAGCGCGCCGGCCTTCTTCAGGGCCGCGCCCACCTCCTCTGCCGCATGACGAGCAACCCACGGCTCGATCACGGCGCACAACCGATCGCGCGCATGCCAGCGGCCAGCATCGCTCTTGAGATCGAAGCCGGTGTCCTTCTCGATGGTCGCGAAGGCCTGCTTGAATCCTCCGGCACTGGCCAGCGCATCGACGTGGCGGTCGGAGAAGATGCAGATCATGACGAACCGGCCGTCCTTGGTGCGGAAGTCGCGGCCGAAGGTGCCGAAGATCTCGTTGCCGAAACGCGGACGGTCGACGTCGTTGACCACCGCTTCGCCGATGTAGCCCAGCGCCGACGTTGCCGCGAGCGCCATGTCCTGCAGCGGCAGGACAATGCGCTGGCCCTGTCCCGTCAGGCGACGGTGCCGTTCGGCGGCGAGGATCGCCATGGCGCCGGCATAGGCAGTGGCGAGATCCCATGGCGGCGCCACGGCATTCACCGGCTCCGCGTGATCGACAGGCCCTGTCACCATGGGAAAGCCGGTGATGGCGTTCACGGTGTAGTCGACGTGCGCACTGCCGTCGCGCGCGCCCACGATGTTGAGCGCGATCAGGTCCGCGCGCTTCTTGGCCAGCTCTTCGTAGGCGAGCCAGCCGCGCGCCGGCATGTTGGTGCTGAAGATGCCCGCCCCTTCGCCCGGAGCGGTGATCAGGCCAGAGAGAATCTCGCGGCCCCTAGGGTTGCGCAGATCGACCGCGATGGAGCGTTTGCCCTTGTTGAGGCCCGCCCAATAGATCGAGCGGCCGTCCTTCGTCACCGGCCAGCGATCATTGTCGAGGCCGCCGTTGATGTCGTCGAAGCGGATCACGTCCGCGCCGAGCTGGGCAAGCGTCATGCCTCCCAGCGGTGCTGCGATAAAGGCCGACCCTTCGACGATGCGAAGGCCGGCAAGAATGCCAGTCATTTTGCGTTTCCATGTCTTGTTTTGCTTATTTACGTCCGAGCGTGTGTTCACGCTTCTCAAGCCACCAGCCGTATTCCGGTGTCCAAAGGTCGAAGTCGGGATCGCAGCCCAACGCCTGCGCGGCATGCAAAGCCCAGAAGGGTTCGTAAAGCGCCTGCCGCCCGATCGCGATCAGATCGGCATCGCCGTCCTGCAGGATCGCCTCGGCCTGCGGGCCGTCGAGGATCAGGCCCACGGCCATCGTCGAGATGCCAGCCTGCTTCTTGACCGCCGATGCGAACGGCACCTGGAAACCCAGGCCGCGCTTCACGCCGGCCGCCGTGGCCGCGCCTGCGATACCACCCGAGGAGCAATCGACGACATCGACGCCGAGCGCCTTCAGTTCCTGCGCGAAGGCAACCGTGTCGTCGACATCCCAGCCGCCGCCGCCATCGACAGCGGAGACACGCACGAACAGCGGCTTGTTCTCGGGCCACACCTGGCGCACCGCGCGCACCACATCGAGCGGGAAACGCATGCGGCCCGCGCGGTCGCCACCATACTTGTCGTTGCGCGTGTTGCTGATCGACGACAGGAACTGCGCCAGCAGATAGCCGTGCGCGCCATGGATTTCGAGCACGTCGTAGCCCGCTGCATCGGCCCGCTTCGCCGCGGCAGCAAACTTCGTGACAAGCTCTTCGATCTCCGCCGCGGACAAAGCGCGCGGCTTCAGCCAGCCATCGGCAGCAGGCAGATCGGTCGGACCGACCACTTCCCACTTCTTCCAGCCCGCACCCGGGGGCCCGAGTTCGCCCGGCTTGTCGAAGGTACGCGGCGTCGAGCCCTTGCGACCGGAATGCGTAATCTGTGTCGCCGCCAGCACTCCTTCGCCCTTGATGAAGGTAGTGAGGCGCTTGTGGCTCGCGATCTGGCTGTCGTCCCACAGACCAAGATCGCCTTGCGTGACACGCCCGCGCGGCTCGACGGCGCAGTTCTCGGTGAAGACGATGCCGAACTTGCCCAGCGCGAACTTGCCGAGATGCACGAGATGGAAGTCGTTCACCAATCCATCCGTCGCGCGGAACTGGACCATGGGAGAGACCACACAGCGGTTCGGCGCGGTAACACCACGCAGCTTCAGTGGCGAGAAGAGAAGCGATTTCTGCAAAGGTCGATCTCCCGAACGGGATGGCTTCAAGGGCGCCAAACATAGACTGGTGCATGCACCCCGGCCTATCCTTCCTCCATGTTTGACCTCGTCATCCGAAACGGAATCGTAATCGATGGATCGGGCGCACCGCGCCGGATCGCCGATGTTGCAGTGCAAGAGGGCCGCATCGCCGCGGTCGGACCGAAGCTCGGCGCCGCAAAACGCGACGTCGATGCCACGGGGCTCGTCGTCGCGCCGGGCTTCGTCGACATTCACACGCACTACGATGGACAGGCGACCTGGGACCCGTTCGTCACGCCCTCATCGTGGCACGGCGTCACGACCACCGTGTTCGGCAATTGCGGCGTCGGCTTTGCGCCGGTGCGTCCGGGCGCGTCGGGTTATCTCATCAACCTGATGGAAGGCGTCGAGGACATTCCCGGCACCGTTCTCAGCGAAGGCGTGAAGTTCAACTGGGAATCCTTCTCCGACTATCTCGACGCACTGGCCTCGATGGATCGCGCCGTCGATGTCGCGGCCCAGCTCCCGCATGGCGCGCTGCGCTTCTATGTGATGGGCGATCGCGGCGCCGACCATGCCGAGGTGCCGACCGAACGCGAAATCGAGGAGATGGCGAAGCTCACCGAGGAGGCGCTGCACGCCGGCGCCATGGGCTTCACCACCTCGCGCACGACGAAGCACAAGGCGCGCGATGGTCGCTTCACGCCGTCACTCAGCGCCCGCGAGGCCGAGTTGCTGGGCATCGCCCAGGGCATGAAGCGCGCCGGCCGCGGCGTGCTGCAGGTCAATTCCGATTTCGGGCCCGGCGAGTTCGAGGCGCTGGAAGCGGCGGCTAAGCTGGCCGGCCGACCCCTCTCCTGCCTGCTGGTCCAGGTCGATGCGCAGCCGAAGCTGTGGCGCGAGACGCTCGACCAGATCCATGGCGTGCGCCAGGCCGGCCGCATGGCGAATGCGCAGGTGGGCTCGCGGCCCATCGGCGTGATCATGGGCCTCGAGACGACGGCGCATCCGTTCGCGGCGCATCCGGCATGGCTGGAGATGCGCCAGCTTTCGCCGCAGGAGCGCTACCAGCGCCTCGCAGCGGATGCCGACTTGCGGCGACGACTGGTCGAAACGCCGGCCGGCGGTGGGCCACGTGCCTTCATGGCGGAGTCCTTCCACAAGATGTTCCCGATCGGCGAACGGCCCGACTACGAACCCGACGCCAAGAATTCGATCGCGGCAATCGCCGAGCGCAGCGGACGTACGCCACAGGCCGTAGCGCTGGACGAGATGATGGCGCGCGAGGGCAAGGGCCTGCTGATGCTGCCCTTCGAGAACTACGCCTATGGCAGCCTCGACGTGGTGCACGAGATGATCACCGATCCGGCAACGGTACTGGGCGTGGCCGATGGCGGCGCCCATGTCGGCGTGATCTGCGATGCGTCCTCGCCGACGTCGCTGCTGACCCTGTGGGGACGCGACCGCACGCGCGGCCCGAAGCTCGGCCTCGAATTCCTGATCGCCAAGCAGACCCGCGGCACGGCCGAAGCCTACGGCCTGATGGATCGCGGCCTGCTGGCGCCCGGCCACAAGGCCGACATCAACGTGATCGACTTCGACGCCCTGACGCTGAAGCGGCCCGAGGTCGTCTACGACCTGCCGGCCGGCGGGCGTCGCCTGATCCAGCGCGCGTCAGGCTATCGGCACACGTTCAATGCCGGCGTCGAAACGATGCAGAACGACGAGCTGACCGGTGAGCGGCCGGGCCGGCTCGTGCGGGGCGCCCAGACGCCCGCCTAGACCGTCATGTGACGGCGCACGGCCTCCGCGTCGAAGGTTTCGCGGGTGCCGGACATCACGACTTCGCCGCGGTCCATGACGGCGAAGTCGTCGGCGAGTTCGTGCGCGAAATCGAGATACTGCTCGACCAGCAGGATCGCCATGTCGCCGCGCTGACGCAGGAAGGTGATGGCGCGGCCGATATCCTTGATGACGGATGGCTGGATGCCTTCGGTCGGCTCGTCGAGCACCAAGAGCTTCGGCCGCATGGTGAGCGCGCGGCCGATGGCGAGCTGCTGCTGCTGGCCGCCCGACAGGTCGCCGCCGCGGCGCTTCAGCATGGATTGCAGCACGGGGAAAAGCTCGAACACTTCGTCCGGTATCTTCTTGTGCTCGCGGCTGACCGGCGCGAAGCCGGTCTCCAGATTCTCCTTCACCGTCAGCAGCGGGAAGATCTCGCGCCCCTGCGGCACCAGCGCCACGCCGCGCCGTGCCCGGTCGTAGGGCGCCAGCTTCGACACATCCTGCCCGTCGAGCGAGATCGAGCCCGACGCGATCGGCTGAAGACCGCTGATGGCGCGCAGGAGGCTGGTCTTGCCGACGCCGTTGCGCCCCAGCAGACAGGTCACCCGGCCGATAGCAGCCTTCAGCGACACGCTGCGCAACGCCTGCGCCGCACCGTAGTAGAGATTGACGTTCTCGACCGCGAGCATCGTTAGCGCCCCAGATAGACTTCGACGACGCGCGGATCGGCGCTCACCTGATCGAGCGTGCCTTCGGCCAGCATCGACCCTTCGTGCAGCACCGTCACCTTGACGCCCAAGGCCCGCACGAAACTCATGTCGTGCTCGACCACGACGACGGAATGGCTGCGGTTGATCTCGCGCAACACCTGCGCCGTGGTTTCGGTCTCGACGTCGGTCATGCCGGCCACCGGCTCGTCAACCAACAGCAGCTTCGGGTCCTGGGCCAGCAGCATGCCGATCTCCAGCCACTGCTTCTGGCCGTGGCTCAGTCGGGCCGCCAGCATGTGCTGCTGGTCGGTCATGCGGATGATGGTCAGGATCTCGTCGAGCCGATCCTTCTCGGCCTTCGTGGGGGCCGCGAGCAGGAGCTTGTACCAGCTCCGGATGCCCGACAGCGCCAGCAGCAGGTTGTCGCGCACCGTGTGGGTCTCGAACACGGTCGGTTTCTGGAACTTGCGGCCGATGCCCAACGTGGCGATGTCGGCCTCGTCGAGCTTGGTGAGGTCGGACTTGCCGTCGAACACCACTTCGCCTTCGTCGGGCCGCGTCTTGCCGGTGATGACGTCCATCATCGTGGTCTTGC
The DNA here is from genome assembly GCA_017307275.1 of Alphaproteobacteria bacterium. Lineage (GTDB taxonomy): Bacteria > Pseudomonadota > Alphaproteobacteria > Reyranellales > Reyranellaceae > Reyranella. Next base: position 55,330 of record JAFKFK010000011.1, on the reverse strand, counting down.
CCGCGCCGTTGGGGCCGATGATAGCGCGCATCTCGCCGGGCTCGACCAGCAGCGAGAGATTGTTCAGGGCCTTGAAGCCGTCGAAGGAGACGGTGACGCCGCTGAGATAGAGGAGCGCGGAGGTGCTTCTCATGCCGGCACCCTCGCCTTTTCGGCCCCGGACTTACTCCCCTGCGCCTTGCGCGCCTGAGAGCGGTCCCGGATCTGGCCCCACAGGCCCATGATGCCCTTGGGCAGCAGCAAGGTGACGACGATGAACAGCGCACCCAGCGCGAACAGCCAGAATTCGGGCAGCGCGCCAGTGAGCCAGGTCTTGCCGAAGTTGACCAGGAACGCGCCGATCACCGGCCCGATCAAGGTGCCGCGGCCGCCGACCGCCACCCAGAGCACGGCCTCGATCGAATTGCCGGGCGCAAACTCGCTGGGATTGATGATGCCGACCTGCGGCACGTAAAGCGCACCGGCGACACCCGACATAGCCGCCGACAGGACGAAGACGAAGAGCTTGAAGCCTTCGACCCTGTAGCCGAGGAAGCGCATGCGGCTCTCGGCGTCGCGCACCGCGGTCAACGCCTTGCCGAAGCGCGAGCCGACGATGGCTGCGGAAATCACCAGCCCCAGCGCCAGCGCCACCGCCGACGCAAAGCACAGCGCGGCGCGCGTGCCGTCGGCCTGCACCGGGAAGCCCAGGATCTCCTTGAAGTCGGTCATGCCGTTGTTGCCGCCCAGCCCCATGTCGTTGCGGAAGAAGGCCAGCATCAGCGCGAAGGTCATCGCCTGGGTGATGATCGAGAGATAGACGCCGGTGACACGGCTGCGGAAGGCGAACCAGCCCAGCGCGAAGGCCAGCACGCTCGGCACCAGCAGGATCATGATGGCGGCGAACCAGAACTGGTCGAAGCCGTGCCAGAACCAGGGGAGCTGCTTGTAGTTCAGGAACACCATGAAGTCGGGCAGCAGCGGATTGCCATAGACGCCGCGGCTGCCGATCTGGCGCATCAGGTACATGCCCATGCAGTAGCCGCCCAGCGCGAAGAAGGCGCCGTGGCCGAGCGAAAGGATGCCGCAGAAGCCCCAGACCAGATCGACCGCCAGCGCCAGCAGCGCGTAGCAGAGATACTTGCCGATGAGCTGCAGCACCCAGGCCGGTACATGGAACGGGCTGGTAGGCGGCAGGAGCTGGTTGGCGAGCGGCAGCAGGATGCCGACCGCCAGCACCAGCAAGGTGAAGAGGCGCAGGCCCGGTCCCATGCCCTGCCAGAGAAAGCGCGTGATCATTCGCCAATACTCATTCGACGGAGCGGCCCTTCAACGCGAACAGGCCGCGCGGACGGCGCTGGATGAACAGGATGATGAAGACCAGCACGAGGATCTTGCCCAGCACCGCGCCGGCATAGGGTTCGAGGAACTTGTTGACGACGCCCAGGGTCAACGCGCCGATCAGCGTCCCGAAGAGATTGCCGACGCCGCCGAACACTACGACCATGAAGGAGTCGATGATGTAACCCTGACCGAGGTTGGGGCTGACATTGTCGATCTGGCTCAGCGCCACGCCGGCCAGGCCTGCAATGCCCGAGCCCAGGCCGAAGGTCAGTGCATCGACCCGCGGCGTGCGGATGCCGACGGCCGAGGCCATGGGCCGGTTCTGCGTGACGGCGCGCATGTAGAGGCCGAGCGACGTCTTGCGCAGCAGCAGGATCAGCGAGGCGAAGACGATCAGAGCAAAGATCACAATCCACAACCGCCCATAGGTCACGTTGATCTGACCGACCTGGAACGCACCCGACATCCAGGACGGCGCGCCGACTTCGCGATTGCTCGACCCAAAGATCGAACGCACGGCCTGCTGCAGCACCAGCGACAGGCCCCAGGTGGCCAGCAAGGTGTCGAGCGGCCGGCCATAGAGGAAGCGGATGATGCCGCGCTCGATCAGGATGCCGACGCCGCCCGCGACCAGGAAGGCGAGTGGCAAGGCGATCAGCAACGAGGCGTCGAACAGGTGTGGAGCCGAGGTGCGAATTATCTCCTGGACAACGAAGGTCGTGTAGGCGCCGAGCATCACCATCTCGCCATGCGCCATGTTGATGACGCCCATGGTGCCGAAGGTGATGGCAAGGCCGATGGCCGCGAGCAGCAGCACGGAGCCCAGCGAAATGCCGTACCAGACGTTCTGCGCCGCTTCCCAGGCGGCCAGCGTCTGGCGTACCGTCTCGGCGGCAGCGAGCGCGGCCGCCTTGACCTCGGGTTCCTTGGCGTTGTTGGCCGCACCTTGCAGGACGCTCAGCGCCTCGCGGTCGCCGCGGTCGCGGACAATACCGATCGCGTCGATCTTCTGCTGGGCCGTTGCATCGGAGGCGAGCACGACGGCGGCGCGTGCTTCGGTGAAGGCCTGCTTCACGCGTGCGTCCTTCTCGCCGGCAATGGCCGCGTCGAGCGGCCCGAGGGCGGCCGGTTCGGGCCGCTTGAAGAGGGAATCGGCTGCGCCGCGGCGGACGCGGGCATCGGGACTCATGAGGGTGAGCGAACCGACGGCGGCCTCGATGATGCCGCGCAGGCGGTTGTTGACCCTGACTCGCTCCAGCTCGGATTCGGTCGCCGCTCCTGCAGCGGCACCCGACACCGCCTCGGTGAGCGTGAGCTGATTGCCGCTGGGCTTGCCGATGACGACCAGCTTATCGGAGGTGCGGACATAGAGCTGACCGGCGCCCAGCGCTTCCAAGATGGGCGCGGCGCGGGCATCGCCCGAGCTGGCCAGCGCGCCGATCGCGGTCTCGCGATCGCCGAAGCTGCCGGCCGTGAGGTTGGTCACGAGAGACTGCAGATCTGCGGCCAGGGCGGCGACGGCAATCGTCAGCGAAGCCAGCGCAGAGAACAGCACCGCGAGCGAGCGAAAGAGGAACATAGGTCTGAGAATTTGCCCGGAGGTGAGAACGGGGCGACTTGGAAGTCGCCCCGCCCCTGTGGGTTGCAACTTAGAGACTGCGGTGCGGGGACCTACTTGCCCTTACCGCCACACTTGCCCGTGGCGACATTGAAGTTGCCGCAGTTCATCGGCTTGCGCCAATCGGAGATCAGGTCCTTCGAGTCCGGCAGGTAGTCGGACCACTCGTCACCCAGCACCAGACCGTTGGTCTGCGAGACGACGTCGAACTGACCGTTGCCCTGGATTTCGCCGATCAGGACCGGCTTGGTGATGTGATGGTTCGGCAGCATCGCCGAGTAGCCACCCGTCAGGTTCGGCACCGACACGCCGATCATCGCGTCGATGACGGCGTCGGAGTCGGTCGTGCCGGCCTTCTTCACTGCCTCGATCCACATGTTGAAGCCGATCACATGGGCTTCCATCGGATCGTTAGTCACCCGCTTGGGGTTCTTGGTGAAGGTCTGCCAGGTCTTGATGAAGGCCTCGTTGGTCGGGTTCTTCACGGACTGGAAGTAGTTCCAGGCGGCGAGATGGCCGACCAGCGGCTTGGTGTCGATGCCGGCCAGTTCTTCCTCGCCGACCGAGAAGGCGACGACCGGGATGTCCTTGGCCTTGATGCCCTGGTTGCCGAGTTCCTTGTAGAACGGGACGTTGGCGTCGCCGTTGATGGTCGAGACCACGGCGGTCTTCTTGCCGGCCGAGCCGAACTTCTTGATGTCGGCGACGATCGACTGCCAGTCGGAGTGACCGAACGGCGTGTAGTTGATCAGGATGTCTTCCTGCGCGACGCCCTTGGACTTGAGATAGGCTTCGAGGATCTTGTTGGTCGTGCGCGGATAGACGTAGTCGGTGCCGGCTAGAACCCAGCGCTGCACCTTCTCGTTGGCCATCAGATAATCGACGGCCGGGATCGCCTGCTGGTTCGGAGCGGCGCCGGTGTAGAACACGTTGCGCGAGCTTTCCTCACCCTCGTACTGGACCGGGTAGAAGAGGATGCCGTTCAGCTCCTCGAACACCGGCAGCACCGACTTGCGGCTGACCGAGGTCCAGCAGCCGAACACCGCCGCGACCTTGTCCTTCTGCAGGAGCTCGCGCGCCTTTTCGGCGAACAGCGGCCAGTTCGACGCCGGATCGACGACGACCGGCTCGAGCTTGCGGCCGAGGACGCCGCCCTTCTTGTTCTGCTCCTCGATCAGCATCAGCATGACGTCCTTCAGGGTCGTCTCGCTGATCGCCATGGTGCCGGACAGTGAATGCAGAATGCCGACCTTGATCGGCGGTGCCCCTTGCGCGAGCGCGCCGGTCGCGGCGCTGGCCAACAGGCCGGCGGCCACGAGGCCCGTGCGCATGATCGTTCCCAAGTTCATCCCGCTCTCCTTGATCTTCCCGACGGAATCTCCCCGCCGAAGATCAAGAAAGCGAAAGTCGTGCCAAACCCGGAAAGAGGCCTGTTGAAAGGCTCAGTTGGCGATCAGCGCCAGCGCCCCACCCGCCATGACGGCGCCGCCAAGCGCTCGCAATCCCAGGTCGCCGACCGACCGCCGCGCAACCCAGCCGAGTCCCAGGCCGACGGCGTGGAGCAGGATGGTCGCTGCCGTGAAGCCCAGGATGAACCCGCCGGTGCCAACCGAGGGCGCCTCGATGGCATGGGCATAGCCATGGAAAATGGCAAACAGACCGACCACCGCCATCGCCGCGGCCAATGGCACACGAACTGCACCGACGACCAGCGCCCCCAGAACCAGGACCGAGATGGCGATTGCCGCCTCAACGAGAGGCAGTTTTATGCCTGCGAATCCGGCAGCTGCCCCGAGAAGCATCATGACGACAAAGGCCGCGGGGACGAGGTAGGCCGCGGCAGGCCGCTTGGCCGCCAGCAGCGAGGCCCACAGGCCGACGCCCACCATCGCCAGCAGATGGTCCCAGCCCGTGAAGGGATGGGCAAAGCCCGACGTATCGTGGCCCGGATGAGCCAGCGCCGGGCCGGCCGCCGCGCACAGGAGGACGATGAGGGAGACGATCCTGGTCATGGGTACACCGCGATTTGAAAGCTTCAGTTGAGAGGACGCGCCGGCAGGCCGCCCTGTCGTATGACAAAGGCCGCGATATCGTCGACCCCTTTGTTCTCCTTGAGATTGGAGAAAAGGAACGGCCGCTGGCCGCGCATCTTGCGGGCGTCGCGATCCATAACATCGAGATTGGCGCCCACGAGCGGTGCCAGGTCGATCTTGTTGATCACCAGCAGGTCCGACCGCGTGATGCCCGGCCCACCCTTGCGCGGGATCTTCTCACCGGCCGCGACGTCGATCACGTAGATCGTGATATCGGCCAGCTCGGGCGAGAAGGTCGCCGCGAGATTGTCGCCGCCGGACTCGACGAAGACGATCTCGAGCTTGGGCCACTTGCGCACGATGTCGGAGACCGCGGCGAGATTGATCGAGGCGTCCTCGCGGATCGCCGTATGGGGGCAGCCGCCGGTCTCGACGCCGACGATGCGCTCCGGCTCCAGCGCCCCGGCGCGGGTCAGGAACTCGGCATCTTCCTTGGTATAGATGTCGTTGGTGACGACGGCGATGTCGTAGGTCTCGCGCATCCGCTTGCACAGCCGCTCGACCAGCGCGGTCTTGCCCGACCCTACCGGACCACCGACGCCAACTCTCAAGGGACCGCGCACGCTCATAGCTCGAGTTCTCCGGCCGCGAGGGCGATGTATCCTACGCCCATCAGCAGGCAGTAGGGCGAATAATACTTCCTGTTTCGGGTGGCAAAGGGCTCGACCGTGAAATAGCTCTTCCAGCGCATGCTGTAGCCGGCCACGCAGCGGGCGATGAAGATGCCGGCGATCACGTAGGTGCCGGCCAGAACGCGCGGCTCGGTCATCCGGCCCAGCGCATACCAGGGCCACAGGGCCATCACGGCCAGCAGGAGCGCGACGGCAAAACTCTGCCAGGCAGGCGGCATGCGGCGCCGACCGTCGCCCACGACGCTGCGGGCCAGCGCTTCCTCGCTCTCTTCAGGCCAATGGCTGCCCAGCCCCCACATGGCGTGCATGACCGCGATGGCGCCGACGCCAATGGTCAACAGCAAGGCCAGCAATATCGTCATGAGCGGAAAAGCCTCGTGTACTGTGTTTCGTGTCGCAGCGAGCACCAATCGAGTAAGGGCGTCGCCGTGCCGACCTCGTCCAGCGATTCGACCGCCAGCGCTGCCGCGACCGTTTCATTCACGGTATTCTCCAACGCCGCAAGCGCCCTTTGTCCGTCGCTCTGCCCTAGCGGAACGGCGCGCACGGCCGCCGAAATCAGGTTGGCCGCGAAGGCGTGCAGATAACCGCCAAGAGACGCCTCAAGCGGAATTGCATGCACTGCAGCCGCCAGCGCTACCGCGACGGGCAGTGCGATCTCGCCGTTCAGCCGCCGGTCCGCCGCGTCGAGGTCGGCATGGGGCCATGCGGTGCGCGTGATCGACAGGAACGAACCGCCCTGCTGGCGCGATTCCAGCGCCATTTCCGACGTGCCGCGCCACGCTGCCGCACGCTCGGCGATGGCATCGAAGGTTGGCCAGTCTCTCTCGCTCGCAGCACGCCAGGCCGCAGCGAACAAGGCGCCATCTACTCGACCCGTTCCCTCGGCCACGACGCTCCGCAGCCACGCGATCAGCGATACACGATCCTTGATGAAGCCTTCTTCGATGGCGGTCTCGACACCATGGCTGTAGCTGAAGGCACCGATCGGATAGGCCGGCGACAGCCAGGCCAGCAGCCGATAGAGCGGGTCCCTCTTTACGTCACTAGCCATGACGCTCCGGATGCAGTTCGCCGTGGCGATGCCCGGTATCGTGATTGTGCTGGCCGTAGGCGCCGCCCTCGGGATCGAAGGGCACGCGCACCTTGCGCACTTCGGCACCCAGCCCCTTCAGCATGTCGACGATGACGTGATCGTCGCGGATCAGAAGGCGGTCGTGATCTATCTGCGTCGGCAAATGGCGATTGCCGAGATGCCAGGCGATCCGCGCGAAGGCCGCGGCATCTCGGCCGCGTACCTCGACGAGGTCTTCTTCCGCCGCCTTCACCTCGACGAAACCACCCTCCTCCAATTGCAGCCCGTCGCCGGTGTGCAGCACGACCGGCTCGACCAGATCGAGCAGGAAATCGAGTCCGCCATCGCCCAGCATGCGCAGGCGTCTGCGATACCGGTCGTCGAACAGCAGGGTCACGGTGTCGATACGCTCAGGCGCCGGCCAATGGCCGGCACGTACGACGTCGATGGCTCGTTTCATGGTCAGAACAGAAAGTAGCGTTGCGCCAAGGGGAGCGACGTGGCGGGCTCGCAGGTCAGGAGTTCGCCGTCGGCCCGCACCTCGTAGGTCTCGGAGTCTACTTCGATCTTCGGACAGACCGAATTGTGAATCATGTGCTTCTTGCCGATCTTGCGCGTGCCCTTCACCGGCAGCAGCGGCCGGCTCAGTCCCCACTTCTTCGCCACGCCCTTGGCGATGGCCGCCTGCGAGACGAACAGAGCCGGGCTGACGACGAGGCTGCGACCTAAAGCACCGAACATCGGCCGGTAATGCACAGGCTGCGGCGTCGGGATCGACGCGTTGGGATCGCCCATCGGCGCCGCCACGATCGAACCGCCAAGCAGCACCATGTCGGGCTTGGCGCCGAAGAAGGCCGGCGACCAGATCACCAGATCGGCGCGCTTGCCGACCTCGATCGACCCCACATGCTTGGAAATGCCGTGCGTGATCGCCGGGTTGATCGTGTACTTGGCGATGTAGCGCTTGGCGCGGACATTATCGTTGTCGCCGCTCTCCTCCTTGAGACGCCCGCGCTGCTTCTTCATCTTGTCGGCGGTCTGCCAGGTGCGGATCACGACTTCCCCGACCCGGCCCATGGCCTGGCTGTCGGACGACATCATGGAGAAGGCGCCCATATCGTGGAGGATGTCTTCGGCGGCGATCGTCTCCTTGCGGATACGGCTCTCGGCGAAGGCAACGTCCTCGGGGATGGCGGCGTCGAGATGATGGCATACCATCAGCATGTCGAGATGCTCGTCCACGGTGTTCACCGTGTAGGGCATCGTCGGGTTGGTCGAGGACGGCAGTACGTTCTTCTCGCCGGCAAGGCGAATGATATCCGGCGCATGGCCACCGCCCGCCCCTTCGGTGTGGAATGTCGCGATGGTGCGGCCCTTGAAGGCGGCGCGCGTCGTCTCGACGAAGCCCGACTCGTTCAAGGTGTCGGTATGGATCGCCACCTGCACGTCCATGCGATCGGCGACCGTCAGGCAATTGTCGATGGCCGCTGGTGTCGTGCCCCAATCCTCGTGCAACTTGAGCCCACAGGCGCCGGCTTCGACCTGCTCCTTGATACCGGCCGGCTTGGACGTGTTGCCCTTGCCGAAGAAGCCGAGATTCATCGGCAGGCCTTCAGCGGCCTGCAGCATGCGGCCCATGTGCCACGGGCCGGGCGTCACGGTGGTGGCGAGCGTGCCATGAGCGGGGCCGGTGCCACCGCCCATCATGGTGGTGATACCGCTATAGAGCGCATCGTCGACTTGCTGCGGACAGATGAAGTGGATGTGGCAATCGATGCCGCCCGCGGTAACGATCTTGCCTTCGCCGGCAATCGCTTCGGTGCCGGGGCCGATGACGATGTCCACGCCGGGCTGCACGTCGGGATTGCCGGCCTTGCCGATGGCCACGATCAACCCGCCCTTGAGGCCGATATCGGCTTTGACGACGCCCCAGTGATCGAGGATCAGCGCATTGGTGATCACGGTATCGACGGCACCCTGGGCGCGCGTGCGCTGGCTCTGGCCCATACCGTCGCGGATCACCTTGCCACCGCCGAACTTCACTTCCTCGCCGTAGGTCGTGTGGTCCTTCTCGACCTCGATGAAAAGATCGGTATCGGCGAGCCGTACCTTGTCGCCAACGGTCGGGCCGAACATGTGGACATAGGCCGAGCGCGAGATGCGTGTCGGGCCCTCGTTCGACGGACCGACCTTGGCGACCGGCCCCAGCTTCCCACCGACCCTGCCCTGAAAACCGTGGCTTTCGCGGCCGCCGAGATAGGGCGTGAGCCGCACGGTGCGCGACTGGCCGGGCTCGAAGCGAACGGCGGTTCCGGCCGCGATGTCGAGCCGCATGCCCTTGGTACGCTTGCGGTCGAACTTCAGCGCGTCATTGGTCTCGAAGAAATGATAGTGGCTGCCGACCTGGATCGGCCGGTCGCCGGTGTTGGCGACCTCGATGGTGATCGGGTTGCGGCCCTTGTTGAGTTCAAGCTCGCCTTTGCTTGCGAGGATTTCACCGGGGATCATGGCGTCTCTCCTCAGCGGATCGGGGCGTGGACGGTGACGAGCTTGGTGCCGTCGGGAAAGGTCGCCTCGACCTGGATTTCCGCCAGCATGTCGGCGATGCCGTCCATCACCTGAGCGCGGCTGATCACATGGGCGCCGTCGCGCATCAGGTCGGCGACCGAACGGCCATCGCGCGCGCCTTCGACGACGAAATCGGTGATGAGGGCCACGGCCTCGGGATAATTGAGCTTCACCCCGCGTTCGAGACGGCGGCGCGCCACGACGGCCGCCATGGCCACCAGAAGCTTGTCTTTTTCACGTGGCGTCAGATTCATCGACCGTTTCCCCCTGCCCGCTAGCCCTTTAGTGGTTGGGCCGGACTATAGCGCGGCACCCGTTTCGGCAAAGAGTTGCATCAAACATGCCAAACGCGCGGCAAACGGCGCGCGCGAAATTCGGTGAGAAAGCGGATGGTCGCCGCGCGCACCGCCGTCGCCTCCCCCAGCAGGCGCGCGACGAGGATGCCGTTCACCAGCGTGACACCGGCGCGCACTTCATCTGCAGCCTCCAGCAAGGCGCGGGCTTCCTCGAAGCGCTTCTGCGGTTCGTCCCAGACACCGATGACCGTCGCCAGCGCATTGGCCGTGCCGAAGCCCGCGCCGTCCGGCGTCTCGCCCTCGACGCGCAGCGTATCCGTCCAGACCAGCCGCCCGGCCCGCCGTACCGACCAGGAGTCCAACAGCAGGCCCGAGGTGAAGCGCTCGCCCGACGCGCCGCGGCCCAGCACCACCATTTCGCAGGCGAGCAGCGCGCCGCCCTCGGCCACGTCGGCGATTGTCCGGCGCTTCAGCCGCGCACGCTCGAAGACGATGGTTTCCTGCGGTAGCCACTCCAGCGTGGCCCCTGCAGCAACAGCCAATCGGACGTCGATGCCGCAGTGGCCACCGCCCTTCGCGGCGCGATAGATCTTCTCCGCCGCCTGGGTGGTCGCCACCGCTTCGGCCTGCGGACCGATCTCGACCGCCATCGTGAGCGAATCGCCGTCGGTGACGCCGCCCGAAGTCGTGATCATCACGGCCTGCGGCGGTTCGCCCGGCTCCGGCACCGGGAACAAGACCCGGCAGGGATCGCGTTGATAGAGGTCGGCAAGCCGCGTCTGGCCGTCGCGGCGTTCGAAGACGACGCGGCTTTCGCCGGAGGCGCGCTGCAAACGGGGCCGGGAGGCGCTGGTTTTCATCCGCCCCGACTTGATAGATTAAGGACCGAAATGAGCAAGGCCTTCACCAAGGAAAGCGACGGCGACGACGAGGACGACCTGCCCGACGATATCGGCGGTCTGCCTGCCGGCGCCAAGAACTACATGACCCCTGAGGGCTTCGCCCGCATGCGCGAGGAGCTGATGACCCTAATGCGCAAGGAGCGGCCCGAGGTCGTGCAGATCGTGTCGTGGGCAGCGGCCAACGGCGACCGCTCGGAGAACGGCGACTATCTCTACGGCAAGAAACGCCTGCGCGAGATTGACCGTCGCATCCGCTTCCTCAGCAAGCGGCTGGAACGCTCCGAGGTGGTCGATCCGGCCAAGCGACCCAAGACCGACCAGGTGTTCTTCGGCGCCACGGTGGTCTACGCCAACGCCCGCGACGAGGAACGCACGGTGAAGATCGTGGGCGTCGACGAGGTCGATCCCGGCCGCGGCCATGTGAGCTGGATCTCCCCCATCGCCCGCGCCCTCCTGCGCGCCCATGAAGGCGACGTCGTGCGGATGCGCACGCCCGGCGGCGAGGAGGAGATCGAGATCGTGAAGGTCACGTACGTTTGAAGCCCCGAGAGTTGCGTCCACGCATGTTGTGAGCCGACGTAACCGGGCCTAGCCTTCCCGTAGCGTAGAGTCGCGTTGCCTAGAGAGCCAAGAACAAAGCCTCGGAGGAGAACGCTCATGACGCAGCACGCACGCGCTACCGATCTCTCACGTCGCGGCCTGATCAAAGCAGCCGGCGCAACAGGCATCGGGACAATGGCCCTGGCCCCGGGCTTCGCTCTGGCGCAAGCCCCGGCGGCAACACAAGCGGCGCCCGCCACCACCATCACCAACCCACCGCGTGACTTCGGCCCCAACGGCGCGCCGACGACCTACTTCCGCGATCCCGACATCATCACGGTCGACCCGGCGTTCAATGCCATTACCCAGCCGAACACAGCCATCAAGCGGCTGTGGACCGGCGCGCTCTGGTCCGAAGGCCCCGCCTGGAATGCCCAAGGGCGCTATCTCGTCTGGAGCGACATTCCCAACAACCGTCAGCTTCGTTGGCTCGAGGACGACGATCGGGTGAGCGTGTTCCGTCTGCCGTCCAACAACAGCAACGGCAACACCTTCGACTTCCAGGGCCGCCAACTGTCCTGCGAGCACCTGACGCGGCGCGTCGTGCGCTACGAGCTCGACGGCTCGGCGACGGTGTTGGCGGACAACTACGAAGGCAAGCGCCTCAACTCGCCCAACGATGTCGTGCCGCATCCCGACGGCAGCTACTGGTTCACCGATCCGCCCTATGGCGGCCAGCTCTACGAAGGCACGCCGGACATGGCCGGTGGTCCGAGCAATGCGTCCGGACGGCTGAAGCCGACCCTGGGCCAACCACCGGGCATGGGCTCGATGAAGCGCGAGTTGCCGACCAACTGCTATCGCGTCGACCCGAGCGGCCGGATCGACCTCGTCATCACCGAGCAACAGGTGCCCGACCCCAACGGCCTCTGCTTCTCGCCCGATCACAAGAAGCTCTACGTCGCCAGCACCGGCAAAGGGCCGGGCGATACCGGCCCCGGCGGCAAGGGCGAGGTCTTCGTGTTCGACGTCGGCGCCGACAACAAGGTCAGCAACGGCAAGGTCTTCACCGACTGCATGATCGACGGCATCAAATGCGGCCCCGACGGGCTGCGCACCGACGTCGACGGCAACCTCTGGTGCTCCAGCAACGCCGGTCGCGCCCTTGGCTACAGCGGCGTGACCGTCTGGTCACCCGAGGGCAAGCTACTCGGTCGCATTCGACTGCCCGAAGTGTGCGGCAACGTCTGCTTCGGTGGCCCCAAGCGCAACCGCCTGTTCATGGCCGCCAGTCAGTCGCTCTATGCCGTCTATGTCGGCACGCAGGGATCGGCGCCGGGCTAGGCCTCCCGGGGCACGAGCTTCTCCAGGTAAGCACGCGCCCGCGTATGGCCGCCGTGGATCGCCCAGCCGAGCGGTATGCCGCCCCACAGTTTGTCGGGGATGTCGTGACGCGCGCCGCGGGCGATCAGCAGCTCCATCATCTCGACATTGTCGTCGCCGGCGGCCTGGTGCATCGGCAGGCTGTGCGAATGCACCGGCAGGAAGACATTGGGATCGGCGCCGGCGTCGAGCGCCATCCGCGCCGAGTCGAGCTGGCGGTTGATGACGGCAAGGCCCAGTGCGCGCTGCACTTCCTCAGGCGATGCCTCGCGTAGCAGCGCCGGCAGCAAGGCCGTCCGACCGAACGCCGCGGCAATGGCCGCCGTCATCGGCAGGCCCGCGTCGAGCAGCGCTTGCACCGGTTCGAGCTCCCAATGCGCGAGCGTCATATCGATCGACCGCGACGTCGGCGTGGCGCCGGCCCGCATCAGGCAATCGATCAACGACATCTGCAGGCCCTGCTCTCGCGCCGGAGCGCTGGTCATGACCAGCTCCAATGCGTAGTCGAGATCGGCCCTGTCGACGCCGCGTGCAATCATCGTCTGCGCCACCTCGACCATGTTGGCCGGCATACGCTTCATCAAGGTCGGGTTGTTGGCGATGAACCAGAAGAGCTTGGGATCGCGGAAATACTGATGCCGGCTGGCCCGGCGATAGACCTCGGGGCCGAGGATGCGCTCGCGCAACAGGCGCGGCTCGGCATCGAGACGGCGGGCGAGCTCCGCCACGTCACCCTTCTGCAGAGCTTTCACCGCCGCCCGGAACGACGGATCGGCAATCAGGGAACGGTCGAGCAATTGGATGATCGCAGCCTTGTCGGCAGCCTTGCCGCGCTTCGCTACCGCAAGCGGCTGCCGGCCCCTGGCATCCGCCTGCCACTCCAACGCATTGCCCACGATCAGCCGCTCGACCAGCGCCAGCGGCCCACGCGCTGCGGCGGCATGCAGCGCCGCCTCGCCGGCCGAGTCGTCGCGCGGATTGGCGCCGGCCGTCAGCAAAGCATCGACAATGGCAAGCCGTGCCTCGTCAGAGACTTTACTGGCGCAAGCCTGCCAGAGCGGCGTCCCGCAATCGCGGCCGTCGCCGTCAGCGACATGTCCTTCCTCAAGCAGCCGCCGAACAGCGGCCACATCACCAGCGCGCGCGGCCGCACCCAGAGGCGATAGCGGCCGGGCCTCGTCGACACGCCGCATCAGCTCGGCCCAATTGGCCAAACCATACTCGTGCGCGAGTCGTCGTTGTGCAGCCGCCAAGCCGAGCGACTCGTCCTTGGCCAATCGCTTGGCCTGCTTGCGCAGATGGTCTTTGGAGGGGCGCTCCGGAAGCGCGCGGCGGGTGCTGTCGGTAACGGACATGATTCTCCCTTTCCCGAATGCCCGGCGTCCGCTCGCGGGCAGGAAAGGTCGAATGACCAATGGCATGATGATCAGGCGGGCTGAGCCCTTTCCGCGGACAGGTGGCCGCCTTGTCGGCCGCCGACAGCCTATCTCTTCCGCTTCAGATCCGCCAAGAGGCGATCGACGAATTTCGGGGAGTACCCCAGCAGAGCAGCCTTATCGGCCAGTTCCTTGTCGAGCTGCCCGAGCGCTTCGACGAACGAGCCGCCTTGGGCCAACGCCTTCTCGACCAGCGCACCGGCCTTCTGCTTGCCGATCTTCCGGGCCAGCAGGAAGGTCGCGCGCTCGGCCAGCACGGCAGCTTCAGCTGCGTCCATGTTGGCTTGCAGGGCGTCCGGATCGATCGTGAGGCCGCTCGCGACTTCGGCCATCGCCTCGACCGCCGAGCCCAAGGTTTCGACGAGGGCCGCAACCGTTGGCCACTCCGCCTGCCAGCTGCCCAGCGCACGCTCATGCTCCTGAGGGAGCCCCGCAACGATTGTCGCCGCCAGCATCGGCGCCCGCGCAGCCGCCGACAGGACGAGCGCCGCCCCCACGGGATTGCGCTTGTGCGGCATGGTCGACGAGCCGCCACGCCCCGGCCCTGCCGGCTCCGCCGCCTCCCCCACTTCGATCTGCATCATCAGCGAGATGTCGCGCGCCGCCTTGGCCAGCGCGCCAACGAGCAGCGCGCAGTCCTGCGCAAGCGCCGCGACGCGCACGCGTTGCGTGAACCAGGGGCCCGGCGGCAGGGCAAGCTTCAACGCCTTGGCCAGCGCCTTCATGACAGACTCGGCCTCGTGGCCCAGAGCCGTGAGGCTGCCCGAGGCGCCGCCGAACTGCAGGACCTGCGTTTCGGCAAAGCTCGATGCGAGGCGACGCTTGGCGCGGTCGATGTCCAACGCCCAGCCCGCAATCTTCTGCCCCAGCGCCAGCGGCGTCGCGGGCTGCAGCAGCGTGCGACCGAGCATCGGTGTCACGCGATGCTTCTTCGCCAGCCTGGCGAAAGAGGCAACGATGCCGTCAGCCGCCTTGAGAAGCGGCGGCAGCGCCTCGCCAAGCTGCAGCACCATCGCCGTGTCGATGACATCCTGGCTGGTGGCGCCCCAATGGACATAACCCGCTGCCGCGGCATCGCGCCGGGCAACCTCTTCTGTCAGCGCCTTGACCAAAGGCACCGTGAGCGTGGCGCTGCGACGTGCGGCGGCAGCCAGCGACACTGGATCGTAAAGCGATGGATCGCAGGCCTTCGCGATGACGATGGCGGCGCGTTTGGGAATCAACCCTGCCTTCGCCGCAGCGTCGCCAAGGGCTGCTTCGAAGCGCAGCATGTGACGCAAGGTTGCGAGATCGGAGAAGGCTTCTGCCGTGACAGCCGAAGCGCCCAGCGCAGAGACGAGACGGCCCGCCATGCGCTCAGCAGTCGAAGAAGACGGTTTCGTGCGCTCCGCCCAGATGGATGGGCAACCGCCAGATTCCCGAGGCAGCACGTTTGGCAATCAACGTCGCGCGACGGGCGGGCTCGACCAGCTTCAGCACGGGATCCTCCGCAAGCTCGGGATCGCCGTCAAAGTAGAGCCGCGTCGCCAACCGATTGAGGACACCGCGCGCAAACACGGAGACGTTGATATGCGGCGCCTGCAGACCACCCGCGGGCCAGGGCACGCGGCCGGGCTTGATGGTGCTGAAGGTCGCGCGGCCCGCGGTGTCGGTCGAGGCGCGGCCGAAACCGTCGAAGCCGGGGTCGAGCGGCAGGTTGCGTCGGTCATCGGGATGGTCGTAGCGACCGTGGCTGTTGGCCTGCCAGACCTCGAACAGTCCGTCGGGCACGATCGCGCCGTCGGCATCGTGGAGGCTGAGCTCGATCTCCAGCCGTTCGCCAGCGACGCCCCGAGGGGCAAGGTCGTGCCGATAGGCATTGATGATCGTGCCGAAGTAGAACGGGCCAATCGTCTGCGAGGGTGTCAGGTCGCGGCTCATGCATTCTCCATCGGCGTGGCGTTGCGGCCGCGCAGCACGATGTCGAAGCGATAGGCCAGCGCCCATTCCGGCTGCGTCGCCTCGATGTCGAAGGCCGCCTGCAGGCGCGTCCGTGCACCCTCGGGCACCGACTTGTAGATCGGGTCGAACGCCAGCAGCGGATCGCCAGGGAAATACATCTGCGTGATCAGGCGCGTGGCGAAGGCCGGCCCGAACAGCGAGAAGTGGATGTGTGCCGGACGCCAGGCATTGTGGTGGTTCTTCCAGGGATAGGCGCCGGGCTTGATGGTCACGAACTTGTAGTTGCCCTCGGCATCGGCGCGGGCGCGGCCACCGCCGTAAAAATTCGGATCGAGCGGCGCGTCATGCTGGTCGCCGGGATGGTGATAGCGACCGGCGGCGTTGCACTGCCAGATCTCGACCAGCGCCTCGGGCACCGGCTTGCCGTCCTGATCGAGCACCCGGCCTTGCACGATGATGCGTTCGCCGAGCGGTTCGCCCATGCGCTGGCGGGTCAGGTCGTTCTCGCCCGCATCCAGCCGCGCCGCCCGCAGCGACGGGCCGGTAATCTCCGACAGGCTGTGCGGCAGCACGACCGCGGGACGGCTCGGCGCCCGTCGCGCCGTCGACTTGTAGTCGGGCGAAGCGTTGGGGGGATGGTCCTGGCCCGGCGTGGACCGCCGGTACGTTTCCTCGTTCATCCCCCCAGTCTACAACCCGCCCTGCGAGCCGCCTAGGCCGCGCGGACCTCCAGGCCCTTGGGCGTGGCGCGATAGCCGGTCAAGGTGCGCTCGGCGTAGCCCAGCCGCCAATCGAGCATCTTGCGCGCATAGTCCGCGACGGTGGCCGCATAGGCGGGATCGGTGGCGCAGTTCACGAACTGGCCCGGATCCTTCTTCAGGTCGAACAGGAGCGGCGGCAGGGCCGCGAAGTGGACGTACTTGAAAGCCTCGTCCTGCACGACCGCCAGCGCACACTTGTCCATCGACAGGCTGAGCGCCGTCTCCGGCTTGGAGTAGTACAGATCGCGAAAGTCGAACTCGTAGTGGACCTCGGTGCGCCAGTCGGCCGGCGTCACGCCTTCGCAGAACGGCAGCAACGAATGGCCGTCGCACTGGCGCGGCACCGGCAGGTCCAGCCATTCGAGGATGGTCGGCATGGTGTCGATGGTCTCGGTGAAGCGCTCGACGATGCTGCCGCGCGCGCCGTTCGCTGCGGCCCGCGGATCGCGCACGATCATGGGAATGCGATAGGACTCGTCGAAGTAGCCGATCTTGCCCAGCAGGTGATGGTCGCCGAGCTGCTCGCCGTGATCGCAGGTGAAGATGATCAGCGTGTCGTCCCACTGACCCGTTTCCTTCAGATAGTCGAAGACGCGGCCGAGGTGATCGTCGATCTCGCTCATCAGGCCGCAGTAGGTGGCGCGCATCTGCGCGACCTCGGCTTCGCTCATCGCCGAGGCCGGCGCCTTGCCGTCCTGGAAGAAGCTCGACTGGTTGATGTTGTTCACATAGTAGGCGAGCAGCGCGTTCTGCTTCGCCTCCTCGGCGGGCGACGCCGCGCGCACGGCCTTCGGCATGTCTTCCGGCCGGTACATCGCATTGTAGGGTGCCGGCGCAATGAACGGCGGATGCGGCCGGTAGTAGCCGAGATGCAGGAACCACGGCTTGCCGGCGCGGCCGCGCAGATAAGAGAGGCCGCGCTCGGTGAACCAGGCGGTGTCCGACAGCTCCTTGGGGATCACCGCCGGCCGATCGGTGGCGCCGGCGCCGGGCGCGCCCTGTGGCAGCCAGACATCGTCGCGGTTCTTCGGCAGCTCGAAGCCCTGCCCTGCGACCCAGCCGAAATAGGCGTCGCGATTCTCGAAGGCGCCGACGGAATGGAAGCCGTCCATGATGTCGCCCAGCACGAAGAAGCGCGGATCGCTGGGCGCGGTGTGACGCGGATCGGGCGTGGTGGTGGTGTAGCCGACCAGCGCCGGATCGTAGCCGCCGCGCCGCAGCTCGTGGGCGAGATTGGTGAAGCGCAGCGACAGCGGAATGGTGTTCTGCACCGCGCGATGATTCATCAGATACTGCCCCGTCAACAGGCTCGCGCGCGCCGGTCCGCATGGAACCGCCTGGGTGAAGTGATTGCGAAACGTCACGCCCTCGGCGCACAGCCGGTCGATGTTGGGCAGCTTCAGATAGTCTGCGCCCAGCTTGGGCAGCATCAGACCACGCCACTGGTCGACAACAATCAGCAGAACGTTCTTGGGCGCAGGCATTTCGAGATCACCGAGGTTGGATGGGCGCGTGATTGCGCTAGAGTGCCGTCAAATCGACGGAGGAGACAACACGTGGCGCGTTTCAAGATCGTGACGACCGGCCCGGGTAATTCGGACCATTCCCTGGAAATGGAGACCCTGGCCGGGATCGGCGCGGAAATCGTCGAGGTCTCCGGCAGCGAAGACGACCTCGCCAAGGCGGTGGTCGATGCCGACGCGATCTACGGCAAGGGCCGGCCGCGCATCACGGCCAAGGTGATCGAAGCGGGCAAGAAGCTGAAAGTCGTGTCGCTGGGCAGCGTCGGTGTCGATTCGGTCGACGTCGATGTCGCAACCAAGCTCGGCATTCCGGTCACCAACGTGCCCGACACCTTCATCGAGGAAGTGGCCGACCATGCCATGACCCTGATCCTGGCGAGCTGGCGGCGGCTGGTCGTGCAGGACCAGATGGTCCGCAAGGGCGAATGGGCCAAGGCTCGACCGATGCTCTACGAGTTCCCGCGCCTCATGGGTATGACTCTCGGCTTCATCTCCTTCGGCCATGTCGCCCGTGCCGTCGCCAAGCGCGCGGCGCCGTTCGGCTTCCAGATGCTGGCCTACGATCCCTATATCGAAGAGCTGGTCATGTCGGAGTACGGCGTGCAGCCGGTCGGCTACGACGAGCTGCTGCAGCGCTCCGACATCGTCAGCATGCATGCGCCCGGCACCAAGGACGCGCATCACATGATGAAGGAACGGAACTTCCGCCTGATGAAGAAGACGGCGCTGTTCGTGAACACCGGCCGCGGCTCGACCGTCGATGAGTCGGCCATGATCAAGGCACTTCAAGAGGGTTGGATTGCGGGCGCTGGCCTCGACGTGCTCGAGACTGAGCCGGTCGGCCACAACAATCCGCTCCTGGGCATGGACAACGTGATCCTGACGGCGCACGTCGCCTCGGCCTCCAACCGCTTCGACCTTGCCCGCAAGCGCCGCGTCGGGGCGGAGCTGTCGCTGGTGCTCGGCGGCAAGTGGCCCCGCGCCTGCGTCAATCCCATGGTGCTGGAGAAGTCCAGCCTGCAGCGCTGGCAGCCCTTCTCGATGGAACGCGGCCCCGGAAACTGAGATCGGGAAACCGAGAGACGGCTAGAGCTCCTTCGTCGCCTGCAGGCGGTCGCGGATTGCGCGGTCGCACAGGGCGAGGCTGTCGAAAGGCCCGAGGATGACATGATCGCCGTCGTCCATCGCATACCAGCCGCACTGGGTGAGATTGTAATCACCCAGATCCTCGGCAGGCACATGAACGGCGATCAGGTCCTTGGGCGTGCGCATTCAAGGCACATGGCGCTCGGGCAGGCCTTTTCAACCCCGTCGTGACCAGTCCGCAAGATTGACCGCGCCGGGCGGCACCTCGCCCTTCACCAGCGCCTCGACCTGCCGGACCGTATCCATCGCCTGGCTTTCACTGGCCGGTGGCGTCAAGCCCCCGATATGCGGCGTGGCGATGACATTGGGCAGGCGCGCCAGATCCGGCGACGGCATCTGGTCCGGGGCGCGGCCAACATCCATGGCGGCACCGGCGATCCGGCCCTCCTCCAGCGCCCGCGCGAGCGCCGCCTCGTCGACCAGGTTGCCGCGCGACATGTTGATGAAGAAGGCATCCGGCTTCATGCGCGCGAACGCCGCCGCGTCGAGCAGGTTCTCGGTCTCCTCGTTGGCGATGGCGAGGCAGATCACGTAGTCGGCACGCGCCAGCAGTTCATCCTGAGGCAGCTTCTGGAAACGCCGGTCGTCGACCTGGGCATAGGGATCGGCGATCAGCACCGTCATGCCCATCTGGGCCAGCAGCGGCGCCAGATCGCGCGCGATCCGTCCGTAGCCGATGATGCCTGCGGTGGCGCCGCTCAACTGCCGGCCCACCTTGATCTCGGGCATGTGGCCCGCGTGATAGTCCGTCGCCGCGCGCGAGATGCCGCGTGAAAGGTCGACCAGGAATCCCAGGGTCAGTTCGACCACGGATTTCACGAAGCCCGCTTCGGCATGAGTGACCAGCACGCCGGCCGCCGACGCAGCGGCCACGTCGATGTTGCGGATGTCGATGGCGCTGCGCATCACGACCCTCAGCCCCGGCAGGCCGGCGAAGACTTCGGCCGGCACCGGCGTCGAGCGGTCAGCGATGATGAAATCCGTGCCGCGCGCCATGGCGATCACGCCGGCCGGATCGAGTGGCGCGTCGCCTTCGTGCAGCACGACGTCGACCAGCTCCTGCAGCCGCTTGAGCGCCCGTGCGCCGTAATACTGCCGCCGGGCTTGAGGCACATGAGTGAGGAGAAGTTTCAAATCATCCCTAGCTCTTCATCGGCGTCGTCTCGCCGAGAAGCGAGACGTGCGCGGCCACGATACGCCAGCCGTCGGGCGTGCGCATCCAGGTGTGGCTCTGCCGGCCGGTGCGATTGGCACCATGGCGCTGGAATTCGCAGTTGGCGGTGCCGAAATCCCGGCCGTAGGTGACGATCCAGAGCTTCAGGAGGTCGCGGTCGGAGACGAACTTGGGGTCGCGGCCAGAGCGAAAGGCGGCGATCTGGTCGTAACCATAGAGCTGTTCGCCGACGCCATAACGCAAAGTATGCGGGCTCTTCCAGAACAGCTCGTCCAGCACCGCGACGTCGTTGGTGTTGAGCGCCGTCTCATAGCGGTTGAAGGCGGCCGTCACCTCGGCGACCACCTCGGGGATATTGATTTCCATCTCGGCTCCTCAGGTGGGCGGTGCGCTGGCGACGCCCTGCTTCTCCAGGAAGGCGGCAACGCGCAGGGCCGCCTTTTCATTGTAAGGCCGGGCGATGAGCTGCACGCCAATCGGCAGGCCGCGCCGCCGTTGCAGGGGCACCACCACGACGGGCAGGCCGATGAAGGAAATCGGCTGCGTGAAGAGGCCGAGGCTGGCCCGCACCGGCAGCTCGACGCCCCCCAGCTTCATCATGACCTGGCCAAGCTTGGGCGCCGTGCAGGGCGTCGCCGGCGCCAGCACGACATCGACCTCGTTGAAGAGCTTCAACACATTGGCGCGATAGTGCCGGCGGAAGCGCTGTGCCTTCACGTACCACGAGCCCGGCAGCAGCGCGCCCGCCATGAAGCGCTCGCGTGTATCGGGGTCGAAGTCCTGCGGCCGGGTCTTCAGTCGCGGCAGGTGGAGCTGAGCACCCTCAATGGCGGTGATCACATAAGCCGCCGCGCGCGCCGCCGCGGCCTGCGGCAGCACAACGGTGTGGCTGGCATCCAGCGCCTTGGCCACAGTCGCCACGGCCTCGAAGGCTTCGGGCTCGCCACCCTTTGCGAAATAGTCACCGGCGACCGCGATGCGCAGCCCTTCGATGCCTTCGGCGAGATGCGGCAACGTCGGCTCGGGCGGCATGTGGGTGCAGACCGGGTCGTCGGGATCGGGCCCCTGCATGGCATCGAACGACAGCGCCAGATCTTCGGTGGAGCGGGCAATCGGCCCTAGGTGATCAAGCGCATCGACGAAGGGAAACGACCCCGCGCGGCTCAGGCGCCCATAGGTTGGCTTCAGCCCGAATAGGCCACAGAGCGACGACGGCACACGGATCGAGCCGTTGGTGTCGGAGCCCAGCGACAACGGCACTTCGCCCGCCGCCACCGCAGCACCCGAGCCACCCGACGAACCGCCGGTCATGCGCGACGGATCGTGCGGATTGCGCGAGGGGCCGTAGTGCGCGTTCTCGCCGGTGAAGTCGTAGGCGTACTCGCCCATGTTGAGGCCGCCGACCAGGATCGCGCCTGCCGCCTCCAGCCTTCGGATCAACGCGCCATCGCGGGCCGCTTTCGGCCCGTCGTTGTTGATCTTGGAACCCGCGCGGGTCGGAAGGCCCTCGATGTCGAACAGGTTCTTCACGGCGAAGGGCACGCCGGCAAGCGGGCCATGGTGCTTGCTGGCGTCTATCTCGGCCGCGCGCTTCTTCGCCCGCTCGGCCACGATGTCGGTGAAGGCGTTGACCATCGGCTCGGCCGCCTCGATGCGCTTCAACGCCGCCTCGATCACGGCAGAGGCCTTGATCTTGCGGCCTGCGACGGCGTGCGCGATCTCGCTCGCGGTCGCGGCCTTCGACAGAGGATCGCTCATGGCCGGTACACCGGCGCGGGCGTCAGCTCGTCGTCGAGCTCGACCTCGAGCAACGGCTGGACGATCGCCATCGCGCGTTCGTAATTGAGGATCACGTTCGGGCGATACTCCGGTGCGATCGGCAGACCGATCGCCTTTGCGGCCTCATCGACCAGGCGCGCAACATCAGGCTTGTCCTTGGCCACATCCCCTCCTCGCGCAAAACGACATTCAGCCTGCCGCGACGGTGCCAGGACGCGCAAGGGCAGAGCGCTTCGCCAAGAGCAGGCAGGGGCAAAGACCGTGCCAATTGCCGCGCGCATCTGTCGGCTGCAATCGTCGTGGAGCTTGTCTACAACCGAGGAATGACAGCCCTCCTCGACCTCGGTGTTCATGCGCTGCGCGACGCCTATCGCCGCGGTACGCTCACGGTGCAGCAGACGATCGAGGAGGTGTTGAAGCGCCTCGCGGACGCAGGCGACGACAAGGTCTGGATATCGCGCGCCACCGACGAAGCCCTGCATGCTGCGGCCGCTGCGCTCGACGCGCGCCGCGGCGACATCGAGAGCCTGCCGCTCTACGGCGTGCCGTTCGCGGTCAAAGACAATATCGACGTCGCCGGCATGACGACGACCGCCGCCTGCCCCGGCTTCGCTTACGAGGCAAAGGAGTCGGCCGAAGTCGTCGCACGGCTGGTCGCTGCCGGTGCCATCGTCGTCGGCAAGACGAACCTCGATCAGTTCGCCACGGGTCTGGTCGGCGTTCGCTCGCCCTACGGCGTGCCGCGCAATCCCTTCGACCCCTCTTTCGTGCCGGGCGGTTCGAGCTCGGGCTCGGCCGTCGCGGTTTCGGCGGGACTGGTGAGCTTCTCGCTCGGTACCGATACGGCGGGATCGGGCCGCGTGCCGGCAGGCTTCAACAACATCGTCGGCCTCAAGCCGACACCGGACCTGTTCAGCAGCAAGGGACTGGTGCCCGCCTGCAAATCGCTCGACTGCATCTCGGTGTTCGCGCTCTCCTGCGCCGACGCCGACGCCGTCCTCGCCGTCGCTGCCGATGCGCAATCGACACCCGCCATCGGCAAGACCTTCCGCTTTGGCGTACTGCGGCCGGCCGACGCCGAGTTCTTCGGCGACACTGCCTATGCCGTGCTCTACGCCCAATCAATTGAACGGCTGAAGACGTTGGGCGGCACGCCGGTCGAGATCGACTACGCCCCGTTCCGCGATGCCGCGCAGCTCCTCTACAGTGGCCCCTGGGTGGCCGAACGCACGGCCGCTGTCGGCGATTTCATGGAAAGCGCCGACGACAAGGCCGGCATCTGGCCGACGACGCGCCAGATCGTGTTGGGCGGCCGCAAGTACAGTGCCGTCGATGCCTTCGAGGGCCAATACCGCCTGACCGACCTCAAGGCGCGCGCCTTCGCCCAGATGGAAGGCCTCGACATGCTCGCGGTGCCGACTGCTGGAACGATCTATCGCCTCGCCGATCTCGAACGCGAGCCGGTGCTCTACAATTCGCATCTCGGCCACTACACCAACTTCGTGAATTTCTTCGGCCTCTCGGCGCTGGCCCTGCCGGCCGGCTTCCGGCCCGACGGCATGCCCTTCGGCATCACCTTGATCGGCCGTGCGATGGCTGAGCGCGCGCTGTTGGCGTTCGGCGCTCGTTGGCAGCGCGTCGTACCGTTGCCTCTGGGCAAGACCGTCAGCCAGCTCCCGCCGCCCGCAAGCGATCCGGTCGTTGTCGAGGATCGCGTTTCCATTGCCGTGGTCGGAGCACACATGAGTGGCCTGCCTCTGAATGCCCAGCTCGTCGAATTGGGAGGGCGATTGGAGAGCGCCGGCAAGACGGCGCCTGTGTATCGCTTCTACGCCCTGCCCGACGGCCCGCCGCAACGCCCCGGCATGGTGCGCGTGGCCGATGGCGACAAGGGTGGTGCCATAGACCTCGAAGTGTGGAGCCTTCCCGGCGACAAGGTCGGCGCTTTCCTGCGCAAGATCCCGGCGCCGCTAGGACTTGGAACCGTGGCGCTGGCCGATGGCTCGACCGTGTTGGGCTTTCTCTGTGAAAGCCATGCGACCGGAAAGGCCCACGACATCACCGCATTGGGTGGCTGGCGCGCCTATCTCAATGCGTCCAGCTAAGGCGCACTCACGCCGGGCCGACCCGCTTCGACGGTGAAACGCTGGATCGTCGCGATGCCGGACGTCGGCTCCTTCACCGTGTCGACCACGCGGAACGACACCGTGGCCGCTTTAGGCGTCAGCGCCACCTGGGCATAGCCGTGACGCCCACCGAGGCCGTAGCGAAGATCGGGATTCCTGGCCAACAGCGCCTTCACGCGCGCGGGCGCAGCTCCCTGGGAGGTGATCGAGCCGCCAACGAACTCTGTCGCAACTATCGGCGCATTCGCGGCATCGAAGTCGCGCTTGAGATCGGCGGCCCAGAAGGAATGAACGTCGCCGCTCATCACCAGCGTATCGCGGACCGGAGATGCCGCTACCGCATCGAGCAGGCGTTGCCGGGCCGGTGCATAGCCATCCCAGCCGTCATGCCAGAAGGCACGATGTTCTCCGTCGCCACGATCGACCTGGGCCATCAAGGTCTGCTGCGCGATGACGTTCCAATTTGTCGAGCCGCGGGCCAGTCCGTCGGCGAGCCATGCCTCTTGTGCAGCCCCCAGCATGGTGCGCGCCGGATCGAGGCGCTCGTCGCACGCGCGCATCACCTTGTTGCGTGGGAGCGCCGCACGGCAGGCGTGGTGCGAGCGATACTGGCGCCCGTCGAGCACCTGGAACGCCGCGAGGTCGCCGAAGCGGTAGCGGTCGTAGAGACGCAGCGACGGCCCCTGCGGCCGGAACGACAGCGGCAACGGCATGTGCTCCCAGAACGCCTGATAGGCGGCCGCACGCTGCGCCAGGAAGCGCGCGCGGTCAGGCTCCTGAGGAGAGACATCGTCGGTATAGTCGTCGTCGACCTCGTGATCGTCCCAGGTGACGATCCACGGAAAGGCCGCGTGCGCGGCCTGCAGGTCGCGGTCGGATTTGTATAGGGCGTAGCGGTCGCGATATTCGTCGAGCGTCGTCGTGCGCCCGCCCTCGTGCCGGCGGACCAGGTCGCGGCCCCAGGACTTTTCGTAGATGTAGTCGCCCAGGTGCAGAGCGAAGGCCGCATCCTCCGCCGCCATATGGCGAAACGCCGAGTAGTAACCCTGCTCGTATTGCTGGCAGGAGGCGAAAACGAAACGGAGTGCCGACAGGCGTTCGCTCGCATCGGGCGCGGTACGTGTGCGGGCAACGGGACTGGCCTTTCCGCGCACGGTGAAGCGATACCAGTAGGGTCGGTTGGGCCTGAGGCCGCCGACCTCGACATGAACCGAATGAGCCCATCGCGCCTCGGCGGTAGCTTGCCCGTGTCCGACCACGCGCCGCATCGCCTCGTCCTCGGCGATCGCCCAGTCGACGGGAATCGATGTCCCAAGCCGCTCGCCGGGTTCGCCCGCCGCGATCAGCCGCGTCCACAAGACGATGGAGTCCGGCATCGGCCGTCCCGAGGCAACGCCCAGGGCAAACGGGTCGGCGGCCAGCGGCGGCTCGGCGCGGGAAGCAACCGGCAGCCAAAGGCCACCCAGCCCTGTTGCGCCCAAGCCAGCGACGAAGGAGCGGCGATGCATAGCGCAACACTGCGACGGCCAACGCCGCGCTTCAACCGTGGTGCGCCGGTCTGCTAGGGTCCGCTCCTTCGAGGAGGAACGAATCCATGAGCGGAAAGATTGCAGTCGTCACCGGCGCAGGCAGCGGCATCGGCCGCGCTTCGGCGCTTGCCCTGCTGAAGAACGGCTACAAGGTGGCGCTTGCCGGCCGGCGCAAGGATGCGCTGGACGAAACGGCCAAGATGGCCGGCAACAACACATCGAATGCACTCGCGGTCCCGACCGACGTTGCCAAGCGCGACGACATCGTGGCGCTGTTCGCCAAGGTCAAGGCGACCTGGGGCCGGCTCGACCTGGTGTTCAACAATGCCGGCGGCGGCGCACCGCCCGTCCCGCTCGAGGAGCTGCCGTACGAAACCTGGCTAAGCGTCGTTGCCGCCAACCTGACCGGCCCCTTCCTGTGCACGCAGGAAGCGATGAAGATCATGAAGGACCAGAAGCCGCGGGGCGGCCGCATCATCAACAACGGCTCGATCTCCGCACATGCGCCGCGGCCGTTCTCGGTGGCGTACACGTCGACCAAGCACGCCATCACCGGCCTCACCAAGTCGACCTCGCTCGACGGCCGTGCCTACGACATCGCCTGCGGCCAGATCGACATCGGCAATGCCGTGACGCCGATGACCGAACGCATGACCAAGGGTGTGCTGCAGCCCAACGGCACGACCATCGCCGAGCCCCGCATGGACGTCGATGCGGTCGCCCAGGCCATCGTCTACATGGACAGCCTGCCGCTCGACGCGAACGTGCAGTTCATGACCGTGATGGCGACCAAGATGCCGTTCGTCGGGAGAGGCTGAGCCCCTCCCGATCTCGATCTCGTCGGACTAGAGGACGAACAGGCCGTCGTTGTTCACCTTGATGCTGAACACGACGTCCTGGAAGTCGTTGTCGCCGGTGGCGCTGGGCAGATCTTCGAAACCCATCAGCAGTTCGCGGCCACCGGCCGAGGTGCCGGACAGGACCTGGTGGGCATCGCCCGGGTTCAGCGTCGAGAAGGAATGGAAGATCGGCGCGCTGTTCAGCTCACCGCGTGACGCGCTGAACAGCGCCGGCGGCAGGCCGGTGTCGATATCCGCCGCCGTATTGGTGCCCGGCACCACGAACGAGAGATCGTTCGGCAGGCCGCGATAGGCATCGAACCCGTCCTGGATCAGGAAGAAGCCGATCTTCTGGTTGCTGGCCGGAGTTCCGAGGTCGACCGTCGTACCGGCCGCCGTCGCCAGCGTGTTGGCGAACACGATGCGGACGTCGGAGATCGTGCCGTCTGCCGCCACCTTGTAGGTGCCGAGCGTGTTGCTGTGGGCCGATACCGCAGACTTCATCTCCAACGAGAAGCGGACCGCTCCGTCGCCGGCGAGGAACGGCTCGTTGGCGACGCCGTTGATCGAGGCCGTGTTGACCCGCGCGCCTTCCCGCAGGGCAGGCAGGAAGTTCTCGAAGGTCACTACCGTGTGCGCGTCGACACCGGTGCCGCGCGCCACCGCCATGAAGTCGCCGCCGGTGAAGTCGCCGCTCATCTCGAAGGTCGAGCCACCGACAGTGAGGGTCGCCCCGCCCGCCACCTTGGTGACACCGAGGCTCGACCGGCCCACGAGGGAACCGTCGATATCGAGCGTGTCGGTAAGGCCGAAGCCCGCGATCTTGTCGCCGTGCAGGTCGGCGAGCTTGTCGCGTAGGATGTCGGCTCCCAGCCCGAGGTCGATCAAGTCGGCACCGGCACCGCCGCTGATCCGGTCGTTGCCGGCGCCGCCGTTCAGCGTGTCCGCGCCAAAGGTGCCGGTGATCGTATCGTTGCCGTCGGTGGTCGCACCCGATGTCCCGAAGACGCCATCCGCCCGGCTGTTGAGGTTCTGAATGCGGATATCGAGCGCCTCGCTCGTGTCGGCCGTATTGAAGGCCGTCGCAGCCGAGCTGTGTTTGGCCGCCATATAGGCCTGGAAGCCAGCCTGCTCGCCCATCGCGTTGGCCGGCACGTTGGCCGCAATCGTGAAGTCGAGCGCTTCGTCGACCGGCAGGCTCAACGTGCCGTTGGTCAGCAGGAAGCGGAAGTTGCTGCCGTTGGCCTTGATGGGATAGCCGTCGCCGCCGTTGGCGGTAAAGGCCGTGGTCGAAACCGTGATCGTCGAGGGCGCATCGGCCAGCACGACACCGTTTTCGACGACCTTGGCGATCACGATGCCGTTCTGGTCGACCAGGGAGACACTGGTCACCTTGGAGCCCGCGGCATTGTCGGGATCGTAGGAGAACCTGAGGCCGCCGACCTGGCCGAAGCGGCCCTGGTTGGCGCCTGCCGCGACACCGTGTTCCAGGATGGACTTGAGGCCGGCCGCAGTGGTGTCGAAGGCCATCAGCTTGTTGTCGAAGCGCAGGGCGTTTTCGACGTCGAGCTGCGACACGCCGCCGGTCGGCTTGTTGGCATCGGTGTTGGCAATCGGCGCAACCTTGTTGCCGTTGTCGTCGACGGAGCCGATCTGGGCGCGAACGCCGCCACCGTTGCGAAGGCCGACGATGAGCTGGCCGTCGGCGGCGTCGCCCAGGATCTTCTGCAGGGCATAGACGCCGGTATCGGCCGACAGGCTGCCGAGGTTGGTTTCCTGGGAGCGGATGAAGGCCCGCTCACCTTCGAGGTAAACGTCGGTGAAGCCGTAGACGTTGCCGTCCTTGGACGCGATCACCGCATCGACCGCCTGCGTGATGTCGCGGACCTGGTCGCCCTTGGTACCCTCGGCGAAAGCCGTGGTCGCCAACTGATCTTCGGTTACGCCCCATGCCTTGGCGACGTTTGCCGTCGTCGCGGCATAGGCGCCGTTGATCGCGGTGTTGGCTGCCAGGCTGCCCAGGATGATGTCGCCATTGGCGTCGAAGTCGACAACGAGGCGGCCGAGATAGGTGTATTCGCCGTCGGTGTTGACGATCAGGGTCGTCTTGCCGTCGCTGCCCTGGGTGACGATCGGATAGGTGTTGGCGAAGGTCGGCTCGTGACCCGGGAAGGTCGCCGGCACGTCGTCGGCATCGCCCAGCCGGGTGTTCGACCCGGCCGACAGGATGATGTCGACGCCCTTCAGCTTGGTGGCGAGGAGCTGCTCGTTCTGGATCTGCTGCAGATGCGACGTCAGGACGATCTTGTTGACGCCCTCGGCGATCAGTTCGTTGATGATCGGCTGAAGCTGCGCCGCCAGCAGATCCATGTTGTCGACTTCGCCGTTGGCGCCAGGTCCGGTCGGGAAGCCTTTCACCTCGGTGCCGTTGGGCGAGGAAATCGACTCGAGGAGCTGGGTCGTGGCGCCGACGATACCGATCTTCTGGCCACCTTCGGTCACCACCGCCGCCGGCGCGATCCGGCCCTTCAGGGAACTGGCTTCGGCAACCAGGGTCGCCGTGCCGCCATCCAGGGTATTGGTGAAGCGCGGGCTGAGCGCACTGTCGCCGGAGAAGTCGAGGTTCGAGGAGAGGTACGGGAACAGCGCACCGCCCCAGGCGCCCGACGGCGTGAAGGCGTCGCGGAATGCCGTCGATCCCAGGTCGAACTCGTGATTGCCGATGGTCGAGGTCTCGACGCCGAGGGCGTTGAGGATCGCGATGTCGGGCCGGCCCGCTGCCGTCGCGCCGATTCCGGCCACGGCATTGAGCGAGGGATCGGTGCCGGCATTGATGAAGGGGCCGGGCAGGAAGTTGTCGCCACCCGACAGGATCAGCGTGTTGGCGTAAGCGCCGTCGAAGGCATCGACCAGAGCCGCCAGATTCGGCGCCGTGTCGCCAGCCAAGAGCCCCGCCTCGCCGTCGGACAGATGCAGAAGCTGCAGGGTGAAGGCCGGCGTGGGCGCGGCGGCATTCAGCTCGAACACGGTGATGTTGTTGCTGACCTCGTTGCTGGCCACCAGCAGGTCCTTGCCGCTGGGCGAATCGGCGGCCGGGATGAACAGCAGGCCTTCCGGGCTCACGTCGCCCGCGTTCCGCGCGGCGCCGGCATAAGTGACGTTCGCCGGATTGGTGATGTCGAAAGCGAGCGTGATATTGGACCGCTCGAGAGCCACGAAGGCGTAGGTCGTACCGCCCACCTGGCCGATCGTGAGCCCTTCGGGTTCGGGGCCCTTGTTGTCGCTGCGCGTATCGTCGAACAGCGCCGGGAACTTTTCCACGATGATGCGCTCAAGCACATCGCCGCTGTCGAACACGCGATTGCCCTGTTGATCGACGATCGAGAAGGAACGGCCGCCGTAGGTCAGGATCTGGTCGATATCGCCATCGCCGTCCGTGTCGCCGCGCAGGCCCGGCGCATTGGACACTGTATGACGGCCGAGCGCCGCCTGATCCTTCAACGCGGCTTCATTGGGGAACAGGGCGTTGTCGAGATCGTACGAGCTGGAGCCGACGCGGATCGTCTCGTCGGGATTGAGGAAGTCGTCGCGGTCGTCGCCCTCGTTTGCCATGACATAGTAGGTCTGGCCGCCCGCCTGATAGCTGGCGATGGCATCGGGCATGTACATGCCGAAGAGATGCGAGTCGGAGACGAGCTTCATCGACGCCGTGCCGCCCGCGCCGTCGCGATCGCTGATATCCAGCAGCAGTCCGTTCCAGTCCTTCAGGCCAAGCGGCACGATCTTGGTGAAGGTTGCGGTGGCAATGTCGAGGAGGGCGACGGCATTGGCTTCCTGCAGGGTTACCATCGCCGTGGCGCCATCCGGCGAGATCGCGATGTATTCCGGTTCGACATCCATCGAGACCGACTTGCCCTCGAAGATGCGGACGCCCGCGGCACGCAGAGCCGCTTCCTGGCCGTTGAAGCTGTCGAAGGTCGCCGTCTGCACCGTCGCAGCAGCCACACCACCGGAGATATCGATGATGCTGACCGAGCCCGGCGCGTCGGCACCCGACGCGTCGAGTTCACCCTCGTTGGCGACCAGGACCTTCTTGCCGTCGGCGGTGAAGGTCACCATGTCGGGCAGTGCGCCGACCGTGACCGAGCCCAGCAGCGTGTGATCGGATGCCTTGAGGAAGACGACCTGGCCGGGCTGAGTCTTGACGGCAGCCGGCAGGGCGACGGCGACGATCCCGTCCTTGACCGTCACGCTCGTGACATCGGTGGTGGCAAAGCCCAGGGTCCGGAAGTCCACCGTGGCGATCAGGCTGGGCGCCGCGGGATCGGCGAGGTTGACGACCTGCAGGCCCGCATTCGACGTCGTGAACAGACGGTCGCTGGCGGCGTCGAAGGCCGAGATTTCTGCACCGGCCAGAGCCAAGGCCCCTTTGACCGCGATATCGATCGCGCCAGTTGCCGTCGTTGAAAGGGCCATGGATCGAAACCTCCGCTGATGAAGGCGCGCGTCATCGCGCCGCAACTGGGGCAGTAAAAAGATCAGCGGGTGATTTCGATTGCCGGCCGCCTACGTCACTCGCAGGCGGAGTCCATAGTGATGCTCGGCTACGGATTCATTGCGACTGCCGCAGAGACTGTGAGTTCTCTGCGATGTCTTGCAATGGTCTTCGATCAGTAACCCTCGTCGCGAAGGTTCAGCAGCGGGAAGGCACTGTGCACGCCGGGCATGTTGGTCGGCATGCTGCGGCTGATGTAGCTCTTGTCGAGCTGTGACAAGGCGGTGACACCCAGGAGGCCCATCGCCTCCTTCATTTCCTCTTCGAGCAGCTCGATCACGCGCTCGATCCCGGCCGCGCCCGCGGCCGCGAGGCCGTAGCAGTAGAGCCGGCCGAGCCCGACCCAGTCGGCGCCCATGCAGATCGCCTTCACGATGTCGCTGCCACGGCTGAAGGAACCGTCGACCGCGATCTTGGCGCGACCAGCGACGGCATCGACAATCTCCGGCAACACCTCGGCCGAACCGCGACCGTGGTCGAGCTGTCGGCCGCCATGGTTCGAGCAATAAACGGACCAGACGCCGTGCTGACAGGCGATCTCCGCATCCTCGCCGGTACCGATGCCCTTCAGCATGAATTTCACATCGGGGAACTTCTCCCGCACTGCCGCGAAATTCTTCCACGAGAAGGAGGCTTGATGGTCCTGGCCCGTGGCCGAAGTCCGCCACGACTTCACGAAGCGCTTGGCGATGTCGCGCTCGCGGCGGCTGTAGACCTGCGTGTCGACGGTGATGCAGAAGGCGTCGTAACCCGCATCCATTGCCCGCTTCACGCAATCGGCGACCCAGGCATCGTCGCCCCGGACATAGAGCTGATAGATCTTGGGCGCGGCGCCACCCTTTACGATGTCTTCGAGCTTGAGCGTCGTCACCGAGCTGATCAGCATCGGCACATTGCCGGCCCCGGCGCCCTTGGCCACGGTTATGCCACCGCCGGGCTCGAAGGATTCCAGCGAGCCCACGGGAGCCAACATCACCGGGAGCCTGATCTTGCGGCCGAAGATTTCCGACGAGGGATCGATTGACGAAACGTCGCGTAGCACGCGCGGCTTGAAGGCAATGGAATCCAGCGCCATCCTGTTGCGCCGCAGCGTGGTTTCGGTTTCCGTGCCGCCGATCAGATAGTCCCAGATGTTGGGATTGAGGCGGATTTTTGCCGCTTTGACGATCTCGTGCAGCGTCACGAATTCACTCTCAAGGCCGCTCGCCATCTTTCCCCCGATCCAAAACCGATTGGCGTTTTCTTGCGCGTCCGGCGCGGTGCGTCAACGAGACGTCACGGACAGCGGCCAATAAAGGCCGCTGGCATTGACGATAGCGGCTTTCGGCGATTTGATCGTCATGGGGCATCCGCTCGGCGGAACCCACAAGAAGAGCCCGCGTACAAACAAGGGCAAACGGTGAGGCTGAAGATGAAAAGACGCGCTCTGACAACGGCACTCCTTTTCGGCTGGATGGCAGGCCCTGCCCTCGCGGCCGATCCCCTGCCGGCGCTCCAGGAAACGCCGATGCTTGCGGACCAGGTGAAGTCGGGCGCCCTACCGCCGGTCGACAAGCGCGTGCCCCAGCAGCCTTGGGTGGTCACGCAGTTCGCCGGCGGCGACGGGCCGGGCCGGCAGGGCGGACAGCTCAACATGCTGGTGGCCAGCGCGCGCGACACACGGCTGATGACGATCTACAGCTACACGCGCCTCATCATTCACGACCCCAAGTTCAAGCTGAAGCCCGACATCCTCGAAAGCTACGAGGAGAAGGACGGCCGAGAGTTCACCTTCAAGCTGCGCGCCGGCCACAAGTGGTCGGATGGCGAACCCTTCACCACCGAGGACTTCCGCTTCTTCTGGGAAGACGTCGCCAACAACAAGGAACTCTCGAGCTCCGGTCCCTCGGTCGAGCTGCTCGTCGACGGCAAGCCGCCCAAGGTCGAGATCATCGATCCGCTGACGATCAAGTACACTTGGGAGAAGCCCAATCCCTACTTCATCGAAAGCCAGGCGCGCGCCGCGCCGCTCTTCCTGTTCCGGCCCGCGCACTACCTCAAGAAATTCCACACCAAGTACACGCCCGAGGCGGAGATCCTGAAGGCTGCCAAGGGTGGCCAGCAGAACTGGGTCCAGGTCTACAAGCGCCTCGACGTGATGTACGCCAACGACAACATCGACCTGCCGACGCTCAACCCGTGGGTCAACACCACGGCGTCGCCGGCGCAGCGCTTCGTCTATCTGCGCAATCCCTTCTATCATCGCATCGACACCAAAGGGCAGCAGCTTCCCTATGTCGACCGCGTGATCTTCACGGTCGCCGCCACCAACCTCGTGCCGGCCAAGGCCGGCCTCGGCGAGGCCGACCTGCAGCCGCGCTACCTCAACATGCGCGACTACACGTTCCTGCAGAAGAGCGCGCAGACCTCGGGCGTGAACGTGCGGCTCTGGGAATCCGGCTCGGGTTCGCAGATCGCGCTCTACCCCAACCTCACGGCCAACGACGAGGAGTGGCGCAAGCTGATGCGCGACGTGCGCTTCCGCCGGGCCCTGTCGCTCGCCATCGACCGCGACGAGCTGAACCAGGTCGTCTATATCGGCCTCGCCAAGCCCTCCAACAACACGATCATGCCGCGCTCCGAGCTGTTCAAGCCGGAGTATGCGACCAAGTGGGCGAACTACGATCCCAAGCTCGCGAACAAGCTCCTGGACGAGATCGGCCTCACCAAGAAGGACAGCCAGGGCATTCGCCTGCTGCCTGACGGGCGGCCCGCGACCATCGTCGTCGAGCATGCCAGCGAAGAGACCGAGGATGCCGACGCTCTCGCCCTGATCGCCGACAACTGGAAGAAGATCGGCATCAAGATGCTGACCAAGCCGCAGACGCGTGAGAACTTCCGGCTCCGGACCTTCTCGGGCGAGGCCGTGATGACGGCCTTTGCCGGCGCGGTGACGGCGGTGCCGACAGTCAACACCAGCCCCAAGGAGTTCGCGCCGACCATGCTGGGTGGCCTGCAATGGTCGCGCTGGGGCATGTTCGTCGAGTCGAAGGGCCGGCAGGGCGAGAAGTGCGACATGGAGTCGGCCTGCAAGCTGCTCGACTACGTGAAGGAATGGGAGACCGGCGCGACGTCGGCCGATCGGCGCAAGGCCTGGGACAAGATCCTCCAGACCAACGCCGACGAAGTCTTCTCGATCGGCACGGTGAACGGCATCCGCCAGCCGATCGTGGTCGGCCCGAAGGTCCGCAACGTGCCCAAGGAAGGCTATTACGCCTGGGATCCGGGCGGATATATCGGCCTCTACCAGCCCGACACATTCTGGATCGCGCAGTAGTTCTTAGCGCCCGTTCCTCACCTCCTCTGCGCAAAGTTCGCGCAGAGGAGGAAAGAACCTAATCGTTCACCAAAAATTTAGTCGATGAACACCGCTGGTCGCGGTGTATCGTCGTGCCCATTGTCAATGGCTGGAGTTCGCTACCATGCCTGACTTTGGCGAAGCTCGCCCCACACAACGACTGAAATCCTGGATCGCAATGGCGCTGGTGGCAGCACTCGCCGCCAGTGGTGCCGCATCGGCACAGACCACGACGCCAGCACCGCCATCGGTAACTGTCAGCCCGCCGCTGCAAAAAGAGATTACCGAGTGGGATCAGTTCACCGGACAGTTCCAGGCGGTCGACTTCGTCGAGATCCGCGCCCGGGTCGCTGGCTACCTGACGGAAATTCACTTCCAGGATGGGCAGACCGTCAAGAAGGGCGACCTGCTGTTCGTCATCGACCCTCGGCCTTATGAAGCCGCACTCGCCTCCATGCGCGCGCAGCTCAGCCAGGCCGAAGCCCAGGTAGACCTGGCCCAAGTGCAGCTCAAGCGCTCCACGGAATTGCGCAAACGGGACTTCGAACCGGCCAGCTCCTACGACCAGAGGGTTTCGGACCTCAAGGTCGCGACTGCTGCCGTCGAGGCCGCGAAGGCGGGCATTCGCACGGCCGAGCTGAATGTCGAGTTCACCCGCATCATCGCGCCGATGGCCGGGCGGATCAGCCGCCATCAGGTGAGCATCGGCAATCTGATCACAGGAGGTGAAGGCGGAACCGCCACGCTCTTGACCACGATCGTCTCGCTCGACCCGATCTACTTCAACTTCGACATGAGCGAGTCGGACTACTTGGCCTATCAGCGCGCCACGGAGAAAGGGCTGATGCGGTCGACGCGCGACAATACCGTCGCCGTATCGCTCCACCTCACCGACGAGAAAGGCTGGCCGCATGAAGGCCGCATGAACTTCGTCGAGAACCGGGTCGACCGCAGCTCGGGCACGATCCGCGTGCGTGCCGTCTTTCCCAACCCCAACCTTCTTTTCACTGCAGGCCAGTTCGGCCGCATCCGCATCCCGGGCTCCGAACCCTACAAGGCAATCCTGATCCCGGACGCGGCCGTGGTCACCGACCAGTCGCGCAAGATGGTGCTGACCGTCAACGACGAGAACGTCGTAGTGCCCAAGATCATTCGCCCAGGGCCCAGCTACGAAGGGCTGCGCATCGTCCGCTCCGGTCTCCTGCCGACCGACAAGGTCATCATCAACGGCCTGATGCGGGCCCGGCCCGGAACCAAGGTGGCGCCGAAACCCGGCACGATCGAAGCCGAACCTGAGACCGACTAGGCGCCGGCCATGAAGCTGTCGCACTTCTTCATCGACCGGCCGATCTTTGCGATGGTCGTGTCGATCTTCATCACCCTGGTCGGTGGCATCTCCTATTTCTCGCTGCCGGTGGCGCAGTATCCCGACATCGCGCCGCCGACGATCGTCATCAGCGCGAACTATCCCGGCGCCTCCGCTCAGGTGGTGAGCGAAACCGTCGCCACACCACTCGAGCAGGAGATCAACGGCGTCGAGAACATGCTCTACATGACGTCGCAGGCGACGTCGGACGGCCAGCTTACCCTCACCGTCACCTTCGCCCTCGGCACCGACCTCGATATCGCCCAGGTGCTGGTGCAGAACCGCGCCGCCGTGGCTCTCCCGCGCCTGCCCGAGGAAGTGCAGCGTCTCGGCATCACCGTGCGCAAGAATTCACCGGACCTGATGATGGTCATCCATCTCAGCTCGCCGGATGGCTCACGCGACCAGCTCTATATCTCCAACTACGTGACCTTGCAGGTGAAGGACGTGCTGGCGCGCCTCGATGGCGTGGGCGATGTGCAGACCAGAGGTGCGCGCGACTACTCGATGCGCATCTGGCTCGATCCGGAAAAGGTGGCGGCACGCAATCTCACGGCCGGCGAAGTCCTGGCCGCACTCCGGGCGCAGAACGTCCAGGTGGCGTCCGGCGTGCTCAACCAGCCACCCGTTCCGAAGCCGCACGCCTTCTCGATAAATGTCGAGACGCTCGGCCGCCTCGTCGATCCGCGGCAATTCTCCAATATCATCGTCCGGACCGATCCTGACGGCCGCGTGACGCGCATCCGTGACATCGGCCGGGTCGAGCTCGGCGCCCAGGACTACAATTCCAACGCCTATCTCGACGAGCGGACCGCCGTGCCGATGCTGATCTTCCAGCGGCCCGGCTCGAACGCCCTGGCAACCGCGGCGCGTCTGAAGACCGCGATGGAGGAGCTTTCGGCGTCGTTCCCGAGCGGGCTGAAGTACGACATCGTCTACAATCCCACGGAGTTCATCGCCGAGTCGGTGCACGAGGTCTACAAGACGATGATCGAGGCGGTGATCCTCGTCGTCCTCGTAGTGATCCTCTTCCTGCAGAGCTGGCGCGCCTCGCTGATCCCGATCATCGCGATCCCCGTGTCCCTGATCGGCACGCTCGCTGTCATGGCCGCTGTCGGCTTTTCGTTGAACAACCTTTCCCTGTTCGGGCTGGTGCTGGCCATCGGCATCGTCGTCGACGATGCGATCGTCGTGGTCGAGAACGTCGAACGCAACATCCGGGCTGGCCTGACACCACGCGAAGCGGCGCACGAGACAATGGACGAGGTCGGCGGCGCCCTGGTCGCCATCGCCCTTGTGCTCTCGGCGGTGTTCATTCCCGCGGCCTTCATCGCCGGCATCTCCGGGCAGTTCTTTCGCCAGTTCGCCGTGACCATAGCCTCGGCGACGATCATCTCGTGCATCGTTTCGCTGACCTTGAGTCCGGCGCTCTGCGCTTTGCTGTTCAAGCCCCACAGCGAGCACGCTGCCGTTGGAAAATCGGCCATCACGCGTGGCATTTCCGGGTTCTTCCGTATCTTCAACAGCGGCTTCGACTGGCTTTCCAACGCTTACGGCCGTTGGACCGGCGTGTTCGTGCGCCGCGGCCTGATCTTCCTCGGCATCTATGCCGTCCTCATCGCCCTCACCGGCTGGCAGTTCGTGCGGGCCCCCACCGGCTTTATCCCGGCTCAGGACCAGGGATATCTCATCACGGTGATCCAGCTCCCGCCCGGCGCGTCGCTGGAACGAACCGACGCGGTGGTCCGTCGTGCGACCAAGATCATTCTCGAAACGCCGGGCGTCGTTCACGCCGTTCCCTTTGCCGGCTTCGATGGCGCGACCTTCACCTCGGCGCCGAACGCCGGCGCCATCTTTGCAGCCCTGGCCCCCTTCCCTGACCGCGTCGCCAAGAGACAGTCCGCGGCCAAGGTCCTGGCCGATCTGCGAACGCGGCTCGGCGCCGTCGAGGAAGCCTTCATCATCGTCATACCGCCCCCGCCGGTGCGGGGCATCGGTAACTCCGGCGGCTTCAAGATGATGGTGCAGGACAAGCGTGGACGCGGCCTGCCCGAACTCGAAGCGGCGACGCAGGACCTGATCGCAGCCGCCAACCAGACGCCGGGCCTCACCGGGGTCTTCACGCTGTTCAATACGCGGACGCCCAAGCTCTATGCCGATATCGACCGCGTGAAGGCCGAGATCCTGGGTGTCACCGCCGACAATGTGTTCGGCGCTCTCGAAGTCTATCTCGGTTCGGTCTTCGTCAACGAGTTCAACTATCTCGGCCGAACCTACCGGGTCACGGCCCAGGCCGACGGCCCCTTCCGCCAGACCGTCAGCGACATCGCCAATCTCAAGACCCGCAACAATGCCGGGCAGATGGTGCCGATCGGCGCGGTGACGACCTTCCACGACATTACCGGCGCCCATCGTGTACCGCGCTACAACCTCTTCCCCGCGGCGGAGCTGCAGGGCAATACTCTGCCCGGCTATTCGACCGGCTACGCGATCGCCACCATGGAAAAGCTCGCGGCGGAACGACTGCCGGACGGCTTCGGCTACGAATGGACCGAGCTTGCCTATCAGGAGAAGCTGGTGGGCAATACCGGCCTCCTCGTCTTCGCCGCCTCGATCGTCTTCGTCTTCCTGGTGCTGGCGGCGCAGTACGAGAGCTGGTCGCTGCCGCTCTCCGTCATCCTGATCGTGCCGATGTGCCTGCTCGCCGGGGTAAGCGGCTTGCTGGCGCGTGGTCTCGAAGTGAACATCCTGGCGCAGGTCGGCTTCGTCGTGCTGATCGGGCTGGCCGCCAAGAATGCGATCCTGATCGTCGAGTTCGCGCGACAGGCCGAGGCCGAAGGCGCCAACCGCTTCGACGCCGCCATTCAGGCGGCGCGCACACGTCTGCGCCCCATCCTGATGACGTCCTTCGCCTTCATCCTTGGCGTCGTGCCGCTCGCCATCGCGACGGGCGCCGGATCGGAGATGCGCCAGTCCCTGGGCACGACGGTGTTCTTCGGCATGCTGGGCGTGACGGGCTTCGGGCTGATCTTCACGCCTGTCTTCTACGTGGCGATGCGCGCCCTCGCCGCGAAGCTGCAGCGGACGCCCCGGCCCGTGCAACCGATTGCACAGGATTCCCTTCCGGAGGAGCGCGCCTAGGACGCGCCCTCGGCCTTACCAGGTATCGATGTTCGCCCGCTTCTTATGACCAGAAGCCGGCGGACGCTCGGCCGACAGCAAGGCCGTTGAGATCCAGCGCCGTGAATCGGCGGGATCGATCACCTCGTCGATCTCGAAATAGGTCGCCGTGCTCAGCGCCTTGCCACGGGCATAGGCCGCCGCGACCATCTCGTCGAACAGGGCGCGTCGCTCGGCCGGATCGGTCACCGCTTCGAGTTCCTTGCGATAGCCGAGCTTGACGGCGCCTTCGAGACCCATGCCGCCGAACTCGCCGGTCGGCCAGGAGAGTGCGAAAGCCGGCGCATGGAACGAACCGCCGGCCATCGCCTGAGCACCGAGTCCATAGGCCTTGCGCAGGACGATGGTGCCGAAGGGCACGGTGAGGTTGGCGCCGGTCACGAAGAGCCGCGAGCAGTGGCGTACCAGCGCGGTCTTCTCGATCTCGGGTCCCACCATCATGCCGGGCGTGTCGCAGAGGAACAGGATCGGGATGTCGAAGGCATCGCAAAGCTGCAGGAAGCGCGCCGCCTTGTCCGAGCCGTCGCTGTCGATGGCGCCTGCAAGATGCACGGGGTTGTTGGCAACGATGCCCAGAGGCTTGCCCTCGATGCGGGCAAAGGCTGTCACCATGCCCGGCCCGAAGGCGCGGCGCAGTTCCAGCACGGAGCCTTCGTCGCAAAGCGTCGAGATAACGTCGCGCACGTCGTAGACTCGCAACCGGTTCTCGGGGATGGCGCGGCGCAGCAGGCGCTGGTCGGCCGCCCGCCACTCCGGCAGCGCGCCCTGGAAGTACGAGAGATATTGCTTAGCGACGGCGACGGCCTCCGCCTCGTCCTCGACGGCGATATCGACCACGCCGTTGGGCACCTGGACCGACATCGGCCCCACTTCCTCGGGCGAGAAGACGCCGAGATTGCCGCCCTCGATCATCGCCGGGCCGCCCATGCCGATCGAGGAGTTCTTCGTGGCGATTACTACGTCGCAGCAGCCCAGGATCGCCGCGTTGCCCGCGAAGCAGCGGCCGGAGTTGATGCCCACCAGGGGCACGGCGCCGCTCAATCGTCCGAAGATATGGAAGGCCATGGTGTTGAGGCCTGCAACCGATTGCACGTCGATGTCGCCCGGCCGCCCGCCGCCACCCTCGGTGAAGAACACCAGCGGAATGCGCTGCTTCTCGACGATCTCGAACAACCGATCCTTCTTGTGGTGGTTGTTCTTGCCCTGCGTGCCCGCCAGCACCGTGTAGTCGTAGTGCGCGACCGCGACCCGGCTGCGCTCCGGTCCGAACAGAGAGCCATTGACCCGGCCGATGCCGGTGATCAGCCCGTCGGCTGGCGTCTTTTCGATCAGATCCTCGATGGTGCGCCGCGACCGCTGGCTGGCGATGGCAAAGGCGCCGTATTCGACGAAGCTGTTGGGATCGACCAGGTCGTCGAGGTTCTGCCGCGCGGTGCGCTGGTTGGTCTTGCGCCGGCGCGCCACAGCATCGGGGCGCTTCTCGTCGAGCGTCAGGGCTCGGCGTTCAAGATATTCACCGAGATCTGGCCGGATATGGTCGAGGTCGATTTTCTCCTCGGCCGCGGCGCCCTTCACCTCGACATCGGCCTCCTCGACGAACAGCAGCGAATGGCCTTCGTAGATCGTCTCACCCGCCTCGACCGCGATGCGCCGCACATAGCCGCGCGCCGGGCTCCTGATCTCGTGCTGCATCTTCATGGCGTCCATGATCAGCAGCGCCTGGCCTGCCGCGACGGCATCGCCCTCCTTCACCGCGATGCTGACGATCGTGCCCTGCATCGGTGCGGGGACCGCGACCGTTCCCTCGGGCGCATCGCTGC
The DNA here is from genome assembly GCA_017307275.1 of Alphaproteobacteria bacterium. GTDB lineage: Bacteria > Pseudomonadota > Alphaproteobacteria > Reyranellales > Reyranellaceae > Reyranella. The sequence goes on along the minus strand of JAFKFK010000011.1, from coordinate 14,388 downwards.
CGGCATCTCCCGCCGTTGCCGTATCGGTGCGGGCCTTACCGAAGGCCAGAACGGCCAGCGGATCGACGCTGTCGACCCGCGCCCCGGCCTGGCGTCCCGCCGGAGCCGCACTTGTGGTTGCGGGCTCGAAGTAGAGTCCGCTCTTCTGCTTGGCCGCCGCTTCGATCAGCGCGCCGGCATGATCGTCGACGAAGCGCGTGTAGACCTTGTCGGCGCGGAAATCGGGGTGGGCGATCAGGGCCCGCAGGAACGCGATGTTCGAGGGGGCGCCCTCTAGCCGGAAGGCCGCGAGTGCCCGCTCCGCCCGCGCCAGCGCATCGCCGAAGTCGGGCGACGGGGCATGAACGATGACCTTGGCCAGCAGCGAATCGAAGTTGGGATTGGTGCGGTAGCCGGCATAGCCATAGGTGTCGACGCGGACGCCCGGCCCCGACGGCGGCTCGAAGGCCGAGAGCGTGCCGCCGCCCGGCTTGGCCGAGCCGTCGGCAGTCATGGTCTCCATGTTGATGCGAAGCTGAATCGCATGGCCCCGGGGCGTTGCCGCCGCGAGGCCGGTTTCCGCCAGCTTCGTGCCCGACGCGAGCCGAAGCTGCGCCTTCACCAGATCGACGCCATAGACCTCTTCGGTGACGGTGTGTTCCACCTGCAGGCGCGGGTTGGCTTCGATGAAGAAGAACTCCTGCGCTGCGTCGTCGACCAGGAATTCGAAGGTCCCGAGGCTGCGATAGTGCACGGCCTTGGCCATGGCGATCGCCGCATCGACGATCCGCAGGCGCAACGTGGCGCTGAGATGCGGGCTGGGCGCCAGTTCGACGATCTTCTGGTTGCGGCGCTGCACCGTGCAGTCGCGTTCCCCGAGCGCCACGATGCCGCCTTCGCCATCGCCCACGATCTGGACCTCGATGTGGCGCGCGCGGTCGATCAGCCGCTCGGCATAGAGCGTCGGATTGCCGAACGCGGATTTCGCTTCGGCAGCACAGCGCTCGAACGCTTCGGCAATCTCGGCCGCCTGGCGCACGGGCCGCATGCCACGTCCGCCCCCACCGGCGATGGCCTTGATCATCACGCCCGACTTCGCGTGCCTCTCGAAGAACGCACGGACGCCCGCGAGATCGGCGGCGCCATCCGTACCGGGCAGCAAGGGAACGGACGTCTTGACCGCATGGGCGCGGGCTTGTGCCTTGTCGCCGAACAGGTCGAGTTGATCGGGCGTCGGGCCGACGAAGACCAATCCTGCCTCGGCGCAGGCTTTCGCGAACGCCGCATTCTCCGACAGGAAGCCGTAACCGGGATGCACCGAATCGCAACCCGCCGCCTTCGCGGCCGCGATGACGCCGGCGATGTCGAGATAGGCCGCCGCCCCTCGTCCTTTCAGGGACTGCACCTCATCGACGCGCCGCACATGAAGGGACGTGGCGTCGTCCTCGGAATGGACGCCGACGGTGGCGATACCCAGTTCGGCAGCGGCCTGGGCGATGCGGATGGCGATCTCGCCGCGATTGGCAATCAGGAGTTTCTTGAGCATGTCGGTGCGTCTCGGGGTAAAACCCCCTCCATGTCGAAAAGGCTGCTCATTGTGGCGCACGCGCCGTCGGAGAACACCCTTTCCCTGCGGCAGGCCGTGGAACGCGGCGCGCTGAGCGAAACGGGCCTCGATGTCCGGGTCGTGGCGCCGCTACAGGCCGGACCGGAGGACGTGCTGGCGGCACAGGCCGTGATCCTCGGCACCACGGAAAATCTCGGCTATATGAGCGGCGCGCTGAAGGACTTCTTCGACCGCAGCTACAATCCCTGCCTGGAACGCACGCAGGGGCTGCCCTACGCGCTCTACATTCGCGCTGGCAGCGACGGCACCGGCACGCGGCGCGGCGTCGAGACCATCGTGACGGGCCTGCGCTGGCGCGCCGTCCAGGAGCCCCTGATCTGCAAGGGCCCCTGGCAACCTGCCTTCGTCGAGCAGTGCGAGGAACTCGGCGCAGCGATGGCGGCCGGATTGGCCGCCGGGATTTTCTGACGCTTTCTTGTCATCCTGAGCGTAGCGAAGGATCTCGTGCCGGTCGCAAGCGGCGATGAGGTCCTTCGCTCACGCTCAGGACGACATTTCTTATTGAGCGGTATACCCGCCGTCGACGACGAGACCGGCGCCGGTCATGAAGCCGGCGTCGTCCGAAGCGAGGAAGACGATCCCTTTGGCAATGTCGTCAGCAAGCCCGAGGCGGCCAATCGGATGCATGCTGGTCGAGACCTTGCGCGTGGCTTCGGTGTCGTTGGTGCCGAGCGCCTGGGCACGCATGGCGAAGGTCTGCTGGCCCATGTCGGTGTCGATGACACCGGGATGGATCGAGTTGACGCGGATGCGATAGCCCTTGCGGCCAAACTCCAGCGCCGTCGACTTGGTGAACAGGGTGACGCCACCCTTGGTCAGCGAATAGAGCGGGTCTAGCTGCGAGCCGACGAGGCCCGCGACCGAAGCGAGATTGACGATCGCCGAACCGTGCGGGCTGCCGGCGGCCCGCGCCTTGAGATGCGGCAGCGCCACGCGTGTGCCCAGCACCACGCCCGTCAAATTGACGGCGACCAGCCGGTGCCAGTCGTCCATCGAGGCATCCTCGACGCCTTTGCCGACGAAGATGCCGGCGTTGTTCACCAGAATGTCGAGACCGCCATACTGCTTCACCGTCGCATCCAGAGCAGCCTTCCAGCTCGCCTCCTGCGTGACATCGAGCGGCACGAAGGTCGCCTGCCCGCCCGCCGCTTCGATCTCGCGCACGGTCTGGCGGCCCCGTTCCTCCAGCACATCGCCAATAACAACTTTGGCGCCGACACTTGCCATCAGCGCTGCCGCTGCCCCGCCGATGCCGCGTGCGGCTCCTGACAGAAACGCTACCTTACCATCAAGCCTGTTCATCGAATCTTTCCTCCCGTCGGACAGCGACTTGCCGCCGACCTGTTTGCAGCTATGCTGCCCTTCAGAACAAGGAAAGAAAACAGGGAGGGCCAACCGGCATGCGCCAGGGTCGGCTTATCGCGACGGGTGCGATGCTGGCATTCTGCCTGTTCGCGCTCTGGCAATCTCTGCTTCTGTCGTTGACGGATCGCCTCGGCCCCGGTCCTGGCTTCTTTCCGTTCTGGCTGGCGTTGATCGGCATCGTCCTCGCTGTCGCGCTGCTGATCACGACGGCACGCGAGCCCCGCGATCCCTCGGACGGTGAAACCCACATCCTGCCTCACGGCCCGGGCGCTCTGCGCTGGCTCGCCATCGTCGCACTGCTGGCGGCCGCGACCGTTGCGATGGCCGTCGTGGGCTTCAGGATTTCGATGCTGGTCTTCAACGCCGCGCTGGTGATCGCGCTGGGGGAACGCCGCTGGTGGGCCATCGCCCTGTTCGCCGTGCTGGGAAGCTTCGGCGTCTACTATGTCTTCACCACCTGGCTCGACGTGTTGCTGCCCACCGGCTGGCTGGAGTTCTAGACCATGGAGGCACTGACACATCTGCTTCAAGGCTTCGCCGCCGCGCTCTCGCTCAACAATCTGCTCTTTGCCTTTGCCGGCTGCATGCTGGGCACGTTGATCGGCGTATTGCCGGGGCTGGGGCCGGCCGCAGGAACGGCGATCCTAATCCCGCTCACCTTCAGCCTCGACGCCACCGGCGCGATCATCATGCTCTGCGCCATCTACTACGGCGCCATGTATGGCGGCACGATCACCTCGGTGCTGATCAACGTGCCGGGCGAGGCGGCCTCGGTTGTGACCTGTATCGACGGTCATCAGATGGCGCGACAAGGGCGGGCCGGCTCGGCGCTGGGGATTGCGGCCATCGGCTCCTTCGTCGGCGGCACGCTCGCCACCGTCGCACTGGTTGCCGTCGCCATGCCACTCGCGTCGCTTGCCCTGAAGTTCGGGCCGGCCGAATTCTTTGCGCTGATGGTGGCGGGCCTCTGCCTGGTGGTGGGCCTCGCCGGCAACAACATGCTGGCCGCGCTGCTGATGACGGTGATCGGCCTTCTGCTGGCGATGATCGGCGTCGATCCGGTGCGCGGCGCACCCCGCTTCACCTTCGGCGTCGAGGAACTCTACGACGGCATCGGCTTCGTGCCGGTCGTCATGGGCCTGTTCGGCATCGCCGAGCTGCTGCTGGCGGCCGAGAAGCGCCAGACCCACATGATCAGCGCCGAACTCAAGACCTGGCTGCCGACCCGCCAGGAATGCCGCCAGTCCGTGGGCGCAATCGGACGCGGCACCGTCGTGGGGTTCGTGCTGGGGCTGATCCCTGGCGTCGGCGCCATCGTGCCGACCTTCATGGCCTACGTGCTGGAGAAGCGCATCTCCAAGACGCCGGAGCGCTTCGGCAAGGGCGCCATCGAAGGCGTCGCGACCGCCGAGACGGCCAACAATGCCTACGCCAACGCCGCCATGGTCCCGCTGCTGGCGCTGGGCATTCCCAGCTCCCCCACTATCGCCGTGCTGATGGGCGCCTTCATCATCAACGGCATCACGCCGGGGCCGTTCCTGTTCACCGAACAGCCGGCGCTCGTGTGGACGGTGATCGCGAGCTTCTTCATCGGCAACGTCCTGCTGCTGATCCTCAACCTGCCGCTGGTCGGGCTGTGGGCCAAGCTGCTGAAGGTACCCTTCAGCTACATGTGCACCGGCATCCTGATCTTCTGCATCATCGGCGCCTATGGGCTGAAGCAGAGCCTGTTCGATGTCTGGGTGATGCTGGGCTTCGGCATCCTGGGCTACCTGCTGCGCAAGCTCGACTTCCCGATTGCTCCGGCGATCCTGGCATTGATCCTGGGACCGATGATGGAGAAGTCGCTGCGCACGACCTTGGAGATCTCCGGCGGCAGCTTCGCCATCTTCCTCGACCGGCCGCTGGCCCTGGCGATGCTGGTGGTGCCGGTGATCGTGATCGGCGTTCTCATCTTCAAGCCCCGTTCGCTCTCTCCTCTCAGGGAGAGCGACGTCGAGTAAAGCCGCCAAACAAAGCAAAGGGAGGAAACCATGCTCATCCGTCGTCGTACTCTGCTTACTGCGTCAGCCGCCGCCACCATCGCGAGCCCTGCCCTGGCCCAGAACTATCCGCGCAGGGCGGTGCAGTTGATCGTGGCCTTTCCCGCAGGCGGCAGCACCGACGTCGGTGCACGTATTCTGGCCGCGGCCGCCGAGAAGGACCTCGGCCAACCGATCACCGTGGTCAACAAGGGTGGCGCCGGCGGCCAGCTCGGCTTCACGGAAATCGCCCGCGCCCGACCCGACGGCTACACGCTGGGCTTCCTTAACCTGCCCGGCCTCAACACCATCACTCTCGATCCGGAGCGCAAGGCCGCGTTCAACATCGACAGCTTCATTCCCATCGTGAATCAGGTGCTCGATCCCGGCCTGATCTGGGTCAAGGGCGACAGCCCCTACAAGACGCTGGCCGATCTCGTCGACGCGGCGAAGAAGGCGCCCGGCAAGATCAGCGCCTGCACCACCGGCATCCTGAGCGACGACCACCTCGCCATCCTGATGGTACAGGAGGCGGCCAAGTGCGAGTTCCGCATCGTCCATTTCGATGGCGGCGCGCAGCAGCTCACCGGCGTCATGGGCGGCCATGTCGATTGCGCCTTCGACAATGTCGGCGGCGTCTTCAAGCGCGTGCTGTCGGGCGAAGTCCGCGGACTTGCCGTCACCGATGTCGAACGCTCGAAGTTCCTGCCCGACGTGCCCTGCACCAAGGAGCTGGGCATGGCCACGGTCATCTCCTCCTCGACGCGCGGCGTCGGCGCGCCCAAGGGCACGCCGGCCGATGTTATCAAGGTCGTCGAGGCCGCCTTCCTGAAGGCGATCGAGAGCCCGGAGATGAAGCAGAAGATGGATGCCGTCGGCTTGGCGCTAAAGCCGATGGTCGGCGCGACATACGCAAAGTACTACGCCGACACCCAGGCCCAGGCGAAGAAATACACCGAGTGGGCGCTCAAACAACGTTGAGGTCATGAACCCCTCCCCTTCGCGGACTCCGCGAAGGGGAGGTGCCCTGACGCCTATGAAGGCGCTTACTTCTTTCCGAGCTGATTGAACGGAATGTCCTTGTCGACACGGACGTCGGCAGGCATGCCCAGCACACGCTCGGCCACGATGTTGCGCAGGATTTCGTCGGTGCCACCGGCAATGCGGAAGCCGGCGCCGCCGATCCACTGTGCCTGGAAACCACCGGCGTGCGGGATCTCCTCCTTCATGATACCGGCCGGGCCCATCAGCTCCATGGCGAAAGCGCCCATGTCCTGCATCTTGGGGGCTGCCACGATCTTGATGATCGAGGATTCCGGTCCCGGCGTCTGGCCCTTGGAGAGCGCGGTCAGGGTGCGGTAGCGCGTCAGCTTCAGCCCCTGCTGCTGGACGTACCACTCGGCGATCTTGCTGCGGACCGTCTGGTTGCGGATCGCCGGCCCATCCTCGAGGTCGGTGTCGCGCGCCAGTTCCATCAGCTCGTCGATGTCGAGGCCGCCCGACGGCAGGCCGACGGCCAGGCGCTCGTTCATCAAGGTCGTGAGAGCAGCCTTCCAGCCCTCGCCCACCTTGCCCAGCCGCTGGCTGTCGGGGATGCGCACGTTGGTGAAGAACACCTCGTTGAAGTTGGCGCCGCCCGACATCTGCTTGATCGGCCGCACTTCGACACCGGGGCTCTTCATGTCGAGGAAGAACATGGTGAGGCCCGAATGCTTGGGCACGTTCGGATCGGTGCGGGTGATGACGATGCCGAAGTCCGAGTAATGCGCGCCCGAGGTCCAGACCTTCTGGCCGTTGATCACCCAGTCGTCGCCGTCGCGCTCGGCCTTGGTGCGGATGCCGGCCACGTCGGACCCGGCGGCCGGCTCGGAGAAGAGCTGGCACCACACTTCCTGACCGTGCAGCGCGGGCTTCACGTAGCGCTTGAGGTGCTCGGGGCTGGCATAGGCCATCATGGTCGGGATGCACATACCGAGGCCGATATCGAAGAAGCCCAGCGGCACCAGGTAGTTGGCTTCTTCCTGCTGGTAGATCACCTGCAGGATCGGCGAAGCGCCACGGCCACCGAACTCTTTCGGCCAGGTGATGCGCGCATAACCTGCCTTGGCCTTCTTGTCCTGCCACTCCTTGGCTTTGACGAGCAGGCCGGGATCGTCGTTGCGCGCGCGGAAGCTCTGCGTGTCGTCGCTCTTGCGCGTGGCATTGGCTTCGAGCCAGGTGCGCACTTCCTTACGGAAGGCGGCTTCTTCGGGGGTATCGTTGAAGTCCATCGTTCGCTCCTAGGCCGCGTTCTTCTGTTCGAGACGGCTCACCAGCTTGTCCTTCCAGGCCATCGGGCCGCCGAGCGACAGCGCCATGACGCGCGAGCGGCGGTAATGGAACTGCGTGTCGGCTTCCCAGGTGAAGCCGATACCGCCGTGGGTCTGGATGTTCTCCTTGGCGGCGAAGTCGTAGGCGTCGGTCGCGGCGATGCGCGCCGCGGCAGCGGCGAGCGGCAGGTCGGCGCCGCCCTCGGTCAGCATCATTGCGCCGTAGTAGGCGTTGGAGCGCGCCAGCTCGAGCTTGACGTAGCAGTCCGCCAGCTTGTGCTTGATCGCCTGATAGGAGGCGATGGCGCGGCCGAAGGCCTGACGCTGCAGGGCGTAGTCACGCGCCATCCACATCGCGGCTTCGGCGCCGCCCACCTGTGCAAAGGCGAAGTAAACTGCCGCGGCATCGTAGAGCCGTTCGAGCAGGCTCCAGCCCTCGCCTTCGGCGCCGAGCAGTTCTGCGTTGGCATCCGTGAAGGTGAGCTCGGCATGCTTGCGTGCCGGATCGATCGTCTCGACCCGCTTCTTGGCGACGGCTGCCTGGCTGAGATCGACGATCACCAACGACACGGCGCGATCGCCGCTGCCACCGGTGTTGGCCAAAGCGATGGCAAAGGTCGCCGCCTCGCCGTCCGCCACCGGCACCTTCTTGCCGTTGAGACGGCCGTTGCCGAAGGTCGTGCGGATGCTGCGCGGCTTGGGCGGCTGCGCACCTTCGGCGATGGCGAGCGTGCCGATTGCCTTGCCCTCGGCCAGCGCCGTCAGCCATTTCTTCTTCTGCGCTTCCGAGCCCGCGAGCTTCAGCGCTTCCGTCGCCAGCACGACCGAAGAGTCGAACGGCACGGGCGCCGCAGCGCGGCCGATCTCCTCGGCGATGACGCAGACCTCCAGCGGCGAGAGGCCCAGGCCGCCATACGCCTCGGGAATGCCGGTGGCCGGCACGCCGAGATCGACGAGGCCCTTCCACACGTCTTCCGCATGAGTCTCATTGCCGTCGAGCACGCGCCGCACCACTTTGGTGGGGCACTTGTCGGCGAGGAATTTGCGAACCTGCTCCTTGAGCAGCTTCTGGTCGTCGGAAAAATCGAAGTTCATGATGCCTAAGCCTAGCAAGCTTGCTCCCATCGGGGAACGGCTTAGGGTTCCGGCATGCGGGTTGAGAGCGAGATAGGGACAACCATGGAAACCTTACAAATCAAGGACTGGCACGCCCACGTGTATTTCGACACGGCGTCGGCCGAGGCCGCCCGAGCGCTACGCGAAAAGATCGAGCAGAAATTCACCATCGAGATGGGCCGCTTCCACGAGAGGCCGGTCGGACCGCATCCGCGCTTCAGCTATCAGGTCGCTTTCAAGAACGAGCAGTTCGAGCCGCTGCTCTCGTGGTTGACGCTCAACCGCGGCGATCTAACGGTTTTCATTCATCCCAACACCGGGCACGATCTCGAGGACCATCGCGATCGCGCGATCTGGATGGGCCGGCAAGAGCCGCTGGTCCTCGACATTTTCACGAAAGGGAATTGAGCCCCATGGATTCGCTGCTGCCGCTGGCCCAGAAGGTGGGCGAGAAACTGAAGGCGCGCAAAGAGACGATCGGCATTTCCGAATCGTCGGCCGGCGGCCTCGTCTCCGCCGCCCTGTTGGCCGTGCCGGGCGCGTCGGCCTACTTCATGGGAGGCGCGGTGGTCTACACGCGACCGGCCGGCGACGCCTTCCTGGCCGTCCCGCGCGAGAAGCGTGCCGGTGTGCGTTCCTCCTCCGAGCCGTGGGCTTTGCTGGCGGCCGAACATGTGCGCGAACGGTTGAAGACGACCTGGGGTCTCGCCGAAACAGGCGCGGCCGGTCCGACCGGCAATTCCTATGGCGATCCCTCGGGCCATACCTGCGTCGCCGTGGTCGGCCCCAAGGGCAGCATCGCGCGCACCTTGCGCACCGGCTCAGGCGATCGCGTCGCCAACATGCGCGCCTTCGCGGCCGAAGCGCTCAAGCTGATGGACGAGCAGCTTTCTTGAGATCAGCGCTCTGATTTCATCAGAGCAGCCAGAGCAAGGGCGATCCAACCCGCGATGAAGGCCAGACCGCCAATCGGCGCGACGGCACCGAACCATCGCGGGCCACTGAAGGCCAGGCTGTAGAGCGCGCCGGGAAACAGAATGCTGCCCAACAGGAACAGGATCTGAGCATTGACCGCGAGCCTGCCGTTCAGCTTCCCCGAGAGGGCGGCGACGGCGAGGATCGCCAGCGCATGGATCATCTCGTACTGGGTGCCGGTCTGCAGCCAGTCCCGCGCCTTGCGGCCAGCTTCAGTCCCGAGATCGAGGCCATGGGCGGCGAAGGCACCGACAGCAATCGCAATAGCGGCACTCAATGCCGCCACGACAATCCATCCTTTGGCGCCCGCGTTGCCCAAGGTCGATTGTTCTTTCGTTATTGCTGACGCGGCGGGGCACGGCCGCCGGCGGTCATGCCGCCGTCGATCACCAGTTCCTGGCCGGTCATGTAGTTCGCGGCCTCGGTGCAGAGGAAGAGGACGCCGTTGGCGATATCCTGCGCTTCGCCGACGCGTGTGAGCGGCACGGCAATCGCGGCGCGCTCCTTGGGATCGATCGGTGCGTTGCGGCGATTGCCTTCGGCGCCGGTCGGGATCTTGCCCCAGATCGGCGTGGCGATAATGCCGGGATGCACCGAATTGCAGCGGATGTTGTCGGCGGCATGTTCGAGCGCCACCGACTTGGCGAGCAGCCGCACGCCGCCCTTGGTCGCGGAATAGGCCGCAAGCCCGGGCGCGCCGCGCAGACCGGCAATCGACGACATCAACACGATCGAGCCACCGCCGGCCCGTCGCATCGCCGGGATCGAGTGCTTGATCGACAGGAACACACCGTCGAGGTTGATCGCCTGCTGACGCTGCCAGTCGGCAAGCGTCATGGTCTCGATCGGTGCCATGACGCCGATGCCGGCGTTGGCCACCATGATGTCGAGACGGCCAAAGCGCTTCTCGGCATCGGCAACGATGCCGGGCCACGCCGCTTCATCGCGCACGTCATGCCGCTGATAATGCGCCTTGCCGCCCGCCTTCGTGATGCGCTCGACGACGCCCTTGCCCAGCGCGTCGTCGATATCGGTGATGAGAACCGACGCGCCTTCGCGCGCCAGCGTTTCGGCACAGGCCTCGCCAATGCCCGACGCGCCACCGGTGACAACGGCGACCTTGCCCGAGACCTGTCCCATGATGGACTCAGCGGCCCTTGAAGTTGCCGACGCGCTTCTCCGCGTAGGACTTGATGCCTTCCTTGAAGTCTTCGGTCTTGCGGTTCCAGTCCTGCTCGACCAGCTCGCGCTCGGTCGCGACTTCGGCGGCATCGGCGTAGCCGCGGCGCATGGTCTCGCGCGTCGACTGCACGGCGAGCGGCGCGCCTTCGGCGATTTCCTTAGCGAGGTCCATCGCCGCCTTGCGCACGTCGGCAAGCGGCACCAGCACGTCGGCCAGGCCCCATTCGACAGCCTGCTCACCGCCGATGCGACGGCCCGTGTAGAACATCAGGTTGGCCTTCTGCTGGCCGATCAGACGCGGAAGCGTAAAGGTGAGCGAGAAACCGGGATGGAAGCCGAGCCGCGTGAAGTTGGCCGCGAAGCGCGCTTCGGCGCAGGTGACGCGGAAGTCCGGCATGACCGCGAGGCCGAGGCCACCGCCAATCGCCGGTCCTTGCACGGCAGCGATGCTCGGCTTCTTGGAGCGGAACAGACGGGTCGCTTCCTTGTAGAGGTGCTTGCCGCTCTCGGCCGCGCTGCCGGTGCTCGGACGGTTCTGGAAATCGGCGCCGGCGCAGAACGACTTGCCCTGCGCGCACAGCACGTAGGAGCGGATGTTGACGTCGCGGTCGAATGCCTCGAAGGCGTCGGCGATCTGGTTGATCAGCGAATTGTCGAAGAAGTTGTGCGGCGGCCGCTGAATCTCGACGACACCGACATGACCTTCGCTGCTGACGCCGATATCGTTATAGGTGCCGCTCATAATCATTCCCCCGGAGGCTATAAGTGAGCCGGGATATTGCCCCGCCGCCGGGGCCTTCGTCGATACGGGAGGACGCAAAATGCCGCAAAGCGAACGTCATGCTCTGGTGCTGGGCGGAGGCACAATGGGCGTTGGAATCATCGCCATGTTCCTGGCCGGCGGCTGGAAGGTGGACGTCGTGTCGCGGTCGGCCTCGACGCGCGACGGTCTGCCGGCGGCAACAGCCCGGGCATTGAAGGCTATGGGCAAGCCGGAGGACGTGTCGGGCCTCGCCGCCTGGGCGACGCTCGAGGAAGCGCCGTGGGCCAAGATCGACCTCGTCGTCGAGACGGTGACGGAAGATCTTGCGCTGAAGCAGAAGCTCTTTGCCGACATGGAGAAGTTCTCCAAGCCGGGCGTGCCGCTGACCTCGAACTCGTCGAGCTTTCCGATCAGCGAGATCGGCAAGGGCCTGAAGACGCAAAGCCGCATGATGGGCCTGCACTTCTTCATGCCGGCGCATCTCATCCCGCTGGTCGAGGTGGTGCGCTCCGTTCACACCGACGTGGCGCTCGCCGAGCAGGTCGGCGAAATCATGCGCGCGCTCGGCAAGCGGCCGGTGCAGGTGAAGAAGGACGTGATTGGCTTCCTGGGCAACCGCATCCAGGGCGCCCTGATGCGCGAGGCACTGTGGCTGATCGAGCAGGGCGTGGCCTCGCCGGAGGATATCGACGCGACCGTGCGGCTCTCCTTCGGCTTCCGCTACGCCGCGGCCGGCCCGATCACCCAGAAGGAACATTCGGGCTGGGACACGACCTGCGCCGTCGCCAAGATCATCTGGCCCGACCTTACGAATGCCGATGGTCCGCCACCGGTCCTGCAGCGCAACGTCGACGAGGGCCGCATCGGATTCAAGACCAAGGGCGGCTTCTTCGATTGGGACGACGCCTCCATGGCAAAAGAGCGCGCCCGATACGAGCGCGCTCTTTCCAAGTGCCTGGAAATCTTCCGGGAGGAAGGAATTATCTAGGCGGCGCGGCCTCGGCCGCGACCACCACCGCCTCCACCGCCGAAGCGACGGCCCTTCCACTGAGGGCGCGGGCCCTGCGGCCGGTCACCGTAGGGGCGGTCGCCTTGCGGCGGGCGATCGCCGTGGGGACGGTCACCTTGCGCGCGGTCACCGTAGGGACGGTCGCCTTGCGGACGATCGCCATGGGGACGATCACCATGAGGACGGTGGGCGTGGTGGCCGCCGCCATTATGGCGAGGACGGTCGTCGAACGAACGCGGCCGGTCGCCGTAGGGACGATCGCCTTGCGGGCGATCACCGTGGGGACGATCGCCGTGAGGACGGTCACCACGCGGGCGGTCGCCATAGGAGCGCTCACCCTGCGGGCGGCCATGGTGCGGGCGATCACCGCGAGGACGATCGCCATAGGAACGGTCGCCGTAGGAACGCTCACCATGGGCGCGATCACCATAGGAACGATCACCCTGCGGGCGCTCGCCGTGTGAACGCTCGCCATAGGAACGATCACCCTTGGGGGCGTCGCGATAATCGCCGTCGCGGAACTGGTGCTCGGCATGCATCGGCGGACGGTCGCCGCGCGTGCGGTCGTGATGGGCACGATCGCCGAACGAACGGTGACGGCCGGGGCCGCCGCCGGGACGGCCGCCGCGCGGGCCACGATGTTCGCGCGGACGCTCGTCGCCTCGATCGTCGCGGTCGTCGCTCTCGCTGCGGGCACGCGGCGGCGGTGCAGCCGGCATGTCCTCGTTGGCAGGCGTCGGCACCACGGAGAGACGCTGGTTGGTCAGCCGCTCGATGCCCTTGAGCTGGCCGCGCTCGCTGCCGTCGCAGAACGAGATCGCGATGCCCGAAGCGCCGGCGCGCGCGGTGCGGCCGATGCGATGGACGTAGCTCTCGGCATCCGCCGGCAGCTCGAAGTTGATGACGTGGGTCACGCCGTTCACGTCGATGCCGCGCGAGGCGAGATCGGTGGCGACCAGCACGCGGGCCTTGCCGCGGCTGAAGTTCTCGAGCGCCTTCTGACGGGCGTTCTGTGACTTGTTGCCGTGGATCGCCTCGGAGCGTACGCCGCGATCCTCAAGCGCCTCGGCGACGCGGTTGGCGCCCCGCTTGGTGCGGGTGAAGACGATGACGCGCTCGAGCGCGCTGTCCGACAGAAGGTGGCTGAGTAGCGCACGCTTGTTGGCAGCGTTCACGAAATAGACGCGCTGGTCGATCCGGTCGACGGTGCGGCCCTGCGGCGCGATCTCGACCTTCTCGGGATTCGTCAGGATCTCCGACGACAGCTTGGCGATGTCGCTCGGCATGGTGGCCGAGAACAGCAGCGTCTGGCGGTTCTTGGAGACCGACCCGGCGATGCGGCGCACGTCGCGGATGAAGCCCATGTCGAACATGCGGTCGGCTTCGTCGAGGACGAAGAACGTCACGTTGCCGAGCTTCACGTTACCGCGGTCGACCAGATCGAGCAGACGGCCCGGCGTGGCGACGAGGATGTCGACGCCGCGCGCCAGGGTCTCGATCTGACGGCCATAGCCCAGGCCGCCCACGACGGTGGCGAGCTTGAGGCCAAGGCCGCGGCCGTAGGTGTCGAAGCTGCGCGCGATCTGCACCGCCAGCTCGCGGGTCGGCGCCAGAACGAGGGCGCGCGGGCTCCGGGGCTGGGCGCGTTCGTTCGACGAGGAGAGGTGCTGCAGCACGGGCAGCGCGAAGGCCGCCGTCTTGCCGGTGCCCGTCTGGGCGATGCCCAGCACGTCGCGACCCTGCAGCAATGCAGGGATCGTGCGCGCCTGGATCGGCGTGGGATGGGTGTAGTTCGCTGCGTTCAACGCACGCAGCAGCGGCTCGGCCAGTCCGAGATCCGCAAAAGTAACGTCACTCACTCAAAATCCTAACTTGCCGCCGGCATGCCTTCTCAGGCACGCGCATCTGTGGCGGCTTTTGGCCCGTTCCCGCGCGCGGCTGGGACGGCTCTTGTCCTGGGGATTGTCTCGGGATGAGGCGCCGTCACAAACGATGGGGCGCGTCGCGCGATCGCGAGAAACCTTGTAAAGCCCGCGAGGAAG